>DASXHC010000024.1:0-1634 GCA_036488735.1 Occallatibacter sp.
CGCGCAGGATCTGCTTTACCGCACTCTTCAGGTTGTCGTATCTGAGAAGTCGAAAAACTCCACCAAAATAATGGAAGGCGTGCTCGTGGGCGTCGAGAAAGGCTTGCTGCGTCGCGCGCTGATTGGAGTTGACCCGTTTTCGTGGACGGTGTTGGGAGAAAGTAAGAAGGAGAATCTCCCATGCGACAAACCCATCCGCCCTATCCGCCGGAGTGCGGGCGGCGTAACGCAGGGCACGCCGAGAAACAACCGCGAGCGTGAAGATTTCCCCAGTTGAACCAGAAGCGGTCTATCAACATGTAAAAGGACGGGCGCGCCTCTGCTACAAACCACTGATGTTGGTCCATGAGCACGGGTTGATCGTTGCGCAACGGGTAGAACCTAGTGGCCTGTAACGGCTGATTGGAAAGTGATTCGTCTGGTGGGATCGAAGTACTTCCACTTTACGGTTTTGGGAGCTTGGTTGTAATGGCGGATATAACGCATGAGTTTGCGCTTCAGGTCCGGAAGCGAAGTGAAGACGCCCCTGGCGATGACGTCACGTTCGATCTTGGAAAACCACAGCTCCACCTGGTTGAGCCACGACGAGTAGGTCGGAGTGAAGTGCAGCTGAACCTTCCGATGGGCCTCGAGGAAATCTTTAACCAGTTGGCTCTTGTGCGCCGAGAGGTTGTCGGCGATCACATGAATCTCCTTGCCGCGCGGCTGATTGGCCACGAGGTCGGTCAGGAACGCGACGAACTCCGCCGAGGTGTGGCGTGCTGCGGTCTTGCCAAGCACCTCGCCGGTCTTAGTATTGAAGGCCGCGTATAAGGAGAGCGTGCCGTGGCGGTAATATTCAAAGCCGTGCCGTTCGGCCCGTCCCGGCGAAAGCGGCAGCACGGGGTCTTTGCGATCGAGCGCCTGGATCGCCGTCTTCTCATCGACGCAGAAGACCGCCGCATGCTGCGGTGGATGCAGATACAGTCCAATGATATCGGCTGCTTTGGTCTCAAAGTCCGGATCATTCGAGACCATGTAGCTTTCCAGCCGATGTGGCCGCAAGGCATGCTTGCGCCACACCCGCGCCACCATCATGTGACTGACGCCCAAGCGGGCGGCGAGTTTGCGCGTGCTCCAATGGGTCGAGCCATCAGCGGGTTGGCGCTTTACGCTCCACCCCAGAATACGCGCCTCCAGGGCCGGCGTGAGCTTGCTCGGCAGCTGCCCGGCGTGGCGGCTGAACAGCCCGGCCAGGCGTTCCGCCGCAAAGCGCTTGCCCCACCGATCGATAAAGCTGTCGGTACAATCCAGTTTCATGCGAATCGAAGCCCAAGTGTGACCTGCACCCAGCAGCAGGATCAGCCGCGCCCTGCGGCTCTCATCCGCTCGTCCGGACTGGCGGTTGGCCCGCTGGGTGAGTTCTTCGTGCTCCACTGTGCTCAGCTTAATCGTGTTCCTCACAAACACGATTATACTCTCTATTCAACCGTTACAGGACACTAGCATGACATACCTCAATGTAGACTGCCGCCCGGCAAAGAAAGCCGCTGAGATTCTCGGCCTCGCGTTAGCGATGCTACTGTGCGCGATTCCGGCGGGTGCGACGGCCACGATGTACGATCTGCTGTGGTATGGGCAATCGTTGAGCGTGG
>DASXHC010000028.1:0-153072 GCA_036488735.1 Occallatibacter sp.
GACGTGTGGATGCGCAGCTTCAACGAGACGCAGATCATGACCAAAGAGAAGTTCCTCCGTTGTGTCTTGTATATCGAGGACAACCCCGTCCGACGGGGACTCGCTTTGACGCCGGCAATGTATCCCTTCAGCTCGGCCGTGGGTGGGCCATGGGACGCCATGCCTCTTCATTTTGCGGGGAAATGAGGGCCGCGCCTAAAGGCCCCTGCTGAAATATTGCTTTCAGGGGCCTGAAGGCCCCTGCTCCCTCCGCCGGGTTCCGGGCGTATTGTGGCCAATGGGGAAGTAACTGCGAAAAGCAGATTCCTTCGACTCCGCTGAAACGCGCTTCGTTCAGGATGACACGGCATTGGGGGGTGCGGAAGAAACGCGCTGGCGAGTGAGTCGTGGGCAACTTGTCACGATGACATTTGTTGGCCCCGGTCTCGGTTGGCTGCGATGGGGCTGGGGATGTGGAAAACTGCAATCTCTCGCCGGTTGCCGGTGGCACGCGAAGCTCTACGGAATGCTGACGTCTGTAATGCGGAACGTTTTGATGGTCACTTTGACCGGCTGGTACCCCGCCGCGTCCACTTTGAGCAGGTAGCTGCCGGGACCGAGATCCCGGGTACAGACCGCTCCCGCTTCGCAGGCCCAGGCGAAGACGACGGACGCCGGAGAGAGCGTCTTCTGGCCTGTTTGATCGAGCAGGTACCAGGCAATTCGGTTGCTGCCGTTCCAGTGGAGCCTGAGCTGACCTACGGGTGGCTCGGCGCGCACCACCTGGCCCTTGGTAACGGTAATCGGCATGGGCGGCATGGTGTCGGCCACTTCTCCGAACTTTATCTGGTACTTGCCTGGCGCGGCGTCCCAGAGGCCCTGGTCCCGCGCGCACTGCCATGCAAACACGACGGACTCCGGTGAGAGCGCCTTGGTGCCTGTCTCATCGAAGAGATAACAGGGAACGCTGGTGCTGCCCCTCCATACCACCTGGATGCCCGTTTTTCCGGCAGGCGGTGGATCCATCGCCGGCGCGGACAGCTCGCCGTTGCCTGCCGATGCCAGCGACCCCGGCGTGGTCGAAGTACTCTCTGCGGCTGTGCTTTGGGCAGAAGGCGTGTTGCGCGACCGTGAAAACCAGTAGCCGATGAGAAAGAGGGCCGCAATCGCGATCGCGGCACCGACAATCCAACGCTTTCGCAAGAGTGTCCGGACGACTTGACGGCCCCGTTCACGAAGTGGTTGACGTATCAGCTTCGGCTGAGGCGACAAGCCCGGCGAGTCGGCGAGCGCTTCGATCAGATTGTCCACGTCCTGATGAAACCTGCTGTCGCTGATCTCGACGGCCTGCTTACGACTGAGAGCTACCAGGTCCTGGGGTAGCTGTGTGGCCGCGGGCATCGTGGCATCGCCGACGAGCGCCGGAATCACACGCCGATGGCACTCAAGCGCCTTGGCAATCTCCATCCGTACGAAGTCGTCCTCTCGATCCAGGCGCCGGTGTCCCTGGGAGTCGGCCGCAGTGAGCCAGGACTTTCCGATGACGGCGACAAGCACATCACAGGCCGCGATGGACTGGTCGATGCGTTGGACAAAGTCCTCCCCCGGCCGGATGTTATCGATGTCGACGAACACGTGATCACTGCCGAAGTGTTTCTTGAGCCGATCGGCCAGGCGGCCGGCGTAGGGAGCGCTGTCGTCACGACGATAGTTGACAAGAATCCTGGGCACGCCACACCTTGCCGCTTCGGCTGCGCCGGCCTCAATCCCAATTTCCTCAAGGCGCTGCTTACCGAACCTGCGCTAGCGTACCATGCGGCCTCAAGCCCGTCGCCATGAAGAGGCGGGGTCAAGCTTCTGGGCGTCAAGTTTGTTGTTTTTGGCGAGAGCCAGTTTTTATCGCTATAACTTCACGCGCAGTTCGCCCTGCTCGACGGTGGCGGGGAGCACGCCGGCCTTCAATTCTGCATCCTGCTCCGACAATCCGGTTTGCAGATCGAAGGCGTAGGAGTGCCAGGGGCACACCACGCGGCCCTCTTCGAGGCTTCCCTCTCCCAGCGGCCCTCCCTCGTGCGGGCAAACCCCATCGAGCACGCTGATGGTTCCATTCAAATTGGCCACACAGAAGGCGCGCCCCGCGGCGGTAAATTCGCGCACCTCACCGGTGCGGGGCAATTCGGACTGCGAACAGATGCGTACAAAGTCAGGCATGATGGCGGCTCCCTTGGCTAACAGGTTCTTCGCCCTGAACGAGCAGCGGGTAAGTGCGGGTTGAGGTCCCGCAGGGCGGTATACGCAGTTTGATTCATGAGCAAGAGCAGCTATTTCGAAATCGTCTAAAAGTAAACCGTCCTCTATGCGCAAAGTCAATGTTCTGGGCGGCAAGCAGGCTAGAGTGGTGTAGCCATCGCTTTCCGATGGGCCAAGAAGCGTGCCTGGAGCGATTCGTTTTGTTCAACCTCAGACCGCAACAATTGAACTTGACCCATGTGGCATTACTGATTGCCTTTTTCGCATTTCCCGTGGCGTTTGCGAGGGCGCAAGACCGGCCTTACTTTGTCACCTACTCCCATGACCTGCAGGAGACCGGCCAGATCGAAATCGAGTCGAAAGCGGCTATTTCCGGACCAGACCAGGAAAATCAGTTCGGGGCCATTGCTTCGGAGGTGGAGTACGGGGTTCGCAACTGGTGGACCTCCGGCCTCTATCTCGATGAGCAATCCACCGGCGAAGAGTCCACTCTCTTTACGGGCTTCCGGTTCGAGAACCGCCTCAGGCCGCTGAAGGGGGAGCATGCCATCAACCCAGTGTTCTACATCGAATTCGAGGATATTTCCGGCGCTGACAAAACTTGTCTCGAGGTAGTGGGGCACGACACGCAGAGTTATCTGGAGATCCCCAACGGAATTTCCCGGCGAGAGAGGAAACACGAAGGGGAACTGAAGTTGATTCTCTCGTCCAATATCGGCGCATGGAATGTCGCGGAGAATTTGACTGCGGAAAAGAATCTGGGGCACGCACCCTGGGAGTTTGGCTACGCAGTCGGAGTGACGCGCCCACTGCGGGCCGCTTCGGCTGACCATCCCTGCGTCTTTTGCGCACAAGCGCTGGTAGCGGGCATGGAAGCGTACGGTGGTCTCGGGGATACGGCGGCACTCGGCCTGAACGAGACGTCCCACTACCTTTCTGCACTGGTGGGATGGCAACTCCACAAAGGCGTCCAGCTGAATGTCTCTCCGGGTTTCGGTTTGGAGGCCAATAGCCTGGACAGAATATACAGGGTCGGATTTGCCTACGACGTACCACGAACCTGGAGCGCGTTCCGAAAGCCGCGCGCGCAGTGGTGAGGTTGCGGTAATTTTCCGGGCGACTCCGCATGGTCCTTTCGCCACACCCCAGGCAACGTGGAGTTACGGCGAAAGCGGGGAGGATATCAGTGGGTCCAGCAGGGCTTACACGGCTTCGGCGCGGAGATCCTCGACGGCTTCGACGGGTTCAACGGCTTCGATAGAGCAGATGTGAAGCAGCTTGGAGGCATCAATCAGATAACCTTTGACTTCAACGTCTTCGCCCTCAAAGGGCCAGGCCTTGCCGGTCGAATCCAGGGCGAAGAGCGCCCCATCGTGATCGCGCAGCGCGAACCTGCTGCCATCGCGAACCACGGTGCCGCTGAAGTGGGACAGAGGGGGAGGGGTGGGGGAGGGGTTCGGATGCGGATCCGGTGCTTTGAGCCGACGGGCCGCGGGCTTGGGAGGAGCGTTCGCCCGGCTGAATCCCGTGAAGACGATGACCGTCAGCGAGAACCCCAACGACAGGCAACGCTTCATCATCTCCCTCATGACTTTATCTCCGTCGGTCCCGCGACCGCCTTCAACTTTCTTCCATTGCACCCAGTGTGTTGCACTTATATTGCCAAACGCGAGCGATCAAAAAGCAATGGCTTAGGCGGAAGGCGGCGGAAAAACCGGGTAGAAACTACGCATCGCCGTGAAGAATTTGGACAGCGCGTCAAATTTGCACGGTCATGGGCAGGGCTGGGAATCTGCGCCGGAGGTCCGCGGGGAGGAAGGCGGGCGCGGCCGAGTGCGTTATGGCTGTGCTAGTATCCCGGCAAGCGCGCACCTCAGACCTACAAGGAACCCTGGCATGGAATCCAGTCTGCGTCCACTCACCCTGGGGGAGATTCTCGACCGCACGGCACAGCTCTACCGCTCCAATTTTCTTGTTTTCGCGGGGATCTTCTCGATTTATGCGGGAGTGGCGCTGGTTCTGAACCTGGGGCAAATCGGGTTGGGCGTGCTGGTGCACAACGGCCCAGCGACCACCCAGTTCAGCTGGCCGCTGGTGATCAGCGGGGGGATCGAATGGATCCTGCTGGTGCTGCTACTGGGGGCCGCGGTGGCGGCGATCAACCGCGCAGTGGGGTGGGTCCACCTGGGGGAGGCGGCGACGATCCGGAGCGCCTATGCCAGTACCCTGCCCCGCTTCGGGCGTTACCTGTGGCTGATGACCATCACCGCCCTCCTGGCGTGGCTGCCCCTGGGAGTTTTTTACGGGGCCTATTTCTTTTATGTCTTTCGCTATGTCCGGCCCAAGGGGATCCTTTCCCATCCCAACGCCACGGCCGATCAGCAGGCGGTGTTGATGTTTGGTTTGGTCTCGCTGGTGTTTGCGCTGGTGGCACTGGTGGGGTTTGTGTACGGAGTGTTGATGAGCCTGCGATACGCGCTGGCGCTGCCATCGTGCGTGTTGGAAGACCTGACGGCGCGCAAGGCGATTCGGCGCGGCATCGAGTTAAGCAAAGGAGCGCGGGGGCGCATCTTCGTTCTTTTCCTGCTGGTGGGGGTGATCAAGCTGGGGCTGGTGAGTATCACGCAGTCCTTCTTTTTCATTGTCATCTTCAAGAATCATGGCCAGGTTGCGCCGTGGGTGAGCGCGATTTCGCAGGTGATTGCGTTCTTTACGAACACCTTTATCGGTCCCATCGGGGCGACGGGGATCGCCGTCTTCTACTATGACCAGCGAGTACGACGGGAAGGCTACGACATCGAGCGGATGATGCGAGCGGCGGGACTGACCGCGCCCGCGGCGGGCGAATTCGACCCCGCTCTCACTTCATTGCCCGGGGGAGAGGGGGGGGCGAAGACCGGAGAGGATGTCGGTTCCGGCGGGCCCACGGAACCGGCGGTCCCGGCACTGCCCGTACCAGATGCGCCGCGGCAGGAGCGGGAGACATGATGGAAGCTCCGCGCCCATCGACGTTAGGCGAGATCCTGGACCGGACGGCGCACCACTACCGCTCCCGCTTCCTGGTATTTTTTGGAATCGCGGTGGTGCCGGCAGGGGTCCTTCTGGCTTGTGCGGCGGGAGCGTTCCTGTTTGTCGCGTGGATGGGCTCGGGAGCCGGGGCCGCCAATCCGGTGATGGCGGGAGTACTTTCCATCATTTTTCTGGTCGCGGGAGCGCTGATCGTTCTACCGTTGTGCGCCGCCGCAACCGGGCTGGGTTCGGCTGCCCTGAGCTATGCCGCGTCGCTGGAATACTTCGGGGAGCGGACCACCATTCGCGGCGCGTACAAGGCGGCGTGGAAACGCGGCTGGCAGTATTTATGGTTGTTCTTTCTGCAGACGCTGTTTTTGATTATTGTTCCGCTGGCGGCCTGGTCGGTGCTGATCGTGGTGCTGGCGGTACTTGGGAGCCTGGCCAAGCAGGCGGGCGGCGAGGGAACCAGCATGGTGCTGTCCATGGTGCTGGTGCTGGTGCTGGCGGTGTTGGGCTCGTACACGCTGTGGATGCTGGTGCGGCTCTGCCTGGCTTTCCCGGCCAGCGTGGTAGAAGGAGTGGGCGCCTGGGCTGCCTTGAAGCGCTCCGTGTTCCTAAGCAAAGACACGCGGGGGCGCATCCTGGTCCTCTACCTGCTGGGAGCGGTGCTGGGGTGGATGCTGTCGATGCTGTTTACGGTTCCAGTCCTGATCGTGGTCAGCCTGATACCCGGCATGACCAGCCCGCAGCACTCGCAGACGATGGGAATGATTGTTCTTTTCACGTTTTACGGGTCGTCGTTTGCGGGGCAGGCGCTGACCAAACCGATCCATGCGATCGCGATCGTGTTGTTCTATTACGACCAGCGGATTCGCAAGGAAGCATTCGATATCGAGTGGATGATGCGCCGGGCCGGTATGACGGAGGCGGCGGAGATCAAGGCGGAGCCATGGCTGCCGGCTGCATTGAAGTCACCAGCTTTGGCCACGGGCGTATCCGCCGGCGGGGAAGCGAGGGCGGCGCAATTTGCCGCCGAGATCATGGCAGCCCCGGCCAGTCTTGTGGAACTAGATGAACCACGCAGCACAACCGCAGCGAATCCGCCGGCAGGGACGGAAACGCTGCAACCCGCTTCAGGAGAAACGGCATGAGCCAGGCCACTCCTCTTGTACCTCCTCTTCCTGAGTCCGCCCGTCCGTTGAGCATGGGACAGATTCTGGATCGCATCTTCCAGCTTTTGCGCGGCCACCTGCGGCTATTTGTCGAGATAGGCAGCGTTCCGGCGGCGGCGTTGTGCGCTCTTTATGCGCTGCTTGCGACAGTGCTGTTTGCTGCCGGGGCTTTCGTGCAACCACCGCACGCGCTGGATGAGCACAAGGTGATCTGGATGGTGTTTCCCTCGATGCTGGTGGGCATCGCGCTTTTTCTGCTGATCTACGCGGTGTTTGAAGCGGCAGCCACCCATGCGGCCTTGCAGGTCAACCAGGGGGCGGCGGTCACATCCGGCGCGGCATATCGCGTGGCGTGGCGCAATGCAGGACGTTTCCTGTGGCTGATGATTCTGCGCAGCCTGGTGATCATGCTGCCGACGGCGGCCTGTTTCGCGATCATCGGGGGCGTGTCGGCAGTTTTCATCTCCCATGGCGCGGCGTCGGACTCCCATGCCGGGGCGCTGTTTCTGCTGGTGCCGCTGATTATTCTGCTCTACCTGGGGTCGATGGTGTACGCGGTGCTGATGGGGCTGCGCCTGGCGCTGGCGCCCTCAGCGTGCGTAGTGGAGGGACGGACTGCGTATGCCGCGCTGCAGCGGAGTTTCGAACTGACACGGAAAGCGATGGGGCGCATTTTCCTGGTGCTGGTGGTGGTCTATGCCGCAGGCTACCTGGCTTTCCTGCTGTTCGAAGCGGTGTGCGCCCTAGTGGTGGGCATCGGGGCGGTGGCGACGATGGCGATGCACATTCAGTTCGCGCCGCCGTGGAGCTATGCGGGGATTGCGCTGGCGGTGTTGTTGGGGGTCGCCATGATGTTCTTCTGGATCGCGGCGATCGCGGCGAGTTACGTGATTGCGTTCGCGGTGTTGTACCACGATCAGCGGCTGCGGATGGAGGGCGTGGCGCCTGGCGGGCCGACGGGGTACTGAGCGAGCGGTACCAGGATTGGGGTTGAAGACTGCTTCGAAGACACATCTACTATGATCAGCGGATACGGCACGAGGGGTACGAGATCGCTGATGAGGAATCCCGCCGGTCCGAGTGGGCACGCAACCGCTGCAATCGTCGATGTGTCGACCGCAGTTCCTGAAGCGGAGGGGCGGCTGGCATGATGGTGCGTGCGTCCCACAGCGCTGCAGTTTGGATGGCGGCGATGGCGGTATGCATTCCGGCCGGGATGGGCGCCTGGCGGGCGGATGCGCAAGCCGGGAAGGCGGACGCGGCGCCGCCCGCGGTGCGCTGGCATGACGCCACTGTCGACGAATATCGCAAACACCTGGTGGTTCTTGAGGGGCTGACACAGGCCTGCGCCAAGGCCCGCGACCTGAAGACCTGCGATCCGACTCTGGTAGGTCCGGACGATCGGGTTCCCGTGAGCGGCGCGAAGGATGCGGAACGGCGGCTGGTGCGCTACGGCTGGCTGCGCATTCTGTTCTCGCACGCGGAAGAGCCGGATGCAGCCCAAGAGGCTCCCGGCAGCCGCAAGCCGGCGACGCAGCACCGGGAGGTGGCACGCCCGGCCCCACGCACCACTTCGCAGCTGCTGGCGGATGCAGAGACGCGGCTGGCCCGCGACCTGGGCGAGGCGGGCGCCGCGACGGCCACTGCGCCGGATCATGCGCCGGAGCGCGCGGTGATGAAACAGGTGCTGGCGGGGCGCGAATTTCGCAACCTGCAACAACCCACCGAAAAGGATACCTACCTGGAGCGAATCGGCAGCTGGCTGAACCGCTTTTTTGAGAATTTCGGCAAGATTCGCGCGCGGTCGGCGTGGCTGGGGCGGGCGCTGGTGTGGGGATTTTTCTTGATGATCGGCATCGCCCTGGCGTGGGCGCTGCTGCAGATGGAACGGCGCTGGCGGGTGCGGCTTGTTCCGTTGCGGGAGGCGCCGGCGGCGGGTGCGGCCTCGGCGCGCGACTGGCAACTGTGGCTGGCGGATGCGCGCAACGCGGCGGCGGCCGGATCGTGGCGCGAGGCTATTCATTTTGTGTACTGGGCCTCGATCTCGCGGCTGGAATCGAAGCGGTTATGGCCGGCGGACCGGGCGCGGACGCCGCGGGAATACCTGGCGCTGGTGGCAGCGGACGATCCGCGCAAGCCCGGGCTGGCCTCGTTGACGACCAGTTTCGAACGGACATGGTATGGCGGCCGGCGGGCGGAGGAGATCGATTATCGGCGCGCCGAAGAATTGGCGGCTGGGCTGACTTCGGGGGGGACACCGGAATTCCGTTCGGCGGAGGAGGGACCGGCGCGATGAAATTTCTCTCTTCGCTCGACAGCAAGGATCGGCGCCTGATGGTGTGGTGCCTGGCTGCCGCGATTGGTCTGGCGGTGTTGACGGGTTTTCTGCTGCCCGACAGTGACAATAATGACAACCGCATTCCGTCGACGTATCTGTCGGGGCAACATGGGGCGATGGCTGCGTATGAAACGCTGCTGCGCGGGGGCTATGCGCTGGAGCGGTGGGAGCGGCCTTTGAGCGAACTGGCGGCGACGGCCGGCCCGGGGACAGTGGTGATCTTTGCGCAGCCATTCACGCGCGAGAACGAGGACATCACGGCAGTGCGCGAGATTCTGGAGAAGGGCGGACGGGTGCTGTCCACGGGATTCTGGGGCGGCTACATTCTGCCCGGGGAGTCGAGCAATCCGCCGAGTTATTTCACCTTTGCGGCGTGCAAGCTGGAGCCGGAGGGACTGGATGCGCTGGCCGGCTCGGGCGAAGTGTGGATGACGCCGGAAGCGACATGGCAGGTGGGCAAGCCGTCGGATCGCGTGCAATACAGCTGCGCCGCGCAGCCGGCGGTGGTGGAGTACGACTGGGGCAAGGGGCACGTGGTGTGGTGGGCGAGCGCGACGCCACTGGAGAACGGCTCGCTGGCGCGGGCGCGGAACCTTGATTTGTTTTTGAACTCGCTGGGGCCGCGCGATGGGCACCACTTCTATTGGGATGAATCGCTGCACGGGGAGGTTCGCTCAGACTGGAGTTATGCCAGCGGACCCGCATTGAACCTGTTGCGCTACGGCCTTCTGGCTCTGGCGGTGCTGGTGCTGCTCAGCTTCAGCCGGCGCAGCGGGCCGGTGCGCGAACTGCCGCCGCCGGTGCGGGCGACACCCATCGAATTTATTGAAGCGCTGGGCTCGCTTTATCGGAACGCGGGGGCCGCATCCACCGCCGTGTCGATCGCGTGGGAGCGTTTCCGGCGTCACGCGTTGAAGCTTTGCGGATTGAAGGGCCAGCGCATGGGCGCAGCCGAACTGGCAGCGGCCATTCAGCGGCGATTTCCAGGGACGGACCCGGGGCTGGGAGCCGATCTGGCGGCGTGCGAAGAAGCGGCGGCGGAGGAAGCGATCACTCCGCGCGAGGCTCTCCGCGTGGTGCAGTTGCTGGACCATCACCAGGCGCAACTCGATGCCGGCGCACGGCCGGAAACCCGGGCGCCGAACGGCAGCGCGCCGACAAGTCATACTCAAGTCAGCCAGGAAAGGGCTTCATGAGCCAGGAATCAAGCCAAAGCACGAACACGGAATTAACCGGGACTTCCGCCGGATCACTGCGCGCCACGAGCCAGTTGATCGACCACGCACGCACCGAGCTGGGCCGCGTGATTTCGGGGCAACGCGCGGTGATCGAGGAAGTGCTGATCGCGGTTCTCTGCCAGGGGCACGCGTTGCTGGAGGGCGTGCCGGGCATTGCAAAAACACTGATGGTGAAGGCGCTGGGACGCTTGCTGGGGCTGGGCTTTCAGCGGGTGCAGGCAACGCCCGACCTGATGCCTGCCGACATTCTGGGCACGTCGATTCTGCGCCCCGGCACGGACACGTTCAGCTTTCATGCCGGGCCGGTGTTCACGGACCTGCTGCTGGTGGATGAGATCAACCGCATGCCCCCGCGGACCCAGGCCGCGCTGCTGGAGTGCATGGAAGAGCGCCAGGTGACCAGCGATGGCGAGCGTCGCGAGCTGCCGCCGTGGTTCACGGTGTTTGCCACGCAAAACCCCGTGGATTTCGAAGGGACTTACCCTTTGCCCGAAGCGCAGCTGGACCGCTTTCTGCTCAAAATTCGCGTGGCCTATCCGTCGGAAGCGGAAGAGCGGCAGATCCTGGAGCGCCACCATGCCGGTTCGGGGGCGGGAATCCTGGAAGATGCTTCCATCGCGCCCATTCCCCCGGGGCTGCTGGCAGCCGCGCGCGCGGAAGTGCGCGCCATCCGCATCGAGCCGGAGTTGTACGGCTACATATTGGCGCTTGCCCGCCGTACCCGCGAGTGGCCGACTCTGTTACTGGGAGCGAGTCCGCGCGCGGCGCTGAGCGTGATGCTGGTGGCCCAGGCCGCTGCCGCCTTCGACGGCCGCGACTACCTGGTTCCCGACGATGTCAAGCGCGCCGTGCAGCCGGTGCTGCGCCATCGCGTCATGCTGAAGCCCGAAGCGGAGTTGGAAGGGTTCGACGCCGACCGCGCGCTGGCGGACGTGATCGCGGGGGTGCCGGTGCCGCGGCAATGATTGCGACCTCGCTCCATCCCGCGCCGGTGAGGGCAGCGTGCGAGCCGCGGCGGCGGTGGAATTTCGGGCTAACGTCCCGCGCCATCGGCTTGTTGGCGGCGGGCTTTCTGCTGCTAATCCCGGGATTCTGGGAGAGCCGGCTGAGCTATGCGATGCTGGTCTGGGATGGGTTGGTGTTGCTGGCTGCGCTTCTCGACGGCCGGCGGCTTCCGCGCGCTTCGGAACTGACGGCGGCGCGTGCCTGGTCGAACACCCCGGCGCTGGACGGCGAAACCGAGATCGAGCTGAGCATCGAAAACAACAGCCGCGTGATCGTGGATTGCCGGCTGCTGGACGATCTGCCCGCGGCCCTGGCGGCCGAGCCGGCCGAACATCGGCTCACAGCTTTTCCGAGAGTCGCGGCGCGACTGCGTTATCGGGTCGAGCCGCAGGAGCGCGGGGACTGCGCAACCGGCTGGCTCTTCGTCCGTTATCGCTCCCCGCTGGGGCTGACCGAGTTCTGGGCCCGAGCGCCGCTGAACCAAACCGTTCGGGTGTACCCGGCTCTGCGTACCACCGAGGAGCAGCAGATCTTTTTGGCGCGCAGCCGCCAGATCGACCTGCAATTGCGACAGGCCCGGCAGCGGGGGCTGGGCCGCGATTTCGAAAGCCTGCGCGAGTACCGGGAGGGCGACGATCTGCGCGATATCTGCTGGACGGCCACGGCGCGGCGTGCCAACCTCATCACCCGGCAATACCAGACGGAACGCAGCCAGCCGGTGTGGATCGTGCTGGATTGCGGGCGGCTGATGCGCTCGCGCGTGGCCACGGTGGCAACGCCCCGATCCGGCTCGCTGCCCAAAAATTCCCCGACGCCTGTCCATTCCAAGCTCGACCACGCCTGCTCCACCGCCGTGGCGCTGGCCCAGTTGGCACTCTACTCCGGCGACCGCGTGGGCTTGCTGGCGTATGGGCAGGGCATCCAGCAGCGGCTTTTGCCGGGACGCGGGTCGGCCCACCTGCGGCAATTGATCGAGCTGCTGGCGCAGGTGCGCGCCGAGATGAGCGAGGCCGACCATCTGCGCGCGACCGCCGTGCTCAACCGCCTGCAGCCGCGGAGGTCTTTGATTCTGTGGGTCACTGACCTGGCGGAAACGGCCATGCGGCCGGAGGTGATTGACGGAGCGGTGCAACTGCTGCGCCGCCACGTACTTCTCTTCGTGGCCATGGCCCAGCCCGAGGTGGATGTGATCGCCAAAGCCCGGCCCAAAAACGTGGAGCAGATGTTCCGCTCGGCGGCCGCCCAGGAGATGGCAGGGCGGCGCGAGTTGCTGCTGGCCCGGCTGCACGATCAGGGCGCTCTCACACTGGACCTCAATCCTGAAGCACTGACTTCGTCGGTGCTGAATCAGTACCTGGCAGTGAAAGAGCGGGCGATGGTTTAGTAATCGGCGGCTACAACTCCCCGGTTTCGATGGGCGCCATAACGGGCTCTTCCCGCAGGCGCTTGGCCAGCGCCCATTTCAGTTCATCGATACCTTGCCCGGTGACCGCGGAGATGGCGTGAAACTCCAGCTTGCGGCGCTTGGCGTGCGCGGACAGCTTCTTCAGCTTGTCCGGATTGGCGGAGTCGATCTTGGTGGCGGCTACGATCATCGTCTTCTCGTCCAGTCCGTGGCCGAAGCTGGCTAATTCCTTGTTGATGATCTTGAAGTCCTCCACCGGATCGGGACGGCCGGAGGCATCCGACACGTCGACCAGATGCACCAGCACACGGGTGCGCTCGATGTGGCGCAGAAACTGAACGCCCAACCCCGAACCAAGGTGCGCGCCCTCGATGAGCCCGGGCACGTCGGCCACCACAAAGGATTCCTCGTTCGGCTCCTCGCCCACTGTCACCACGCCCAGGTTGGGCTCGAGGGTTGTAAAGGGATAGTCGGCGATCTTGGGCTTGGCCGCGGAAATGCGCGAGATCAGGGTGGACTTGCCGGCATTCGGATAGCCCACGAGCCCAACGTCGGCCAGCAATTTGAGTTCCAGCCGGTAAAGGCGCTCCTCGCCGGCGCGGCCCAGTTCGTGCTCGCGGGGCGCCTGGTGGGTGCTGGTGGCGAAGTGCTGATTGCCGCGGCCGCCGCGGCCGCCTTTGGCGACCACCACGCGTTCGTCGGGGGCGGAGAAGTCGTGAACCAGTTCCCCGGTCTCCTGGTCGTAAAGCGATGTGCCGACAGGTACTTGCAGCACAACGGAGCGCCCGTCGGAGCCGGAGCAGTTGGATCCCATGCCGTGCTCGCCGCGCTGCCCCTTGTGTTCCGGGTTATAGCGGAAATGGATCAGGGTATTGTGGCGCTGCGACGACTCCATGATGACGTCGCCACCGCGGCCGCCATCGCCGCCTGAAGGACCTCCGCGGGGAACGAACTTCTCGCGCCGGAAGGCCATGCAGCCATTGCCGCCATCGCCGGCTTTCACTCGAATTCTTGCTTCATCAATAAACATCGGTAAATCACATCCAGCGGCTCACAGTGAGTTCCAAGTCGAAACAGCCGTCTTCTCAGTTTACCGAAAGTCGAGGAGAATGGGGCGGACCTGCGTAAATGCCGGGGATTTGCCGTATCCAACAGATTTGTGGACCCATGCGATTTTCGGAGACCCGGATGGGGCGCAGGGAGAATCGCTTCACCGCTACGCCCTCAGCGCTGCGATGCGCCGGGGAAAGCCGGGCGCAACGAATGGAGCGCTGTTACGGAGCGTAGCGAAGGAACGGCGGCGGTGGACCGCGCGACCGGGAAGCGGGAAGCCGCGAGCGCGACGACCGAAGGGAGGATGGAGTCGAGCTGCGATGCGGTGTCCCGCGCCCGATTGCGGCGGGCAACCAGGCCGCAGGTCACGGGCGACGCGCCAGGGAGTGAAGCGGACGACGTGAGGCGACCAGGGCACGCCATCGCTGCGCGGTCCACGGGCCACGGGCGGAGGCGCAGGATGGCGCGTCTCAGATTCGCGGAGCCCCGCGGTAACGCGCGCGGCAGGTCGTGCGGCCCCCATACGTGACGGGCACTACTTTGCGGTTTACCAAATCGGGACTAAAATCGCTGTTACTTCTCCCGGGGGTCAATGGGGCGTTCGCTTTTGGGTCTTCTCCTCAAGGAGAAGCCGTGGGCTAACTCATTGGGTTTCCGGCCTTCTCGGACGCACCCATTCTCAAACCGCCCGCGGGCGGCCGGAAGAAGGTGTGGCGGTGCGGGGTTTCAGGGGTCGCCCGGGGCAGGCAATTCGACCGACGGACCGGAGACGTGGCAGAGCCCTGTTCTCGAACGCGATCCGGGCCCTGGCTGGTGTCGCCCTGCTGGCGGCATGGGCGGCCCTGGCGCAGTCCCCTCAGAACGGCTCCCTGGCGGGACGCCTTACCGACCTCTACTCCCGGCCGTTGACGGGCGCGACAGTTACTTTGCGCAATGCGCAGACAGGCGCGGAATTGCGGGCAGTCACGCAGAGAAACGGAACCTACCGCTTCGACGACCTTGCCCCTGGCCGGTACAGTCTGAAAGCGGAGAGCGCAGGGCTGGGATCGGGGCAGGTGCAGGCGATTGACATCGCAGCCGGGCACGAGGCGCGCGTGCAGGCCGCGCTGGCGATGGATAAGCAGCCGCAACAGGCCGTTGCAGCGGCTTCGCAGGAGAGAAGCTTCGCCAAAACGGAAGACACGACGGCAACGGCGAAAACGGAGATGTTTGCCGACTCGCCTGTAACAAACTTGCCCAGGCTAATCAGAAGGCAAGCAGAAGAGCCTTCCCTGGTCATACAAGAACTGGATGGCTCGTTGCCTCTCCGCTCGATGGAAGTTTTCCAGGTGCAAGTCGCGGCCCTCGGGCGGTCCATGGACAACACGGTTCCTACGCCGGCAATGCTGGTGGCGCCCGTGGCCAAAGTGGAAGGAGTGAGCGCCCAGGCTTCGTTGCCGGCAAGCCCGCCGGCGACGGGAGAAATCCAACTGGCCGCTCGCGCTGAGCCCTCGGCGGCTCCGATCCGTGGCGTAGAAGCCGCGATACTCGCGGCGCCGGTGCGGATTGCGGCCCGGTCCAGCGCTCTCACCGGAAACGCACTGGCGGTTGTGGCTGCGGGCGCTGTGCAGGCGGCGCTCCAAGTGAAGTCGCCGGTCCCGTTGCAGGTCATGGCCGTGGCGAACGCACTCGGTTCCGAGCCTTCCCGCGGCGCAACCATTCTGACCGGGGATCAATTGCAGGCGCTCCCGCTGGCTTCGCGGCATTGGGAAAACTTTGTTCTCGACGACCCTGCCGCGCGAAGCAGAACGGCAGAGAGGGCGGACGAATCCACCGCCAGCGACGAAAGGGCCCCGGCGTCGCGCTCTGTCGACGGCGCCAGCACTCGACTTGCCTTCGGCGGGCGCGCGGGCGGCCGGATGCGCGGATCGTCGCTGATGGGGCCCGGCGCCAGCGAAGCGGCCATCGCCGAGGTACGTACCTACGAGAAGAACGGTGAGGTATCCGGCAGTTCGAGCGAGGGCCGCGCGGCGATTCAAACCCGCAGCGGCGCCACCGGACTGCACGGGCAGGCCTTCATCTTCGACCGCCAGAATCTCTGGGGCGCTCAAAACCCATTCACGCAGTGGGTCAGGGAAACCGCGCCGGCTACGCTTGTCACCGCGCCTGTTTTCACGGCCAGCCCATACACGGCTCGGGACCGCAACGACACCTGGGGCTTCGGCCTGGGCGGCCGGGTGCGCCGCGAGCGTCTTTTCTGGTTTGGCGCCTTCGATGGCTCCTCCCGAAATGATCCCGGCGTCGCCACGGTCAAGCACCCTGACAACTTCTTTGCCCAGCCCGCCAACGACGAAATGCAGGCACTGAGCGCGCGTCTTCGGCTCAGCAGCGTCAACCCGGTGGCGGAGGGTCTGGCCGCGTACTCCGGGATGCTGGAAAAACTGGGAAGCTTGATGGGCCCCGCGCCCCGGACCGCCAATCAATGGGTGGGCTTCGCCCGGCTCGACTGGCAGGCAGCGGAACGTCACCGCTTCACACTGGAAGGCACGGGCGCACGGTGGAACTCGCCGGGGGGCGGTCTGACCCGCGTGTCCGAAGCTTACGGAAACCACAGCTTCGGGGCCAGCCGCGCCAGCGAAACCTGGCTGCTCGGCCGGTGGGAAGCATTTCTCACCCCCAATCTGCTGGCTGTGACGCAAGGCTCCATGGGTCGGCATATTCTTGCGGAGGCGGCGGAGACGCCGTCTGCTTTCGAGCAGACGCTCAACGTGAGCGCCTGGAGACAATTGCCGCAGATGGTGGTCGACTCCCGCTATGGATTCACCATCGGCAACCCATCGCGATTTGGCGCGGGCAGCTATCCCGACGAGCATCTGTATCAACTACAGCAGAGCCTGGAATGGGTCCATGGCAGCCTGATGCTGAAATCCGGCCTGGACTGGCGCCACAACGCCGACGCCACCGGCATGGTCCGCAATCACACCGGCACGTACTACTACTCCAATGTTGAGAACTTTGCTTCCGATGCCCTGGTGTTTGCAAAATTCGGACTGTCCGACGCTCTTGACCCGATGAACCAACACAATTGCGATCAGCGGGGCAGAGCCTGGCGGGACGCGACCGGCCAGTTGCATGGGCTCGGATACCTTCCCTGTTACTCCTATTACTCGCAGACCCTGGGACCCACCGACTGGCATCTGAGCACCAACGACATGGCCGGCTTCATCACCACCCAGTGGCAGCCCGGCAAGCGCCTTGTGGTGTCGGCGGGCCTGCGGTGGGAGAGGGAGTTCCTGCCGCCGCCTATCGCGCTGGTCGACAATCCCGCACTGCCGCTCACTCAAAAAACGCCCACTCCCGGCCACGAATGGGGACCGCGCGCCAGCCTCGCGTGGGGAGGCGGCGAGGGACGTTGGCCGGTCGTGCGCTTTGGTTACGGCATGTACTTCGGCCGCACTCAGAATTCGGTGCTTGAAACGGCGCTCACCCAGACCGGCTCGCTCAAGGGCGATTTGAACTTTTTCCTGCGCCCCACGGACAACCTGGTTGCCGGCGGCGCTCCACCCTTTCCGTATGTTCTGGCCGGGGAACCAGCAACGGCGGTCAAGCCGGGGGCGGTTGAATTTGCGCCGGCGTTTCACAATCCCGAGATTCACCAGTCCGAATTGACCGTCGAGGAGAATCTTCCCGGACACCTGCAGATCGCGGCCAGCGCGATCGTCAGCCTGGGGCGGCGGCTTCCTGTCACCGTCGACACCAATCTCGATCCCGCGGTGAATCCGGGCACCATCACCTATGGCGTCATCGACAGCACCGGCAAAGGCCCCTTGAAACCGGGACAGATCACGGTGCCTTTTTATGCTTCGTGGCCGGCGTTCGGCGCGGCGTCTGCTTCGGGCGGGCGTCTGAATCCGGACTACCAGCAGGTCACGGAGCTCATGAGCCGCGCCAACTCCACCTACGAAGCAGCCATGCTGCGCGTCTCCCGATTCGGCCGCCGAGGTCTCAGCTTCCACACGCGCTACACCTATGCGCACGCCATGGACTGGAATCCCAACGAGTCCACCTCGGTGACCGGCAGCGAGCTGCTCGATCCCGTCAATTTCAGCCAGGAATACGGCACCAGCAATCTCGATGTGCGGCACTCGGGGTCTGCCATGGTTATCTGGCAGGCGCCCTGGAAGCTGAAGAATCTCGAAGGGCGACTCGCCAACGGGTGGTTCGCTTCCGGCACAGGGCAGTTCCACAGCGGCCTTCCCTACACGATGCGCACCGCCGGTTCCATTCCTGAGGAGTTTAAAACTTCCGGCGCGGCCATCGTGGGGCTGGGCCCCAGCATGAACGGCTACGGAGGCGACAATCGCGTTTACGGCGTGGGCCGCAACACGTATCGCTACCCGCTCACATGGAAGGCCGACCTGCGCATGGGCAGAAGATTCAATCTCGGCAACATGCGGGAGATGGAACTGATGGCCGAGAGCTTCAACCTGTTCAACCACCAGAATGTCACTCAACTTGAAACCGTGGGCTATTACATAGCGCGCGGAGGGATCTCCGGTACGCTGCCTACGCTCAATTTTCTCACCGGCCTCAAGACAGGACAGACGGAATTCGGAAAGCCGCTCGACGTGAATGCAACCGACTTCTTCCGCCCCCGGCAGATCGACTTCGGTTTGAGGCTGCGCTTCTAACGATCACTCTCGCACGAGCCCTCCGCTCCAGCCGTTTTTCCATCCAGCCGGAAGCACATCGCTCCATTGATGTCGGTGCTGTAGGTGCGGATTTTGGCGTTCTGCAGCTCCGCGAGTACCTCCGGCCGCGGGTGGCCATAGCGATTGTGTAACCCGCACGAGATCACGGCCCATTGCGGCGCCACGCGTGCCAGGAATTCCGGCTGGGTCGAAGTCACGCTGCCGTGATGTCCTACCTTCAGCAGCGTACTGCCCAGCCCCGAGGCGGCCAGCATGGATTCTTCGACAGGCGCTTCGGCGTCGCCCTCCAGCAGCACGGACGTCCCGCCATACGCGGCGCGCAACACCAGCGAATCATTATTCGCCGGCGTCTTGCCGGGCTGGTAATTTGGCGCCGGCGCGAACACGCTTACCTGCACGTTTCCCAGGTGCGTCGCATCCTCTGCCTGCAGGGAGCGGACCTTGACGTGAAGAGCCGCCGCTTCATTCAGCAGCGCGTCGTAAGCGTCGCCGCGCGGATTATTCCCTACCCACAATTCGTCAGGATGAAAATTGCGCAAGACGGCAGGCAGTCCGCCCATGTGGTCGGAGTGGGCATGACTCAAAGCCACCACGTCGAGGTGCCGGATCCCACGCGACCATAACGCCGCGGACACCACCTCTTCGCCGATGTCGAATTCCTGCGCTGTCGGGCGCGGACCGCCGCCGAATCCGCCCCCATCCACTAACAGTGTCTTGCCGTCGGGAGAGATGAGCAGAATGGAATCACCCTGCCCCACATCGATGGCTTCCACGATCAGCGCATCGCGCGGATGCTGAATGGCTCGCGGCATCACCGCAACGATGGCAGCCGCCGTGAGCGCGGCCCAGGCCGCGCGCCGCGGCCACTTCCCTCCCCGCGCCAGCGCAATGGCCGCGCCCAGCAGGGTGCAAAAAAAGGCGGCCTGCCCCAGCAGCGGCGCAGGAATGCGAAAGTCGCCCAACGCCAGTGAACCGAACAAATGCACCAGCCACACGCCGAAGTGCAGCAGCAGAGCCGTGATGGCCGCAGGCACTTGGGCTGCGGCGGGCCACATCAGCAGCGCCAAAAGCGTGACCAGCGCGGCCGGCATCAGCACCAGCAGCAGCGGCAGGATGAGCAAATTGACCGGCAGAGCGAAGATGGTGATGCGATGAAAGTACACGGCCATCGGAAACGTCATCGCAAGTTCGACCACACAGGCCACCACCAGCAATTCGCACAGGCGCAGCAGATACCGCACCAGCCAGGGAAACGCGCGCCACGCGATCACATGGCTGAAAGCGGGCTCCATCTTCCCGGCAATCATGCGCAGCATAAAGCGGAATTGCGCCTGCAATGGCGGCAGCTTCACATCGAGAGCGACCAGATCCAGTTGCCGCGTGCTGTCGAGGTATGGGTGGACGGTCGATTGCAGCAGGGGCATGGCCACCCCGCCAATCGAAACCACGGCCAGCAGCGTCATCTGAAAACCGGAATCGAAGAGGCTGCGCGGGCTCGCGACCAGCAGGCACAAGGCCGCGAAGCCGATGGTGTTCAGGGGGCTTCGTTCGCGATAGACAAGCCGGCCCAGCAGGTAAAGCAACACCATCCACAGCGAGCGCTGTACGGGGGTGGCGAATCCCGTGAAGAATGCATAGGCAAACGATGCGCCGAGTGTGATCAACGTGGCCGGCACGCGCGGCACGCGTAATCGTTTCGCGATCCAGAAGACGCATCCCGCGACGATGGCCAGGTGAAACCCCGATACCACCAGCATGTGGAACGAACCGGTGCGCTCGAATCCCACGCGCAAGGTGTGCGACAGGAAAGTGCGGTCCCCCGTGACCATCGCGGCCAGCATGATGGCGTCGTCTTCGGTGATGCGCAGCGGCGCGGGCAGGCTCTGCGTCGCGGACGGCAAGGTCAGCAGCCGGTCGCTCGAAGCACGCTGCGCAGCGCTCAATCGGCAATGCAACCAGTCCTCAGCCGCTTGCCATGCGCGCCCGGACAGCAAGCGGGCCGGGAACCGGCTTTGTCCCAATCGTTCGACGCCTTCAAATTCAACCCGGGACGCCGCCGTAATGCCCTGGTCGAGTAAATAGCCGGCGCGGCTGAATGCACCCGGATCGTGATAGACCGCCGGCGGAAGCAGCCTTCCCGTCGCGCGCATGCGCTCGCCGCATTGGAAAGGCCGCTCCCCTGTCTGGTTCAATCGCACCGTGAGGCGGACCGCGCCGTCAACAGGAATCAGCGCATCCTCTTCGTCGGTCACCTTCTCGATTGAAGAGACGCGCACATCGATGCGCTGCGTCGGCCGCAGAGCGGGCGCCAGCCTTGACACGTCCTCCGCATCCTGATCGGCCTCTTCGCGCACCGGCCCCGCATCGGTGATGGTCGCTTCCAGGGTGCGCTGCAAATCATCAGACATAGCGGCCAAAGCCGGCGCGGGCGCAGGCTGAGGCTCCATCTCCGCGCACCACGCGCCCAGCAGGCACCATAACAGCGCAACGGGCAGCCACGCCACGCCCGGCGAGCGGAGTGCCGCGGCGGCGCACAACAAAACCAGGATCGCCAGCGCAATCAGCACCCAGCTCGGCCGCAGCCAAAGCAGGCGCGCGGCTACAATCCCCAACCCAAAAAGCCATGCGGCATGGAACAACGGAACGACACTGAGGCCCGCGGAGGCTCGTATGCCCGCAGTAAGGCCGGTAGTGGCGGAATCAGCTTTCATTACGCCTGACGAGTGAAAGGATCTATGGCACTAGAGCCTATCAGGCAAGCCGCATCCGGGCCACTGTCTCCAGGTGAAATGTCTGCGGAAATAGATCCGCCAGAGTAATCGATTCGATCGCATAGCCGCTGGCTATCAGCGCTTTCAAGTCGCGCGCGAGAGTGGCCGGATCGCACGACACATAGGTCAGCGCGGGCGCTGCGATGGCGGCAAGCGATGCGGTAATCTCCGCACCCAGACCGGTGCGGGGCGGATCCACAACTATCAGATCGGGCCGATCGCCCTTGCTGGCGCGACGTAGAAAATCAAGCGTCGATGCGCGCTCGGCAACGCCCGCGGTCCCATGGAGATTGGCCGCCAGCGCATCGGTGGCCGCGGGCGCGGATTCAACGGCTACCACGCGCTGGAAGCCAGCCGCCAGCCGGTGCGCAAACAGCCCCACCCCTGCGAACAAATCCCACGCCAACTCGCCGGCCTGGCCGGCGGTCGCCCGCTCCGCCAGCGCATCCACAAGCCAGCGATTCACCTGGAAAAACGCGCCGTGGTCCACCCGGTAATCGAATCCCGCAGCCCGATACGTGAGCGAAGCCGCACCCCACGCCGCCAGGGTGCGCGGCGGCCGGTCTGTTCCGCCATCCAGCACCAGCTCGGCTCCCAACAGTGCGGGAATCCGCTCCCGCAGCGCGCTCGCGAATTCATCAAAACGCACCTTCGTTGATGCCGCGACGAAAACCGTCAGCAACAGCGCTGTTTCATCCGCATTGCAGAACAGCGCCATCTCCACGGGCCGGAGCTCCGGTGAAAATTGCCGCAGGACCCCGGCTCCCGCCAGCGCCGCCTCTACCAGCAACGGCGCGGCAATGGGGCACTCGCCGATCGGCACCACAGCATGCGAACGCCGTCCGCGATAGCCAACATTTCCCTGCGCATCGAACGCCAGCCGGATGCGATTGCGGTAACCCCACGGCTCTGCAGCAAGAACATCGATCTGCCCCGGCACGGCCACGCCGCCGCGCTCCAATGTCTCCCGCAACACTGCCTGCTTCAGCGTGAGTTGGGTCGTGTAGTCCGCGTGTTGATAGTGGCATCCGCCGCAAAACCCAAAGTGCCGGCATCCGGGCGCCACGCGCTGCGGCGCAGCCGCAACCATCTCCTCCACTTCGGCCTTGGCATACCCGCGCTTGTCTTCGATCAGCCGCACCCGCGCCTGCTCGCCCGGCAAGACAAGCGGCACAAACACCGCCTTGCCTTCATCGCGCGCCAGAAAGTCTCCGCCGTAGATCGGCTTTTCGATCAGCACCAGCAGATGGCGCGCGATGAGCGGCGCGGCCTGCGGTTTCTGCGAACGGTGGGGTCGGCGCGGCTTCATTGCTGGCTCATGTAAAACAGGCTCAGTCGCGGCAGGTTGTAGTGCGCCAGCAGTTGCTTCTGTACAAATTGATGCTCCACCTGGCGCAATTGCACTGCTCCCATGCGGCTGCGATAGGGAGCCAGTTCGCGCGCCGCGTGTTCCTTGAGCGCCACCAGCAACTCCTCGGGCGCCGCCGCGTACAGCGCCGCGAACAGCTTCTCCTCAAGCACCGTGAGCGTACGTTCCAGCGATTCGAATTCCACCGGAACTTCGCTCTTGCGATCGGCATTTGTCGGGCCGCTGCGCACCTCCGCTGCAATCTCGCGCAACCTGGAGGCGGTCGCCGCGCACACTTCCTCCGCCACAGCAGCAATTTGCAAAGCGTCCGCCGCAGTTTCAAGATGTGTCGCAACGCGGTCCTGTTCGAAGCCCGTTTCGCCGCTCTCTTTGGCCACCGTCATCGCGCTGCCGGCGGCGGCCTCGCGCAGTTCGACCGCGGCTTGCATCACTGCCTGCGCGCACCATGCCAAGCCATTGACGCGCCGCATGCGGCCTTTTTTCTGACGCTGTTCGTACTTGTCGAACGCCGCATCGATGCCGCGCAGCACCGCGTCCAGCGGAATCCCCGCCTCCTGCCACGTCTCGATCAGCGCCCAGTCCAGCGTCGATAACAACAGCAGCGATCCGCGCCGCTGCTGGAACCGCTCTTCGATCTCGGTGAAGTAGTTGAAGTAGTTCTGCAAGATGAACCTAATGCGCCCGGCTGCGCGGCCGCGCCGTGCGGTTGCGCTCGAACAGAATGCGCAGACCGTCCAGGGTCAGCATGTCGTCGATCTGCGCAATGTACCGCGAATCTCCCGAGATCTGTTTTGCCAGGCCGCCGGTTGCGATCACGCGCGCCTGCGCGCCCAGCTCCGCGATCATGCGCTCCAAGATGCCGTCCACCAATCCGATGTAGCCGTAATACAGCCCGCTTTGCAGGTGGGTCACGGTATTGGTTCCAATCACTTTGGCCGGCCGCTTGATATCCACGCGCCCCAGCCGCGCTGCACGCGCAAACAACGCATCCGCACTGATGCCCAGCCCCGGGGATATCGCGCCGCCCAGGTATTCTCCCTTGGCCGAGATCACGTCGAACGTCGTCGCCGTCCCGAAGTCCACCACGATGCACGGGCCGCCATAGCGCTCGTAGGCTCCGATCGCGTTCACCAGCCTGTCCGCGCCCAGTTCCGCGGGATTATCCACCAGCACCGGCATCCCCGTCTTGATGCCCGGCTCCACAAACAGTGGCTGCAGATGAAAGTACTTCTCGCACACGCGGCGCAGCGTGCCCTCCACCGGCGGCACGACCGAAGAGATGATGATGTGCTTCACCTGGTCGACCGAGATTCCCTGCATGTTGAACAAGTTCAAAAACAGGACGCCGTACTCGTCCGACGTCTGGGTGCGATGCGTGGTCACCCGCCAATGGGCAGCAAGTTTCGTCTCCGCGGTCCAGCGGGAAAGCACTGCCGCTCCCGGCTCGTCTGCCGTGCGCGCACTTGCGGCTGTCCCATTGCCGGCATGTTCCTCATCGAGCCGGTAAAGCCCCAACACGGTATTGGTATTGCCTACATCCAAGGCAAGCAACATCTCTCAGCTCCTGGCTATTCGCTCTTCAGCTTTCATTTTAGAATCGCGGCGCGCGTTTCGGCTCATGGTTCGGGTCGGGGCGCCACCACCCTTTGAACCAGCGGCTGAAAGAGCTGCGCCCACAGCTAGTCTAAGGCGCGCATGCCGCCGGTCTGCACCCGCACCATGCCACTCTCAGTGCGCACCCGCAGAAATCCGTTTTCGTCCAGGCCCTCGGTAAAGCCGGTGCAGGCCTGCGGACCATGCACCTCCACGCGCCGTCCGCGCAGCCAGCTTGACGCCTGCTCCACGCGCATCGGAACCGAGTTCCGCGCGGCTTCATCGAGCAGTCCGAGGGCCTCGCGCTGCAGCGATTCCAGCAGCGCAATGAGCAACGCCTGCCGGCTGATTCTACGCCCCGCTTCCAGGTCCAGCGATGTCGCCGGCGTAGCCAGACCCGGATCGAAGCTGCGTTGATGCACGTTGATGCCGATGCCCACCACGGCGAACGCGGCAAGATTGCGCTCGCTCTGCGCCTCGACCAGGATGCCCCCCGTCTTGCGCGGGCCGAGCAGCAAATCGTTGGGCCAGCGCAAGTCGACCGCAAGCCCGCTGGCCGCGCCAATCGCACCCGCCGCCGCCAGTCCCGCAACCAGCGGCAAAAGCGGCAGGTGCGCCGCGGGCACCGGCGGACGCAAGAGCACGCTGACATAAAGCCCTTCACCGGCCGCCGAATGCCATTGATGATTGCCGCGCCCCCGGCCCGCACTTTGTTCGTCAGCAAAAAAGACGGCGCCGTGCGGCCCGCCGTCGCGCGCGGCCGCAACCGCATCGGTGTTGGTCGATCCTGTGAGCGGAGAAAAGTACAGCTTCCCGGCGTAGATTGAGCCTGCGAGCGCGCTCTCCAGCGCGGCGAGATCGTACATCGCTCAGCGCGACTCCGCCGTGATGCTCATGGAAATATCCGCGGCCTTCGCCGAATGCGTCAGCGCGCCCACGCTGATAAAGTCCACGCCCGTTTCGGCATACTCGCGAATGTTCTCCAGCACGATGCCACCCGAAGCCTCGGTCGGAATCCAGCGGTCTTCCGTCTTGATGCGCTCCAAACACGATTTCACCTGCGCAGGAGTCATGTTGTCCAGCAGAACCGCCTCCGCGCCGCATTTGATCGCCTCTTCCAACTCCGCCCCGTTGCGCACCTCTACCTGGACACGCTGCCCTTTTTTCCGACGCTCGAGCGCATTCGTCAACGCGGTACGCAGGCCTCCGCCGAGCGCGATGTGATTGTTCTTGATCAGAATTCCGCTGGCCAGGTCAAGGCGATGATTGGTTCCACCGCCGCACAACACTGCGTATTTTTCCAGAGCCCGCAGCCCCGGCACCGTCTTCCGGGTATCGAGAACCCGCGCATGCGTGCCGTGGATCGCATCGACAAATGTGCGCGTATACGTGGCGATGCCGCTCATGTGCTGCATCAGGTTCAGGATCACGCGTTCGCAGCTCAACAACACTCGCGCGTTGTGGCGAACCACGGCCAGCACCTGCCCCTGGCGCACCCGCACGCCGTCGAAGATTTCCGGATGGCTGATCACCTCAAACCGGTTCTGCGCCTGCGGCCGCGGATCGAGCCGCGCAAAAATCTCAAGGAAGCGCGACACGCATCCCAGTCCCGCCAACACCAGCTCCTGCCGCGCCAGGATCGACGCCGAAGCTCGCAGGTCCGGATCGACGGTGACATTGGTGGTGGCATCGCTGGCGGCTTTGTCTTCCACCAGCGCCTGCTCCAGCAATGCATCGATGCGGCTGCTCTTCCAATCCATAACAGTGGTCAGTTCTCTCGGTGATCAGTTCTGGTCTTCCCTGAAAGTTACCCCGGTGGTAAAGCATCCAGATCGCCGCGGGCTTTGTCCCGCAGGCGCGTTGCTTCGTCCAGTTGCTTCTTCAGCCCCTCCACGATGTGCGGCGGGGCCTTCGCCGTGAAGCCAGGCTTATTCAATTGGCCTTCCCCGTTCGCAATAATCTTCTCGTACTTCGCAATGTCCTTTGTCAAGCGTTCCCGCTCTGCGGCCACATCGATGGTGCGTTCGTAAACCACCGCCACATCGAAGTTGGCCGTCGAATGCTTCGACAATCCGGCGGCTATCTGCTCGACGAACCGCACTTCGCTGACTCGTCCCAGTCGCTCGACGATTCCCTTGTTGGCCTCGATATCCGCCATCCGGTGCAGATCGATGCGCACCTCGATTGGAACCTGCGCCTTTTCTTCCGCGCCCATCTCCTTGCGCAGCGCGCGCACTTCCACAATGAGGCTTTGCACTAAAGCCATGGTGTCCAGCGCTGCTTGATCGATTGCCGCGCCCGCCTGCGGGTAACTCGCCAACGCAATCGACTTTGCCGGCGGATTGCCATCATACACCGCATGCCAAAGCTCTTCGCTGATGAACGGCATCACCGGCGACAGCAGCCGCAGGGACGCTTCAAACACCGCGACCAATGTCGTCAGCGCGGCCTTTGTTTGCTCCTTGTCCGCGCCCTCCGCGAAATCGAGGCGCAGCTTCACGATCTCCAGGTACCAGTCGCAGAAGCTGCCCCAGAAGAACTGATAGATCGCATTCGCGGCATCGTCGAAACGGAAATTTTCCAGTGCCGCGTTCACCTTCGCGGCCACGGCGTGCAACTCGGCAACGATCCATCGCGCTTCGAGCGGCGCATTGGCGGCAGCCGCCGGCATCCCGCCCAGCGCCGCCGGATCGACCCTGATCCCGATCTCCGCCGCCCGGTCCACATTCATAAACAGGAACCGCGCCGCATTCCATATCTTGTTGGCGAACGCGCGATATCCTTCGGTGCGCGCAATGTTGAAGGCGATATCGGTCCCCGGGGATGCCATCGAAGCCAGCGTAAACCGGACCGCATCGGTCCCGTACTGCTTCACGATCTCGATGGGGTCGACCACGTTGCCCTTGGTCTTCGACATCTTCTCGCGGTTGGCGTCGCGCACCAGCGCGTGAATGTACACCTCGCGAAACGGCACCGACTCGCTGAGCGGCCGCGGGCTGCCATCCGGCATGGGCACATCCGTCGAGAACCAGCAGCCCAGCATGATCATCCGCGCCACCCAGAAGAACAGGATGTCGAAGCCGGTCACCAGCAGGCTGGTGGGATAGAACGCGTCAAAGTCGGCGCGGCTCTCCATCTTTTCCCCGGTCTCAGAAGCGAGACCCGGGGCGCCCAGAATTCTCGGCCATCCAAACACCGACACCGGCAGCAGTCCCGACGAGAACCATGTATCCAGGACGTCGGTTTCCTGGGAGATCTTGTCCGAGCCGCAATGCGCGCAGGCCGTGGGATCGGCCTTGGCCACGGTGATTTTGTGGCACACCGGGCAGTGCCACGCGGGAATCCGATGCCCCCACCACAACTGTCGCGAGATGCACCAGTCGTGGATGTTCCCCATCCACTCGAGGTACACCTTCTCGTACTGCTCGGGGACAATGCGAATGGCCTTGTTGCCCTGCACATCAGGCTTGACGGCGGCGATGGCCTTGTCAGCCAGGGGCTGAATCTTCACGAACCACTGCGTCGACAGCCGCGGCTCCACCACTGTCTTGCAGCGGTCGCAATGGCCCACGTTGTGAACGTGATCCTTGATCCCCGCCAGCAGGCCCAGCGCTTCCAGGTCCTCGACGATCTTTTTCCGCGCCGCGTAGCGGTCGAGACCCGTGTACGCCCCGCCGTTCTCGTTGATGTGCGCGCTATCGTCCATCACGTTGATGGAGGGCAGATGATGCCGCTCGCCCAGCGCGAAGTCATTCGGATCGTGCGCCGGCGTTACCTTCACCGCGCCCGTGCCAAAATCCCGGCTCACCCACTCATCCAGCACAATGGGAATTTCCCGGTCCATCAGCGGCAGGCCCAGCTTCTTGCCGTGCAGATGCAGATAGCGCTCGTCCTCGGGATGGATGGCCACCGCCACATCGCCCAGCATGGTCTCCGGGCGCGTGGTGGCAATGGTCAAGTACTCCCCCGTCTCGCGGCCGTCCTCGCCGTGTACCGGGTAGCGAATCTCCCACAGGTGGCCCTTGTGCTCGTCGTACACCACTTCCAGATCGCTGATGGCGGTCTGGCAGCGTGGACACCAGTTGACGATGTACGCGCCGCGATAGATCAGCCCCTGCTCGTAGAGCCGGACAAACGCCTCGCGCACCGCGACGGACAGCCGCTCGTCCATGGTG
Organism: Occallatibacter sp.; assembly: GCA_036488735.1. Lineage (GTDB taxonomy): Bacteria > Acidobacteriota > Terriglobia > Terriglobales > Acidobacteriaceae > Telmatobacter. The sequence continues at coordinate 28,052 of DASXHC010000028.1, forward strand.
AAGTACTCGCGCTGCCAGTCCACCGACGCGCCCAACCGCTTCATCTGACCGAGAATCGCCCCGCCATAATGGCGCCGCCACTCCCAGACCCGCTCCACAAACGCTGCGCGGCCCATCTTCTGCCGGGTCGTGCCTTCGCTCACGATCTGGCGCTCCACCAGCATCTGGGTGGCAATTCCGGCATGATCCGTGCCGGGAACCCACAGCACCCTGTCGCCGCGCATGCGATGCCAGCGAATGAGGATGTCGCTCTCCGCATGCTCGAACATGTGCCCCATGTGCAGGTTGCCGGTCACATTGGGCGGCGGCAGCAAGATCGTAAAGGAGGACTGGCTGTCCTGGCTTTGGTCTTGGGGCGCCGCACTGGGGGTAGCTTGCGCGAACAGGTTCTCGCGCACCCAGTACTCCGCCCAGTGATCTTCGATGGCAGTCGGGTCGTAGGCTTTTGGCAGTTCGTGGGGCATGAGAGTCGAGTGCGCGTCCCCGATCAATTGCACAACCCACTCTCAGAGAGGGATTCGAGCCAGGGGACCACCCCTCACTTTAGCAGATGCTCCCGGGCCGCCCGCATCGGCCGAAGCGTTCCGGTCCCCATTCGGCACAGGCGGGATCCGGCGGTTGGGACGGACGAGTTAAGGGCCGGTGAACAGCCATGCCCTTGTGCTTTGCCCTCGCTTCGTCTCCATGGGACGGGGACTTGCATCCCAAGCTGTTCAACATGCCTGGCATACCAAAAAAATGGGCTGGCGCCATGCACAGCGCCAGCCCGATTGCAACTTGCAGAACCTAGTTAATGGTTAAGGAGAACGTGGTCGTAGCCTTGTTGGTCGTGGTCAAGGAGTCCTGCCCGGTGAGAGTAATGGTGTAGTTGCCTTTCGCCGGGTTGGGAACATTTGTGGTATTGGTGGAACTGCTTCCGCAGGCGCTCATCGCCAGTCCGGCGGCAGCGAGTGCGATGACCCACGCGGCGGAGCGGAATTTCCGCGCATAACGGCCCATGAATCCAGCCAGCAGCAATCCGGCAAAGGCGGCTTCCGCGGGCAGACGATTGGGAGCCGGCTTCGGCGCCGGACCGCGGCTGATGGCGCCGCCGCTGCGCAAAGCGCGGAAGGAGTGCATGCCCTTCTTCAATCCGCCGATCGCGCTGCTGCAATCGGAAGCATTGGCGTCCAGGGTCATTTGCGTTGTCACTGCCGCCGTGCCGCCTACGGTAACGGAACCTGAGCCGCTGCTGAGGGTGTTTGAGAACTGGTAGCACAGGTTGGCCAGCGCGGTGTCGTTGGAGGTAGAGAAAGTGAGCAATACCGTGCCGGTATATCCGCCGGCCGGGGTGATGGTGATGGTGGAATTGGCTGAAGAGCCCTGCGCCACGGTAACTCCGGTGGCGGCAAGAGTGAATGTGCCTTTACCCGAACTCACCGCAGCGATTGTGACCGAACCGACACCCGTCGAAGCGACGTGCGTCGAGTCGCCTGAATACTGCGCCAGCACCTGGTGCGTTCCGGTGGTTGCAAAGGTGGCGCTGTAGGTGATGGTTCCGTTGGCAGAAAGTGTCTGCGCGGCCACGGTGGTTCCGTTGCAGGTCGCCCCCGAGATTCCGCCGCAGTTCGTGCCTCCATCAATTTGCAGTGTCACAGTTCCGGTCGGGACGGTAGTGCCGGTCGTCGAAGCAACCGTGATCGTGAACGTATCGGCGACGTTGACAAGAGGAGCCGCGTTGGCGGGCGTTACCGTGGTGGTGGTGCCGATCAAGGCGGCGTTGGTTCCTGTATTCGCGGGCCAGGCGGTCGCAAGATTGTTCAAATCGACCGAGCCCAGGCCTGTCACTTCGTCATAGCCCGTGGTTGCGGAGAACCCCAGTGTGGCGCCATTACTGGCGCAGTACGTGGAACCGGCTGTGCAGAAGTTGTTGCCGGTAGTGATGTCGTGAAACGCTCCCGTACCGGAAGCATAGTTTGCGCTGTTGGCAGCCAGTTTGTAGAGAGTGGGATTGATCAGTCCCTGGCCGCTGGTATAGCCGGCTTTCTGATTGATGATGGCAATCATGCCAGCGAAGATCGGAGCGGCGAAACTGGTGCCGCCGGCAACCGTCAGATCCTGAGTAGCCGAATCCCGGAATCCGCTGTTGCAACTGGCCTGCTGCACAGGCGCGGTCGTCGTATTCCAGTTGGCTTGATCGCTGGTGCAGTAGAGATAGCCGGGTTGGTTGGGCGAAGAATACAGAGAAATGTCAGGCACCAGCCGGTTGCTTCCGGAAGCGATGCCGGGCACGCCCGTCTGCCAACTCGGCCTGGCCACATAGACGCTGGCTCCGCCGCCGCTGGCGCTTAAGCCATTTTGGGAGCTGTCATCGTTCCAGGCGACTTCCGGGATGTAGGTCAGAGCCGAAGTCAGCGTGTCGGTGCTGCTGGTCCCGCCGGACCAGTAGGTGGTGTTCGTCGAAACAGAGTTGGCGGCAGTTATTTCGGTGCCGCCCATGCCCGTGACATAGGCGCTGCTGGCAGGGTAATTCACCGACAGCGCTTCCTGAACCGCCAGGGTGGGATCGCCTGTTTTAGGAGGATTCTCGACGAAGCACGCAGTCGAGCCCTGGTCGCCCGAAGCCACCACCACCGTTTGTCCCTGGGTTGCGGCCTGCGAGAAGATCGCTTCCAGCGTATTCACCTGGCTCTGGGTCAGTACACCTTCGCAGCTGTCGTAGCTGAGGGAGATGATGGGCGCTATCAGTTCATCGACTGCGTACTGTATGGAGTCGAACACGCCAAAGTTGGCATCGCTGCCGGTATAAACGAACGCGATGTTCGCCCCGGTAGCGAGAGCTCCCGCCCACTCCACGTCGAGATCGGATTCACCCTCATCTCCGCTGAACACGGTGGGGTCGCCCGTTCCTGGAACCAGCACCAGCGAAGGGTCTTTCTTGGTCAGACCCGCGGCGCTTTGAAAGGCCTCGATATCACTGACCTGGATAGACGATTGTCCGGCAATGGCGATGGTCTGGCCCGCACCGTTATTGCTGGCGCTGAGCAGCGGCTTTACGTCGTAGACGGTCGCGATGTCGCCGGGAGCGAAAAATACATTGTGAGACTGGCCGGAAGTAAACCCGGCGCGCGGCGTGATGTGCTGCGGCTTGGGCCTGAAATCATCGAGATTGCGGATGCCCAGCACTGCCGGAGCAATCGCGGCTGGAACTGACAACGCGGTGGAAGGAGCAAAGTGCTTCGTGCCGTCCGTCGCGTAGTAGTGCATCTGCGTGGAGAACGCCGATTCCACCTGGCTCACCGTGCCCGAGAAGCGAATCATGTTGCGGCTGCGGGCCACGGAGGCGACTGCGAATCCCTGTTGCTGCAGCCAGCTCTGCACCTTGTCGATATCGGACTGCGCCATACCAAAGCGGGCGGCGAACTGGTCCGGCGTAAGCCACTTGTGATAGCTGGATGAAGATGGGTCCTGCTGCGCGGCAATCAGCGATTCGAGGTCAGCCTGTTGTGCGGCCGTCCGGCTGAAATAGATGCTGATGCCGCTGAGGGGCGTGTTGCCCGCCATGCGGCCGGCATCGTTCTGCGGCAGCGCCAGCGGATGCTGCGAGCCATGGATGGCCGTCATTTCAGAATTCGTGATCTCGGCAGCGATGCGGGGAGCCGGCGACTGCGCGCTCACAATGCCCGTCGTCAGGGAACAGGCAACGAGTGCTCCGCAGAGCCGAATCCACTTTTGCTGGAGGGGTGCACATATCGTCTTCATGAGTGTCCTTTTGATTTATAGTACGGCGCGTTCCCAAATGGCGTGGTTCTTCAAAATTCATGCGGCGGCATGCCCGGCTTCAGATCTTGCTGAGGCGGGCTGCGATTGCATCCGTCGAGCGTACGGGGTTCGGCTAGAGTTCCGGTCGTGCCTGGCTCCTGTCGTGCGCGGACCAGCGAAGTTGAACCAAATTCACGGGCGCGTGATGGTGACCCGTGCAGAATACAGGGGAGATCTCAGGCGGCCAAGGCGGCCGCCATCACGAATTCTCTTGCGAGCAACCCCCAGGTGAACCCTCGGGAACTCCTTTTAAATAGACTCCGGAAGTCCTGCAAAGTTGTGGGCAGGGTTATTTTTTTGCGATGCCGTGTGGGATCGACGAATGGATTATCTCGAGATAAGTTAGTCGATGGTGCCGTTCTTTACTAATTCAAGAGCGGCGAGACCCTTGATGCGCGGCATGTAGCGCGTGGCGCAAAAGGCCAGGGTAAGGATTTCCCGGTCGAGGATCTTATGAATCTGGGTGCGCGCGTGATCGGCCCACGGACCGCAGCGGTCAAGCCGGACGTAGGTTTGCCAATGGCGCAAGGCGGACCGTAATTCGCCCTGCTTCTCGTAGGCCAGCGCCAGGTTATAGTGCGCGTCGGCATAGCGGGGCGCCAGTTCAGTCGCCTTGACATACGCGGCAATGGATTCATCGGGGCGATCGAGTTCGTCCAGCACGTTTCCGAGATCGAAGAACGCCAGCACGTAGCCGGGATCGGCTTCCGTGGCGCGCCGGTAGAGCTCTTCGGCGCGGCCGAATTTCCGCATGTGGAAATAGATGGTTCCCAGATTGATGTAAGCGGGGGCAAAGCCCGGATCGGCCGCCAGGATTTCGTTGTAAAGGCCGATGGCGCGCTGCTTGTCGCCGCTCTCCTCCGACTGCACAGCCGTCACAAAACGATCGGGCAGGCCGCGGGTGCCTGCCGAGCCGGGGCGCCGCAGCGGGGATGGCTCCGCCATGGCGGGCTGCCGCCCCACGCGCTCGAAATCAAACAACAACTGGCGGCGAATGGGATCAACCATGGTTCCCAGATGGCGGAAGGCGAGCCGTGTTCCATTGCGTACCAGGCTGGCCTCCAGCAGCGGGTTGGTCATGCCCGCCACGGCCCGCATGGCCACGATGGAGTGGCGGATGGAAGCTGCGGAGACATCGTCTTCCCGCAGCGCGCGCAGCGTCCGCAGTTGGCCCAGATCCTGAAACGAATAAGTTTGCTGAACCGGAATCAGTTCAGCTCGTTCCCAACCCTGAAGCTGGTGGGAACTGATCTGCAAGATACGCAACACATCCTGGCGGCTATAGCTGGTCACTCTTCAATGCTCCCGGCGGGTGGTCCGGCTCGGCCTCTGGTTGTCCCTGCGATTCCCCCGGTCTGGTTTGATATTGGCCCTGGATCGAAACAACGGAGGGATCGCTCTAGCTGCGATTATGCCAAGAATACGGGTGGATAAGCAGACCGTAATTCAAGCTGCAATGAAAAGTTCTGGATAATTGGTACCTGATTTGGTTCCAAACGGGGGTCTAGGTGGGATCGCTGTGCAAAAAGTGAGGATAACCCGCTCGTTCCTTGCGTAACGTCGCGGCCGACGGCACTGAATCCAGACCCAACCGTCATCAGAACAGCCACCATGGAGGCATAATGGGCCATCCCGGTTCCACCGGTTTCACCATGGCGGCTCGTTCGCCATTATTTCTGCTGCGCCGGGGCGCTTGCGGGTTTTGAAGTGTCTGCCGAGGCGGGCTGCGCTGCACTTAGTTTCGCGAGAGACTCGTCTACCCTCTTCTTGAAGTCTCCTGCATCATTGTTCACCAACCCGCTATATGCAGTCTGAATCTGCATTTCACAACCGGTTCCTTTTGTGTTGAGCACAACAGAGTTGATGCGTTTTCCAGTAAGATTACCGCCAATGTTGAACGAGGCGGTCATTTCTGTACTGTCGATACCAATGATTCCGTATTTCCCTGAGTTCCTAACGGTATCCCGCACCGCCTGCCACAGCGTGGTGCACGGCATGTTGTAATTCTCGGTGTGTGTCTTCGCCAAAGCAGGTAGAGCGAAGGTCAAAATTAGGGCGGCAACTGCAAATCGCTTCATTTGTCTCTCTTTCAAAATGCGAAGCGCGAGTAAATTCAACACCGCGCAGAATTCTGCGCGAGTGATTCCGATACCGCACCGGGCATTAAGTGATTTCTGGCGGCAATTATAGTCGTATCTGCTTACCGGAGAGCCTGAAGAGTTCTTGCCCGGGATGATGGGGCTGGGCCTATTTGGAGTCTGCGTGTTTCTGTTTAGCGCGTCAGGACTCTCTGGGACTTGTGCCGCAGACTGACTTTCCGCCCGTGCTTGAGAGGCTTTCTCTCATTTCTGGCTGTTCCAGAGGCTGTCCGGACGCCTTGTGCAGCGCGCAACAGCCATCAAAACAGCCACCCAATGAAAAACGCCGCCCGCAGAATTTCCCGGATGGCCTCTATGTTTAGGTTGTAGATAGTTTGCGTGGAGCCGACGGTCAGACTTGAACTGACGACCTGCTGATTACGAATCAGCTGCTCTACCAACTGAGCTACGTCGGCGTGCCCCTCAAAGATTGTATCGTTGCGCCCCTTTTCGGTAAAGTTGATCCTTGACGCTCCGGTCGCCGCATCGCACCATTCCCACCGCATCGGTAGATGGCAAAGGATAAAACTCATGATGGCGCAGACGCTTCAGCTTGCTTTCAGGATCGCCTTTGTTTGGGCCGGTGGATTTCTGTTCGCGGTGGCGGTGCGCGCCATTTTGCCTGACCAGTCGGGGCTGACGTTTGCGGGCAAACAAGCCACGCTCTTCCTTCCCTACAGCCGCATCGGCTTTTGGACCTGCCTTCTGGCTGCACTCACGGTCACCGTGCTGGTCGTGTGCCGCGCCATGTTAGCCGACTTCAGCAGTACCCCCTTGCGTTAGCCTTGCCCGGAGCTATACTGCTCGGCATGATTGAAGACCCCGTACGGTACTGGCAGGGAATCACAGAGAATTACCGCCAGATGGGCGACGCGGAGTTGCGCGAACTGGCGGCCGGCTTCGGCGATCTCACCGACGTGGCCCAGCAGGCGCTGCGCGATGAGATGAGGAAGCGCGGGCTGGACGTTCCCCAGGTGCCTAAGGGCTCGTCCGGCGCGTTGCGTTGGGAGCCCCTGAGTTATCGGTACCATTCCGCCGAAACGCCCCAAGAGACGGATCGACCTGTGGAGTTTACCTGGAAGACCTTGCTGTGTGAGTGCGACACCGAGGAAGCGGCCTTGCAGATTGCCATGGCCCTGGAACAGGCTGGAATCGAAAGCTGGATTTCGAGGCCGAGCCTTAAATGGGGATTGGATGGGCCGCGCGTCCAGGTAGCAGCCGATCAACTCGAGCTGGCCCAGGCGGTTCTAGCCCGGCCCATCCCCGGGCAGATCATCGAAGAATCCAGACAGGAGCTCCCGGCATTCGAGGCGCCGCACTGTCCCACTTGCGGCGGGAGTGACCCCGTGCTTGTCAGTGTGGACCCGGTCAACGCCTGGTCTTGCGAAGCCTGCGGAGCGGAATGGAGCGACCCGTACGAAACCTCCTCCGATGCCGGTATCGAAGAGAGAAAATAGTCCCGTAAACGCGGAAAGAGCCACCCGGCAACAGGGCAGCTCCTTCCTAGGGAGAATAGTTCCAACGGAGGCAAGGCCATCAGAACTTTCTGGCTGCATGTTAGGTGCGGGGGGACTGAGTGTCAAGAATAAATCTATTCATAAATAAACCCTTTAGAATCAATCGTATATTTTGAGAAACGGCGGCCCTGGGCTCCCACCATGTTCGACGTCTCTTCGCCTATGGAAATACGCCTCCCTCCGGAATTCGTAGCAGTTTCTTCGGGTTTACCCCATTTTTTCCACAGGCCGAACCTGCGGTTGACGCTTTGGATGCCTGCTCTCGCCGGCCCGCCACCGGAACTATTCCCGCAGATCCAGCCGGATGAATTCCGCCTCGTACACCGAGGAGGCGGGCCGGCCGCGGGCGATGCGATAGAGGGCGCGCCCGCCCCCGAGGAAGAATCCCAGCAGGATGGCCGCCGACGAACCGATGATCACGAGGGTGACAATTCCCACCAGCAGGCGCCCGGTCTTGGCCACTTCCGATTCCCCTGGCTGGGGGATCGTCACCAGGTCCAGCTCGTAGTGAACGCTTCCCAGCAACTTGTGGCTTTCGTCAGGGACAGCGTCGCCGCTGACCAGGGCCACGACCGGGCCGCTGCGGCGCACTTCGAGAGACGCCTGGTCGGAGTCCACCAGCAGCTGGGGGAAGGCCGGCTGGGCCTGTTTGCCGGCCTTGATGTAATCCCGGATCTTGGTTTCCTGGGCCGCGGCCATCTGCGGAGTGGGGTAGTCGATGAGCGTCAGCGTTGCCGGTCCCGATACCAGGGAATACCCCGCCGTCACCGCTTCCGCACCGCGATCGAAGCCGACGATTTCAGGTGGCAGAACTCCGCCGGAGCCGGCATAGCCCGCGGGCCCGACAGCATAGTGGGTAGTTTGTCCGTCCAGCGAGCCTTTGGGGAGGCTCGCCAAAAGCGGGGGCGCCAGCGCCTTGCTTCCCACCGGCACAGGGAGTTGATTGGCCAGTTCGCGCAATTCCGACCCCGACATCGGAGTGATGTGCGAAAAGTTGGCGTCGACGACCACATCCCCGCGCCAGAACAAAACCCGATTGTGGTTCGAGGCTGCGCCGGTGCCGATGTCTTCCCTGGGCCACCCGGTACCGCGATAAAACGAGTAGGCGCCATAGGCTCCGCTGAGGTCGCCGAAGCGAAGGGCGCGCACAGTGAGGGTTTCGCCATCGCGCTTATACGTGGCAAGAATGGCGCTCTGAATGCCATATTCCTGCAGCGCCGCAGTGTGGGCGCCGTCTATTTTCTCCGCGTCGGTGACGGTCTGCGGAGTCTCCGCCACCGTCCATCCCGCGAAGGACTCCGGCAGCAAGGGCTTCGGCAACGACAGCGTCACGGCCTTGGAGGGCGCAGGCGCGGGCTTGCTCGGCGCTTGCGCGCGGACGGTATCGGCGGCGGCCGCCAGGGACGCTGCGCACACTAAAACTGGGATCCAACGCTTCAACTTGGTTTGCTCCAACCTGTTTCGCTTCCAACTTCAGACTACAGGCTTCGCTTGGCTCCTGCTGTGTAGGCCTGTCTAGTTGGACACTGGCAAGGGCAGAAAGGTTCCTGCCGCCGCTTTGTCGCGATCAACATCGGCAGGCTGCAACGGAATAGACTGGTTGAACTCGCGAACCAAGGAAAGGTCTCGGTGGCCGCGCATGCAAATACAGATACTTCCAGTCACGCTGGAAGAGAAGCCTGTTCTGGCCAATCTCCTGGAATTGTATTCCCACGATTTCTGCGACTTCCTGGAACTCGAATTACACCGTGACGGCCGCTTCGGCTACCGGAATCTCGACCTGTATTGGACCGATCCCGGGAGGTATCCGTTTCTGGTGAAGCTCGAAGGAAGACTGGCGGGCTTCGTGCTCGTAGGGGCGTTGATCGAGGGGGCGAGCCGCGAACAGATCTGGGACATGGCGGAGTTTTTCATCCTGCGCGGATGGCGCGGTCGCGGGATCGGAACCGGCGTCGCGCACGCCGTGTGGCGCAGGTTTCCCGGACGCTGGCAGGTGCGTGTGATGGCGCTCAATGTGCCGGCGCACCGGTTTTGGAATCGAGCCATTTCTTCATTTACGAGCGAGGTGAACCGTTCCACGCAAACCGATGAGGGGAGAGTGTCCTGGCACGTCTTCTCGTTTCGCGTCGATGCCGCGGCCCACGTTCAAGACGGGGTTGATGGCGAAACGAATTGATGGACTGGCTGCGCGGCCCACCAGGCGTCGAAGGCGTTGAGAGAACGCTCGCATTGCAAGCGGTGGCGCTCTTTCTTGTCGCGCACCTTCTTCCGCATTTCTTCTTCGAGCGGTTCAAGTAAATCGAAGGTGATGTTCGCGGGCTGGAAGTTCTTGACATCGGCGTGCGTGATGTAGTGAATCAGGGAACCCAGGCCGGTCGCTCGCGGCACCGGTTGGGGCTCATCGCCGCGTGCCAGCGCCGACGCATAAATCCCGGCCAGCAATCCGGTGGCAATCGATTCCGTATAGCCCTCTACCCCGGAAACCTGCCCCGCAAACATGATCGACGGATGAGCCCGCAGGCGCAGCGCTTCATCCATGAGCGCCGGTGCACAGATGTAGGTGTTGCGGTGGATCTGCCCGTAGCGCAGAAAGCGGGCATTCTCCAAGCCCGGAATGAGCCGCAGCACGCGCGCCTGCTCCCCAAACTTGAGGTGGTTCTGGAACCCCACCAGGTTGTAGCTGTCCGCGCGCAGGTTTTCCTTGCGCAGCTGCACTACCGCCCACGGCGTCTGCCCGGTGCGCGGATCCCGCAGTCCGACCGGTTTCATCGGTCCGAAACGAATCGTATCGCGCCCCCGCCGTGCCAGCACTTCGATCGGCAGGCAGCCCTCAAAATACCGGGGTCCCCATGCGCCCGCGTTTGGCGCATGGGGTGGGAAATAATCGAGTTTCTCCCACTCCTTTGCTTCCGCGGCCTCGGCTTCCAGCAGCGCGTCCAGAAAGCGATCGTACTCGGCGCGATTCATGGGGCAATTGATATAGTCCGCCGTGCCCTTGTCCCAGCGCGCGGCAAAGTACACGCGCTCCATGTCGATGGATTCCGCGTCTACGATGGGCGAGATAGAATCGTAAAACGCCAGGTGATCCGAGCCGGTGACGCGTTGGATCTCCTTGCTCAACGCATCGGAAGTCAACGGGCCCGTGGCCACAATCGTGAGCCCCGCATTTTCCTCTTCCAACTGCGTCACTTCTTCGCGCATAACGCGAATGGCGGGCTCGGCTGCGATCGTCTCGGCGATGCGCCGGGAAAACTCCACGCGATCCACGGCCAGCGCATGGCCTGCCGGCACCGCCGTCTCGTCCGCCATGCGCAAAAGCACCGATCCCGCCCGGCGCATCTCCTGCTTCAGCAGCCACGGCGCCGTGTTGGGCGATTCGCTTTTGAGCGAGTTCGAGCACACCAGCTCGCCGAAATCGGTGGTCTGATGAGCGGGAGTCAGGCGCGGCTGCCCGTCCACAACCGTCCGCATCTCGTAGAGATCCACCTGGCAGCCCAGGCGGGCGGCTGTCAGCGCTGCCTCCGGGCCGGCAAGCCCTCCGCCGATAACTCGAATTCTCACTGCGTTCCCTTCGCCGGCTCGGGCGTCAACTCCCCGGCCGCCAGTCGCTGCAGCGCCTCACCGCTCACCCGCACGTTGCGCCAGGTATCGAGAAATTCCGCGCCCATGGCGCTGTAGAAGTCGATGGCGGGCGTATTCCAGTCCAGCACTTCCCACTTCAGCCGCGGGCAGCCTTTTTCGACCGCGATGGCCGCCACCTTCTGCAACAGCGCCTTCCCGATCCCCAGACCCCGGAATTCCGGATGCACGAAGAGGTCTTCGAGGTACAGCCCCGGGCGGCCGAGCCATGTCGAGTAGTCAAAAAAGTAAAACGCGAAGCCCGCCGCAGCCCCGTCCTGTTCGGCTATCAGGCAGGTATAGTAGGGCTGTTCGCCAAACCCGTCCCGCAGCAGGTCTTCCTCGGTGGCGCGCACCGCGTCGGGTTCGCGTTCGTATGCCGCGAGCGCCTGGATGAAGTGGAGAATGACCCGCACATCGTCGCGCGTGGCCGGCCGTATCGTTATCGCCATATTTGAATTGTAGGGTGTGACCCAGGCCACAAAAACCCAGGCGTTATTCCAACTACCATATCAGGGTGATCGCTTCCCCGCAGCACGGGACGGCCTCACAAACGACCGCGGCCATGCAACCCGCGGGCAGGTGTTATCGTCCATCCCAAACGGAAGTGCTCTTTCTCCCTTGCTGCATGCAGCCAGCGCCGGGTGCCCTTGTCTTGGATAGACGATTGATTTAACGTTGGCTGTGCTAGAGCGAGCAGTCTGCGGAGTGGCTTTCTGCACCGCAACTGCAAGGCCGCACACACCGCAGACTACCTTCGGGCGGCGCTCGGTGTGGAATTGAGAACGAATTTTTTTGAGCCCGCGGGCAGGTCGTTCGCGCCGCTCCCCAAGGAGAAGAATGATGAAACCGACTATCTCACTTTGGCTTGGCCTGCTGGCGTTTGCCGCGGTGCCCGTGCTGGCTCAGGCACCCGCCGCTGTGCCTACAGGCAAGATTCACGGCCATGTCATCAATCCAACCGGCGCCCCGCAAACCTCCGGTACGGTGACGGCCCAGGAAATTACCCGCGCCGCTTCCGGACCCGGCTTGTCGGCACAAACCGCTGACAAAGGCACGCTCCAGGTCGGCGCAAACGGCGAGTTCTCCGGTGATTTGCCGGCCGGAACCTACAACCTGATCTTCCGCCAGGTCGATACCCCCCCCGACAAGCGCGTCGACCAGATCAACAACATCAAGGTTGTTGCCGGGCAAACCACCGAGCAGGACATCGATATGTCCCGCAAGGAATTCATCGACCAGCTGCCTCCGGAACAGAAAGCCAAGCTGGAGGAAATCCGCAAACACAATTCCGAAGCGATGAAGGCCAACGAAGTCATCAAGGCCCTCAATGCCGATCTGAAGGTGGTTACGGCGGATATCCATGATGCCGATGCGGCCCATGCGACCGCTGTGCAGCAACTTGGCGACAAGGCTGCCCGGGCAGATGTCGACGCCAAGGAAAAGGAAATCAAGACCCAGAAGTACACCGAAGTCGAGACTCTGATGCAGAAGGATACCCAGGCCCGGCCCAACGAGTCAGTGCTGTGGGCATACCTTGGTCAGGCCGAAGTTGGCTTGAAGAAGTATCCGGAAGCAGAGACGGCGTACAAGAAGGCCCTGGAACTGGAAGGCGCAGCGAAGACACCGAAGGGCGCGATCCAGGGACTGGCGAATAGCGGACTGGGCGAGATCTATGCCCGCTCCGGCAAGGTTCCCGAAGCCAACGCGGCTTACGCTGAAGCTGCTAAGGTCGATCCCACCAAGGCTGGTTTCTACCTTCGCAACGAGGCGGTCATCTTCTTCCAGATGAACAACGCGGACGCGCAGGTGGCGGCCGCCAACGAGGCCATCAAGGTTGATCCCAACCAGCCGGTTCTGTATTACATCGTGGGCCAGGGCCTGGTTCAGAAGGCCACCATCGACCCCAAGACCCAGAAGATCGTGCTGCCTCCGGGTTGCGGCGAAGCCTACCAGAAGTACCTGGAACTGGCCCCGACCGGCCCCTACGCTGCCGATGCGCAGGGAATTCTGCAGCAGGCCGGACAGAAGGTCAACTCCAGCTACAAGGCCGGCAAGAAGTAGTTTTTCAACCCCAAAGAGAGGGCGCCCGCTTGCGGCGGGCGCCCTTCTTTTTGATCCGCGGCCGATTAAATCTTCTGAGTGCGCTGAACCGCCCTGACTCCCGCCACCCGCCGTATGCCTAATACCATCCTGTTCAGGTGGCGCAGGTCCTGGGCCTCCACCACAAACTCAACCATGGCTTCGCCGTCGGGCGACTGGCGCGTGTCCACGCCGCGAATATTGGTGTTGTCGTCGGAGATGACGGCCGTCAACTCCTTCAGCATGCCGGCTCGATCGTCGCAAAATACGGTGATCTTGACCGGGTAGCGCTGCGCCCTGCCGGCCAGCTGATCGCCCACCCGCGACCACTCCACGGCTATGCGGCGGTCGCTTTCATACAGCAGATTCTGAATATTGGGACAACTGCGCGCATGGACGGCAACCCCTTTTCCCCGCGTCACATACCCCACGATTTCCTCGCCCCGGATGGGGTTGCAGCAGCGCGCCCGATACACCAGCAGGTCGTTCTGCCCTTCCACCTGGAGGGAATCCGATCCGTTGAGGTGCAACTTGCGCACCGCCTCGGACATCGTCCCGTCCACGCCCCCCACTTTCGTTTCAGGGTTGGGCTCCGTCTCCGCGGCGGCGGCATAGCCGGGAGCCAGCTTGTTCAACACCTGGTGGGCAGAGTGCTTGCCCTGTCCCAATGTCGCCAGCAAGTCGGCAGCCGTGGCTACCCCGTATTCATTGGCGATCCGGCCCAGGTCCTGGTCGTCGATCTGGCTCATCGGCACTTTGAATTTGCGGGCTTCGCGCTCCAGCAGCTTGCGGCCGATATCTACCGCGCGGCGGCGCTGGTCTTCGTTGAGCCAGTGCTTGATCTTGTTGCGCGCCCGCGGGCTCTTGACAAAGGTCAGCCAGTCGCGGCTGGGCTTGTGATCTTTCTGGGTGACGATTTCGACAATGTCGCCGGTACGCAGCTTGGTGCGCAGCGGCACCATCCGGCTGTTGACCTTCGCCCCCACGCACGTATGCCCCACCTCGGTGTGGATGGTGTACGCGAAATCGACCGGCGTGCCGTCGGCGGGAACGACAACGACCTTCCCTTTGGGCGTGAAGGTGTAGACCTCGTCGGGATAGAGGTCCATCTTCAGGCTGGAGAGGAATTCGTTGGGGTCCGTCATCTCCTTTTGCCACTCGACGAGCTGGCGGATCCAGGCCAGGCGCTCTTCGTCGCGGGCGGTCACCGCGGCGCTGCCGGCCTTGTACTTCCAGTGGGCCGCGATCCCTTCTTCCGCGATCCTGTGCATGTCCTCGGTGCGGATCTGCACCTCAAACTGGTGGCCGCTTTCGCCAATCACGGTGGTGTGCAGCGACTGGTAGCGGTTGGCACGGGGTATGGCGATGAAGTCCTTGATACGGCCGGGAACAGGACGCCACAGCGCGTGGATGAGTCCGAACACCGCGTAACATGCCGAAACATCCTGGGTGATAACGCGAATCGCCAGAAAGTCGTACACCTGGTCGAAGCTGATCTTGGCGCGCTGAATCTTCTGGAAGATCGAGTACAGGCGCTTCATGCGCCATTCGACGCGCGCCTCAATGTTGTTTTCCCGCAGCTGCTCCACCAGCGTATCTTCCACGCCACGCAGGAATTGTTCGCCCTCGATGCGCCGCTGCTCCACCGCTGCCGACATCTGTTCGAAGCTCACCGGGTCGGTGTAGCGGAAGGCCAGATCTTCGAGCTCGCCGCGGACTTTGCCCATGCCCAGCCGATGAGCCAGGGGCGCGTAAATGTCCATGGTCTCGCGCGCGATCGCCTCTTGCCGCTCTGGCTTCAAATGTTCCAGGGTGCGCATATTGTGCAGCCGGTCGGCCAGCTTGATCAGCACCACGCGGATATCGGTGACCATGGCCAGCAGCATCTTGCGCACGTTCTCGGCCTGGCGGTCTTCGCGATTGGCAAACTGAATTTTGTCGATCTTGGTCACGCCTTCGACAATATGTGCCACCTGGTCGCCGAAGCCCGCCGCGATCTCCTCATTGGTGGCAGGGGTATCCTCAACCGAGTCATGCAGAAGACCCGCCGCAATTGCGGTGGCGTCCATCTTCATCTCGGCCAGCACCTCTGCAACTTCCAGCGGATGAATAATGTAGGGCTCGCCGGAAGCGCGCATCTGCCCCGCGTGATGCTGCACGCAAAAGTCCCAGGCTTTGCGAATGAGCGAGACATCGTCGCTGACACGATTCGCCTGCACCTGGCGCAAGAGCGCCTCGAAGCGCACATTGATCTCTGCTTGAGTAATCGGCGGAGTGACTGAAGGCGGAACAGACACCGGCGGCTGCGGCGGAGCAGGTTCCTGATCGCTCACTGCCACTGCATTTGGGTCTCCGGGCAAGAGCGTCTCGCTGCTTTCATCAGCCGGTAATGACTGCCGGAGGGTCGCCATGCTTCATTATAGGCCGGAATCATTTCATTCACAGCCGCGGCTGTCCGGAATGATGCGCAGTGCCGTTCAATCACTGCCCGCGCGACTGCTCCACGAAAGTCACTTCGCACCTGGGCGCCGCAAACGTTAGCCAATCGGCAAGCGCGCTCCACCAGCCTCACGTATCCCTTGCGATACGAACCGCTACGCTTGTTCTTCTTCGTTATTGTGCCTTTATACCTGGCCCGCATCGCAACGCCGACGAGGATAATTCCTCTCTGCGGTCCCCTTCGCATTGCAGTGTCACGATGCCGCTCGGCTTGGTGCCCTAAAAACGTTGCCCGCCCGATGTTAGATCCACTTAATAAGTCATGTTATGCGTCGTCGCCCATGTCCGTATCAAAGCTACGCTTCCCCTTCCCTGTTGTGCCCGGCATCACTGCTCCTCCACTGTCACTAAGGCGTAGAGTCGCTGTCGGGCTGGAGATATCCAATG
This sequence comes from Occallatibacter sp., assembly GCA_036488735.1. Lineage (GTDB taxonomy): Bacteria > Acidobacteriota > Terriglobia > Terriglobales > Acidobacteriaceae > Telmatobacter. The sequence continues at coordinate 44,094 of DASXHC010000028.1, forward strand.
AATATACAGGGAACTAAGTGCTCTAAGTGCTGTGGTACTCCGGGGATCGCGACTGGCGCACTTCGTCCCGCTTCTCATGGATGAGAACTCTCCAGCGATCCAGAACCGAGGATCTTATGTTCAAACGCATCGTATTCATCGCCATGGCCGCCACTCTTGTGCTCGCCGTCGGCTACGCGGATAAATCCATCGGCAAAGTAATCATTCCCGTCAATAAAACCAATCCAACCGACGGAAAACAGATGTACATCAGTTATTGCGCGGCGTGTCACGGCGTCGATGGCCGAGGCAACGGCCCCGCCGCGGGCGCGCTGAAAGCCCGCCCGGCCGACCTGACGACTCTGGCCAGGCTCAATCATGGCAAGTACCCCGGCAATCACGTCCTGTCGGTGGTGCGATTCGGATCCGACTTACCAGCCCACGGCTCGGCCGAAATGCCCGTGTGGGGACCCATCCTTGGTAGGATGAACCAGGCGAACGGTCAGGAAAAGGATCTCAGGTTGAGCAATCTGAGCCGCTACCTGGAGAGTATGCAGGTGAAATAGGCACCCGTCGGCGGTTGCTCCCGGCGTCGTACCTGACTTGAGGGAGCGAATGAACAAACCGCGCAATCCGATCACCGCCATCAATGAGAGCGCGCGCAAAGGCCACAAGCCGGAGGCGCCTTTTCAATCAGACAACAAAGAACGCAACGCTCCGGGACCTTCTGGCACTCGCTCCGCTCGCGGCCAGGCCGCAACTGGCGCCAGGCCCGTTTCCGAGGCTCACGGCGCCCGGATCAGCCGCCGCGCTTCCGAGCGGCTCCGCGCCGGCCATCTGTGGGTATATGCCTCCGATATTGAAGGCCTCGGCGTGAACGAATCCGATCCGCCGGCGCTTCTGCCCGTCGCGGACAACCGGGGACTGCTGCTCGGGACTGCGCTTTATAGCCCCAATTCGCAAATCGCCCTGAGGATGGTCTCGACAGAAGACATTGACCAGCTTGCGTGGCTCGATCTGCTGGCCGGCCGCCTGCGTGCGGCCATCGCCCGGCGCAGGCCGCTGCTGAACGACGCAACAGACTCCTGCCGCCTGGTGTTCAGCGAAGCGGACCAACTGCCCGGCCTGGTCGTCGATAAGTACGCGAGGCTTATCATCTTTCAGTTACTGGCCAAAGGTTTGGACTCCAGCGCCGTGCGCACCGTATGTGCCGATGTTCTGCGCGAGGAATTGGCGCCGGACGCAATTCTCGAGCGTCCGGATCCCCGCATGCGCGAGCTCGAAGGGCTCTCGGCTCCGAGCCTGGCCCCCTTGTGGGCGGCTGGCGACCCGCCCGCGCTCAGCGTCACCTTTCGACTTAACGGCCTGCAGTTTCACTACGATGCCAACGCCGGCCAGAAGACAGGAGCCTTTCTCGATCAATCCGCCAACTACGCCGCCGCCACCAGCTGGGCATCTCGATTAGGCGCCACTGGACGGGCTCTCGATGTTTGTTGCTACCAGGGGGGCTTCGCCCTCCACCTTGCCCGTGTTTGCCGGCAGGTGACTGGCCTCGACTCGTCGCGCGCCTCGCTTGAAGTGGCAGAACTGAATCTCGCGGCTAACCAGAGCCAACTCACCTCCGAAGTGGATTGGGTAGAGGGGGACGCCTTCCAAATTCTGCGGGATCTGGCGTCGGCCGGCGAGCGGTTCGACACCATCGTGCTCGATCCTCCCGCCTTCGCCAAAACCCGCCGCGCCGTCGAGGGAGCCTTGCGGGGCTACAAGGAATTGAACCTTCGCGGCATCAAGATGGCCAGCCCTGGCGGACTGCTTGTTACCTGCTCCTGCTCGCACCATGTAGGTTGGCCCGACCTTGAGGCGGCTGTGGCCTCGGCGGCGACCGATGCCGGGCGGCGCGTCCGTCTGCTGGAGCGGCGCGGGGCGGCTCTGGACCATCCCGTCGTCCTGAACCTGCCCGAAACCGAGTACCTGAAGTGCCTGATCCTCCAAATCGACTGATTCCCATCTCCGCATAAGTCATTCTATTGAAACGCGATCCGTCCCTTTTCATAAAAGTGAGCCCAAATCACTCACATTTTGTGCATCCTTTGTGCTATAGTTCCCATCAGATCGAATGGAACAGCTCGGAGCCCAGCTCCTGACGCTGACAAAATCTCTGAGGAATCATGTGGAGGACACAATCATGGCAATCAATCGTTGGGATCCGTTTCGTGAAGTCCAAACTCTGCAAAATCGCGTGAATTCACTTTTCCGCGAGATGAACGAGGGTGACAGCCCTTTGACGACTGCCAGCTTTGTGCCGGCGGTCGATGTCTACGAAGACAGCAAGAAGGTCGTGTTGAAGCTCGAGGTTCCCGGCATCGAAGAAAAGGACCTCGATGTACGCGTGGAAAACAATACGCTGACCGTAAAGGGCGAACGCAAGTTCGAGAAGGATGAGAAGGAAGAAAACTTCCACCGCATCGAGCGGCGCTACGGCAGCTTCTACCGCGCCTTCACGCTGCCTTCGACGGTCGATACGGAGCACATCGGCGCAAGCTATACGGCGGGCATTCTGAGGCTGGAACTGAACAAGAAAGCGGAAGCGCAGCCCAAGCAGATCAAAATCAGCGTGGGCGGCGCAAAGAAAACCGAAGAGCCCGAGTTGGTGGGTGCGCGGTAAAAGAAACTGCTTTCAGCCGCTGGCTTCTAGCTACTAGCTGTTTTGTTGGCGGTTAGCGGCATCAAGTGGGCACGCCGGGAGCGTAGATGAAGAATCTACCTTCCGGCGCTTTCTTTTGCGACCTGCGCGAAGAAATCAGATCTGTTGAATGAGAGCTGCTGCTTTATCGGACGCCAAACAACCGAGAGGCGAAAAGCTAGCGGCTAGGAGCTAAGAACAATGGCAATTCGTTGGGACAAACTGACGGTCAAATCGCAGCAGGCGATGCAGCAGGCGCAGGAACGCGCCGCCGAACTCGGCAACCCCGAGATTCTGCCCATCCATCTTCTGTTGGCACTGGTGGATGACCGCGAAGGCGTGATCCCGGCCGTACTGGGAAAGATCGGGGTTCCCACGGAACGGCTGGAGGCCAGCCTTCACCAGATCGAAGAGAAACTGCCCCGCGTGGCGGGTTCGTCCGCGCAGCCCGGGCTGAGCCAGGCACTCAACAAAGTCGTAGAGCAGGCGTTTCGCGAGGCGGCCAACTTTAAGGACGAGTACGTATCTACCGAGCATTTGTTTCTGGGTGCGGCGTACTTGAAAGGCGATGCGGCCCGCGAGGCCATGGTGAGCTTGGGCGCCACGCATGAGGCCATTCTGCAGGCGCTGACCGCGGTGCGCGGCTCGCAGCGCGTGACCGACCAGAATCCGGAAGGGAAATTTCAAGCCCTCGAAAAATACGCCAAGGATCTGACCGAGCTTGCCAGGCGCGGCAAGCTCGATCCTGTGATCGGGCGCGACGAGGAAATTCGCCGCGTGATCCAGGTGTTGAGCCGCAGGACCAAGAACAATCCGGTGCTGATCGGCGAGCCCGGCGTGGGCAAGACCGCCATTGTCGAAGGGCTGGCGCGACGCATTGCTTCGGGCGACGTGCCCGAGAGCCTCAAGGACAAACGCGTCATCTCGCTCGATCTTGGTTCGATGCTCGCCGGAGCCAAGTATCGCGGCGAGTTTGAAGACCGCCTCAAGGCGGTGCTGAAAGAAATCGAAGAGTCGAACGGGCAGGTGGTGTTGTTCATCGACGAGCTGCACACGCTGGTGGGCGCGGGCGCGGCCGAAGGCGCCATCGACGCCAGCAACATGCTGAAGCCCGCGCTGGCCAGGGGCGAACTGCGGGCCATCGGGGCAACCACGCTGAATGAATACCGCAAGTACATCGAGAAAGATGCGGCCCTGGAGCGGCGTTTCCAGATCGTGTACGTGGGCGAGCCCAATGTGGAAGACACCATTTCAATCCTGCGCGGATTGAAAGAGCGCTACGAGGCGCACCACAAAGTTCGCATCACGGACGCGGCGATTGTAGCGGCGGCAACCTTGTCGCATCGCTACATCAGCGACCGCTTCCTGCCCGATAAGGCCATCGACCTGGTGGACGAGGCCGCGGCATCGCTGGCCATTCAAATCGGCTCGGTGCCGACGGAGATCGATCAACTGGAGCGCGAGAAGACCTCCCTCGAGATTGAACTCAGCGCGTTGCAGCGGGAGACCGACACCAACAGCGTGGAGCGCCGGGAGAAGGTGCAGCGCGAAGTGGCCGAATTGATGGAGCGGATTACGGCTCTGCGGGCGCGCTGGACGAAAGAGCGCGAGGCCAGCACCCGCATCACCGACGTCAAGGAGAAGATTGAGCGGTTGCGCTTCGAGGCCGAAGAGCAGACCCGCAAAGGCGCGCTCGATCGGGCGGCACAGATTCAATACGGAGAATTGCCGAAGCTTGATGCGGAATTGAAGCAGTTGACCGCCGTCCAGGAAGGCAACGCGGGCGTGCAGCGCATGTTGAAGGACGAAGTGGATGAAGAAGATATCGCCGGCATTGTGAGCAAGTGGACCGGCATTCCCGTGACGCGCATGCTGGAAGGCGAAGTGAAAAAGCTTGTCCAGATGGAAACGCGCCTGCGGGAGCGCGTGGTCGGCCAGGACGCGGCGTTGACGGTGGTCGCGAATGCAATTCGCCGTTCGCGCGCCGGGCTGAGCGATCCGAAGCGACCGATCGGTTCCTTTATTTTTCTGGGGCCGACGGGCGTGGGCAAAACGGAAACCGCACGGGCGCTGGCCGAGTTCTTGTTCGACGACGAGCAGGCCATGGTGCGCATCGACATGAGCGAGTACATGGAGAAGCATGCGGTGGCGCGGTTGATCGGCGCGCCTCCGGGCTATATCGGCTACGACGAGGGCGGCCAGTTGACCGAGGCCGTGCGCCGCAGGCCCTACGCCGTGATCCTGCTCGACGAGATCGAGAAGGCGCACCCCGATGTGTTCAACGTGCTGCTGCAGGTGATGGATGATGGGCGGCTGACGGACTCCAGGGGACGCACGGTGGACTTCAAAAATACGGTGCTGATCATGACGTCGAACCTGGGCGCGCAACTGCTGCTGGGCGATGCCCTGAAGAGCGAGCACGACTACGACATGGCGCGGGAGAGCGTGATGCGCGTGCTGCGAGAGCACTTCCGTCCCGAGTTCCTCAACCGCGTGGACGACATGGTCATCTTCCGTTCGCTGGGCCACGCGCAATTGAACGAGATCCTCGAACTGCGCTTGAACGAACTGCGCAAGATGCTGGAAGACCGGCAGATCTCGATCGAGTTGACGGAGCCGGCGCGGCAATTGATCCTGGCCGCCGGATCGGATGCGGCGTACGGGGCGCGTCCGCTGAAGAGGGCGCTGCAGCGCATGGTGCAAGACCCCCTGGCGATGAAGATCCTCGACGGCGAAGTGCTGCACGGCGCCCATGTCCGCATCGACGCCGATCGCAACTCCAACCAGTTGCGGTTTGAGCCGATGGGCCGCGAAGCCATGGCGTGAGGTAGTGAAGAAGTGATTGAGTGAGTTGATTTGGCCTTGGAGTAGTTCTCCAAGGCCTTTTTCTTTGTCCGGGCAATCCAAATCAAAAGGCTTGCAGCGCAACAAGCACCGCCACCTTGTGCGAATTTCGCAAGATTGGTACTTGGTGTTTTTTTTGTGATTTGCCGCGCTAACTGTTTGTGCGCCGCGCATTATCGTGCCGCGGCCAGCCAGCGCCACAGCAGAATGAATTCGCCAAGTGTGAAGAGCACACCGAAGATGGTCTTGTTGTATCGAGCCAGCCAGAGCGGCAGGTAAATATCAAAGTTGTCGGCGCGTTCGTCGGTACATCGGCCCGCCAGATCCGTGAGCGGGCAGCGGCACTGATTGAAAGCAAGGACGAGACATTCGACCAGGACGACACCGCTGAGAAGTGCCCCAACCAGAAGCCTATTCAGCATCGCGGCAATGGGGACGCCGACGATGCATCCCACCATGAAAACCCACACCGCCGTGTGGATCAGTTTGATGACAACAAGATCGCGCGGCGGCCGGGAGCGAGATTCGACCAGCATCATGGCGATACTCTCTGACTACTTGCCTAAGGCAGATTCGACGGCAGACTGGACCTCGGGCGAGTCGGGCGTGACCGCAGGCTCGAAGCGGGCCACCGGCTTGCCGCTGCGGTCAAAGAGAAACTTGGTGAAGTTCCACTTGATGTCGCCGCCGATCTGCGGGTTCGCCGACTTGTCGGTGAGAAAACGGTAGAGCGGTGTCTCATCGTCGCCCAGCACCGACACCTTGGACATCATGGGAAACGTCACGCTGTATTTGCTGCTGCAGAATTTCTTGATCTCGTCGTCCGTGCCCGGCTCCTGCTGCGCGAAGTTGTTGGCCGGTATGCCCACGATGACCAGGCCGCGGTCTTTGTACTTTTCATAAAGCGCTTCAAGTCCCGTGTATTGGGGCGTGAAACCGCAGCGGCTGGCCACGTTGACGAGCAGCACAACCTTGCCGCTGTAGTTCTTGAGGCTGGTAGGCTGGCCGTCGATCGACCTCATGGTGAAGTCGTAAATGCTTTTGGACTGCGCGCCGGCCATACCGGCAACAAGCGACAGGAGCAGGAACAATTGAAATTTGCGCATGGAACCCCCTCAAGGAAGACTGCTCTCGATCATAGCGCAGAGTTCAGCGCCCACTTGTCAAAGGCTGCACCGGGGCGCCTCGGGCCGGAATCGTCAATTCGCAGGCAGGGGAAAGATCTGAATTTGAGATTGGGAAAGAACGGCCAGTTGAGCCCCGTCGGGGGAGACGGCGTAGTTATCGTAACTTGCCACCGGGTCTGTCAGGTTGACGGCAAGCAGCCGCTTCTTGTCGGCGACCCGGAAAACCTGGACTTCTTCCGACTCAAGTCCGGTGACCTGGGATTCGCGGTTGGGCGCCAGTTCATCGAGTTCCCGCACAATTTTGATCGCGAATACACCTGCCTGTTGATTCCCAATGACATCCTGACCCACTTCGCGCGGACCCGCATCCCGGCGCAGGAGGAGCTTGCCATCCGCGCCGAGCACCCGATATTGAGGCGTTCCGCTGACGGTATCGCAGCTCTGCAGGAAAAGGTGGTCGGGGGCGACGCTGGAAAGCTCCGGTACGCAGCGAGACGTAAACTGCGCCAGCGTAGACGTCTTCTCGTCCCAGGTTCTTAGCTTGAGGCGATAATGCGTGTTGGATTGCGACACGAGGTTGACCTGGCCTTCATTCAAAAGGGTGGGAGGCTGCAGGCTGGAGACCGTAGTCGCCCGCGCCACAGTGTTGAAAGCAGTGTCGAAAACGGCGACGTCGACATCTTCCTCCGGTTCGCCGTCAAGCTCGTCACGCAGGCGGGCGTGAAGCTCCGGCGAATGCCGTTCGCGGAGAGTCGCGATGGCCATAAGGCTTCCGTTGGGAGCTATGCGCACAAACGAGAGCGGGCCGGCGATGGGGATGGTTCGCTCGACGCCCAGGTCCGCTCCATAGATGCGCAGCTCATTGCCCACGTGGACGACGATGCGTTTGCCGTCCAGCGGCCACAGGTAGCGATGCGTGTCGGTAATCTCCCAATCCACCGTGCGCACGACCGCGTGGCTTTGAGAATCAATCAGAACGGCGCGAATGACTCGCTGCAACGCGCCGGCGCTTGCTGGACCGGCGCGCCGGATCAGCGGATGCGGATTGAATGTAAAGAGCAACTGGCGGGGGCTTACCCAGGTCAGGGTCTCTTCATTGCCGAAGTTGCCCAGGATCTTGCGGTGCCGCGCTGCGTAGCCGAGCGGATGAATCGCAATCGAAGATGCATCGTGTCCGAGGAGCTCTTCCGCGGCCACGGGGAGATCGACGGAGCAGCCGGGAGGAGCGCACACTTCGATATCGTTTGCCGGAACCGGAGCGGGGGCTGGCAAAACCGTACGCAGGGCCGCTTCGGCGGGCGCCGGGCGGTCTGCCAGGACACGCGTGGGCGCTCCAGGAAGAAAGGCCGCCGATGCGGGCAACAGCAGAATCTGGGTGTACATGTCGAGAAAGACATCGTTGCTCTTCGCGGAGACGACGGAACTCCGCTTGGGGCCGGTGCCTACCTCCAGCTTCAAGCCGCTGATATCCAGAACGGCTCCCGGATGGATTTTGGAGCTAAACGGGAAGTGGTGTTCGATGCCAATCAACTCCAGGTGCGACAGCGAGGTCCCGCGGTCGCCGCCGGCAGCGAGTCCGCGTGTCCCGTTTCCATTCAGGGACATTACCGGGCCCTTGAATACCGAATCGTTCATGCCCCGCCAATTCTCCGGCGGCTGGGCCATGGCAACGAGCAGCAGGTTCATCGGCTTCAAATCCGGGCCGTCGCATTGGGCCCTGGTGAAGGACAGCGCCAGGCGCGATGGGGTGCGGTCCATGTGGCGCTCAGCCAGTTCAACCGTGGCTTCCAGAATCGAGCCGGCGCGTAAGCTGCAGTCGGGCCCGTTCCAGGCGAGAGTGACCCGGGCGAGGATTTTCGCCCCGGGAACGAGTTGACGCACCCTGACATTGGCGAGGAATTCTGCCTGAACCGGGCTGGGGTTCGACTCGGAAGGAGACTGGCCGAGGGCAACGCCGAGAACGAGCCCCAGCAGCATTGTTCCTGCGGCCTGAAATTTCATGGTCCCTCGGGAGGCAACGAGTCTCGATTGGAAGCGTAATTCATTGTGGCATATCTGGGGGAGCCTTGTTTTCTGCGGATAAATGCACTGCGTCAGCCATCCTCAGAAATCAGGATCAAAAGAAACTCCACGCGCCCGAGGAGATTTTTGTCTACTGCCGCAGTTCCACCAGCGTTGCCCCCTGGCCGCCTTCATTCTGCGGAGCTTCGGCAATGGTGGCCACGTGCGGGTGGCTCTTCAGAAAATCGCGCACGCCGCGGCGCAGGATGCCGGCGCCGTGGCCATGAATAATGCGGACGCGGGGCAGGCCGGCCATGAAGGCGCGATCCAGATATTTCTCCAACTCCTCGGTGGCCTCATCGACAGTGCGGCCGATGAGATTGATCTCCATGCGCATGTCGTCGGTGTTGGCGCTGGTGATGGAAACCTGCACGCCCTTCTGACGGCGCGCGGCGGCGAGTGGATCGGCGCGTTCGGCGGGCGGCGCGGATTTCACGACTTCGCCCAGTTCGTCGCGCTTGACGCGCATCTTGATCGGGCCGAGCGCCACTTCGAAGATGTCCTTCTCCACTTCGCGCTGCACGACGGCGACCTTGTTCATGGACTTGATGCGCACCTGGTCGCCCACGGCGACATGCCGCAGCACATGCGGCTGAGCGTTGGCATCGCCCTGGTCTGCTCCGGTGCGATGCGCAACGACTGTCTGATTGAAGCTCTCTTGAAATTCGCGGCGCAGGCGGGTGATGCGGCGCTCCGCTTCTTTGGTCAGCTTTTGCTGCGCGGCGCGGTCTTCAATAGCACGCACGTTTTCGCGCATTTGAAACTCGAATTCCTTCATCAAGGACGCGAGTTTTGCTTCCAGCTCGCGGGTGCGGTTGCGTAATTCCACATCGCCTTCCCGCGCAAGTTTGGCGCGCTCCATGTTCAATGCGTACTGCTGTTCGCGCGCCGCTTTGCGCTCTGCTTCAAGCTGCGTCACTTCGCTGTGGAGGCGGTCGAGAAAGCGCGCAATGTCGACTTGCTGCGAGCCCAGGCGCTGGCGGGCCGCCGTGATGATGCTGGCGTTGAGGCCCAGCCGTTCCGCCGTTTGAATACCGGCGGATGCGCCGGGGACCCCCAGGCGCAACTGGTAGTTCGGCGCCAGCGTCACTTCATCGACGCCGGCCGCCGCGTTGAGAACGCCCGGCGTGTTGGCCGCGTAAACCTTCAGCGAAGTGTGATGGGTGGAGATGAGCGACCACGCGCCCACGTCGAGAAAGAAGTGCGCGACGGCGACCGCAAGCGCCGAGCCTTCTTCAGGATCGGTGGCCGAGCCTAGCTCATCGAGCAGCACCAGCGAATGCGTGTCGGCGAGGCGCGATAGGCGATCGAGGTTGGTGATATGCGCGGAGAAAGTCGAGAGCGCGGCTTCAATGGATTGCGCGTCGCCGATGTCGGCGAGAAAGGCATGGCAGATAGGAAAGCTGGCGGCGGTGGCAGGGATGGGCAGACCGGCCTGCGCCATCATCGCCAGCAGCGCGGTAGTCTTCAGAGTCACCGTTTTGCCGCCGGTGTTGGGGCCGCTGATGATCAATTGGCGATGCTCGTCGGTGAGTTCGAGCGTGAGCGGAACCACGCGGCCCCCGGTGGCGCGCAAGCGTTTTTCCAGCAGGGGATGGCGCGCGGCATGGAGAAGCAGGCGCTCCGGGCCGAGTGTGGGACTGACGCAGTCATAGTCGCGGGCAAAGCGGGCGCGGGCCTGCAGGCTGTCGACCAGCGCGAGCACGCGCGCTCCATCGACAAGGGCCGCCGCGTAGCCGCCCACCTGGCGCGTCAGGGCGACGAAGATGCGATGAATCTCCGCCTGTTCTTCTTCGAGCAGGCGGACCAGTTCGTTGTTCTGCTCGATGGTTTCGAGGGGCTCGACGTAGACGGTTTGTCCCGACGAACTGGCCCCATGCACCACGCCGGACACGCGCCGCTTCAGCTCGCTGCGCACCGGGATGACAAAACGGTCACCGCGAATCGTGATGACGTCGTCCTGGGTGGCGCCGTCGCTCGACAATTTGCGCAGCGCGGCGCGCAGGCTCTCTTCAATCTGCCGCTGCTGGCGTTCCTGTTCACGGCGGATACGGCCCAGTTCGGGCGATGCATCGTCGGCCAGCGAGCCGTCCGGCTGGATCTTGCGCTCGATGGATTCGGCCAGCGGGCGAAGGCTGGTGGTCAAATTGGCCGAGAGCTTGCCCAATTCAGGCAGGCGGCCCACAACGCGGGCCGGCGGCGCTTGTAGCAGAGATTGCCACGCGGCGATGTCGTTGGCCAGGCGCGCCACGGCTTGCAGTTCGTTGGCTTCGAGCGCGGCGCCGGGAATCTGCGCCTTGGCGGCCATCTGCGTGGGATCGAAAAGGCCGCCGAGCGGGATCGAAACCTGGTCTTCCAGCAACAGCCGCACTTCGCCGGTGAGCCGATGCTGATGAGTGATCCACGCTTCTTCGGTAGAGGGTTGCAGGGCGAGGATAGCGGCGCGGCCCACCGGCGACGCGGCAAAGCCTGCCACCAGGGCCAACAGCGGATCCCATTCGAGGGCCGCGAAGTCAGCATTGGCCACCGGCGCCGGTATTGGATCGAGCAATGGCATATATACCTATGTTACGGCGTTTGCGGTGCGGCCACGGGAGTTTGCAACTCGCCTTCCCAGCGCGCCACCACCGCGGCAGCCATGCAGTTGCCGATGACGTTCATCGCGGTGCGGCCCATGTCCATCAACGTGTCCACGCCGAGAATGAGCAGAATCGCGCTGGTAGGGATGTGCAATGCCGCCGCCGAGGCCAGCAGTAGCACCAGCGTGGCGCGCGGCACGCCGGCGATGCCTTTGCTGGTCAACATCAACGTCGCCACCATGATCAGTTGTTCGCCCAAAGAGAGATGGATGCCCGCGGCCTGCGCGGCGAAGATGGCGGCCATGGAGAGATAAATGCTCCCCCCCGTCATGTTGAAGCTGTAGCCGGTGGGGATCACGAAAGAGACGATCCAGCGCGGCACGCCGAACTCTTCCATGCGCTCCATCGCCAACGGCAACGCGGCTTCCGAGCTTGTCGTGGCGAATCCCAACGCGGCCGGTTCGCCCACGGCGGCTGCAAATCTCCGGAATGAAACGCGCGCGAACAGGAGGCTTGGCACCAGCGCGAGAATGACGAACGCCAGCAGCGCGGCATAATACGTTGTCACCAGTTTGACCAGCGGCAGCAGGGTGAGCAAGCCCATGCTGCCCACGGTGTAGGCCATGGCTGCTCCCGCCGCCACCGGCGCGATGTACATGATGATGCGCGTCAATCGAAACATGGTTTCAGTCAGCGATTGCAGCACGCTCAGCATGGGCGCGCGCTTGGCAACCGGCATGGTGGCCAGCGCAGTGCCGAAGAGCAAGGCGAACACGGCTACCTGCAGGATCTGGTTCTGTGCCACGGCCTGGGCAATGTTTTCAGGAAAGATGTTGAGCAGGATCTGCTGCCATCCTTCCTGGTGCGCGGCCGGCACCGCCGCCTGCAGCGATGCCGGCAGCGTAACGCCCACGCCCGCCTGCGAAACATTGATGGCGATCATGCCGATGAACAAACCGAGCGTGGTCACGAGTTCGAAATAGAGAATCGACTTCACCGCCACGCGTCCCACGCCGCGCAGTTCGCCGTGGCCCGCGATGCCCGTCACGATGCCGCCAAAGATCAGCGGCGCTACGATCATGCGAATCAAACGCAGAAAAATTTCGCCGATGAAGTGGGTCTGCGCCGCGAAGTGCGGCGCGTCCGCACCCAGTTCCGCGCCCGCCAGCATGGAAAAGAATGTCCACAGCAGCAGGGAACGGCGGGCGAAGGCAACCGGCACGAAGATGCCCAGACCCGCCCAGCGCAGGGCAATCGCAAGTTCGCTGGACGCATGGATCGCGCCCCCCGCCAGGCCGGCCGCATACAGCACAACGGCTGCCGCTGTCAGGACGCGCATCGTGGTACTGCTCAAATTGAACGCTCGACGAGCGGTGTCGGTTGTCATCCCTGGACCTTGAGTTGCAGGAGCCTCCATTATCCTATGAGCATGCCCCAGGTCGCTTATCTCGAGTGCTCCCGCTGCCATCTGCATCACGATCCCGCCACTCCCCAAACCGTCTGCACTGCGTGTTCGGGCACATTGTATGTTCGCTACGATCTTTCGTCCGCGGCCGGAACCGCGCAGCGCGACCTCATCGGCACCGATCGCCGCGACCGGCGCTGGAGCGGCATGGGTCGTTATCGCCAGGTGCTGCCGGATGTGGAACCGGTCACCCTCGGCGAGGGCTGGACGCCCATGCTGCGCAGCCGCCGCTATGCCAGCGTCTGGGTTAAGGAAGAAGGCGCCAACCCCACCGGCACTTTCAAGGCCCGGGGCCTGGCCCTGGCCGTCACCATGGCCCGCCACTACGGCCTGCGCAAACTGGCGGCGCCTTCCGCGGGCAATGCCGGCGGCGCGCTGGCCGCCTATGCCGCGGCTGCCGGCATCGAGGCCCACATCTTCATGCCCAGAGACGTGCCCCTGGCCAACCAGGTGGAGTGCCTCGCCTACGGCGCGCATCTTACCCTCGTCGACGGCCTCATCTCCGACTGCGGGCGCATCGTGGCCGAGCGCAAAGCAGCCGAAGGCTGGTTCGATATCTCCACACTCAAGGAGCCTTTCCGCGTCGAAGGCAAAAAGACCATGGGCTACGAACTGGTGGAGCAACTGGGCTGGGAATATCCCGACGCGGTCTTTTATCCCACCGGGGGCGGCGTGGGGATGATCGGCATGTGGAAGGCGTTCGAGGAGATGGAACAACTGGGCTGGGTCAAGGGCAGGCGGCCGAAGATGATCGCGGTGCAGGCGGCAGGATGTGCGCCCGTGGTGCGGGCCTTCGATGCCGGCGAAGCAGTGAGCCACATGTGGCACAACGCGCACACGTTCGCATCCGGCCTGCGCGTGCCCAAGCCCTACGGCGATGCCATCCTTCTTGAGATCGTGCGCGCGTCGGGCGGGGTTGCGGTTGCCATGACCGACGACGAGATCTTCGCTTCACTCAGAGATTGGGCCTCGCAGGAGGGGCTGCTGTTTTCGCCCGAGGGCGCAGCCGCCACGGCGGCTTACGATCATTTGGTCAAGACCGGATTTCTGTCGGCAAGCGATCGCGTGGTGCTGTTCAATACCGGCTCGGGGAATAAATATACCGATGTGATTGGGGCCAGGCTCGGTGTGCAGGGCGTTGCCTGAGCATCCGTTCCTGTCCAGGACGATTGGCCGGGCGGAGGTGTGAAGGGGTGAACCAGCCAAGATGCGATACTTCCGCATTGGCCGTAACTGGACCGGAATTTAAGAAATCAACAGGTCGCCAGGGGAGGGAGCAGGGCGATTGGTGGCCGATACTTCCCTTTGGCGAGGATTCGCTGCCCCTGAACATCAGATCGTTCAGTTGCGTTGGACGGCCTGAATCGAGAGCAGCACGCCAACGTACTGTCTCACCGTGGCGAGAGTCTTTGTTGCAACCTTCGAATGAAACTTTGCGTTGCGACCTGCCCAATCCAGACTCTTCAACTGATCGACAAGGATGGCCCCATCCACCTTCCGGACTGTGACCGGCAGGGAAAACGGGTATGGCGTGGGTGGACGGCCCATCCAACGATCGCAGCGACAAAGAGCAGGGCCGCTTCTCGCAGCCAGCGGCCAACCCTTCAGTTCAACTTTCCTGGTTGTGGCCGTGCGGTGGCCGAGGAGGAAGGCTCGCACATCTTACAGGGATGCCACGAACAAACGCGGGTCTTTCCCCGCGCGAAATGTGACATGGCTTTGAGAGGCGGAGTGCGGTGGCCGCCCGGTATCGGCCGGTGCCTACGTGGTGCTCGCCGTGCTGGAACTGGCGGCCGGCTTCGCGGACGAATCGCTGGGAGCGGGCTTCGCGTCGGCGGCAGGCTTGGACTCGGTCGACGGCTTGCCATCCGCGGCCGGTGCGGCGCCGCCTTCGGCTGGTTTGCTGTCTGTCTTTGCCGGGGACTTGGGCGCGTAGTCGTTGACATACCAGCCCGCGCCCTTGAAGTTGAAGGCCGGCGCGGTCAACGGCCGCTCCAGCGGTCCGCCGCACTGGGGGCAAACCGACTCGGGTGTGGCGCTGAAACTTTGAATCTTTTCGAACTGATGGCCGCACTGGGTGCAGCGATATGCATATAACGGCAAGTGAACTCACCCCAGGGAAATCTTCAATAGCTCTCTATATTGTATCGGGAGGCAGCGAATTCCCTGCAAATCGCCGCCTCCCGTTGGTTACTGTGGGTTTCAGTGAGTCGAGATCGGCACCGAGGCGGAGTGATTTTCCCAGGCCAGAGTGAGGATTCCCTTGCCGCCGCCCGAGTCGGTGATGGTGTACTTCAGGTTCTCCACCATGCCCCCCGGCGGAGTGGCCATCTGCATCTTCACCTTTCCCAAATCCTGCGTCGAGTCGTAAGCCAGGCCCCATTCGCCGGTCTTCTTGTTGACGATCAGGACCCAATTGTCGGGATCGGAGATGTCGACAAATAACGTGTAGGTTCCCTTGGGCACGGTCACGTTGCCGATCTGCAGATCGCCGCCGGCCTCAAGTGTGGTAGCACTGTTGGCGCCTGCGCGCCACACCGGGTAATGCGGGTTGTGGCTGATCAGCCCGTCCTTGGTGAAGATCTTTCCCTCCCGGCCCTTGACCCCGGGAGACGAGTAGCTGATGGAAACAGGCGTGCCGCCGATGGTGGCTGCAACCTTTTGCGGCGGACTGGCGGGCGGTCCCTGCTGGGCGATCAGGGTAGTGGCTGCGGCGAGGAGGCCCGTACAGATCAGAAGACGCTTCATAGCGATGTTTCTCCTTGAATAAGGTGCGACACCTGCAACGCGAATGATTGTCGCACCAAGCGGCAGGCTTGGGGAAATAGTAAGGTGAAGTCAGCCCCGTCCCGCGCCCCCTGCCTCTGCCATGCGCCTGTTATGATGCGGCGCAGGACAAGCCATGATTGACCCTCCCAATCACCCCTCGCCGGGCGCGCGTTTTCGGGCCGCGCTGGAAGCAGAAAAACCTTTGCAAGTGGCCGGCGCCATCAACGCCTACACGGCGCGCATGGCCCAGGCCACCGGCTTTCGCGCTCTCTATCTCTCCGGCGGGGGCGTGGCGGCCAATTCGCTGGGCATGCCCGACCTCGGCATCACCACCATGGAAGACGTGCTCATCGACGTACGCCGCATCACCGACGCCTCGGCGCTCCCGCTCCTGGTGGACATCGATACCGGCTGGGGCGGGGCCTTCAACATCGCCCGCACCATCCGCTCCATGATCAAGGCCGGCGCCGCCGCGGTCCACATCGAAGACCAGGTGGGCACAAAGCGCTGCGGCCATCGGCCCGGCAAGGAACTGGTTTCCACCGCGGAGATGGTGGACCGCATCAAGGCCGCTGTCGATGCGCGCACCGATAGCGCCTTTGTGCTGATGGCGCGCACCGATGCCCTGGCCGGCGAAGGATTGGCTGCGGCTATTGAGCGCGCGCAGGCCTACGTGGCTGCGGGCGCAGACATGATCTTCGCTGAAGCGATTACCGAAGTGGACATGTATGCTCAATTCCGGCAGGCCGTGGGCGTGCCCATCCTGGCCAACATCACGGAATTCGGACAGACCCCCCTGTTCACCCGCGACCAACTCGCCGCTGCCGGCGTCGACATCATCCTCTATTGCTGCGCGGCTTACCGTGCCATGAACGCGGCGGCCCTCAAGGTCTATGAAATGATTCGGGCCCAAGGTACCCAAAACAATGCAATTGCCATGATGCAATCGCGAGCGGAACTCTATGGTTTTCTCGACTATTACGCCTACGAGCGAAAGTTAGATGAACTCTACATGACGAAGAAGGGGACAGACTAGACACTCCGGACCTGCATCTATATCAATTACGTTGAGCTCGCGGAGTGTGTTGATGAGCAAGGTCGAAGTCGATTCGTCGCCAGCGGCATTCAAACCCAAAAAGTCGGTGGCGCTCTCCGGCACTCCGGCCGGAAATACCTCCCTGTGTACCGTGGGGCACAGCGGCAACGACCTGCATTATCGCGGCTATGATATCGCTGATTTGGCCGCCCATTGCGAATTTGAAGAAGTAGCCTACCTCCTGATTCACGGCAAGCTGCCTAACAACATTGAATTGACTGCATATAAAGCCAGCCTCGCGCCCCTGCGCAGTTTGCCGGCCACGGTGAAGCAGGCGCTCGAGCTGCTGCCGCCCAATACCCATCCCATGGACGTGCTGCGTACCGGCGTCTCCGTCCTGGGCTGCGTCCGCCCCGAGAATGAAGATCATAACGAGTCGGGAGCCCGCGTCATCGCCGATGCCATGCTGGCTTCGCTGGGATCGATGCTGTTGTATTGGCATCAGTACGCGCGCAACGGCAGGCGCATCGAAGTGGAGCGCGGCGGCGATTCCATCGCCCAGCACTTTCTCTATCTGCTCCACGGCGAAGAGCCTTCTGCGGAGTGGGTCGCGGCCATGCAGTCCTCGCTCATTCTCTACGCTGAACACGAGTTCAATGCCTCCACATTTACGGCCCGGGTCATCGCCGGCACCGGCTCCGACTTGTATTCATGCATTACCGGAGCCATCGGAGCGCTCAAGGGGCCGAAGCATGGCGGCGCCAATGAAGTCGCGCTCGAAATCCAGAGCCGCTACTCGTCCCCCGCGCATGCCGAGGCGGACATCCGCAGGCGCATTGGGGAACGCGAGGTGGTCATCGGGTTCGGTCATCCTGTTTACACCATTTGCGATCCCCGCAGCGACATCATCAAGAAAGTTGCCGGCGGTTTGGCCGATGGGGCCGGCGGCAGCCTGCACTTCGCGGTTGCCGAACGCATCGAGAGCGTGATGATGGATGCCAAGCGCATGTTCCCTAACCTCGATTGGTACAGCGCGGTCACCTATCACCAGATGGGAATTCCCACCGACCTCTTCACGCCGCTCTTCGTCATCGCCCGAACGGCGGGCTGGTGCGCCCACGTCATCGAGCAGCGCCAGGACGGCAAGATCATCCGCCCCTCCGCCAACTACACCGGGCCGGAGCCGCTCCCGTTCATCCCCATGGAAGAACGCGAGTAGCCGCCGCGGATTTGCCGCGTAGTGCCGGATCCAAATGAGACACTGGAGAGCGTTCGATATCCATCAAGGAGCCCGTGTGTCTTCCCCCATCAGCAATGAACGTCCCGCGCCCGACCAGGTGCTTACCGACATCGCCGAATATGCGCTCAACTACGAGATCCGCAGCGACCTTGCGTATTCGACCGCGCGCTCCTGCCTGATCGATACGCTGGGCTGCGGACTGGAAGCACTGGAATACCCGGCCTGCACCAGGTTGCTGGGGCCGATCGTGCCCGGCACCGTGGTGCCCAATGGAGCGCGCGTTCCCGGCACCCCCTATCAATTGGATCCCGTGCAGGCCGCTTTCAACATCGGGGCCATCATTCGCTGGCTCGATTTCAATGACACCTGGCTGGCCGCTGAGTGGGGCCACCCCTCCGACAATCTTGGCGGCATCCTCGCCACCGCCGACTGGCTCTCGCGCACCGCGCAGGCCGAAGGCAAGCCCGCGTTGACCATGCGCGCCGTGCTGACCGCGATGATCAAGGCCCATGAGATCCAGGGCTGCATCGCGCTCGAAAACTCCTTCAACCAGGTCGGCCTCGATCACGTGGTACTGGTCAAGGTGGCTTCCTCGGCCGTGGTGTGCGGGCTGCTGGGGCTCTCCCGCGAACAGACCGTCAATGCGCTTTCGCTCGCCTGGGTCGATGGACAAAGCCTGCGCACCTATCGCCACGCACCCAATACCGGATCGCGCAAAAGCTGGGCGGCGGGCGATGCCACCAGCCGCGCCGTGCGCCTGGCCTTGATGGCGCGCGCCGGGGAAATGGGCTACCCCTCGGCGCTGACCGCCAAAACATGGGGTTTTTACGATGTAGCCTTTCGCGGCCGCGAGTTTCGCTTTCAGCGCCCCTATGGCTCCTACGTGATGGAGAACGTGCTGTTCAAAATCAGCTATCCGGCCGAGTTCCACGCGCAGACCGCGGTGGAAGCGGCCATCACCCTGCAAACCCGCATGGCGCAGCTCGGCAAAACGGCGCAGGACATTCGCAGCATCACCATCCGCACCCATGAAGCCTGCCTGCGCATCATCGACAAGAAAGGCCCGCTCGCCAATCCCGCCGATCGCGACCACTGCGTCCAATACATGATTGCCGTTCCGCTCATCTTCGGCAGGCTCACGGCGGCGGATTATGAAGATGCGGTTGCCTCCGATCCGCGCATCGATACCCTGCGCGCCAAGGTCGCCTGCATTGAAGAGCCGGGCTTCACGGCGGACTATCACGACCCGGAGAAGCGCTCCATCGCCAACGCCCTGCATATCGAGTTCAGCGATGGCGCCGTGCTGGAGGAGACAGTGGAGTATCCCATCGGGCATCGCCGCCGCCGTAGTGAAGGCCTGCCCCTTCTGGTGGAAAAATTCAAAACCAATCTGCGCCGCCGTTTTTCTGCGCCCCAACAGCAGCGCATTCTCGACGCGTCTCTGCATCCCGGACGGTTGGACGCGATGGCGGTGAATGAATACGTCGACCTCTACATCCCCGGGTTGTAGTTGACCGCCCGCCGTCGATCCGAAGAAAACCCGCCGCTGCAGCAATGCGATATACTCCGGACGCGTAATCAAATCATTGGAGGCTTCGACGATGCGTTGGCAGGGATTGGGTAGGTTTGCATTAGCGGGATTGATGGGATTGACAATGCTGGCGGCGCCGGCGGCAATCAAGGCGCAGGGCGGCGACACCGTGCTCAAGCCCGCGGATGTGCAAAAGCTGCTGCCCGCGGCTGTCTATTACAAGGGCCAGTCCGCGCCCACGCAGCTGCGCAACTCCGGCGGCGTCAAATTTAGCGACGGCAGCTATATGCTGGCCACCCTGGTCGACAACAGCGGTTACGCCAGCGACGTGGCCGCCAAGTACCAGGCCTACTTCGTCACCGAGGCAGCGCTCAAAGTCGGCGGCGAAAGCCTGCCCGCGGGTGTCTACGGTGTCGGATTCATTACCGGCGACAAAATGGTGGTCACCGATATCGGCGGCCACGACGTGATCACGGTTAGCTCGGCAAGCGACCAGGAACTCAAGCGGCCCATGCCCATGCAGGTAACCACCGACCCAGCCGGCGGATTCCGCCTCTATGCGGGACGTCGCTTCGTCACCATCACCAGGTAGCAACCCGGATCCTGTGCGCCGCTCCGCTCCCTTTCAGCCTCGGCCCGCGGCCTGCGGCGGTGCCGCTTTTTGCCCCGCTCCCGGCATCGAACTGCACCAGTATCGAAACGATATTTGAGGGAGCCGGGACCATGCCGCAGGAGTCGATTCAGCAACATGTTGAACTGATCGCAAAACACGAACAGGACTTCCTCGAACGGCGCACGCGCTCGGAGCGTTTCGGCGACCTGGTCGCCGGCGCGGCCGGCAATCTCACCTTCGTCTGCATTCACCTGCTGTTCTTCGTGGTGTGGATTGGGCTCAACCTGTGGCCGGGCCTCCGCCATCTCGACACCCCGCCGTTTAATCTGCTCAATACCTTCGTCACCCTGGAAGCCATCCTCCTGTCCAGTTTCATCCTTATGCGGCAGGCGCGCATCGGCCGCCGCGAAGAGGAGCGCGAACACCTCATGCTGCAGCTCCTGCTGCTGTCCGAGAAAGAAATTACCGCGGTCCTGAATCTCAACCGGCAGATCGCCCGCCAGATGGGCCTGCACAACGCTGCGGACCGTCCCGGGGTGGAGGAGTTGAGCCAGCACACCTCCATCGACGACGTCACCCAGACCATCCGCGACAATCTGCCCGGGGCGGAGTGAGGGACTGCGCCATCGGAAATTCAATGGCGCCCCGGCATCCGTCCCCGGCAGACACGAACATGTTTGATTTCCGTAATCCCAAACTGCTCTAAACGATCACCACGCCCTGGTGCCATCCCGAAGCATCGCGCCAATAGTGCTGGTAATGGTTGTCAATGGTCTGCACGATCATTTCGAGATTGAAGCCGAAGCTGCCCTCGATGAGCGAGACGACGCGCGCGGCATTCGAACCGAAGACCGCACTCTGTGTCCACGGCCCCAGCGCGTGATTGTCGCGATACCAGTGCTGCACCTGTCCTCCGGCCGCCACGCACAGCTCAAAGTTGCCCACATCCAGTTCGTCGGCCGCTCCGAACTGGCCCTCGATCATGCACGGCGCGCTCGTCAGCCCGCTCCCGAAGACGTTGATCAATTGCCATGTCGTGCCGCCGACTGGCAGTTTGTAGTGGCAAATCTCTCCCTTGGTCCCGGTCGCGACATAATGCAATTCGCCCTGGCCGTTCTCCAGAACGCCGCTGATGCCCAGACGGCTGTGCACCAGGCCGGCGCCGGCGTACGCCAGCCCCATGTCGATCTGGCTTTTCAAGAACCATGTCCCCGGCGGATTCGTCCACGGCCAGCTGTTTTGCTTGGCCCAGTGCTCGATGGCCCCGGTGTGGCGCAGAATCACTACCTCAAAATCACCGGGAGCGCCGCGCGTGCCCTGCACCAGGGACGCCATGCCCAGCGCGTCCGACGGACCGAAAATGGTGGCATCCAGCCAGTCTCCCGCCGCCTGGTCGAAGTAGACATGACGCATGCACCCGCCCCCAGGCCCATTACTGGTGGTCCGGTACACCAACTCGTAATTGCGGTTAAACGTGCTTTGTATGACCGCGGGGCAGTCGGCTGTGTCGTTGTGAAATGTATCGCGCCAGGGATCGGCGCAGCGCACCACGCCCACCCGATTCCACGGCAGCGCCGCATCGTCGTTCTCGCGCCACCAGTGTTCGATCGTGTCGCCGATCTGGATAAACAGCTCGAAGTTGTTGTGGGCGCCCCCGTTGCCGCTCTCCAGCATCGTGCCGTTGCGAACCCGCCGCTTGGTCCACGGGTCCGGATTCACATTGCGCACCCCTACAAAGCCCGCCGGCTCCAGCAGGTTGGCCGAGTAAGCAATATACGCGAAGCCGCTCATGCCCCAGCCCGTTCCCCATGAGTTCTTCACGATCCAGTAGGGTACCGGCGCGTCATCGTTGTAGCCCACCACCAGCAGGCAATGTTCTCCGCCCAGCACGCTGGTGGTCGGCACGTAAACCCCGCTGCCGTAATAGTCAAAGTCCGCCGGAGGATTGCACAGCAGGGCCATGGGACCCACCGTGTCGATCCACTGCTTTTTCTGCGTCACATCCGAAATGGACGTGATGGCCGGTGCTTTCACGGTTCTGCCGGCGCGGTCGGGGGTCGGCGACAGCGGCACCGCCCCCTTGCCTTCCTCCGAGCAGTAAAGCGCGGCGGCCTCGGTGTAGGGGAAGCAATCCGGATCGGCGATGCCGTAATTCTGCACGAAGGTTGTGGCTTCGCCCAGGTTGCCCAGGTCCCAGCATTGCTTGCCGACGCCGTTGCGCACATCGCCCTCCGAGCGCCGGCACCACACGCACTGCTCGATGCGCACCATGGCCTCATACAACGCCGCCGTTCCAAACGCCCAGCAGCTTTCGCATCCGCCTTGATTACGGACGCTGCTGATCCAGTTCCAGCCAAATCGGTTTCTCCAGTCCACAGAGCTCATGACGGCTCCTCCTCTTTCTTCGTTGGCCGGGACGGAACGGAGCCCGTAATCGCCGGTTTCGGTTGCGGGGGAAGCCATTTCAGCTCTTCCCAGCGGGCGCGCAGAAACGGATTGGTCGGGGGATGTTGCCGGATGGTCTCGATGGGGTTGGTGGTTGGGGCTGTGGAATCGGCGGGAGCAACCGGCGATCCTCCCCGCGGCCTGCGTCGCAGCAGGTCCGCGTCGCGCAGGCGCGCATCGACCTGCCAGTTCAACTCCGCCTTCGCTATGCGGCTGCGCAGCTCGCCCGCGGTTCGGGGCGCCTGGTCTGTGGGCTTTTTAGGCATGGCTTCCTCTCTTTCTTTGGCTAACCCGGTCTTGGTGAAGAATAGGGAAGCAATCGTACATCCGTCGGCAGGTCCGGAGAGCAGGTCCTGAGGCCGATGCCTGGGGGGCAGGATTGCCGAACGTCACTCGTGTTTCAAAGTCGCGCCGGTGGGGAACCCGCAGCGATGCAGAGTCAATTCCCGGCGCAGCCAGGAAACACCTGTTAGTGTGCACCCGGGGATCTTCGTTTCACTCTAAGTTTTCGGCGCCGGACATTCTGTGCCGGGATTCGAGCGCCAGGACCGGCCCCAACCCCTCGTGATCCAACTTGCGCCTTGCGCCGTTTCCAGCAGAATGACCCGCTGGTACTCCAAACGCGCGCCACCGGCTCCTTCGCGGACTATCTTCTACAATCCAGTCCGCCCCCCCATTTTGCAGATCATTTCCCTTCCATGCCGCACACTGGAATCCTGCAGGGCCTCTGCCCTGTCATGGAGCACCCACATGGACCAGACCGCAATCACCCCCAAAGCGCCCAAACTCACCGCCGTGTCCCGCTGCACCCTGGCCTTCCGTCAGGCCTTCAGAGAACAGATGGCTCGCGCCAAAGACGAATGGCTCGCCCAGGACATCGCCAGCAAGCAATTCCGCAAGACTTTGCCCCGCCTCAGCGGCGAAGACAATATCCGCGATTTCATCGCCTGTGTTGCCCAGGGCGTCCTCCTCGAAGCCATCGAGCCCAAGCTCAGTTCGTCGCTCCTCTACGCGGCCCAGGTCGCCCTCTATTCCCTCCGCCGCCCCAAGGCAGAAGCCGCAAAAAAGGCCGAGTGACCCCCCACCCCCCCTCTTTTATGTTGCGAACCGGCTCGAAAATGTGCCGATCATTTTTCCTCCCTTGACTTCCCCATCCCCAATCACCAATGGACACAGGCACTTCCACGCCGGGCTTCCCCCGGCCTGTCAAGGCCCTTCCCGCGCCGGCAGTTCAAAAAAGCCCTGAAAAACCCCGAAATTCCGCGAAAATCCGCTAACCCGGTAAAAAAAAGCAACGCTACTCGGGCAGCGGACCTTCGCGCAGCGGCGGCGGCGGATGGGGCAGCCGGCGCTCGAAAATCGGCATCGGATGCATGCGCCGCTCCGCGTCGCGGATCTTCAGCTTGCTGATATGTACCTCGTAGTGCGAATCGGGTAGCAGCGACTCCAGGATGAAGGTCTCCGTGCCGTTCGCTTTCAATTCCAGGTAGCGATAGATGCCGACCGATCCTTCGCTGGTTTCTGTTCCGCCCGACGGCGATTCCAGAAAACGCTCTGCATCCGCCACAGTGGGTGTCTCGTGCGATTCGCCCGCGTTGAGGCTCTCGGCTGCGTAGGAACGAACCAGCTTGGTCCAATAGCGCGAGAGCAGGTCGGCGTTGGAGAAGAGATCGGCCCACACGATTTCGCCTCGCACGGCAACCACCACGCCGATCGCATTCTCTTTGCGCAGCTGCGCGATCATCTCTTCCCGCGACTTCATCAGCGGAGCCGCCGCTTCATCCACCTTGGCGCGGATTTCATCGCTCGCCATGGCTTTCGCATAGCTCGTGGTTTCGGGCGGGGCCGCGTTCCTCATCGGTCCGCCCGAGGCGGAAGGCGCAGCGGCCATGGCTGCAATCGTTCCGTGCACCGAGTTCCACACCTGTTGCTGATTCTTGGCGGCCATAGCCTGCTCGCGCACAGCGGGCTGCACCATGAAACCGGCCGCCGGCATTTTCGCCGAGGCGCCGAAGCTGGCTGAGCTTTCCGTCCAGCGGCCGGGCTCGATGCAGAACACCGAGAGGTCGATGGGATCGCCGCCGGGAGGCACAATGCGATCCTTGGCGATCACGCGATCCTGCTTGCCTCCGGTGACGACTTCGCCGGCCAGCAGAAGAAGCGGCTTGTCGGAGTTGTTGACGAGGACCAGCGTGTTGACCTGATCGCCCATGCGCTCGCTCCAGACAGCGGGACCGTTGCCGCGATTGCGCACCAGGCCGCGCACCTTGCCTGCTTCGGTGACTTCGACGGCGCCATTCTTCAAACCCTCATCGAGGGCGATGAATGGCGTAACCAAGGCCGCTTTGCCGCTCGCGCGGACAACCGGAAACAGAAGCAGATTGCCGCTTTGAATGGGCGCCAGCACGCGGTATTCGCTGCCGGCCTCCAGGCCGCTGGCCGCGTTGACCTTGCCGCCATGCTGAACTCCAGCAACCACCAGGAGCAACGCGCCCGCGGCGCAAAAGCCCGCGCACAATCTTTTCCAAACGCTGTGTTTCGATTCGACCCCAAGGCTCATATCTCTCCTTTGCATTCGTCCAGGCAGAACCAGGCTTGCGATCAGAGAACGACGCAACGCGAGTTTCTTGCAAAGTTTTTTTGGGCGGCTTTTTGGAGTATCTTCGGGGTCGTGGGAGTAGCGCCGACACAACCCGTTGCAGGTCCAGTGGCTGCGGAAATCGCTCCGGCGGCGCAATGCACAATTGCGGCAACTCTGCTGGAAGAGTTGTGGCGGACCAGCGGCGCGGGTGCGTATGCGCTGGGACGGGACGAGTTTGAGCGCATCGTTCTGCGCATCGCCATGGCGCGGAATTTCGGCCGCGCGGAGGGCCTGGCCGCGGAAGCAACCCCGCAGCAACAGGCGGAGTTCTTTGCCAGTATCCGCGTGGCGGACCTGGTGCTGGCGCGCGCCTGCGCGGCCGGCAGCGAACGGGCGTGGGAGCGATTCATCGAACTGTATCGGCAGCCGCTGCTGAGAGCTGCGATCGCCATCACGGGAAGCGATACGCTGGGGCGGGAACTGGCCGACGGACTCTACGCTGAGTTGTACGGGCTGACGGAGCGCGAAGGCGAGCGGCGCTGCCCGCTCGATTCATATAGCGGACGCGGATCGTTGATCGGCTGGCTGCGCACTACCCTGGCACAACGCCACGTGGATCATCACCGGCGCACCCATCGCGAGCAGCCGCTGGAAGATTTCATGGAGCCACTGCAAACCGCCGGCGAGGCTGTCGCACAGCCGGAGCCATCGACATGGCCGCTTCTGGCCGGCGCCGTGGAAGAGGCCGTGAAGAAAATGGGCGCCGAGGAACGCTTCCTCCTGGCTTCGTATTACCTGGACGGCAGACGGCTGCACGCCATTGCAGCGGTTCTGGCCGTGCACGAGGCGACGGTGAGCCGCAAGTTGAAGCGCGCTACCGAAAATATTCGCAAACAGATTGTGCGCGGGCTGGAGCGACGAGGCCTGAGCCGGAGGAAGGCGGAAGAGGCGCTGGGAGCGGATCCTCGGGATTTGACCGGCATGGACAATTCGCCGGGCGGCAGCCCGGGATTTGTGCGGCTGAAAGAACTGCTGCAACAATCGCAGGCAGGAACGTTCAAGGAGCAGGCGGATCGATGAATCGACATTTCCAATCCGACATTCATCCCGATGCCGACAGCCTGAACGCGTTTGTGGAAAGAGCGCTTCCCGACACGGAGCGGGCGCGGATCGTGGCGCACATGGCGGAGTGCGGGCGCTGCCGGGAAGTCGTGTTTCTGGCGCAGGCAGCCACCGAACCGGAAGCTGGAGAAGCCGCGCCTGTCGCTCGAGAAGTGCGGCCGGCGCGCACTTCCGGCTGGCTTGGCGGAGCAGTAGCGAAGTGGAAGGTTGCGTGGATTCCGGTAGCTGCACTGGCGGCCGTGGGAGGAGTAGCACTGTGGATACAGAAGCCGGCTGCACCGCCGGCGGTTACGATTGCGCGTAATGAGGCACAGCCAGCGCCGGAGACGTCGAATGCGGCGCAACCACTGGCGGTGAAGGGAGCGAGCGAGAGCCGGGCGGACAAGACAGCGCCCGCGCAAGCGGCGCCGCGCGCAAACCAGCAGACGGAGCGTAAAGTTGCGCAGCCCGCGATTCCGAGGGCGCAACAGGGTGCGGGCATCCGAGAGGAATCTGCTGGTGACCCGGCGAGGCACCGTGAGTCCGGCGCAGCCATCGCTCCACCTCCGCAGCCGAAGCAGATGGCGCCCCCCAATGAGGCCCCGCCGCTGTCTACTTTTGCAAAGACACACTGGCAGCCTATGCCGCAGCCCACTGAAATTACGGAGGCTTCGGCAAATCCGGTTGTTCCTCCTAGGGCGTCGGGCGGGCCGGCCGTGGTTTCTATTCACGGTACGGTAGCACCAATGGACAGTGCCTCCCGGACGGCGTTCACCAGCCAGAACAGCCGCCCTGCGCTGTCTGGATTCAAGCCGCAGGCTTTGAACGGGATGATGGCGATGAAGCTGGCGCGGAATCTGAGACTGCCCAGCGGATTGAACCCGGTTTCGTCAGCAGCGGTACTGGACCGCATGCTGGCGCTGGACTCGGCAGGCGCTCTCTTCCTGAGTCTGGACGCAGGGAAGACCTGGGAGGTCGTGACACCGCAATGGCGCGGCAAAGCGGTAGAGGTGGTTGCGCAGCCGCGGGCCGCGCTGAGGGCGGAGGCGCAACATGCAGGGGCTGAGGGTGTGAGCGCGCCTACGGCCGGGGAAGCCGCGCCAGGCGCGGCAGATTCGGCAGCGGAGAGACAGCCCGGCGCGGTGCCTCCTTCGACTTCCAGCGCGCCACCTCCGGTGCCCGCCAGTCTTTTCAAACTGGGGAACGAGCGCCATGAGACTTGGGTGAGTGCGGATGGCAAAACCTGGCGGGAAGAGTAGCAGGCGGATTCAATTTGCACGCACCTCGGCCTCGAGTGGAAGGCTTCCGGGGGCTGCTCGTTAAAGACATTCGGGCCACCTGCCGAGGAAGTAACCTGAGGCCTGCCATGGAAGACGGAGCACGCGAAAAGAGTACCGTCGCAATGTCGTGGAGTCATCTCAAGATGCCGCCGTTTCCCCAGGTCGCACTCAAGGTGCTGCAACTAGCGTCGAACGAAAATGTCCAGTTGAGCAAGCTGGGGGAATTGATTTCATCCGACCCTGCGTTTGCGAGCGAAGTACTCACCATTGCGAATTCGATGCTGTATGCGCCGCGCTATCCGATCAAGAGCATTCTGCAGGCCGTCGAAGTGTTGGGAGCGGGCCATCTGCAGGGGTTGTGCCTGACGGTGGGCGTGAGGGCGTACCTGGGCAAGTGGCTGGGACATCCCGCGATGCGGACATTGTGGCGCCATAACATGGCCTGCGCGCTGATAGCTCAGCAGCTTGCTTCGGCAGGCACAATGGACCGCGATATTGCGTACACGGCGGGAGTTTTGCACGGCATCGGGATGCTGGCGCTGGCAGTGGTGCGGCCGCAGGAATACATACATTTGCTGGGGACCCATATTGGAACGCCGGCGAGCATTCAAGATCGAGAGTGCGCCATTTTCGGAATCGATCACGGGCAACTGGGAGCACAACTGGTAAAGCAGTGGAAGCTTCCGGAAGATTTCGAGGCGGTGATGTCGAGTTCGCACACTCCGCGAAGCAACGGAGAGTGTTGGGGCATGGAAGAGATCGTGAGTCTGAGCTGCCGGATGGCGGATTCGGCGGGGTATGCAGCGTTCCCGGCGTGTCACTCAACGCCATTTGCCGAGCTGGTGGAAGAATTGCCGGCGCGCGAGCGCAAATTGTTTCATACCGACGTGGAGACGCTCTCTTTTGAAGTCTCGAAGAAGATAGGCGCAGTGGAAGCGGTGTGATTGCGGCCTGATCTTCGAGCGCATTCGATGGCGCGGCGGGTTCGCACAGGTTGCGCACGAGAGGGTATTCGAAGAACAGCGGCAAACGATACTATGGAGGCTCTGGCATCGACGGTGCTTTCCCTGGATGATTCCGTCGATAGGCGTGTGAACAGGAGCGAGGTCGATGGACAAGCGAGAATTTCTGAAGGCATCGGGCGGGTTTATGACGGCGAGCCTTCTGGGCCATGCGTTCGGCGAACAGCATGCGGCCCCGCGCACGAACTGGGCGGGCAACTATACCTTCAGCACGGATAACGTGCACACTCCGGCTACGGTGGAGGAAGTTCGGCAGGTGGTGAAGAGCTGCAAAAAAGTGCGCGCTCTGGGAACGCGTCACTCATTTAATTCCATCGCAGATAGCACACAGAATCAGATCTCGCTCAAGCGGCTCGATCAAATTACGCTGGATGAAAAGGCGCGCACCGTGACCGTAGGCGCGGGCGTGACCTATGGCGTGGTATCGCCCTGGATCGATGCGAAAGGGTATGCCCTGCATAACCTAGCTTCGCTGCCTCATATCTCTGTGGCCGGCGCGTGTGCCACGGCCACGCATGGCTCAGGACTCAAGAATGGCAACCTGGCAACGGCGGTTGCGGGGCTGGAGTTAGTGACCGCAGACGGCGAGGTGGTGCGGCTGTCGCGGGAGAAAGATGGCGAACGATTCCTGGGCGCAGTGGTGGGGCTGGGCTCAGTTGGAATTGTTACCAGCGTCACGCTGGATGTGCAGCCGACGTTTCAAGTGGCGCAGTCGGTTTACGAGAATCTATCGTTCGATCATCTCGAACACCATCTCGAAGAGATCGTCACGAGCGGGTACAGCGTGAGCCTCTTTACGGACTGGCAGAATCATCGTGCGACGCAGGTGTGGATCAAACGGCGCATGAGCCCGGATGCGCCCAAGGATTGGAAGCCGGAGTTTTTTGGAGCCAAGCTTGCGAAGCAGAAACTGCATCCGCTGGCCGGGCACTCCGCGGAGGCATGCACGGAACAGGAAGGCATTCCGGGGCCGTGGTATGAGCGGCTGCCGCATTTCCGCATGAACTTTACGCCCTCGAGCGGGCAGGAATTGCAGACGGAATACTTTGTACCCTTCAACCGCGCGTACGAGGCGATACTTGCGGTGGAGAAGCTGCGCGACCAGATTACGCCGCATTTGTTTATTACCGAATTGCGCACGATCGCAGCGGACAAGTTGTGGATGAGCATGGCGTATGAACGACAGTCGCTGGCGATTCACTTTACGTGGAAGCCGGAGTGGCCGGAGGTGAAGCAGGTTCTGCCACAGATCGAAGCGGCGCTGCAACCGTTTGAGCCGCGACCGCACTGGGGCAAGCTGTTTACGATTCCGGGAGAGCGCGTGGGGTCGAAGTATGCGCGGCTTGGAGAGTTTAAGGAATTAGTGACGAAGCATGATGCGTCGGGTAAGTTCCGCAATGAGTTTGTCGATACGAATTTGTTTGCGGTGTAGACAACTCTTTATTTTTCGAATTGAAAGTTGCTAATGAAATGCGTTGCGGGCATCGGGTGATTTCCCCCGATGCCCGCAACTACGTACACACTGGCTCCCGCCTGTAGCGACAGGTTGATCCCGGTTAGGGAACGAGCAGTGGGCGAATGGCCTGCACATCGAACAAGCCGGTAGGCATAGCGGAATCGCCGGCCGGATGCGGATGGGTCATGTACTTGAGAGAGAAGCCAGCGGTGCGCTGCTGGTAGTCATAGGTATTGTTGGCGGAAAGAAACGCCTCGAGATACCAGTTAGGCGTGATGCGGTAAGAACCGCGCGCATCGAGGACATAGTTTGCGGACGCGCTGGGCGTTGCATAGACATCGGTCAACAGCGAGCCCGCGACGACCGCGCCCTGCTGATAGCTCTGGGTGCCGACGCTGCCGGTGACGATGTATGAGAAGTTCTGGATCGGCTTGGACGTCCAGGTAATCGGTGCGTTGATGAGCATGTAGATGTCGGGGCTGAAGTAACCGCCCTGGCCGAAGGTGAAGTACTGCAGGTTCTTGTCGTAGTGGAGGCCGGTCATGTTGAGGCCGATGGTGAGGGCGCCATAGTCGTTGGTGTAGCCCTTCCAATAGCCCCCCATGCTGCCGGAGATGCGCGTGTTGGCAGTAACGTTGCGGCCGGTGAGGCTGGCATAGTCGAGCAGGGCATAGAAGCCGGACTTGGCATCCCCGTGACCCACCTGGACGCCGCCGCCCGTGGCCACGACACCGCCCCAGACCTGGCCGGTCTTGGGATCGGTAGCGCCGGCGTACGAGAGCAAGGTGTCCTTCACCTGTTCCCGCGAGAAGTGAAGACTGAAGGAGCGCGTGGGCATGAGAGAAACACTGCCCAGGGTATTTTGCACCGGGAAGGAAGTGGGCGAATAGCCAAGGCTGGCCTGCACGTGCGCAGAGGCCATCTGGATTTCGCCGCCGACGCCGGAGGCATACTGGTTGCCGGTTGGCGCAGTGCCCGCGGTGCCCCATGCGTAAAGAGGCGTCGCGCTGGCCTGGCCGCTCTCAAGCAGAACAGGCTTGAGGACAGCGGTGAGGCGCAGGGACTGAGCCAGAATGGTGCTGGTTTCAACAGTGGATTCGACGCGCGTGAGTTGATCGAAGCCAGCGGAACCGGAGCGGC
The DNA here is from genome assembly GCA_036488735.1 of Occallatibacter sp. Lineage (GTDB taxonomy): Bacteria > Acidobacteriota > Terriglobia > Terriglobales > Acidobacteriaceae > Telmatobacter. The sequence continues at coordinate 75,046 of DASXHC010000028.1, forward strand.
TGTTGGCAGCAGCGCCGCCGCCGACCCAGGGACTCATCTGCGCCTGGAGCGAGGCCAGCCCATCATCTTTGGACTGGATGCTGGAGGTGCCAAGAATCATGGGGCGCACGTTGCTCGCGACCGGATAGCTGCCGACGAGGCGATTGGGAGCAACAAGATTCGCGGTTTCGCCAGCGCTCGAGGAACTCGAGTATTGCGACGGATCGGTTGCATCGAGAATGTCGCGGTGTGCCGGCCCTTCGGTACTCAATTGCTCGGAGCCTTCTGGGTATTGTTGCGACGATGCGAGCTGCATGCGTCCGCTTCCAACTTGCGCTTCGTTCTGCATCTGAGTGGACATTTCATTGACGGTGGGCGTGTGCCGCGGCACGCGGGAGCTGATGGGCGAGACAACCAGCGTGTCCGAGTCAGAGTTCTCGGAAGGTCCGTGGCCGGTAACGGCGGGAGCGGATTCGATCTGATTCTGAATTGGCTCGACACCCGCATCAGAAGCGCTGTTTGAGAACAGTTCGTCGTTGCTCTCGGCATCTGCCTGATCGGCATCGATGTGTTGAGTGGGCTGCGGCCTGGTCATGTTTGGTGCAGGCATTAACATGGCAGCCAACTGATTGACAGGAGCCGCGGCGGTGGTGACGGGGCGAATGCCGGCCAGGGTTCCAGACTCGGAATTGGGATCGTCGAGAGCACGCAGCGAAGACCAGTAAGCTTGCGCCTTCTTGAGATCGCCGTGTTCCTGCTCGATCTGCGCAGCCTCGGTGAGTAACTGGCGGTTGCCGGGATATTGATTGAGCCCGACGTGGAGCCAGATCTCAGCCTGCTTCCAGTGGTTTGAAGCTGCGGCTGCCGCGATACCGCCCGAGAAATCGGACTCGCTGGCGCCGTCCCACTCGAAGTGTTCGTACAAGCGATAGGCGTTCTCAGGCTGGCCGCGGCGAATGTAGAGCGTGCCCGCTTCGTGACGCAGATCTGCGTTGTTGGGATAGACTTCCATGGCTGCGTCGAGGAGCTTGAATGCCTGATCGGCGCCGCCCGTTTGCAGTGTTGCTTCAGCGCGGCGGATCGACCACGCAACCCACAGATCTTCAACCTGTTTTTTGTGAGCGGGCGAAAGGTCCTTTGTCTTCGAGAGCGAATCGAGGCTGGCCGACAGACCCGCTTCGTTGCCGGCGTTGAGTTGGAGCCAGGCATATTGCAGATTGACGGCGAAAGGTACGGCGATTCCCTGCTCGTGATAATGAGCCGTCACGCGTTTGAGGCATTCCATGGCGCGGGTGTCGTCTCCGTTCCCGGAGTAGATGGACGCCATCGCCTGCAGATACGAAGTGTCCTTGCGCAGGGAGAAGCGCAACTCGGCGGGCATGGCCTGCGCGGCTTCGAGCGCCTCGGCGTCGTGCTTGCCGGCGTGCATCGCAGAGAGCATGCCGATCCATGCCTCGGAGCGATCGGGGACTTCACGCGTGAGCTGGCGATAGATTTCGTAAGCGCGGGCGGTGCGGCCCATCTCGAGATCGAGAGAGGCGAGCTGAAGCTGCAGAGGAATGGAGGTCTGCAGATCGCGCGCACCGATCTGCTGCGCATGCTGCAGCATCAGGGCGGCGCCATCGTATTCATGCTGCTTTTGATAGATAGACGCTGCCTGGATGAGGAAGCCAGGATCGTGATCCAGCTTGTCCTTCACCGGAGCGGGCATGTTTTCGATGAGTTGAAGAGCAGAGCCATCGCGCCCCGCCTGGTCCTCGGCACGAATGAGGGTCTGCCATCCTTCCGGATTGGAGCGATCGGCGTGAATCGCATTGCGGCTCATCTTGACGGCGTCTTCGACGCGATCCTGACGGAGCATTAGACCCGCCAGCTTGAGGTCAATCTGGGCACGGCTCGTGGTGTTCGACGAAGAAAGCGAATCGAGACGAGCAAGAATATTCTGCGCATCGGCATCATTGCCGAGTGAGAGTTGAGCGGAAGCGAGCGCGGCGAGATAGTCGGGCTCCTGGTTCAACTTCTCCTGAATGGCAGCGGGAATGTTCTTCTGCTGGGCAAGCAACTGGGAAAATTGACCAGCCTGCAGTTCGGCCTCGGAGAGAGCCAGCCACGCGTTCTCGCGATCGCTGTGGGAGCGCAGCACTTCGCGCAGAATGGACAAGGCCTTCTCAGGCTGCTGCTTCTTCACCCAGAGGCCTGCCAACGCTTCGTTGGCTTCGGGACGATTGGGATCGATTTTGGAGGCTTCTTCAAAGTTAGAAAGGGCCGCGGTATCATCTCCAGCATCAGAGGCCTTGTTGGCACGCTGCATAAGCTGCCAGTAGCGCGCATCGTGGAACGCTGCATCGATGGCGGAAGAATGAAGACCTTCGTTGCGCGCCTGCTCGAAGTTCACAACCGCGTTCTCGAAGTCCTGCTGCTTCATGGCTACATACGCAAGACCGAGGTGGGCGCGAGCAGCCTGACCGGGACGCCTGGCCAGCTCGGAGAATTGTTTCGAGGCCGCTGCGAGATCGCCGCTTTGCAGTGAACGATACGCTTCGGCTTCTTCCGGCGTGCTGAGAGACTCGGTGCGTACATGCGCTTCCTGACCAGCGTGCAGCTTGGCAGCCAATTCGCCATCTGGATAACGAGCGACATACGCAGCGCCCGATTCCTGAGCCGCTGAACTGGATGGATCCCAGAGTAGAGCTTCGCGCCAGGCCTTGCGTGCTTCCTCAGTGATCTGCGGAGAGCCATGAATCTCCTGCAACATGCGCAGGCCTTCAGCGCGCGTCGCAGTGCCATACGTGAGGACCTTAGCGAGTGCGAGAGCGTAATTCGGATTGGCGGGATAGGCATTCACGATACCCCGCAGGCTTTGCACAGCGTGCGGCTGCTCGCCTGGAATGGCGGCTTCCGTTTCGTAATAGACCACGGCCCAATCCCCTGAAGTGGGGTTGTCACCGAGGACTTTGCGATACAGCTCGAGCGCCTCGCGATAGCGATGTTCCTGGCTCAGCCGGGCTGCCTGATCGAGAATGCTTTGATCATCCAAAGATGACTTCTGCGGTTTGAGTTCAGCATGCTGCGGCGCAACCGCGCGCAAGCGATCCAGATAAACCTGCGCATCGGCAGCATCGCCCGCTTCGCGATAGAAGCGCGCCAATGCGGCGAGGGCCTCAGGCTGGCGGGGCGACAACAACAGCACCTGGCGCCAGTTCGCCGAAGCAAGGTCGTGCCGGCCTTGCGCATCTTGCGTTCTTGCGCGCGCAATGTATATATCGACCGGATTGGTTGCGCTCTCGGCAGACTTAGAATCAGCTGCCTGCCCCATGACAGCCGGCGCCATCGCGCCAGCCAGGATCACTGCAACTATCCCATTCGGTATTCGCATTATTGCACTCCAATCGGTTGGTTATTCATTACGCCCTCGAGCCGCAAACGCCGCCTGTAGATGACCCATCCCTGGATCCAGATAGCGGCCAACGCACACACCGCCACCAGCAGCAAAGCCGGAAGCCACGGATGGAGGGCCATCCAGAATTCGAGTTCCTGTTGAATCGAAGCATCGCCGACGAGGTAGTCTTCGGCACTGAGTTCGTAACTGTGGAAGCCGCCGCCGCTCCAGAGGCTCGCGCTGCCGCGGATGTCATCGAGCGGCATGGCGTCGAGCATTTGCGCGGACATGGGCGCTAAGTCTTCAGCGCTTTTTGACAAGACCGCAACTAGACTGCGTCCGGACCCGAAGGGAGACTTGGAGGCCTCGATGATGCCCTGCGCCAACGTCGCATCATTTTCCACGTTTGCAGGATTGACATTGGAGAGCCGCAAGAACCTGGTCGCAGAGAGTACCAAGCTGGCGCGTGTCGACAACGAAGCATCATCCACCCAGGGCCGGGCGGTGAGTTTGCTCGTCAAGTCCACTGCTTGAGCGGCATCGATGTAGGAACCGATCAGCAACAGGTCCTTGTCGGCGTAGCGAGCTACGCTCTCGGCCGATGCGACTGAAACGCGCAACGCCGGATAACCGGTCTGCGAACCGAAGTATCCCAGCATGTCGAGGTAGAGCGCCATGGTTTCAGCACTGGCACGCTGCGGTAACAGGATGGCGGTTTGACTGAGATCGGCGAAGCGCGTGAAAGGAAATCCTGCGTTCGAGAACATGCGCAAGTCGGGAAGACGGGCGAGGTGCGCCGCGTTGGCGAGATCGATGAAAGAGCCGCCGGAGATGGAGCCCTGGAAGTTGGATGGAATGCCGGCGCACGGATCAGCGTTGTTCGCGACCGGGTAGAGCCGCGCCGTGAGTGTATTGCGAAACAGAAATGGCAATTCGCCAATCGGTATGTTCGCGGTTTGAGTTGCTCCGCTAGCGCCGGCATGCATCGGTACGCTGTTGGACTTCAACCCGTTGAGGGAAACAGCGATGTTCGACGCGGGCGCGAGGACATTGGGGCCCGCGGTATAGCGGAGCGAGAGGTATGCATCGTTGCGCGGGCCGAAGTTGAGATCGGGCGCGAAACGCAGGTACATGAGCGCCGCATCTTTCGCGCTCGAACGCAAGGAATCAGAACCTGCCAGTTTGCCAAGCTGAATCCGATTGCCCTGCACCCAGGCGGGAGCATCGTCAGCGACGCGAGGCGCAGGAAGAGAGCCATCGGCCGCCGCGGCCCGCGCGCCTTCCAGTTTCATCTGACCGGCTGCAAAACTCTGCACGAGGTCGACCATGGCCGGCTCGGTGGGAGCGTTGAAGACGAGCATTTTGCCGAATGCATCCGCTGGGTTAGGGAGGATGGATACGGAAGGTGCGGCTTCTGCACGAAGAGTGTCAACCTGCTGTGAGCCGGTCAGGAAAAGGACAACGTTGCCCTTGGGAAGAGCGGCAACCTTTACCTCGAAGCGCGGACCGCGGTCTTGCGCCTGCACGCCGAACCAGGAAGCCGCGATGCCCGCAGCACGCAACATCTCCCAATCGGGAGTTGCAGCAAAGACGAACGGGACCGGCTTGTCTCCGCCAACCCCACCGCGAACGAAGGGTTCAGGGAGCAGACTGAGATCGTCGGCGATGCTCAGCTTACGGCCATGGACCTCGATGTTGCTGGAGGGATCGATACGAACCCACGAAGAGCCGGCGATGGTGGCGCGCGTACTGCAGGCGGCCTGCCGCGCGCTGGCCAATTCAAAAGAGAGCTTGCTGTCCTGAACGAAGACATCGACAGGCAAAGGAAGCGTGACTGTCGAGTCGCCTGAGGCCAATTCCGCGGCCGTAGGCGTCAGAGCGGCGATCACGTTCCCGTTCAGCATCACCTGCACCGTTACCGCGTCCGCGCGACTGCCGGCGGGAAACGTGTAGTGCATGGAGAGTTGGCCCTGCTCGATCATCAGAGTCGAGGGCAGGACAATGCGAACGGAGTTATCTGGCGTCTGCTGGTTGAGCAGGATGCCTGTGCCGCGCGCGCTGCCCGCAACAGGATAGCGGATTTCGTCGGTTGCCGCTGTGTCCCACTTGACTGGGATCTTCTTCGCGGCACCGAAAGCATGAAGCGGGAGCAAGACCGCAGCCAGCAGCAGGAGCGCCGCAGTGCGCGTGCCTGCCGATGCGAGTACGGTACTTTGTGCTTCCTTCTTGGGACTGCGATGAAACGGCATCATGAGCGCAAAGGAGAGACCGCGCAGGGAGGCTGCGAACACGCGGGCAAAGCTGCGCAACAGGTGATCGTCCTGCCGGCCTTTATTCCAATCGAGCCAGCGGTCAGCGCGTGAATAAATCACACGAGTGACGGTCAGTTGATCGTCGATGCTCATGTCGCCGAAGTGCACGCGCACCACGCCACGGGACTGTCCGGTGACGCGAACGCGGATCGGATCGGCGTTGCTTATTTCGGAGAAGACGACGCTGACTTCCTGATTTTTTGCCCACTTACCAGCCAGAACGAGCGCCATGCCGGTGGAAGAAACATTCTCTGAGAAGGCATTGACCGTCGTGCCATTGGCAATCACCTTGACCGGAATGCGCGCAGCGATGCGGACTGCGCCGCGACGCTGTTTGCGCTCGTAGCACACGGCGACCGTTACGCCAAGAATGAGAATGTTGAAGAACGCCCACATGACATTCATCAGCACGGTGCCTCGATGCTCGACGTTCCAATAGAGGTAGCGCGGAATCGCCAATGCCAGGCCGGCGACGTTGAGCATCAACATGATGAGGAAAGGCCAGCCGATGCGCGTGTCAAAATGATCGTCCTGCTGAGAGCCCTTCAGGGTGACGTCGAATTTGCCGTAGCGCGGATTGATGAGCGCCAGCCAAGTGGGGAACAAGATGTACGGCGACAGGATTGTCTCGTACACTTCGTTCCAGAAAGTGTGACGCTTGTGTCCCTGGATGCGGGAATTGGTAATGGTGGAGAGCACAAGGTGCGGACCTGCGAATACCAGGATGGCGAGCCAGTAGCCTGGCATATTGAGTTTGCCGAATACCAGGTAAAGCAGAGGCGAGGCAAGGAAGATCAGACGCGGCGCGGCGTACATGAAGTGCAGCATCGCATTGAGATAGCAGAGGCGCTGCGCGGGTTTCAATCCACGAGCGAACAAGGGGTTATCGGTGCGAAGAATCTGGATCATGCCGCGCGCCCAGCGGGTACGCTGCCGGACGTGGCCTGAAACGCTTTCGGTGGCAAGCCCTGCGGCCTGCACGGTATTGAGATAAGCCGTGTTCCAGCCCTTCATCTGCATGCGCAGCGAGGTATGGGCATCCTCTGTAACCGTTTCCACCGCGATGCCGCCAACCTCCTCAAGAGCGGCGCGGCGGATGACGGCGCACGAACCGCAGAAGAATGTTGCGTTCCACAGATCGTTGCCGTCCTGAATCACGCCGTAGAAGAGCTCGCCTTCATTGGGAACAACGCGGAAATGATCGAGGTTCCGCTCCACCGGATCGGGCGAATAGAAATGATGCGGCGTCTGCAACATGCCCAGCTTCGGATCGCGGAGGAACCAGCCGACGGTCATCTGCAAGAAGGAGCGCGTCGGAATGTGATCGGAATCGAAGATGGCAACGAATTCCGCATCGCTCATGCGCAGGGCGTGATTGATATTTCCAGCCTTCGCGTGCGTGTGCTCGGTACGGGCAACATAGGTCACGCCCGCTTCTTCAGCAAATTTGCGGAACTCTTCACGTTCACCATCATCCAGAATCACGACGCGCAAGCGATCGGCAGGCCAGTCGATGGCGGTCGCAGCCAGAGCGGTGGTGCGTACGAGTTCGAGCGGTTCGTTATAGGTGGGGATGAAGATGTCGACGCTCGGCCACAGTGAAATATCCTTCGGCAACGGCTCGGGCTTTCTCTGCAGAGGCGCAATTCCCTGCATGTACCCGAGCAGCAGGATCAGGAAGGAATAGAGTTCCGCCGACAGGAGCATCACCATGAAAGAGGCGTCGATCCAGTTGGGCACGCTCCATGGATTGTGAAGATAGTGATAAAGCGTCGAGATGCGGAACCATGCATAGCGCATCGTGACGCATATCGAAACCAACATCAGCAAGTGCGTGATGCGACGCCCGGAACCGATGCGCCCTACGGCGACGCTGGCAACAACGACGACGGCGCCAAACGCCAGTTGCTGCTGCCAGGTCATGGGGAGCCACGCCGCCACGGCGAGCACAGCTGCGACGACTGGGGCGATCAAGCCAGCGGCGAAATTCATCTTTCGGATCGAGGAAGGGGAAATGCCGCTCATCGCGCCACCCCCATCTCTCCAGCCGTGATCGCCGCGCAATGAGATTCGAGCCAGTCGACCAGGAACTCCATGCTGTGGCGTGCGCTGGAATGATCGGGAAGGTCCTGGAGTTGCAGCGAACCCGCAGCCACTTGCCGCACCGCTGCGTCTTCGCCGATTTCGAAAGGAAGAAGGCGCGCGCCGAGGTTATCTCGCAGCCACGCTTTGACATCAAGGTGCGCCTGTTGACTGTCGTCGAACCGATTCAGAACGTAGCTAAGGCGGCCAGGCCAAGGAGATTCGAGAGCCGTATCCAGGCGCATAGCCGACATGGCGGAAACCAGATCAGGAAGAACCGGCACGATGATTCTGGCTCCGTTGTGGATCAACTCGCGCCCGGTGGTTACGACATTCGATATGCCGTCTATAAACGTGAAGCTTGTGCGGGCGGAAATCAGCGAGAACCAGGGCTCAAAGTCTTCGAGAGGCACGCCGTCATGAAAGCAAGACAGGATCGGCAACGGAGAGGCCAGCGGACTGCCATGAACGAAAGCAACGGCGGTGGCCGGGTCCTTGTGCATTCCGAAAAGATCGTGCATCGCGCCGTAGGGGGACTGGTCGGTGAGCATGACGGAATGTCCCCGCCCGGCAAGTACCCGGCCCAGCATCGCGGACAACACGGTTTTACCGGTTCCACCGGCTATGGATAACAAGGCGATTTGCGTCGGCTTAATTTTGGGGCGCGCCATCTGGCTGATCTCTGTCGGCCTGGACGGTCGGACCGCGATTCCCGATCGATTCAGCAAGTCAGGGGATATGCCGTCGAAAGCTGCATAGGCAGCTGGGACGTTGCGAACAGGGCCCGCGACGACGCCGCGCGGCGGCAGCGATGGCTCGGTTGTGCGGCTGTCAATACGAATCACAGGCGGCTTGCGAGCAGGGGAGATGCGCCGTTCGAAGCTTACGTAGGCGGACGAATCGATCCCCAGGAACTCGCATAATCTGTTGATATCGTGTGTGTTGTTTGACTCGGTATCCATCATTTTCCTCTCAACGACACGTGTGAACGCAGCTCTCCTCGAGTGGCGCTTGCGACCACTGGGACAGCGGGGAAAAGCTGCTGGCATACGGCAACTATCGCCGCGCGTCAGCGCAGCCATCAGGTTTCAGTTACTTCAAGTTCGGAACTACAGGGAAGACAAAGACCGCACCAAACCACGTCTTAAGTACGGAAATAGCGCGGCTGCTAGCTCATCGACACAGGTATTTCGTTCGCCCAGTTAGAGTCCAGCTGGGACGAAGTTACTAGTTCGGGAACCTGTCTGATGCTGATCGAGAAAACCTGTGACGGCAATTGTTCTACCCCAGAACCCCCCGCCGTCACGGTAACTGACTGTAAGCAAACTTAACACGCACAGGATTTAATTCAATACAACTAATGGAATTCTTTGGTTACCGTTTCGGGAGTTACGACTGTTTTCAATGGATAGGACCGGATTCAGGCATCTTTTCGAGGCGGGGTCTGCATCGGGGAATTAGTCCGCCTAAGGAAAGTTAAGCCAGGATTGAAAAAGATCGTTGGTTGCAGATTTTGAATCGATTCGAAATGAACCGAATCTCTCTCGCTGATAGTAACCTTGGATGACCCCGGTCATGCCGGAGCATTTTTAACAAACTGGATTAGGTGGGGTAAGATCGGTTTGAAAAAACGCCGGACGGCAACTTCAAAAGCACACCCAGAATATCTACGCCGAGTCCTCTGAATTATCTGGAGAAGCTTCGCTTCTGGTCGTGTGCGATGCAATGCGTGCGCAAAAGAAAGATGACGTTGCCGGCCTTGCAGGACACCGGTACGGTGCTCCATGGCGCTTCGGTTGGTCCCGGTTCTCTAGTCCCCGTCTCTTCGCATCCCGTTTTTTGCATCCAACTGTCGCAGGAGAGACAACCATGCGTACTCACGGGATCGTTGTGCTCGTCATCGTTGGATCAATCGCTTTTTCGGTTGGCTGCAAAAAGAACGCCGTTGACCAGATGGCTTTCAAATCGGCACTGAATAACTACTACAGCAGCCGTCAGGATTGTTTATGGACCGCGCCGGTCAAGTTTCCCGCTCAGGCCGACGCATCCAACGATGAGCAGACCAAGGGTTTCGACGCCCTGACTGACGCCGGCATGCTGACCCGTAAAGCTGAAGAGAAGAAGCGCTTCCTCATTGGATCGAAGCAGGTCACCGACTACGACCTTTCCGATCAGGGACGCGCCAGTTGGACTGCCGATGCATCCCAGCCCGGCTACGGCAACTTCTGCTATGGGCATCCCGAAGTCACTTCCATCGACGGCTACACGCCCGCCGATGATACCCAGACACGCTACAACGTCACCTATCACGTGGGCAGCAGCAATCTCCCTCCGTGGGCCAACTCCGCGGAGATGAAAACCGCGTACCCCAAGCTCGCCGCCGCCGCCTCAGGCCAGCAAGTCGCCACCGCCAACCTCACCAAAAGTAACGACGGCTGGCTGGTACAGAACGTGCAAGGCGGACCGCCACCAGCCGCAACCAGCAACATGCCGTAACGGGCTGGCTTCAATCCAACTCCTGAAATTCTTTTATCGGAACAGCCGCGGCTGGGCTCGTTATCGGAATTCCGGTTGCAGCGCTTTGCGTACGGTTTGTGAGGGCTCAACTTTACGCGATTAACAGCGCAGACTTCAGCATGCTGTCGGGCACAATCGTAATCCTGGCATTGGCGGCATTTCGCCGCAGGCATCATTCCTGCGCGCCGGGCCGCATCCATCCACCTCGTGAAGGCTGCGAGAGCGGATCAGTTCGTTCGAATCGAGCTGCCTGCTATTCCCTGCCCCCTCCAACTTTTGATCGAGACTCGTCCCTACCCTGCCCCGTATACTGGCTGCCATGTTCACGGTCATTCGTACAGCCGCCGCATGGGCACTGTTGGCGGCAGCCATTTCCTCTTTCTCTTTTGCGCAATCCGCCCCTGTGGCTCACGAACAGCAGACGACGAAATCCACTGAAGGCACGCCGCCCGCGTCCAGGAGCAGCCAGGAAGCTGGCTCACCGCACCCCTTGCAACTGGACGCGCAGCATCGCCCCATCACCGCCGGTGGATTCGTCAAGACCGGTCCCATCGTCTTTGAGGATGCTACAGAAAAGTCCGGCCTCGCCAAGTGGACCCACAGGATGGGCACCCCCTCCAAGACCTACATCGTCGAAACCAAGGGCTCCGGCGTCGCGCTGCTCGATTACGACAACGATGGGTGGCTCGACATATACCTCGTCAACGGGTCCACCTTCAACGCCCTCGACGGCAAGGAAACTCCGCCGCATGCGGCCCTCTTTCACAACAATCACGACGGCACGTTTACCGATGTGGCCGCCAACGCCGGCGTGACCAACGACCGCTGGGGATTCGGCGCCGTCGTCGCTGACTACGACAACGACGGATGGCCCGACATCTTCGTCTCCAACTGGGGAAAGAATCGCCTCTACCACAACAATCACAACGGCACATTCACTGATGTCTCCGACAAGGCTGGCGTAGGACTCGACGACGCGGCAGGCTGGCACGCCGGCGCAACCTGGGGCGACTACGACGGCGATGGACGTCTCGATCTTTTCGTCGCCGGCTACCTTCATTACGATCGCCACAATCTGCCCACCGCCGGCGAAAGCGGCGTGCCCAACGCCTTCTGCACCTTCCGCGGCGAAAAGGTGAGTTGCGGTCCACGCGGCCTCAAGGGCGAGGGCGACCACCTCTTTCACAACAATGGCGACGGCACCTTCACCGATGTCAGCGAGAAAGCCGGCGTCGCCGACAAGCCCGGCTACTACGGCCTCGGTGCCGTCTTCGTCGACATCAACAACGACGGCAAGCCCGACCTCCTCGTCGGCAACGATTCCACTCCCAACTATCTCTACCTCAACAAGGGCGACGGCACCTTTGAAGATGTAAGTTACGCCTCGGGCTTCGCGCTCAATGAAGCCGGTCGCGAGACCGCCTCCATGGGCATCGCCGTAGGTGACTACGAGAACAACGGCATGCTCGACATCTTCGATACCACGTTCTCCGACGACTACAAGCCCCTCTATCACAACGAAGGCGACGCCAACCTCACCGACATCAGCTATCACCTCGGCATCGCGGAAGTCTCCGTTCCCTTCCTCAGTTGGGGCGACGCCTTCCTCGACTACGACAACGATGGATGGAAAGACCTGCTCATGTCCGACGGCCACGTCTATCCCGAAGCCGACAAGTACGCGTGGGGCACAAGCTGGAAGCAGCGTCCCATGCTTTTTCACAACATCGAAGGCAAGCGCTTCGACACCGTGCCGGCCGTTGAGAATTCCGGCCTCGCTGTCGTGGTCGCCGGGCGCGGCATGGCCGTCGGCGATCTCTTCAACGACGGCAAGCTGGATGCCGTGATTAATGTGATGGACGGGCACCCGGTGCTGCTGCGCAACGTCAATCCCGACAAGAATCACTGGCTCGAATTAAAGCTGGTGGGGGGCGCCAAGAGCCCGAAAGACGCGGTAGGCACAACCGTCTATGTGACTGCGAATGGAATGAAGCAGCGCGGCGATGTCATCAGCGGCGGAAGCTACTTGTCCTCCAACGATCCGCGCCCTCACTTCGGCCTCGGCAGTGCGGCCAGCGTGGACGCGATCGAAGTGCTTTGGCCCGATGGCAGCGTGGAGAAATTCACCGTTCCCGGCATAGACAGCATCGTCACTCTCACAGAAGGTACAGGCAAATAGGATCCCAGCGCGCTGCGATTCAATGCTGAAAAAGCCCATATTGCGCTTTGAAGGCATGGGACTTCAATGAATAACCTCGCGCTGCATCTTCTCGGTACTCGACTAGCGGAGCCATTACATCTGTCGAGGTTTCGACCCCTGCAGCACGCCGTCCTATTTCTCCCTATCCAGTGAGACCGGCGGCTATTACGGTGGATGGACTGGCGCGGAAAGTGTGACGACCGAGTCCCCATCGCCTTCGGGGATTGTTGTGTCGAGCGCAACTAATTTATATGTGCCGGAACGCCGCGGGTACGGAGACAACCGATTTACGGCTAACTTAGCCCGAGTTAGACGGAAACATGGCTGCATTGGCGCTCATGTCGCGACTTTCCCCTGCTCGCTCCTGAAAGACAATTGTTCACGCGGACAACAGTACCGGGGCTAAAGGAATCGAAGCAGCGAGGAGTAACTATGAATCGAATGATAAAGGTGTTCGCTCTCCCTATGCTGGGAGCTGCCCTCACTTGCTTGCCAGCGCTCGCGCAGGACCATCCGGACCAGGATCGCCATGACAACGGCACTTATCACCAACACAACGAGTGGAAAGCCGGTTCCCGCATACATCAGGAGGACTGGAATCGCGGCGAAAAGGTGGATTATCGAGCCAGTCACCTGCGGCGCCCGCCCGAAGGCCATGAGTGGCGGAACATTGATGGCAACTACGTTCTTGCTAGGCAGGACGGAACCATCGTCTCCGTCCGTCCCGCTCGCCGCAACCATGACGAGCACCCGCAGTAACCGCAGCTAACAGAATCGCCAGGCCGGCGGGCGCGGTAAACAGCAAATCCCAGTTCTCAACAATTGATGACTGGGATTTGTTTGATCTCTGGCGTACTTCCTGGTCCTTCCCTCAATCAGGAAACATGCGCTGGACGCCCATTTCCCTCGACCAGAGTAATGTAACTGTCGATTGGCAGATTCGTGAATCTTTCAATTGCGCCGCTCGGCAGTGGCCATTTGACCTCAATCCAGTCGATCTTGTTCGAGATTCCCACGCCAAGTACGATACGTGGATCGTGCGCAGAGAGGAAGCTTCCGCCACCAATCTTCGTGCGATGTTTCGTTTTTCCTCCGGCCATATAGGTTAATTGCGCACCTACGGCGTCGGTATTGCATTTCCGGCCTATTAACTTTACGCCCAGCCAGTGATTCCCTCCGACTGCGTTGTTTTTTAATAGGACGGGAGCAGAATTGTTCACACTGATTAGTACATCGACCGCGCCGTCATTGTTAAAGTCTCCGATGGCCAGCCCCCGCGAAGCGAATTTCTTCGAGAACGCGCCCCCCCCCAAACTGCTTACATTCCTGAAAGCACTACCGGTATTCTGAAAGAGAAGCAGCGGCTCCTTGTAAGTCATAAGGTGTGACTCCTGGTCGATCAAGTCGTCAGGATATCCGTTCGAGAGCATCAGATCGATCTCTCCGTCGTTGTCGTAGTCAAAGAATTTTAATCCCCAACCGCTCATCCATCGCGTCGCTTCGCCAATTCCGGAAGACATCGCGACGTCATCAAAGCTGCCGTCGTGGTTGTTCTTGTACAGCGAAAATATTTCGTCATTGATGTTTGCGACAAAAATATCCAGCCAACCGTCTTGATTGAAATCCCCCGCATCCACGCCCATTCCCGATCTCGTCCAGCCAGCCGTGCTGTAAGCGACGTTCGCAGTCAAACCCGTCTCTTCAAACGTACGGCCGCGGTTCATGAACAGGAAATTGCCCACCGAATCGTTCGAGACGAATAAATCCATCCGACCATCATTATCAAAGTCTCCGGCGACTGCTCCCCACGCTTTCCCTAAAGCTTCGGAGATTCCCGCTTCTTTGCTCACATCGGTAAATGTACCGTCCCCGTTATTATGGAAGAGCCAGCTTGGACGCGGTTTAAAAGGCCGCGGAATGCAGTAGTGGCGGGTGCCGTTGGGATCTACAGGACACCCCAGCGTCTTGTTGAATTCGCAAAATTGGCAGACGAAAAGATCCAACTGGCCATCATTGTCATAGTCGAACCAGACAGCGCTCGTGCTCCAGCCCCCTGCGCCGACACCGGCCTTTTCGGTGACATCTGTGAACGTGCCGTCCCCATTGTTTCGATAAAGCACGTTGCGGCCGTAATTCGTTAAATAGATATCGGGAAGCCCGTCGCCATTGTAGTCGCCTACCGCGATACCCATACCGTAGCCTCGTCCGGCGACCCCCGCCCTCTCGGTTACATCCGTAAATGTCCCGTCACGATTGTTGCGATAAAGTGCATTTCGTAATGGCTTCGGCGGCTTGTAAAAATCGCATTCACCGCTATTCACAAGATAGATATCCATCCACCCATCGTTGTCGTAGTCCAGAAAGGCACACCCCGCTCCGCTGCTCTCAGGCAGATACTTTGTAGCGGACTTGCCGGATGTATGTTCCCAGTGAATGCCGCTGCTGGCCGGAGATACCTCTTCAAATAGTGCATCCGTCACAATGGTCGAGGGCGCTCCCCACATCGCGCGAGGGAGGATTAGCCCACTTGCACTGCGGCCCATCCTGGAGAGGAATGCGCGTCGCGACAGTGAGGCTGCATAGCTTGATTTTGCGGGCATGACGTAAGACACCTGCTTTGCTCTTCAACTTCGAGGTTTCGGCAACCCGCTCGAGATGGGGAAACGCCAACTAAATCCGAACCTACTATATGCGAAGAGAGTTCGGCAACATGGCCCGAACGAAAAATGAATTGTTGCAGTAGACCAGAAAGGAGTTGCGCGCTAAAGTACGGACATGGATGAGCCGTCGAAGACAATCAAGGTTCTCATTGTGGACGACCATCCAGTCGTGCGGCTCGGATTGAAGACCATGCTGGAAAGCGAAGAGAACATCACGGTCACGGGTACCGCAGGTTCCGCGAAAGAGGCTCAGCTCGAAGTGGCCAGGCTCCATCCGGACATCGTGCTTATGGATCTGCGCATGCCTGAAGTAGAAGGGGCTCAGGCCATCGTCGAGTTGCGCCGCATCTACCCCGATATACGGATCCTCGTGCTTACGAATTACGCAGAAGACGAGTATATCTTCCAGGCGCTGCGGGCCGGAGCCATGGGGTACCTCCCCAAGAGCACGCCCCAGCAGGAAATCGTTCAGGCAGTGGAGATGGTTCACAAGAACATACGCTGCGTCCCGCCAGCCATTGCGAAACGCCTGCTAGAAGTGATAGGACGCGAGGAGCTAAGTCAGCGCGAGTTGGAAGTACTCAAACTTGTCTCCGCGGGATTGACCAACAAGCAGATTGCGCAGCGCCTTTTCATCGCGGAAAAAACAGCTCGAAACCATGTGGCGAGCTGTCTGGAGAAACTCAATGCGAATGATCGAACAGAAGCTGTAACCACCGCGATCCGGCGAGGACTCATCCGGGTCTCCGAGTAGAATCAGTCTTGAACTTCCTTTCATCAATGCTTGCCTGCGAGAACCTTGAAGGGTTAGCGAATCATCATACATTCAGGTCGGGCGGGGAAGTCAGCACTCTCTCTTTGACCAGGGCAAACAATCGCTGCTGTGGGCTTCCATCAAATAGTCTTGCCTTCACACGCACCTCGGTTCCGGCGCCCGGCATGCTCTTGATGAGAAACGAAGCGGAGACATCTCGAGCTCGCTTTTGCATTCCCAGAATCCCAAATCCCGCATTTTCCTGTTTGTAGTCAAATCCACTGCCATCGTCTTGAACGATCAGCTCAACATTTTCTCCTTGATACTCCAAAGTAATCGTAAGTTCGGTCGGATCTGAATGGCTCACGGCGTTCGCAATTGCTTCCTGACCGATATGGACGAAGGCATCCGCGAGACGCAGGTTGAGCGGTGTCGAGGTTCCCTTCAGTCTCGTATTTGTGTTGATTTGGTCGCCTGCGATCCGGCGCGCTGTTGCTTCGAGAGAGCCCAGCAGGTTTTGCTGGATTCCAGGGGAACTCGAACCAAGCATCGCGATAGTCCTGCTCGCTTGCTCATGACACTTGCGCACCAGCTGATACGCAATGCTCAACTGATCCGCTATTTGCCGTGAATCTGGTCGATCATAGCGCATCACGCTGCGCCGAATCCCTTGAATCTGATAACCGATTCCCGCAAAACTCTGCGCCATCGTGTCGTGAATTTCGTGTGCTAACCGTTCTCGTTCCTGCGTGATTGCATAGGCTTTCCAGCGATGAATGCGAAACAACGCGAGCTGAGTCAGCAAAGCCAATGCCAAGACCCCGGCGAAGATCATTCCCACGTGGAGCGGCGTCCACCAGGGTGGTCCCGGCAATACTGTCGGCCGTTCCACAGAGGCCGCGTGTTGTCGCATCGCAAGATAATCGTTCCATGTCGCGGGCGCAACGCTGATATTGCGCCACGTGCCTCCGGCGTTCAACGACCGCAGTCCGATACGCCCGGTCCGAAGACACGAAGGTTCCTCAAAGGCCATCCAGCCAGTTTGTTGCGTACTAAGGTTCTGCACAGAAGCTGCGATGTTGCACCCGACTGCTGTCGCGCGCAGGCGGTACCATACTGACGAATGAACTCCTCCCGGCAGTTTGAGAGGGTTCGCTTCCATCCACACAAATGCTGACCGCCCGATCACCATCGATCCGTCCAGCGTGCGAATGCCGACATAGTATCCGTTGTATGTGTCTGATCCCTCCTTCTTTTCATCGCTGGTGCGCAGGATGACACCCATGTCGGCGTTGTCTCCCTCGAAACGGATGTCCGCGCTCACCGTGTAATCGCCCCATGTGCTTAACCCGGTCAGCAACTTCGACCCGCGCTCGTGTGAGCTGTTGAAAATGGCGCCCTGCGCAATCCCCCAGCTCCCGCCCACTGCTGTCCAGTCGTCCATTCTGCCCGTCTGCAGTTCGAACGTGCGAGCAGATACCGGAGTCTCCACGCGGCTCCGGTGGAACCAGAACCATGAGGCGCACAGCAGTCCTGCCAGCGCAAAACAGATCGCGACGAACCGCGCGGGGAATGGAGATGGTAAACGCACTAACGCACCTTTTCGAACATCCTTCTGTAAATTCCCAACACGCACTCTCTGGCGGAGGGTGCGCCGGCTACGCGGCTGAGTGTAGGTTCGCCGGTCTGGTACGCCCGGCAAAACAGCTGCCCCGTGGTCATATCGAAATGGCTTGATTGGCCATGAATGATGCCATAGCAGGCTCGTTTTGGCCTAGGGCATTCATACCATCGCTGGTGCAAAACATTCAACCCGTCCAGGGCAATTGGGGCACGTACACCGACCGGGAAGCAGCCCCTTAGCGATAGTACATCTGACCTATCTCAAATAGGGTTTCATTGCCTATTGTCTATCGAGCAAGTCGACGCCTACGATTCGGGGCGGTCCTTAAGATGCGAGAACTTCCCCTTGTAATCGTTTCCAAAGCGGCCATGACACCAGCAACCCGTTCAAACGGGATCTCGTTTCACTCTTTTCAGGAGGTAGCAACTCATGTCACAAAATTGTGCAGAAGCGAAGACGCTGCGCGGTCGGTTTGAACGGTCGGCAACGATCCCGGTTCTCGTGGGGCTTTTCCTTATCCTCTTTCAGGCTTCGTTCGGTCGAGCGCAAAGCACCACCAGTGCGGTTAACGGCACAGTCACTGACAGCACCGGGGCAATCATTGTGGGGGCTAGTGTCTCTGTCGTGAACTCCGCCACCGGAATCAATTACCAGACCAAGACCGACAATCTGGGCGCATTTCATATCACCCAGCTTCCTCCCGGCAACTACACCATGAACGCATCCAAAACTGGATTCGAGACCCAAAATATAAAGGCATTCAAGCTATATGTCGATCAACAGTTCCAGCAGGACATCAAATTGAGCGTAGGGCAGGCGGCGGAAACCGTTTCGGTCTCCGCGGAAACACTGCTCATGGATACCGCGACTTCAAACCAGGGACAAGTGATCGAGAACCAGCAAATCGATAACATGCCGTTGAATGGGCGCGACGTCCTGCAACTCGCCCAGCTTTCGGCAGGTGTTACGCCTGTTGTGCCAGGCATGAGTTCTCCTGCTTCTCAATGGACCGGTACGGCAACCGTCGCCGTCGTGATCGGCGGCCTCCGCGAAGACGATGTCAGTTACTTGTATGACGGAATCGAGACGCGCAATGCCTGGTACGGCGCTGCCGGTCTGCTTCCTTCTCCGGACTTCACGCAGGAATTCAAAGTTGAGCAATCGGGCTCGTCTTCCGCGTATGGAGACGGCGGGGCATTCGTCAATGTCGTGACCCGGTCGGGAACCAATGAATTTCACGGGGCCGCATACGAGTATCTCCGCAACAACGATTTCGATGCCAGGAATTACTTCGACCAGGGAGCCGCACCACCCTTTCATCAAAACCAGTTTGGCGCAAGTCTGGGCGGCCCGATCAAGAAAAATAAAATGTTCTTCTTCGGAAATTACGAAGGTTTCCGCCAAATCTCTCCACAGAACGAATACGCCAATGTACCGACTCCAGCCCAGGTTGCCGGCGACTTCAGCTCCGACCCAAAGCAATTGGTTAATCCATTCAATATCGTCAACGGGACTTATCAGCCCTTTCCCGGAAACCAAATACCCAGCGGCCTATTCAACGCCACTGCGCAGAAGGTGCTGGCGCTCTATCCGGCTCCCAACGGATCCTATGCAAGCGGTCAGAATTATCACTATGTATCGAACACCACCGACAATTGGAATCAGGAAAATGTGCGGTGGGACTATGCAATTTCAGCCCGCGATAGCGTGTTCGCCCGATTCACGAATCAGAATCAGACTACGAGCGTGACTGACATTACTCCGTCCCGCGAAATCATCTATCCCTCCAACCCCAAGAATCTGGCCATTGGTTGGACACACTCCTTCTCGCCCAATCTCATCAACAACGTTCGCTACGGCTGGTCGCACACTGCTGTCGGAGAACAACGGGCTGACGGATACAACGCGGCGGATGCCAACCCGCTGGGCCTGGTTAATGAAGTGGACCAGCCTGGTTCCTATGGTCCGCCGTCCATCGGTGTAACGAATTACGCAAACCCGGGGTCCACTGAAGGAACGGATATCGTTCGCGAAGGCATGAACATGTGGACAGAAAGTCTGCAATATCAGAAGGGGAGACATCAAATTACCGGCGGCCTCGACGTGCGCTATCAGCCCATCTTCATGTATGAGGATTGGGCTGCAACCAGCATCAGCTTCAACGGTTCCTATACAGGCGACCCGATCGGTGACCTCCTCCTCGGCGTTCCGAACAACGGCTTCACAGCGCTCGGTGATCCCACCATGAACCTGAGAATGTGGTACCAGTCCTACTATGTCAACGACGCATTCAAAGTGAATCGCCGGCTTACCGTAAACGTGGGGGGCCGATGGGAACATGCGCAGCAACCTATAGAAACGCACAACCGGGTCGGAAGTTTTGATTTGGCTACCAATCAAGACCTTACTTACCCGGACACCAAGGTTCTCGGCCTCGGCAGGGCCATGGTCAAGCCCATCTACACTAACTTCTCTCCAAGGATTGGTTTCAATTGGAGCCCATTCGAAAAGGGGAATACCGACGTCAAGGGCGGATTCGGGATCTACTATCTCCAACCCAATATCAACCAGTATGAAGTCGAAGTCGATACCACCAAGCTCTATTTGATTCAAAGCTATGGCAACTCACCCATAGGACAGCCCCTCAATTACACACTCGATAAACTTTTCGGTTCTACGGTGCCCGGCGGAGGGCCGACAGCTTCGTTCATCCAGCCGGATGGGAAGACCCCTTACACCTATGAGTGGAACCTGTCCGTCGCTCATACGATTAAGAATTGGCTACTCGAGGCGTCGTATCTTGGTAGTGCCGCACACCATTACGAAGAACGTCCGAACCTCGATCCGGAAAATCCCGACGGAACTTACCCGCTCACCGGATGGAATGGTGTACAGGAAAATTCCATGTCCGGCAGTTCCTTCTACAGCGGACTGGTTGCGCGAGTCGAAAAGCGATACAGCTCGGGCTTTTCTCTCTTGGGTTCATACACCTTTTCCAAATGCCTGGGATGGCCTTGGCAGGATGTCTTCTCATGGCATCCGCTCAATATGCGACTTGACCGCGGTCATTGCCAGGAAGATATGAATCAGGTTCTGGTTGCCAATTCCATTTATGAGCTTCCCTTCGGACGTGGAAAGGCCTTCCTCAATCACGGTGCCCTGAGTGATGCTGTTCTTGGTGGCTGGAAATTAGCGGCAATCGCCTCCTTTCATTCCGGTACTTGGGAGACGCTCGGCAGCAATCAATCGCTGGGAATCTTCGTCAATGGATTGCCAAATGTGACAGGGCCTGTTAACAACTCCTCACTTCATGGAGGCTTAGGTAAGCACGGTAAGCTGGGACCCTACTTCAACACGCAGAACGTCGTGCCCGTCAATGCGGTGGGTGTGCAAGGTAACTCATCTGTGCAGAGTGTCTACGGACCTGGAGCAGCCGACTGGGATCTTTCGGGAGACAAAACTTGGAAATTTGCCGAGCGCTATGGTCTAACCTTTAGGGCAGACGTGTTCAATGCTTTCAACCGCGTCAATTTCTATGGATTGGATACTGGGGTGAATGACAGCAAATTTGGCTATGTCACCGCCGCCAACGCAGCCCGCGAGATTCAGCTCAGCCTGCGCTTCGCGTTCTAACTGCCGGTCTTTCCCACGATCCTGGGAACTCCGGCCAAAACTTGCACCGATGCTTTTCCTCGCAGCTGTCTTGTGCCTTACAGGTAGAGATTCAGCTGCGGGGGAACTCGGTCGCCAAACGGGGCGATCCGAAACGGGTTCTTCAACCCGTACCGAGACCAACAGACATTGCCCGGCTCCCGAAGAAATGAATAGTGTCCTGCTCAAAGCCAGCGAGGCTATGCGGGGAGCACGTTATCAGGAGGCAGCTGAGATACTCCAGACGCCTTCGCATCAGGAATGCGACGCCCGCGTAAGTCTTCTTCTTGCCGGTGCTTTCGAAGCCCAGGGTGACTTGTCCAAGGCTGAGCAGACGTTGCTGCAGGCACATTCGAAGTGGCCATTCAATTCCAGCGTCGCCGCCTCGCTAGCCCGTGAATATATGTCTCGCGGCCAAGTGAAAGAGGCGGGGGGGGCGCTGTTGCATTTTAGCGCCACGCCGTCCTCTCCTTTGCAAGAGATGGAAATTGGTGTCGTGGTCTTCATCGCCAACCACCAGCTTATTTCCGCACACCAGGTGGCAGAGACGGCGTGGAAGGCCTATCCTTCCGAGCAAACCGCGTTGATGCTGGCAAACACGCTGCAATTACAGGGACGCTTCAAGGAAGTGATTACATTGCTTGGGGCGCAGCGGGAAGTGTATGGAAAGTCTCCTGCCTTCCTGATCACACTGGCAGAAAGCGAATACGATTCGATTCTCTACGATGCAGCACGCGACGATCTGCAGCGCGCCCTCGCCATCGACCCTGCTTCGTACCAGGCCCATTACCTGCTTGGAAATTCCCTGTATAAGCTCGGCAACGTCGATCAAGCGATTGCTGAATATCGCCGGTCGGCGGAGCTCAACTCCAATCAAGCGCGGGTACATTTTCAGCTTGCCCTGGCGTTGCAGTCCAAACGGGACCAGGCGGCCGCGGAACAGGAATTGGAAAGGGCGATAGCGGTTGACGGGCACTTTGCTCCGGCGCTGATAGATTTGGCGAAAATACGCATCAGTGAAAATCGGGTTTCGGATGCAGTCGCGCAACTCAACGTGGCAGTTGAGGACAATCCGCGCTCGGAACAAGCCTATTTCCTTCTTGCCAAGGCCTACGCACAGCTGGGGGACAAGAAGAAGAGTGATGAGATGGCAAAGCGCCTTGTCACGGTTCGAAACTCAAATTGGAAAGGCTCGGGCAGTCAGGAAGGAAGTCAATCCGGTGGCGATGACCATACGATTCACTAGCCGGGAAGTATGCGGGAATGCGGGCTCTCAGACTATCGTTTCGGCCCCGGAGCACCTAAAACAATGGCGATGACAGGGACGGTACACGTTCTCTTTGAGAGGCTGCACTCATGAGGGAGGCAGGGACACAGGTGTTATCGACTTAGTAACAAGCGTGCCCAAACAGGGCCGCGCGCAACTCTCCGTTCGACGAGAGTGTTTTTTGCCTAAAGTGGGCAGGCGAGATTTCGGACTCAACGCCAATTTGGATTTAACTACCGAGGAATGTGCGAGATGCGACTGATTTGAGGAGCATGGCAAAAACTGCGTTTTCAGCGTTTTGGCAGTTTGCGTACAAGGATTACGCTGCAAGTTATTGATGATGGATGGTTTGCACGTATTATCCGGAAGCGAAAAACACCGTTCTTTTCGCGCTTTTATCCCCAGTCAGACGACGGATAGTGGAAATCGCCTGTATCCATGCGGTCAAAGCGATCAGTGCGTCCGTGAGCATCACGATCGCAAAAATGAAAGCCGGTAAAAACCAATCGCGAACACCAGGCCCCGCACGTGTCAATGGGGAAGATTGACGCGCCGCAGCAAATGGCGAAAACGCTCGTCGCTGCGAATCGTGTCAAGGCGCGGATCGGCGGACAGGTCAAAAACGATGTTGTAGTGGTCGTCGAGATCGCGATTGAACCAGCGAAATGCCTCGGTTGGATTGCCCAGGCGCACGTAGCTCATCGCGAGGATATTCGAGCGGTATTCGAGATCGGACCTGAGCAGGAAATACTTTATTCGGGCTTCCTGATACGCTTTCCATCCCCCGGTCGCAAACGCCAAGCGGAAAGAGTTGATGTCTTGGGCAGAAATGTCCGGGGGAAGGATCTTCAAATCGGCCGCGAAGGCCTCGCTGTATCGGCCCTGGACCTCGTAATTGTCGGAGTTCCAACCTTCAACAAACCCGACTCTGTCCGGTGCGATCTCCAAGGCGCGTTTGAGGGCAGCGAGCGATTCGTCGTAGCGGCGCGCATAAAAGAGCATGGAGCCGAGAAGGCGATTGGCCCAGAACGAGAGCGGGTCAAGCGTGACGGCGCGTTGCATGGCGTTCACCGCTTCGGCCGGCCGGGCAACCGATGTGAGATAGATTGCGTACCAGGTTTCCGCGTCGGAACTGCTCGGGCTGAGCTCGATGCCCTTCAGAAGATTCTGCTCCGCGGCGTTCCAGTCGTAGAGAAAATTTGTATCGATCGCGCCCAGGGCGGTGTACGCTTCGCCACTGTAGGGATCGATTTCGATTGCACGCCGGGCAGCCGCGGTCGCGAGCGGCATGGTTTGAGCAGCATCTTTTCCGCTGGCCAGATACTGGGTCACCAGGGCTTCTGCCAGTCCCGCGTTCGCGGCTCCGTAATCGGGTTGGAGAGCAATGGCTTTACGGAAATAGGACGCCGCCAGGTCGCCGTCACGCCTCTGGATGAAATACAGTCCGCGCAAATAGGCGTCATGGGCCTCCGGATTGACGTGCCGCGCGTTGGTCATTTCCGCCCGCGCCGCGGGGGTAAGCACGGAACTGGTTTGCAGGGCGATCTCGCGCGCAACACTGTCCTGGAGCGACAAGATATCGCCGAGCGGCCCTTCAAAGGACTGTGCCCATAGATGTTTGTCGCTGCGCACGTCGATCAGCTGGGCGGTGATGCGCGCACGGTCGCCCGACCGTACCACCGATCCTTCCACGATGGCATCGACACCCAGCTCCCGCACGATCTGGGCCAGCGATTTGCGAGTCCCCTTGTACTGCATCACGGAGGTCCGCGACACCACCCGCAGGCCCGGGATGTGGGCCAGCTCGGTGATCAACTCATCGGTCAGCCCGTCAGCGAAGTACTCTTCGTCCGGTTTGCCAGAGAGGTTTTGCAGAGGCAGCACCGCAATGGAGCGGATGGGAGCAGCAGACTCGCTCTTATGGGTCCGGAACTTGAGGAGGAAAGCGGACAAGAGAAAGAAGGGTACGATCAGCGCGAGCATCCATCCGCGATGGCGATACCTGGGCGGTTCGGCAACTGTCCCGGCCGCCGGCACCCGCCTTTCCGACGCATCCGGCTGCTTGACGTCGGGCAAGGCGGCTGTTTCGCGCACTTCACCGGTGTTTGGCTCGCCAGGCAAGGAAGCGTCCGTCTCGCCCACCTGCGCGGGGACCACAACCTCCACGTCCGCGATGAACCGATATCCTCGCCGGGGAGCGGTCTGGATGTAGCGCGGCGAGGCCGCTGAATCACCCAACGCTTCCCGCAACCGGTTCACGGCGTTGTTAAGGCCGTGGTCGAAGTCGCCAAACGTGTCTCCCGGCCATAACTGCAAGCGCAGTTCCTCGCGAGTCACCAACTCGCCCCGCCGTTCCACCAGGCGCACCAGCAGGCGAGCCGGCTGCACCGCGAGCCGCTCCTGCTGGCCTCGGCGCGTCAGGCAGCAGGTCTTCAGATCCAGCTCGAAAGGGCCAAATCGTACTGCTTTCGCTGGTTCCGGGGAAGGGATCACGGCGAAACCTCAAGCGCCTTTGAGCATACAGGACACCGATTGCGGTCCACAATAGCTCTAAACTGCACATATGGAACAGGTTGCCCTTGGATAATCTGGGGACCTAATGGAGAGGCTGCGGGGATTGCAGGCGGCTCGCGGCTGGGGCAAGGTTATGGCCTCCCATCGGAGACCACAGGAGCCCCCATGAAAATCAGCCTTCCCGGATCGCCACGGTCCGCCCTTCGCTTCACACCTTTCCTTGCGATTTGGTTCGCCCTCATGCTCCCCTTGCATGCTTCGGCGCAAAACGTCGTGACGCAGTGGAACGATATTGCGATCACACAGGCACGGGCCAGCACCGAACCGGGGGCAACCTCTGCGGGCGCCACGAGCCTTTACGTTACCTATGTCCAACTCGCGGTGTACAACGCGGTGGTGGCCATCGAAGGCCGCTTCCAGCCCTATGAGTACAGCGTTCCCGCGGCAAAGGGCGCATCCCCCGATGCCGCCGCGGTGGAAGCCGCCTATCGCATGCTGCTGCACCTGCTGCCGGACCGGGCAACGGCGCTGGCCGCGGACTACGATCTGTCGATGGCAGCAATCCCGGACAGCCCATCCAAGACCGCCGGCCAATCTGCCGGCCTGTCTTCAGCCAACGCACTGATCGCCTTGCGGGCCGGCGATGGCCTCGGCGTCCCCTGGCCTTACACCTATCCCTCCACACCCGAGCCCGGCGTCTACATTCCGACTCCCGGCGTGACATCGCTGGTGACTCCGTGGGCGGGCCAGATGAAGCCATTCACCTTTGATCACCCCGATCAGTTCCTGCCCGAGGAGCCGCCGACGCCGTTGAAGAGCCGGGAGTGGGCCAGAGACTACAACGAGGTGAAGTCCCTGGGAGCGAAAAACAGCACGGTCCGCACGCCGGCACAGACAGAAATCGGCATGTTCTGGACCGATCACACGACCACCCAGTACGGACGCATGCTGCAATTGCTGGCGGTGCAGAAGAACCTGAGCCTTCTGGACAGCGCGCGCCTGATGGCGATGTCGTTCACTTCCCTGGCGGACGCTTATATCGGCTGCTTCAACGGGAAATATCACTTCAGCTTCTGGCGCCCGGTGACGGCGATTCAAAACGGCGACATCGACGGCAATGCGTTGACGGTTGCCGATCCGGCATGGACTCCCCTGGGCTCCACTCCCGGGCATCCGGAGTATCCCGCGGCTCATGCGTGTCTCACGGGTTCGCTGGCCAACACGCTGGAGGAGTTTTTTGGAACACCGCAAGTGCACCTCACGGTCAGCAGTGCGGTCACCAACACGACGCGCACCTTCCAAAATGTGCACGACCTTGAAAGCGAGATAGAAGGCGCGCGCATCTACGCCGGCTTTCACTATCGCCATTCCCTGCACCAGGGATTTCTCCTGGGGCACAAGGTCTCTGAAAATGTTGCCGCCAACTACTTCGCCCCGGTCAAGCACCACGAGGATTGAAGCCGGGAAAGCGTATCGATTTGTGGGTCAGCGTTGCGGTGCATCCCCTGCCCGCAACGCTGAACAAGAAAATGTAAAGAGACGAACAGTGTCGTGCGATTGGCTGCGCACGCATGGAGCGGAGATTCATCCGCCAGAGGCGCGGCCCGCACAGTGCCGAGACCCGGATAGCTCAATGGTGCTCTGCTTGACCGGATGAACCCGAGTTGCGACGATGGCTCCAAACTGTGGGCGCGTCCCGCTGCCCGCACTGATATTGCTTAGCTCATGATTCCCATAATCCAATTTGAATTCACGGCCTAGTTAGAGTTGGCTTTATAGTTTATCGGCCCGGGGCAGCCGCCCGATGCGATGGCATCGCCCTGGTGGCAACTATTGACTTATCGGCGGCAACTATTGACTTATCGACAGTGTCGTCGATCGGCGCCTTCGCGACACTCTCAATCTCAACATCGTTCTGATGGTACCGGTCGGGCGGGAAGAACTGTTCTTCACTTAGAAGGTTCATCTATTTTGATAGCAGCGCACGACGCAAGGGGGATCGTCACTGTTATAGAATTTGACATTCCATGCGCGCTGCCAAGGAAGGTTTCCCATGCCCCACCCCGTCTTCCAATCACTTGCGGCAAGGGACATCGACGAGTTAGTCGAGGCGGTTGGCTCCAACGGCGTCATTACAGGCCGAAGCCAACTCCAGACTTATGAATGCGACGGTCTCACCAATTTTCGCGTGCTCCCTGGAGCCGTGGTGCTGCCGCGTACGACCGAGCAGGTTCAGTCGGTTGTTCGCATCTGCGCGCGGGGCAAGATCCCCTTCGTTAGCCGTGGAGCCGGTACCGGCCTGAGCGGAGGCTCGCTTCCTGCCGCGGGAGGGGTGGTCATCAGCCTGGCGCGCATGAACCGCATCCTCGAAGTGGATCTTGTCAATCAGCGCGTCGTCGTGGAGCCAGGTGTCATCAACTCTCATGTAACTCAAAGAGTGGCCGCGCAGGGATACTTTTATGCGCCCGACCCGTCATCTCAGTCGGTGTGTACGATTGGTGGAAACGTGGCGGAAAATTCCGGCGGCGCCCATTGTTTGAAGTACGGGTTCACCGTTACCCACGTGATGGCGTTGGAAGTCGTGCTGCCTTCAGGTGAGCTTGTCAACCTGGGCTCATCTGCGCTCGATGCCCCCGGTTACGATTTGCCCGGTGTCTTTGTCGGATCAGAAGGAACGCTCGGCGTGGCGACAAAGATCACGCTCCGCATCATCAAGCGTCCTGAAGTAGTTCAAACACTTTTGTCTGCGTTCGATTCCATGCAGGCCGCGGGGCAAACGGTCAGCGATATTATCGCTTCCGGAATGCTGCCTTCCGCGATCGAAATCATGGACGAACTGTCGATTCAGGCTGCCGAAGCCGCCGTACATGCACATTATCCGGCGTGCAAGGCATTGCTGCTGGTGGAGCTGGATGGCCCGTGCAATGAAGTCGACGCGCTGATGGGCGAGGTCCGCCTCCACTGCGAAAAGAATGACGCATCGGAAATTCGAGTGGCCCAGTCCGAGCAGGAACGCGCCGTAATTTGGAAGGGACGCAAGGCTGCATTTGCCGCGGTGGGGCGCATCTCGCCCAACTACATCGTTCAGGATGGCGTGATTCCGCGCACCGTTTTGCCACTGCTGTTAACCGAGATTGAAAGATTGAGCGCGGCCGCAGGTCTGCGAGTAGCCAACGTTTTCCATGCCGGAGACGGCAACCTGCATCCGCTGGTCCTTTATGATCGCGGCATCGCCGGACAGGAGGAGAAGGCCCTCGCGCTCTCGTATGAAATTCTGAAACTTTGCGTCGATCATGGGGGATCGATCACGGGGGAGCATGGGGTTGGCAAGGAGAAGCAGGAGGCGCTCGGTTACATGTTCTCCGAACCGGATCTGGCGACGATGCAGTTAGTGCGCTGCGCATTCGATCCGGATAACATTGCCAATCCGGATAAAGTATTTCCGCGACCCAGGTTGTGCGCCGAAAAGCCAGGGCCTTACACGCCTCATCCCTTGGAGAGGGCCGGAATCGCGGAGATTTTCTAATGAGCGCAGTTCCTGTTTTGACGCAGCAACAAGGCGTGACTCACCTGGCTTCCATCGTTGGTACAGAGTATGTAAGCCTGCGCGGGGAAGCGCTGGTGGCGATGCCTTGTGATCAGCAACAGATTGCGGAGATACTTCGCTTTGCGCGCGCCAATGGACTTGCAGTCACTCCCACGGGAGGAAGCACCAAGCTGGACTGGGGGAGTGCCGTCGCGCCAGCGATCATGGTGGGCATGGAACGCCTCAATGCCCTACGTGAACATGCATGGCAAGACATGACCTGCACCGTCGAAGCGGGCTGCTCATGGAATTCGATGCAGACGATACTACAACGGCACGGACAGATGGTGGCGCTCGATCCGCTGTGGCCCGATCAAGCCACGGTGGGCGGCATCGCGGCATCCAACGACAGCGGCGCCCTGCGACTCAAATATGGCGGACTGCGGGATCTCATCATTGGAATGACGATTGTTCTGGCAGACGGGACTATCGCAAAAAGCGGCGGCAAGGTAGTTAAGAACGTCGCGGGGTACGACATCCACAAGTTGATGACAGGGAGTTTCGGCACCCTTGGCGTAATAACCGAAGTGAATTTCCGTTTGCATCCTGTGGAAGCACATGCGCGGACCTGGACTGCGCGCGCGTCAAAGGGGGATGCGGTGGCCTTCGAGGCGCCGCTCCGGGCACTGATGGATTCGCAGATGAGCCCGTCCTCAGTGCAGATCCGCACGTCCAACCAGGAATGCGCGATGGATGTGCGCATCGCGGGCGCGCCTGCATGTCTGGACGCATATGGGGTTCGCCTTCAGGGCATCCTTGGCGGGATGGCTGTTGAAGAGTCGAACGAGGCTGCCTGGAGATCGCGACAGGACCTTTATGACGAGCGCGATTCGCTGATTTTGAAAGTCTCGATGCTGCCCAGTGAAATGTGTACGGTCATTTCAGGGTGGCAGCGATGGGCATCAGAAGAAGCGCTGACATTCACATCCGTGGCACAGGCAACGGGTCTGGTGACGGTGGCGATTGGCCAGGCTTCGGATGCGACTCCGACAATCATCGACCGCCTTCGCTCGAGAGTGACCGAACGGGGCGGTAGTGTCGTGGCGCATCGCATTCCGGAGGTTCTGCGAAGCGAAGTCAGTGTGTGGGGACCCGATGCAGATACACTTCCATTAATGCGCGAAATCAAGCAGCGCTTCGATCCCACTCGCACTCTCAACCCCGGCCGCTTCGTAGGGGGCATTTGAGGGCTATGCCGCACGCCATTGCCAACAAAACGGAACATCGCTCCAGCTTTGACGCGCATCATCCGCCGGAGAAACAGTTCATCGACGATTGCGTGCATTGCGGCTTCTGCCTGCCCGCTTGTCCTACGTACGTTCTCTGGGGCGAGGAGATGGATTCCCCGCGCGGGCGCATTTACATGATCAAGAAAGCCGCGGAGGGCGAAGCTCCGCTCGATACTCAGTTCCGGCTCCACATGGATAACTGCCTTGGCTGCATGGCATGCATGACGGCCTGCCCATCTGGAGTGCAATACAACAAACTCATCGAACCAACCCGGGCGCAAATCGAACGCAGCCTGCCCCGCAGCCTTGGCGAATCTCTGTTTCGAAGAATGCTGTTTGCCATTTTTCCCATCGCCCAGAGGCTGCGCCTGATGGCTCTTCCGCTGCTCCTGTATCAGAAGAGCGGCCTTCGAACTCTGGTACGCGCCACCGGAATTCGGAAATTATTGCCGAAGCGGTTCGCAGCCATGGAGGCCCTTCTGCCCGAAGTGCCGTCCCATCTGTTTCGACGGATGCCTACCGTGATCCATCCAACCACGGCTGCGCGCAGCCGCGTTGGCATGCTGAGTGGATGTGTTCAACAGGTCTTCTTCCCGCACGTGAATGCCGCGACTGCGCGGGTGTTGGCCGCTGAGGGTTGCGAGGTGGTGATACCGCGAGAACAGCCTTGCTGCGGGGCACTCATGCTCCACGCAGGAATCGAAGACCGCGCCATCGCACTCGCAAAAAAGATGATCGCTGTCTTTGAGGAAGCAAAGGTGGAAACCATTGTCATCAATTCAGCCGGGTGCGGATCCACGATGAAGGAGTACGGTCATCTGCTGCGCGATGACCCTGCGTGGGCCCATCGCGCCGCGGCGTTCGCTGCCAAATGCAAAGATGTTTCAGAGGTCCTTTGCGAACTCGCGCCCCAGGCAAAGCGCCACCCTCTTCAGTTGCGCGCCGCTTATCATGATGCCTGCCATCTTCAGCACGCACAAGGAGTTCGCGAACAGCCGCGACAACTTCTAAGCGCAATTCCTCAACTTCAGGTCGCGGAAATTCCCGAGGCATCTCTCTGCTGCGGCTCGGCGGGCATTTATAACCTGCTGCAGCCCGACACGGCCAGCCAACTCGGCGCGCGCAAGGTTGAAAACCTGCTAACCACCAATGCGCAGGCTGTAATCTCAGCGAATCCGGGCTGCCTGTTGCAACTCATGAACGGCCTTCAACAGCGCGGACTCAAGGCTATGCCGGCATTTCACATGGTGGAGTTGCTCGATGCTTCCATGCGCGGCATTTCCGCGCACGACCTGCTGAATCGCAAAATCTAAAAGGAGTCTTTCCGATGCCCGCACACTTTAATCTTTCCGGCGTTGAAGTACTCGCTCCAGCCGACGAGACTCAATCGTTGGTCCTGACGCCAGAAGCCCTGGACTTCATTGTCGATTTGCAGCGAACCTTCAATGGGCGGCGCAAAGCTTTGCTCGAAGCTCGCCAGCAACGCCAGGGAAAGCTCGATGCGGGCGAACGCCCGGCGTTCCTGGAGGCAACAAAAGAGATTCGAGAGTCGGCATGGACCGTGGCGCCTTTGCCCGCGGATCTGCTCGATCGCCGCGTCGAGATCACGGGGCCCGTCGATCGCAAGATGATCATCAACGCTCTCAACTCCGGCGCCAAAGTCTTCATGGCTGACTTTGAAGATTCGAGTACACCAACCTGGAACAACCTTCTGGATGGCCAGGCGAACCTGCGGGATGCGATCCGCCGCACCATTAGTTATACCGACCCGGGTACTGGGAAAGAATACAAGCTCAGGGACGAGGTGGCCGTTCTCTTCATCCGTCCTCGCGGCTGGCATCTCGAGGAGAGGCACCTGATCGTGGACGGGGAACCCATGTCCGGATCCATCTTCGATTTCGGTCTTTACTTCTTTCACAATGCCAGCGAGCTGCTGGCACGAGGCAGCGGCCCGTATTTCTATCTACCCAAGATGGAAAGCCACCTCGAGGCGCAGTTGTGGAATGACATCTTTATCAGCGCTCAAAAAAATCTCGGCATCCCGCAAGGCTCCGTCAAAGCCACCGTCCTGATTGAAACCATCCTGGCCGCTTTCGAGATGGACGAAATTCTTTATGAACTTCGAGACCATTCCGCCGGCTTGAATTGCGGCCGCTGGGATTACATTTTCAGTTTTATCAAGAAGTTCTCCAACGATGCGCACGCGGTGTTGCCTGATCGCGGCCAGGTGACCATGACGACTCACTTCATGCGCAGTTATTCAAAGCTCGCAATTAAAACCTGCCACAAGCGCAACGTCCACGCCATGGGCGGGATGTCGGCATTCATCCCCATCAAGTCCGATGCCGTAGCCAACGAAAAGGCAATTGAACAAGTGCGCGCCGACAAGGAGCGGGAAGCGGGCGACGGACACGACGGTACATGGGTCGCTCATCCCGGTCTCGTTCCCATAGCCCTGGAAATTTTCGATCGCATGATGCCCGGACCCAACCAGATTTCGAAGCAGTTGCCTGATTACAACCCCACTCCCGAGGACTTACTTCAAGTGCCGCAAGGAGAGATCACGGAGACGGGACTGAAGCAGAATGTCGCCATTGGTCTCGGTTACATGGAGGCGTGGCTCAGGGGCATTGGGTGTGTTCCGTTGTTCAATCTTATGGAGGATGCAGCCACGGCCGAGATCAGCCGTGCGCAGCTATGGCAATGGGTGCATCATCATGCAAAGCTTACCGACGGCAGGGTTGTGGATGCGGCACTCGTTGAAAGCATGATTCAAAACGAGCTCAAACACCAGAAGACAACGTTGCCTGCCAGCCGCTACGACGTGTATGAGAAGGCCGCGGACTTGATGCGGGAGTTGATTGGAGCTCCGAAGTTCATCGAATTCCTGACTGTGCCTGCATATCAGCGCATCCTGGCGGAGGAAGCGTTCGTCACACGGTAGATCGTAGCCGCAAGGCAGGAATCCACCTGCGCAGCGCGAAGACGTGATCGATGGCATCTACAAGCTATTGCGGCTCTGGATAACACCCTGCTTCATTACGAGCCGGAGATTCTTCGCCGGGTCGGACAGAATGCGAATGTCATCCAGCGGCGCACCATCGACGATGAGCAAATCGGCAATCGCACCCTCCGCAACGACTCCGAGCCGCCCCTCCATGCCGATGAGCCTGGCGGCTACGGTGGTCGCACTTGCCAATATTTCTATTGCCGGAAGTACCTGGGAGCGAATGGTGAATTCTTCACTTTGCCGGACATGCGTTTCCCCCAGCAGATCGGTTCCAAACGCGATCGGTACGCCTGCATCGCGCAAAATCGAGAGACTCTCAATCCCAGCGCGCCGAACATCTTCTATCTTGGCCACCGACGACGCGGGCAGACCCAGCGCGGGCCCGTCCTGCGCAAGTGCTTCGTAGGTTACAAGCGTTGGCACGGCGACCGCCTTTGCTTGCGCAGCAAGTTGCGCCGCATGGCGATCGACGAGATTGCAGTGTTCGAGCGAGTGAACCCCGCATTTCACGGCCCTTGTAATTCCTTCCGCCGTATATAAGTGGGCCGCAACGTAAGTCTTCGCATCCCGCGCCTCATCAACGGCAGCCTTGAGTTCATCCTCGGAGTAACCAAGCCACGCAATGGGATCCGTAGGACTGGCGACTCCCCCATTGGCCATGACTTTGATGAAAGAGGCACCGGAGCGCAGTTCCAAACGACACGCCTTGCGTACTTCTTCGACTCCGTCCGCCAAACGTCCCAGGGAACCGACGTTGCCTGCCCAGCGATTTCCGTCATGAATATCGTGACGCGGGCGACAATCGGAATGTCCCCCGGTCTTTGAAAGCGCCTTGCCACAGACAATCAGCCGAGGTCCCGGCGTGAGCCCCTGCGCGACAGCCTCGGCGAGCGCGCAGGAGGCTCCGCCCAGGTCGCGAACCGTGGTGAACCCGCGCTCCAGCATGCCCTTCATGATGCGTGCCGAACGAAACACGGCCAACGGCGCAGGCAACTGCGCGTTCATAGCAAGGTTCATCATGCTGGCGACTACGTGAACATGACAATCGATCAGGCCGGGCATCACCGTGCGACCCTTGACGTCGATGGTCTCGCATTCGACGGATGAAGACGCGCGCGGGCCGATCTCGCGAATTACTCCATCTTCTACAAGGATGTTCCCGAACCGCGGCTCCGGGCTAACGCAGTCGATGATTGTCGCATTGGTGAACAACGTCCGCATAAATCCTCGATCTTCAAGGTTGGAGAGTACTTTCATGGTTCGATCCAGCTGGCAAGAACTGGCGTATGCCGATAACCGATAGCGCGCTCATTGTTTGGCAGGTTGAAGCGTGGCTGCGAAAAAACGATCGACTCGCTGCCAGGCATCGCTGAGTACCCATTCGCGGCTGAAGTAATGAAATTCCCCGGGGTACATCATGAAAGAGACTAAGTCACCCTTCTTGTTTTTGAGTGACTCATCGATAAGTCGCACCGACTGGATGAAGGGCACGTTCACGTCCGCGGTGCCGTGCAATATCAGCAGCGGCCGCTGCAGATTGTTGATATGGGAAATGGGCGAGGCATTGGCATAGACCTGCGGATTTTGTTCGGGGGTGCCGATGCGGCTCGCAGTCCAGTCCCCGTGGTAGGGATCCTGGTAGTACAACGCGTAATCCACGACTCCCGCCACATCCACCGCGGAGCGAAATAGCAACGGATGGCGAGTTACCGCGATCAAGGTGAAGAAGCCGCCGTAAGAAAGGCCCCATACTCCGATCCGACTCGAGTCGACATAAGGCAGAGTGGCGAGATACTCACCCGCGCGTGAAGCATCTTCCGCGTCCTTGCCCCCGACATCCATGTAGACGTCGGAGCGCCATTTGCTTCCATAGCCGATGCTGCCGCGATAGTCGGGCGCAAACACCACATACCCCTGTTGCAGCAGATATTGATGAAAGCTGTAATAGACGGCGTAGTTACGCTGGATGTGCCAGCCGTCATAGTTTTGATTGATGCCATCGCCGTGGATCCAGACAATCGCGGCGTGTTTTTTGCTCCGATCCAATCCTTTTGGAACGAACAGCCAGCCGGGGACCGGTATTCCATCGGCGCCGGGATAAGTTACATACTCAGGTTTGACGTGGAGTGACTTATCGATTGTTTCCGGCATGGAGTTAGTAAGTCGAACCGGCTCGCCGCCGCCGGCCGCGACCGAGTAGAGGTCGGCCGAGTTCTGCCAATCCGTATGTTGATAGACGAGTGAGTTATCGGTTGGCGACCAAAGCGGCCCGGTGTTCGTACCCGCCGCAGTAGCCAGGTAGTTTACAGGGGGGAGTGCTGCTTCTGCTCCAATCCTCACTACGCCGACGCGTCGATCGCCCGGGTGTTCTGAATCGTTGGTGTCAAACGCGAGCCAGCGGCCGTCATGAGACCAGGCTGGGCGCCAGGCTTCAGCGTGCCCGCCAGTAAGTTGCACGGGCTCGCCCCCTTCAGCGGGCGCGACATAGACATGATCCCAGCCATCCGCCGAATCGCTGATCCAGGCAATCCATTTGCCGTCGGGCGATGGCAGAGGCTCTCCTCCCGCCTCGTCGTCGGGCAGGCTCCAGAAATGCAGCTCATGGTCTGTGTGCAGCACCTTCTCTGTGCCGCTCTCGACATCTACCGTGATTATGCTGCGATCCTTGAAGTCGGCCGACTGCCGCTCATAAACAAGACGCGCGTTTCCCGCCCACGTTGCTCCTTCGTATTGGCTTTCGCCTCCTGGCATCAGCCTGGGTTGACCACCCCGGGCAGGGACAACATAAAGATGCCCGTTCCCATACTCAGTCGCGCGATAGATCAGCTTCTCGCCGGAGTATTCGGGGACGGTATCATGAGCAACCAGTTTGGCATCTCCAATGTAAGCAATGCGCTGGGAATCGGGTGACCAGCGAATGCTATAGATGGTCCCTTTATTGGCAGCCAGCGTACGTGTGGCACTCGTAGCGAGAGTGCGCACGATCAGCGTGTGCCCCCCGTCGGCATCAGGAACGGCTGCGGCCAACTGCGTGCCATCCCGGGACGGCTCCAGTGGATCAGTACCGGCGGGGATCGTCCACACAACGGAGGGGTCGCCGCCAGCCAACCGCACATTCCAGAGTTTGTTACTTTGAGCGAAGTAGATCGATCCGCCGTCGTGAGACCAGAAGACATTGCTCACCTTGCCCGCTTCGAAGTGAGTCAGCGCGCGCGGCATGACTCCTTTTCCTGGATCCACTACGTACAGATTCACAACGTCGCAGCGATCCCAGACGTAGGCGACGTGTGTTCCATCCGGCGACCATGCGGGATCAGACGGGTGACGGATGTCAAGAAGCTGGCTGATGCTGAGCGGTTCGGCCCCAGCATTCGAAATCGACATCAGTAGGGCGGCTACAGCCACGACAGCAAAAGGAACCCGGCAGATCGATACCATGGCTTTTGGTTTTCTCCCTTAGAGGTGAGGCTGGCGATACTTTATTCTTCGGGCTTGCAGTGTGCGGCCACAGTGGAAGCCTGGTGCGCGTCTGAAGAGAATATACGGCATTCGCCGGCAGCGGTAAGAAAGATTGCGGGATCGCTAACGACGTCAACATGCGTGCGAAGCTTATCAAGAATGGATTGGTTGCCAACACTGGCCATGGATTGGACGCGATTCTATGACGATCCAACCAAGATTTTTCGATGGTCACGTCATCGCCACACTTCGTCACATTCCGAATTTGCGCCGCTCAATATTTGGCCAACTCTAATCTCGAATAACGAGATAAGAATTGACTTCTGACGCAAACATTTATACATTTTTGCTAAAGGCAAGACCATCAGGCCACATCTCACTTTCCCTTGGCCGCCCTGGTTTTCTCAAAAACCGTAGTTGCTGCTTTGCACCTAAGCAAGATCGCATTATCGACTGACAAGATTCAGACACTGCTTTGCCAGAACGATATTACGGCCGACAGCCGCATCCTGCTCCCTTCCTGGGAAGGAGTTGAATCCAAGACTCCGCGACAGGGATCCTTTCGGGCGCTTACTTAACTTGCATTTTAGAGTCTTCCTGAATTCATTCAGGATCGCTCCTCCACATAGTCTCCGGAAAACATTTTCCCCGGAGAATGCCGTCGGGGCACCCGCACTCCGGGCGCCAGCGCGAAGCTGCATCCACGTCGGCACGACAGTAAGTTGTAAGTCACTTTTACGTAAGCATTCACGAGAAGGAGAAGTTATGCATAACAGATCCTGGCTCATTGTTTTGTTCCTGTGCATGAGCACCGCGCTTGCCACCGGCCAAGTCGCCATCACCGGCGCCATACGCGGGGTGGTCACAGATTCCTCCGGCGCGGTTCTACCCAGCGTATCCGTCCTCGCGGAAGGGCCAGCAATTATGCATCCGAGAAGTGTCGCAACGGACGTGGCGGGAAATTATCTGATCGAATCGCTGCCCCCGGGCACTTATCGTCTGACTTTTACGATATCTGGATTCAGGCCAGAACTGCGCTCGGACATCGTAATTACCGCGGGCTTTACAGCCACGGTCAGCCCCCAATTATCAGTGGGGGCAAATCAGCAGACCGTTGAGGTACGGGCCGATTCGGTTGTGATCGATACAACCAACAACACTTCCAGCACCACCTTTGACGAAGCTCTACTGCAGAACTTGCCCAGCGGGAGAGACACATTTTCTACCGTTGCCCAGGCGCCCGGAGTGGCGTCCAGTGATTTTGATATTGCCGGAAGCCAGAGTTTTCAGCAGTCGGTGATGCAGGTACACGGAAGTCTTCCCGGCGACCAGGTTTACAGCTTCAATGGGCTGCGGTTGAACTGGCCGGGCTTGAGCGGCGGATACACCTCTTTCTATGTTGACGATGACTCACTCTCGCAACTGCAAGTGGTGACGGACAGTGCACCGGCGGACGTGGCCGTTGGGGGTGTCTACATGAACCTCGTTCCGAAATCGGGCGCCAATCAAATGCACGGACTGGCGGCGGCGTATTATCAATCGGCCGGCACACAGGCTACCATCTCCGATCCCACTTACAACGGAGTTGCAGTGCCGTCCGGAACCCCTTTCATCATGGCGCGCGATCTTGCCACCAACCTGGGAGGCCCCTTGTTGAAAGACAGGTGGTGGCTCTTCGGATCCTGGCGGCTCTACGACTTGAAGGAAAGCGTTCTTTCCGTAACTAACCCGGACGGCACGCCCACCACCGATCCGAACCATCAGAGCAACACGACGCTGCGCAGCGATTACGCGCTCACGAAAAACAATCATTTGGATTTCGTCTGGTGGTTCAATGAACAGAACAGGTTTTTCCGCCGCGATACGGCGTATGCATTTGTCAGCGCCGACGCGGCCTGGCGCCAGATTGAGCCCGCCTACATCCTGCAAGGCGAATGGACCAGTACGGTGCGCAGCAATCTCGTCTTCGATACGCGCTTCGGCTACCTGCACCAGATTTTTCCGCTTGGGAATCAGGCCAGCACGCCGACCACTGCCTTGAATCGCCAGGACGTTACCTTATCGACAGAATCCGGAGCTCCGCCGTACTCCTTCGTCAACCCGGCGAGCGTGCTCGCTTTCGCTGAGGGCGTGTCCTTGTATGACGGACACTTATTGGGAAGTGCTCATAACTTCAAGTTCGGTATCGACACGTCTACCAATCGTAACGGCTATAACTACACGGCCGATCAAGGCATCAATGCGGTCTACAACGATGGAACACCCATCCAGGTGGTCGCCTATAACACGCCCGTGAATGTTAGAAGCATCTATCATGAGACGGCCGCCTATGCGCAAGACTCGGTCACCATGAAACGCAAGTTGACTCTGAACCTGGGAGTCCGCTACGACCACTTCAACACGTTCTATCCGAAGCAGACCAGTCCCGCCGCTACATTTCCCGATCTATTTCCGCAGCGTACCTTTCCTCAATCGCCGAATATCGCGACGTGGAACACGTTCCGTCCTCGCCTGGGGGCCGCGTATGACCTGACAGGGAAAGGCCGCTCCGTGCTTCGAGCCTATTTTGGACAGTTCGATATCATCCAGGGAGCCGGACTGGCGGAGCAGGTAAACCCCAACGGGCTTAGCACGCAGGTCTATAAATGGACGGACACCAACGGTGACGGAATCCCGCAAACAAGCGAATGGGATTCGCCCGCCGATCTGATTTCAGCTTCCGGAGGCGTCGTCACCACGATCGACAAAAACCTGAAGCGGCCATACACCAATGAAGTGAACGTCGGCTACGAGCAACAGATTTCTTCATCGGCCATGTTCAGCGCCAACTACTACTTCAGAAACGTCAAGGATCAATTCGCCGGAATTAACCTAGCGAATCCGGCCCAAGACTACTCTGCAACAACGGTCGATGACGCAGGCAATCCGCTGATCAACTCAATCACCAAGAAGCCCATGACGCTGTACAATTTGAATCCGGCTGACGTGGGCCTTTCCAATTACCTGATCACCAACATTCCGGAACTCAATACGAACCACTACAACGGCGTGGAATTGACTGTCAGCAAACGCATGAGCAATGGGTGGCAGATACTCGCCGGGTATACGCTGCAGCAGCAGAAGGGCACTTACTCGCGGGGACTGGGCGACGACTTCAATAACCCCAACAACGAAATCAATCGCAAAGATGCGGTACTGAACTACGATGCCACGCAAATGTTCAAGCTGCTCGGCAACTACACACTTCCCAAGGGAATTGCGCTGGGCCTTAATTATCAGCATTACACTGGTTACCCGCTTGATCCTAACAACGGACCGCCCACCGCAGTCTTTGAGAACCTGAATCAAGGGCAGGTCTCAATCATCGGCAATCCAATCGGCAAGATTCGACTGCCCAATGTGGACATCGTCAATCTCCGCTTCTCGCGCCCGACTCATCTGGGCGACAGGTTCACGCTCGAACCGGTCGCTGACCTCTTCAACATCGCGAATGCGAACACGGTGATCAGCGAAGTACCGACCGGCGGCAGTAATTTTGAGCGACCCACGAATCAGCTGAATCCTTTCATCGCTCGATTCGCTTTGCGCTTCAGCTTCTAATATCGGGCTGAGTGAAAGCCTGATGTGCTCACCGGAATGCAGTCTTACTTGTATGGAGGAACCTTGATTCCTGGAAGAATCGCCCTGGCTTGCCTGCTGGTCGTGGCGGGCTCGGGCCCGGCATCTTTACTCAATGCGCAAGAGGAACCCAAAGGCAGTATTACGATCGAGCGAATTGCCGACATAAAGTATCCAACCGAAGCGCGCTGGTCGCCCGATGGCAAAACTATCGCTTTTCTGTGGGATGCCGCCGGCAACCAGCAACTGTTCACGGTCCGGGCCGGAGAAGCCCCTGTCGCTTTGACGAATTTCCCTGTCAACCCCGACCTGTTGACTTGCGACATCGGGCATTTTGAGTGGGCGACAGCCGACGAGATCATCCTCAACAAAGGGTCCCAATTGTGGAAGGTTTCAACCGCCTCCCGTACTCCCGCACCCATGGAGGGATTTCAGGGAGTGACAACCTTCTCCTTATCCAGAGATAAAAAGGAAATTGCATTTGTACAACAGGGAGATATCTGGGTCGCTTCCCTGGCTGGAAACACGCGGCGCCGTTTGACTCATATGCCGGACGGCCTTGATGCTTCGCAGCCGGTCTTCTCTCCGGACGGATCCTATGTCGCATTTAACGCGGCGCGCCATCAGTCCGTGCCGGAACCGCTTCCTTATAACGGCAACTTGATGAAAGTGTTTCGAAGTCTTCATTGGGACGACCGCATCGGCGTCGTTTCTGTTTACAGCTATGCCGCCGAACCAATGTGGATCCAGGTTTCCGAGCGCAATTACGGATCTACCGAGCTGCAGTGGGCTGCGGGACCATCCATCGTGCATGAGGAATTCTCCGCCGATCACAAAACGATGGAGTTGAAGGTCACTGCGCTCTCAGGCGAGACGCGCACTGTGTGGAAAGATTTCGACGCAGCGTGGATTTCTCCGGCGGACGGCGCGATGGACGTGACTTCGCCGGATGGTCGATGGATTGCCTTTATCAGTGATCGGACCGGATGGCCGCATCTCTACATCATTCCGATCGACGCTACCTCCGAGTCGCAGGCGAAGCAAATCGGCACGGGGCGACGGGGCGACGGATACGCCGCATGGTCGCCCGACAGCAGCCGCATCGCCTGGGCGCATAGTGCTGAAGACAACCAGATGGAGCGATTCATTTCAATTGCTTCAGTAGCGACGGGAAAAACCGATGCGATCGTGACTCAGCACGGTGTCAATCGCGCCCCGGCATTTTCTGAGGATGGCACGATGCTGTTGTTTGAGCGGAGCGCAGTGGAACATCCGCTTGAAATCTATAGTGTGCCTGCCAAGCCGCTGGCCGCCTCCACACGACTTACCAACTCCTTACCCGCAGGCTTGTTGACCACCGATTTAACCGCGCCGGTTGCAGTGCACTATAAAAGCCGCGCTGATGAGAAATCCGTTCCAGCCACCTTGATGGTCAACAAGAATCTGGACCGTTCCAGGAAGCATCCGGCGATCATCTGGGTTCATGGCTCCGGCGCGGATCAGAATTATCTGGCGTGGCATCCGGGCTTCTATCGCATGTACTACGCGATGAGCCAGTACCTTGCTCAACAAGGATATGTGATCCTGACTCCCGACTATCGAGGGAGTTCGGGCTACAGCCGGGATTGGGCCGTCGGCACATCCAGAGACCTGGGAGGCGGAGAAACCCAGGATGTCAACGCGGGCGCCGACTATCTGAAGACTCTCAGCTACGTTGACCCTGATCGCATCGGGATCTGGGGACTTAGTTACGGAGGCTTCATGACCTTGCAGTCCATGCTTACCGATCCCACCCTTTTTCGTTGCGCCATCGATGTGGCGGGGGTGGGCGATTGGGAATCGTGGACCACCGGAGGCCTGATCCTGGGCCGTCTGGGCGAAACGCCTGTGACCGATCCGCAGCTTTACGATCGCTCGGCCCCAGTGAAACACCTCGACAAACTGGCCCGGCCGCTCCTGGTGTTGCAGGGAACCAATGATGCCAACGTACCGCTCTGGGAGTCCTTGAAGGTGATCGACACGCTCGAAAAACTAGGAAAGCCCTTCGACATGGCCATCTATCCCGGCGAAATCCATTTCTTCCGCCGAGCCTATGTACTGCGGGATGCCTGGAAAAGAAGCGACGCATTTTTCTATCGATACCTGGTCGCGCCCTCCGGACAAGCGGGCAGCAGTGGGGTGCAATAGGTCGACTCACACGAAGAGAGAATCCGTTCGCGCACAACATTCCGCAAGGAACCCAAAGCAGCCGCCGGCCCGCTTTGCGTGGCGATCGGCGCACTGAACCAGTGGCAGCCTGACTCCATTCCAGCTTTTCAATTAGGCTGGAACTATGGATATTTTCGACGAAAAGCGCGATGAACTGGAACGGCACGAATTTATGATGGGTCTGGAGCGCGGGCGCCTGGCGGTCGCGCTCGACCTGTTGACGGACTCCCTCATCATGGTCGGGCAGCATGGAGTGTATTGCGCATCCAGCCGCAACCCCTCCAAGCCCGCACTCGATCTGCAGGCAGTTCTGAGTGGAATGGAAGGCGCCAAAGCATTGATTCAATCGGTGATGGAAGAACTTCGCGCGCAACGGGAATCGGCGCAGCCCGGAAACTCCACGCGCACGTAGAACCGCATCCGCTTCTTGACCCACGATCGCAACCGAGGTACCGATAATGGAAATGGCGCGGGTAATCCTGTTTACCGGGCAGTTCGATGCGATGAGCAACTTTTACGGAGAAGTGCTCGGCCTCTGCACCGTCTCGCAGGAAAAGGGCTGGCGCGAGTTCGACGCCGGCGGGGCGCGGATTGCGCTGCATTCCGGCCCTTCGTCGCCTGGGCGTAAAGGCCCCAAGATTGTCTTTCGCGCCCGGGATGTCGCCGCCATGCGCGCTGAACTGATCGCGCGCGGGGCACGATTCGGCAAGGTCAAACAAGGCGAGGTGTTCTGTCTGTGCGACGGCAAAGACCCGGACGGCAACCCAATCCAGTTGTCCGACCGCTGACCTATAATCTGCACCGCCCCGGTGACCCCATTCTGCCCATCCCTCAAAATGCGATATGCTGATAGAGCGCGCCCGTAGCTCAGCTGGATAGAGCGAACGCCTCCGGAGCGTTAGGTCGGGAGTTCGAATCTCTCCGGGCGCACCATTTCTGCCTTTCCGCAATCGGTCTTCCCTCGCGCATTGCTTTCGTGCATACTGCTGTCGTACCCGCCCAACTTACACGGGGAGCACGAAACCTATGGCCGACTGGAACACGGCGTACAACTGGATGATGGATAACGAAGATACGGCGCGTGCCTGCAGACAGGTGCCCGACGCCCCGCCCGCGGGATTTACCGGGGCTTGCTATGCCATCAGCGGAATCAACTCGGGCGCGTGGCCGACCCAGTTCGCAACCATTGCCGCCCTTCCCCAGGCCGACCGCGGGGCTTCGGTCCAGCAGTTCTACCGTGACCAATTTTGGAACAACTGGTACGCCCAGGTTGCATCGGACGACCTCTGCAAACGGGTATTCGACTTTGCCGTGAACGGCGGCACCAATCCGGCGGTTCGCTGCCTGCAGCAGGCCGTGAATTCCCTGCCCTCGAACGGAACCGCGCCGATCGCCGAAGACGGCGGGTGGGGCCCAGCGACCCTGGCCGCGGTGAACGACGCCGACCCCGACGCCCTGGTTTCCGCGTTTAACGCCAAGCGGGTGGCGCACTACCAGGCAATCGTTGCCGATAAACCAGGGGACGCCCCTTATTTAGCCGTCTGGACCGCACGCGCCCAGAAGTAGGTGGCAGCGTTACGCCCATCCGGCACGCCGTCGAACGTTTAAACTGTAGACGGGGTGCGCACGAATCAATGCGCCTCAGATAAGGCTGGAATGCACTTTCATTTTCCATTCAACGCGCAGGACATCCTGTGGACGCTCGCCTTCGCGGCGCACCTCGTGCTGCTTGTGGTCCTGATGGGCCGCGACCGTATATCCCGGTTTCCCTGGTTTACCGCAAGCATCGTTATGGTCGCCCTGCGCCTGGTCAGTATGAAGCTCCTCAACGGGCGTCTGCCCCAGATGACAGCCGCGGCCGTTTTCATCACCATGGGCGACATCGGCGCTCTCCTCGGCGTGCTGGTGGTTCTGGAAATGGCCCGCAAGACCTTCCGCGGCGTCAAGCGCTCCACATGGATGACCGGGGCCTTGGTGCTCATGGCCATCGGGGCTGCGGTCCTGAGATACTGGGGACCCTGGCCCCCACTGAAAACCATGCTTTCCAGTTCCACCATGTCGGTACTGCAACTGATGCAGTTGCTGGTGCAGAAGACAAGCTTGCTGGTGGATGTCGAGACCATTCTGGTGGGCTTGCTGATCTTCCTCTTCGGGCGCAGGTTCAACGCCGGATGGCGCAGTCACACACAGCAGATCGTCATCGGCCTGTCCACCGCGTCCGTGGCCCAGCTCTCCATTCAGGGCGTCTGGGAAACCATCACTCATACCGCGACAGCCCGCACGATGCAGGAGTACCAGCACATCATGGGCCTGCGCGAAAAGCTGTTCAACACCAACAGCGTCGTCTACCTGGTCGTTGTCATCTGGTGGATCGTCTGCCTTTGGAACGATGAACCCGGCGCCGCGAAGGACGCGGATCAGGCTGCATCTCAAAAAACAATGCTGGGCGCAGCCGAAGAACCCGCGTCGCTCGAGAGCGCGACCTTCGATCTCGACCGCGTCGATCCGGAGTTGATTGAACCCCATGGAGTTGAAAACCCGGGCGGAGGAGAGCCCAAGGCCGATCGCGCTTGATCCCCCGCCTGGATGCCCTACGACGAAGCACAGAGCTACGCCCAGATCTACAAAGCGCAGAAAGCCTGAAGACGATTTCTCCGAAACTCTGAAGTAATCGATCGCACGTAAAACAATTGCGCCCGGAAGCGATCGCTCCCGGGCGCAATTGTTTTAGTTCTTCGAAACTATTTTTGTGCGGTCAATACCGGCCTCTTCATCTCTGGCGCAGGTGGATTTACCTGCGCATTCAGGAAGTCGGCAAGATCATCGATGTCCTGCTTCGTGCCCACCATCGGCGGCATGAAGCGGTGATACGGCGAGTCCGGC
This sequence comes from Occallatibacter sp., assembly GCA_036488735.1. Taxonomy (GTDB): domain Bacteria; phylum Acidobacteriota; class Terriglobia; order Terriglobales; family Acidobacteriaceae; genus Telmatobacter. The sequence goes on from DASXHC010000028.1 coordinate 119,978, forward strand.
TTGTAGTCGTGCAGCATGGTGAGAAAGCTGTGGATGTTGGCGCGATCGCGTCCATCTAACAGCCTCTTGAGCGGCCGATAGCCCGACAGCGTGTGGCAGGACGCGCACTCCCCGCGGAAGATGGCTTCGCCGCGCGAATAGCTCGAAGGCGCGCCCTCGCCGTTCCAGGTCCAGTTCGAACCGGTCAGGTAGCCTTGCGTGTTGATCTTGCTTACGTAGTTGACGCGCACCCCGTTCGAATACATCCACCGCCCGATCACAAATGGCTTGCGCAGCATCTCGCGCGCGTACTCGCCCGATCCGGTTGCGATCAGCGCCAGCAGGAGCACGCTCAGAGCATGCGACAAATTGAAATCCACCGGGTTGCGATATGCCAGGAAGTACGCTACCCCAATGATCGTCGCTGATGTGGTGATAATGATGAGCGCAATGCGTGTCACCGTCGAGAACGTTCCCGCACCGATGGTGTCGATGCCCAGGGTCAGCAGCGCGCGCTGCGATTGAGGAACCATGAAGAGGTACCACACCAGCAGAAACGGTGTTGCCACAAACGAAGGCACCAGCCACTTCACGCTCCACTTCACCATGCTTGCCTTGAGCGCCGGCTGTTTGTCGCCATCAATGCGGCTGGAAGTAATCAGGGCCCAGATACCGGCCAGCGACGTGCACACCCCGGTGCGCAACAGCAGGCTGGGCCAGTACGTGGGATTGAAGAACGCATTCCAGAACTTGCTCGCTTCGTGTCCAGTCCCGGCCACGCCCAGCCACGTGTCGCCCGGCGTCAGCATGAAGGTAAGAATGCCGTTGATGATGATGAGCGTGGCCACCGATGCGCCCGCATACACCCAGCCCACCTTCAAGTGCAGCTTGGGATCGATGCGGTCCCAGGTGTAGTAGTACACCGCGATGGTCGTCAGTTCGACCACGAAGAATACCCACTCCATCGCCCAGCCGAACACGAAGTTGTGGATGAGCGTGCTGGTCGCCTCGGGATGCGTCAGCCCGATGGCAAACCAGATACCGACCCCCGACACCGTACCGAATACGCCGGTCAGAATCAGAAAGAACTTCGAATGGCTGATGAGCTGCTTCATCCATGCGTCGCCAACTTTTCTGTCGGTCATGCGCATGGCCTTGCGCTCCGCCATCGGCAGAAACAATCCGCCGCCCACAGCGAATTGCGAAATCATGACATGGTAAATGGCGATCATGCCGATCACCCAGCCCGACCCGATATGCGGTATATCCCAGAACGGATAATTCATTTCTTAGCTCCAATGGAGAGTGAGACCCGTCGAAAGTGAATGAGTGAAAAGTGAATCAATGAAGATCGTTATCCGCTCTTGTCTCTAAGCCCAACCGGGAGCGCCATAAGCATCTTCTCCACCTCACACGAAAGATTTTTCCGCGACAACGAAAAGTTCCGGCTCTCCGCAAAGCGCCAGGTCCATGGATTTCCTCCAGACCTGGATATCCCGGAAGGACTGCACGACCCTTCGCGTCTTTGCCTGATCGACGATCACTCTAGGCTTCCCCTGCGCCAGTTCATTTACTCGTTCACACTCGCTAACTCATTCACTTCTTCATTCATTCACTGCCTTACCTGATCGTCCAATACCCAATCGCTGTCGTGGCCAGCAGCAGCACCACCGCGATCAATCCGAAATAGTGCGCGGCGCGCGCCCGGCGTCCCGCTTCCCGGCTGGTGTCATAGAACGGAATCAACACCCAGAAGGCAATGCCCAGCGTGAACAGCAGGAGGCCTGCGATCTCGCCGAATTCCCCCGGCAGCCAGTTGCCCAGCAGCTTCAGCATTTCGAACGGGCTCATGAAGTACCACTCTGGATGAATCCCCACCGGAGCGGGCACCAGCGCATCTGCCTGCTTGCCCAGCGTCCACGGAAACACCGAAGCCAGCAGTGCCAGCACGTTCAGCGAGATCAGCCACATGGCAAGATCCTTGCGCAGGAAGCCCGGCATGAAAGGAATGCTCTTGCGCTCCTTCATCGGCTTGGCCTCTTCGCTGGGAGGAACCGCATTGCCATGCTTCTGCACCAGCCACAGATGAAATCCAAGCAGCGGCAGGAACAGCGCCGGCAGCACCACCACGTGCAAGGCAAAGAACCGCTGCACCGTGAATTCGCTCACTTCCGTGCCACCGCGCAGCATGTTCGCGATGGCCGGCCCGATAAACGGAATTGCCGATGGAATCTCCAGGCCCACCTTGGTCGCGAAGTAGCTCAGCTCATCCATAGGCAGCAGGTATCCTGAAAATCCAAACACTGTCGCCAGCGCCAGCAGCGCCATGCCGCTCAGCCACCCAAACTCCCGCGGCTTGCGATACGCCTTCATGAAGAAGACCGAGAACATGTGCACGAAGATGGCGAATACCATCAGGTTCGCCGACCACGAGTGTGCCGAGCGGATCAGCCACCCGAAGTGCATCACGAAGGTGATCTGGCGGACCGACTCGTAGGCTTCCGCGCCGGGCCGGTAGTACACCAGCAGCAGCACCCCGGTGAAGCACTGCACCAGGAAGAGGAACAGCGAGATGCCGCCCCAGTAGTACCAGAATGATTGGGCGTGAACGGGCACTGTCTTGTGCCGCGCAAAGGCCGCCATGTCCGAAAGGCCCAGGCGATCATCGACCCAACCATATACCGAGCTCGTAAGAGATTTTGAAGTCATGCCGCGTTTCCTAGTTTCAGATTTCGGTTTTGAATTCCGGTTTCGATTTCCGGTCCGCGTTATGTGTGGCGTCAGGTACGCGATACTTCTACGCCTGCATCGTTTACTGCCACCTTGAAACGCTTCAGCGGCCGGGGTGGCGGTCCGCTCACGTTAGCGCCGGTGCGGGGATCGTAGACTCCGCCGTGGCATGCGCAATGAATGCGGTCGGCCTGCGGCTCAAACTGCACCGTGCAGCCCAGGTGCGTGCACACTGCACTCAGCGACACCCACGAGCCGTCCTGGTGATGAATCAACATGGCCGGCGACGTGCCGAACTTGAACATCAACACCGAGCCGGGCGGCAGCTTCTGCGCATCTTTCAGTGTCACCTCGGTGATCGCCGTAGCATTCGAAGCCATCTCCATCGGCGAGGCAAGATAGCGGTAGATGGGATATACCAGCGCCGCTGTATAACACAGGCCGGCGGCGCCTGCCGCTGCCAGAAACGCGCGGCGCGTCCTGGTCTCGCCTTGCTCTTCCGTCTGAACCTGCGGTTCTTCGAGAACGATATGCGTGCTCATAAAGCCGCCCCCTCCATTGGTTTCTGCGCCCGCGCTACCACAGAGATCAGCCAGCCGATGACGCCGAGTCCTCCCACAAACAGCAGCAGGAAAAGTCCCACCACGCTCCAGTTGGTAACCACCACCCGATCCCAAACATCGAAGCCTTTACTCAGCAAGGTCAGGTCGCGCACGCCATCGCGATAGACAACCAGCGTGATCTCGATCAAAAGCGACACCAGTGCGCCGGCCCAAGCCAGCCATCCCGCAGCAATCCTGCCGAATCCGGCAATGGCACCCAGCAGCACCGCAACCACCACCAGTGCCAGCCATCCATACCCGGCCATGCCCGCAAAGCGATACAGGGCATGATGCGCCAGTCCCTGCTTCACCGCATCCAGCTGCACATTGGCGGCCCACATACCAGCGGCCAGATAGATCAGGCCAAAGGCGGCCGCCACCTTGCCACCCAGACCGGCAAGGAATTGCTTCTCCTCCGCAGTGAAGGTGCTGCGGCCCGCGAGATACACCAGCCACAGGCCGCCGATGAACAATCCTCCCGCCATCATCAACAACCAGCGCGGCGTCAACGTCGGATCGCCGGTGGGCAGATACATCCCCGCCCCCGAAGCCGAGTACATCTGTCGCCACACCTCGGGCCGCAGCATCAACGTCATGTTGGTCGAGAGCAACCGCGCGATGAATCCGGCCAACACCCACGCGCTCATCCCCAACCACCACGCCGAGCGGCCCTGCTCAAGGCGTTTGCTGAACTCGTACAGCAGCCAGTACGTCAAGGTGAGAATAGCGATGATGGAGATCCAGTAAACGCCGATGAGAACGCTGCTTGTGTACAGCGCGCGCCCGTAAAGGACTTGCGCAAACAGCAGCGGCGGCACACCGAGGTTGATCACGTAGGTCATCACCACGGTGAGCCGGCGAGCCAGCGCGCGTGCCGTGACGTGAGCCAGGGGCGACCCGCGGAAGAGGCTCAGCAGGACTGCGAGCAGCAGCCCGCCCAGCAACATCTCCACGGCCACAAAATGCAGCGACAGCGTCACGATATGGAGCAGTTTCAGCAGCCATATCGGGGCCGGCAAAGGAATGGGATCGACAGCGGGAAACGATTGCATCACGATGGACTAAGTTCCTTTCACTCTCCAGCTGAGTTCAAATCGATGCTGGCATTTGCAAACCATTTGGAACCGTCCCCCGGGGCCACATGCGCCATGGAACGCGGTGGAAGGGCTTGGAGAACGCTGGTTGCGTGAATCAATTTGGACCGTTTCAATCCAATTTAGATTTGACAATCGCTAATTTATTGTCCGGGGGAAACCGCGGTCTGTGACGTGGCTCACGCAAATCTGTGACCGTCTCCCGCTACACTTTCTTTTTCATCGCGACCGGCTTCAAACCGGGCCCTCGGAGTAATTCGCTATGACTGCCAAAAGAGCCGTGGAGCGCTGTAATTCGTCCATGCAATTGACCCGCGCTGCCGACTATGCCGTGCGCGTGATGATCCACATGGCCGGGCTCCCCCACGGCGCTCGCGTGTCTCTGACTACGCTGGTCGATGCAACCGGCGCACCCGACAGTTTTCTCTCCAAGATTCTTCAAGCATTGACCCGTGCCCGCATGATCACATCGCGGCGCGGGCCCGCAGGCGGCTTTCAGCTCTCCATCCGCGGGCGCAAGTCCTCCATGCGCGCCATCATGGAAGCCATCGACGGCCCCATGAACCTCAACGTCTGCCTGGCCGAAGGGCGCACCTGCCCGCGGAAGTCGCGGTGTCCGGCGCACCCCGTTTGGGTCAAAGCCCAGGGCGCGCTGCTCGACGTGCTCAACAACTCCCTGATCACCGATCTTTCCGCGCAAGGTAAAGGCACCGGCTAAATACTCTTCGTCTTCCCCACAGAGTTCCGATCGCCCGCGTTCTCCAGGCCAACCCAATGCCGCCAGGCTGCAGTGGCCTCTGTCTGAATGTCGAATTTTTGTGCCCTTCCCCTAACCCCTCGAACCTATTTCCTAATCCCTTGAACCAGCCTCGAAAAAACTTGAGGCGTAACCGTGGCTCATTCTGCATTTGCCCTGTGCCGATGCACGGTCAAGTAACTGAGATTGAGGAGCAGGCAGGGTACTCTCCTGCCTTACTGCACAACCACGATGAAGGTCGCCGACGCTGTAATTTTGGTATCCACCGAATCGACGGCAGTTACGGTAAAGGTGTAACTGCCAACGGTCGTTGCCGGAGTGCCGGCAGGGCTGGGGCTGGGGCTTGAGCCGCCGCCACCGCCGCAACCGATACTGCCGGCAATCAGGATGAGCAAAAGAGAAAGCATCGAAATCCAGCGACGCCGACGCGACCGTATTCCGAACATCATCCCAAACGCCAGAACCGAGCCTCCGGCGCCGAGTCGCCAGAGGTTAAACGGATTTGGGTGAACAACGGAAGCACTGGAAGCCGCAGCGGTCTTCACGGAGTATGCAGTCGTGCCGCTACCGCCCGCTGTCAGTGGGACGCTGGCCGGATTCAAGCTGCAGGAAGGCAGACTCTGCGCGCCGGTGGGTGAACTGGTCAGTGCACACTTCACGCTCATCGTTCCTGCGTAGGCATTATTGGCGGTGAAGGTTACCGTCCCTGTGGCCGTGTTTCCGGCCAACAACGGGGGTGGAGCGGAGGCTGTGACAATAACTTTCGAGACAGTAACTGTCGACGTGCCGACTTCGGCCGCATAGATCCCATCACCGGAATAGGCCGCCGACAACGTGTCAGCGCCGCCGCTCAAAGTGCCTGCCGCAATGGTAATGCTCGCCGTGCCGCTGGACAGCGTCTGTTGTTGACTATAACTACCGCTGCTGAGAGTGATGGAACCGGTCGGAGTGGGATTGCCGTTTCCGCCACTTACTGTGACGGTGACGGTTAGTGATTGGTCCGGGGTGATGTTCGGCGAAGACAAGGCCACGGTTACGAAGGGAGTGATGAGTCCACCGAGAGTGGCCGTCAGGTCCGTTGTCCCGGAGGTACTGGCTTGGTAATCGCTGTCTCCAGGATAACTAGCCAGAACTGCATGAGACCCTTGGCCGGCAGGCGAAATGCCGCTTGCCGTCGCTGTTGCAGTCTGCACCAACTGCGCGGTCAGAATGGTAACGGTGCTGTCAAAGGAGTTGGTCACCGCGAGGTCTGAGGCGCCGTCCTTGTTGAAGTCTCCGACCGCGATCGAGGTTGGACTGTTGCCCACGGATGTGCTGTATCCCGCTGCAAATGTCCCGTCTCCATTGCCGAGCAAAATCGTCACTTGATTGCCATAATTGCTCGTGGCGGCAAGATCCAGTTTGCCGTCTTTGTTGAAGTCTCCAGCGAAAATGGCAGAAAATTCGCGGCCGCCTGCGGACTTGCCGAAGCGGCGGTAAACGTCCCGTCTCCGTTTCCCAGCAAGATGAGGACACTGCCGAATTGATTCGCGACTGCCAAGTCCATGGTGCCGTTTCCATCGAAGTCCCCGATCGCGATGGAGGATGGATAGGCGCCCGTCGCCGGGCTTGCCGATTGGGTAAACGTACCATCGCCGTTACCTAACAAGACCGTGAGCGTATTGTTCCAGTTGTTTGCGACTACCAGATCCGGTACGCCGTCTCCATTGAAGTCGGAGCTCCTCACCGATCTCGGATTGTTCCCCGTCAGCGGACTTGAACTCTGGGCGGTAAATGTCCCATCGCCATTCCCCAGCAGAATCGTCAACGTATTGCTTCCCGTATTTGCGACGGCCAGATCCTGAATGCCATCCCCGTTGAAGTCGGCTATCGCGATCGATTGCGAGTTGTAGCCTGTTTGCGGGCTCAATGCGCTGGGAGTAAAGCTGCCATCGCCATTGCCCAGGAGAATCGTCAGGCTATTACTACCGGAGTTTGCAACCGCGAGGTCGGCAATGCCGTCCGCGTTGAAATCCCCAACCGCCACGGCCATAGGCTGGCTGCCCGTGGAAGGGGTGGAAGCCGCGGCTGTGAACGTACCGTCGCCATTCCCCAGCAGAATGGTGAGGCTATTCGTCCAGGAATTGGGTATCGCCAGATCGGGGATTCCGTCCCCATTGAAGTCCCCCACGGCGACAGACTGCGGCTGCTGACCGGTGGCCGGTGATTGTGTAGTTAGCCAGTGAAGCGATGCCTGGGCCGATCCCAAAACACCCGTGCCAAGCGCGGAATTCGCGGCGCTTGTATCCAGGAACGATACCGTCCCCGCAGGAGATTGCAGCCCTTGCCCTGTGACCGTTGCAGTCAGAGTGTAGTTGCCCGGGTTGCCGCTCTGCGCAATGGTTGTCGTGGTTGGCACCGCGGCGGTTACGGTTAAATTCGCGGCTCCGGACGTGCTTGCTGCGTTGAGGTTGGTGCCCAGGAAAAATGCCTTATAGCTGTGGGATCCCATTCCCGGCGCAAGCTTCAGAACCGCGATTCCCGCGTGCGTCAATTGCGCGCTCCCGAGGAGATGGAGCGGATCGCGGCAAGGCGACGTTGTGTCACAGAAGTTCACCTGACCGGCCGATACAGCCGCCGATCCTGCGCGTACAGTCGCGGTCAACGTTACCACCGCACCTTGCGCAGCCGACGTGGCGGATGAGCCGCCAGAAGTCACAGCCAACGTCGTCGAGCTTGAAACCGGGGTGGTGTTGATCCCCACCACCAGAGGCGCCGTGGCAACCAGCGCACCGGCGGTCCCGGTAATTGTGGCGATGCTCGATCCTGGGATCGCGGAACTACTCGCCGTCACCGTCATCAGGGTGGATGAGCCTGGGATTGCCGGATTGGGAGAGAAGGTTGCGCTCACCCCGCTCGGCAGTCCCGTGGCATCGAGACTCACATTGCCGCTGAACCCATGTTGAGGGACCACGACGATCGTGGAGGTTCTGGAAGACCCGGGCAGCAGGTTGATTTCAGCCGGTGCGTCCACGACCGTAAAACTCGGCGCATTGACCGTCAAAGCGAGAGGCGTGGAGGCGGACAGGCTTCCGGAAGTGCCGGTGACCATGACATTCGCTGTGCCCGGCGTGGCGGTGCTGCTCGCGCTCAGGGTCAGCATGGTGCTATAGGTGGTGGGATTTGGCGTAAACGATGCAGTGACGCCGCCGGGAAGTCCGGTCGCGGCAAAATCGACCTGACCGTTGAATCCATATTGCGAATTCAAATTAACATTGACCGTGGCTGAACTGCCGTCATCCATGCTCAAGCTATTCGGATAGGCATTGACTGTGAAGCTCTGCGCATACACTGCCAGCGTGAGCGTCAGCGTCGCGGTCTGACTCCCGGAAGTGCCTGTAATCGTGACGGAATACTGTCCCAGGCTTGCGGTACTGCTGGCGGAGAATGTCAGTGTGCTGTATCCGGTGGCAGGATTTGGCGTGAAAGACGCGGTAACGCCGCTGGGTAAACCCGACGCCGACAGCGTGACGCTGCCGTTAAACCCGTATTGGGGGTAGATCCACAGGTAGGCGGCACCGGAGCTTCCCTGCCCAATGCTCGGGTTTCCTCCTCACGAAAGGGTGAAGGTGGGCACATACACTCCGAGAGAGAGCGTCGTGCTCGCGCTTTGCGTGCCGGAAACCCCCGTAATCGTAACGTTGTATTGCCCCAGATTCGCCGTGCCGCTGGCGGTTAGAGTAAGCGTGCTGCTTCCGGTTGCGGGATTCGGAGAGAAGGACCCAGTGACGCCACTGGGCAGGCCGGATACTGAGAAAGTCACATTCCCGGCGAATCCATATTGGCCGTAGACATTGACCCAGGAAGTTCCGGAAGTTCCCTGACCGATATTCACGCTTCCCATGCTCCCGAGAGTGAACGACGGGGTATAGACCCCGAGCGACAAAGTGGTGGTTGCCGTCTGCGTGCCGGCCGTGCCGGTAATCGTAAGGTTGTATTGCCCCAGGGTCGCGGTACCGCTCGCCGTAAAGGTAAGCATACTGTTTCCTGTTGTGGGATTCGGAGAGAGAGACGCAGTGACGCCACTGGGCAGGCCGGATACAGAAAGAGTTACGCTGCCGGTGAATCCGTATTGAGGATAGATATTGATCCACGACGTCGCAACGGTTCCCTGACCGATATCCAGGTTTCCCGGAGTCCAGACCGTGAATGTGGGGGCATAGACACCCAGCGTCACCAGGGTGGTCGCCGTCTGGCTACCGCAAGTGCCAGTGATGGTCAGGCTGTATTGCCCGATCTTCGCAGAAGCGCTTGCGCTGAAGCTCAACGTACTGTTACCGGTAGTTGGGTTCGGCGAAAACGAGGCTGTCACGCCGCTGGGCAAGCCGGATACGGAGAGAGTCACGCTGCCGGTGAATCCATATTGGCCACCCACTCCTACATAGGATGTGGCTGTGGTTCCCTGCCCGATACTGACACTCCCCCCGCCCCAGAGGGTAAACGTCGGCACGTGGACACCGAGAATCACGGTGGTCGTTGCCGTCAAACTGCCGGATTTTCCAGTGACCGTCAGAGTGTATTGACCCGCGGGCGCGGTGCTGCTCGCGGTCAGCGTCAACATGCTGCTTCCCGATGTCGGATTCGGATTCCACAGATACGTCACGCCGCTGGGAAGACCAGTCACACTCAGGGTGACGCTGCCAGTGAACCCATATTGCGGGTTGACGAACACATACGATGTACCCGAATTTCCCTGTCCGATATCCAGGGCTCCCCCCGAGAGCGTAAATCCGGGAGTGTGGACGCCCAGGGTCACGTTGGTCGTTGCGGTCAGATTGCCTGACGTTCCAGTGATCGTCAACTTGCTCGTTCCCAGACTCGCGGAACCGCTCGCCGAGACCGCCAGGATGCTGGTTCCGGTGGTTGGATTCGGAGAGAAGGATGCGGTAATGCCGGGGGGCAGACCCGACACGGAAAGGCTCACATTGCTATTGAATCCATACAGGGGGGTCACAAAGAAGTACGACGTCTGCGAACTGCCCTGGCCAACGTCGACAGTTCCAGGGCCGGAAAGTGTGAAGCTCGGTGCATGGATGCCCAAACTTATCGTGGAGGTAGCGGTCAGGGTGCCGGATGTCCCGGTGACGGTCAGAGAACTCGTACCCACGCTCGCCGAACTGTCCGCGACCAACGTCAGGTTGCTGAGTCCGGTCGTGGGGTTCGGCGAGAAAGACGCCGTAACACCCGCAGGCAGACCGGATATTGAAAGGTTCACGTTGCCTGTGAACCCGTACATCGCATTCACAGAAACGTAGGATACCTGCGAACTGCCCTGGCCGACGTCGACAGTTCCGGGACCGAAAAGCGTGAAGCTCGGCGCGTGGACACCCAAAGTTATCGTCGTTGTTGCGGTCAAACTGCCGGACTTCCCTGTAATCGTCAACGTGCTTGTGCTGGAAGGTGCTGAACTGCTCGCTGTCAGCGTCACGACGCTGGTTCCGGATGTCGGATTCGCACTCCAGGATGCCGTCACTCCACTGGGCAGACCGGATATAGCCAGGTCCACGTTCCCAGTGAATCCATATTGCGGTCTTACGGTGATCGTGGATTGCCCGGAACCGCCCTGGTTCACGCCCAGCATGTTAGGCGATGCCGAGAGAAGGAAGCTGGGCGGGTGCACCCCCACCGTTATGTTCGTCGTCGCGGTCAAATCGCCGGATGTTCCGGTAATGGACACCGTGGTGCTTGCCGTCGGGGCCGAACTGGCTGCATTGAGTGTGAGTACACTGGTCCCGGATGTCGGATTCGTTCCCCAAGACGCAGTGACGCCGCCAGGCAAGGCAGATGCCAGCGTCAGGCTAACTTTTCCGGAAAATCCACCGGCATCGGTCACCGAGATGGTTGTCGAACTGGAGCTACCCGGGTTTATGGAAACGGTGCTCGAGGAAGACGAAAGCCAGAAGCCCGGAACTTGCGGTCCAGCCAGGTCATCGATAAGATCTTGGCCGTTTGCGCTTCCCCATCCTGTCACCAGATCGTATCCGGCAACAGAGCTGAACCATACCGCCTGGTTGGCCGTGTTATTGTTGCCCACCGTGATGTCGTGGAAAGTCGTTGCTGAATCTTCCCCCGGAGCCGATGGAGTAAATGGCGGGGTTGATAAAGCCGATTCCGCCCAACGGCGCCGTGCCCGCTTCCACTGCCTGTTGATTGATCAAGGCCATAAAACCGGCCCAGCGCGGCGCGGCGAAGCTGGTGCCGGCGGCACCTCCCCAACACTGCCCCATCGAACAAAAGAAGTTGTCGGCGTCCGCTTCCATGGCGACGTCCGGTACATTACGCAGACTCGAAGATCCGCCATTCGCGGAGTTTGCCAGGCCGGTCTGCCAGCTGGGTAGGGGGATGCCGTCGGGACTAACACCGCCGCCGCTGCCGCCGCCATAGGAATTCCAGGCACTCTCGTCTACCCAAGTCCCTCCGGGACCGCTGGTTGCCAGATGAGTTCCACCCACAGCCGTGACATACATATCTTCCTGGGGATAGAAATAGGGATTGATGGCGGCATCGAAGGCTCCATCGTCACCGGAAGAAGTGAAGAAACTCTGTCCTTGCGCGGCGAACTCCTGGAAGAACGTGTCGGCAACCGAAGGATCTTCGGGCAGCCATCCCCACGAGCAACTCAGTTCTTTGGCGAGGTTCTCCGCGGCCATTGAATTCAGAATGCTGGCATCGTTCCTGCCCATATACACGCGGACCTGGCTCAAGCCGGGGGCCATGCCGATTGCCTGGACGATGTCCAATACGACTTCGGCTTCGCCGCCCGATGTCACCGGCTGCCCGTTTACCCCATCCAGCAAAACGTTGTTCACAGGCACCTTGTAGGACTGCCCGGCAGTGGTGAAGGTCAAATCCACATCGCTCGAATAGTACCCGTCAAACTCCAGAACACCCACCGCCTGGCCGCCACCGTCAAGCGTCGTGCCACCGTAGTACGCCGCCCGCATGTCGCTACCCAGATACGAACCGCCTGGGCCCGATCCGCTGAGATTCGCAATCGGTTGACTCTCGGCAACGCGCCTCAACATCGGTTGTGGAATAGAGAAGTTATTCAATCCCGAGATATGCGCAATCGGTACATCTAAATTGAGCGAGGGCTCGCGATCCGGGGAGAAGAAGGTGCGGCTCTCCGTGGGATGTTGATAGGAATTCATGCTTACGTTGAAGGCTCGATTGATCTGATCTACGGTGCCGCGGACGGGCACGATCAATCGGTTCGCAGGCATATCTGTGACTGTGAAGCCATTGCTTTCCGCAAACGCGACAACTCGCTGGTAGTCCTCAACCGTGGGACCAAACTGTTCGGTAAACTGAGCGACGGTGAGAAAGCGCCGGTAGTCGGGATTAGACGGATCGTAGAGCCGCCGAAGCAGGCTGGTCAGGTCTGCCGTGTTGCGGAGCGGCAACACGATGGAAAGGTTCAACTCCTGATCCGACGGCATAGGGCCGAGCAGCGGCGCCTGCCCTGCGGAAACTTCGCGATGAACATGATGACGCAAGTGTTGCGGCACCTGCTGGGAATGAGCCCGGTTCCATGCCCCGCCGGTCAGGAGCAACCCAACAAACAGATTGACCAGGAGCGAGCGCTTCCTGGGGAGTATTGAGGCAGGTACAGAGCAGAATGCAAGAACGGTCGAGCGCAAAAAACAAGGCAAGGCAATCATGGCAACTCCAGCAGTGGATCAGAGAATCACCCCGCCCGGGCGGCATGAATCACATAGGCAGACATCGTCCCGCGAAGGAACCGCAAAGAGTCAGATCAATCGCAGAATCCAGTGATAATCTCGGTTTAATTGGTGGATCGAGTCTATCACTGCGTGGGTTGATTGACATATTCATGAATCGGAATTTGATCCTGACATGCGTCGGTGCGCTCTCCGAGGGTGCGTGCGTTGAGGGCGTTGGCTACGGCGGCGATGGAAATGTAATCGGGAGGGCGGCCTCGGGATAACTACGACCCGCCGGACAGTGTTGCGAAACGGACATGAGTGCCGCACCGATTCACTCCAGAGAGCATTTGCTGAAAATTGTCGATTTCTGGAGCATACTGGCTAGGTCGAGGTTCAGTTTGCGGCGCCTTTCTCTCTGGTTTCCAGGCCAATCGCAGACTCCAAACAGGGCTAAGAGGAGGTTTATACCCCCCTCCCCCCTATTTATGTTGCGAACCGGTATCGGAATTTTGCCGGCCATTCTTCCCTGCTGTGCCTATGCGTCGCCATCCTCAAGTAGCACAGTACCTTACCTGGGGGTCGTTTCTGTGCCGTCAAGGGCCGGTCTCGCGCGGACCGTCAAAAAACACCCCAAAATACCCCGAAATAGCGCGAATTTCCCTTTCCTGTGAGAAATTCGCACCTGCTTGGAACCACCCGAAGGTTGTTAGTCACGGAAAAGATTCCGGGGACCGTGTTGGATGGCTGTGAACGCAGTATGGTCGATGTTTCGACACCCGGCACGCTGGGCATTGTCGCCATCATTCCGGCGATGCTCGCGCCACACGCAATCTCCACCCGAACCGGCCGGGCAAATGCCAGGCATGATGGGCCTGCTGGGCAGGGTCACCGCCACGATCAATTTCAAATCTGTGAGCAGCTCAGCGGGCTCAGATACAGGTTGGTAATGTTGCTTACGATCTCCGCATCGGTATTGCCGGGCTTGTGCGAGAGCTCCTTCCACGCCGTATCGTCCGCGAACGCTGCCCAATGAGCTGTCAGAGTCGGCAAGTCAGGGAAGGTCAGCATATAAGTCAGGTTCGGCATGCGTGTCCCGATCACCGTATCCGCAAAGAAGACCGGATTCAGCCCTGCCTTGGTAAACAGCCCGATCTCTGCTTCATAGCATCCCAGGCATGGAGCAATTTATCACCTGGTACTGTTCCGACAAGTATCAGCAGACCACGCTGAGCAACGGCGATACGATTTGGCACGGATTGATCGTCCCCGGAGGGCAGTGCACCACCCGTTCATCACAAAAGGGATTGACAGGATCTGGCGTAGCCCGGACACTGGCATAGATAAACTATGTTAGTGCGCCGGAGGAATTTATGGCTGCGCTGCTACGCCGAACCCCTGATACCGACGGCAACCGCGACGAAATTCCCCCCGGCACGCTGTACCTGCTCATTCTGAAGTCGCTCGCCGTGCGCGGCCGCTTGCACGGCTACGAGATTGCGGAATTCATCGAAAACTGCTCCGAAGATGTTCTACAGGTGGAGGAAGGCTCTCTTTACCCGGCGTTGCAGCGCATGCTGATCAAGGGTTGGGTGAAAGCCGAATGGGGCGTGACGGCCGGCAATCGGCGCGCGCGCTACTACACTCTCACGTCCGATGGAAAGAAACAGCTGAGAGTTGAACTGTCGCAGTTCGAGCGGGTGATGGGGGCGATTTCGCGGGTGATCCAGACAGCGTGAGGAAGAGCAATGAGACTTGGCGGTGAACTCAGGCGGCGCGTGTACATGCTGCTCCATCGCGCCCGTTTTCAGCAGGACCTCGAAGAGGAGATGCGGCTGCACGTGGAATTGCGGCGGGAGCAGAAGATTGCGTCCGGGTTCTCGGCGGAAGAGGCGGAGCGGGCGTCGCACCGCAGATTCGGCAACGTTACTCGCATAAAGGAGCGGAGCTACATGGCGTGGGGCTGGAACTGGCTGGAGACATTTCTGCAGGACGCTGGATACGGGATGCGCTCGATGCTGCGCACGCCGGCGATTACATTTGTAGCGCTTATGTCGCTGGCGTTGGGCATCGGGGCCAACACCGCGATTTTCAGCTTTATTGACGCGGTGATGTTGCGCTCGCTCCCGGTGCGCGATCCGAAACAGCTGGTCAAGCTTGGCGATCAAGATGCGAGCGGCATAACCGACAGCTTCGCGGCCACGCAACTCTACTCATATCCGTTCTATCGGCAGTTTCAGCAGAAGAACGCGGTTTTCTCCGACACCGCGGCCTATTACAGCATGACCAACCATCCGCACGGATTTGTGGATGGCCGCCAGGATCCGGAACTGATCAACGTGCAGACGGTTTCGGGCACGTACTTTCAGACTCTCGGCGTGGAACCGCAATCTGGCCGCTTACTGAATGAGAATGACGACTCCAGCGAAGGCGATCATCCCGTCATTGTCATCAGCAACGGTTTCTGGAAGCGGCGGTTCGCATCCGATCCATCAATCCTGGGGCATAAGGTGCGACTGGGCAGCACGGTTTTCGAAATCGTGGGCGTCACTCCGCCGGAGTTCTTTGGTACCCAGGTGGGCGATTCTCCCGATGCGTTTGCTCCGCTGTCCATGTCTGCTGTGATTCCCCCGGGTTGGGGCGGTTACAAGGACAACTTCAAGGAATCGCTCTACATTATCGGCCGCCTCAAGCCCGGGGTGAGCGTTGAGCAGGCTACGGCCAACGTGAACATCCTGTTCCGCCAAATCCTGCCCAGCTTCCCCGACGCCAAACTCAACCAGGAGAATTTGTCGCGGCTCAACAAGAGCCACGTGACGCTAAAATCCATGGAGCGGGGGCTCTCGTATCTGCGCCGCGCCTACTCGGAGCCGCTGCAAGTGCTGATGGTGATTGTGGCGCTGGTGCTGCTGATCGCCTGCGCCAACATCGCCAACCTGCTGCTGGCCCGCTCGACGGCGCGTGCGCGCGAACTGGCGGTACGGCAAGCGCTGGGAGCGCCGCGGACGCGGATCATGCGTCAGTTGCTTACGGAAAGCCTGCTGCTCGCGTTTGCGGGCGGGGCGCTGGGGATCGGATTTGCAGCCGCGGCCAATCGGGTTCTCCTCGCAATGCTTCCGCACGGCCAGAACACCATTCCGCTCGACGTCTCGCTCAACCTGCGGCTCCTGGGGTTCACGTTGGTGATGACGGTATGCACAGCGGTGCTGTTCGGAACAATGCCGAGTCTGCGCGCCACGCGCCTGCAACTGACCGAATCGCTGAAGAGCGGTTCGGGCGCAGCATCCGCCGCGGCCCGCTCGCCCCTGGGCAGAATTCTTGTAGCGTCGCAGGTAGCGCTCTCGCTGGTGCTGATGGTGGGAGCATGCCTCTTTCTGCGCACGCTCATCAACCTGAGCCGTGCCGGGATGGGCTTCAACAAGGAGAACGTGCTGCGGATGGATATCGACTACACGCTGACCGGCTACAAGGATGACGATCCGCGGCTCAAGGTGCTCTACAATCAGATCGAGGCTCGCGTGAACGCATTGCCTGGGGTCGACGCTGCCAGCTTCTCCGCGTTTACCTTCAACGAAGGAAGCTGGAACTCGTTAATTTTCGTTCCGGGCATGCCGATCGACCGCAATGTGAACGTGCCGCACAACATCATTGGCGACGCATATTTTAAGACCATGCAGATTCCGCTTATTGCCGGTCGTGCCTTCGGCCCGCAGGATAGCGCAACCTCGCAGCGCGTCGCCATCATCAGCGAGAGCGTAGCGAAAAAGTATTTCCCAGCCGGCTCGCCGATCGGGCGTACCTACTCAATTGGCTCGCCCGATTCGGGCTACACTGCGATGCAGGTGCAGGTGGTCGGCATCGTGCGCGACGTAAAATTCGATGACATCCAGGAGCCGCCCGCCTATATCGATTATCTGCCCTACTCGCAGCGCGAATGGGGCTTCGGCGACTTCGAGGTGCGATACAAGGGGGACTTCAGCACTATCTCCGCCGAGGTGCAGCGGGCCATTCACGGCATCGATCGCAGATTGCCCATCACCGACCTAATGACCATGGATGAGCTGGTGGCGCGGTCGTATGCCAACCAGGCGATCATTGCCAAGCTGTCGGCATTCTTCGGGCTGGTGGCGGTGTTTCTCTCGTGCATCGGGCTCTATGGGCTGATGTCGTACCTGGTGGGGCGCCGGACCGGCGAGATCGGGATTCGCATGGCGCTGGGTGCGGATCGTTCTCAAGTGGGCTGGCAGGTGATGCGCGAGATCGCGGTGCTGGTGCTGGCTGGGATTGCGGTTGGCCTGCCGGTGACGCTGGCAGGCCAACGGCTCGTCGGCGATATGCTTTATGGGCTGAAGGGAACCGATCCGTTCAGTATCGCGGGCGCGGTCTTCCTCCTGTCCTCAGCGGCGTTGGTCGCGGGATACATACCCGCCCGGAGGGCTTCGCGAATCAACCCGCTTTTGGCCCTGCGCTACGAGTGAGACAGGAGTCTTACATCCCAAGTGAACCGGCACCTGCGGGCGGCCGAGTTTGGAACTCTGTTGCTTCGGCATGGCGACGACACGTCCGCCATTCCCGCCCACGCATGCCGAATCTCACCGTTAGATAACATGATTGCCCCGATTGGAAGACCGCGTTATGGCACAGGATCATGGTGCTGTGCGTCAGGTCGTTCACGACGTTTTCAGCTGCGCGGCTTGGTCTTAAGGGGCAATCGGATGACAGATAATTTATCGGCCTTTCTCCAGTTGGACCATTTACGCGCCCAGGATAGTAGGCAAGAATATCTGCACAGCAGGGGAAATACCCGCGCAGTAGGCGGAATTGCTATTCACCTTCACCGCCATTTCAAGATACCGGGGACTTACTCCACCGTTACTGACTTGGCCAGGTTGCGTGGCTGATCGACGTCGCATCCACGTCGAACGGCGATGTAATACGCCAATAGCTGCAGCGGAACAATCTCGATCAACGGCGACAGTAACTCGAATGCAGGTGGAACATGGATAACATGCTCCACCTGGTCGCCGATGGTTGTGTCGCCTTCAGTGGCAATTGCAATCACGCGCCCAGAGCGCGCCGTCACCTCTTGAATATTCGAGAGCGTCTTCTCATAGCGCAATTTCGATGCTGCATCGGCATGGTCGCGCGTCGCCAGCACGACCACAGGCAGCGTTTCATCGATCAGCGCATTGGGGCCGTGCTTCATCTCGCCGGCGGGATAGCCCTCGGCGTGAATGTAAGAAATTTCTTTCAACTTCAGCGCGCCTTCCAGCGCGATGGGAAAGTGAATCCCGCGACCGAGATAAAGAAAGTCGCGCGCATTGCAAAAGTCTTTGGCGAGTTTTTCGCACTGCGGTGAAGACTGGCGCAATACTTCGTCGATCTTGCCCGGAATTCGGCTCAATTCCTCCATCAATTCCACCGATCGCCTTGTGTCCACCCGGCCGCGCAACTGTCCAAGCTTCAGCGCCAGCAAAAACAGGGCAGTCAGTTGCGCCGTAAACGCCTTGGTCGAAGCGACGCCGATTTCCGGTCCCGCATGAGTGTAGATGGCGCCGTGGGCTTCGCGCGCCACCATGGCACCCACAACGTTGCAGATGGCTACTGTCTTTGAGCCCAGTGCGATCATCTCGCGTTGTGCGGCCAGCGTGTCGGCGGTCTCTCCCGATTGCGTAATGAGCAGCCCTAGCGCGTTGCGATCGGGAATCGGATTTCGATAGCGATATTCGCTGGCGTAGTCCACATCCACCGGAAGGCGCGCCAGTCTCTCGATCATGTACTTGCCGGCCAGCGCGGCATGCCAGCTGGTGCCGCACGCGGCGATGTTGATGCTGGAGGCGTCGGCCAATTCCTCGTCGGCAATTTCCATCTCGCCGAGAAACACTTTGCCCGAATCGAGTGACATGCGGCCCAGCGTTGTATCGCGTATGGCACGCGGCTGCTCCCAGATTTCTTTGAGCATGAAATGTTTGTAGCCGCCCTTTTCCGCCTGGATGGGGTCCCACTGGATGCGCGTGATGGCGCGTTCGATGGGCCGGCCTTCGAAATCGGTCAGCTTGACGCCGCCAGGAGTGAGAATGGCCATGTCGCCGTCGGCCAGAAAATAAATATTGCGCGTGTGGTGGAGGATGCCTGGCACATCGGACGCCACAAAGGAATCACCTTCGCCAACGCCGATAACGACCGGAGGCCCAGAACGAGCGGCTACGATCTTGTCGGGTTCCGATGCGGAAAGAATCCCCAATGCGAAGGCGCCCCGGAGCCTCTTCACCGCCAGGCGCACTGCGGATTCGAGGCAAAGAGGCGCGCCGGCTGCTTCAGCTTCCTTCTGCACCTGTTCGATCAGGTGGGCGATGATTTCGGTATCGGTTTCGGTAACGAACTTGTGGCCCTGCCCGATCAGTTCGCGTTTCAGCTCAAGGTAGTTTTCAACGATTCCGTTGTGCACCACCACGATGCGCCCGCTGCAATCGCGATGAGGATGCGCATTTTCTTCCGTGGGGCGACCGTGCGTGGCCCAGCGCGTATGGCCGATGCCGAAGGTTCCTTCGAGCGGATGCTTCTTGAGTACCTCTTCAAGGTTGTGCAGCTTGCCGGGTGCGCGCGCAACCGACAGGATGTCCTGGCCGGGGCTGCCGACGGCGATTCCTGCTGAATCGTAACCTCGGTATTCAAGGCGCCTTAGCCCCTCGATGATGACCGGAACAACCTTCTTGGGTCCTACATAACCAACTATTCCGCACATAGAAGGATTCTAAGCGACTTTCGAGCCACTCTGAGACTGGTACCCGCGGGATCTTCGATGATCGGTCCTTGCAAAGATCGTTGAGATGTGGGATAACTACGTAATGCGTAGTACGCGTAACGTAGTAAAGCCCGATCAGGATAGCGGCCTGGGATACTATTCCGATCCTCCGCTGCTGGTTCTGGCCAGTTTGGCGAGCGGGCCAAAACATGGACACGCCATGACCGAAGACATCGTGGGCCTGTGCGGAACCCGCCTGGGGCCGGGAACACTGTATGGCGCCATTGCCAAGCTCGAGCAGCAGGGATGGATCGAGCCGCTTCCCCCTGAAGACCGCCGGCAGCCTTACCGCATCACACTGGAGGGTCTGCGCGTTCTACGGTCGAAGCTGGCAACCCTGCGCCAGTTCGCCAAAGCCGGACTGAAAAGACTAGAAGCCGTATGAACCGCCGACTTGCACATCTTTTGATCTATCTGTATCCGCACCGTTGGAGAGATCGTTACGGTGAGGAGTTCGAGACTGTTCTGCACGAACATCGCGGCGGCGTTGGCGCAACATTCGATATTATTCGCGGCGCCTTGAAGGAGCATGTATTGTCATCGAGCCAACTCAGTTCGCATGGTAGAACCTTCGGAGCTTTGGCCCTGAAGCCGAGTGCCTTGATTCCCGTCGCGATGTCGCTGGCCGCGCTGTCGGTGGTGCTGGGACACATCGCGATGTACGGGGTCGCGCGAGAAGCGGATGAAGGAGCGGCCGCACATATCTGGCAACTGCTGATGGCGGGGCAAGTGCCCGTGCTGCTGTTCTTCGCCATCAAGTGGCTGCCGCAAGCACCGCGACCGACGCTCTACGTGCTTGTCATACAGGTAGGGGCTGTGCTCGCGTCCATGGCTCCGGTGTTTTTCTTTAATTTGTAAAGCGGAGTCAAACTTCGAGAACCGCTGCTGGATCACTGCTTCAGTCGGCGGCTTTGAAACTCATTGCGCTGAGGCAAGAGAGCAGGAGCCGCGATCCGGAACTAAGCCGCATGACAAGGCTATTTCTCTATCTGGTACGTAAAGTCTTCGATGACGGGATTGGTGAGAACTTCGCGCGCGATGCGCTCGACCTGTTCGCGCGAAGCCTCGGCGCTCAAGCCATCGTCTAGCGAAATCGCGAAATATTTGCCTTGGCGCACAGCGGAGACATCGGAAAATCCGATCTTGCGGAGCGCGTTCTGAATCGTCTGTCCCTGCGGATCCAGGACAGATGCCTTTAAAGTGACATAGACATGCGCCTTCATTATCCGTGATTATAGTAGTTCCGGCGCGCAGCCGGTAGGGGTCTGATGCATCTCATCGAGTAACGGGCTCAGTTCATACTTATGTTTGCGGCACAGGAGAGCAGGAACGAATGATTAATTATCTGGAATTGCCAATTGGGGACCGGTCCCCTGAGGTTTTTAGGGCAGTCATCGAAATTCCCAAAGACGGCACCAACAAGTTTGAATACGATAAAGAACTGCATGTGTTTAAGTTGGATCGGAATTTGCATTCTCCGGTTCACTATCCAGGAGACTATGGTTTTATTCCGTCGACGTTGAGCGACGACGGGGATCCACTGGACGTTCTGGTGCTGGTGCCGGGGCCGAGTTTCCCTGGATGCGTGCAGGAAGTTCGTCCGATCGGGCTGCTGGAGATGCTGGACCAGGGCGTGCTGGACGAGAAGGTGCTGGCGGTGGGGAAGAACAATCCTCGCTATAACAATGTTTGGAATTACACCGATATTTATCCGCATATGCTGAAGGAAATCACGCATTTCTTCTCGATTTACAAGGATCTGGAAGGCAAGCGGGTAGAGATCAAGGGCTGGCATGATGCCGCCTACGCGCGCGACCACGTGATTCATGCGGCAAAGCAGTTTGAAGAAAACAAAGACAAGAAGGCGCACGCGAAGCCGCTGGAAGCCAAGATGAAGGCGCTGAAGTAGAGAAAGCGCGGCGGCCGGCGGAAGGCGCACGACAGTCGCTGCGCGGGTTTACCGATGAGTCAACTTTGCGCCCAAACCCCGGGCGCAACACTCTATGAATACAAGTTGAGTGTTTTTTGCCGAGTCTGGCCACGGGCGGATTTGCGTCGCGGTCTCGGCCGAGCGCAAGTGTGAGTTCGTTAACCTTCAATTCCAGGTCCGAAAGTTTCGGACCTGGGATACCCTGTTTTGGCTCTCCGGGCCGAATATTCTCAAATTGAAATCTCAGGGCTGAGACCTCGTCGCTGCCGTTTGGGCGATGTGCGGGTATTGCCGGTACCGGTCCGACGCGGGAATTTGAGACGGACAGATGCAGAAGCAATTCGCGACAGCGGGGCAACCAAGGGGATTGAACGCCTCTCATAGTAGCTGAACAGTGGAAGGCCTGAACGGCAGGGCAGGCCACTGGGAAGCGACGCGCAGGTCCGATGAAAGTTTGACGCTTGATTCCGCGGGGAAGGCGGCGGGTCAGCGCGGGTTCCGACGCCAATCGCAGACGCGCAAGGTCCCGTAATCACGAAGGAAATGCAAACGACCTTTTAAGAGCGAATCGACAAGCGATCGCTTACAGGCGCGGGGGAAGCACTGCGCCTGAAGCGGATAGTTGACCACTTCGAGACCGGGTTCACAGCTCGGTGCGCGATTGCCGCTGGCTGCGGCCAGCCGGCCAGGCGGAGTGGCAAACCCAGACAACCACCAAGGCACCGGAGGAATGAACATGAAGTTATTTTCAGCGCACATTGAAGATCTCCGCACGTTGTATATCAGCAATCTAAAGAAGGCCCTGGACATGGAACAGAAGATCACCAAGGCGTTGCCGGACATGATCGAGAACTCCACCGATCCCGAATTAGCGGATGCGTTCCGGATGCACCTGGACGAGACGCAGGGGCACGTATCGACGGTGGAGAGCCTGCTGCAGAAGCACCTTGGCGAAGCGGCGACCGAGACGTGCAAAGTAATCGGCGGATTGACGACGGAAGCTTCGGACACGATTCGGGATGCAACCGATCCGTCGGTGCGGGACATCGCGCTGATCGGCGCGGCACAGCAGGTGGAGCATCACGAGATTGCGGTGTATGGGACGCTGCGGCGCTGGGCCGAGATCATGGGCCTGGACGAGGATGCGGCGCTTCTGGAGTCGATCGAGGCGGAAGAAGAGAACGCGGACGCGGTGCTTACGGAAATCGCGGACCGGGTAAACCTGGAAGCGACGGTCTAGGTGGAAGAGCGTCGGGGGCGGTGGGCCTTCGGCCCACCGCCTTTGTTTTTTGTTTGGGATGCAAAGGGATTGCTCTCCCAGTCTCAAAGACGAGCACTGGCACACGCCGGTTGGTCTTGAAAGAAGAACGATGAAGGCTGTTGGGATTGGTGGTTTTGCCACAGTTGCCTGCAACAGCGCGGTCAGAGGGGGCACCGGCTGTAAAGCGGTTCGATGGATCCCGCAGGGGCTAAAAAGCCCCTGCGAGCCGTGGCGTGATGCCAGGATTGGAATCCTCGCCTCCCTCCGATGAAGCACGTCAGCCACCTGACAATGGCTTGTCCTTCGGGTTGCATTTGGTGGGGCTAGACGAGGGGTTCTACGCGCCAGGAAGAGACGTCCTGGGGGCGGAGGTTGGGGATATAGAACTGGGTGCCGCCTCCGGGGAGGTTCTTGGTGAAGCCGCGGGCTTCACCGGTTTTGCGCTTGCTGGCCTGGCCCTCATCGATGCGGGCCATCTGGGCGAATCCGCCGAAGTAGGCGTAGGTATTCTGGCCGAGGATGATGACGAGCAGGTAAGAAAGGGAGTTCCAGTTTTCCTTAACCGCAGATGTGACGCGGCCGAATTCGCGAATGCTGACGCCGAGATGGGTGGCGAGTTTTTTGCGCTGCTCCCAGCCGCCGTCGTGCTTGTAAGAGTCGAAGGGGCTCCACCAGGGGCTGACGGTGGCGGCGCCGGCGGGGGCGAGGGAGTTGTACTCGTTGAACTTATAGAGTTCGAAGCCGGTGGGGAGCAGCACTTTATCTGCGTAGCCGCCCTTGAACGCGTCGCGCACGTGGTTGTCGCCGCCAGTGCCGATGGCTCCGACCTCGGCCCAGCTTAGATTTTCATTGATCGCCATGGTGACCTCCGTGGGCAGTATACGGAAGGAATCGGGAATGGCGAGAGGGGAATATCCGGATTGAAATTCAGGCGAGGGACGCGGTGAAGCGTCTGACGAGTAATTGAGCGATTTGGCGTGGAACCACTACCCTCCCCGGCGACATGGGTGTTTTCAATTTCTAGTCTTCCTGGGGGAATCTAACCGGGGCTGCATGGGTTCCCCGGCCTGTGTGCAACCGCAGACAGTTGACTCCGCGGAGCATCGCTGCAGCGCTGGCCGCGTTTTCTTGGCGCGTGCCAGCGCTTTGTCGATTTCGTCCGTGACAATCAGGGTGCAACGACCTGTCTCCGCCGCTGCTCGCTTGCCTTGATGATTTCGTGCATTTCCCCGGCTGGCCGAATCTCGAAAATGTTGCCGTACGTCACCGCCGGATGCTGCGCCATGAGTTGCAGGGCTTCATTCATGTCCCTCGCCTCAAGGACGAGAATGCCGCCGAGCTGTTCCTTGGTTTCAGCATAGGGGCCGTCGGTCGTTGCCACCCTGCCATTCTTCCAGGACAGGGTCAGGGCGGTCTCCGGCCCCTGCAGTGCTTCTCCACCGGCCCAGTGCCCGCCGGCGCGAAGATGGTCGTCATAGGCAAAGCACCGATCGAACATGGCGTTTCGCTCGCTCTCAGTCATGCCGTCGAATTTGCTTTTGTCATAGTAGCCAAAACAGAGGTATTTCACTGTTCTTCTCCTTTCTCGGGAGCCGGGAAGAAAAGAAGCTCGCGCACCTCGCCGGGCACATCGCAGAAGATGGCGCCCTTCTTCGCCCATGCCAGCGCCTCGTCGATATCCGCGCACTCCAATATCCAAAATCCGCCCATGTGTTCCTTGGTCTCGATGTACGGCCCGTCGGTTACGAGCACCTTGCCGTCGGGCTGGGCGCGCAGGGTCTTTGCGTTGGCGGGCGGGGCAATGCCGCAGGCGAATTTTCGCACGCCGGCAGCGATCATTTCGCGGTTGAGCGCGTGAACCTGTTCCATCATCGCTTCGGTTACGGTCGACGGGTCGAAGTTGTCGGGGATGTAGTTACAAACCAAATACTGTGGCATGAGTTCTCCTTGCTTTCCGTGGTGTGTTCCCGATGATTTGCTTCCTGATCGCTCAGGGGCTCATCGTTCTTTTGTCCCATAGTCGTTGGGGAGACAGGAAATCGACAGAGATTTCTAGTTTTTATTCAATTTGCAAATTCATTTTTAATTTCAGGCGGGTCGGCCGGGGCAGCTCCGGTTAGATACATCGCCGCGCACACTGTCTTGCTATCCCAGGTCCGCAAATGGGAGGGACCTGGGACCCCCATCTTTTATGGGAGGTGAGCAATCATAAGACCAAGGCCACACGCCGACTCCATTTTTTAATTCAACTTTGATTCCAGTTGCCGAATCCGCTCCTGCAGGAATTGCCGCTCCGGCTCCTGTTGGGTCAGCGCTAGAGCCTTTTCATAAGAAGCCAGGGCCTCATCCGTCCTGCCTAGCCTGCGGTACAAATCGGCACGAGCTGAATGCGCCAGGTAGTAATCTGCCAATTCGCCATGTTCCAGGACCGCGTCGATATGCTTCAGGCCGGCCTCCGGACCATCGCGCATGGCAATGGCCACGGCGCGATTGAGATGGGCTACGGGCGAAGGGTGAATCCGTACCAATTGGTTGTAAAGCGCTACGATCTGCCGCCAGTCCGTCGCAGCGGGCGATTCCGCCTCCGCATGAACGGCCGCGATCGCAGCCTGCAGAGTGTAAGCACCGAAGCGGCGGGACTCCAGGGCTCTCTGCACCAGTGCCACTCCCTCCACGATCTGCTCCCGGTTCCACAGCGCGCGGTCTTGATTGTCGAGCAAAATCAACTCGCCGGTCGAAGAGGTTCTCGCGGCGCGACGGGATTCCTGGAGCAACATGAGGGCAAGCAGGCCGAAAATCTCCGGTTGTGGCTGCAGGTCGGTCAGCAACCGGCCCAATCGAATTGCCTCGCCGGTTAGCTCGGCCCGCGTTACCTCCGCACCCGCCGCAGCCGAGTAACCTTCGTTAAAGACGAGATAGATGACCCGAAGCACCGCGTCAAGCCGCTTCGGCAACTCCTGCGGGGTAGGCACCTCGTAGGGAATGGGCGTCTCTCGAATCTTTGCCTTGGCGCGCACGATTCGTTGGGCGAGCGTTGCCGGCGTAACCAGAAACGCCCGGGCAATCTCTTCCGTGGTCAGGCCGCAGACTTCCCGAAGTGTCAGCGCAACCTGTCCTTCCGGTGCCAAAGCGGGATGGCAGCAGGTGAAAATCAGACGAAGGCGATCGTCCTCAATCTCTGCATCTCCCGTCACTTCATTGCCGCAGGGGGCAACGTCGACGCGCGATTCGATATGGGCAACAAGATCTCTCTGTGCTCCATCGAAGCGCACGCGCCGGCGAATCGCGTCGATGGCCTTGAAGCGTGCCGTTGAAATAAGCCACGGGCGCGGCTTGTCGGGAATGCCGGTCTTCGGCCATGTGCCCAATGCGGCGGCGAATGCCTCGTGCATCGACTCTTCAGCCAGGTCCAGGTCTCCGAGAAGGCGCACGAGGGTGGCCAGGACCCGTCCCGATTCCGACCGGTAGAGAGTCTCAATGGTCCTGCTGAGCGGTTCGGGCAGAGGCGGCGGCTGCGACATCGGCATCTAGGCAAAGCTAGCAAACGGAGTGGCTCAGGACAACTGCGCTTAGGTTTCCCTCACCGACATTCATCGGCGTTACGATCTCTTGCGCGTTGTCACCAGGCGCATTTCGCCAAAAACTCATCGAGTGGAGATCGGTAACGGAATGCCGGCTTGTGTCCCGCCGATCTGGACGAGCGCGATTCTCGATGGTTGCGAACGGGCGAGCGGGCAACTTCTGATCTGCGGTGAAGCACACGCAGAATCCCGTCCGATGCGCAGCTAGAAAAAGCGGGCTTGGGGAGTGAATTTGGCTGCTTGAAGTGCGTCTGCTCAATCGGTGGCGGAGGCAGGGGCGAGGCGGCGGCGCCAGAGGGGCTTGGGGGTGAGGCGGTAGAGGAGGGGGCCGAGGAGGGCGACGAAGACGGAGAAGAGCAGGGCGGGCATGGTGCCATGGAGGAGGGTGACGCTTTCGGTGTGGGAAGCGTAGAGGGCGAATCCGATGAGGGCGGCGGGGCCGACGCCGAGGGAGATGGCGAATGCGAGGTTTCCAGCTTTGAAGGGGCGGGGCAGGTCGGGCTCCTTGATGCGGAGGACGACGAGGGCCACGAATTCAAGGAGGAGGCTGGAGCCGTAGAGGATGAGGTCAATGGAGATGAGTCGTTCGAAGGGGAGCTTGAGGGCGAGGGCCCATGCGAGGCCGCAGAGAAGGACGCTGACAAAGGGGACGCCCCGGGCGTTGCGGCGGGCGAGGACGGGGGGCAGCATACCGTCTTCCGCCATGGCCATGGGAAGGCGGGTGTAGCTCATGACCAGGGCGTTGAACATGCCGACGCCGGTGATGACGCCGCCGGTAGCGACAGCGATGCCGAGAAGGGGTCCGCCGATGGTGGTGGCGGCGGTCATCCAGTCTCCAGTGGAGAAGCTGTCGACGGGGAGGCCGGCGAGGGCGATGGCGGCGAGGGGCAGGATGTAGGTGACGGCAACCACGATGGTGGAGGCGATCATGGCGCGGGGGTAGTTTCGCTGGGGGTTTTCGACTTCCTGGGCGACGGTCGAGGCGTTGTCCCAGCCCATGTAATTCCACATTGCGACGAGGATGGCGGTGGAGAGCGCGGACTGGGAGACGGGGCCCTGCCACCGGATGGCGGGATGATGGCTGAAGCCGTGCCACACGCCCATGGCGACAAAGAAAACGAAGGGCGAGAGGAGCGCGACGGACATCCAGACAGAGCCGTCGCCGACTGCGGGTGCGCCCCGGAGGTTCCACGCACAACAAAGAGCGACGACAGCGAGCGACCAGGCATATCCGTGCCATCCGGCCGCGAGCGCGGCATTGAACTTGCCGAGATAACTGACACAGAAAGCGGGATAGATGGCCATGTCAAAGACGCTGGCGGAGAGGGAGAGCCATCCCTCCTGATATCCCCAGAAGGGGCCAAGAGCGCGGCGGACCCAAATGTAGAAGCCGCCATCGTCGGGGAGGGCGCTGGCGAGCTCGCCGATCATGAGGGCGGTGGGGAGGCTCCAGATGAAGGGAAGAACGAGAAGGATGAGGAAGGCGCGCGCGAAACCGGCTCCGCCAAGGATGTCTTCAATAGCATAAGGCCCGCCCGACACCATGAAGAACGTGGCGGCGATGAGGGGGAGGAAACGCATCTTCCGCCCCGGGGCTCTTTGGCCTGAATACATGATTGTGAATCTATCAACAATTACCCTTCGATACAAACGGGAAATCGGGGGTTGCGCTGGGGAGCGGCGGCCAGGATTTGGCGGGATTCGGGTGAAAGTTAGCGATGCGGGTCGGAGGGGTTCGGAGGTGACTCGAGGGCTTGTTCGGGGCGCGCGGGCGGGAAATTGGGCTGGATGGACGTGAGGCTCGGAAGTTCCGGTATAATCCGTGACAGACGCGGAGAGATGGCCGAGTGGCTGAAGGCGGCGGTTTGCTAAACCGTTATAGGGTCAAAAGCTCTATCGGGGGTTCGAATCCCCCTCTCTCCGCCAGCCGATTTCCAGCCCCTTTAAATCCAAGGACTTGCCGCTCGTAACCCTCTCATACATCGTCGTTTAGCTCGCTATGTATTTAAGCCGCTTTAAGCGTCTTTAAGCGAGCCAACGTCCTCGTTATACGTCAAAACAGGCCGAATCTTTAGCGGATTTTAGCGGGACAGCTCTCCGGTGGGTTACGGACGAGTTTTTACCGTCAATCGCGGGTGGAGAACTTTACCGTTCGCATCCCGCGAGCCCCGGCACTGACGGTACTGCAGTTCTGCTGCCAGAGTGCTGATGATGAAAGGCAAGAAAACGTCAGGCAAGTTGGACCTAGCAGTTCGATGGAGCGACAGACCTGCGGCGTATCGCCGCGTTCGCGATAGCGGCCTGATCCCACTCTATGGGAGACCCAAGCAGTTCAGAGAACACCACGGACTCGTCGCGCTAATCGGAAAAGGCAACAAGGTGAAGATGACCTTGAGATCGTTGGCTGTCGAAGGGCCGCAGAAGGTAGTTCTCGTCAACAGACAGCAATGAGCAAAGGGGTATGTCATAAGGAGCGACAAGCAATCTATAAGAGTTCTGAAGACCCCGATTACTTCTCCAGTCGCGGGTTTCCCAGCAGTCGGCGCTTTCAAGTACTTCGACAACTTGAGCGGCGACGCTGTTCTCGTCGGACCGCAGAGCAAATGGCATTGGAAACATGCAGGGGAACTGAATTCGTCCGATACCCGCGTTTCATTCAGACCCCACGTTCAAGGAATTCCGGGACGTCCGCACAACCATCCTGAGTCGATCCTCGTTGACCAGTACGTCCGTTTTACGGGTGATAGCGCAAGATTCGGTCACAAATACCTTCGGGGTCCCGAACTCTTTGTCGATCTCTTCGATCTCACACACTGGCAATTGATCGAAGCGAAGGCAGACACCTCTAGAGAAACAATTCGGAGGGCGATCGGTCAGCTCCGAGACTACCGCCGCTTCTTCTTCCCACGTCGCCCCGCATTAGCGGTCCTCTTGTCTGAACGTCCGAGCCCAAGCCATATGGAATTGCTGACAGACAACCATATCAGCGTTATCTGGAGGGCGAAACGCGGCAGTTTTAGCCGTCGGACTTGGCATGGCAAATAGGGAATGCTTACGAGGCAGAGAATCCCCGTGCTCGTGAACGGTGCGGAGGAAGGGGGATCATGAACTGGAAGTATTGCGGAGAAATCCGTCTCGGTACAGGTGGGAAGCTTGAATTCCCAACCGTAATAGCTGTCCCGGGAGTATACCGCCTTATCTTGAATGATGGATGGTATTACATAGGTGAAGCCGGCAACGTGTCACACCGGCTTTGGGAGTACGGGCATCCGACAACAGGTGTTATCGCCGAACATCGCCTTCATCAAGCACTCAAGAACGCTGGTGGCGCGATCGTGGAGATGTTAACGGATGGGAACATGAAAGAGAAATCAACCCGCTGTGCGATTGAGACAGATGCCATTCGATCTGCGCGACTCGAAGGGGCCAAAGTGCTTAACGGAGGCGGAACGGACTCGGAGTATGCGATATCGCTAGATATCGCGTATCACGAACGAGAAATCGAAAAGCTTCGGCGAAAGCTCTGCGCCATTTCCTCCACAGAGCGTGCTAACTAGCTGGACCAATTGGAGTGGCCAGGGACGGGATTGACTCAGGGCGGTAATAAGCAATACTTCCAACTACCTATAAGTCGTGGGAGCACGCCGAAAAACGCCAAAGTACGTGTAAAACGGGTCAATCACGGGTGAGGAATGCGGGTGAAAAATAGGTTGTTCGAAGGGAAACACTGTGCGTCATGCTGGTGACAGCATTCGGTCGATAATCGGTTTGCAGGCTACCCAGCACTCAGCGAGGCGTTGAGCGATGACAGGGCGTTGAGTGAACGGACACAAGGCGTAATCGAAACGCACGCCGACTGCCAATTGCAAGTTGGATCGCTTCTGAGAGAGAGCCTCGAAGACCGCCAGAAGCCACTGAGGCTGATGCTTAGGTGACGTCTCGAATCCAAAGTTGTCTTCGAACGCGGTGCGAAGATCGAAGGTGATTCTGGCGTCCCTGAATGGCTCAGACCGTTGCGTTGGATAGCGTCTCTGGACTGCTTCGATGATCGGGGACACCCCCGCCGAGTCGCCGATTGCATCGTGATACCTTCCAAGGACAGAGCGGAACAACTCACAAAACCGTTCTTGCCCACCATCGATCAAGGCTCGCCGAAATGTCCTTCGAACTCCGTTTGGGACAATGACAAGTGCCTGCACAAAGTCTGCATGGACTCCCACTGTCAGGTGGGGATACTCCGTAAATTTCGTGGCTCCCGCCGCCGCGCCAAGTGGCAAGTAGTCCCATACTGCTCCCGAATCCCTGCCAGTGATGGCTCCGCGCCCTTCGGCCAAGGGATCAACGCCCAGTTCCTTTTTGAGAAGCTTGTTGGTCCGAAGCTGGTCCATCAGCAGGCGCAGGATTCGCTTTGCTTCCAGGTAGTTGTATGGAGTCTCTTTTCCGAACGGGATGCCGCTGAAAACCGTCAGAGTGCCTTCTCTCAAATATTGTTCCTTGGGCAATTTCGCCTCCAAGACTTCCATATAGCTGCGCAGCCGCCTTGCCCAATCCGATTTCTTTTGAGAACAGAGCCAAATGTAAAGCTCGGTCCACCTCTTTACCGTAATGCCGTCCACTGGAAGGTGACCCGGCTCCCTAACCACTAGGGCAAGCAGGCGAACATTCGTAAAGCCGAGCCGTTCAATAGTCGACCGGTGCCTTCGCAGCTGACCCAGATCCAGTGGGCTGGCAACCTTGCTCTCGATCGCTAGCGCCCAGGAATCACCGTCGTGAATACACCCGTCGGGGAGGCCCCGTTGCTCAGCTTCTCCGGTGTCTTCGGCTTCTTCACACTCACCTGGCAAGCTCTGTTCCTGAACCATCAATCGGCCTTTCGGCGTTTGCGAGCCTGTCGCCCAGAACACGAACCTCCTGAGAAGATCGGCTTCCTCGCTTAGCGAGGTCATCAGCGCGTGTGTCAGCTTGTTTTCGGGCTCCTTGAACTGGTCGAATACGTTACGCATGGCACTTACCAAGAATGTAAAAGAGCCCACCGAACAATGTCGACTGTTTGGCCAGCATTATGGCGCATCCTTCAATCCGCATTCTCGGTCAACAACAGACTGCCACCCAGAGCATCTATCTCATCGAGGCTCCTTCCGGCGATGCCCTGAAGATCGCCATACATGTGCGCAGTGGCATCGATGACGGACCGAATCTGCTCCTCTCGCTTCGACCATTGTTTGGTCATAACCTTGCGTTCCTTATCAAGGTCTTCATGCATGTCGTTGAATTTCTCGACGATTACTTCGACCCACTGCCGGAATCGAGGGCCGGTTAGGTAGGAGTAGACCTGTTGAACTTTCGTTTCTCGTCCCTCGCCAGCCCGCCGGGCATTAGCTAATTCGATCAGTGCCTGGCGGAGAGCAACGGCGATCGGAAGTGAACACTCCAAGCTCGTTACCCAAATTCCATCCATAAAGTCGAAGTGGCGAACGCCTTTTGGCAGCGCCTGAGATACGATGACGGAGAGGTCGGCACCTGCCGTTCTCTGGTCCGCCCGAAGCTTCTGCAACCATGGATCCTGCCAAGTCTTAGTGCGCTTGGACTCCCATAGAATCTTGCCGCATACGAATCCGCTCTGATCGTGCACTTGTTGCACGACATCGGCACCGGATTCCCCTTTGCCAACGGGCTCAATCTCGTCTTGCGGAAAACGAGTCCGGAGCTGATCCTCTAAAAGCAACTCCAGCACTTCACCTTGAGATTGCTGCGAACCCTGTTCGGCACGTCGTTTCAGGTCAGTGATTTGATCCGATAACTGCTGGATTGTATGGTCACGATCCTTCAATTTGAGGTTCCATTTTTCGTCAGTTTCCAGCTTCGCCGTTTGGCGGGCTTGGTCCAGTCCTTCCTGGACTCCGCGTTCGATTTTGAGCGGCACTTCGCGTTCAGCATCCTCCAGTTGCCGTTTCTTTCTGAGTAATTCAGCTTCGGCAGCCTGCGCTGATTTCAATTTGCCCTGCAGAGAATCAATCCTGGTGTCTCGTTCCTGCAATTCACGGGCCTGCTGTTCCATTGCCTCTGAAAGGCTCTCACGGGCCTTCTTTGCCTCAGCAGCGGCAATGGCTCGGCGCTCGCTCTTTAATTGCACTTGCACCTGCTCCGCAATCTGGGCGTCCATGGCCTTTCTTTTCCTCTCAAGAGCGTCGGCCTGTTGCTTGATTGCAGCTTCTCGCTCGGCGATCTCCTTGTTCTGCGATTTCAGTTTTCTTTCGTATTGTGCGCGAACCGCCTCCACGAGAGGTGCGGCCAACGATTCTGTCAACTTGATTTCTTCTCCGCAGTTCGGACACTTGATGCTTGGCTCATTCATTGTCGGCACGACGTTTCCTCCCGCAGACTGACGCAGGCATATCGCGACTTACCGGGCACCGATTCTGGGGGAGTGCGGCGGAGTGAGGGCCGCTAGGAGTCCAGTGGAGTTTTGTTACGAAGTGGACGCGCAGTTCTGACGGAAACGAGTATGCCCTAACGCGGGTGTGCTTTCGACGGCATTGCTCCCGGTCACCATTTCTGCCGATGACGAGGGAGCGCCGGAGACAACGGCGGATGCGCAGGCGCCTGGTGGGGGCGCGATTCATATCGAGCTGCCAGGCAAGGTGATGATCAGC
>DASXHC010000005.1:0-4681 GCA_036488735.1 Occallatibacter sp.
AATGCAGACTTTTCAGTACAGCCGACCAACTACGGTGGATCAGGCAATTCAGGCCGGGGCCCGGTCCAAGACAGTACAGCAGAATGCCGATGTTCGCTTCGCGGCGGGCGGTACCACGCTGATCGATCTGATGAAGCTCGATGTCGAGCATCCCGATCAACTGGTCGACATCAACGCTCTTCCGCTCGCGCGGATCGAGACGGCGCCGGGGGGTGGCCTGGTCCTCGGCGCGCTGGCGCGAAACTCTACGGTCGCTCATCATCCGGCGGTTCAGCGGGATTATCCGGTGCTATCGGAGGCGTTGCTCTCCGGTGCGTCGCCGCAACTGCGCAACATGGCAACGACGGCGGGCAACCTGCTACAGCGCACGCGCTGCATGTACTTCCGCGATACGGCTCATGCCTGCAACAAGCGCGAACCGGGCACAGGATGTTCCGCCATTGGCGGTCACAATCGAACGCTTGCCATCCTGGGCACCAGCAACGACTGCATCGCTTCCAATCCCTCGGATCAGAATGTTGCTTTGACCGCGCTCGAAGCGACGATCCAGGTGCAAGGCGCGAGCGGCAAACGTAGCATTCCCATTCACGAGTTCTATCTCAAGCCCGGCGCGACACCGAACCGCGAGAATGTTTTGGAGCCTGGCGACCTGATTGTGAGTGTCACCCTGCCGGCCCCTGTTGCCGGCGCTCGATCCCATTACTTGAAGCTGCGCGATCGCGCTGCCTATGAGTTCGCGCTTGCCTCGGCAGCGATCGTCGTCAAGGTGAATGGCGGCAGGATCGAGCATGCGCGTGTTGCCCTGGGCGGGGTTGGTACGGTTCCCTGGCGGTCGCACGAGGCAGAGCGGGAGTTGCAGGGCCATGCTGCGAACACAACAACGTTCCGCAGAGCGGCAGAAGCGGCATTGAAGGACGCACAGCCGGCGAGCGAAAACGGCTTCAAGGTAGAGCTCGCAAAGCGGTGCATGGTGCGCGCACTGACTGTAGCGACCCAATCTGCGTAGTGCTCAACGAAAGACAGCCGCGGAGAGTCGCGGTGGAGGGTGATCCCCATGATGTTTGAAGAGCTTGTTGAGTTCATCGGCAGCCAGGATGGTGCTGGACCGAAGGCGATCGATCCCAGCGCTCCGCCACCATCCGAGATTATTGGCGCGATGGTGCCGCGTGTCGATGGTCCGCTGAAGACGACCGGCACCGCACGCTACGCCTCCGATTTCAACTTCCCCGGCATGGTGTATGCGGTGCCGGTCCGCGCGACCGTGGCCAGCGGAACGATTCGGCGCATCGACAGCACTGCCGCAGAGGCGATGCCGGGCGTGTTGCTGGTGATGCATCACGGCAATGTGATGCCGCTATACCGGAATGCGCCGGGCGGCTCCAATGGCCGCAACAGCGAGAGCCGTCCGCCCTTTGAAGATGAGACGGTTTCCTACTGGGGACAATACGTCGCAGCTGTTGTTGCGGAGAGCCTGCAACAGGCGCAGGCAGCAGCAGCCGCTGTTCGAGTGGAGTATGCGCCTGCGAAGTTCAGCGTGAACGCTTCCCTGTCCGATAGCTTGCCCGCTGAAGGTCAGCCGGGCGGCCCACGCGTGATGAGCCAGCGCGGCGATACCGATGCCGGCTTTGCTTCGGCGGCGGTGAAGGTGGACGAGGTGTATAGCACGCCGGTGGAGACCCACAACCCGATGGAGATGCACGCCACAGTGGCGGTGTGGGACGGCAAGCAATACACGTTGTACGAGTCGACCCAAGGGGTGATGAACCATCAGAACGTGATGGCACAGGTGCTGGGCGAGCCCAAAGAGAACGTCGAGGTGATATCGCGGTTTATCGGTTCGGGCTTCGGCGGCAAGCTCTTCCCATGGCCTCATTCAGCAATTGCAGCGGCGGCCTCGCGCAAGCTCAAACGGCCAGTCAAGCTCACGTTGAGCCGCAAGATGATGTTTTCGAACTCCGGGCATCGTCCGAATACGCAGCAACGCATGCGGCTGGGTGCGACGCCGGACGGTAAATTGGTTTCCCTGCAGCAGGACTATCGCAACCACACAAGTTTTGGGGATGACATTCGCGAGAACTGCGGTGAGGCGACGCCGTTCCTCTATAGCACAGCGAACCTCAAGGTGACCTCCGCATTGATACGTCGCAACGTGGGCACGCCCTCGCCCATGCGGGGTCCGGGCGCGGTTCCTGGGCTGTTCGCGCTCGAATCCGCGATGGATGAGCTGGCTATCAAGCTTAAGAAAGATCCTGTGGAACTGCGGGTCTCGCTGGATACGCTCACGGATGAAGAGAAGAACAGACCGTTCTCGTCGCGGCACCTTAAGGAATGTCTGCAGGTGGGCGCGGAGAGGTTTGGCTGGTCGCGGCGCACGCCCGAGGTCGGATCGATGCGCAAAGGCGACCTGATCCTTGGCTGGGGTGTGGCGGCGGCATCGTGGGGCGCTAATCGCGGCGTGTGTGAGGCATCGGTCGAGCTGCGTCACGACGGCACAGCGCGCGTGGGCTGTGGAACGCAGGACATCGGTACGGGCACGTATACGGTGATTGCTCAGATTGTGAGCGACAAGACAGGTATTCCGGTGGACAAGATAGATGTCGTTCTAGGCAGCAGTTCGCTGCCGCCGGGCCCTACCTCTGGCGGCTCTACTGCGACGTCTACCTTTATACCGGCGATCAGCGATGCCGCGAACGCCGCCGTAGGCGTGGTTCTCAAGGTTGCCTCCACCACCAAAGGCTCGCCATTTGAAGGAAAAGATCCAGGCTCGATTGCTTTGACAGCGGGTCGCGTACATGCGAAAGGCGACGCTGCCGGGAGCGGGGTTCCTTATCCGGAGATATTGCGCACGGCGAACCTTGCCAGTGCCAATGGCGATGGCAAGAGCGGCGGTTTGGGAGCCGATCCCCGCTCGCACAAGTACTCGACGCACTCCTTTGCCGCACAGTTTGTGGAGGTGGAGTGGGATCCCGGGATCGCCCGATTGCGCGTGAGCCGTGTGGTCAGCGTGGTCGATGGCGGCCGCATCATGAACAAGCGCACTGCGACCAACCAGATGGCAGGCGCCATTGTGATGGGAGTCGGGATGGGGCTGTTCGAAGAGACCGTCTACGATCCGCGCAACGGGCACCCCATCAACGACAACTTCGCCGACTACATCGTGCCGACGATTGCCGACGCGCCGCAGATAGACGTTCATTTTCTCGACATCCCGGATCCGTTGTTGAACGAATATGGCGCGCGCGGTATCGGAGAGATTGGTCTGGCGGGTATCGCACCGGCGATTACCGCGGCCGTCTATCACGCTACGGGCGTACGGGTGCGGCAGCTTCCGGTGCGTATCGAAGATCTGCTGGGAACGCGGACGACTGTTTAGCTGGAGGCGGGGTCATACTGAACAATCTCCGTCATTACGGACATCGATAGCTAACGCCGAACTATTAAATACTTATAAGTCAGGGGTATTTTCTCTAACGATAAGTAGTTTTTTGTTAAATGAGTTCATCCGTGCTCTCTCTGAGTAGCTCTGAGCGGCAAGGAATTTATCTATCACCACGAAACTATCGAGAAGATAACTAATCGAATAACTAGAACGCAACTATAAGCTACAGGGGAGTTAATGCGTCGGGCCATGAACAAGTATGTGATGGAATTTATCGGAACATTCTTTCTTGTCCTCACCATCGGTATGTCGGTTCTCGCTGGCGGCAGCGGGGTCATTCCTCCGCTCGCGATAGGCGCGGTCCTGATGGTGATGATCTTTGCTGGGGGTCATATCTCCGGCGGCCATTACAACCCTGCCGTCACCCTGGGAGTCTGGATGCGCGGCCGGACCGAAAACAAAGATGTCGTTCCTTACATGATCTTCCAGACTGCCGGAGCGCTGATCGCAGCCGCGGTGGTCAAATATCTCGACCCGACAGCAGTGGTTCATCCGCAAGTCCTGGCTGCTCTTCCTGAACTACTCGCCGAATTTCTTTTCACCTTTGCCCTGGTCTTCGTTGTCATCAATACTGCAACCGCCAAAGGCACCTCGGGAAATTCCTTCTATGGTCTTGCCATCGGCTTCACCGTTCTTGCTGGCGCCTTTGCTATGGGCAGCGTGACCGTAGGCGCCTTCAACCCCGCCGTGGCCGTAGGCGTTTCGGCGATGGGAATGGTCGCCTGGTCAAAGCTCTGGATATTCCTCGTCGCCAACTTCCTGGGCGGAGCGGCGGCCGCACTCACCTTTAAATTCCTGTGTCCCAATGACAGGTAGCGTGCTTTTTTCGCGCGTCGCCAATCTACTGCAGCCTCGCTGGCCCCATCACGGAGCACTGGGCATCGGAGAGATTAGCTTGGCGGCTATCGCGTCTCGATTGTCTGCGCGATGTCACATTCCACTCTCGAGGAGGGCCCATTTGCGTCGTTTGCGGAGGGGGAGCGTCTAATGAACAGAGGTTGAATTTATGCCAAGGTTGAAGGTGCTTTATCTGCTTTCCCTGGCGACTCTGTTGGCGCCGGCACTCATGTTCGGCCAAGGCGCAAACCTAGCCGTACCGGGAACTCTCAATTACGTAGAAGGCCAAGTTTCGATCAATGGCCAAGTTGTAAACGAATTATCTGCTGGCTCAACCGAGTTGCATGAAGGACAGGTTGTCGCGACTGGAAATGGAAGGGCAGAGATATTGCTGACGCCGGGTGT
>DASXHC010000040.1:0-1951 GCA_036488735.1 Occallatibacter sp.
GTCGCGTAGTCGAAGGATCCCTACGAGTTCGACAGCCGCCAGGCTCGCCGACGCGCTCTCACACTGAACTGGAGGCACTCATTTGAGAACTCCTCGGCAAGCTGCAGGGCTATCAAAGCTGCTAGGGATCCTTCGACTCCGCATTTCGATTCGCTATCGCGAATCGAAATGCTCCGCTCAGATGTAATGAAAACTAAAAAGGCGTGCCTCCAAGGGTAGAGTACGTGCTCGAAGCACAAGCCCTGAAGGAGGCACGAGATGATCCACGTTGGAGTAGATCTTCACCAGAGATTCTGTTACATGACGGCATTGGATGCAAGAGGCAAAACGCTAGGCGCGGGGCCGGTGAGCAATGAAAAATTGGCACTGCGGCGGTATTTTCGGCAGTTTCGCGGACAAGCCACGCAGGTGGCAGTAGAAGCCTGCGGATTCTGGCCGGCATTTCGCGAGGTGGTCGAGCCGGAGGTGAAACGTTTGGTGCTGGTCCATCCCCAGCGGGTGAAGGCGATCGCCTCGGCCAAGCTGAAGAACGACCGCGTCGATTCCCAGACCTTGGCCCAGTTGTTGCGCGCTGATTTGTTGCCCGAGTCATGGAAAGCGGATGGGGAGACCCAGGCCCGACGCCAACAGGTGCGCTTGCGAACCACTCTGGTGCGGCAGCGGACGCGGCTGAAGAACCAGGTGCATGCGGTACTGCATCAGCAGGGGTTGCGTTCTCCGGCCACGGATTTATTCGGCAAACGGGGACGGCTGTGGCTGCAACAGGTGAAACTACCGGCCGTGGCGCGGGAATCGGTACAGGCGTGCTTGCGCATGATCGACCACTACACGGAAGAAATACAAAAGCAAAACCTTCAAATAGGAGAAAAAGCAAAACAAGACCCGCGGGTGGAGTGGTTGCGGACCATCCCTGGAATTGGGGAAGTGTCCGCCATGATGGTGTTGGCTGAGATCGGCGACGTGACCCGGTTCTCCAGCAAAGAAGCGCTCTGCAGTTACGCCGGATTGGTGCCGCGGGTACGAGAGTCGGCGGGCAAAGCAGCGCGGGCCGGAATCACCCGCCAAGGATCGAGTGGTCTGCGCTGGATTATGGTGGAAGCGGCACAGGTAGCAACCCGCACTTCGCCCTCGGCCAAACGCTATTACGAACGCCTGCTGCGCAAGAAACACAAACACGTGGCCCGGGTGGCACTAGCACGAAAGTTGCTGATCGCGGTATATGCCATGCTGCATGATGGCGTGGTGTTTGACGAACAAAAGTTTGCGGCGAGGTAAGGGGAATCCGTCAGCTCGCTGTCATCCTTGCTCTACGAGAGCGACGCTCAGATGGAGCGGCGGAGTCCGGACATACCTTATGTGCCTCGAGCACGAATAGAAGCCTGTCCGCATCGCCGCAAAAAATACCTATGGACAGGTGCGCCCGTTTTCATAGAAGGATGACAGAGGCAGGAACTAACCGACCGGTCGTTCCAGGCGCACGGAATCCACCTTGCTCCAACTGCCGCGCCTTCCCTATCATCCAAGTAGAGCACTGGGGATCGCATGGACAAGAAGCCACAAGTCGCCGAGAGTCCCATCGCAGGGACATTCGAGAACCGCCATCCGTCGGACGCCGAGAAGAAGTGGGCCGAGAAAACTCTGGCACCCACTCTGGAAAAGTCTCCGGAGCGCCCCATCGGCGCGCCCACTGGCGTAAATCGTGACGAGCAGGGCCCTGCTCGTTTCACCACAATCTCCGGCGTCCCCATCAACCGCCTCTACACGCAAGCCGATCTGCCGCAGGACTGGAGCGAA
Source organism: Occallatibacter sp. (assembly GCA_036488735.1). Lineage (GTDB taxonomy): Bacteria > Acidobacteriota > Terriglobia > Terriglobales > Acidobacteriaceae > Telmatobacter. Next base: position 1,795 of record DASXHC010000040.1, read on the forward strand.
GAAAGCTATCTTGGCTATCCCGGCGAACCGCCCTATACGCGCGGCATTCATGCCACCGGATATCGCGGCAAGCTTTTCACCATGCGCCAGTTCTCCGGCTTCGCTTCGCCAGAAGAAACTAACCGTCGGTATAAATATCTTTTAGAGCACGGGGGCA
>DASXHC010000021.1:0-2828 GCA_036488735.1 Occallatibacter sp.
CGTCCACCGCGGTCGCCTTCCGCTTCTTGGGCGGCCGTTCGTAGCGGTGCACGTAGCTGACGATGCGGGTCATGCCTGACACGCCTACTCTGTCAAATCGCTTCCAACTGCGACCCCTTTTCGCGTCCAATTTCGACCCCCTTTTCCCTGGACTGACACGGGCGCTTATCCACGTGGCGCACCGGAGGGTCCCGCGCCCGTAGCGCAGCGCCTTGAGCGATGCGCGTAGCGAAGGGCGTGGGAGGTTCCTGTGCACCCACGTGGGTAAGCCGGGATCCGGTCTTGGGCTTCAGCTGCGGTTTTTGAACCGCCAGCTGGTATTGCCAGTCTCGATGATGTCGCAATGATGGGTCAGGCGGTCGAGCATGGCGGTGGTCATTTTGGCGTCGCTGAAGACTTGCGGCCAATCGGCGAAGGCAAGATTGGTAGTAATCAGCAGAGAGGTATTTTCGTAAAGTTTGCTGATGAGGTGGAACAGTAATTGTCCGCCGGTTTGGCTGAATGGAAGGTAGCCCAACTCGTCGATGACGATGAGATCGTGGCGCAACAGCTTCTCGGTCAGTCTGCCACTGCGGCCAGCCGCCTTCTCCTGCTCAAGTTGGTTGACCAGATCGACGAGGTTGAAGAAGCGGCCGCGAGCGCGTGCGCGGATTACGGCCGCAGCGACGCCGATGCACAGATGGGTTTTGCCGGTACCTGTGCCGCCGATAAAGATCGCATTGCGCCTGGCGTCCAGGAACGTACCAGTCGCCAGTTCGCGGACTTTGCCCTCATCGACCGGCGTCTCGTTGAAGCTGAATTTGTCGAGATCCTTGAGGACCGGGAACTTTGCACCGCCGATACGGTAACTGATCGAGCGGGCCTGCCGATGGGTACGTTCGGCCTGGATCAGACTGGCGATGAGAGGATAGATTTCATCGCGCCGAGCCATGCCTTTACCGGCGATCTCATCGAAGCTGGCACGCATGCCGAAGAGCTTCAGCTCGCTCATGGCTTGCAGGATCTCATGCCGTTCCATCACGCAACTTTCCTTAAGCTGTCGTAGCGACCACAATCGGCCATGGGCTCGATCTTCAGGCGCAGGACGTCGGGGGTGGTGATGCTGGGCGGTGTCGGCGGCTGTTGCTGCCGCGCCAGCACGGTCAGGATCACATCGCCGCTGGCGATACCGGCCAGCAGGGCTTCGGCACAGGCCGCCTCAACCGCATCCAGCCCGTGATCGAGCACCGCGCCCAGCACTTTGACGAATTGACGATCGCCGTCGGCATGCCGCGCCAGCTTCACGCGCACCTGTGCCAGGCCAGGCGGCAGGTCCCAGTCCTTGAACGGCGCGCCGTTACGCAAAGCACCGGGCTTCCTCAACAAAACCGGCAGATAGTGCCAGGGGTTATAGATGATCTGGTCGCGCCGGAACTGACGCGGATGGTCGGCCACGACCTCATTGTTGAGCAGAACCACGATGCGTTCAGCATGCGAGCGCACCAGGACCGGCCGGCCGGCCGCACGGGCGTCGACGCTGTAACGGTTGTGATCAACCATGATCAGGCAGGTGGTGGAGGCCCGAACCGCCTTCTCGACAAAGCCGTCGAATGGCCCGCGCAGCCCCATCAGGCTGGCCCGCTCCTCCTGGAATACCTCCCAGATCGTCCGCTCCTTGAACTCCGGATGTTTGGTCCGCTTCGCGTAGGCAATGCACTGATCTTCCAACCAGGCATTCAGCTCGGCCAGGCTCCGCACCCGCGGCCTCGGACGGAACATCTGGTCGCGCAGGTTGCCGACCTGGTTTTCAACCTGGCCTTTTTCCCAGCCCGACGCCGGCGTGCACGCCACCGGTTCAACCAGGTGGTGCGAACACATCTGCAAAAACCGGCGATTGTACTGGCGTGCCTTACCAATGAAGATTGCTTCCACCGCAGTCTTCATGTTGTCGTAAATGCCGCGCCGGCAGACGCCGCCAAAAAATTCGAACGCCTTATCATGGGCGTCGAACACCAGTTCCTGGGTCTCACGGAAGTAGGCACGCACGAACGGCATACGGCTGTGCGATAGTTTCATATGCGCTGCCTTGATCATCAGCGGCAGCCCTCGCAGTGCAATCGTCTCGTGGCTCCAGTCAAACTGATAGGCTTCACCAGGGGCGAAGCTCATCGGCACGAACGCCTGCACCGGAACCCGCATCTGTTCGTCTCGCCATGCCCTGGCGAACCGATGTACGCTGTCGTGGGCGCCGTCATAACCGTGGCCACGCAACTCTTCATACAAGCGTTGCGTCGAGCGGCGCTCCCGCCGAGGCAGCCTGGCCTCCTTCTCCAGGATCCGGGTCAGAACCTCGACCCACTCTCCGAGCTTCGGCGCCGGTTGCGAGTCCCGCGCGTACTTGAATTCCGTCGACTTGCTACGCACCACCTTGCGCACCGTAGAACGCGATACCGACAGCATCCGAACAATCTCCTTGATCGGTAGCTGCTGTTCGAAATAAGCCCGCCGAATCCGGCCGATAATGTCCACGCCAATCATCCCCCAAAGTCCCTTCTGGCAACCAAGCAGCCAAAAGAAGGGACACTGACACAACATCAGGGGGGTCGCGTTTGGACGCGAAATCCGCCCCTCAGGGGGTCACTATTGCAAGCGAATTCACAAGATGGATCGGGATCAGACCCTCGCAACACTCGATGAACTGCAGAGAAGAGGATTCAACGACGAGGCATTTTGGCTGCTTCACCATTGGCGCGTTCGCAATGATCACGAGACCATACGCGGGTTTCGAACTTACTCAATGGGCCTCATACACGGCTTCAAGGACGGCGATACCAATGAACGTGTCGGTA
>DASXHC010000032.1:0-51835 GCA_036488735.1 Occallatibacter sp.
CTACGCGGAATGACTACTGCCGGAACGGTCGTTGTGTCAGTACCTCGGGTCGTACCCGCCTGGCTGAGATCAATCGTCACGGCCTCCGGAGTGGATTCGGCGACTTGGGCCGGCGTAGATATCGAATGGTTGCGCCAGTAGATCACACCAGCGACGGCCAGGCAGCAAAGAATGACCGACGCGAATACCGCCCATCGCCAGTTCGACGCCGGGTATTGGCGAGAAATAACTCCAATGCTTGCACGCTCCGATTGCTCGTTCCGGAGCCTGCGAAGTTCGATCAGCTCCCGGGTACACTCGGCGCACTTCAGGACATGCAAGTATTTTGGATCGGAGAGATCCAGCTTATGGGGCGTATACACCCACGTTTTCAGGGTGGGGTGGTCGATACAGCCAACGCGTTCGGGATTAGGGTATTTTTCGAGGACGTGCTCTTGAAGCTTCTCAAAGAGCAAGGTGTCATCGTCATCATCTTGTAGAAACGACTGACGCTCGTCCACTGTATCCTTCCCGGTCGCGTGAAGTACCTTTGCCGGAGTTTACTGCGGAGCACCCGGAATTCCCAATTCTTGGCGGACGCGATCGAGAAACCTTTTGCATTTCTTTCGTATCGCTCCTGGGCTGGTAGCCGTTCTGGCCGCCACATCACTCCAGGACTCTGAACTGCCATACCGCATCATGAGTGCTTCCCTCACCTTGGGTGGGGCATCTGCAAGAATTCTTTCCGCGTCGATCGCTGCGTCTACTGTAGAAATTTGCGAACAAGACGTGGACGGTTCGGGAACAAAAGAATGATCTATGAAGACGAGTGACCTGCGTTCCTTGCGCCGACGCCCAACTTCCTGCCTGCAGAAGCGAGAGAGAACTGCGCTCACATCTTCCTGATCTTCGGGTGGACGGGTCGGCAAGATAGGCAACGGCTCGCTCAATTGCCCCTTCCATGATCTCCGCAGCGAGAGTCTCGTCCCCAAGTACAGAGGCCGCAGCTCTTTGCGTGTCCGGCCAGTGCTTTTCAACGGCGGTACGCACCGCCGGCATGATCGGCAAAGAACCCGGCGAGTCCTTCACAGTCCAGCAGCGGTCTAGGGGAGACGGGGAGGCCATGACTGAACAATGAGCAAAGTCCGATTGACATCCCTGATCGGGCACAGGTGTCGAGTCAGTAACGCCACTTTACCCGAAAACTGCCCCGATTTCCACACTACGAGCTAATTTTCCACGAGCCCCGTCCGTTTTTGGCGTTTTCCACAGCCTTTATATGTATAGGGCTTTTTCTGCTCTTTGCCTGAGCCTGCAGGCCCTTCAAGCAATAGTGGCTTCTGCAGCTTGGCCGCAAGAAACACCACTTGGGTCATCACTGGATCGATGAAGTACCCCGTCGCGGCCAGTTTGTCAGCAAGATCGGTGATCGACTCAAACATTGCCACTCCCTCGTGTTTCCGCTGCAATCGGCGTCGCACCCTGTCCGCGCTCAATCGTCCGACCAAAAAGCGAACCGCTTGATCCAAGGACGGCCTGAACCCAAACATTGGCGACCGAGGTGGCCCCTAATACTGCAAGGAAAACCAATATTCCGCGCCCCCAAATGTCTCCTGGCCAAGCCTTCCAGATCGCTACGCCGTAGTACACCGTCGCGACCACATTGAGAAGCGTCGGCAATAACGCGATCATGAAATACCCTGTGCGTCCCTTCATTTGGGCCTCCTCGAATGTCGAGTCAGCATGAGGCGGCTTCAAGATTCGGTCAAATTCGGGGATGTAAGCGTTCGTGTAGCTGGGAAATCACCGATCAGGAGATACTCTGCAGACGCCGATGGACGCGTTGGGCGATCCGCTCGGGGATTCTTAAAGAGGTGTAGCCTCTCCTCACTCTCGTCGGCTGGTGAGCGATCTTGATGACTCCCGGCTCCTTGATAAACAGGCGTCGAATCGTGCTTTCGCTGAAAAACCAGAGCTTTGACAACTGGGCCACGGTGTAGTGTCTTTCGAGTGCCTGCAATCCCACCGGTTGCTGCAAGGTTTCTGGACCATTAAGAGCGTGTTGGAAATCCATGTGGCATCTCTCCTGATTTGGATAACGCTGATTGGGCCATGACGAACCGCCGAGAACGCTGATGGATTCGGCGGATCCATCAGACCAGCACAAAGTAGCTGTAGTTCGAGTTGGAAATTCGGTCAAATTCATCCATTACATGGAAGAAATCGAGGCGACGGCTGACGCGAACGTTCCGGCGCGCGGGCCCCGGCAGAGCGGTGCTGGCTCGCTTGGGCATGCAAGATTGGAAGAAAATAGAATTCAGTGCAAGGGCATGGGGAGCGATTCTTTCGGAGGCTATCCAGTTGAGAGACAAGGTCAGAGCACGGACTGTCGATACTTCGGACTCAACTCGAGGCCCTGAAACCGACGAAGCGCTGCGCCGGAATGCGGAGGCTCGCGAAACCGGATGGCGCGCCGAAATGCTCGCCAAGTTCCGAAGAGAAAAAGCGAGCCCCGATTTTATTTACGCATTCGAGAAGACCGGTAATTTTGTGACCAGCGAGAATCGGGACGATTGGAGCGCGAAGGAACTCAAGGAGTGGGACCGTCTGCTCCAGGAATACCATCGGCGGACGGCAATGGAGGGCCGGGTCATCGATCTTTGCTTCCGCCTGCATCACGAGTCCGGCCGATCCGCGATCGGCAGGCAGAGACGATTCGCTGCGTCGGAGTTTGGGATTGTCGTGCTTTCCGCGCACGAGCAGGGGATCAGTTCGTTCGCGGTGGAACAGATCTTCGGTGAATCGTGGCTGGACGTTGTCGTAAGACGTAGCAGAGCCGCGGACACTGAGTGGGACCCGACCGATCACCACCGCTTCGACTATGTCGATCGCGCTTCCGTCAGGAACGTGCTGAACCAGCTCCGTGACGACCTGCCGGAGCAGCGCCTTCCTGTTTCGACGAGCGCAGCGTTCGAGAAGCTAATCGCGAAGATCGAAGCGGCTCTGACGACCGACGGAAGCTGGTTCGGGAAACCGCCTGCTTCCGGTGAGGAAGGAGAACGCGAGAATGCCATCGTTATCGACGAGATTCATCACGCCATTTTTCACTGCGAGCAGGAAGGCGTGCCAGAGGACGTGATCGAGTCGATGCTGCTGCGCTCGTGGATTCGCATGCTGGTCTTCAACGAGCATGAGGACGAACGCGTCTTCCATATCCTCGACAAGTACTGGGAACAGGTTCACGCCACCTTTCAGATCCGCATGGCAGGGTATTCCGGCCTCCGTGTCCAGTAACGGTCACGCCGTCCGGATTTTTCGTCTCGTGTTGTCGATCAGCCCCCACCCCTTTTGTTTGCCGGTGGGGCGTGCGGCTTTCGGCGGATGGTTGTCTGGTCCCTGACCTGCGGGCTCGCCGACCTTCCATGCGTTGCGCACGCTCTTCTGGAGTTGGACCTGCCGTGCCTTCACGAAGGGGGCGTAGTGTCGCTCCGTGATCTTCACCGAAGAGTGCCCGAGGAGTATCGAGACCTGATCCATGGGAACTCCGGCGAGCAACATCTCGACCGCAAAGGTGTCGCGGAACATGTGGGGATGGCAACGCTTCCGCTCGCCATCGAGCCCTCGGATATCGGCCAGCTCGAAGAGACGACGATAGGCTCGTTGCCAGTCAGCCACCACAGATTTGGCGGCTCCATTGCCGCTCCAGAAGACATAGCGTGGGTTCGGCCTGGGACCATCGGGGATATTCACCAATGCATCGACGACATGGGCGGGAAGCGGCACATAGACCGCCTGCCCGGTCTTGGCCTGATAGAGCAGGAGGCTGTCGCCATGCAGACGGTGCCGTTCAAGCGTCACCGCGTCGCGGATGCGGAGCCCGCTCCAGCGCATCAGCAGCGTCAAAGTACGCAGTCTGGTACGGGTGTCCGCGATCGGAATAAAGCCACCGCGAGCATCGCCATAGACTTCGGTGGCAGCGATGATCCTATCGAATTCATCGCGGGGGAAATAATCGGTGGGAACCGGGGTAGTCTTGATTTTGCTGAGCGACAGAGCGGGATTCTGGGTGACGTAGTTGCGGCGGAAGCAGTCCCAAAAGAAGCCGATGACGCGGTCCTGCTTCTTTGCCCTGACGATGGCGCCCTCGGTCCACGTGCTGCGGAAGGCGAGCAGGGCGTCAAGATCGACCTCATCGAGGTATTCGAGTCCCTGCGCCCTTGTCCACGGGAGGAACTGTTTTTCAAAGATTCTCTCGAGCTTCTTGATCGTGTCCGACTTGAGCCCTCGGCTGCGGGCGTCGGTCATGTAGGCATCGACAGCCTTCTGGACCGTAACTCTCGCCTTCTGCCGACCGGTGGACTGAGTGCCGCTTTGAGATGTGGAGGGCGCATTCACCTCAGGTTGGGGTGCGGCCGGTCCCGGCGAAATCGGAACGGAGGCGGTGGCCGTAGATTGCGGTTGAGTCGCCGAGGCGCGAAGAGGTGAGGGCGGTGCGGCAGGTGCCGTGATTGAGTCCGCACGAAGACCTTCTAGCGGTAGCCCTCTCGACAGAGCCTCTTCCAGTTTTTCGCGGAACTGTTCGGCCTCACCCCAAACCCTGGTCGAGGCACTTTTGCGAAAGCGCTCATGGTTGAACCTGCCTTCGACCCACTTGGGGCAGTTGCAGCGGTTGCAGAACCGGTCACGTTTGAATTTGCAGTCGGAAGAGTGACGGGTGAAGACGAACGAATCCATGAGGCCTCCCACTTCAGCTGGAGTTTTGCTCGAACGCTGAAATGGGTCAAAAAATCGGGAGGCTTTTTGTCCCTGGTACAAAATGGGTACAAAACGGTCACAAAAACGACCCGATTATTAGGCCCTGATTGGTAAGTGCAAGAAAATAAAAATCTTAAGTATGGTGGAGGCGGCGGGAGTCGAACCCGCGTCCGAAATCATTGTCAGCCAGGAGAGTCCATGCTCAGTCCGGTTCCGCATGTTTTCGCCTCAGGCACTCAGAACGGACAAGATGCGCCGGAAGCTAGTCCGATGATCTTGTGATTACGACACGGACCGAGCCGCAACCACCAGCCTACTGAATGACGTCCGATTCACAGCCCATAGGCGAAGCCGCGAGGGACGGCTGCTTATTTAATTAAGCAGCAAGTGCCAGATTATCGTTGGCAACTTTAGTTTTGCAGGCGATTACGGGTGCCCACACCCCGACATGCCTCCTAAGCCGCAATCGATCCCGTCGAAACCGTGACGCCCCCATCGTGCGGGCGAGCCGGAACAACCAGCCCGTGCTGCTCTTTGTATTTTACGCCGAATCTGAATGTGCTGCCGACTGGCAGCGAGACTACTGCTTTTCGAGATCGATGCTCTCGTACTCGTGGCGCGCGATGGCGGCTCGAATCTCGGCAGGCGTCTTACCCAGCTTGGTTTGCTGGTAGGCGTAGAAGCCCTCCTTGGCGCAGGTCGAGCATTCCGTGCCATGCAGTGTTTCAAAACAGCTGCGCAGACTGGTGTGTCCGAGGGCGCGATCGCAGCGGCAGTTGCACGGCAACTGGTAGGCGACGTTGCTCACCTTGGCTACCTGCTGATAGACGTGTATCTGCCAGGGATAGCGAAAGTTTTCGCCCGCGAGTTTGTCGCCAGCCATGATCGCCGGCAATGCGCTCACCTTGAGCGGCGCAGAAGGGTGATAAGCCGGAACATCATCACCCGGATTCGACCATTGTGCGTAGCTGACCGCAGTGGCCGCAGTAACCACCAAGCCCAGGAGCCACCGGCGCTTCATCCAGTTCTTCATAAAAACACTCTCTGTAAGGATTGTACAAAAAAAGACGGCACGAACGGTCGAGCTGTCCGTGCCGGGAGGCCAGTGACGCAAACTACTTCCAGCTTTGAGGGTGGCACTTGGCCGCCTCCATCACTGGAATATATACACAGTACCATAGATCCGGATGAATGCAAATACAAAAATCGAAATTATTAGTTTGCTACCTCCTGCGTTCCAGTAGATGGAAATCTGCATCAAACGTTTGACTCAAAACCGGGCATCTGATGAGATCATGGAACTAACGGCAATGCAAGAGATCGACGCAACTCCCTTGGAATCTGCGGAATCAACCCGAATCCTTTCTACACCCGCCAAGCTGCCGGGATGGATTAAGGTCGGCACCATCGCGGCCGCCTCCGCCCTCGCTGGTGGATTGGCAGCCGCCTGGTACTACCGGAAGACTCTCGATACTCTTCGTCAGGCTGAGCCGAACGGCGCCAACCCTGATCTCGGGATCCATGAAACAGTCGCAGACAACACGGCAGATAACGACACATAAGGTCGGGACCGGCCAACTGCTCGACAGCTACCGTTTTACATTCCGCCCCGGCTTGCCGGAGGCACAATTCCATTCATCCGCAGATACACCACTAGCTGTCCATAGTGGTCCATCATGTGGGCCAGGCCGAATGCAGCCATCCCTCCGCGCGTTCCCGTCTCCGTAAATACAAACGCATTTTCCGCGGTAATGCCATCGACAAATGTATGCGCCAAGGCGAACGAATCCTTCAAGGCTTTGACGACGTCGGCCTTGCTTGTCAGCTTCTCGATCGAATCTTCCTTGGCCTTTACATCGGCTTGGGTCATCTTCGGACCGCCAAAAAAGTAGTAGTTCGATCCGGCCACGTGCTTCACCTGGCCGGCGAAGGTACGTACGCCTTTAAATTCGCCCGCGGCCTCCGGTGGCGCAAAATTGAACTTGTCTTCGGGCATGGCTTCGACCGCGTCAACGAATTCCTTTTCCATGCCGGAGAGCAGTTTTCCATACGTAGCGGCGGGGCTCATGACGGTACCGACGGCGGGCTTGGCTGGCGCAGCCTGCGTGTGGGCCAGAGTGGCAGCCGTCAGCAGGCAACAACACAGTAGGCGGGCGGCGTTGCGAACAAATCCGTGCATTGGGAATTCTCCTCGCGCGGCATCCGTTCGCCGCGTGACCGAAATGTAACAGACGACCGCGCCAGACTGACACCACAGAATCGTGAATCGGCCCGCGGGAGTGATAAAGCGGCGGGAAATCGGGATTGACCGTACAATTTACACAAGGAGAAACGCCAAGATGCGAGTTTATATGGATGCGAATGCCACGACACCCCTGCTGCCGGAGGTGATGGAGGCGATGCGTCCCTATTGGATGGAGCATTTTGGCAATGCCTCTTCCATTCATCTGCATGGGCAGCATGCGCGCACCGCGGTGGACCGCGCGCGCGAGACGATGGCGGAGTTTTTCAACTGCCGCGATTCCGAGGTGGTGTTCAACTCCGGCGGCACGGAAGGCGATAACACTGCGATCTTCGGGCTGCTGCATCCGGGCGACCATTTCATTACGACATCGATCGAGCACTCCGCGATTCTGCAGGCCGCGCAGCGCATGGCGCAGCATGGGGTGGAGACCACTTTCGTAGCCCCGCTCCCCAGCGGGCTCATCGATCCCATGGACATTCTGCGCGCGATCCGGCCGGAGACACGGCTGATCAGCGTGATGCTGGCCAACAATGAAACCGGGGTGCTGCAGCCGGTGGAGCAGATCGGCAAGATTGCTGCCGATACCGGCGTCTTCTTCCACATCGACGCGGTCCAGGGCGCGGGTAAGATACCGATGGATGTGCGCAAGATCGGTTGCCATCTGCTCTCAATCAGCGCGCACAAGATGCACGGCCCCAAGGGCGTGGGCGCGATGTTTGTGCGCCGCGGAACACCGGTGGAACCGCTGCTGGTGGGTGGAAGCCACGAACGGCGGCAGCGTGCGGGAACAGAAAACGTGGCGGGCATCGTGGGGCTGGCGAAGACTGCCGAGCTGGCGATGCACAGCCTGGAAGATGGAACCATGGAGCGGCTGGCGCGACTGCGCGATCGGCTGGAGTCGGAGATTCTGCGGCTCTCGGGAACCGGCGTGAATGGCGTGGGCAGGGATGGCAGGCCGGTAGCGCGCGCAGCCAATACAAGCAACATCTGGTTTCAGCAACTGGAAGGCGAAGCGCTGGTGATCGCGCTGGACCTGAAAGGCATTGCGGTTTCAGGAGGTTCGGCGTGCCACTCGGGTGCAACGGAACCCAGCCACGTGCTACTGGCGATGGGACTGGATAAAGGCCGGGCGCGCGCGAGCCTGCGCTTGAGCCTGTTGAAGACCGCAACCGAAGCGGATGTGGACTACGTGCTGAGCGTGGTGCCGGAGGCAGTGGAGCGCCTGCGGGGACTGGAGCCAGTGAGCAACGGAACGATGGGCCAGGTGTTGTCGATTTAGTAACAACTGCGCCCCAAACGGCTCTCAAAAGTCTGCATGCAGAAGTAGCGGTTTTTTGGACGAGTTGGGGCAAACGAGAAAAACGCGAAAATGCTGGTTTGCGCGTAAGTATTTAATTTTGTTGAGGATACAGTCGATTTTCGTGAGCACCGAAAATCGGCAGTTTTGATGTTTTCGACGAACGCGCACACATCTTTGGGCGCAAACTTCTGATTAACAACGAGATGCGCCCAGAAATCAGGCGCGTTTTTGACGCTGTTTTTGACTGTTTTTTGGAACGTTGCAGCGGGGCATGACGCTGAAGCCCGCTCGATACGCGGCGATTGACGCAGGACCGAATTCGCACGCGGCGACAAAACACCGATCTGACGGCTCCGGCCTCTGGTTCGAGCGGTGACCTGGCTGAATCAAATTGTGAAGAAGGCTTCCCGAATGAATGAGCACAAAACGATTGCGGTGGCGATGTCGGGCGGGGTGGACTCCTCGACGGTGGCGGCGATGCTGTCACGAGGCAGAGCCGATGCGGATGGCGTTTCGGTTGTCGGCCTCACGCTGCACCTATGGGATCAAACGCGGCTGGCGGGCAAGCACGGCATCCCGGAGGCCCCCAAGGCGGGCCGCTGCTGCTCTCTGGATGATGTCTACGACGCGCGGCGGGTGGCCGAGCACCTCGGCATCCCCTATTACATCGTAAACCAGGAAGAGCGCTTCGAGCAGGACGTGGTGCGCCCGTTTGTGAGCGAGTACCTTGCCGGACGCACGCCGATTCCCTGCTCGTTGTGCAACAACCATCTCAAGTTCGATCAATTGCTGAAGACGGCGCGCAGCATCGGCGCGGACAGCATTGCCACGGGCCACTATGCGGTGAACGAGTATGACGCGCAGCGCGGGCGGTGGATTCTGAAGCGGCCTGCGGACCTGGCCAAGGACCAGACGTATTTCCTCTTCGGACTGACGCAGGAACAGCTTGCGCACACGCTTTTTCCACTCGGGCGGATGACCAAGCCGGAGGTGCGCGGGGTTGCGCGGCAACACGGGCTGGCGCTGGCGGAGAAGCCCGACTCGCAGGAGATCTGCTTCATTCCCGGCGGCGACTACAAGCAGTTCCTCACCGCGTATCTCGAAGAGCAGGGCGAGGCGATGCCGGAGACTGCGGGCGAACTGGTGGCTGCGAACGGCGAGGTGCTGGGACGCCATGAGGGGATTTCCAATTTCACCGTGGGACAGCGCAAGGGATTGAAGGTGGCCTCGCCGACGCCGCTCTACGTGCTGCAGATCGATTCGGCGAGCCATCGCGTGACGGTGGGTGCGGACGCGGAACTGGCCACGCACACGCTGCGCGCGGGGCGATTGAACTGGATCAGCATTCCGGCGCTGAGCGGGCCGATGCGGGTGAAGATCAAGATTCGCCACCGCCACGAACCGGCGTGGGCGACGCTGGAACCGGCGGGGGCCGGCGAGGTTGTGGCCACGTTCGATGAAGCGCAGCGCGCGGTGACGCCGGGCCAGTCGGCGGTCTTCTACGATGGGGATGAAGTGGTGGGCGGCGGCTGGATTCTTTAATCGGATGTTGCCCTCGGTGGACATCATTTCCGAATCGGCCGCGGTAAACTCGGAACGCCCGATTACTGCGCTTTCAGCGCGTTTATTGGGTCCAAATTGGCGGCCTTTACGGCCGGAAGGAAACAGGCTGTCAGCGCGGCTAGCAGAAGAAGGATGCTCACTGCAGCAAGGACCGGGAAATCAATCTTCGCCACATCGAAGAGAACGCTTTGCATCCCGCGCCCAATGACATATGCCCCGCAAAGTCCGACCACCAGGCCGAGGCAGGCAAGCAAGGCCGCTTCCTTCAAAATCAGAAAAACGATTTGTCGGCGGTCGGCTCCGAGGGCAATTCGCACGGAAATCTCGTTGGAACGCTGCACGACGGCGAACGACATCACCCCGTAGATGCCGATCATTGCCAGCATAAGCGCGGCGCCCGCGAAGATCATGCAGGCAACCATGATATTGCGATCTCCGGTCAGGGAGTGTTGGCGCAGATCATCCATTGTTTCCATCTCGCGGAGGGCTACAACGGAATCAACCGAATGGACCGCGGACGCGACGCTCTTCGAAAGGCCCGCGGGATTCGTCGCGGTGCGCACGGAAATGGTGGTCACGGGCCAGGGGACTTGCGCAAAGGGGATAAGAATCTCGGGGAAATCTTCCTTCTCCAGGCCGCGCACATTTTGCGACACGCCGATGATTCGCCAAGGGACAGCCGGGCCGAGCCGGGTTACCCCGGGGATAAGCTGCTCCATAGAGATTTCCTGTTGCAGGGCATTTGTACCGGCCAAATATCGCTTGACGAAGTCCTCGTTCACAATGGCGACTCGGACTCCGGCTGCGATGTCCTGCGCATCAAAGGCCCGTCCTCGCATGATCGGAATTCCAAAAGTACTGAAAAACTCAGGCGTGACCAGATTGACACGGGCAGTGAGACGCTGCGAGGGATCACCGGGAACAGGTCTGCCTGCAATCGTGAACGGCATACCAAACACATCACCGAAAAGTGGATTGCCGGAGCTGATCGCGACCGAGGATACACCTGGAAGGCTCTCGATACTCGCAACAATGCGATGGTAGTAAGCCAGAATGTAAGCTGGCTCTTTGGGGCGGCTCGCGGGCACAGGCATCGAGAAGGTGAGAAGGTGATCGGTACGGATGCCAACATCGGAATGGATGCGACTGCGGAAGCTGTTAACGGAGAGTCCCGCGCCGGTCAGGAGCGACAAGGCCAGCGCAAACTCACCGCAGACCATGATCCGGCGCAAACGTTGCCGTCCCGTATTGGTCCCCGCGTGTCCCTCTTTGAGGGCTTCATTCGGGTCGATTCGAGCAGCAAACCACGCCGGAGCATAGCCGAAGAACACTCCGGAAAGTGTGGTCACGCTCAGCGCAAAGAATAGGGCCATCAAATGGATGTGCGGTCCCGCCTGGGCCATGGCCAAAGCGAACTCCGGGTCCTTATGCAACGCATAGCCCAGAAGCGTGTAATCCAGAGCGAAGCCAAGTGCGCCGCCGGGCAGTGCTAGCGCGAGGCTCTCACTAAGCATCTGTACAAAGATCGTCCACTTCGACGCACCCAGTGCCGTGCGAATGGCGATCTCCTTCTTTCTCGACATCCCACGAGCCAGCAGGAGGTTTGCTATGTTGATGCAGATCATCAGCAAAACGAACCCCACAGAGCCAAGGAGGAGCCAAAACGCGGTTTTCGCCCGCTCAGGAAGCTTTTGGAGAGGAACCAGTAGCACGCCCCAGCCCTTATTGCTTTTCGGATTGGCGCCGGCGATGTTCGCGGCGACTGCATCCATGTCCGCTTGCGCCTGCTGCTGGGTAACTCGCGGCTTCAATCTGCCGCGCACTTGAAGCCAGTGATAGTCATGGTTGATCTGTTCCGGAGTAAAGGCGAGAGGAACCGTCAGCTGTCCTGCCGCGTCATCGATAAAACCGCCCTTTGTAACACCAATTACGTTGTATGGCTCTCCATCAATCCTCATGGTCGACCCGATTATTTGAGGATTGCCGCCGAGGCGCTGCCACAACGCGCGGGCCAGGATGACCACATGATTCTTTCCGGGGCGTCCTTCCTCCGGACGAAAGTCGCGGCCGAAGAGAAACGTTCCGGTACCGCCTAAGTCGTTGTAGTATCCCGGGGTAGATCGCATGCCCTGAACGTTTTCCGGCTGGTCGCCCAGAGAAATATTGAAGGTGTCGTTTGTCACGGCCGTCATGTGCTGAAAAGTGTGGTTCTGCTGGCTCCAATCCAGGAAGTCGGCCGTGGCGACGACGTTTTGGAAAGTATTGACCTTTGACCAGACGACCATCAATTGACCCGGGTCCGGGTAGGGTAACGGCGTAAAGATCGTGATGCAGCCAACGGTGAAAGTCGCCGTGAGGACCCCGATGCCGATGCCCAGCGAAAGCAGAATGGTGAGGGTCAACCCGGGTGTGTTGCACAGTACGCGCAATGTGTGACGAAACTCTCCAACCAACAACCGGGATTGGAGACCCCTGGGCGATGAGGACATGAACGCACACCTCGACCGTAGGATCAAATTCGCTGAGAGAGGAGCACGTTCCTCGCCGAACCTCATGCTTTCTTTCGTTGATTCTGAAAGCCGCGTCCCTGAACTCGCAACTTCGGTCTGTCCGGATGCGTCAATCAGTGTCCGCAGACGGACAACCTCGTCCGGCACCGATTCGATTACCTGACTCGAGTGCCGCACACCGCGAGCGCGTTCTGAGAGATTTAGAGAGAATTCCAAGCAGTCGCATCACCGCCGAAGACAACGCTGGAGGAGTTCGAAGCGGGACCAATCACCGCCGATTCCGAACTTTGGGAAGTGCGACCGCGGATCCTTCAATGAGTTCAGAATGACAGGGCGCGTGAGCGTCTCATTTCTCTCCACCCACATCGCACCCCTTGCGATATGGCAGGTGCATTCATCGGTCCGGGCCTATCCTTCCAACTCCTTTATGACTTCGGGACTACCCTGTTCCATGGCAAGACTTAGAGGTGAAACTGTGACTTGCTCTCGTGTTGCGCCGCGATGGTTGATGACGTTCCTGGTGTGTGCACTGCTTTCGGTCCCGGTCAGGGCGCTGGCTGAAACAGAAAACGGCGAGGTCAACGAACTCAAGACGCAAGTGAGACAGCTTCAGGAACTGGTTGCCGAGATGCAGGTGCGGATGGCGGCGCTGGAGCGACGCGCCGGGAGTGAGCGCGGGGCGCGAACGGACGGCGCGGAAGATGCGGCGGCGCTGGTGCGGGCTACGGCGGAGTTGCGCGGTTCGCGCGAAGAAGCGCCGCCATCGCAAGCAGCGTCGCAGACGGGAGAGGCGACACAGGCGGCTACTCTCGCCCCGGCTCGATTGCCCGGAGGGGCGACGCTGAACCTTTACTTCGACGGGTACTTCGAAAACAACTTCAACAATCCGACGGGGCGCGTGAATGACTTGCGCGCCTACGATGTGCTGAGTCGCACGTTCAGCATCAACCAGGCGGATTTGATCCTGGCGCTCGATCCGGATGTGGAACACGGGCGGCGCTATGGGGCGCGGCTGGATCTGCAATACGGCCAGGCGACCGAGACGCTGCAAGGCAATCCTGCCAACGAGCCGCGGCCGGAGATCTATCGCAATATCTTTCAGGCGTACGGTACGTACATCGCTCCGATAGGAAGCGGGATCAATATCGACTTCGGCAAGTGGGCGAGTTCGCTGGGGATGGAGGGCAACTACACCAAGGACCAGATGAATTATTCGCGATCGTTCTACTTTTACTTCTTGCCCTTCTATCATGCGGGCGCACGGGTACACGCCAACATAAACAGCAAGCTGGGCGTGAACTACTGGATCGTCAACGGCAATAACCAATCCGAACCGACCAATGGATACAAGGACGAACTGTTTGGCCTGGCGCTGCAGCCGGCGAAGACGGTGAATTGGACGGTGAATTACTACGTGGGGCAGGAGCATGCCGACACCGTGCCATCGACGAACTGCACGGTGCCTGTGCAACCGGGGTTATGCTTTGCGCCGCTGAGCCCGGCGCCGAATGGCAAGCTGCATATCTTCGACAGTTATGCCGCGTGGACAGCGACGCCGAAGTTGACGCTGGCGGCTGAAGGCGATTATGTCATTCAGCGGGAATGGGCTAACGCTGCGCCCGGGGAGTCGTCGGCTCCGGCGCACACCGATGGCGGAGCGATCTACGCGCAGTACCAGTTCTCGCCAAGGTATTCGCTGGCGGCGCGCAGCGAATACCTCTCCGACCGCGGAGGCTTGTTCAGCAACGCGACGCAGGCCCTGAAAGAAGCGACCGGGACATACCGCTATACCATCGGCGACGGAGTTGCGGCGTTTATTGAATATCGACGGGACTGGAGTAACCGGCGCTACTTCATCACCGACAATCCAGCGGCGCCTTCGTCGCACCAGGACACGTTGGGAGCCGGACTGGTGTGGTGGTATGGAGGCAAGCAGGGGGCGTGGTAACAAACGAAGTGTGGGCAGGCGGCGCTCGCGGCGGTTTTGTATTGCATGAGCGGGAGCGGGAGCGTGCGATATACTGGCGCGGCACCGGAAACTGGGAGAAAAAGCGCATGATCGGGGAAACGTTTGCTCGGACGGCGACTGCCGCCGCCCTCGCCTTTGCCACTACTTTTGCCAGCGCGCAGGCTCCGCCCGTTCGCCTTACTATCCACGCAGATCAACCAGTCTCCGCTGTCAGTCCCACGCTCTATGGATTGATGACCGAAGAGATCAACTTTTCCTATGACGGCGGCTTGTATGGCGAACTGGTGCGGAATCGCACCATTCGCGCAGACTGGAGCGGAATCCTTTACTGGTTCCTGGTTGAGAATGGCAACTCCGAAGCCAGGATGGAAACCGACAAAGAGACTGGACCGAGCAACGCACTCAAGACCAGCATGCGGCTCGAGGTGAAAAAGGCTAGTCCGGGCAATGAAGCGGGCGTTTTGAATGTCGGTTACTGGGGCATGCCGGTGCGGCCGAATACCGAATACACAGGCTCGTTTTACGCCAAGGCGGGCGCGAGCGACGTTGGTCCTGTGACCGTGAGCCTGGTGGGCGACCAGAGCGGCAAGGCCGTGGCCACAACGAGCGTCTCAGGTCTCGGTTCCGAGTGGAAGCAATACAAGTTCACGCTGAAGACCGGGGCTGTCGCGGCTTCGGCGGCCAATCACCTGACGCTCACGGTGAGCCATCCGGGAACGGTGTGGTTCAATCTCGTCTCGCTGTTTCCGCCGACCTACAAGAATCGGCCGGGCGGCTATCGGATCGACTTGATGGAAAAGCTGGCTGCGATGCATCCCGCGTTTCTGCGCTTTCCAGGCGGCAATTATCTCGAAGGCGATACCATCGCAGAACGATTTGACTGGAAGAAGACGATTGGCCCCATGGTGGATCGGCCGACGCATCCCAGTCCGTGGAGTTATCACTCCTCGGACGGCATGGGCCTGCTGGAGTTTCTGGGATGGTGCGAAGACCTGAACATGAATCCCGTGCTGGCGGTGTATGCGGGCTACTCGCTCAAGGGCGAACACGTCAACCCGGGCGCGGACCTGGAGCCCTTCGTGCAAGACGCGATGGACGAGCTGGAATATGTGACGGGTGGGACGGATACGAAGTGGGGCGCCATCCGCGCGCAGAATGGGCATCCCGCGCCCTTCAAGCTGACGTATGTCGAGATTGGCAACGAGGAGTGGTTCGATAAATCGGGCAGCTACGACGAGCGCTATGCGCAGTTCTCCAAGGCCATCAAAGCGAAGTATCCCGATCTGCAATTGATTGCCACCGCACCCGTCAAGAGCGCGAAGCCGGATGTGCTCGACGAACACTACTACGTGCGCGCCACGCAGAACTTCCACGACGCAACTCACTACGACGCCCCTGAAGACGGCGCGGGTTCAACGCGGCACTGGGATAATGGCCATTTTGACAAGACGGATCGCAACGGGCCCAAGATCTTTGTGGGCGAGTGGGCGACGCGCGAAGGCTCGCCGACACCGAACATGGGCGCGGCGCTGGGCGATGCGGCGTGGATGACGGGCCTGGAGCGCAACAGCGATCTGATTGTGATGGCTTCGTATGCGCCGCTGCTGGTCAATGTAAATCCCGGCGGCATGCAGTGGGAGACGGATCTGATCGGCTACGACACCATGAAGAGCTACGGGTCGCCGGCCTACTACGCGCAGGTGATGTTCGGCTCGTACCTGGGCGATCACACCCTGGGATCGAAGCTGGAAGGCGCGGGGCCGAAGCTGTTTTATTCAATCACCGGCAGCACTGCGAAGAAGCGGCTCTACCTCAAGCTGGTGAATGGCGAGTCAACGCCGCAGGCAGTGGACATTGACCTCGAAGGCGCCAAAGTGGCGCCTGCGGCCAAGCTGGTTTCCCTCAGTGCGCATGACACCCAGGCGACCAACAGCATCGATCATCCTGAACAGGTGGTGCCGGTCGAAAGCGTGATCAAGGGCGTGAACAGCCACCTGCATCACACCATGCCCGGCTTGTCGATCCAGGTGATTGAGTTTGAAGTGCAGTGAATCAGTGAAAGAGTAAATAAGAACGTGAATCCGTGAAAGTCAGGTTGTAACGCACACACCCCAAACAAGGGCAATTATATACTTGACGCACATGTTGTGTGCGAGCGAGAATGATTACCTATGGCCGAATGGAAAGCTGACTACAAAATCATGCTTATTGGTGCGGGTATTGCCGTGCTGACAAGTGTGGCGCAAATATATTCCGAATATATGCGAAAGCATCCGGCCTACGCTTGGGTCGCTGGGATCATTGCGACTCTAATGATCCTAATCCCCCTCGCACACACAGCGCTGCTTTGGTTTAGGAGGAAAGAAGGGGTATCCGCACTATCTCCACTGGAGATAATCTTCGAGCCGCTTAACCCCGCGCGGCGGTTCTGGGAGTTGCTGGCACCACTTGACGACTATAAGAGAGTAACGCCCGCATATTGGGAGCATCGGGTTGAGATTAGGAACAACTCACCGATCACATTGAGAAATGTTGTGGTGACCTTCCAGCACGACGGGGCACAGCCTCGGGCACCACAGCGAGCTCTGTTTGCTCGTACTAAGACTGAATCGTGCGACTTAAATCCTGGATGTAGTGAGATGGTGATTGTTAGTCACTTGTGGCACCCAAAATATGGACGGATCGGGCAATTAAGTGGTCCTTCAGGTTGGGGGCATGGGCCAATCATTGTGATTGCCAGCGCAGATAACACTGCGCCCGCCGAGAAGGTGTTTGACGCTAATCCGGAAACCGACCAGCTACTGTTCGAGAGGGGGAAATATTGAAATCGCCTGAATACCGCGAAGGGCCAGAAGCCCGCAAAGCATTCGACAATGGAATGGCTAAGCTCTTTCGGGCGAAGAAACCAACCGCCGCGAAAGAGGAGCCACAATCGAAACGCAAACCAAAGAACACCAGCAAGGGTTAGTGTTTGCGCTTGCCTCGCCCTTGCCGTTTGTCACTGTGCCGTGGCGCTGCCAGTGCCGGTCAGTTCTGCATAGGTGAGGCGCTTGCCGAACACGTTGCGCATCGCCAGTTCAAACCGCGCCTGATCGTCCTTGCCCTTGCGGTTGTTGTACCGGAAGGATTGCTCATCGAGGTAACGGAACAAATGGAACGGTTCGACACTCACATACGTGCCGCTGATGCCGCGCTTCAAGAGGCTCCAGAAGTTCTCAAGGCCGTTCGTGTGGATGCGTCCGTTCACGTATTCAACCGCGTGGTCAATGACCTGATGCGCGTAGTCGCTGGCAAGACCGCGATAGGAGAGCAGCGCATCGGTATAGAGCGCCGATCCAGCTTCGACATGCTTCTTAACTTCCGCCTGCAGCGCGTGGCGCTTGCGGTTGGGAACCACGGTCGTGCGAACCTTGCCGCCGCGCTCCAACAATCCCATCACAGCAACCTTGTCTTTGCCGCCAGTGCCGGTGATGCGGCGTTCGCGCTTCGTGACGTGCATGTTGCGGGCCTTGCCGCCAATGAACGTCTCATCGGCTTCGACTTCACCACCAAGCTTGCCGCCTGCGAAGTCATCATGCATAGCCTTGCGAATCCGATGAAGCATAAACCATGCCGACTTCTGAGTGACGCCCAGAGAGCGGGCAATCTCGCAGGAGCTAACGCCATTCTTGCAGTTGCAAACCATCCAGAAAGCGCACATCCACTTATCGAGTCCGAGCGGGGAATCCTCAAAGATCGTTCCCACTTTGAGCGTGAATTGTTTCTTGCACCCTTTGCAAAACCAGATGCGGCGAGTCTTGATAAACGAGTGCTCTTCCGATCCGCAGCGAGGGCACGAAACAACGCCGTTCGGCCAGCGAAGGTTGAGCGCATATTCAAAGCAGCGGGCTGCATCGCTGAAGTAGATAATCGCGTTCTGAAGTGTCTCGGGCGCTTCCATGTTTCTATCTTGCGCCTATTTGCCTTGTGCGTCAAGTATATAATTGCCCAAACAAGGGCCGCGGCTTCCAAGCGCGCGGCCTTTATTGCGTGTATCTGGATTTATCAACGCACGGCCCAGGCCAGGCCATCGGGGCTGGCTACTTCGATCTTGCCGACCGGCTCCAGCGTTTTGAGGTCGATGACCGCAACATAGCCATCGCGGCCGCAGGCCACGTAGGCACGCGCGCCATCGGGCTGCATCTGGATGCCGCCGGAACCGTGCACGCTGGGCAGCCGTTTCACTTCCTTGCGCGTGGCTGCGTCGTAAATCACAAGTGCAGATCCCGGTGTGATCAGCACCAGCTTGCCATCGGGCGTGAACTTGAGGCGATTGGCGCCGCGCGCATTGGCATCGAGAGTGGCGGTCACTCTCTTATTGGCGATGTCGATCACGGAGACAGTGCCATCCTGGGCGTTCGCGACCCATGCCTCTTTGCCATCGGGTGAAACATCAAAGCCCTCCGAGCCGCGACCGACAGCGATGACGGTTTCATTCCAGTCGCCTCCCGGGGGCGCGGGTGGTGGGCCGGGCGGCATTTCTGGCGGCGCCCCGCCGGCTTGACCCGGAGGAGGTCCGGGGGGCAGGCCCGCGGGCCGCTCGGTCTTCTCCAGCATCGATACCGTGGCCGAATTCACGTTGGTGGTCAGGATTTTTTTAGCATCGGGGAATACGTAAAGCATGTGCGTGCGATTCTGCCCCGTGCCCATGATCCAGTCGATCTTGCCGGCCGCGGGATCGTAGCTGCCAATGGCCTTCGCTGCCTCGGCCGTGAACCAAACTTTGTCCTGCGTAAAGAAAAGTCCATGCGGTCCGCGCAGGGCGCCCAGATCGATCACGCCTTTAGGCTTCTGTCCAGCCAGGTCGATCATGGTCAGCGTGTGGAAGGCGCCGAATCCGTAGTTCGATACATACGCGGTGAGGCCGTCAGCAGAGGCGGTCACCTCGTGCGGATCGTCTCCGACCGGGATGCGCGCCAGCACGCGGAGATCGGCGGGATCAACGATGGCCAGCGTGTGGTCCTGCTTGGACAGTGCAAGCAGAGACGCTGCCGGCGTGGCTTGTCCAAAGCTGCAGGACGGCAACGGGAGGGCAAGTGTCAGGGGTAAGAGAAACAGCAACGGCCGTCTAAGCATCGGGCGGGTCTCCGCTCCCAGAGTAATCGAACGGCCAGTTTCTGCTAAACGAACAGGTCCTTTTCGTCGTTGACGTCGCTTGCGGGCGCGGGCCGGCGCGGGCGAGGAGGCGCGGGAGCACGCAGTGTTTCCATCACGGCCTTGGCCGCTGCCATGATTCCGGACACCTGCCGCACCGGAACATTAACGGCTTCGTTTACGAAATGGCCGAACTTGTCCACCCCATTCAACACCGACGTCGTCATGCCATCGACGCGATCGGCCTGGCGTCGCACTTTCTGCGCAACCTCGTCGGCCGATGCCTGCAGGCGGATCGTCTGCGCGTGAAAATCGCGCGCCATGCCCGCAACCTCGCTGGCGGCCGAATCGAGTTTCGGTTCGAGTTGCTCGATGATGTGGCGGGCAGTGCCGACCAGATTCTTGGCATCTCCCAGGAGTTCTTTGGAGCTATCGAGGACGGGTGTCAGTTTGGATCGAAATTCGTCTGCCTGCTCTTTGCCCATCTGAACTGCCTTGCGCAAGGTCAGGTACATCCCAAGGAGCACGCAAGCTTGCAGTAACACGGCCGCGCTGGTGATGGCGATGAATACAATTAAAAGTGTGTCAGGATTCGAATTTGTCATCTGGGTCTCACGGAAAACACTTGCCGACCCGCGACGGAATTAAATCACGCGATTCGTGAGCCAGCGCTAAGGCGCACTTGGCCGGGTGCCGCAAGGGAACAGAGTAACTCTGTTCGTCCATTGCGGCGTCCCGGCCCAATGGCTGGATCCACTGCTGCCGGGCCTCAAGGGAGGCCCGGAAAGATGTTCATGAGGGATCGCCGGAATCATCCCAACCCGCGCCTCCGGGGACGTTAGGGAGTGGTGGTGGTTGTCGAACCGGCCTTGTATGCTTGTTTTCCGGCATCCACGGCTGCGGCTACCCGCGTGCTCTGGTCGCCGACGAGGCTCTTGCCGCGCTCGACGAAGTCTTCCCACTGGGCGCGTCCACGGTCCACAACTTCGCGACCGCGATCCACGTATTCACCCACCTGATCCTTGCTCTTGTCCACGATCGTTCCGACTTGTTCGGCCACCTGTTTCCCGCGCGTGCGCAGGTACTCGGTGCCCTCGCGGGCACTGTTTGCCAGCTCGTCCCGCGTTTCGCGACCGCTCTTCGGCGCGTATAGAATTCCGGCCAGAGCGCCTACGCCCAAACCCGCCAAAAACCATGCAAATCCATTGATTCTGTTGTCTTCCGTCATAACAAAATCCTCCCTTTACCTGAGCCCGAAGAATGCCTGAGCGTATCAAAACTCCCCGGCAAACTGCAATCTCGTCACCGGGGGATGAACGACTGAAAGATCGATCGACGCGCTCGGGCTTGATTTGCGCGCCGTCTTTCCTTCTGGGCATTGGACGCACGATCCCATACAGGAGTTGTAAGTGCGCAACATACCGCCATTACCGCGGTGCAAGTGCAGCATGCAAAGAGAACTGCGGCGTGGAAAGCTTGCTCCACGCCGCCGGATCAATTTCTATGCGAATGCTAGAACTCGAGACGCATGGATACCTGGCCGGTGCGCGCGCCGCCAAAGTCGGCGGGTGTGCCGTTGTAAGATCCGACGGTGCCCGAGATGAGACCAAAGCTGGAAGAACTGAGGTCCATGTTAGGATCGCCGAGATTGGTGTGGTTGAGGACGTTGGTGAAAGTGCCTTCGGCCCTCAGCTTAACCCGCTCGGTGACAGAGAAGATTTTGCTGATGCCGGAGGAGAGATTGACCAGGCCGGGACCTTCGACAGATCCCACCTGTGCGTTCCCAAAGCGGCCGATGGGCAGGGGATGGGCGCCATTCGCCACGAAGGTGCCAACCCCTGTGGGTGTGTAGCCGGAACCGGTGGTGCAGGCATTGCCGGGCGTCCATGTCGAATCGCCCGGGCAGGCAAACGCGGCGCTGTTGGCCCAGTTATAGCGGCTCTTGCCGGCGGGGTTCAAACTGACACCGGCAACGCGGTCGGCATGCTGCGCGCGATGGCCGGTATCGAAGCTTCCGGTTCCATCACCGAAGGCGCCGTTCAAACCCGAGCCGGTGCCGGAAGGATCACCCTCGCCGCTGGGGAAGTAAGGCGTTTCATACGGACCGGTCTGCACGGTGAGGATGGAGGAGAGGCGCCAGCCGCCCACCGCGAGATCGGCAATGCGCGACATCTTGTTGCCGAGCATCTTGCCGCGTCCAAAGGGCAGGTCGTAGAGTGCCGAAGTCTCCCAGCGCATGCGGCGTGTTCCGTAGACGTTGCCGAAATCGACGTGACGGTCCAGAACGGACGATGAACGCTCGCCTCCGCCTTCGCCCGCAAAACCGTCCCCCGTGGCCGCTGAACCGTATGGCCCCTGGTCGTCGGCGAGCGCCTTGGCCCATGTAAAGCCGGAATGAAATTCCAGCCCTTGCTGCAAGCGATGGCTGGCTTCCAGTTGCAGCGAGTTATAGCTCTCGTTGGCGCCCGTCGCGCGGGTGTTGATGCGGCCCCAGTTGGGGAACATGCGCGAGCTGATGGGCGCATTGAAAGCGGAGACGGTGTTGGAGTAAGGCAGTGTGTTCTCGTCCGGAGCCCATACCAGTTGATGGGTTTCTGATCCGATGTAGGAGATACGGGCCGCATAGCCAGAGCCGAAGTCGTGGTCCACACTCAGCGAGAATTGTTCGGTGTAAGGATCTTTCCAATTGGTGCTGTTGGCCGTGCCGAAGTAGTCCGTGCCGTAGCAGGTGGTGCAGCCGGCGCCGCCGGAGCCGGGATCGATCTGCGGCCACTGGTAGCCGATAGCATGAGTGGTGGGGTTATAGGAATTGGTGAAATTCTGGGTATAGGCCTGGATAGTGCCAGTCAGCGAATAGAAGCTGGAGCCCAGCATGTTGATGTTGTAAATACCGACGCCGCCGCGGATGGCCCACTTGTCATCGGCAAACGGGCGATAGGCGAAACCGACCCGCGGCATGAAGCGGAGATGAGGGTACTTCTTGAGTCCGGCGGGATAACCCGCGGCGCTGTTATCGACCACCTTCATGCAGGCGGCGCCGTTGACCGCCGCATTGTTGCTTGCCGTAACGCCGTCGGGATCGCACGCGTTGGCGCTGGCCAGGAATCCCTGGGCCAGCAGCGACTGTTTCCCATTGGGATAGATGACGCGGCCGGACTTGGCCACGCTGGGATCGAAGTTGCCGATGTCGCCGTACTTGTCGTAGTAGCCGGGGTGCAGTTCATATCTCAGCCCATAGGAAAGCGTGAGGCGCGAGCTCACGTGCCACTCGTCCTGGGCATAGAAGTGGTAATGATTGGAGAGGCCATCGTTGTCTTGCCGGACGACGTCGTAGAAGGTTTGATTGGGCAGCCCCAGCAGGAAGTCGGCGAAGTCTACGCCGGTAAACATGCCGCTGCTGTTGCTGGTGTTGAACTGGTACGTGCCATAGTTATCGGAGCCATTGAAGCCCAGTGGAGTAATAGCCTCGAGTTGCTGAATATTGAGCCCGAATTTGAGGGTATGGTTGCCCTTCACCCACATCAGGACGTCGCTGTAGTCGTAGGTGTAGGACTTGTTGAGGCTCGTCAGACGATCGGCGTTGAGGCTTTGAATGTGGTTGAAATCCATCTCCGGTATGCCGTTGTAGAAAAGATTCTGCAAGCCCTGCCAACCCTGCGCGGTGGTAAACGCAAGGCCATTGAAGCTGTCGCTCTTGCCCGACGTGTAGCGCGTGAAACCGAAGCCGCCTTCGTTGATGAGGTTGGGCCGGAGGGTCCAGTTGGTGTCGACCTTCATGGCCCGGTTCTGGCTGATGGAAAGATAAGAAGGAACGTTTAAGATCTCCGGCTGGCTAATGGGAAAGTTCTTCCATGTGAATTTGCCCCAGAGAAGAAACTTTTGATTGCTGCCGAAGTACTGGTCGCCGCGCACGTCGTATTGATCGGAGTGACCGCTGGCATTGACGTTGGCCTGCCAGTTGGCCACGTTGTCGTCGGTATAGGTGGTTGGGTCGCCGATGTTGGGATCGGGATAAAACTGCTTCACCGTATTGAGGGCGATCGGGCTCAACGAAGCGGATGGAATCGCAGTTCCATAGGTGCCGCCTGTAAATGGGTTATTGATTCCGGTGAACCCGCTGGCGTTGTATTTGGAGAAATCTCCCTGCTTCATCAGCGTGCTGGGGACTTTCTCTAGCAGCGTGGTCTGCGCGGGGTGCCGCCATCCTTCGTATGTGCCGAAGAAGAAACTCTTGCTGTGGCCGTTATAGAGATGGGGAATGACGACCGGTCCGCCTCCGCTGACGCCAAACGTATTGCCGTGGACGCTGGCTTTGGTCGTGGTGGTGGGGTAGGTGTAAGGAATCGCGTCGAACGCGGAACTTTGGTAGTACCAGAATGCCGTTCCGTGCAAGGTGTTGGTGCCGCCCTTGGTGGTGACGACTACCTGCCCGGGGTCGCTGAACTCGGCGTTGGCCAGCACGCCGTCGGCACGAATTTCGGAAATCGATTCGGTGGACGGGAACGCGTCGTTGATGAAGGTGCCGCCGGTGGCGCTCTTCACCGTTACGCCGTCCACGGCCACTTCCACCTGGAACGGCAGGGCGCCCTGGAGCGAGATGCCGGAGGCATCGGCCTGCACGCCGGGGAGCGCGTCAAAGATGGCGGCCGCCGTGGTTCCGCTGAAGCTGGCGCGGGTGTTGACCGGCAGCGTGTTGGTTTCTTCGGTTGTAAGCACGCCGCTGATGGTGGGCGACTCGGTCTGAATCGCCGTGATCGCGTTGCCTTCCACCTCAACCTGGGTCTGCACCGCGCCCACGGCGAGTTTGGCGTCGAGACGCAATTCCTGGCGGACCGTCAATGCGACGTTGGTGGCTTCCCATTTCTCAAAGCCTGTGGCTTCAATGTCGACCTTGTACTGTCCCGCCTTCACATCCAAAAAACGATAATCGCCGACTGCATTGGTCTCGGCAGTGCGTACGGTGCCTTCCTCGATATTGGTCAGCGTCACGGATGCACTGGCGACCACCGCGCCGCCCGGATCTTTCACATTGCCGACCACGGAACCTTGCGTCGCCTGCGTCCAACCCTGCGTACAAGCGAGAACCAGCAGCAACACCGCGAACGCTGCCACGCGCCCGCGTCGAGTTCGCTGCCAGAGAGATTGAATATATTCAGACATAAGTCGATAGCCTCCTGAAATTCGTACATGGATGAAGAGCGGTTAGGTTGCAGGATCAGTGCGTACAAATGAATTGGGAGTCCTGTTTGAGCCTCTGAGAAACAAGGTCTGTGCAACACGTAATGGGAAAGTCCGCTGCCCGCAGAATGAGGCATTTTCCAAGAATTACCAAGAAAAAAGGTACAAAGGGTAGCGGTTCAGCAACGCGTTCCTCGCGTGCAAACATGTCAATCCCGGCGCGCGTGGTTCGCGGCATCCCGGAGTGACAGCGGTGCACCCGGCCGGGTGCAGCGGCCCATTCGGATTCAGTTGCGTTGAAACACTTCTACCCTAAGCCCTTTGTATTACAGCAGTTTGAATCCTGCACCAGGACAGCGGATTTCAGTCGTCATCTTTGGCGCGGCGCAGTTTTCCTTCCGACTTTTCCATGTCCTTGCGAATTTCATCGGGATCGTCGACGTCGCGCAGGGCGGCCGCTTCTTCTTTG
Organism: Occallatibacter sp.; assembly: GCA_036488735.1. Taxonomy (GTDB): domain Bacteria; phylum Acidobacteriota; class Terriglobia; order Terriglobales; family Acidobacteriaceae; genus Telmatobacter. Next base: position 25,102 of record DASXHC010000032.1, read on the forward strand.
GTCTTCGGCTTCGCAAATCGCGCCTTCGCGGCGATAAACACCCGCGGGTCCGCCGGCCTCACCTCGAAGGTCTCCGGATGAGGCCGGCTATCGAAGATGCCCGAAATTTCCCCGGCCAGCGCGTCTTCCAGGTTCATCGGTCCCAGCCCCAGCAGTTCGTCGATGGTGCGGGTGATGGAACCCATGCTGGTGTGTTTGTGCGAGACCGCACCCGGCTTGACCCAGGGACTGGCCACCATCAAGATGCTGCGATGCGCGTCCACGTGATCGACACCGTCCTGCGCGTCGTCCTCGGTGACGAACAGTGCCGAGTCCTTCCAGATGGGTGTCTTCGACAGGAAGGCCACAATGCGGCCCAGCGCCAGGTCGTTATCGGCGACATACGAAGCGCGGTAGTTGTACCCATCCCCAGGCCGCGGGTCCATGGTGTGATCGTCGGGCAGGCGAATAACAATCAGCGCCGGAACCGTGCCTGCCGCCAGCCTCTTGCGAAAATCGCGCTCGAATTCCGTCGCCCGGAACTGGTCGGGAATTCCCAGGTTGAACGTGGGATAACGCCGATCGCTGGATTCAAACACCGGGCGCGGGACGGGGGAATTCAGAAGCAGACGTTGTCCTTCGGGCTGCGCGCCGAAGACCTCCGCGTTGCCCTCGATCTCCAGGCCTTCGCCATAATTCAGAACACCGTGACCGCCGGCCGTGACGTGCTCCCACAACGAACCGAATTGCGGTTCGTCTTCCGGCATGGGCGCATCGGCGCCTCCAAACAAGGCGCGGCGGCCGGGCGCATTCGATTGCACGTCATCTTTGCGGCGGCCGCCATAGCCTGACGACCACGCGGTATTGAAGAAGGGCGTGGGGTTGATGCCGACAACCCAGCGGTGCCCATCCGCTGAAACATCTGAATCCACGTAAAAGTTATCGCTCATGGCGAAGCGCGCAGCCATCGCATGCAGATTGGGCGTAACCTTCAGATGTTTGGCCGCCGCGTCTTCCTTGGCCCAGCCATCCATGCCGTAGCGCGCCAGCGACGCATCGCCGTTCGCGCCTGCCACATCGCCCAGCACTTCATCGTACGTCCGGTTCTCGCGGATAACTAAAAAGCAGTGCTTGAGCTGCGGCAGCGCCTCTTGATCCACGATGTCGGCGGTGTTGGCGGCAACCACCGTTTGCGTGAGTGTGTCCGCGGGCGGCAAGCGGTCAAGAGAGATGGCGCTCAAGCTGCCCAGTTCGAGCGAGCCAACATACGTGGGCAGATTGGGGTCGTGCTGGCTCCCGCCATTGGGGCCGGTTCCCTTCCCCTTGGTATTGACCACATAGAGCGTCTTCCCATCAGAGGCAAACGCCACCGCGGACGGATTCCAGCCCACGGGAATATGCTCGATCACCTTCATCGCGGCAGCATCGATCACCGCCACTGCATCGATGCCCGACTCTGCCACGTACACGCGCCCGTTCTGGACCGCGATGCCGCTCGGCATCACCCCCCGCAGTGGCTTTCCCGCGCCATCGTGAAAGTGCGCACCGGTAAACGGCGACAGTTCCACTTCCGCCATCAGACGGGATCCATCGGCGCTGATTTTGACCACCGAATCCTGGTGCGCTAATGAAACGTACACCGCGTCCCCGTCGCTGGCGACGCCCGTGGGAGCCGCCCCGCCCACCGTGCCTCCGCGCGCGTCGGTGATCCTCTCGCCCAGCCGCAGCCGGGCGGTGACGGAAGGATGGACGCGGTCGCTTACGTCGTAAGTCCACAACGAACTGCCCCGCGTGGAGTTCTCATCGCCGAGGCCTGCGACTTTCCTGCCGTCCACCATCGCGCCTTCCCGCGCGGCCTTCGATGGGTAGCCGAACGGAGGAAAATGCAGTCCGGTGTGCAACGGGTCTTTATCGCTGGCGCCGGGGATCGTTGTGTATTCAAACAATCCGCTATTGGTGACGAAGAGACGCTTGCCATCGGGTGCGAGAGCCAGGCCGAACGGATACGTTCCCGTGGGAACAGTCGCGATGCGCTCCAATCTTTCCGCATCGATCACCACCACGCGCCAGTTGCCCTGGTCGAGGGCGTACAGCGTCTTTCCGTCCCTGGAGACAAGCAGCGTTGCCGCGAAGCTGCCGCTGAATTCCCTGCCGTCAACTTGCCCGTCAAGCGACACCTCGCCGGCCGCCTTCCAGTCGCTCGTCTTGTAGGCGCGAATCTTTCCCGAGTCGCCCGCGGCCACGTAGAGCAGCCCGCCGTCGGCCGAGTAGGCCAGGCCCGCGTGCACTTCGATGTCGGGATCATTTTCAAAGCCCGAGGGCATGCGCACCACGGCCGGATGTTCGCTTGCCGGCTGGTCCACAACGTTCAACGCAAATGGAAATCCAATCGACGGGACCGCGATCTGCGCGCCATCGCTGCGCACCGCAAGCGCAAACGGATAAGGCGCCAGGGGTATCCAGTTTCCCGCGGGATGAATCTCGCGCCCGTTGGGCAGCACTGCCGTCACACTTTGCGCATTGGTGGCCGGATTTTGCGCCCGGCCGACGATCGGAATAAGTAAGAGTGCGGAGCAGGTAAGAAGATGGCGAAAAGGGGCACGCATTGCTTACCAGTATGCCCTGCGTCGATGAATGCACGATTGACAGATTATGTTCGTCCGCCACCCCTCTAGTAATGCTTGGCAACCGCGGGAGGCGGCGAACCGCTTCGGTCGCCCAGCAGCCAGTCCAGCGCCGCGCGAATTTCCGCCTCCCGCGCCTCGCCCAGGATGCGTGCGACAACCTCGCCGCGATCATCGAGAATCATCGTCGCAGGCAGCACATTTCCCAGGTCCGCGCGGTCCAGCATGTAGTCGGTCGCGCCCACCCACACATCCATCTCAAGTTTGTTGCTCTTCAGGAATTCATCGACTTTGCCGCGGTCGCCGGGCTCATTCGCTGAGACTGCAATAAAGCGGACTTTCTTGCTCGCATACTCTTGAGACAGCCGTGACAGCAGCGGCAGTTCTTCGCGGCACGGACCGCACCACGTTGCCCAGAAGTTGACCACCGCGATGGCGCCGCGCAGGTCCGCGATCTTCTGCGTCTTGCCCGCGAGGTCTTTCAGTTGGAGATCCGGCGCACGCTTGGCCTGCGCCGGAAAAATGAGACAGGCAACCACGATAGCGGATGCCCATAGAAAAACATCCTTCATAATTCAACTCCCTGGTAGGTCCCCGGGTTCACCAGGTCTCCTCCGCCGCGGCAGGTGAGACCTGTTTTTTTTTAATCGCGTGATTTCCTGTGTGACCGCGGGAAATCAGAACCGATGTGTGAAGCTGGCTAGCCACAGCCAGTCGGCAAACGCTGCGTCGCCATGCGTGTGCAACTGCAAGTCGGGAACGCTGGCAATGCGGTTGCGGTACACGGCGCGATCGATGTTGGCGGTTAGATAATCGTGCCCGTTGCGCAGGTTGTAGATAACGCCCGGTTCAATCGACACCGCATAGCCCGGTCGCCGAAACCCTTCGTTGCCGCCCATCAGATCATGCGCCGGGACTCCTTCCTGGCGAAGCCCCACGCTGCCCGTCAGCCCCTTGACCGAGGCGAACGAATACGCAACCCCAACCTGGCCCAGGTATTCGTCCGCGGCAGAGACAAATGCGTTTTGCGGAGCAGGCGGAGGAAAGCCCGCGGGCGATGCATTGGCCACGCCGTTGGTCTCCGAAGGCGTCACCAGGTAGCTTCCATTGAAATAGGCCTGCATCGATTTGGTGATGGCTTGAAAGGCACTGATGCTGGCCGGAATGGCCCACACGCCGATGCCAGGCTGGATGGAGTAGTCCGCGGTGGAAACAACGGCGGGCTGTCCCGGAACCTGCACGAAATCGTTCTGAATGTTGTCGCGCCCTGAAGGCGCCTGAACGCCTAATCCAAGTTGAATATTGTGGCTCGGGTTGGTGCTCGGATCCCACAACCAAACCTGCCCTTGGAGGCTGATATCGCCCACACCGGAGAGGCCGTAGTCGCCGATGAGATCGGTGGCCGGCGCGCCGTTGATGCTGTGCGCATCGATGTAATAGCGGCGGCTTGCGAACTGCAGCGGAACCGTTCCCGTGACGCTGAAGCGCGGCGTGATCTGGTACGTCAGCGTCGCGTCCAGCAGGTTGATGCGGTTGCGCACATTGGAGTGTCCCTGGGTGCGATAGACCTGCTCCACCGGTCCCACAAAATGACGGAATGAATATAAGTGCCGATGATCGAACGTAAGTTGAAAGTGTTGGGGGGCAAGATAGCCGCCGCTGTTTTCAGGGCCCGCCACCTGGCCCACCGAGTGAGCAATGACGCAGCCCTGCGCCGGCGACTTCACTGCGATGAATGCCACGGGAATGATCACTGCGGCCAGGATGGCTAACTTGGTGGAGATTACTTTGCACAATACTCCACGCACGCGCCCATGAAGGCGCCTCTTCAAACTCGATTGCATGCTTTGGACCTCTCTCAAATGGGAAATACAGCTTCGATCACGCGCTGATTAACGGAGCGAAAACGATCTGCGGTTGCTGCCGTTGCGGCCCGCTATTCTTGTGCGCTGTGATCCGCTCCCACCCTAACGAGATAGAGAACCGCACGCATCCAGCTAATTGGGGACACTTTGCTGGTCAGATTGATTGAGAGTGGTCTGGGCCTTTCGATGGGGATCGAAAGAGTCAACGCGCGGCCATGCATCGACGGTAGCATTTACGATGATTGCTATTTGGGTAACAGGCTGCGTGCGATAGCGTCCAGCATTCCATTGAGGAAATTAATCGATTCGGGTGCGGAATAGCGGCGCCCGATTTCGAGCGCTTCATTGATCACGATGGGAAACGGCGTTCCTTTGAAGCCCAGCATTTCGCCGATGGCCATGCGCAGCAAATTGCGATCGACCGCGGGCATGCGTTCCAGGCGCCAATGCTTGGAGTTCTGCACGATCAGATTATCGATCTTTTCCTGGTGCACGATGGCGACGCGAAACAGGTCCTCGGCAAACCCGCGCACCTCGGGCTCGACATCGTCGCCGGCCCTCCAGAAGGTGGCCGTCACCTGCTCCGGCGTCTGCTTGCCGATGTCAGCCTGGAACAGCATCTGCATGGCCAGTTCACGGGACTTGCGCCGCGTGCCCGCCGTCATGCTTGCCCATCCCGCAGTTTGCGGCGAAGGCTCACCATCTCGATGGCCGCGGACGCGGCCTCAAAGCCCTTGTTGCCCGCCTTGATGCCGGCGCGATTGAGCGCCTGCTCCAGTGTCTCGCAGGTCAGCACCCCGAAGCTGTGCGGGATGCCGGTCTCCTGTTGCGACTGGCCGATGCCCCGCGCAACCTCGGTATAGATCGCTTCGTAATGCGCAGTCTCGCCGCGCAACAGGCACCCCAGCGTGATGATTGCATCGACGAGATGTCCGCCTCGCGTGGCGTCGTATTGTTTGCCGATGTCGGCAATGGTGCGCGCCGCCGCCGGGATCTCCCACGCGCCGGGCACGCGCACAATTTGAATGTCGGCGCGCCGCGCGCCGCTGCGCAGCAGCGCATCGAGCGCCCCTTCGAGCAGCCGTTCCGTAATCACGGCATTCCACCGCGCCACCACGATCGCGAATCGCATGCCTTCGGCAGAAAGATCGCCATCGACGGCCACAGGTTTTCCCTTGGATGGATCGACCCACGCCCAAAATGTGAAAGCGTGGCCGGGCTCGGGCTCGACCGTAAACATGGCGGCCTTCCAATGGGCCTCGGTGATCGCCGACAAGCGTCCGGAGGCCTCGATGTTTTCGCCGCGAAACCACGCGGCAGCGGCCTGGTGCACAGCGTCAAGCGCCGTCACTTCGATGCAAACTTCCGCCGTGCCAGGCATCGCTCCATCGACGAATTCAATGTTGCCCAGCGGGGCCAGAAACGAAACACCGCGATTTGCTTCTTCCTTCCAGCCGCGGCCCGACTCGAAGCCCAGCGCCGAGAAAAAACCTGCCAGGCGGTCATAAACCGCGGCAGTTCCGGCAGGACGCAGGAAGGAAATACCCTTGATCATATTTCGATTCTAACTTGCTGCGGCGGCCCGGCCCCGCCCTGCCGCGGTCGAAACGCTCCGCCCGGAAATATCGAAAATCTGTATGCATATCCGCACATGTTGCAGGTCAAATTGAGCAAAATAAGCTGTTGCAATCGCGATAATTCGCGCTCATTTCAAAGCACGAAGGCCGGCTTTGGGGAGCCGGCCTTCGTGGTTTCGCTTCGCACCCGGGTTAAGTGGTGGAACGCGGCTTCACCGTGATTACCGTGGCCGGCACCGGCGCCGAGGTGGGCGCGGCGAGCGTGCAACCGGCGTCGACGCCCGGGTTGCACGCAGGCAGGTTCGGACTGATCTGCAGCGTATCCGTCAGCGTCGTGGTGTCGATGTAGTGAATCTTGTTATCGCCCGCCGTCGACACAAAGAACAACGTGTTATCCGGACTGAATGCTCCCGCCACAGGCGCAGTGATCGTGGCGCCGCCCGTCAGCGTCAGGTAGCCCAGCGTGCCGAGACTGCTGCTGGCTCCGGTAACCTGCTTGTAATAGGGCAGCGTGGCGCCCGGCGTGCTGCCGTTATAGGTCAGGAAACTCAGGCTGTAGGGTGCTCCCGCCGTGCCCTGGTTGACTGCGGCCGGCGAGGTCACGACCTGGTTCAGCGAGATGGCATTCACATTGACCGGCGCCTGGACCGGGGGGGTGTGTGTAATCGTCAGTGCCGATGGGACCCCGCTAGCGCTGATAGGACACGCTGTGGTGGGAATCGCCACACCTATATCGGAGAATGTCACAACGCCGCTATTCACTGCCGCTCCCAGAATATGGTTTCCGTCCGTGGTGGCGGTGAGAACGTCGGTCTGCGCGGCCACCGAATCACCCTGTGGATAGAACGTCATGGTGGCGTAACTGCCAGGGCTTCCGGCCGGGGAGGTCCCGGAGGGGCACCAGGTGCGAGCCACGGTGGGATTCCCGCTCATGTAGGCGCCCACGCCTGGAATCGTCAGGGCCAGGTTCGCTGCCCCATCGAAATTACCAGCACAAGGCTGCCCTGCGGAGCAACTGGTCCAGCCAGTATTAGCGTTATAGACATACACCGTATTGGAGTGCCCCGCCCCCAATGCCGCACTATCCGTAACGTAAAGAGTTTTGGAATCCGGGGTCCATTGCGCGGTATTGCCTACGCCGCCAAACGTCGCGGTGATGGTTCCGGTGGTGTTGAGAATGTAGAAGACCTGCCGCACCTGATCGTTGACAAGGATCGAGGAGTTGTTGGGCGCGACAGCTAGCACCACGCCGGGCGCATTGGGGTTCTGCGTCGAGAGCGTGTTGCTGGCTGTGCTATAGACCATCAGTTCGTGCGACGAACCGAAATAGAGGTCGGTGCCGGTTCGATCCATCACCATTGAATTGGGAACATAGGGAAGGCGCACCGTGGAACCAACGGTCCCGGTCAGCAACTCGACGGGGACAAAGTACTGAGACTGCCCGGGCGAGGAGTACCACACATATGCGCTGGCAGTTCCGGGTGTGGTGATATCGACCGCATTGCTTGAAATCGAAAGGCCCGTACCAAAGAGACCCACCTGATTGATGGGAGATGGATTGCAGGTAGCAGGCTGGCAAATGGCGTAGACGGAAGCTGCACCGGGGAAATTGGCGGTGACGGCGCCCGTGGTACCGGCAGTGATGTCCAGTGGATTGGTGGATTGATAGTCCAGCGTGAGGCCTGTAATCGGGCAGCCGAGCGGCGGACAATCAACCACGTTGGTGTCATACACGTTCGTGACCAGGTTCTGGGCCACGCCTTGGGTCACGGTTCCGCTGGTCGCGCCGTTCAGGCTAACGGAGATCGATCTCGGCGGGCAGGTAGAGAAGTAGCCGGCAGACGACCCCGATCCTGCTACCGATGCAGTGATCACCGTGGTGCCCGGCTGTTCGGCCGTGATTTGATTGGTCTCCGCGTTGATCGAAGCAATCGTGGCCGTTCCCGGTGTATAAGTCAGCGTACCGATAGCGGAAGTGCAGGTGGGAACCGAAGTCACGCCTGGGGCCAATGGGCAGGCGTAGCTGGCGCTCGTCACCGAGGATGGCGCACACAGCAAGTACTGCGTGCCGTTACTGCTGTAGCAGGCCTGGGCATCGAGTTGTGCAACCTGGGTCTGGGATAGACACTGCTGCGGACCCACAAGCGATAGTGAACTTACCTGTGCATGCACATAGACATTCACAGGATTGGAGACGACCGACTCGGCTGTAGCCGTAATGACCGCAGTGGAGTAGGGCAGCCCTCCTGCGTTTGGGAGCGGACTCGGATAGTTGCAGATGGTGTAGTCAGCAATGCCTCCGCCGGAATTTCGGTTCCACGTACCAGCGCATAAATTGCCGCTGGGGGAAATGTCGACCAGCTTGTTGTTGCTGGTGCCATAGGTATAGCTGGAAACAGAGGCGGCTCCGCCCTTGCAATTGGCGGCGGTGGGTGCGGACACTTGACGGGTCTGCCCGAAAGCCATGGAGATGCCGGTCGTCGACGGCTGCAACGTAATGGTGGCCACATCGGTCGTTTTCAGACCGTAGCCCAGACCATTGCAATAGTTCCCAGCCGGATTGCGATAACAGCCAGAGATTGTGATCCCCGCCGGAAGGGCCAGGAATATCAAACAGACAAGCGTCAAAAACCGCCGCATGAATCCTCCCCGCCCCACCCTCGCGAACCGTGGAACGGTCTCTTCAAAAAAACATCAGGATTAAGGAGTTGATTGTTACCCGCCGACACGCCTCTTTGAAGCCTGTGGTCGGGAATTCCGCTCAGGCGCCCGACACGCTTCAACTGCCTTCGGCCGGTCGACAAAACAAAGTTTTCTCCAAAGAAAAGTGTATCAGGGCGAGATGGCCCCGCCTTCACGAGGCCGGCACGACCATGCTTCTCGTCCGGTGTCTGTCTCAATAGACTCTTCCGACGCGAGATGGCGAGCACTTCGCCTGGGGACTATTCCCCCGCCGGCATGTAATGCGTAAACCAATCGATGGCGCGATCCATGACATCGCGCCGATGCGCGGGATCAACGAAACCGTGGCCCTCGTTGGGGTAGATCACCAGTTGCGTGGGAACATGCTCATCCCGCAAGGCGTGCCAGAACTCGTAAGACTGCGGCGCCGGGCACTCCCCATCGCGGTCGCCGACCACGACCAGCGTGGGCGTCTTCGCCTTCTTGATGAAATTGATGGCCGAACTCCTGGCGTATGCCGCCGGGTCGTCATACACCGAGGCGCCGAAATACGGAATCATCCACTGATCGATGGAGTTTTCGCCGTAGTAGCTCTGCCAGTTTGACAACCCGGCGCCGGAGACCGCTGCCTTGAAGCGATCGGTCTGTGTGATCGCAAACATGGTCATAAAGCCGCCATAGCTCCAGCCAGTAATACCGACACGCCTGGGGTCGACGGAGTATTTGGCTTCAACGGCGTCAACACCGGCCAGGATGTCGCGCAGATCGCCATAACCGAAGTCTTTGCGGTTGGCCTGGGTAAAGGCCTCGCCCTGCCCGTAGCTACCGCGTGGATTGGGCTGCAGCACGAAGTAACCCAGCGCGGAAAAGCCGTTGGCGGTGAGGCCGCCGCCCCCTCCCCAGTGGGCCTCCACGGACGCAGCTGGTCCGCCGTGAACCTCGACGATGAGGGGATATTTTTTCGCCGGGTCGTAATCCTTGGGCAGCATCAGCCAGCCCTGCACCCGGTAGGAATCGCTCTTCCAGTTGATCGATACGGACTTCCCCCATGCGGGTTCAACGCCATCGTTCAGATGCGAGAGCTGCATAACGCCCTCCAGCCCTGAAGTCATCACCGTGCCGGGCTTGGCGGCATAGATCTCCATGGGATGATCGAAAGTGCTGGCGTGAAAGACAAACAATGAATGATCGGCAGTGAAGGAGAGACTATGGGATATGCGTCCGTCACCCACGCTGCCCGGAATGCTGAAGATGGGCGAACCGAAACTGATGCCGCCGTCCCCGGTGCGATCGCCCTGCAGGCGAAAGCGCATCAACTGGTCGTTGCCCCCGGCATTCTCACTGACAAAGATATGTTCGTCTCCATCCCAGGCGAGCCATGCCGGCGAAGTTGGCCGCCCCTGGGTGAGATCGCGCGGCTGCCCGCCGGATGAGGACACGATCCATACATCGCCGCCGGTGGACCCCTGGTCGCTCATAAGGCCGCCGATAAAAGCAATGGCCTTGCCGTCGGGAGACCAGCGCGGTACCGCGATCTGCAAACCGTGCAGGGGTCCGGAGATCTCCGACGGCGCCAGAATGCTCTTGGGCGCCGCGTTGAGAGCCTGGGTGTAGAGTTTGGCCACCCACCAGTTGTTTTCGCCTGGCGGGTCGGCGGCAATGTACGCGATCCCCTTCGAATCGGGAGCCCAATCGAATTCGTACGCGTGCAGACGGGGTGGACTGACTAGCGTGGGCGCGTCGGGAGATGGCTCACCGACCGCAGCCACGGCAACCCGCTGTATCTCGACTCCATCCTCGCCAATGACACCGGAAGGCGGCTTCATGGCGGCCAGTGCGCCGGCCGGGCGCGTCGCTCCTTCGACGTAGAGAAAGGCAATCCTGGTGCCATCCGGGGAAAACGCAGGCTCATTTACCTCGCCGCGCAATTCGGTGATGCGATGGGCTGGATTTCCATCGAGCCTCGACAGGTACAGATCTTGCTGTTCGCCCGGCTTGGCGCAGTCGGAGAAAAACGCGAGGGCCTTCGAGTCCGGTTCCCACGCGAGACCTTTTTCACGGCAAGACTGGTCCGGCTTTACGCTGGCGGCCACGCGCTCAGACTTTTTGAGATCGCCGATGGGCGCCACCAGGATCTGCCCGCCTTCGCGGCCGCCTTCAATCCACGCCAACCGCTGCCCGTCGGGCGAGACCGCCACCTGCCCCACCGACTGGCCCCGGTTCAGGCCGCGGAGGATATCGTCGATACGCGCGCGATCGGCGGAGGGCGCCCCTTGCGATCCAGCCGGCGAGGCGAACAAGCAGGTCCCGGCCAACAGGACAGGGCCCAGAAAGAGTGAGGCGCGGAGAGACAGGCGATTCGTCGGACAAAACATAGGCAAATGCTATCAGCCGGAATTCACGGCGCGCGCGATACTTGATTGCAGAAGCGGGTTTGCCGTCATCGTGTCCCGGCATCTGCCGCGGTAATATCTGCCCGCTGAGAATTGTCCATACGGCAATCTAACTGCTCTTCGGTTTCCAGCTCATCCAACTCAACAACCATTCCCAGGTCGCGTCGATGTTCTGCTTCGAGGGTGGAGCCGGTAACGTGTCGGTCGGAAATCGCACCGGCTTTCCGCGATAGGTCTCGGCGAGTTGCTTGAACACGCGGCCCTGCTCCTTGACGCGGCCATTGTTAGTGAGCAGTCCCAGGCTGTACTCCAGCGGATTGAACGCGAACTTGCGTTCGACGTCGTGGCTGTCCCAATAGCTGAACCAGCTCACGCCCTGGTCCATCGCTGCCGTCACGGCCTTCTCCAGCCACTCGGCCTGACCCTTTTCCGGCAGTTCTTCGATGCAGGTATTGAACTCACCCGCCCAAATGGGCTTCTGCTGCGTGCCCGCGTAAGAGCGAATCAATGCGGCCATGCCCGCCAGCAGCTTCACGCTGGGCGGATCCATGGCGCCGCCGTATTTCACCGCCCCGGTCCAGAAGGGATAGCAATGCATCACCGGGAAGGGCTCCGAGGCCAGCGCCCGGGCCGAGAAAGTGTCCCTCTCAAACCATGGATGATGATCGACGCCGTTGACGTGGAGATGGTTCGGAAGTACGGAGTTCATCAGCGCGAACATGCGCGCCATCCACGCGTCGCCCGCTTCGACGGGAGCGCTCCAGCAGGTATTGAGTTCGTTGCCGAAATCGAAGCCGATGATGTTGGGGTGTTGCGCCATCACGCGCGCTAATTCCCGAATGTAGAGTTCTTCCGCCGCCCCCATGGCTTGGTCGGTATAGAAGCCCTCGGACAGCCGATTGAATGAAGGCAGAAAGTACCATCCGCTCAACTGGCCCGTGAATGCCGTAACCAGCGCGTCCAGGTTACGATTGCCCATCTGCGTCAGCAATTCATCCAGGCGCTCGAGATGAGCAGGGCTAACCCATTTCGGATTGGGCTGGAAAAATGGCCAGACGAGCATGATGCGTAGATGATCCGCTCCCAGCGCCGCGATGGCGTCGAGGTCGCGTTGAATCGAGGCGATGTCCCAGTCATTCCAGCAGAACCACCAATTGCGCGAGGGCGTGTAGTTCACTCCGAAGCGGTGACGGTTCAGTTTAAGATCCACTGGCCGGACCGGACTGACTCCGCTGAGCGCTCCGGCTAGGGCATTGCCCCGCGCTGCCGATGCTGCCATGGCCGCTCCCGTCATCGCGGCACTGCGAGAAAGAAAACTGCGTCGATTCATACTCGTCCATTTCGCAACCCAGTAAGACTAATGCGAAACGGCGGCCCGCACAAAAGGCCGTGCGGGTGGGCTCGGCAGCGACGGTGCCTTACATGCGGGTGTGTCCGTGAGCCGCCGTATGAATCGCCAGCAGATTTTCGAGCAACGGCCTGAGCAGGTCCAGATGCAGTGCATTCGCACCGTCGGACTTGGCGTGCTCGGGGTCGTCATGGACTTCGAGAAATAGGCCGTCGATGCCGGCGGCTACCGCTGCGCGGGCCAACAGCGGAATGAATTCAGGCTGGCCGCCACTGACGCCGTTGGCTGCCGACGGCTGCTGCACCGAGTGGGTGCCATCGAAGACCACCGGGGCCATGCGGCGCATGACGGGAAGCGAACGGAAATCGACCACTAAGGTGTTGTAGCCGAAGCTTGCGCCGCGCTCGGTCAAGAACACGCGCTCGTTGCCCGTGGAACGCACTTTCTCAACCGGGTGGGTCATGTCCCAGGGCGCGACAAACTGGCCTTTTTTGATGTTGACCGCGCGGCCCGTCTTGCCGGCGGCCACAAGCAGATCGGTCTGGCGACAGAGGAACGCCGGGATCTGCAGCACGTCGACGGCTTCAGCGGCGACGTCGCAGTGGCCTGGCTCGTGGACGTCGGTGAGCACAGGCAGGCCCGTGTCCTTCGCCAGGCGGCCGAGGATACGCGTGCCCTCCTTGAGGCCCGGCCCGCGAAAACTCTTCACACTGGTGCGATTCGCCTTGTCGTAGCTGGCCTTGAAGATAAAGGGCACGCCCAGGTCGCTGGTAATGCGTTGAATTGCCTCCGCCATCCCGCGCACATGCTCTTCTGACTCGATCACGCAAGGGCCCGCGATGAGAAACAGCCGCCCCGTTCCAACCTGCACCGGCCCGATTTCAAACGAATGGCTCACGAAGGCGATTCTAACCTGCCTGAGGCGGTCTCCGTGCTGCCCCGCCGGTCCTACGTTGTGCGATTCCTCGACCATTGCGACAGAGCACGGTCGAGAGCGCGCAGCGGCGTGGGGCCGGGCAGATCGTTCTGGGGTTTCACAATGCCGCGATCGGCCAGCCGCCGGCAGAAGGCCAGGTACTCCTCATAGAACTTCACGTCCTGGCGCGCCTGTCCCAGCGCTTCCAAATCTTCGAAGTCGAGTTCGATATAACGATCGGGGTGAATCGCAGCCAGGATTGTAGACGCCATCGAGATGTCCACTCCGCGCAATTCCAGCAACGCCGTGATGGCTTCCGCAGTCGAGGATTCCGGCGTCGCGGCCACTTCAAGAGATCTCCGGATGCGCCCTGTGCTATTGCCGATGAGATAGGGGACGAGCCGTTCCGACTTCCAGCGAACAATCGCCTCAAGGTTTATCAGCGTGTACTCGCCATTGCGAATGGCCGCGCCGGCGTCGAAGGCTTCGCGTTCCAAAACCCGTTCCCGGTTGCAGGCTTCCTGCCAGTTTTGTTCGGCCAGTTCCTGAAGCTCCGATTCCGTCGGTTGAAGTTCAAAATGGGCTGTCATACAGGCCCCCTTTCGAAGAGCGACCCAAACCATAGGCCCGACCGAAAATCGCTGTCAAGGTGGATTCGGAGTTATCACACCGCTGTGTGATCTGCGTTCGCGATGCAGATCAGCTCCCTATATAAAGCTCATTGCATAGCTGAAGAACAAAATCCCGCGCCGTAGGTGCGGCGCATGTTAGCCCCGCGCTTGAGCGTGGGGTGGACACGACCAACAACATTCCCTGAGTCCCGTAGGGACAGCGCTTCATGCTTCGCCGCCTTCCCTATCTCGACATCATTGGAAAAACACAAACCGGGGCGAATCCCGGAAATGTCAATCGGCTACAGCAACCCCGGCAAAGCCGGGAGTTCTCCCGTTGAATAGTTGAGGAGAAGTGCAGTCGTCTCCTTGCTTTCAGGTCTCGCACCGTTCGCTTCCAACGTCTGCGTGCATGCAGTTGTCATTGGTGAGCCAGCAGCACGCAAACGCCTCGCGTCTCTGTCCCGGTCGTTAACAGCCCAGAGGGCTGCACACTGTGAAACCCGCATGAACACTGCTCGTCCGCGAACGCCTTCCGAAATGCGCCCAAAAAACATCAAAAAACGGGTACTGGAAAATCGTACAAACTATCGTCTATCTTATTTATAATCTTAAGTTTGCATCGATACACCAAGTGCGAATCGCAACAAAACATTGAAAACGCCATTTTTGCACTTTTCTCAAATTACCCGCATCTGCAACATTCGGGAACACTTAGATGTAAAACTCGTTTTTCCTGAAAATCCCAATTGCCCAAACTCGGCAAGATTTACTCTCGTTCAACATAAGGACTTGCGTGCCTCGTTTTGGGCACACTTGTTACTCATTCAATAACACCGCGGCGGGGCCTTTTACCGCCAATAAAAATGGCGCCGGCCGGTGGCCGTCGCCATTTTTATCCTTAAACAAAGGATGAAGTGTAACGCCAGAGGAGCGCTGCTTAAGCCGCTTCTTCGCCGCCCTTTTCTTCGTCCTTCTTGCTCTCTTCCAACTGCTTTTCGAGTTCGGCGCGCTTCTTGGCCTTGACTTCTTCCCGCTTCTGCCGCTTCACTTCAAGCTGCTTCTCAGCACCCAGAAGTTCGATGAACGCGGTCTCGCCGCCATCGCCCTTGCGGAAACCTGTGCGAACGATGCGCAGGTAGCCGCCCTGGCGGTCGCCATAACGCGGCGCGACGGTGTCGAACAGCCGTTCGACGGCCGCATCGGTCATAAGGAAGCTGAGCGCCTGGCGGCGTGAGTGCACGTCGCCCTTCTTGCCCAGGGTGATCATTTTTTCCACGTGCGGACGGACAGCCTTGGCCTTGGCTACAGTCGTCTGAACGCGGTCTTCGATGATGACGGACGTGACCAGGTTGCGCAACAGCGCGCGGCGATGGCTGGTGTTGCGTCCGAGCTTGAATCCTGCATTGCGATGGCGCATGGTGAAACTCTCTTTCGACCACCTGCGGTGGGGCAGGCGTTGAATTATTCCTTCGTTCGGTCCCACCGGCGGTGGGCAAATGCTTTGTTCATCCGGCCCTCGCCGCGAGAAAAATCGCGGCGAAGGCGGGGCACTCTCTTCATCTACTGCGCGAGACTTAGAAGTTCTCGGTCTCGGTGGGCAACTGGAGGTCGACCGAATCCAGCGGCTCGTCTTCTTCGTCGTAGCGGTTGTAGCTGGCGGCCAGAGCGGCGGCGGGCGGAATGCTCGTCGGCCCCGGAACCGCATTCCCCTGTTCGTCGATCTTCATGCCCAGCGACAGGCCCATCTGCGCCAGAATTTCCTTGATCTCGTTCAGGCTCTTGCGGCCAAAGTTCTTGGTCTTCAGCATCTCCGCTTCGGTCTTCTGCACCAGCTCGCCGATGGACTGAATGTTGGCGTTCTTCAGGCAGTTGTAGCTGCGGACCGAAAGCTCCAGCTCTTCGACCGATCGATTGAGGTTATCATTGCGGAGAAGGGTGCGCCCTTCTTCGCCGCGCGCTTCCGCCTCAATCTCTTCTTCGAAGTTGATGAATATATTCATGTGGTCCTTGAGCAGCTTGGCCGCCAACCCCACTGCGTCGGCGGGAAGAACGGCTCCGTTGGTCCACACTTCGAGGGTGAGCTTGTCGTAGTCGGTGATTTGTCCGAGACGGGCAGCGTCGACAACGTAGTTCACGCGGCGAACCGGAGAGTGAACCGAATCGACGGGAATAAAGCCCAGGCCCAGGTCGGCGTCAAAATTCTTGTCGGCGGAGATGTAGCCGCGGCCGCGCTTCAGGCGCATTTCCATCTCCAGCTTGCCGCCTTCGGAAACAGTGGCGATATACACGTTCTTGTCCAGGATCTCAACGTCGCCATCGGCTTCGATCATGCCGGAGGTTACAACGCCAGGCTGGTCAGCGCGCAGGTACAGCGCCTTGGGCCCCTCGCCCGCAAGCTTGAAGGGAACCTGCTTGAGGTTCAGGATGATATCGGTCGCGTCTTCAACAACGCCGGCGATGGACTGAAATTCGTGCAGCACGCCCTCGATGCGAATCGCGGTAACCGCGGCGCCTTCGATGGAGCTGAGCAGGGTGCGGCGCAGGGCGTTGCCGATGGTTGTGCCGAAGCCCCGTTCAAAGGGCTGCGCGCTGAACTTGCCGTAGGTTTCGGTTAGCGACTCGGCATCGACTGCCAGGCGCTTCGGTTTTTGAAATCCTCTCCACAACATAAGCGTGTCTCTTTTCCCGCGCGGCAGGTACGTCGCGATGCATTTTGCGGCGGCCGCGCAAGTTCTCCTTCGGTTTGAAATGCAGCGATTAGCTATTAGCTTCTAGCCTCTAGCTCTTCGTGCAAAGTTGAGTTCATCAACTCGGCACTAATCGCTAGAAGCTAGTAGCTAGAAGCTAGCAGCTGTTACTTCGAGTACAGTTCGACGATCAACTGCTCATTGATGGGCAGGTTCACGTCCTTGCGTCCCGGCAGCGAAAGTACACGGCCGGACATACCTTCAAAATTGGCTTCGAGCCAAGCCGGCACTGGATTCTGTGCGGCGTACTGCGTTCCCTGCTCGACAATGATGAGCTTCTTGGCCGCTTCGCGAATCGAGATCTCGTCGCCGACATTCACCTGATACGAGGGAATGTTCACCTTGCGGCCGTTGACCTGCACGTGTCCGTGACGAACGACCTGGCGTGCCTGGCGGCGCGAGATGGCAAAGCCAAGCCGGTAAGCCACGTTGTCCAGGCGCCGCTCCAGTTGCTGAATGAGCAATTCGCCGGTAACACCGGTGGCGCGGTTGGCCTTCTCGTAGTACTCGCGGAACTGGCCTTCGAGGGTGAAATAGATGCGCTTGGCCTTCTGCTTCTCATGCAACTGAAGACCATAACCTACGATCTTCGCCTTGCGATCTTTGCCGTGCATGCCGGGAGGAAAGTTGCGCTTCTCAATCGGGCAACGATCCGACAGGCACTTGGTGCCCTTCAAAAAAAGCTTGGTGCCTTCGCGACGGCAAAGGCGGCAGACTGCTCCTGTATAACGTGCCATTCCATCTCCTGACTTCGGATGACGGCCGGTTTACGCGACAAGCAGCTTTTAGCCGTTAGCTCTCAGCTTCTAGCTTTTCGTGAGAAGTTGAAAATATCAACTTCTCACTTCAGCTTTTGCCAAGGCCGCGGAGCATGCTGCAAAGGGACGCTTCGTCCCGGCCCAATTTGTTTAAGCTGCTAGTTCCAGTTTCTATTTGCTTTTGCTCACTCAAGCCCCACAAATGGCTTAAGCGAACTAAAAGCTAACAGCTAGTAGCTACCTCTAAACACGACGCCTCTTGGGCGGACGGCAGCCGTTGTGCGGAACCGGCGTGACGTCCCGGATGGAGCGCACTTCGATACCGGCAGCTGCCAGCGCACGAATGGCTGACTCGCGGCCCGATCCCGGACCCGCCACGCGCACATCGACCGCGCGCAGACCGTGATCGCGCGCCATGCTGGCCGCGTTCGATGCCGCCTGCTGCGCCGCGAACGGCGTGCCCTTGCGCGAACCGCGGAAACCGAGAGAGCCCGAGCTTTTCCAGCTCAGCGTATTGCCCATCTGGTCCGTGATCGTCACAATGGTGTTGTTGAACGAGGCCTGAATGTGCGCAACCCCAAACGGCACATTCTTGCGCTCGCGCTTCTTGAACTTCTTGTTCTTGGCCGCCTTGCCGGCGGTCTTGCCCGCTGCTTTCTCTGGTTTCGCCATTTAGGTTTTACCCGTCGCTTTCTTCTTGCCGGCCACAGTGCCCTTGCGCGGGCCCTTGCGAGTGCGGGCATTGGTGTGGGTGCGTTGTCCGCGCACCGGCAGCGACCGGCGATGGCGGTTGCCGCGATAGCTCTGGATGTCGATGAGGCGCTTGATGTGCATCTGGACGTCTTTGCGGAGATCGCCCTCGACTTCACCCTCGTCCTCAATCACCTGACGGATGCGATTGACCTCTTCTTCGCCCAGATCCTGGATCTTCTTGAAGGCATCCACGTTCGCCTTCGCCAGAATCTTCCTGGCGCGGGGGTCACCGATCCCGAAGATGTATGTGAGCGCGATCCGTGCCTGCTTGTTACGGGGCAGATCGACGCCAGCAATACGTGCCATTGAATTTCCTTTGCTGCTGCTGGTTATGTGCCTCCGGCCTTAACCGGTTCGCACGGGGTAAATCGGAAAACTTCCGGGGTTCATCGCAAGCCTTGTACGGCTAACTAGCCCCTTTTTCAGGGTTCAGGGGTCAGAAATCAGGGGTCAGTTTCTTCGTGCTCGTTTGGGCGCTTCTACTGATCCCGGTTCTCTGCTCTCTGATTTCTCCTGTGGAAGTTCCCGTGGACTACCAGGCCATCTAGCCCTGGCGCTGCTTGTGCTTTGCGTTTTCGCAGATCACGCGAACCACCCCGCGGCGGTTGATGACCTTGCACTTCACGCAAATCTTCTTGACCGATGCACGGACCTTCATTGGTTGTTGCCCTTCTCCGCGCATCTACCGACGCCGCGGGATGTTTTGAGCTTTTAGCCTCTGGCTCTTTGCTTCTCGTCTTGTGCCGTGCAGTTGAGGCTGAAGGCCTCTGCGCGAACAAGCTAGGAGCTTGAAGCCCGTGGCTAAAAGCTTACTTGTAGCGGTAAACGATACGCCCGCGATTCAGATCGTAGGGACTCAGTTCCACGGCCACACGGTCGCCCGGCAGAATGCGGATGAAGTTCTTGCGCATCCTCCCCGATACATGGGCCAGAACCTCATGGTTGGTTTCGAGCTTCACCTTGAACATGGCATTGGGCAACGTTTCAATTACGGTTGCCATTACCTCAATCGCGTCTTCCTTCGACAAACTATATCCCGCTTCCGGGCACTTTCGCGCCCTTAACTCTTTGGACTGAGCGATTTACTCAGTCAAAATCCTGGAACCGGTCGCGGTCACCGCCACCGTGTGCTCGAAATGAGCACTCATGCTACCGTCGCCGGTCACTGCCGTCCAGCCGTCTCCCAAGACCCGGACGTCTGGACCGCCGGCGTTCACCATGGGCTCGATGGCGATCACCATCCCGGCCTTCAGCTTCATACCGCGGCCAGCCTCGCCAAAATTCGGCACCTGCGGGTCTTCGTGCATGTGGACCCCGATGCCGTGCCCTACGAAATCACGAACCACTGAGAAACCCTCGGCCTCGACCACACTTTGCACTGCGGCCCCGATATCCCCCAGGGTCGCTCCCGGCTTCACAGCGGCAATGCCCGACCGCAGCGAAGCTTCCGTCACGCGCAAAAGGCGCGCCGTGTCCGGATCGATGTTTTCCCCTACCGGCACCGTAATGGCCGCATCGCCGTAATACCCGTCGACAATCGCCCCGCAATCCACGGAAACGATGTCGCCCTCTTTCAGCACCCGCTTCGGGGAAGGAATGCCGTGCACCACTTCGCTGTTGACTGATGTGCACAGCACGCAGGGAAATCCGTGGTACCCCTTGAAGGCAGGCTTGGCCCCCAGCTTGGCGATATGCTTTTCCGCCGCCTTCTCGAGATCGAGAGTGGTGGCGCCCGCCTTTACATGGCTGCGCACCAGTTCCAGCACCTCGCGGACCACCCGGCCCGCGCGGCGCATCTTTTCGATCTCCTGAGACGACTTCAGTACTACGGCCACCAGAACCAGCTTTCAGCGACCAACTGTCAGTTTGCGAGTCGCAGTCGAAAGCTCGGGCGGAGCTGACCACTGACAACTGATCTCTGACAACTGTGATTCACACACACAAACCGCCGGCCGCTGCGCTAAGCCCCGCGCAACTGCTCGACGGCACGTACGATTCCGGCCGCCACTTCGGCGATCGGCCGGTCTCCATCCACTTCCGCAAAACGTCCCAGAGCCCGGTAATGCTCGATTACGGGCGCGGTCAGTGCTTGATAAGCGCGCATGCGCTCTGCAAACACCTGCTCCGTGTCATCGGCTCGCTGGACTAGCGCAGCCCCTTCTATATCGCAGTACCCCGCCACTTTGGGCGGCTTGCTGTACACGTTATAGATCGTCTGGCAGACAGGACAATTCCTACGCCCGGTAATTCGGCGCAGTAACTGATTATAGTCCACATGGATGCTGACAGCAACCACCGGCAGAGCCAATGTCTGGGCAGCCAGCCTGCCATCCAGCCAGCCGGCCTGAGGCAGGGTACGAGGGAATCCGTCCAGAATGTAGCCGTCCACCGTATCGGGCTGCATCATGCGCACCGCAACCATTTCGTTCACTAGGGAATCTGGAACCAGTTCACCCCGGTCCATGATCTCCTTGGCGACCTTGCCCAGCTCGGTGCCCTGAGACACGTTGGCGCGCAATAGATCGCCGGTCGAGATCTGGGGAATACCCCACAGATTCACCAGTTCCTTGGCCTGGGTTCCCTTACCCACGCCCGGCGCACCTAAAAGAAGTATCGGCCCCGGGATGATCTTCAATTTAGTTTCCCGGTCACTTTCCACCTGCATTACAGAGCTAGCCATTTACCAGGTTTTCCTTCCGCGGATACGACCGGAGCGCGGGGAAAAGCCGTCATAATGCCGCATGATCAGCTGCGATTCGATCTGGTTGACAGTATCCATGGCCACGCCCACCACAATCAGCAGCGAAGTGCCGCCGAAATAGAAGTTGACGTTCATGCCATGCGTCATCCAGTTCGGCAGGTTCTCGAAGACCCGACCGATCAGCCAAAGCTTGTCGAAACGGATGCCAGAAATCAAGAATGTTGGAACGAGAGAAATGATGATAAGGTACAGTGCGCCCACCAGCGTGATGCGGGTGAGAATGTCGTTGATGAAGTCCGAGGTCCGCTTGCCGGGTCGGATTCCAGGGATAAATGAACCCGATTTGCGGAAGTTATCGGCGATATCGTCCGGCTTCATCACGATCGATACATAGAAGTAAGCAAAGAAAATGATCCCCAGGACGTACAGCGTTTCGTACCACGGGTAGCCCGGCTGCAAGGCTTGGATGATGGGCTGGAAGAACCGATTGTTCTGAATCCACTCCACCTGGCCGAACAAGAGTGGCGCCGACAGGATCGAGCTGGCGAAGATGACCGGCATGACGCCGCCGGAATTGACTTTCAGAGGCAGGTGGCTCGATTGTCCGCCCATCATGCGCCGGCCTACGATGCGCCGCGCGCTCTGGATGGGAATACGCCGCTCGGACCGCTCCACGAACACGATGAATGCCACCACGGCAACCATGGCCGCCAGCAGCAGCAAGACAGCGAGAAATGTGAACGAACCCCAGGCGTTCGTCTGAACTTTCTGGATCAGGTCGCCCGCGCCTCGCGGAAGGCCCGCAATAATACCTGCGAAGATGAGCAGGCTCATGCCGTTGCCGATGCCGCGGTCGGTAATCTGCTCGCCCAGCCACATGATGAAGGCCGTTCCGGTGGTGAGGGTGAGCACCGTCATCAGGCTGAAACCGATGCCGGGGTGCAGAACCAGTCCCTGCCGGGTAAGGATCGCCGAGATGCCAATCGACTGCAGCGCGCCCAGAACCACCGTCATATAACGGGTCCACTGGGTGATTTTGCGCCGGCCCAGTTCGCCTTCTTTTTGGATGCGGGCCAGCGGTTCATAAACGACGGTGAGCAACTGGAAGATGATCGATGCCGTGATATAGGGCATGATGCCCAGGGCGAAGATGGTCATACGGCGCAGGTTGCCGCCGCCAAACAAATCCATCAGCCCCAGGGCCGAACCGCTTTGCTGGTTGAATAATTGCTCCAGCAGACGCGTGTTTACGCCGGGCGTAGGGATGAACGCGCCCAGACGGTAGACTGCCAGAATACCAAGGGTAAAGAGCACTCGCCTGCGCAGGTCGGGAATTCGGAAGATATTCAGAAACTTTTCAAGCATGGTTGGGTATCCGCTTCAGGCGCCGGGCGCCAATCGAATCTCGCTATTTCAATCTTAAGGCATCTTCCGATTTCCCACAGTGTAACGAATGTGGGATGCGCCGGATATGAGCAACGTCACACCCGGCGCCTAGGCCTTTTCCGCTACCGGACCGCCCAAGATCACAGCCTTGCCGCCGGCCTTTTCGATCTTTTCGACCGCCGACTTGGAAAACTTGTGGGCATGGATGGTGATGGCGGAGGTCAGTTCGCCCGAGCCGAGGATCTTGATCAGCGCCTTCTTGCTCGAGGCCAATCCTAGCTTCTTGTAGTCTTCCACCGCGATCTCCGAAACCTCGAGACCGGCAATCCGATCCAGGTTCACTACCGTGTATTCGGTGCGGAAGATGTTGGTGAAGCCGCGCTTGGGCAGGCGACGATGCAATGGCATCTGGCCGCCTTCAAAACCGCGCATCATGTGCGAGCCGGAACGCGAACGCTGGCCCTTATGGCCGCGGGTTGAAGTCTTGCCCATGCCCGAGCCCATACCCCGGCCGACACGCTTGCGCCCGGTGTTTGCCTTCTTGGGGGCGCGCAGATTGGATAGATTCTTAGCCATGATTTCCTCGCTGTAGCGCCGGTCGGGCTCTGGTCCCGCCGACTCGCGTTAATGCAGTGAAGGAGTGAATGAGTGAAGCAGTAAATCAACCCTGCTTCATTCGTTCACGATTGCACTTACTCACTCGTTCACTAGCTTTCCAGTATCCGGACCAGGTGCGGGATGGCCTTCACCATGCCGCGCGTGGATTCGGTATCGACCCGCTCGACAATCTGATTCAGGCGCGTGAATCCAAGGCCCTTGACCACCAGCTTGTGCTTGATCGGCGTGTTGTTCTTGGAGCGGTAGTATTGAATGCGAATCATCTTGGTTTCGGCCATGATTAAAGCTCCTCAACCTGCTTGCCGCGCATGTTGGCCACTTCAGCCTTGTCGCGCAGCTGCACCAGGGCATCGAACGTGGCCTTGATGACATTGTGGGGATTGGCAGTACCGAGGCTCTTCGTGAGCACGTTCTGCACGCCGGCTGAAGTCATCACCGCACGCACCGCGCCGCCCGCGATCACGCCCGTGCCTTCGGGAGCCGGCTTCAGCAGCACCTGGCCGGAGCCGTAGCGGCCCAGAACCTGGTGGGGAATCGTGGTATCGGTGAGGTTGATGCGGAACAGGTTCTTCTTGGCCGATTCGATTCCTTTGCGAATCGCCTGGGGAACCTCCTTGGCCTTGCCCGAACCGTAGCCCACTACGCCCGAAGCGGCGTCGCCCACCACGACCAACGCAGCGAACGACATGTTTTTGCCGCCCTTGACCACCTTGGTCACGCGATTGATAGCCACCACCTGGTCCTTCAGGTTGTATTGGTTGGCATCGAGTTTCTTTTTCAAGATCGTCATTGCTCTCTCATCTCTTCCAGTCGGCCTTGAACTGCGTGATTCGCCGTTCACTGCTCCCTGTTCACTGTTCACTGCTCTTAGAACTCGAGGCCGCCCTCGCGCGCCGCTTCGGCCAACGCCTTGATGCGCCCGTGATAGAGGAAGCCGCCGCGATCGAAGACCACCTTCTTGATGCCCTTTTCCACGGCACGCTCGGCAATCGCCTTGCCAATCTCCTTCGCTGCGGCCAGGTTGCCACCCGTCTTTGCCTTCAGGGCCAGGGTTGACGCCGACACCAGCGTTTCGCCCTTCTGATCGTCGATCACCTGGGCGTAGATATGGTTGAGCGAACGGTAAACATTCAGCCGCGGCCGTTCGCCCGTGCCCGAAAGCTTGGCGCGGATGCGCGCATGAATGCGCTGCCGGATTGCGTTTCTCTTGTTCTGCGTAATCATCGATTTCTCTTTTCCTATCAGCGGAGCCACCCGGCGGCCCCGTTCGGTTGGATCAGGCCTCAGATATCAGAAAGACATTCACGCTTTGAATGATCTCTGATCTCTGCATCCCGATTGATCCCTGTTTACTTGGCGCCCGTCTTGCCGGCCTTCTTCTTCAATTTCTCGTTGGAGTAGCGTACGCCCTTGTTCTTGTAGGGGTCCGGCTTGCGCAGGGAGCGCATATCGGCCGCCACCTGCCCCACTTTCTGCCGGTCGATGCCGCTCACCACCAGGTGCGTCTGCTTGGGGTCGACAGTGACTTCAATGCCGGTCGGCAAAGGGAACTCGATGGGGTGCGAATAGCCCAGCGTAAACACCACCATGCTCTTGCCCTTCAGTTCGGCACGATAGCCGATGCCCACGATATCCAGTTCGCGCGTCCATCCCTTCGTCACCCCGTGCACCGCGTTGAAAACCAGCGCGCGGGTCAATCCATGAACAGCCGCATGCTTGTCGGTGTCGCGGACCACGTTCAGGTGCCCGTCCGCCGTCTCCAGCTTGATGCCTTCAGCAATCAGCGCCGAGACCTTGCCCTTGGGCCCTTCCACCAACACGGTGTTGCCCTCAACCTTGTACTTCACGCCCGTGGGCAGCGGGATCGGCTTTTTTCCAATTCGCGACATTGATTCAATCCTTTTGTTGGCTTGCGAGTCCCGAAGAACAGATGCCTTCGTTCCACTGCAGCCGGAACAGCAGCCTTTAGCTGCTAGCTCTTAGCTTCTAGCTGATCCTTGTCTCTGCCCGCTCCCTCGACTCCAGAGCGAGCAGCTAGTGGCTAGAAGCTAATAGCTGCCTTACCAAACTTCGCAAAGCACTTCGCCGCCTACGCCTTCGCGGCGCGCCTGGCGGCCCGTCATCACACCCCGGGGTGTGGTCATGATCGAAATGCCCAGACCGCCCTGCACGCGCTTGATTTCGTCGCGGCCGATGTAGACACGGCAGCCGGGACGCGAGATGCGCGCCAGGTCGCGGATAGCCGCTTCGGTGCCGCCATACTTCAGATACACGCGCAGCACCAGCTTGCCCTCTTCTTCCTGGGTCTTGTAGTTCGAAATGTAGCCCTCTTCCTTGAGAATGCGGGCAATCTCGGTCTTCAGCTTGGAAGCCGGCACATCCAGCTTCTGATGGCGGGCCCGGATCGCATTCCGGATACGCGCCAGAAAATCTGCTACTGGGTCGGTCAGACTCATTCCTTCTCCTTCATTCCCCGTTCGTCCGCAGCACGGAAACCAGCGGGAATGTCACTACAGCTCTTAGCCGTTAGCTTCTTGCCTTTAGCTCACCTTGCTTCTTCCGAGCTCTTCGTCTTTGTACGAAAAGCCAAGAGCTAATGGCCAGCAGCTAAAGGCTGCTTTTCTTACCAGCTCGACTTCACGACACCGGGGATTTCGCCCTTCAGCGCCAGCGAACGGAAGCACAAACGGCAGACGCCGAACTTGCGCAGGTAGCCGCGCGGCCGTCCGCAGAGCTTGCACCGGTTGTGCTTGCGGGAGCTGAACTTCGGCTTTCGCGCGTCTTTTACGGCTTTTGCAGTGGTTGACATGATTCCTCTTCAACTGCAGCTATCAGCTCTTAGCCTTTAGCTGTTAGCTTGTTCCTGGTACTACGCAAATTTGCGAAACAAGCTAGAACTTTGTTTTGCCCTGGTTGCCGATTCCACCACAACCAGAGCGAATGGCTAATAGCTAAAAGCTAATAGCTGTCTTTTACGCTCCCTGGCGGAACGGCATTCCGAACGCTTTCAACAGGGCGCGCGCGGAATTGTCGTCCGGGGCGGTGGTCACAATCGTGATGTTCATGCCTTTCAGCTTTTCCACCTTGGAGTAATCGATCTCCGGGAAGATGAGCTGATCGCGCAGGCCAATGGTGTAGTTGCCGCGCCCGTCGAAACTCTTCGTCGACACGCCACGGAAGTCACGCACGCGGGGCAGGGCGATGGAAATCAGCCGGTCGAGGAACTCATAAGCCTTGTCATTGCGCAGCGTCACCATGGCGCCGATCGACATACCCTCGCGCACTTTGAACGCGGCGATCGACTTCTTGGCCTTGGTGGTCACGGGCTTCTGCCCGGCGATCTGGGTCAGGTCATTGACCAGAGGATCGAGCAGCTTGTTGTTCTGCGTGGCCTCGCCGAGCCCCATGTTGAGCACGATCTTCTCGAGCTTGGGAACCGCCATGTGGTTCTCGAGGTTGAGCTCCTTCTGCAGAGCCTGCTTGATTTCCTTGTTGTACTTTTCTCTCAGCCTTGCCGCCATTGTTCTTTGCTCTCTTTCTCCCGGTCGTCGGAGTGGATCCAGGTCCGTATACCGTTGCGGGAGGTGTTAAAACCAGTGATCAGTGTTCAGTGAACAGTGATCAGAAAATTCAAGCCGGCTTCGACGCGGCTCGGTGTTCCGGTACGGACAACTGATCACTGACCACTGTCCACTGTCGTTACTTCTTCGTAGGCAATTCCGAGCCGCACTTCTTGCAGATGCGGATACGGCTGCTGCCTTCGGTCTTGTAGC
>DASXHC010000030.1:0-563846 GCA_036488735.1 Occallatibacter sp.
GGCGATTGGCGCTGGGATTGTTCATCAAGTCGAAGACGTTCAAATCCCGGCAGGCGCTCCCGTATACCAGTTGGTATTCCAACGCTAGTCCAGTGTTTTCCATTCTCCTCCACCTTTTCCAAGTAACACTAAGGGAATCGGCAAACGATCCGATTCCCTTAGTGTTGGCAATCATAACGCTGTCAGATGCTAAGAGCCCATCAAATCCACCAAAATACCTTGATGGCGAATGCTATTTTGGGCTGATGAGCGCGAGTCCCCTCCTGAGAGGATGCCCGTTCGATCCCTCAGATGCAAGTTAAATCATATCAACATATCGTGATTGATCTATATCAAAGAGCGCTGCCCTGTCACGGTATCTTCATTTTCCATTGTCGCCTCAATTCAGTCAAGTATATTATTACCTTAATCAGTAAACTTCGCGCCCCATCGAAGTAAAGATTTCCTGTATGCAGAGCGAGAGTGTTTTTTGCCGAGTTTGGGCACAGGGGAAATTCCTTGTTTGCGGCCGATTGCGAATGAGCGCGTGTTTATTGGGGATTGAGGCATTTAGGAAGAAACGCGGAAATCCGAAAAAACGACGTTCGATGCGATTTGTGTGTTTTTGGACCACCCGGGAATTAACTTGTGGTCACGAAGTAATTCCAGATATCTGAATCTAAACGACTTAAAAAGGCGTTGAAATGCTGCACGCGCGCCGTACATGGGGACGCAAAAGTGGGTAAAAATCAGGCTGGAACGTTTTCTTAGAGGCTGATTTCTCTACCCGGATCCGCATCGCGCCTGGTCTCGAAGTCATCGAACGCGGGCCCTGTGAGCGCGTAATCGCGCAGATGCGGACCGTGGGAAATCCGAATGCGCTGGAGGCTGCGGGTCAAAATCCACATCACGCCGGCGGCGAGCAGGATGGGCACCAGGAGCCCGCGCAAGCCGGATTGGTAGGTGCCGGTCAGGTCTTTCATCCAGCCCATCCAGACTGGGCCTACGAATCCACTGAACATGGTGATGGTATTCATGGCGGCGATGCCCGCGGCGGCGGCCCGGCCGGCGAGGAATTCGGTGGGGACCGAGAGCGCGGGGCCCTGGAGGGCCATGAAGGCCGTGAAGCTGACGGCGAGAGCGGCAACGGTAAGCCAACCGGGGCCGGACAGACTGGCGGCGAGGTAGCTGGCGGCCATTACGATGCACGGCATCACGCTGTGCCAGCGTCTTTCCCGGGTGCGATCGGAGTGAATTGCGTTGAGGAGCATGGCGGCTGCTCCCGCCAGGCCGAAACCGGCGACGAGGTACCCGACCTGGGCGACGGACCACCCGGTGGCGTTCTGGAGAATGGCCGGCGCGGAAAAGCTGTAGGCGTAGTTGCAGGTGAGGGCGCAGAAGAAGAAGGCGCCGATCAGCCAGACCTGGGGCGACAACAGAGCCTGAAGCACGCCCGCCTGATGGCCCAGGTGCGCGCGTGTGGCGTCGGCATCGAGCTGCCGCTGCAGCCAGGATTTTTCGTCGTCGGTGAGCCAAGCGACGGAGGCCGGGCGGCTGGGCAGGAGGCGCAGGATGACGAGGCTGAAGAGGATGGAGGGCAGCCCTTCCAGGAGGAAGAGCCATTGCCAGCCCGCGAGTCCGAATCTGCCGCCGAGTCCCAGCAGAGCTCCGGCGAGAGAACCCATGACGGTAGAGCTGAGGGGCAGGGCGATATAGAAGCGGCTTACGGCGCGCGCCCGCATGGGGGCCGGGAACCAAAGGGTGAGGTAGTAAAGAACGCCGGGGAAGAAACCGGCTTCGGCTACGCCCAGCAGGAAACGCACCAAATAGAACTCGAGCGGAGTGCGCACAAACATCATGGCCGCGGCGAGCAAACCCCAGGTGAACATGATGCGGGCCAGCCAGCGGCGGGCGCCGTAGCGCAGCATGAGCAGATTGGAGGGCACTTCGCAGAGCGCGTAGCCGATGAAGAACAGCCCCGCACCCACGCCATAGACGGTGGCGCTGAAGTGGAGGTCGCGATTCATCTGGAGCGAGGCAAAGCTGATGTTGATGCGGTCCATGTAAGCCAGACCGTAGCCGACGCCGAGGATGGGCAGCAGGCGCAGCGAGACCTTGCGCTGCGCGGAAGCGCCGATGGCGGCGAACTGTGCGTCGCTCAAGGCGGCGGCCGGCGGGTCAAGAGGCGGATTGCCGTTCTCAGGCATGAACCCTCGGGGGATGGGAAGGACGAAGGGCCGGTGGCCAGGAGCGTGCCAGTTGTTCCGAATCTATCATGGGGCGGGATGGGCAACTTTGATGTGGGGGGGAAGGAGCGGGCTTTGGAAAAGCGGCGCTGTGATAGCATCCGCTTTTGCCCGATTGTCTTTGCGGATGGGTCCAGTGCTGTTGATGGTGCGTCCGTGGGAAGAGATATTGATACGAAGAACTTGGGGATAGGCATGACGCAGGTGCGGTTGCTGTTCGGCAGCGCGGTTTTTCTGGCTTCCTTTTTGTTGTTCATGGTTGAGCCCATCGCGGCCAAGCAACTGCTGCCGGTGCTGGGCGGTTCCGCGGCGGTGTGGATCACGTGCCTGGTGTTTTTTCAGACGGCGCTGCTGCTGGGCTACCTCTATGCGCACTGGCTGTCGCGGCGGCCGCTGTGGATTTTGCATTTCGTGCTGTTGGCGCTGGCAGCGGCGGCGGCGATGGTATGGGTGCGGAGCGCGGTGGTGGGGAGCAGCGGCTCCACGCGACCCATACTGACCGTGTTTGGGGCGCTGAGCTTGTCGATCGGGCTGCCGTTCCTGATGCTGGGAGCGACGAGTCCCCTGCTGCAGGTGTGGTGGGCGCGGCTGGAGACGGGCAAGATTCCTTATCGGCTGTACGCCTTGTCGAACCTGGCATCGTTGCTGGCGCTGGGGCTTTATCCCACGGTGGTGGAGCCGCACCTTACCCTGCATGCGCAGCGGCTGGTGTGGACGTGCGGCTTCGGGCTGTTCGTGGTTCTGCTGAGTGTGCTGGCGTTGCGGATGCGGTCGGCGACTGCCGGTTCGGCGCAGGCGATGGTGGCGGATGATCCCGCGGCGCCGGTGTCTTCGCCGGGACGCAAGGTGATGTGGGTGCTGCTGCCCATGGGCGCCGCCATGCAGCTGAGCGCGGTGACCAGCTACCTGACGGCCAACGTAGCGGCGATTCCGTTACTATGGATACTGCCGCTGGGCGTTTACCTGCTTACGCTGATTCTGGCCTTCCAGTTTCCGCGCCTGATTCCCCGGGTGGTGCTGGGGCGTTTTCTGATCGTGATGCTGGGGAGCCTGGGGTACTATCTCTCGCATATAGACTCTGCGTGGCCGTTGAGTATTTCGGTCTCCCTGTTTCTGATTGAGCTGTTTGTGTTTTGCCTGTTCCTGCATGGCGAGGCGTGCGCATTGAGGCCGGCGCGGGCATCGGAATCCACACTGTTTTATCTGCTCTTCGCGGCGGGGGGAGCGTTGGGTTCGTTCCTGATCGGCATCGCCGCGCCGCTGCTGTTTTCTTACAACTACGATCTTTCCATCACGTTCTTTATCACGGCGGTGCTGGCGCTGCTGGTGACGTGGAACAGCGGCTGGAGCCAGCGGATGCTGTGGTCGGTGGCCAGCGTCATGCTGCTGGTGCTGGTGTTCATGATTCGCATTGCGTACGGGCACAACACCACGGTGTCGGTGCGCAACTTCTATGCCACGCTGCGCGTGAAGCAGGATCACAGTTATCCCGGCGCCACGGTGCGCACTCTGACCAACGGGACGATTCAACATGGAACGCAGATCTTCGGCAGCGACCAGCTGCGCAAGACGCCGACAACTTACTATGCCGAGGATTCCGGCGTGGGGTTGGCCTTGCGCTATTGCTGCCGTGAAAAGGATGACTCGATCCGCGCGCGGAGTATTGGCGTCATCGGACTGGGTGCGGGGACTGTCGCGGCGTATGGACGTCCCGGCGATCGCATCCGGTTCTACGAAATCAATCCGGCGGTGCCGCCGATTGCGCAGAATGTGTTCACCTACATCCGGGACTCGGGCGCCGGGGTGGATATCGTGGAGGGCGACGCGCGGACCTCGATGGCTGCCGAAGCACCGCAACAGTTCGATGTGCTGGTGATCGATGCGTTCTCGGGCGATGCGATCCCGCTGCACCTGCTGACGGCGGAGGCGCTGGCACTTTATCGGCGCCATCTGGCTCCGGGCGGGATCCTGGCGTTTCATATTTCGAACCGGCACGTGAACCTGGAGCCGGCCATCGCGCTGCTGGCGGGCGCGGCGGGCATGCAGGCCATGCGCGTCTCCAATCTTTCCAATGACAATCGCGGGGAGTTCAGCTCGACGTGGGTGCTGGTGACGGAGAATCCGGATTTCTTTCAGCGACCCGAAGTGGCACGGGCGGCTCATGCGCCGACACTCAAACCAGGTTTGAAACTGTGGACGGACGACTACTCAAGCTTGCTGCCGCTGCTGCGCTGGTGAACTGTAAAAGGCAGAACAAATTGCGAAACGAAGGATGGAGATGAAGTCGATTGTCATTGCTTTGCTCGTACTTGTCCCGGCCGCGGTGAGCCGGGCGCAGAATCTGGCGATTACGCATGCCACGATCTACGCTTCGCCGGAGGCGCAGCCGCGCCGGGATGCGACGGTGTTGATCCGGGCAGGGGTGATCGCCGGGGTGGGGGAACACCTGCAAACGCCCGGCGGCATGGAGACGATCTCCTGCAGCGGTTGCGTGGTGCTGGCGGGATTCTGGAATGCGCACGTGCATTTCATGGAGCCCAAGTGGAACGACGCCGGGCATCAGCCCGCCGAGAAGCTGGCGCGCCAGATGAGCGAGATGCTGACGCACTCCGGGTTTACGACGGTGGTGGATACAGGGTCGGACACGGAGAATACGGTCACGCTGCGCCGGCGCGTGGAGAGCGGCGAGTTCGCCGGACCGCGCATATTCACCGCCGGCATTCCTATCTTCCCAGCCCACGCCTTACCGTACTACCTGGCTGACCTTCCTCCCGAATTGAAGGCGAAGATGGCGCAGCCCGAGACGACTGAAGAGGCAGCGGCGTTTGTCGACAAGAACCGGGCGGCCGGAGCCGACATTGTGAAGCTCTTTACGGGCTCGATCGTGAGTCCGGGACACATCACTCCGATGCAAGTGGGAATTGCGCGCGCGGCTGCGGATGAGGCGCATCGCAAGGGGCGGCTGGTTTTCTCCCATGCGTCGAATCTGAAGGGAACCGAAGTCGCTATCGATGCTGGGGTCGACGTCCTGGCGCATACGCCGGAGGATACGGAGGGGATGGATGAGGCTCTGCTGCGGCGCATGATCGACCAACACATGACGATCATTCCGACGTTGAAGCTTTTTTCGCAAGACAATGCCATTGCGAAGATCCGCAGCGTCGATTACCGGTATCGCCAGCTGGGCGGCAGGCTTGTCTACGGCACCGATACGGGATTTCTGACTGACTATGATCAGGGCGAGGAATTCCGGCAGCTCATGCAGGCGGGACTTGGTTTTCGCGATGTGCTGGCGATGCTGACGACGGCACCCGTGGAGCTTTTTCACTTGTCGCAGAAGGAAGGCAAGGTGATGCCGGGGATGCGGGGCGATTTGACGGTCTTGTCAGAAGATCCGGCGTCGGGAAATCCGGAGGCTTTCACGAAGGTCCGGTATACGATTCGCGGCGGAAAGGTGATCTGGCGGCACGATTAGCGGGGGATTCTGACAGGCAACTCAAAGTCCAGCCATGACTGCGGAATGACCTTATAATCTGCCCATGCCGGCAGTTCGCATTCTTCTCCTCACCTTGGCTCTTACCATAGTGGCGCCTGCACAGCAGCCTGTCTCCCTTGCAGCTGACGATGGCGGACAGGTCTGCGCCGATCTGTATGGCCAAGGCAGTAAGGGTGTGGTGTTGGCGCACGGCGGCAGATTTAAAAAAGAGAGCTGGCGTGACCAGGCGGCGTCGCTGACATCGGCAGGGTTTCGAGTACTGGCGATCGACTTCAGAGGTTTTGGTTGTTCGAAGGGTCCGGGCCAGGAGGATTTCGACAAAGCTCCATTTGAGAAGGACGTACTCGCTGCGGTTCGTTACCTGAAAGCGCACGGTGCGAAAACGGTGTCGGTGGTGGGGGGAAGTTTTGGGGGCGCGGCTGCCGGCGATGCCTCGATCAAGTCGGGAGTGGGTGAAATCGATCGAATGGTATTACTCGGCGCGGCGCCGAATCTTCCCGCAGACGGCTTGAAATCGCGAGCATTGTTTATTGTTGCGCGCGAAGACAGCAACGGGAGCGGCCTCAGGCTGCCTGGTATCCGAGCGCAGTACGACCGGGCTCCTCAGCCGAAGAAATTGATTGTCCTGGATGGATCCGCACACGCTCAGTTTCTGTTTGAATCGGACCAGAAAGCCCGGGTTATGCAAGAGATTGTGCGATTTCTTTCTGAGCCGTAAGTTGCGCGGCGGCTGGTGTCTCGAAGGAACGTGGAAATTCCGGCCGGCCGGCGGGTACCTTCGAAGTGAAGCCACTTTGGAAATCCCAAAGGCAACCGCGGATCCTTCGGCTTCGCAGCGCTCAGCGCCAGGATGCCTCGCCTGAGAGGGGAGTGGACGACGTTTTCCTGTCCACGGCTCACTGTATTTCGAGTCACAGGACGTTCACAGTCCCCATGTGATAGCATCCGGTTCTCAACTGATAGACGCCGGGCGGATTCATCTCCTGTTCATCCGCCGGGCGCCTGCCCGAGACCCTTCCGCATGGACGAGGAAGACGGCAGACCCGGAGCATTGGCCGCACAAACCGGCCATCTGGACGCCCAGAGCGGCGTTCCCACGCTGTCCCTGCGCCTAGCCCAGCCAATTCCTTTTGACCCCACAGACGTGCTGGTCCAGATTTTTGAACCGGAGGGGGATTTTCTGTCTCGCGTACCGCACGATCAAACCAGAATGGAGATACACCATGAAAACGTACCAGGGAAGTGAGATCCGCAACGTAGCTGTAGTGGGGCATGCGCACAGCGGCAAGTCCACGTTGATTGCCGCGCTGCTGCATGCCGCCAAGATGACACCCGCGCAGGGCCGCGTCCAGGACGGCACGGCTGTGACTGTGTACGACGATGAAGAAATTGCCCGCGGCACGACGATGCAGAACGCGGTGGCCTTTGCCGAGTGGCAGGGGGTGAAGATCAACCTTGTCGATACGCCCGGCTTTCACATGTTTACGCATGAAGCGAGGGCCGCGCTGCTTCCCGTTGAAGCCACCATCGTGGTGGTGAATGCGCAGAATGGCGTGGAGCCGGTGACGGAGCGGGTGTGGAAATTTGCCGAAGAGGCGAACGTGCCCCGCATCGTGGTCATCAACCAGATGGATCATCCCAAGGCCGGGGGCGGCGGGGGCCTGAGCGCCCAGATCGACGATCTGCACGAACGCTGGGGCCGCAATTGTGTTCCCGTCCAGTTGCCGATTTCGGATGCCGAGGGGTTTCACGGGGTGGTGGACCTGGTGACGATGGAGGCTTTCTACTACACGCCCAATGGCGATGGGCGGGGCAAGATTACGGGGGAGATTCCCGCCAGCCTGGCAGGGCAGGCGAAGGCCGCGCACGAGGCGCTGGTGGAACTGGTGGCGGAAGGCAAGGACGAGCTGATGGAGGAGTACTTCGCGGAGGGTACGATTCCCGAGCAGCACCTGATTACGGCGCTGCACGAAGCGATTCGCGAAGACCGGATTTTCCCGGTGCTGTTTACGAGCGGGCTGACGAATGTTGCCACGGACCATCTGCTCGACTTTCTGAAGGTGTACGCGCCTGCGCCGACGGAGCGGGAGCCGATCGCGGTGAAGACGCCGGCGCTGCAGGCGGTTGCCGCGCATGGGGGCGCAGACGCGGGTGCGGATGGTTCTCCCGCGGTACCGATGGCGCGCCGCAAGATCGCCGACAACGAGCCTACTGCGCTGATGGTTTTCAAGACGATGACCGATCCGTTCGCGGGCCGCATCAGCTTCTTCAAAGTGGTGAGCGGGGTGGTGAAGAATGATGTGACGGTCGAGAACTACACGCGCCGCACGCAGGAACGCCTTTCGCATCTCTCGGTGATGCAGGGGCGGAAGGCGGTGGAGGTGCTGGAACTGCACGCAGGCGACCTGGGCGCGGTGGCCAAGCTGCGCGATACGCTGACCGGGGATACGCTGGGGCAAAAGGGTGCGGAGGTGCAGATCGACTTGCTGCCGCTGCCGGAACCGGCGATGACGTACGCCATCGAGCCGAAGACGCGCGGGGACGAAGACAAGCTGGCTCCCGCGATTCACAAGCTGATGGAAGAGGATCTGCTCATCCGGTTCTTCCGCGATCCGATGACCAATGAATTTCTCATCGCGGGGGCCGGGCAGCCGCATATCGAGACGATCGTGTCGCGGCTCAAGAAGCGCTATCACGCCGAGGTGACGCTGAAGGCGCCCAAGGTGCCTTACCGGGAGAGCATCCGCGCGAAGACCGAAGGCCATGGGCGCCACAAGAAGCAGAGCGGCGGACACGGCCAGTTCGGCGATTGCAAGATCCGCATGGAGCCTTTGCCGCGCGGGTCGGGGTTTGAATTTGCCAGCGAAGTTTTCGGTGGAGCGATTCCGCGCAACTTCATTCCCGCGATCGAGAAGGGCATTGTGGAATCGGCGGCGCGCGGCTATCTGGCCGGCTACCCGGTGGTCGATTTCAGGGCCGTGGTCTACGACGGGAGCTATCACGACGTGGATTCCAACGAAATGTCGTTCAAGGTGGCGGGGCGGCTGGCCTTCCGCAAGTGCATGGAAAGCGCGCGGCCGTGCCTGCTGGAACCGATCATGAAGGTGGTCATCGAGGCACCCGACGAATTTGCGGGAGCGCTGATGGGCGACCTCAACGGGCGGCGCGGGCGCGTTCAGGGGATGGAGTCGAAAGGCAGGACGACTGCCATTAACGCTGAAGTGCCGATGGCGGAGATGCTGACGTACGGAACCATTCTTACCTCGATGACGCAAGGCAAGGGCAGCTACCGGATGGAGATGGATCACTACGACATCGTGCCGCAACTGGTGGCGGACAAGATTCTCGCCAACGCGAAGCGTCCGATTGACGAGGAGGAAGAATAAGCACCTGCGGGCACCTGCGGTGCGGCCAACTAAAAGCACCTGCGGTGCGGCTGACTAAAAGCGCCTGCGGTGCGGCTGACTAAAAGCACCTGCGGTGCGGCCAACTATAAACACCTGTGGTGCGGCTGACTGCTTCGCGGTGATGGAAAAATGAAGAGGCCGGCGTCGGGGACGCCGGCCTCCTGGTTGATGAGTTGATTTTTGTCCGCTGGATGCGGGCGCGGTTTTAGAAGCTGGCGCGCATGCCGAATTCCAGCTTACGCGGCGTGTTGGTCTGGGAGTTCTGGACGCCCCAGGTTGCGGGAGTGCCGAGGCTAAGGCCAGGATCGGCAAGGATGTCGTGATTGAAAACGTTGGTGAAGATCACGGAGAACTTGAGGGCCACGCTTTCATAGACCTTCAGGCTCTTCTCCAGGCTCATGTCGACGTTCCAATACGGTGTGCCGGTGATGGGACCGACGCCGGGGTTCTTGGCGTCGATGCCGAGGATGGGGGCGCGAACCTGGTTCCAGACCGAGACCGGGTCCTTGAACATGTTGACTGCCTGGCCGCCGGGACCTGCGACCTGGGTTCCAACGGAGTTGCCGTAGGGGTCGGTGCCGCCGGCGACGTTGTAGTGCGAGCTGTTCCCGCCGGTGTACTTGCTGGTGAAGACGCACTGCTCGTTGGTGGCGTACCCGTTGGCATCGGCGGAGCCGAATGACTGTCCGTCGGTCAGGGTGTCGCAATAAGCGGGTTCGCCGCTGCCCGCGGTGAAGACGGGGGCAAGCGACCATCCGCCGGCGGCACGGCCGAGGAAGCCTTGCTGGCCTTTGAACCAGGGTGTCTGCCAGACCATGAAGGCGTTGTAGACGAATTTGCGGTTGAACGCCTGGACCCCATACATTTTGCTCAAGTCAAAGGCATCGTTGGGCGTGTATTGGCTGGTCGCCTGGACAAAGGCGCCGGTGCCGAGGGCCTTGCTGTAGGTGAAGTTGTTATGCATCAGCAGGCCGTGCCAGTTTTGGGTGATGAGGGTGATGAAGCCACCGTTGTAGTTTCCGTATCCGAGGCTGGCGTTAAGGGCGAAACCGCTCGCTGCCATGGCAGGGATGGCAGCCGTTCCCGCGGCGGGGTTGGCAGCGCTGCCATTGTTCATCATGGTGGGAGCGCCGAAGTTGAAGGCGCCATTGTCCAGGTCGGACCAGAGGCTCCACACGGCCTGGGTGGTGAGGTTACCGAATTCATTGGCCACGACAGCGGCAGTGCAGCTGGCATACCCAGTGCAGTAGCCGGTGCCGGCGAGCGCGGTTTCAAAGAACGGTTGCGGCTCGACGGTTGTGGGAGGGCCTCCGGCGCCGCATGCGCCAGCCGATTTGGCGCACCCCAGGGCAGTCTCCAGGGCCGCGTAGGCGTTAGCGAAGTTCTGGCCGCCCTTGACCATCATGTAAGGGACGACGTTGAGATTGACCGGCTGGAATTCATGGTGAATGAGGCGTCCGATGTATCCGATCTCGAGGGTGTTGTTACGGGTCAACTGTCGCTGGATGGTGAGATCGAACGAATCAGAAACGTTGGGCCGGAAGCTCGGATCGAGGCCCTCGGCCGCCGAGCTCTCAGCGTTGTTCACGCCCGGGAAGACAGGTTGCGGGAGCGTGGTGCTGGGCTGAGCCAGGGGGGCTGAAGTGCCGTCCACGCCGATGCGGAAGGCGGTTCCGAGGGTCGGATTAGCCGGGCCGCAAAGGCCGGTTGAAAGTGCCTGGGTGCATTGCACGGGCTGGATCAAACCGACACCCAGCAAAGGCACGAGGACGAGGTTTACACCGTTGAGGCGTCCGTAGACACGTCCGTATCCGCCGCGAATGACGGTGGCGTCGGTGCCGAAGGCTTTGCCTAAGAAGCTATCGCCGCTAAAGTGCGGATTCCAGGCCAGGCCGACACGGGGACTGAACGAGCCGTAGAACGGGTTGTAGGGATACTTCAGTCCCGCTCCGACGTTGCTCACCAAGGCAAATCCGAGTTGCGGATTGTAAACCTGGCCCTCGAGGGCGGCAGCTTTTTTCCGCGCAAGATAGTCGACGGTCTTGACGGGTGTATCGCTTGCGTCCACCAGCACGGTCTGCTTGCCGGAGGCCTCGGTGGGAGGCATCTCCAGGGTCCAGCCCAATCCGTAGGAAAGGGTGAGCGACGGCTTCATGTGCCAGGTGTCGCTGAAGTAGACGTTGTAGTAGGGGATGGTGACCTTGTCAAAGGCGTGGGTCAAGGGAGGATTGAGGGCAAGACTGGAGCCAGAACGGGTGTAAGCCACCTGGGAGGCGGTCACAATTCCGAGTACCGCGGCCGCCGTGCGGTTGGACAGTGGTGAGGCCGGGTATCCCTGGTTTTGCAGGTCGGAGAGATCGACGAGACCGTCACCCGTTCCTCCACTCGACCCGAGCTGGTAGGTAGGGGTGAAGTTGATGCCGCCGCCGTTGTCGGAGCGCTGGTGATAGTCGAAGTTGCGCTGATATTGGCCACCAAAGTTAATCAGGTGGTTACCTTTAACGAGGGTGAGGTCGTCACGCAGGAAATTGTCCTGGCCGTCCCAGAAACGGGTACGGATGGACTGGGTGTTGAGGTTGTACGGCGCGAGCGAATTGGCGGTTTCGCCGAACGGCTCCAGGGCTCCGCCCAATCCTGTGATTTGCGGTGGGGCATTTTGATCGGACCACGACCAGTAGTTACGCAGGTAACTGTAGTGAAAATCGTTAGTGAGTTTGGTGGTGATGTTGGTGGTAAGTCCGACCACGAAATACCAAGGCTGCTGGGGCCGGTTGGCGACGGAGGCCGGAGTCCCAAGCTTGTCGCCGGTAAAGAATCCGCCGATATCCACTTGCGTATCGGAGGCCTTGGTGAGCTTGTAGTAGCGGTAGCTGGTCATGAGGTGCCACTTGTCACCGAAGTCATGATCGAGCCTGCCGACGAGGAAGTTATCCTTCTGCGGGATGCTCAAGGTGCCTTTGAATTCGAGGGTGTTGATTCCATCGCAGAGACTGCCTGAAATGTCGGGGCACCCGTTGGCGGCGCTGCCAGCGTTGCCGGCCGGTTCGTACTTATTCCACATCTGCTGGACGATGGGGTTGATGCCGATATGGCGGGTGTCCATGGCGTTCAGGTCGTAGGTCGTGCCGCCGAATGAGACGATGCCGTTGCGCATATTCGCGGAGGGCACGGGGCGGGTATAGATCTCGGATTCCGGGTAGCGGTATCCCTGGTAGAGGGCAAAGAAGTAGGTTTTGCCGCCGAGGAGTTTGGGGAGGATGGGACCGCCGGCGCCGAAGCCGAACTTGCTGTAGTGGTAGTCCGGCGGCGGGGTGATGCCGTTGTCCGCGGCGTTGTCCTGCCAGGTGTTGGCGCTGAAGTTGTTGTCGAGGTAGTATTCGTAGCCGGTGCCATGCCACCTGCTGGTTCCGCGCTTGGTGACTACCTCAACCTGGGCGCCGGCGGAGTTATTGAAATCGGCGGTCTGGCCGGTGGAGTTCACTTTGAATTCTTCGACGCTATCGGCAGGAGTGGGGATGACGCCGGTGGCGCCTGCCGCGACATTGCGATTCTGGTTGGCGATGCCGGTGGGATCGCCAGCAAACGACCCTGTATAGACGGACATGCTGCCGTCCATGTCGTTGGTGTTATTGCCGCCGTCGAGGGAGAAGGTGCTTTGATCGACGACCGTGCCGGCCACGCTGCCGTCGGGACTAACGCCGGCCTGCAAGGTGGTGAAGGTGCCGGCATCGTGAAGGAGGCTGGGCAACTGGGCGAGCGCCTCCTGCTCAACCGTGCTGCCGACGGTTGCGTTGAGGGTCTGCAGGTCGGCTCCGGTGGCCTGGACTTCGATGGTCTGCTGTTCGTTGCCGATGTTCAGCTTGAAGTTGGCCGTGGTTTGGGTGCCCACCTGGATGGTCTGATTGGCGAGTTTGGCCGCCTCAAATCCACCTTTGGTCACAACAATGTTGTAAGAGCCGGGGGGAACGTTGCTAAATACATATTGACCGGTTGCGTTGCTGGCGGTGGAACGGGCGGAATTGGTCGTGGTGTCAGTCAGGGTGATGGTAGCCCCGGGAACGACCGCGCCGCTCTGGTCTTCGACGACGCCGACTACGGTGCCGGTATTCGTTGCTTGTGCAAATGCGGTTGTACCGCTCATGCTGGCGAAGATCGCAACGAGGATCGCCAGGTGCGGCCAACTGAAACGAGTGTGTTTCATCACTGCCTCCGATTTGTTCAAGTCGTCTACTTTGGATCAGGCGAAGACGATTCTGGTATTGAGTCCGTATGGGCAACCTGGATGGATTCGAATTGGTCCCCTGGCCATTTAAGTCAGCCATGAGTGCCACAGTTGAAGCTGGGATTCAACTTGGAAGGCCGTACCATTTACCTGGTTTCGCCTAATGAAGAGCATTTCGAGCGCGTTCAGAAAGGACAACACGAGCTTTCGGATCGCAACGGAGAGGCAGGTACAGGTCTGCCCGGCCGCATCGACGCACATAACAAATGCGAGCAAGCGCACGCGTAATAAGTCAGATAAAAGGGATGAAGAATGCGACAATAGGCCCGCACAACCATTGCTGTCTGGAGATGCGGATACGGCTCTGAATCGTGCGAAGTGCTAACGACTTCAATCCAAGGTTAAGTAACTCGGTCAGATTCGAGAACTAACAGCGAAAAACTGGACGGCTCCGGCTGAAACAGGGAAGAGCGAACAGGGGATGTGCGTGAAAACGCACATCAGCCGAAGTGTTGCTAGAACGTAACACGGAAGAAATTGAGAGTCAAGCATTTGAATAAACAAGCGTCGGATTCTGACCGAGTTTTCGCGGGTGTCAATCCGCGGCCCTGGCCGGCAATAGTTTGCTTGCCTGATTGAGCAAATCGGCCTCGTGTTCAACGGCCGCGGCAACTCGCGCCATCTGCTCATTGGCCTCATTCCATTTCTTCTGCTCGATGGCTTCGCGGACGCCGGGAATGGTTTTTACGCCATAGCCGGTGTAGAAGCCGGGGGCATAGAGGACGTGCTGGAACCAGGGTCGATTGGGAAGCCCCTGGGCGTCGGTCAGCAGGCGCTCACTCCGAATCAGTTGCGGATTGAGCTCAGCGGGGGCGTTGCCGGCGGCGGCGGTGAACGCCTTGTCGAACGATTGCGCGGCCTCGGTGAGGTCGTCGGCTGCCTGCTCAAGCGGGGCGAAATTGAGATAGGGCGGAATCTCTTCGACGGGAGGCGGGACCATGTGCTTCTTAGGATCGCGGAGGGCATCATAGACGCCTTCCGAGATTTCCTTGTTGCGCTCTTTGGCCTCGTCGCGTTTTTCGGTGGCCAGGGTTTTCAGCTGGGTCAGATACAGATGCACGGTGTCAGCGAGGTTGGCAAACTGGAAGGGCAGGATATCCGCGTCGGCCATGCGCATCATCATGGTGCCGGCGGTCTGGGCGAGGGCGCGACCGTAGCTGAAATCGGTGTCGAGGAAATGGGTGTAGTAGTAGAAGTCGTCGTAAATGGAGTGATATTGCCCGCCTTCATCTTCGCCGCCATAGCCGAGATCAAGGCTGGCGATGCCGAGGTGATCGAGGAAGACGGTGAAGTCCGAGCCTGAGCCGAGGGCGGGGATGCGGCTGTCGGGGCGGGAGCGGATTTCGTCGCGGTCCTTGCCTTTGGCGTGGGATACCGCGAAGAGACGGGCGCGCTTCCAGACGTTCATGGAAGTTTCGGGATCCTGGATGTCTTTGGCGACATCGTTGACGAAGGTTTCGAGCGAGTGGGATCCGCCCGCGAAGAAGAAGCCGCGACCGTTGCCATCGGAGTTGATGTAGGCGACGGCGTGCTGCTTGAGTTCGTCGGCGTGGGTTTCAGCCCATTCGGTGGAGCCGAGGAGAGCGGGCTCTTCGCCATCCCAGAAGCAATAGATGAGGGTGCGGTCGGGTTTCCATCCCTGCTTGAGGAGTTCGCCAAAGGCGCGGGTTTCTTCGAGCTCGGGACTGGTGCCGGAGAGGGGATCTTCGGCGCCATTGACCCAAGCGTCGTGGTGATTGCCGCGGACGACCCACTGATCGGGGAACTTGGAGCCGGGGATGCGGGCGACGACGTCGTAGAGGGGCTTGCGGTCCCAGTTGAAGCTGAGGGCGAGATGCACCTTGGCGGTGCTGGGACCCACGCGATAGGTGAAGGGCAAGCCTCCGCGCCAATCTTCAGGGACGGTATCGCCTTCCAGGGATTTGAGCAAGGGCGTGGCGTCGGCGT
This sequence comes from Occallatibacter sp., assembly GCA_036488735.1. Classification (GTDB taxonomy): domain Bacteria; phylum Acidobacteriota; class Terriglobia; order Terriglobales; family Acidobacteriaceae; genus Telmatobacter. The sequence continues at coordinate 15,358 of DASXHC010000030.1, forward strand.
AGGAAATGGGGATGACGGGGATTTTGGTGATGGTCTGGACCTGGTCGAGAGGGATGAGTTTTGCGCCTTCGATCGAGCCCACGCCGGGGGTTTGCGGATCGCCGGGGTAGACAGGCATGTCCATGACGCTGCCGCGCTGCGCGCCGTCGGGGGGACGCATGGGCCCCTTGGGATAGACCTCGCCCTGGGCATAGCCGTCTTCGCGGGGATCAGAGTAGATGATGCAGCCGACGGCTCCGTGCTCAGCCGCGACCTTGGGCTTGATGCCGCGCCAGCTCATGCCGTAGCGGGCGATGACAATGGCGCCCTTGACGGAGATGCCCATGCGGTCGAGGACTTCGTAGTCGTCGGGGCGGCCGTAGTTGACATAGACGAGGGGCGCGGTGACATCGCCATCGTGGGAATAGGCGTTGTAGGTGGGGAGCTGTTCGCTGGTTTGATCGGAGGTGGGGTCGACGCTGAGAGCGGGCTCCTGGAGCCTGGCCTTGAAAGGAGCGGGGCCGAGCAATTCAAGGGAGCGGGACTTGGGCGTGGGGAAGAGCGTGGAGAAGGTCTCGATCTGGGCGTCGAGGCCGAAGGACTTCAACTGCGCGAGGAGCCATTCGGCGTTGTCCTTGTCATAGGGTGAGCCGACATGGTGAGGACGGGCGGAAAGCCGGCGCATGTTTTCGCGAATGCGGTCGCGATCGGGAAGCGCACGGAATTTCTGCTCCCACTGGACTTCGGCGGCGGAGTGCTCGGATGTGTAGCCGCGCAGGACGTGTCCGGGATTCTCCGCAGCAAAGGCAGTTAGAGTGAACACGCAGGCAGCAGCGATGGGCAGACGCATAGGATAGTGACCTCACATACGAGTGAAATGGCAAAAATGCGACAGAGGAACGACCGTAACGAGAGGGCGGGCCAGACACGAGCCGGGAAGAAAACTATTAATAGAGGTTTTAACATACGCGGGAGGGTGCGGCGATTTGAATGGGTGGCAAGAAATGAACGTATCCCCGACTTGGTGTTCCTCCAGCGCTCCGCTATGCGCCAGAAGAGAACAGCGACGCGGCTGCGAGCCGTATGATTTTGCGGGTTGAGTTTTTCGACACAAGGCGCGTTGGAATGTCGGGGATGGAGAGACAGATGGATTGGACACGGCGGCAGTTTCTGGGTGGTGCGGCGGGTTCGATGGCGGCGCTGGCCTGGGGAGAAACGGCCGGACTTGGCGAGCCGGCGGGGAAACTGCCGGCGATGAGCGGGAGATTCCTGACACATGTTTCGATTGTGCGCGTGAACCAGATTGAAGTGACGCCGCACAAATCGATTGGGGAAGACGAAGTCGCCGATAACCGGCTGGAACGCATCCGTTCGCGACGGGAGGCGTTTGCGCGCGGGTGTCCGGATGGCAAGATGACCTGGGCGATCAGCTGGCTGGCTCTCTACGACGAGCGCAAGGAATACCAGGAAGCCCGGCACTTGCTGGCCTCGTATCACGATCGGTACGGCGATGAAGTTACGTTCATTCCCGGCGGTTATTTCGCGCCCATGTATGACACGCGCGAGAACAACCGGCAGACGATACACAAGGCGCTGGCCTCTGTGAGTTCCATGGTGGGTGGCGGGTATCGCCCGGAATGCTTGATTGCCGGATTTATGGATGCGGAGAATCAGCGGCTGCTGGCGGCGGATGAGGGCATTCATGTTTGCCAGGGGGAGATCTGGAGCCAGCACGGCATCGACAACGGGGATGGCGATGGAGGGATCTGCTATCCCTACTATCCGAGCCGCGAACATTATCTGAAGCCGGCGCAGGGGGCGGCGGACTTTATCGACTGCGTATGCCTGGATGGGTGGACGTGCGACTTTCTGGCGGCGCGGCGGCAGGGATTCGAAGGCGGATTTAACAGCCGGCTGGGCGTGGGTCCGATTGAGACGGTAGGGAACCTGGGCGCAGAGCGGGGGCGGAAAGAGATGATGGACACGACCGCCATGCACTTTGACCGCGGCCACGCACTGAATGGATTTGGATGGGTGACGGCGATCTGGGAAGTGTCGATCGGGCATGATGAGGACCTGACTTACTGGCTGCAGGCGGTGCGGGACCGATGGCCGGATACGCGCGTGATGACGGAGGGGGAATTCGGTCTCACATGGAGGAAAGCGACGCCGAGCAATGCGGGCTTGAATTATCGGTTCGATGCGAAAGGAACGGGGGCGCCGGGGTCGGAGAAGGAACTGGAGATCGAGTGGTTCATGAATCAGGAGTTTCGGCTGGCGCTACTGCGGGACTGGACGAAGGGGAGTACGCCGGAGGTGATCGACTTTACGCGCTACGATCTGAAGGCGGAAGAGCCGCGGGGCCTGCAACGGGAGTGGAGCCTGATGAATGTGCTGAACCAGAAGGGCACGCGTCCGCAGGACAAACCCGTGGCGATCAGCGGATTGAGCGGGGACGATCAGAGGCGGGTTTATGCGCGCTACCCGGAGTTGAGAAAGTAAGTCCGCGGGCCGCATCTTACTGCCAGAAATAACGTTCATTCGAGTCACGTAAATATTTTGATTGCAAGCCAATAATTTCCCAGCCCGCATTGCGGAATTCGACTGTCAGCGTTGTTGCGCGAACGTGCATCCAACGTTAAATCCCAGTCCGTGACGGAGGTGCCGGGTGCCCGTATCCAATGAATTAGAGACCGTTACACTGCACGTGAACGGTGTGGAAAAAGTCTTATTGATCGAACCGCGCGTTTCGCTGCTGGATGCGCTGCGCGATCACCTTGGCCTGACCGGAACCAAGAAGGGCTGCGACCAGGGAGCGTGCGGCGCCTGCACGGTGCTGGTGGACGGCGAACGGATCAATTCGTGCCTGACGCTGGCGATGCAGTATGAGGGCCGCGCGATCGTAACGATAGAAGGCCTGGCGGCATCCGGGGAGATGCACCCGATGCAACGGGCATTCATTCAGCATGACGGATTCCAATGCGGCTATTGCACCCCGGGGCAGATATGTTCGGCGATCGGCATGCTCACGGAATTCCGCAGTGGCGCGCCAAGCGCTGTAACCGGCGAAGGGGCGACGCCCAGCGAACTGACCGATGAAGAATTGCGGGAACGCATGAGCGGCAACCTGTGCCGTTGCGGCGCGTACGTCGGCATTCGGGAAGCGATCCACCAGGCCCACGGAGAAATGGCGCGATGAATAACTTCACTTACACGAGAGCTTTTGAAGCGGACGCGGCGTTAAAGGTGATTGCAGAGAATTCCGTGCAACATATCTCGTCGCGTTTTCTTGCCGGGGGAACGAATCTCGTCGATCTAATGAGGGAAGGGATCGACCAGCCGCAAGCGGTTATCGACATCACGCGGCTGCCGCTGGCGGAGATTGAGGAAGCGGCGGGCGGCGGGTTGCGGATGGGTGCGATGGTGCGCAATAGCCACCTGGCGGCGCATCCTCTGGTTCGCGAAAGATACCCGCTATTGTCGCAGGCAATACTTGCGGGAGCATCCGCACAGCTGCGCAACATGGCGACGACGGGCGGAAACCTGATGCAGCGCACGCGCTGTTACTACTTCTATGACGGCGCCGCGCGATGCAACAAGCGCACGCCGGGAAGCGGGTGCGATGCGATCGACGGTTTCAACCGCATTCATGCGATCCTGGGCGCTTCAGATCAATGCATCGCTACGCATCCGTCGGACATGTGCGTAGCGCTGGCCGCGCTGGACGCCAAAGTGAACATGAGCGGTCCCGGCGGCGATCGCAGCATGACCTTCACAGAATTTCATCGCTTGCCGGGCGACACGCCCGAGATCGATACGAACCTGCGGGCAGGCGAACTGATAACTTCAATCGATCTTCCCGCATCGACTGCAGGGCTGCCTTCGCTGTATCGCAAGGTGCGCGACCGCGCCAGTTATGCATTCGCGCTCGTCTCTGTGGCCGCCGCTCTCAAGATCGAAGACGGCAAAATTCGCGAGGTGCGTCTCGCGCTGGGCGGGGTTGCGCACAAGCCGTGGCGCGCATTCGCAGCGGAACAGCTGCTGCAAGTGGCGGAGCCTACTGTTGAGGCTTTCACCCAAGCGGCGGCTGCAGAACTTGCCCCCGCGGTGCCGCGCGGCGGTAACGGATTCAAGATCGAGCTTGCCAAACGAACGATTGCGAGCGTGCTTTCGGAACTCGCCGCCGCACAAGGGGTGCGTCAATGAGCATCGTGCAGAAAGTAACTCAAGCATTTGTGCAGGTCCTGCCGGACCGCGATCGAGATGAACTTACGGATCAACAGCGCTTTCTGGGCAAGGCGATCGATCGCGTCGACGGCAGTGTCAAGGTGACGGGCGCGGCGAAGTTCTCCGCCGAATATCCGGTGGATGGGCTGGTGCACGCGGCATTGGCATTCAGCACGATCTCAAAAGGCGCGATCAAGGCGATCGACATCAGTGCAGCGGAGAGAATTCCCGGTGTGCTGAAAATCATCACGCACTTGACTGCACCAGACATGAAGATATCGCCGCCGTTGTCGCCGGGCGACGATCCGGCGGCGGGTACGACGAATGTCAAGATTCTGAACACGGATCGTATTTCGTGGAATGGCCAGCCGGTGGCGGTGGTAGTTGCGGATACACATGAGAGGGCGCAACACGCTGCTTCACTTATCCGGGTAACTTATACGGAGGCGGCTGGAGCTAACTCGTTTGAAGAGTCGATTCCGTCGGCACACAAGCCGAAACAGATACTGGGCGAAGAACCGGAAGTTATAAAGGGCGATGTGGATGCGGCGCTGGGCGCGGCGCAGTATAAGGTGGATTTGAATTTCGTCACGCCTCCTTACAATCACAACGCCATCGAGCCGCATGCGTGCATCGCGATATGGGAGGGGGACGACAAGGTCACCCTTTACGATGCGAGTCAGTTCACAGCGGGAACGGCGAACAGCATTGCGAAGATGTTCGGACTGAAGCGAGAAAGCGTACGGGTGCTCTCGCCGTTTGTGGGCGGCGGCTTCGGTGGAAAAGGCGGGATCTGGGCGCACAATCAACTGTGCGTGCTGGCCGCGCGCACGACGGGCAGGCCCGTGCGCCTGGCGCTTTCGCGGGAGGGAGTGTTTCGCATTGTAGGCGGGCGTACGCCTTCGCAACAGCAGGTTGCGATCGGCGCGGATGCAGATGGGAAGTTCACCGCTTTTATTCACGAGGGTGTAACTTCGCAGTCGCCGGACAATGATTTGCCGGAACAGTTCAGCTTTCCTGCGCGGCACTTGTATGCCATGCCGGCGTATCGCATTGGGCAGAGGGTGTGCGAGGTGAACCGCGTTGCGAACACTTTCATGCGCGCCCCGGGAGAATCGATCGGCACGTTCGCAATTGAGAGCGCGATCGATGCTCTCGCATACGAACTACAGATCGATCCGATCGAGTTGCGGATGCGGAACGAGCCGGAGACGGATCCGGTGAGCGGGCATCCGTTTTCAAGCCGGCATGTGCGGGAAGCGTATCGGATGGGAGCGGAGAAGTTTGGGTGGAGCAGCCGTCCCGCGGCTGTGCGCTCGCAGCGCGATGGAGCGTGGCTGGTGGGACAGGGCGTGGCGACGGGTACTTATCCGGTGTACCGGATGGTGACATCGGCGCGGGTGCGGATCAATGCGGATGGGACTGCGGTGGTGCAGACGTCGGCGCAGGAGATGGGCATGGGCACTGCGACGGTGCAGACACAACACGCCGCTGAACGCCTCGGCATTGCTATGGAAAAGATACGGTTTGACTATGGTGACAGCAGGTTTCCGATGGCGAGCGTTGCCGGTGGTTCGTCGCAGACGATCAGCATCGCGCTGGCGGTGCACCAAGCTGCCGAGGTGTTAGTGAAGGAATTTCTTGCGCTGGCGCAGAAGGAAACGGACTCGGTGCTGAAGGGCGCAAGTGTCGACGATGTCTATGCGGTGAACGAAGGTATCTATCGGAGAGACAGGCCTGCAATCGGCGAGACGTATGCGGCAATTCTCGAACGCGCTGGCAAGACGCATCTGGAAGCGGAAGAGCAGACCGGGCAGGCGAAAGAGATTCTGAAGTACTCGATGCATTCCTATGCAGCGCAGTTCTGTGAAGTGCGCGTGCATGAGCAGACAGGCGAGGTGCGCGTAACCCGGTTTGTGGGGGCGTTTGATACCGGGAGGATTTTGAATCCGAAGACCGCCACATCTCAATTTCGCGGCGGCATCGTGATGGGCATCGGCATGGCACTCACGGAGGAGACGATGTTTGACGACCGCACGGGCCGCATCGTGAATGCGACGCTGGCCGAATATCATGTTCCGGTGCAGGCCGACGTTCCGCATATCGACATCGTGTATACAGATATTCCGGATGATAAGACGCCGCTGGGCGCACACGGGGTGGGGGAGATCGGGATCACGGGTGTGGCGGCAGCAATCGCGAACGCGATCTATCATGCAACGGGCAAGCGAATCACGGAGCTGCCGATTACGTTGGATAAGTTGATGTAAGACGAGTTACTCGCGAGTTAGAGGTAGTCCTGGCGAGATGGAGTAAAGATATCGAGGACGAGGGAGTCTTCAAGGGCGGTGGCTTGATGTTCTGCGTTTGAGGCCACGATGAAGTTATCTCCGGCAGAGGTTGTTATCGAGACGCCGTTGACGGTGATTTCAAGGGAGCCGCTGACGACGTACACCAACTGCTCGTGAGGGTGATGATGCGCGACCCCGACCCAGCCCTTGCGCATGTGGTGGCGAACTAGCATCATGGCGGGAGTGTGCACCAGGACCTGGCGTTGCAATCCGGGTTCTGGATCAGTGATGGACGCGGCGGGATCGGGCACGGTCAGTCCATGGAGCGCGAATTGGTGAGCGCTGAGCATGCGTGAATCGTACACCGAAGCCCGGGTTGCTCTTCTGAAAATCGCACGCCCAAAGTTCGACGGCATCGGGCCGGCGCATTGGAAGGAAATTCTGACGGACGTCCCTGTCAGCGGAACGTTTGCCTTCTGAGTTCGTTGACACTCCAATTTGCGAATTTGAGAATACTCCCCGGCGCACCAGGCGCGCCCGACGCGTTTTATGTTGTGTCAAGCCGCTGGTTAGAGCGAGCGCGCGGAGGGAGGCCGGTTGAGTTTTGGGCGGGAATGGGTGATGCCGGGGCCATATCCGGAGATGCCAGTGGCGCGATGTGTGATCACAATCCGCGTGTTTAGAGATGGATCGAGACAAAGGAGTATCAAAGATGAGCACCAAACTTTGGGGGTCGGGACACGGCGAGCTTGAAAGTAAGACGTTCAAGTTGTTTCTGGGTCTTACAATCTTGATTTTGGGCCTGGGTTTGCTGCCCGCGGCGGCACAGCAAATCACAGCGACGATCGTGGGAACGGTGAAAGATCAACAGGGCTCTCTCGTAACGTCTGGCACGGTGAAAGCGACCAATGTCGAAACCGGGTTTTCGCGGTCGATGGTTGTGAACAGCGATGCCGACTATCGGATCGATTACCTCCCGGTAGGCACGTACACACTGGAAGTGGATGCGCCGGGGTTCAAGCACTTCGTGCAAAAGAACGTCGTGCTTACGGTGGATCAGACACAGAAGATCGACATTGCTCTCGCGGTGGGCACGCAGACGCAGACCGTGATGGTGACCGAGGCACCGCCGGCGGTTGAGACCGACTCCGCGGAATTGGGAAGGACGGTGGAACCGGCCGAAATTCTTGGTCTGCCGCTGGTAAATCGAAACGCATACGCCGAGCTATCGCTAACGCCCGGGGTGCAATCGAACAGCGCGAGCCCGCAAAGCAATCCCAGCGGCACTCCGAATTTCCAGATCGGTTTACCGTCGACGCAAGTGGTGGTAAACGGCGGCATCGATGGCGGAGTTCCCCTAGTGGCGTATTACCTGGACGGCGGCATCAATATGACGGGCCTGCGCAACTACGGCAATCCGCTGCCGAATCCGGATGCTCTCCAGGAATTCCGCGTGGAGACGAATGATTTCGCGGCGCAGTACGGCCGCATGTCAGGCGCTGTAGTTACGGCAGTCACGCGCTCGGGAACGAACCAATTTCATGGATCGCTTTTCGAATTTGACCGAACCACGGCTTTGAATGCGATCCCGTGGGGTTCCACGGCGCCGCAGCATTATCGCCGCAACCAGTTCGGCGGCACGGTGGGCGGTCCGATCCGGCATGACAAGGCATTCTTCTTCTTCAGCTATGCGGGACTGCGGCAGGTGGTGGGGCAGCAGCTTACGGGTGCGATTGTGCCCTCGACGGCGCAGCGCGAAGGCGACTTCACGGGGCTGACGGGGAAGATTTTTTATCCCGGGACAAAGACGCAGGTGGTGGGGACCAACAGCGCTCCGAACTGTGGGACGCCGACTCCCAACTGCATTCCCGCGAATCTGCTCGACACGACAGCGGCCAACCTTATGTCGAAGTATGTTCCGCTGCCTACCAATGCTGCGAACAATAGCTATTCAGGCTTCTTCACGGGCCCGACAACGCAGGACGAGTACCTCGGCAAATACGATCAGTCTCTCTCGGAGAAAGATCATGTTGCAATTAGTTACTTTCTGCTGAATACGACGCAAGATGCGTATGGCGGCGGCAATATTCCGTACCTGACTACGGAGTCGTTCGCGAAGCAACAGGTTGTCAACATCAGCGATATTCACACATTGAGTGCGACGACCGCGAACCAGGGATGGTTCACCTTCACCAGGGTGGCGGGAGGCCGCACCAACCTGCCGACAGTCGGCATGGAGGATTTCGGATCGAGCTTTACGACGCAAGGTCCGAAGACGCTTCCGCAGTTGGCAGTATCGGGATACTTCAACGCGGGCGGGGGGCTGGCGGGACCGGTGAGCGATACGGATTTTTATTCCATTCGCGACATGGTCAGCAAGACAAAGGGCAAGCACTCGCTGGATTTCGGCGGGGAGGTGTCGCTCGAAAAGGACATGATTGTCGGCAACCTGTATAACTTCGGTGTTTTCAACTTCGCATCGTCGGCGCCCACGAGCACGGGGAACGCGTTGTCGGACTTTATTACCGGCCAGGTAAGTACGATGGAACAGGACACACCGTATCATGGCCTGTTGAGCAATTGGTATTACTCACTCTTCCTGCAGGATACCTATCGGATCCTGCCTCGCCTGACGCTGGACCTGGGTTTGCGGTACGACCTGCAGCTATCGCCCGTGGAGTCGCAAGACTTGACCGCGACGTTTAATCCGGGTGTGCAATCGACCAAAGTTCCTTCGGCGCCTCTCGGCATGTTATTCCCCGGCGACGCGGGCGTGCCGCGCGGGATCGCCGATAATCGGCTGCATCATATCTCACCGCGCGTGGGAATCGCATGGGATCCGTTCGGCGATGGAAAGACCGCAATCCGCGCGGGGGCGGGCGTCTTCTATGGCAGCGTCAGCGCGAACGAATGGAATCAGCCGGCGAACGCGCAGCCCTTTGCGATCCGGCAGACGTTCAACTCCATCACGTCGTTCTCGAATGTTTACGGAAACGCCTCTTCGTTCCCGAACGGCGACCCGTTCCCCTATACCTTTAACGCGAAGAGTCCTCGCTTTTTGCCGGCGGCCAGCATCGAGACCATCGCCCAGGACTACCAGTGGCCGCTGGTCTACCAGATGAATGCCGCGGTTCAACGGCAGCTGCCTCACAACGTGACGACCACGTTTGCGTACGTGGGCACGCTTTCGCATCACATGCCGTTCATGATCGACAAGAACTACGCGCCGTATGCGGCAGGCGCGAGCACAACGCAGGCCAGCATCAATGCGCGGCGTCCTTACGATCCGGGCGTGCTGGGCCAGATCACGTACGACGAATCGAACGAGACGGCGTCGTACCACTCTTTGCAGATTTCAGCCAGCAGGCCATTGACCCATAACCTGATGTTGAACGGGTTTTATGTATTGAGTCACTCTTTCCAGAGCGTCAATGAGTCGGCGGTGGGCCAGGCGACGGCGCAGGACTTTGACAATTTGTGGGAAGAACGGGGCCCGACGGACAACGACCGCCGGCATGTCGCGAGCATCTCGGGCATGTGGAACATCGATTATTACCGAGGCTCAAATTTCCTGATGAAGCAGGTTGTCAACGGATGGACGATTTCACCGATCGTGTCGCTGCAGAGCGGCTCACCGTTCACGATATCGACCGGCTCCAACAAGAACTTTGACAGTGCCAATGCCAACCGTCCGAACCTCGTACCGGGTGTCAGCGCATTTCTCGATCCGCACCGGAGTCGGACGGCTGCAGCAGCGGCGTGGTTCAATACCGCAGCGTTCACGGCCAACGGGCCCGGCAAGGGGATCGGACCCGGCGGAGCGGATGGCACGGCGCCGCGCGACTATCTGCGTGCGCCGGGCTACCGCGACATCGACCTGGGAATCTTCCGCGATTTCCGATTCGAGCGCGGCATGGTTTTCCAGATCCGGGGCGAAGCCACGAATGCATTTAACCTGGTCAGCCTCAATGCGCCGACGGCCACCCTGTCGTCCTCGATCGACGGCAAAATCACTTCAGCAGCGAGCCCGCGCCTGATTCAAGTGGGAGCGCGGTTCTCGTTCTAACCAGGCAGCGGGTGGGGCATGTTCTTCTCTCCAGATGGGCATGCCGCTGGCCTTGATCCGGCAGTGCTGCAACCGGGTAAGATCAGATAAGTCAGGATCAATTCATGAAGAGACAACTTGTATCTCTCGCTGCGGTTGCTTTGATTTCATCGGCGAACTGTGTTGCATTGAGCGGTCAGACAACTCCGGTGCCAACTGCCCCCTTCAATGCAGCGGCAGAGCGCCAGGCAGCGGGCGATCAACCGGATGAACCAGGACCATTGGCCACGGATCTTTCACCCAAGATCAGGCGCGGGGCAATTTTGAAGGCGGTTAAGCGTGTTGCCGATTGGCAATTGAAGCAGGCGGAGACACACTACAACATCGACTGGACTTATGCGGCGCTGTACGACGGCATGCTGGCTGCTTCAAAGGTGACGGGCGACGGCCGCTACCATGACCGTGTACTGGAAGTGGCTCGTCAAAACAAGTGGGGGTTCGGTCCGCGCTTTGCGCATGCGGACGACGAAGCGATCGGATTAACGTATCTAGCGTTCTACGCAGAGCAGAAAGAGGCGGAGCGCCTGACGCCGACTCACGAGGGGATGGATAAGCTGCTGGGCCGTCCGGACGATGCGGATACGAATCTCTGGTGGTGGTGCGACGCCTTGTACATGGCGCCGCCGGTGCTGGCGCAGTTATCGATCGCTACCGGTGACCATCGCTATATTGATTTCATGAATCACGAATGGTGGTTGACCTCGGGAGCGCTTTACGATCCCGCGGAACATCTCTATTTTCGCGACAAGCGATTTCTAACGCAGCACGAGGCAAATGGACAAAAGGTATTTTGGTCGAGAGGCAATGGATGGGTGCTGGCGGGGCTGGCACTGGTGTTGCAGCGGATGCCGGAACACTACCCCGACCGTGCGAAGTATGTAGCGCAATATAAAGAGATGGCCGAACGTATTGCGAGACTGCAACAGGGGGACGGGCTGTGGCGTGCGAGCCTTCTCGATCCCGCTTCGTATCCGAATCCGGAGATATCCGGATCAGCTTTCTACACGTACGCAATGGCATGGGGAATCCGCAACGGTATTCTCGATCGACAGGAGTATTTGCCGATCGTCAGCAAGGCGTGGGCAGGCATGTTGACGCACGTATATGCGGACGGACGGCTGGGGTCGATTCAACCCATCGGCGGAGAACCAGGCAAGTTCAAGCCGTCGTCGAGTTGGGTATATGGTGTGGGCGCGTTTCTCATGGCGGGATCGGAACTCGCGGAGATGGCGGGGAAGTAAGTATCTGGCACTGGATTGCGTGTCGAGAAGGCGCAACACAAGACGGGATATACTTGCTGGTCGCAGAAAACGCGGCGCAATCGTTGTGGGAATGTGTACTGCGTGCGCGCACGACTTTCACCCCGCTTTGAATCAGGCGCCTTCGAAGGGTGAAGCAAACGTGAGCGGCGAGGAGGCCGGGCCATGAAGGCGAATGCATTTGTTGGCGCAGCGAATGGGCGCATCTTCAACGGATCGAAAGTCACAGATCAGTCCGAGACGGCCGGTTCCGAAGCGCAGGCTTCGACCGGTCTTCATCTTACCTCCAAGTCAAAAGCGAAAAATGCGAAAGAGGCAGAGGCGGGCGACCCGTACAAGCTTGAGGGCCTGGACCGCGTGGTCGCCATTCTCGACTTGCTGACGGGCAGCGACAACTCCTTGAGCCTGGCGGAAATTTGCCAGCAGATGCAGTTGCGCAAGAGCACAGCGCATCGTGCATTGATGGCGCTGGAGCGTACAGGATTGATCGAACGTGCGCCGACGCACCGCTATCGTCTGGGTTTGAAGTTATACGACATGGGAAGCCGCGCGGTGGAACAGATCGACCTGAGCGCGCGGGTGCATCCTTACTTGCGCAAACTCGCGTTGCGAGTGGGCGAGACGGTGCACTTAGGCGTAATGCATAAGTCACGGATTGTTTATATCGACAAGATCGAGCCGCTCAATCGGAGAGTCTGCATCAGTTCGCGCACCGGAACGTCGAACCCGGTTTATTGTACTTCGCTGGGCAAGGCGATCCTGGCATTCTCGCCGGCCGACGATGTGGCGAGGACGGTTTCAAGCATTCAGTTTAAGGGCTTCACGTCGAAGACGCTGATGTCGCCGGAAGAGTTAATGGAATCGCTTGAACGAGTACGGCGGCGCGGCTATGCAGTCGATGATGAGGAGATGGAGATCGGTACGCGCTGCGTAGGCGCGCCGATTCTAAACGATGAAATGCGCGCGATCGCGGCCCTGAGCGTTTCAGGGTCGACGGCGCGGCTGGCGGCGCATTGCGTGCCTGGCATCGCAGATCATGTGATTCGCTGCTGCCAGGAGATCTCGTCCGTACTCGGCTACACGAAGGTGCGGCCTCCGGCAGCAAAAGCCCATTGATACTGTTCGGGAATTGATGCGCGCGCATGCCGTTCCGATTAGTTGGCCTTGTAGTGCAATGCGCCTGGTTGCAGCGATCGCGGAACGAGCATTTTCATTGTAAGCACCACGGCGGGGACGAGAAACACGAGCGAGTTAACCACCCACATCTCAGCGCCTGCTGCGACCTGATCCTGCAAAGCCGTGAGCGAGGAAACGCGCTCGGCATGTTGGTAAGAGGGGTAGAGGACGCGACCCGAGAAAACCAGCGCCGCGGATAGCACTGTGTTCAGAATGTCGGCGCTGAGAAGATAAGGAATGAGCGTCCATGGGCGCCAGTGACGCCGACTGGGCCACGGCTGAAAGACGACCCACCAGTATGCGATCGAAGTGAAAAAGAAGCAGGCATGCTCCACCTGGTGGATGCTTTCTGACTGAAACGTAAGTTCGAAAGCCGCGGGAATGTGCCAGCCGAGATAGGCGATATTCATCAAGAGCCATGCGGGAATGGGATGGATGAGGAACCGAGCGAGGCGATGAATCCAACGCATGCGGAACAAGAAGCGCAACAACGGGCGCGTGATGCGGGGAAGTCCGCGTAGCGATGGAACAAGTGGTGCTCCGAGAACAATGAGCGGCGGAGCGACGGACATGAGGATGAAGTGTTGGATCATGTGCGCGGTGAGCAGATAGTCGTCGAGCGCATCGATAGGCGAGGCGAGGGCAATCCACAGCGCGACGATACCTGCACCGAAGCTAGCCGCGCGCCACGGAGGCAACTCATGAGGACGTGTGAGGGTGGCGGCATGCCATCCGCGGAGATAGATGACGGCGGCGAGGGCAAGAGTTATGAAGGGCACGACGGGAAATGACCACGCACTCATGAATGCGGAGAGGGATTCATTGCCCGGCATTGCAGAAAAGATGATGAATGAGAGGAACAGGGCTTAGCCTCACGCGTGCTAACGAACCGGAGTTGGACCGCCGCCGCGCTCCACGGTGGACGGGACGCCGGCTTGTCCGGCAACCTGGCGCGAGGCATCGCTGGCAGCGGGCTGATAGTCGGGATGCAGAGTGTCAAGGAAGCGCACCAGCGCCGTAGTTTCCGCGGGAGAAAGTGCGCTGCCATAGGCGGGCATGTTGCCGCCACCGAGCAGCACCTGGCGAATCATCTGGTCTTCGGTGAGGCGGGTCGCGACATCATCGAGAGCGGGTCCACGCTGGCCGCCCAGGCCGCCAATAGAATGACAATTGCGGCACTGTTTTTCCTGCAGGACATTGGCACCCTGTCGTTCGAGGGGCGTGCGTTTGTCCAGGTACTTGATCGGGACCGGTGCGCCGCTCCACGCGTTCATCTGCGGACTCCAGGGCGTGTAGGTGCCGAGGTTCGTAAACACCGCCCAGCAGATTGCGATGAACATGACCGAGAAGACCGCAACAGGGCGCCGCCACCAACTCTTTTCACCGACACCGGCAACGAACGGCAAAGCGACGAGGACGGCGACTCCGATGATTGGGGCAATGAGAATGAATGGCGTTTCGAGATCGGGCGGAAGGAACGAGAGTACGGTATAGATCCACAAGAAAAAGAAATCGGGCTTGGGGACGGTGTTGATGATGGTTGGATCGGGCACGCCCTTGGGACCGTAGGGGCCAAACATCGCAGCACAGAACGCAACGGCGAAGAGGATGGCCGCCGAGAAGACGAGGTCTTTCCATACTGCGCCGGGAACGAAGGGGAGGCCGTCGGTGTGCGCGAGGTGGTTGTATTCCTGGATGTAAGTTTCGCGGCGTACGATGCGGCCGGGCATGGGCCACTCGTTGATCCCGAGTTTCAACACCATCCACACATGCAGTGCGGTGAAAGCCAGCAGACTGCCGGGAATGATGAAGACATGCAAAGCGAAGAAGCGCGTGAGGGTGGCGCCGTTAATGATGGGACCGCCGAGCATGAGATGCACGAGTTGGCCGCCGATGAACGGGACGCGCCCCATGATGGATGCGCCAATGCCGAGACCCCAGTACGCGTCCTGGTCAAAGCGCAACACCTGGCCGGTGAAGGCCATGCCCAGCGTCATCAGCAGCATGAACACGCCGAGGATCCACGTCAGCTCGCGCGGGAATTTATAAGCTCCGAAGAGAAAGACCTGCGCCATGTGGATGAGGACGACGGCGACCATGAAGTTAGAGCCCCAGCCGTGCATGGCGCGCAGAAGCCAGCCGAGAGGCAATTCGTGATTGAGAATTTCGAGAGAACTCCAGGCGCTGGCGGCAGAAGGTGCGTACACCAGCGCGAGAAGAATGCCGGTGACGATTTGCAGAATGAGCAGCACGAGGCTGGCGCTGCCGAAGACGTACCACCAACTGGCCGTGCTCTTCGGCACGGGGTGCAGCACCGCGTCCTTGATGGGACCTTCGAGTTGTACGCGCCGTTCTAGCCAATCGTAGACGCGTTTGTACCAGGGCCATTCTGGCTGGGACATGATTCGATCCTTGTAACTAGTTGAGGCGAAGTGGATGGGGAAGCCGACGGACATGGGCGCGATTGGGCGCGGTTCTGCAACGTGGGCATCTGGCCGGCGTTGATCAACAGCTTGTCATTCTCGACTTTCATTTCATACGTGAAGAGCCCGCGTTCGGGAGGACCGGATGCGCGGCTACCGTCGGCATAATAAACGCCCCCGTGACACGGGCACATGAAAAGCTGCGACTCGGAAAACCATCGTACGGGACAACCGAGATGCGCGCAGTTGATGGCGAACACCGTGTAGCTGCCGGGTTCGGAACAACGAACGTAGGCCGGGACGTTTGCGGTATCGCCATCCCATGGATTCGCGAACGGGTTGCGATAGGTGACGAGAGTCGTTTCACCGGCGTGAAAATCGGCGGTGTTGCCAATCGCGATCCAATCGAGATAATCCTTACGGCGTAACACGGGACCGAGTACATACGCTACGACGGGCGTGGCAATGGCCAGCGCTACGAGCGCATTGAGAGCGATGCCGACGTTCATGAGAAACGTGCGCCGTGTAATTTGCTCGGTTTCGAGCCGCTGGGCCTGTTCCTCAGCGTTCGGCGGCGGAAGTTTGTCGTCCATACGCTCTCCTGCGTGTGCGTTTCACTGGCGGTTTGGCTTCGTTGACTGCGGTTGTGCTTCGGCGGGTAAGCCGGTCGTGGGCCCTTCGCTCGTATACGGCTGACCAGGCGATGCGGGCCGCTGCGCAATGAGCCACGCGCTTACGTCCGTGATTTCATCGTCGGTCATGGGACGTCCGGGGATGTGCCCGCGCCAGTCTGGCTCGCCGATGTCGGGCCGCCCGGCAAGGATCGTGGTGCGGATGGTCTGCTCGTTCACCAACGCCAGGAACGAACCATCGAGGATCGATCCAGCGTTTCCATGTTGCTGTGCGTTTGCACCATGGCAGCGGGCGCAGGCTGCCGCGTACACGGCTTGTCCTTTGCTTGCATCACCGGCGTGTGCGGCTTTGTAGGGCGGCGGATTGTCGCCGGTAAACACCTTGTCCTTTTTCCATCTGGCGCGCATGCCCTCCACGATCACTTCGATCTGCGCTGCGGTGAGCGGGCCGCCGCGGTGGGACGCGAAGGCGGGCATCAGTGTTTCCTTTTCGCCGTTGGATATCACATCGCGGAGCGATGCATCATCGATCAGCGCTTCGTATTCAGGATTGGCGAGGTCGGTGGCGGCGCCATGTTCGCCGCTTTTTCCGTGGCAGCCGGCGCAATTATCTCCATACAAAGTGTCGAACGACGCTATGGTTTCGGGACGCGGAACTTCAGGGCCGGGTTTGGGGCGTCCAGGCAGGTCGCAGCCCGCTAGCGACGATATCGCCAGCGCGAGAACGCACGCGCAGATGGGGCGCGGTTTCATGGCCTCGGCTCTCCATCATTCGTGTGGTGGTCGGGATGGAGTCCCGGCGTTTCGACGCCGAGTCGAACGGGGAGAGGCACTTGCGCGAGCCGTTCGATGTGGCCCAGTTTGACAACGGTAAACCCTGCGACAAGGCCGAAGATGACCTGCGAGGCGGCAAAGGACCACCAGTCGATGCGGTCAGCGAGAAACGGATTGACGATGCCGAGAGTGCTATGCAGAAGTCCGGTCCAAATGACAGGCGCAATGATACCGCCCAATAGAATCGGGCGTTTCGGCCACATCGGCAGCATGGCTCCATAGAGCAAACCGACGAGTAGCGTTGTTGCTCCCTGAATAATATTGGCGGTTACGAAAGCGCCGAGGCGGAAGTGGCTCATCTCTTCGACGGAGGGGTTTGTCCATGTGCCGACGCCTGCGCCGCCGAGCAGGTTCACGACATACCAGATGCTGTGGAAGCGAATGATGCCGTAAATCTCGGCGGGAATAACCATCGCGATGCCGCCGGCGATGCCGCCCTTGATACCGCTGGCGATCGAAAAAGTCTGCAAGGGCAGTTGAGCGCGATGGGTCTCGTCGACTTCGATGCGGGCAACGTGTTCGCTGCGCGTCATCAGGGAGACGAACTCTTCCTCCACTTCGATTTCTTCGTGCGCTTCGTGGGGAAGAACTTCACGAAACCATCCCACGGCGGAGACAAGAGCGAGAACGAGCCCGAGGGCGCCGATGGCCATATTCGTCACGAGGGACGCAAAGAGGAGCGTGATCCCGAGCGCCAGCAGGAAGGGCCACGGAGTGGGCGCGGGCAGATGAATCGAATTGGCTTGTGACTCACCGTGTTGCGACGCGGCAGTCACGGGGGCTTGAGATTTCATCATCGTCCTATGATGTAGACCACGGTGAACACGACCACCCAAACGGCATCGACAAAGTGCCAGTAGAGCGCGAGGACTTTTACACGTTCGGCGTGCACGGGAAGTAGTTTGCCTGTCAGCGCAAACGCGATCGTCACGAGCATCATGAACAAACCGAGGATGACGTGCGAGGCATGCAGGCCGACGAGAGAATAGAACGTGGTGCCAAAGAGATTGGTGCGAATGGTGAGGTGATCGCGCACGATCAGCTTGTACCATTCGGCGCCGGTGTCGGCGAGGAAGATGAGGCCGAGGAGAATGGTCACGCTCCACCACAGTGCGAAGGCTTTCATCTTGGCGTGTTCGATGGCGTGCTCGGCGAGCCAGATGAAGAAGCTGCTCGATAACAGGCAGACGGTTCCGAAGATAGGAAGTTCAAGTACCTCGCGCGGCGTGGGACCCACGATATCATGGCCGAGATAGTAGAGATAGGCGACCACGAAGATGGTGAAGATGGCGGATTCAGCGGTGATGAGGCTGGCCATGGCCACGACGCCGCGCGACGGCATGCGCCACGGCGTTTCGGTCCCGGCCTGCTGCAATGGAATCGTGCTCATTATCTCCTCACGTTATTCATCGCTCGTGCTACTCAAAGGCTGAATCTGGATCTTCGGGATGCTTGATGTCCCACAAGGGGCGGCGGCTCGCGACTTCCGGATCAACAGCGAAGTTGTATGCAGGGGGAGGTGATGGAATGGACCATTCGAGTGTCCACGCATCCCAGGGATCGGCTCCGGCTGTTTCTCCGCGGAAATAGGAATGCACCAGGTTATAGACAAAGATGAGGACCGCAATTCCCTGAATGAAGCCGCCCACCGAGACGATCTGGTTAAGGAGGGTCCAGCCACGGTCGGGTTCGTAAGTGTAGATCTGGCGAGGCATTCCGAGCATACCGGGAATGTGCATTACATCGAAGGTCAGATGGAAGCCGATGACCATTAACCAGAAGTGCCACTTACCGAGTCGTTCATCGAGCATGCGGCCGGTCATCTTCGGGTACCAGTAATAGAGGGCGGCGAAGATCATGAAAACGATGGCGCCGACCAGGACATAGTGGAAGTGGGCGACGACGAAGTAAGAGTTGTGCAGCTGCCAGTTCCACGCGGAGATGGACAACATGATGCCGGTCAGGCCCGCGACCAGGAACTGAAACAGGAACGCGATGGAGAAAAGCATGGGGGTTTCAAAGCGGATTTTTCCACCCCAGATAGTCGCGAGCCAGTTGAAGATCTTGATGCCGGTGGGGATGGAAACCAGCATGGTCGAAAGGGTGAAGAAGGCATTGCCGAAAGAGGTCATGCCGATGGTGAACATGTGGTGGGCCCACACGCTGAGGCTGATAAAGGCGATGCCCACCGAGGCGGCCACCATGGCGGCATAACCGAAGATCGCCTTGCGCGCGAAGACGGGAATAATTTCGTTGGCGAAGGCGAACGCCGGCAGCACGAGGACGTAGACTTCGGGATGTCCAAAGATCCAGAAGAAGTGGGCCCACAGGATGGCGGAGCCGCCGGCTTGCGTATCGAAGAAGTGGCCGCCGAGATAGCGGTCGATCATGAGCATGGCCTGGGCAGCGGTAAGCGGACTGACGGCGACGATTACGAGGAAAGACACCGTCGCATAGAGCCACGGCAAGAGGGGCATGCGCAGAAGGGTCATGCCTTTGCATCGCATGCAGAAGACGGTGGCGATGATGTTGATGGCGGTGCCGATGCTGCCGATGCCGCTGGCGAGCAGTGAGACTGCCCAATAATCGATGGTGTGACCGGGAGAGAAGGCGCGTTCGGTGAGCGGCGCGTAGGCAAACCATCCTACGTCGGGCGCGGAGCCGGTGCCGGCGAGACCCACACCGCCGATGAAACTGTAGTAAAGCAGAATGCCGGCGAAGGCGCTGATCCAGAAGCTGAATGCGTTGAGGCGCGGAAATGCCATGTCGCGCGCGCCGATCATGAGGGGCACAAGGTAGTTGCCGAACCCGAAAAGGATGGGCATACCGACCAGAAAGACCATGGTGGTGCCGTGCATGGTGAAGAGGCGGTTGAACGTGGCCGCGGAGACGAAAGTGTTGTGGGGGACGAAGAGCTGAATGCGAATCAGTATGGCCTCGATGCCGGCGACCACGAGAAAGATGAGGGCATAGACGATGTAGAGGATTCCGAGTTTCTTGTGATCGACGGTAACAACCCAGCTATGCACGACCTCGAGATAGGTGCCGCGAGCTGCCTGTGGAGGTGTACGGTCAATCACCGCTCCGACTTGTCCAGGGACTGGCACGCTCGGTATGTCCATCGGCCTCTCCGTGTGTTTGCTACTTGAGCGTGAGCAGATACGCAGTGATCTGCGCATTCTGCCGGTCGGTCAAGCGCATTGCCGGCATGAGTGAACCGGGCTTGAATGTAGTGGGATCAGAGATCCATGCTTTCAGATTTTCGGGTGTGTTAGGCATGGCGCCGGCGGCAAGGGTATCGCGGCTCATGAGGTGTGTGAGGTCTGGACCGTAGCGTCCATTGGCGACCGTGCCCGCCACGGTATGACAGTTAATGCAGGCCTGCTTTTCGAAAACGAGTTGACCGTCGCGAGATGTGATGCTGTCAGGAACAATTGACGAGAGTGAAGCGGGTTTCAGCTGCGCAGGCGGGCGTTGGTTGGCTGTGCTGTTTTGTTTGGATTCGAATGCGGCGGGCTGCGTGACGCCTGGTATTTCAATCTGCGTCTTCTGCTGCTGTGCGATCCACTGTTGAAACTGTTCGGGCGTGTCTACATAGACGCGCAAGAGCATCTTGGCGTGCTGCATGCCACAGAACTGCGCGCATTGTCCGACGTAGAGGCCAGTGCGCAGCGGGTCGATCCACATCTCATTGACGCGATTCGGCAAGAGGTCGGTCTTGCCCGCAAGCTGTGGAACCCAGAAGCTGTGCATCACGTCGGCGGAGGTCAATTTCAGGAAGGTGGGCCGCGGGGCAGCGGGACTGCTCAAAGGCACGTGCAGTTCGTTGGCGGTGACCACGTTGAATTGCGGATAGCGGAACTCCCACCAGAATTGGTGGCCTACGACGGTCACATCCAGTGCGGTTGCGGGCTTGGGTGCATCCTGCACGGAGAACAGGACGCGCGCCGTGCCGAGGAAGAGCATGACGATGATCAGGATGGGAATGATGGTCCAGGCGAGTTCGATCTGAACGCTACCGAACACCTGGGGCGGTTCCATCGATTCGCCGGGTCGGGCGCGATAGCGGAATAGCGCGTACACAAGAAGGGCGCTGACACCAATAAAGATGGCGGCCGAAATGGCGAGAACAAAAAACGAAAGATCGTTGACTTCACGCGCGGGCGTCGAAGCGGTGGAGAAGGTTGAGGTGGAAGGAGACGCAGCCCAAGCCGCGCAGGAGTTGAGTGCTCCAGCTGCTGTCACGAGATCACGGAGGGGAACACGCGATTTCAATTGGACCGCTTTCAAGGTTGAGTTTTTTCAAGCCGAGCCGTGAAACCGATACGATGCTCTTTGACCAGCGGGGAGACGAACTCGACAGCACGAGTTTACCGAGCGCGCAATCTGGGAGGCAAACCGCCGCCTCACACGAACCTTAGAGTACTAGTCTGCCAATGAGGATTCACCTGTGCAAGGTTCTTTTTCGACAAGCGGGACCCAGAAGCGAAAGATGGCGCCCTGGCCGGGCTGACTGGCCACCTCAATCTGGCCTCCGTGGGCGGCGAGGATGGCGCGAGCGATGGCCAATCCCATGCCGGTGCCTTTGTTGCGGCCCAGTCCCTTGCGGCCGCGGTAGAACTTTTCGAAGATTAAAGGAAGATCAATCGAATCGATGCCTGGGCCGTTGTCTTCGACGGTGAACTCGAGGCGGCCGTCGTGGCGCCGGCTACCCAGTTTGATCTGGCTGCCGGGGGGGGAGTAGCGGGACGCGTTCTCGACCAGATGGCGGAAGACGCGGCTAAGCAAATGAGGATCGAACCAGGCCGGTTTGTCGGGAGGTTCGATGTCCACGACGACGTGATGGGATGCGAGACCGGAAGCAGACTCTTCCAGCACATGGTCGAGCAACGTGCGGGTAAGTTGGGGAACGGCGCGGACCTGGACGACATTGGCATCGATTTCTGCCATCTCTACGGCTTCGCCGATGAGCTTGTCGAGGCGAGCGCTTTCTTCATCCACGAGTTCCGCCAGGTCGCGGCGTACCGCCTCGTCGAGTCCCTCGGACTGCACCAGAGTGCTGGCTGCGGCGCGAATCGAAGTGAGCGGGGTACGCAGTTCATGAGTGAGCGAATCGATGAGGGCGGAACGCAGCCGTTCGCCCTCGCGGGCGGCCTCGATGCGGGTATAGGTTTCAATGGCCAGGGAACGGGTGAGGGCGATGGCGACCTGGGCGCTGATGGCCGTGGCTGCCTCGCGAGAGAGCCGGTCGGGCCGCCACGCCAGAGCGCCGATGGGCTTGAGGCCGAGCATGAGAGCCAGGGATGCGAAATCGGGCGGGCCGGCGAGGGTGGCGCTCTGGCCTACGGTGAGGGCGCGCAGTCCCGCGTGTACACTCTCCGGTATCTCGGGAATGGATGCGTAGCACTGGTCCTGATCGCGAACGTAAAGGATGACAGTGTCGAGAGCGAAGCTGCGTTCGATGAGGCGAGGCAAGTCGCGGATCAAGCGGGCGGCGTCTTCGTGGAGCATCATCTCCTGGCTGAGGGTGTAGAGACGCTCTACGTCCTCGCGGCGTTGTTCTGCTTTGCGGGTCTGGCCGCGGGCGCGCTCTGCCAGGCGGCCGACTATGACGGAACTGACCATGAAGGAAAGCATCTCGATCCATTCCTGTGGGCCAGCAAGCCGCAAGGTGTGAACCGGCGGAAGGAAGAAGTAGTCAAATGCGATGGCGCACAGGAAGGCAACATAGAGAGCGAGACGAATGCCCACACGGCTGGCAAACCAGACCACCATGGTGAGGAACACAAGTCCGGCCGCAGTCTCATGCAGGCGGGCGAGGGACAATACGAGCACTGCGAGCGCCACACCGAGGGTCGCAGTAAGCACGCGAAGTATCTGGCGCCCATTGAAATGACTCGATGTACCTGTCACAGTGAGTCCATCTTTCTTTACCCTGCATGATAGAGCAGTTCGGCAACTCACGTCCGCCGGCGGCATGCGTGTACGGTGTCCCTGTTTGAAGAGACAGCGCGGTCGTGCTTCCTCGGTCTCGCAATTGGAGAGGTGCGGCAGCCGCAATGCCGCATAATGTAATCTTCCCTCTGAAAGAGGCAATACATGGCGGGCAGGATCCTGGTAATCGATGACGAGCCGCAGATAACACGCGTATTGCGTGCCGCGCTGACCGCGCAGGCGTTTGATGTAAGAACGGCCAACGATCCCGAAGAAGGATTGCTAGTGTTTCGCGAATGGACGCCGGACCTGGTGATTACCGACCTGATGATGCCAGGGATGAGCGGTGTGGAGGTTTGCCGCGCGATCCGATTGCAAGGTTCGACGCCCGTGATCGTACTTTCGGTGCGCGACCACGAACGATCGAAGGTGGAGGCGCTGGACGCGGGCGCCGACGACTATGTGACCAAGCCGTTCAGCATCCAGGAACTGCTGGCAAGGGTGCGCGCTCACTTGCGCCGAGCTCCGGAGAGGACCAATGCTGCGATCGAGGTGGGAGATTTCGTCGTGGATGCCAATGCCCATACCATCACCGTTCAAGGTAAAGCAGTCCATCTGACGCCCAAGGAGTTTGACCTGCTGCTGCACCTGGCGCGCAACGCGGGCAAAGTGATGACGCATCGGGCGCTGCTAACGGCGGTGTGGGGCGGACAGTCGGCCCATCAGCCGGAGTATCTGCGTGTCTTCGTGGGCCAGTTGCGCAAGAAGCTAGAAAGTGAAACAGGGCGCCAGTATATCCAGACTGAGCCTTGGGTTGGATACCGGTTCGTTGCCGAAGGCTGGGTCGGCGGCGAGGAATAATTGGTCGTTTCGGCTGTGAATCCGAAAATTTTCGAAATGAACAGAACCGGCGGCTTGACGTTATAGAATACGCCGCAGCCTGAAAGAGCGCTTGGGCGCGGTAGACGTTTTCAACGCTTCCGGGCCGCATCTTTACATATTCCTTAGGAACTCTTTCCGATACTCAAAGGCGAGTCATCCGAGAATCATTCTTGTGCGGCGCAGCCGTGGTTCAAGGCTGCGCTGCTCATAAGTACGTCGCGGCAGTGCGGCTGCGACGGATTGCGAGATACGCGAATGCAGGATGTTGCGATGTTGCTGTTCACGGCGGTTTTTTTCGGCCTGGCGTTTCTGTACGTCAAGGCATGCCAGAAGTTGAGGTAAGCACGATGGATCTGATTACGGCGGTTGCGCTGGTTCTTTCTGTTCTTTTGCTTGGCTACTTAACCGTGTCACTGCTATACCCGGAGAAATTCTGAAATGTCAGGCAATGGGTGGTTACAGTTTGCTGTGTACTGCCTGGTTCTGCTGGCGACCGTTCGCCCAGTGGGAGTGTACCTGGCGCGGGTTTTGGAACGGCAGGGCACGTGGTTCGATCCCGTTCTGCGGCCGGTGGAGCGGTTGATTTACAAGCTAGCCGGTGTAAACGCTGAACAGGAAATGAATTGGCGTGAATACTCGTTCGCGCTGCTGGGCTTCTCCGCCGTCAGCCTGTTGGTAACATACGGGATCGAGCGGCTTCAAGCCGTTCTGCCGTTGTGGAATCCGCAAAAGCTGGCAGCAGTCGGGCCCGATCTGGCATGGAGTACCGCTGCCAGTTTCACCACCAATACAAACTGGCAGTCGTACACCCCCGAGACGACCATGAGCTATCTCACGCAGATGGCGGGGCTGGCGACACATAACTTCTTTTCTGCCGCCTGTGGCATCGTGGTTGCGGTTGCATTGATCCGCGGCATCAAACGAACATCGTCGCGTACGGTGGGCAACTTCTGGGTGGATACGACCCGCACTCTGCTGTACGTCCTGCTGCCGGCGTCGTTGATCTATGCCCTGCTGCTGGTGGCGCAGGGAGTGCCGCAGAACCTGCACGCGTATACAACCGCGCACACACTGGAACAGCCGGGCCAGACGCAGACCATCGCCCAGGGACCGGTGGCATCGCAGGAAGCCATCAAGATGCTGGGTACGAATGGAGGCGGGTTTTTCAACGCCAACAGTGCTCACCCTTTTGAGAACCCGACACCATTCTCGAATTTTCTGCAAATGCTTTCCATCTTCATCATTCCCGCGGGGCTGACCTACACTCTGGGTCGTATGACCGGCTCGCCGGGACATGGATGGGCGGTGCTGGGCGCGATGTTTGTGTTGTTTGCAGCGGGATTCACCACCGTGTACTGGGCCGAAGCGCATCCGCATCCGCTGATTCATAACGCAGTGCAGACCAGCACCGCCATGGCGCCGGGCGGCAACATGGAAGGCAAGGAAGTGCGGTTTGGCATTGCGCAATCCTCGCTGTTCGCCACCATCACCACCGATGCCAGCTGCGGCGCGGTCAACGGTATGCACGACAGCTTTACTCCGCTGGGCGGCATGGTGGTGCTGACCAACATCATGTTGGGCGAGGTGATCTTCGGCGGTGTGGGTTCGGGTCTGTACGGGATGCTGATCTTCGTGGTGCTGGCGGTCTTTATCGCGGGGCTGATGGTAGGGCGAACGCCGGAGTACCTCGGCAAGAAGATCGAAGCCTACGACGTGAAGATGTCGATGCTGTATGTGCTCATATTCCCGCTCATCATTCTCACGCTGACCGCCATCTTTGTGATGTCGCCGAAAATCGGTCTCTCAGCGCTCACGAATAACGGACCGCACGGTCTGAGCGAGATTCTTTATGCGTTTACCTCGGCGACGGGGAACAACGGATCGGCATTCGCGGGGCTGAGCGCGAACACGTGGTGGTACAACGTGGTGCTGGGATGGGCGATGCTGGCGGGACGTTTTCTCATGCTGGTTCCAGTGCTGGCGCTGGCGGGCAACCTGGCCATGAAGAAGAGTGCGCCCCCTTCGCCGGGAACATTTCCTGTGAACACGGGCCTCTTCGCTGTGTTGTTGACGGGCGTGGTTTTGATCCTGGGAGCGTTGACATTTTTCCCGGTGTTGAGCCTGGGGCCGATTCTGGAGCACCTGCTGCTGAAGGCGGGACAGGTTTTCTAACCGATTGCGTTCGCGAACCTTTGCGCTGAGCGATAGACGAGAGACGAGAATCATGGCTGAAAAGAAGAGTCTTTGGAACACCGCCATCATGAGGCAGGCGCTGCTGGATTCGGTGCGCAAGCTGAACCCGCGGTGGATGGTCAAGAACCCGGTGATGTTTGTGGTTGAAGTGGGCAGCGTGCTCACGACCGGGCTGTTGATCGACAACACCATCCATCATCGCGCGGGCTTTGGGTTCAACCTGCAGATCACGTTGTGGCTGTGGTTCACAGTGCTGTTTGCGAATTTCGCGGAAGCGATGGCCGAGGGACGGGGCAAGGCCCAAGCCGACACCCTGCGCAAAGCCAAGGGCGAGACCATCGCACAGCGCTATACGGCCACAGGAGGATTTGAAGAAGTCGCCAGCGGCCTGCTGCGCGCCGGCGATGTGATCCACGTGATGGCCGGACACTACATTGCCGGGGACGGGGAAGTGATCGAAGGCGTGGCCTCGGTGGACGAGTCGGCCATTACAGGCGAGTCGGCACCGGTGATCCGCGAAGCGGGCGGCGATCGTTCGGCAGTAACCGGAGGCACGAAGGTGCTGTCCGACTGGCTCAAGGTACGTATCACGTCGAATCCGGGTGAGACATTCCTCGATCGCATGATCGCGCTGGTGGAAGGTGCGACGCGGCAGAAGACTCCGAATGAAATCGCGCTCAGTATTCTGTTGTCGGGATTGACCATCGTCTTCTTGCTTGCGGTTGTGACGTTACAGCCGTTTGCGATGTACTCGAAGGCGCCGCAGACGGTGTTCGTGCTGGTATCGCTGTTGGTGTGTTTGATTCCGACCACCATCGGCGGCTTGTTATCGGCGATTGGCATCGCAGGCATGGACCGGCTGGTGCAATACAACGTGCTGGCCATGAGCGGGCGCGCGGTGGAAGCGGCCGGCGACGTGAACACGCTGCTTCTCGACAAGACAGGCACCATTACGCTGGGCAATCGCCAGGCCACGGAGTTCTTTCCCGCACCGGACGTGTCTCCCGAACGGCTGGCCGACGCAGCGCAGCTGTCTTCACTCTCGGATGAGACGCCGGAGGGCCGGTCCATCGTCGTACTGGCCAAGACGAAATACAACTTGCGCGGGCGCGACCTGAGCGGCATTCATGCCGAGTTCGTTCCGTTCACAGCGCAGACGCGAATGAGCGGCGTGAACCTGCCCGGCGTACGCATTCGCAAGGGGTCCGTGGATGCAATTGCGCGATTCCTCGAAGAGCAGGGATCGTCGCTGCCTAAGAAAGTGCGCGACTCGGTGGAGGAGATTGCCCGCGCCGGCGGAACGCCGCTGGTAGTTGCGGAGAACTCGACGGCGCTGGGCGTGATCTATTTAAAAGACATCGTAAAGGGCGGATTGAAGGAGCGGCTCGCGCGCCTGCGGGCCATGGGCATTCGCACCATCATGATCACGGGCGACAATCCGCTGACGGCTGCAGTGATTGCCCGCGAAGCGGGTGTCGATGACTTCCTGGCCGAAGCCAAGCCCAAAGACAAGATGGACCTGATCAAGCGCGAGCAGGGTAAGGGCAAACTGGTGGCGATGACGGGCGACGGCACCAATGATGCGCCCGCGTTGGCACAGGCCGATGTAGGCGTGGCCATGAACTCAGGCACGCAGGCCGCGAAGGAAGCCGGCAACATGGTGGATCTGGACTCGAATCCCACCAAGCTGATTGAGATTGTGGAGATCGGCAAGCAGTTGCTGATGACGCGCGGAGCCCTGACGACGTTTTCCATCTCTAACGATGTGGCGAAATATTTCGCCATCATTCCCGCCATGTTCGCGGGGGCGTTTCCGGTATTGAACGCACTCAACATCATGCACCTGTATTCGCCGCACTCGGCGATTTTGTCCGCCGTGGTGTTCAACGCCATCATCATCATCGCGCTGATACCGCTGGCGTTGAAGGGCGTGAAGTATGAGCCCAAGCCGGCCGAAGCTATGCTGCGCCGTAACTTGCTGATCTATGGCGTGGGCGGCGTCATCGTGCCCTTTATCGGCATCAAGGCCATCGACATGCTGCTTGTCGCCATGCACCTCGCGTAACTCGTTTCGAGTAGCTCAGGAGATTTACTATGCACGCCACTTCGACATTGCCGACGACCTCCGCAACAAAGGCCACATCGCCTGACCATTCTGTGTGGAGGACATCCATCCTCTTCACGATCATCGTGACCCTTCTGTTTGGCGTGGGGTATCCGCTGCTGGTTACAGGGATCGCCGGCGTTTTGTTTCCGCATAAAGCGGCGGGGAGCTTGATCTTGAAGAATGGGCATGTGATCGGCTCCGAACTGCTGGCGCAAAGCTTCACATCGGATCGCTACTTCCATCCGCGCCCCTCGGCGGCAGGAAACGGCTATGACGCTACTTCGTCAGGAGGCTCGAATCTTGCGCAATCCAACGCCAAGCTGGTGCAGCGCATGCAGGGCGACATTGACAAGTTAAGCGCAGCCAACGGAGGCAAGCCGGTGCCGATCGACCTGGTGACGACATCCGGCTCGGGTCTCGATCCGGATATTACTCCAGATGCGGCCTTCTACCAGGCTGCGGGCGTGGCCAAGGCGCGCGGGCTGAGCGAAGATCGCGTGCGCGCGTTGATTCAGAAACATATCGCGGGACGGCAGCTTGGCATGCTGGGCGAGCCGCGCGTCAATGTGCTCGAGCTGAATCTCGATCTCGATCAGCAGGGCAAGTAACGAATTGAATTAGACGGCGGCTTCCCCCACGGTCTTCAACGCACTATCGCTGCGGCATCCAGATACGGAATTCTCCGCCAAGGTGCATGAGGCTCATCAGGTAAAGCATGCCATCGTAGTAGCGGTTCTCGCCCGACGGAATCGGCGTGTTCCAAAGCGCCTCAGTGAATTTCTTGGCCGTGGCGCGATCGGTTGCGGCAAGGCCTGCGACGGCGTTGGTACCGGCGAGGCCGGCAGGATGGTCTTCGTGCGTGAGTCCCGGCGTGGCGCCCATGTCTTTGCCTTCAAGGGTATAGACCGGTCCGTATTTGTCGATACCCTGGGATGCGAAGAAGTGCTGGAGGCGATCGCTCAACTGTTGTTCGGCGGGCGCTTTGTGCCACCACGACCAATCGACCGACCAGTTGCTGGCGGTGCGCCACGCGTCGTATCCGAATTCACCGGATTGCGCAAAGCGCGTGATGTGCGGCGATCCATCAAAATTGGCATAGCTCGGTGCGAGACCGGTCTTTGGATTGGTCGTCTTGACGAAAAAGGCGCGGCTCGTTTCAGCGGCATGGGCCCAGAAAGGGCGGTCTTGCTCCGGCCCCCAGCGGGCCCACAGTTCGTAAAACGCAGGCAGATGATACGAAGGATCGGTAAACGGCTCGGGCGTGCGCCCCGGCACAAACAGGATCATGGCGTTCTTCTCGTCGACTTCTGGGCCGACGCTGCGCTGTCCGAATCTGGTCAGGCCGGTGATGAGTTCGCGGTGGCGCATGGCCGAGAGCAGTTTCTCGGCTTCGGCATGATAGTCGTATATGCCCTGGCCTCCGGGCCAGCGATTGCCGGCGAAGATCAATGCCATGGCGAAATATTCTTCACCGTCGGGCGCCGGAGTTTCTTCATTCGGCGTGCCATCCGTTTTGCAGGACCACGAGAAGTAACCATATGACGGATGCTTGGGGTCGCCGATGTACATGTAGGTCTTGACCCAGTTCCAGATGGCATCGAACTCGGCCTTCTTGCCCAACTGCACCGTGATCATCATGCCGTACGACATGCCCTCGGTGCGCACGTCGTGATTCGCCCAGTCGGTTACATACATCGAAGGGCCGTTGGCGTTTGAGCCGGCCGAGAAGGCAATGGCCTGTGTCTGCGGATCGCCGTGGAAGAGTTGATGATACGCGGCGTCGATCTTGGCCTGGATCTCGTGCGGCGAGTGGCCGTCTTCGGCAAACAGGTTGCGGTATCTTCCGGTGGCGTAGGCGCCTGCGCCGTCTTGCGGCATTTTTTGGGCCGGAGAAGTGTATTCGCCCGCGCCGAACAACAGGGCGATGGACAACAGGCAACTGATTCGTACATTGAGCATAAACATCTCGAATTCCAATCGAGCTTAACCCACCCAATAACTATCAAGATAGGATAATGGCCAATTTCCTGCTCAAGGGGAACCCTACCAGCGAGGCGGAGCGCGGTGCAAACACGGTATTTACTGGCCGGACAGAGGTGGTTTGTTCACTGGTGCGGTTTGTCGCGACTGGGGTCCGGGGCGGCTTCGGATGCAGGGTGAGCAGCCGCCTGACGGGCGAGTTTTTCAGCGTGCTTACGCTGGTAGTGGCGAGCAATATCCGGCCAGAACTCAATCACTTCTGCGCCTACAATTCCTTCGACAGATACCGTCAAACCATCGCTGATGACATCGCCGGCATCCCTTTCTGAGGCGGGATAGTACACGCGCGCAATGGCGGCCCCGATCAGATTGCCGCCCACGTTGGCATAATTCGGTCCCCAGGTGCCATTGTCGCGCCGGCACCATACCGTGCTCGATGCCGCCCACAAAAAGCGACGCGTGGCGCTGCCTGTTCCCTTCTGAAAATAACGCGGATCCTCATGCAGGACCGTGGGCAATACTGCGTTGCCAAAGAAATTGCCGATGAACGCGTCGGAATACGCTGCGCCAAACCGCTTCCCATAGCCTTGCATGCCCTGGCCCCACACAGGATAGCTGTCGTCTGCCTGGCCGATGCCGGAAACAACGCCCGCCAGCAGGAAAGGCCATGGGTCGATGGAGCTTCGAAAGAAAAGCCGAAACTTCTGTCCTGGGGAGAGAGGCAACGCGTCCCGATTGCGCGTGGTATTGAACGTCGCCATGACGCCGGCAACTCTCTGATGCTCCTCGGCTTTTAATTGTTCTTCTGCCTGGTCGTGGCGGGCTTTTTCTGCGTCCGACTGCGAAGTGGGCGCCTGGGGGCTGGCGCTGTCCTGCGGGCTCGCCTGGCTGGAACTGCTTTGCGCCATTGCCGCGGGAGAAGGTTGGGAACCGTCGGCTTCCAAAATCACGAACTGCGCCTGGGGCGCGTCCGGGAGCGCAGCCACGTCAGGAGCCGCTGGCGATCCGGAAGTCTGCCCGAAGCCCCGACACGAAAAAGCAATTAGCAGTAAACCCGCCGCAAGGATACCGGGCGACAAATGAGAGCGTAAGCGCATCCATTCCCCAATCGTGGAATAGGCGCCCAATCTGTCGGTCCGCACGGAAAGAGCCGGAAGGGCTGCCTTTACAAGGTTCGCTCCTTCCGACGCTGCTTCCTGAGCGCTGGGAGCCAAGTCAATTTTACGTGCGACAGAACCTGTCTGTTAGACGCAAGACCTCACTCCAAGGACACATTTCTATCGTTACGAGGCCTCCCGGCCCTCCGGAAGGCTCAAGGCACTGCCCGCCTGGCGGCCCTTGATCTCGTTGAGCAGCATCTCAACTTTGTCTTGATTTTCCAGTGCCTTGAACTTGTCCTCAAGGCTTTCGGTCGCCATCACTTCCGCGGTCGCAGCATTTTCGGCTGCCTTGATCCGAACGCGGTTTTTCATCCGATCCATGGCATGGTCCTGGTCGACGCCTACGGCTTGACGCGCCCTGGCTGCCCGGCCCGCCACACGGGCGCGACGATGCTCGGCGATCAGCATCTCGCTGTGGGCCCGTGTTTCGCTGAGCTTCTGGTCCAGCTTGCGCAGCGCCTGGCGGAGGTTATCTGCCTCATGCTTCTGATCTTCGGCCTGGGTAGCGAATCCCGCGGCCAGTTGCTCATGACTCAGTGCCCGTTCCAGAGCGGCGCGCGCCAGGTCGTCCATATTCTTCTGCACAGCCAACTCGGCCTTGCGCCGCCACTCGGCGCCCTCGTGCGCGTGTTCGCTGCGTTTCTTGTCGAGCAGGTGTTCGTCGGCAATGG
Source organism: Occallatibacter sp. (assembly GCA_036488735.1). GTDB lineage: Bacteria > Acidobacteriota > Terriglobia > Terriglobales > Acidobacteriaceae > Telmatobacter. The sequence goes on from DASXHC010000030.1 coordinate 47,211, forward strand.
CGATGGCAACCTGCGTCTTGACTTGAAGCAATTGATTCTCCATGTCCAGGACAATCTGCTTCAACAGCTTTTCCGGGTCCTCGGCCTTCTCCACGAGCTCGTTGAGATTGGCTCGAAGCAACGTACTGACTCGATCGAGTAATGACATATAAAACCTCCTTGTCGCTTGGCGGCCAGCTCCTAGCCGCTAGCTTCTAAGCTGCCTTTGCCCCGCACCGGCGGCGTCTTTCGTCTCGCTTGCCAAATGACCATTGGGCTCCTCCTTGCGGCGCTCGCCTGCCGCAAGGAGGAGATACCAGATCAATCGCCTTCGGCCACTAGCTTCCGCTCCGCCTTGATGGAGCTAGAGGCTAGAAGCTTGCTTCTAGCTTTTTGACGCCTCGCCATTGGCCGGTTTCTGGCGTATGGCCTGCACATTCGACATCAACTGTTTGATGTCCATACCGCTCAGAGCCTCAAACAATGCCGGCACCTGGGCGGCGATCTTGGTCATGTCGCCGGTGATCTTGTTGACTCCGGCGGCGCCGTCATTGCCGGTGGAAACAATGGTGATCTTGTCTACCTTGCTGAGCGGCTCGGCCATGGCGCGCACCACATCGGCCATGTTGGTGAGCAGCTTGTCGACCACCGCAGCCTGGTTCCATCCCTGGTAGGCCTCGGCCTTTACGGTCATGGCCTTGGCTTCAGCCTCGCCCTTCTGAAAGATGATGGAGGCTTCCGCTTCACCCTGGGTGCGGATCGCGGAGGCACGGCCTTCGGCCTCGGCAGTAAGGCGATTCTTTTCGGCGGCAGCCATATTTTCGATGCGCTGACGTTCGATTTCGGCTCCCTTGAGTACGGTGGCAATCAGTTCCTTCTCATGGCGCGCGATTTCCGCTTCCTGCACCTTGATCTGGCCTTCCTTCTCCACCTGCTGCACCTTCACTTGTTCAGCCGTCACCTGCTGCAGCATCACGTTGGTCTGCAACTCGTACGCTTTGTCGGCCGTGGCCTGCTGGCGGCGGCTCTGTTCCGCATATTCGGCCTTTTTAATTTCCAGATCGCGCTGCGCTTCGGCCTGTCGGGTTTGCGAAGCGGTTTCAGCGATGACCCGTTCCTGATCGGCCATGGCTTTCGCGACCGCGGCTTCGCGCAGTGCAGTGGCCCGAAGGATGGCAGTGTCGCGTTCGGCTTCGGCCGTGGCCATTTCGGCATCCCGCTTGATGCGCGCCACATCGGGGCGGCCCATGTTGGAAATGTACTCGTTCTTGTCGCGCACTTCCTTGATGGTGAACGAGATGACTTCGAGCCCCATCTTGCTCATGTCATCGGCGCAGGTGGAGCGCATGCGGTCGCCCACCATCTCCGGCTCTTTCACAATCTGTTCTACCGTCAACTGGCCGATGATGCCGCGCAAATGGCCTTCCATCACTAACCGGATGAGGCCTTCGCGCTGCTGCGGCGTCTTGGTAAGAAACTGTTCAGCGGCGGTGAGGATCGAGGCCTGGTCGCTGCGTACCTTGATCTGCGCCACGGCTTCGACGGTGACGGCTACGCCTTGCTTGGTATAAAGATCCTGTTGCGGCGCAACGTCGAAGCTCATCAGTTCCAGCGAGAGCTCGCGGCAGTTCTCCACCATGGGAAAGATCACCGTACCGTGGCCTTTGATGACGCGTGGCCCACGAAACCCGTAAACGATCAAGGCTTCATTAGGACCTGCCTTGCGATACATCCTGGCCAGGATACCCATGACAAAGATCAGCGCCAAAACGCCTAATCCGACTAAGAGAATCATTTCATTCGTCATTGCGTTCCCGGCCCTTTCGTCCGGGAGGTGGAATCAGTGAACAGTTGAACGGTGGACAGGGAGCAAAGCCGAAATTCAGCGCTTTGCGTTGCGGCCGTTTTTCGGAAACATTTTGGCCAGAAACCCAAGCAGGAAGATGCCTACCAGGATGGCCATATCCGTTATCAATACGGTCGAGCTCGTCATGACTAAACCTCTGTGTTCAGTGGTCAGAGAGCAGCGGTCAATTCCAGTCGTGCCGCTGTCCGTGACCGGTTCAATCGTTGTTGAAAACAAATCAGTGCCCGGGTGTCAAATTGTGCGCGGAACCTTCGGGCCCGACGGGGGACGACAGCCGATCGTTGATTCGATCGTTCACCGCGGGCCATTGACCTAGGCCCTCTTCCCATCGCCGCACATAGGCGATGCCTTTTTCATAGCGAACGACGAAAACCTCTTCCTGATTCGAAATTGGCTCGCCGTTCTCAGATCGCGCGGGGGCGGAGCGCAGTGCGCCCAATTGCTCGTACAGAATTTCGCCGGTTCCGGCACTCCGGATGGCGGACGAGACTCGTCCTACCGCACCAACTACTTCTGTCTCATCGGCTGTGAGCTCATGCTCATGCGGCATAAGCACACGGGTGAGAAAGAGAAAGATGATGGCTCCGCCGGCCAGACCGCAGAGGGCCGCCAGCACAACAACCAGCGTGGCCACAAAGCTGCCGTAGCGCGTCAGCAAATACCCCGCCGCGCCGAACCAGCAGAGAAAGATCATGAGGGAGAAACCATTCCACCAGGGAATGGCCGCTCCGCCCTGCGACGTCGATCCCGATGCGTTTTGCGGCAGGTGCCCGGCATGTGGAACGTGCGGAACATGCGGAGTGTGCGGAACATGCACATGGCCGCCGAAGTGTCCCATGCCTCCCAGTAAAGTAAATGCACTCAGGAACAGCCCCACGAGAAAGCAGATCAGATAAAAAGATTCCCAGTTCATTTGTGCGCCCCCGGTCGTTTTTCCTCAGGTTTGTGCACTTCGTTGCGGCTGGCGTGCTCGTCCCGTCCCTTCGGATCGAGCTTCGGACGCAGCACCTCCGCCAGTCGCGGCGCCAGTCCCGGCGTCTCCAGAATTGTCTCCAGCAGTAGCAGGCATTCGCGCGAATGCTCGTGCTGCGCCAGCTTCAGCAGGGCGTGCTTCAATTCAGGGTCGCGCCGAAAGCGTTCCGCGCCCGACACCAGCCACAGGTCGAGCTTGTCCTCGACATTGCGCAACTCGCTCTGTAATTCCGGCGAATAGCCTTCGGGATCATCCACCAGGTAACCGGGGTGAACTTTGAAGAATCCCGCCAGGATCTGGCGCGTGGTGTTGGTGAGGTGCGGGCGCGCGCCGCTCTCAATCTGCGAGAGGTAGCTCTGGCTCAGTTTCGAGCCGGTCTCGGCCTCAATCGCGCGTACCAGTTCCTGCTGGTTCATGGCCCGGTTGAGGCCTCGCAGGCTGCCTTCCACTTCGCGCAGATAGCGGATCTTTTCGCCCAGCTTCATGGTTTCTGCGGTAGTGCGCCTTTCCGGCGTCGCTCTATCGCAATCTGCAATAACTTTATCGCAAATTGCGATACAAATCAAGAGGAATTGATGCAAATAGATTTCCACAGGCCGGAATTCATGAGGAGCTTCTCTTGTGCTCCCCGGCCGGAATCTAAGAAGATGCGTACGACCAATAGTTTGCGGGTCCGAGTCATCCTTTGAAGGAGAAGAGAATGCCTAATCCGATCGTCCATTTTGAAGTGCTGGGCAAAGACAAAGCCGTATTGGAAGATTTTTATCGCGCCCTGTTTGACTGGCAGTTGAACCCGGTCATGGACAACTATTCCATGGTCGCGACGGGAGGCGGGGTTAACGGCGGCATTGGCACGTCGATGGACGGCGGGTCGGGACACGCGATCTTCTACGTCGAGGTCGCCAGCATTGATGAAACTTTGAGCGTTGTGGAAGGCCGGGGAGGCCACAAGATCATGGGGCCGGAACAAGTGCCCAACGGCCCGATGATTGGTCTCTTCACAGACCCCGATGGCCACATCGTGGGCCTGGTGCAGGCGGGGACGATGCGCACCGGGTGAACTGCCCGCGACCCCGGTGCGAAACGATACGATGAATCTTTGGAGCGAAGAATGCCAAAGGTTCTGGATGGAACGGCCATCGCCGCGGAGATCAAGCAGGAGGTTGCGGACGAGGTCAAAGCGCTCGCCGCGCAAGGGGTGCGGCCGGGACTGGCTGCAGTCCTGGTGGGTCACGTGCCGGCGTCGGAAATCTATGTGCGCAGCAAGGTGCAGACCTGCGCCGATCTTGGTCTCTTCAGCGAACTTGTGACGCCGCCCGATACGGTCACGACCGAAGAGATGCTGGAACTGGTCGCGAGCCTCAACGAACGCGATGACATCGACGGCATCCTCATCCAGTTGCCGCTGCCGAAGCAAGTCGATGCCAAACTGCTGCTCGACGCGGTGTCGCCGGAAAAAGATGTGGATGGATTTCATCCCGTAAATGCGGGACGCCTGCAGGCTGGGCGGCCTGCGCTCGCTCCCTGTACTCCCGCGGGCGTCATTGAGATATTGAAACGGAGCGGGATTGCTATCTCGGGGCAAAATGCCGTGGTAGTGGGCCGCAGTGACATTGTGGGAAAGCCCGCAGCCATGCTCCTGCTGCATGAGAATGCGACGGTAACCATTTGTCATTCGAAAACGCGCGATCTTGGTGCGGTTACGCGCCAGGCGGACATCCTCGTGGCTGCCATCGGAAAGCCGGGGCTCATCACGGAGGAGATGGTCAAGCCGGGCACAACGGTGATTGACGTCGGCATCAACCGCATCACGACGCGCGAAGAGTTCGATCGCTACTTCGCCGGAAACACCAAAAGAGAAGCGGCGTTCGAGAAGCGCGGCTCGACGATTGTGGGCGACGTACATCCCAGGGCGTTTGAAATCGCCGGCGCTTACACCCCCGTGCCCGGTGGGGTCGGCCCGCTCACGATCGCGATGTTGATGGCGAATACCGTGCGCGCGGCCAAGATGCGCCGGGGTCTCTAAATGCTGCGAGTCGGACTAACCGGAAGCCTGGGCAGCGGCAAAAGCACGGTCGCGTCCATGCTGCGCGAACTGGGCGCCCAGGTGATCGAGGCCGACGAACTGGGCCGCGCATTGATGGAGCCCGGCCAGGACGTCTATGCAGAAATCGTGCGAACTTTCGGGCCCGAAGTCGTCGGACGCGACGGGCGGCTTAACCGTCCGGAATTGGCCCGATTGGCATTTCAAGGTGGCCGATTGCAGGAACTGAATGCCATTGTGCACCCCGCGGTGATCGCGGAGCAGCAGCGCTGGATGAACGAGGTCTTTGCCAGGGATCCTGCAGCGGTGGCGGTGGTTGAGTCGGCCTTGATCTTCGAAGTCGAGCGGGATGCCCGCGCCCGGGGCGAGCAGGAAGGTGTTCTGGCGGATTGGCGTAACCGTTTCGACCACATCCTTGTGCTGACCGCGCCCGACGAAATGAAGATCGATCGCTATGCCAGCCGGATTGCGGAGGCGGGCCCCGCTCGAGACGCTGCCGCGGAAGACGCCCGTACTCGGTTAGGGCGGCAGATGCCGGACAAAGAAAAAGCCGCCAGGGCAGACTTTGTCATCGAAAATACGAGAGATATGGCGACGCTGCGCGAACAGGTTGAGTCCCTGTGGCACTGCCTGTGGGCTGAAAGCAACAAATTGGCATCTGGCGGTTCATTAAAATAAGAGTAAGGCAGGAGTGGATCTGCCCGCCCACTATCCCGGATACGAAATTCTTATTTTCGTGGGGAGAGTGGCGCGGGTTCAGGATCGCGTGCCGAGCGTTGGAGAGAAAGGTAGTCAGGTCGAAGAATTATGAAATTTCGTCGTCTACTCCTGGTTGTGCTGCTGGTGGGTGGATTCTGGTACATCACCACACATCTGCCTGCGGGTCTGGGCAATTTGTCTCTGACCAACGCGCGCGGTTCCAATTCGCCCCTCGATTTGACCGAGGCCCACGCTGCGCCGGCTTACGACTCAGAAGAGCAAAACAACATCTCGGTCTACAAGCGCGTGCTTCCGTCGGTGGTCAACATCACGTCGACGACGCTGGTCTTCAACTTTTTCTACGGGCAAGTGCCGCAACAGGGCCAAGGGTCAGGCTTTGTTCTGGACAAGGCCGGGCATGTGCTCACCAACTATCACGTGGTGGAAGGCGCCAACCGCGGCATCGAAGTGCAACTCAGCAACAAGCATCGCTACGCAGCCAAAGTCGTCGGCACCGACAAGATCCACGACCTTGCGCTGTTGCAGGTGGATGCTCCAAATTTGCAGCCCGTCACGCTGGCAGACTCGACTGAACTCTCCGTGGGACAGAAGGTGTATGCCATCGGCAATCCCTTCGGACTGAGCGGCACCATGACGCGCGGTATCATCAGCTCCATCCGTTCCATACGCGGCGCGGAGGGCGCGCCCATTGAAGACGCCATCCAGACCGACGCTGCGATCAACCCCGGCAACTCGGGCGGACCGCTGCTGAACTCGCGCGGGGAAGTGATCGGCATCAATACCATGATCGCGTCGAATGGCGCCGAGCAAAGCTCCGGCATCGGCTTCGCCATACCTATTAACACAGCCAAGGCAGTATTGGCCGACCTCACCCGCTATGGCCGCGTCAAGCGCCCTTCGCTCGGTATCGTCTCGTATGCCATTGGTCCGGACCTTGCAGAGCAGATGGGATTGGCTGCGGACTACGGGGTTTTAATTCAGAAGGTAGTTCCCGGCGGCGCAGCGGAGAGGGCCGGACTGCGCGGCGGCACCGAGCAAGCGTATGTGGGCAATACGCCCATCATGCTCGGCGGCGACCTCATCGTGGCCATCGACGGCCAACAGGTTACCGATCCGCAGGATATCAGTTCCCTCATGGACAAGCACCAGGCCGGCGACACCATCACCGTCACCATCCTGCGAGCTCGCAAGCAGGTCACCGTCAAGCTGATTCTGGGAGAAGCGCGGGGAGTGAATACGTAGAGAGCAGTCAATCCGTGAAAAGTGAAATGATGAAAAGCTGAAAAACAGCGGGCCGCTCCTGGTTGGAAGCGGCCCGCTGTTTTAGTTACGCCGTGAAAATTCAGCGCTGGTTGCGCGCCTCAATCTGGCCCGGCTCACTCGATGGATCCCGAGCCAGCAGGCCGAGGAGCACGGTGGCCAGTGAACTCACCAGCGTCACCACGCTTCCCGCGCCCGCGTTGCCGAGCGTAATTCCCTGCTGCGACAGCACGCCCGCCACGCTCATTATCGCAATCAACAAGCCCGCGGCGGATGTACGCGGATGGGCGAGAGCGTTTTCGAATGCAAGCATTGATACTTCCTTCCCGCACGGCCGGCACGCCCGACCGTGCCCGATTCAATCATGCCGTTTCGATCAAAATTTGATGCCCAGAGTGCCAAGAAACTGCTTGATCGAAGGCCACGCAGCCTTCAAATCGGTGACCGTCTGGATGTCGAGTGGAATATTGAGCGGATTGGCCGCAGCCCCGGCAATGTCCGCCAGCGGTTTTTCGACCGCGCCGATCAGGATTGCAAGCGCCGCTACCACTTCGGGAGCCGCGTGCATCGCCTTGTTGGCGCCCGTGAGCCATTTAAGAGCGTCTTCCGCGCCGATCTCGACGCCTTTTTCAATATTTACAAGAATATTTGCCATCGCGATGATTCCTCTTCCTTTTGGTGCCGGCGTTCCATTCGTCCGGCTACCCGCCTTCGTGAATGGCGGTTCCTCGCATTTCAGTGCGCCGTGGTTGCGGCGGACTCAGAGCGAGGAAGCCACTCGAGCACAGACCTCGACTTTCGCGCGCCGGTTTCCGCACAGTGGGGGAGGAAGACTCATTACCGGCTTTGCTACCGTCGTTTGTCTGTCTGAATCAAGGCTAGAGGAGTTGATGTATATTTTCGGCAAAACTGGGACAAGACGCTTCGCCAATGACCATGCGCGCTTTACATCAAGCTCGATGGTCGGGAGTGTTGACAGGAGTTCGAATCAGGACCGGTGTGCTATTTAGCTGCCGGATTTGGCGTCTACTAACGGCGAAAACACGAATCGCCGTCCCACAATGGCATAGTCTCCACTCGCCACGCGCGCGATGGCATCGCTATATGCGATGTGTTCTTCGGCCAGGATGCGCTCGGCCAGCGAGTGCGCGTCGTCGCTCGCCAGCACGGGAATCACCCGCTGCAGCACGATTACCCCGTGGTCGAGATGTTCATCGACAAAGTGCACCGTGCAGCCCGCCACCTGTACGCCATAGTCGAAGGCCTGCTGCTGCGCATCGAGCCCTGGAAACGCGGGCAGCAGCGACGGGTGGATGTTGAGAATGCGATTGCGAAACGCCGCGATAAACCCGGGCGAGAGCAGGCGCATGTACCCCGCCAGCACCACCAGGTCGACGTTGTTGTCGCGCAGGCAGGCCAGCACATCGGCATCGTGCTCTGCACGCGGACGGCCTTTGGAAACAAACAACGCATGCTTCAGGCCCCGTTCGCGTGCGGCCGCCAGGCCCGGTGCCTCCGCAACATTGGCGATGACGACGGCAATCTCGACTCCCGTTAGCCGGCCTTCGCGAATGGACTGCGCGATGGCCAGGAAATTGGAACCGCGTCCCGAGAGGAGGATGCCCAGTCGGACTGGCGCTTTCCCAACCTTCGTGCCGCCTGGTTGCCCTTGGCCGCCACTCACGTGTAGTGCACCCGGTGATCGCCTTTGACCACCCGCCCGATAATGTAGAACTTCTCTTCCGCGCGGTCGAGCAGGTTTTTGGCGCGCGTAAATTTGGCCGCTGGGATAGCGGCGATCAGCCCCACGCCCATGTTGAACGTCCGCATCATTTCTTCCTGCGAAACCTGGCCCAGTTCGCGAAGATGCTCAAACAGCGGCAGCACCGGCCACGAACCAAGCTCGATGTGGGCTTCGGTTCCTTTGGGCAAAATGCGCGGCAGATTTTCCGTGATACCGCCGCCCGTTATGTGGGCCATGCCGGTGGTGAGCTGCGCGGCCACCAGCTTTTGAATGACATGCAGGTAACTGCGGTGCGTCTTCATCAGCGCCGTCCCCGCCTTTTCCTTGATGGCGGTCACATACTGGTGAACTTTGTAGCCCGCCACGTCGAACAGCAGCTTGCGGGCCAGCGAATAGCCATTGGTATGCAGCCCCGTCGAGGGCAGTCCAATGAGCACATCGCCCGGCTTGATGCCCGCTCCGGTCACCATCTTGTCACGATCGACAGCACCCACGATGAATCCCGCCAGGTCGTATTCCCCATCGGTATAAAAGCCCGGCATCTGCGCAGTTTCGCCGCCGATGAGCGCGCAGCCGTTGGCCTTGCACGCCTCGGCCAGCCCGGTGATCACGCTCTCCGTCACTTCGGGATCGAGCTTGCCGCTGGCCAGGTAATCGAGAAAAAACAGCGGAGTCGCACCCTGCACCGCGATGTCGTTGACGCAGTGGTTCACCAGGTCCTGGCCCACCGTGTGGTGCAGTCCCAGGTCGAAGGCCACCTTGAGCTTGGTGCCGACGCCGTCGGCGGAGCTTACCAGGATGGGGGTCCTCCAGCGCTGCAGGTCCAGCCGGAACAGCGCGCCGAACCCGCCGATGCCGCCCAGAACGTTGCGATTAAACGTCTTTTGGGCAAGGTACTTGATGCGTTCCTTGGCGCGGTCGCCGCTCGGAATATCAACTCCGGCGTCGGCGTAAGTCACGGAATGAGGAGTGGATTTGTCAGGCACGATGAAGGCTTTCTACGAATAAATACCCTGCAGGAGGGCTGACTGAAACCATGATTTTAGCAGGCAATTCACCATGGGGGCTGTGCGCGGCGGTGGAGAACCCCGGCGTGACAGACTGACACTCGCCCCGCCCTCTGTGATTCATGAAACGACGAGGTTTACCCGTTTGTCGCCAGGGAAGTCTGTCACGTTGTCATGGGCGCGTCATTTTTTGGCCGATCCAGGCGGCGCCAACGGATCGTCCCAGTTGAAGGCCGACGCATCCAGACCCGTCGGCGCCCAGCGCCGTACCACGGCCTGGCCGAGTCTTGCCAGTGTCAGTTCGCCCTCGTTGTCGCCAGTCCACCGCTGGTCGGCATTCTCGAATGTAAAGGCGGCGATGACGATGGGGCCGGACTTGGTCGAGATCAATGCCACATCGTTGCGCACCTGGTCCAGGGCCCCCGTCTTGTTGGCGATGGAGGGTCCATGTTCGCTGGTGTCGAGGCTTTCGAGATAGCGAGGCAGGCTCTCGCGGTCCTGCTGGTTGCGCAGCATATGAATCATCGCGCCGCAAATCGCGCTGTCTCCGGGCTGCGCCGCCGAGCCGTGGAAAGCCAATTTGCACTCGGCAAACCTTTCCATGACCGAGGCCATTTCGCGCGCCGTGGTTTTTCCCAGTCCAAACTGCGGCTGATCTGCGGGCATCGGGCCCGAAGCGGGCATGAAGACCTTCTTGTAGAGCCAGGTTTGTTTGAGGCCGGCGGCGCCCAGGGTCGCGTCGATGTGGTCGAGCCCCAGGCGGTCGATGGCCATGTTGGTAGCAGTATTGTCGCTCAGAATCACCATCAGCGTGAGCACGTCCCGCAGGGTCAATGTGAGCGGCGTATCCAATTGCGTTAGCGCTCCCGATCCCTCCACCTGGTTGGCATGATTCAGGACCAGCTTCTCAGACAACGTGGCGCGTCCGGCGCGAATCTGTTCGGCCGCATCCAGCAGGATTCCCAGCTTGATGGTGGAAGCGGTCTTGACGGGCAGGTCGGGAGAGACCGATGCGGTTTGCCCGCTGCGCAGGTTGTGCGCAAAGAGAGCCACCTTGCCATGATGCGCGGCCGCAATCGACTGCAACTGCTGATCCAATTCGAAGTCTTCATTGACAGGGGAGACCGGCGTGGGAATGGGGGCGGCGCCAGCTGAGCACGCAAAAGCAACGGCGCCCGCCACGATCAATCGTGCGCAAGAAAATATCATGGAGCCAGAGTATCGCGACCTGACGGCTCTGGCTCCGCTATGCGGTTACTTTGCGTGCTCGAAAGTCAGAGACGCGGAATTGATGCAATAACGCAGTCCTGTCGGACGCGGGCCGTCGGGAAATACGTGCCCCAGGTGGCCGCCGCAGCGCGCGCAGGTCACCTCGATGCGGCGCATGCCGAAGCTGTTGTCCTCGTGTTCGTGGACGGCCTTGGACTCGGCTGGAATGACAAAGCTCGGCCACCCGCAGCCGGAGTCGAACTTGGCATCGGAGAGAAACAGCAGCGCGCCGCAGCCCGCACAGTGGTAGTTGCCCGTCTCGTGGTTCTCAGTGAGCGCACCGGTGTAGGGGCGCTCTGTGCCCTTTTCGCGCAGCACGTGATATTGCTGCGGCGTGAGTGTTTCGCGCCACTCGGCGTCGCTCTTGTTCACTTTTTCAATTGTCTCGCTCATGCGGGGACCTCCTGCTTGGGTGTTCGGGGATTGGATGCGGCGGGATGCAGCAAAGCATCTGCGCGCCATTGATTGATTGAGACGCGAAGCGGCTTACCTGGTATATACAGCATCACAACGGATATAGCCCACATTTCGCTGCACAAACAAAGTCCCTGAGCGAAACCGTGGTTTTTCAAGCACGCCATTTTTCTAAAGGAGCAACACTTTGCAGCGATTCCAAAGTTCTTTCCGCCTTGCCCTTGCAGCCTTGGCAATATTTACGGCTTTCACCGTGCACGCGCAGGAACCGGCACCACGGCCAGATCCAGGTCAGACCACCACGACTACGACCTCGACGAGCTCCAATGGGCAGTCGTCGGACAGCACCTCGACCACCATGACTAAGTCGGATATCAAGCGGCAACGGGCGCAGCAGAAGCACGAAGAGCGGGCTGCCAAGGCGAGCGCGAAGGCAGCCAAGCGCCAGTCGCAAATGAAAAATCAGCAGGATAAGGCACAGCAGGAGCAGGAAAAAGCGGCCTCTCCGCAGAACTAGCGCCGCTCTTCAGGTGCGGTGAAGGTACGAGTGCACGCCGGGCTCAAACTCGGCGACCAGTTCGATCTCGACTAACGCATCCTTGGGCAGGCGTGACACTTCCACCGTGGTACGCGCCGGCGCCTCCACGCCCTCGGGGGCGAGATACGTTGCATACACCGCGTTCATGGCCGCGAAGTCGTTGAAATCCTTAAGGAAGACGGTCGCCTTGACCACCCTGGCCAGGCTGCTGCCTCCCGTCTCGAGGATGGCCTTCAGGTTTTCAAGCGCGCGGGTGGTCTGTTCGGTGATACCGCCGGCCACCATCTGCTGCGTAGCCGGATCGAGCGCAATCTGCCCCGCCGTGAAAACCAGGTTGCCGATACGGACGCCCTGCGAGTACGGTCCGATGGCTTCAGGGGCGTGGGGAGTTACAACCTTTTCTTTGCCCATGCGGCGATTGTAATCGTGCCTACTTCCACACCGCCAGCAGTCCGCCCACGATCAGCAGGCCCACCAGCCAATAGCCGTTGTTGATGGCGAAGAGCCGGAGCGGCCGGTTCTCATAGATGCCTTGGGGAAAATTCGGCGCCACGAAAAACCCGATCCACGTCAGGAATCCGATAAACATGCCCGCGCCGAAGACGCCGGCGTGCGACCATCCGACAAAATGGGCGAGCACAAACGCCAATATCAAATCGCCGACGAACGACGAAACCATGCCGGCCAACAGGCCTTTCTTCTTGGCGGGATCGGGCGTGATGCCGAGGTCGGCCATCCATGGCTTGGCAAAGAGCGGCGGCGAATACCAGATTGCGCCCAGCATCCACAGGATCAATGCCGAAACCAGGACGGCCAGAAAGTTCAGATGCAGGTGCATTCAAATCCTCCATGCATGGTTTTTCGCTACGAGGCGGCGTGAAGACAATAAGGAGAGGCAATTTAATGTGGGGCAATGCGGAAGGACATGTCAAGCACGAATCGCGGAGCCGCCATTCCGCGGTGAATCAACGCCGCTTCAAGGCCTCGAGCTCATCCAGTGTGCGCGGCCAGTCCGATCCCAGCAGCCGCGACAGGCTGCGATCGGCCAGAACCTTGCCGCCGGTCTGGCAGCGTGCGCAATAGTTGGTTTCGTTATCCGCATAGCGAATGCGCTGGATCTTCTCGCCGCAGCGCGGGCAGGGCAAGTTGAAGCGCCCGTGCACAGCCATCTCCGGTCGAAACGCAGTTACCTTTTCGGGAAACTTCTTCTCCGCCTCCGCCAGCAACCGGTCCATCCACAGCGACATGGTGGATCGCGTCGCTTCGAAGAGACGCTGCCACTCTTCCGGCTTCAGCTTGTGCGTTTGCGTGATGGGCGAAAGTTGCGCGGCGTGCAAAATTTCGTCGGAGTAGGCGTTGCCTACACCGCTGATCAGCCGCGGATCGGTCAGGGCGCGCTTGAGAGTGCGATTCTCCTGGAAGAGCGCGGCGCGAAAGCCGTTCAGGTCCGTTTCAAAAATCTCCACGCCGCCCGGATCGATCGCATGCAGACCCTCTTCTCCGCGCAAGACATACAACGATGCGCGCCGCTTGCTGCCTGCTTCTGTCAATGTCAGCGATCCGTTGGGAAAATCGAAAGACGCCAGCGCGTTTCTGCCCGCGAGTTTGGCGGGCGCAGGCTTCCAGTGCAGCCGCCCCGCAATCATCAGGTGCAGCACCAGCCACAGGTCGCCTTCCACCCCGATGGCGATCCGCTTGCCGATGCGCCGCACGCCGCCCACGACGCGCCCCTCGACACTGCTCAGCGGTGGATCGACGGTGCGCAGCAGAAACACCGAACCCAGCCGCACATGTTCCAGCGTCTGGCCCAGAATGCGCGCCTCGATGGCGTGGATGTAAGCGGTGATGTCAGGTAGTTCCGGCATTGCATCGGAGTATATCCGCAATGGCGGCGAGTACTCGACGCGCGTGAGTCAGCGCCCCGGCCACTCTTCCACAATGATGCCCAGGTCGTTCAGTTTTTGAATCGCAACTTCAACGTTGCGGCGCACTGCGGGACGCTTTTTGCGATCGGCGATGGGCGACTCGGCGATCGCGACAACGCGGCCGTAGCGCCAGGCGCCTTGCGGCAGCGCAATGAGCGCCTCCGCCAGGTCGCCGGGCCGCACCTGCAACTCCTGCCGCCGCGCGGCTTCAGGGCGCAGCATCGTGCCCTGCCCCAGGGTGCTGGGATTGGCGTCGGCCATGGTGACGCGCAGATTCAGGTATTCGGCATCGGCGCTGATAAACGGGTTCGCCCATTCGCCGGGCTCGCGCACGTTGATATAGAGGCTTTTGGTTGGCAGGGGAATGTGCGAGAGCGCGGCGCGCTGGCGGTCCCGTTCCGTGGCGGCGGCCTGCGCCTTGTGCTCCGCGTCCACAGCGTTGTGGGCCACCCCCACTACCGCCTGTTCTTCCTTGTGACAAGCGACGAGAATTCCGGCCAGCAGGAGGGCCATGACTCCCAGATCCCTTATCCCTGAACGATGTTTCACCCCTCAAGAATAACAGGGCGCTTCATTCGCCCTTCCACGCAGGCGCGCGCTTCTCGAGGAACGCTCTTGTGCCTTCCGCCTTGTCGGCCGTACCGCAAAGCGCGCCGAACCGCGTGGCCTCACGCAGTAAAGCCAGGTCGAGCGGCAGGCTCAGGCCCTCGTCCACGGCGCGCAAAGTCTCGGCAATCGCCATCGGCGCCTGTGCCGCTATCTCCCGCGCCAAGGCCTCGCCTCGCACCATCAGCTCGGCGGCGGGCACCACCTCGTCCACCAGTCCAATACGCAATGCCTCCTGCGCGTCGATCGCGGCCCCGCTCAACAGCATTTTGAGAGCCGCACCGCGGCCCACCAGCCGGGGCAACCGCTGCGTCCCTCCGTAACCGGCGATAATGCCAAGCTTGACTTCCGGCTGTCCGAAGCGCGCGTCGTCCGCCGCGAGGCGCAGCGTGCAAGCCATGGCCAGTTCACAACCGCCCCCCAGCGCAAAGCCCTGTATGCACGCGATGACAGGCTTGCCCAATGTCTCGATGCGCCGGAATATCGCTTGACCCCGCAATGCAAACGAGCGCCCCTCCTCGGGAATAATTCCGTCCAACTCGCGAATGTCGGCACCCGCCGCGAATGCGCGCCCACCGGCGCCGGTCAGCAACACCACGCGCACGGCGGCATCGTTGGCCAATTCCTCAATGGCCGCTTCCAGTTCGGCAAGCGTCTCGGCGTTGAGTGCATTCAGGGCCTTGGGGCGGTCCAGGGTCACTATCGCCAGGGGAGGTCGATGTTCTACGCGAATGTTGAGGTAATCCATTCGAAGTCGAGGTTACCAGCTAGGCCATTCTGCTTGCGAATCGCCACGGTGAAATTCTCGTTCATATCACTGCCATTCGTCTTCGCACTGGGGTACACTGCGCTCGCAATTGGCTGGAGTGCACCATGAGCAAAAAAGTTGTGGCGATTCTGGGCACCTACCGCAAAGGGGGAATAATCGATAGGGTCGTCGAGGCCATGCTGGAAGGAGCGCGCGCGCGCCGGGCAACCACCTCGACCGTCTATCTCATCGACAAGCACATCGAGTTCTGCAATAACTGTCGGCAGTGCGCGCAAACTCCCGGCCCCGAACGCGGCAAATGCCGCCAGGAAGACGACCTCGAAGCAATCCTCATCCAGATTGAAACTGCGGACGCCGTCATTCTCGCGACCCCCGTCAACTGCGGCAATGCCACCGCCATCTTCCGCCGCTTCATGGAGCGGCTCATCGGCTACTCCTACTGGCCTTGGGGACAACCGGCGCCGCGCACCCGCAGCAAGGTTCATACCCTCAAAGCGGCGCTGGTTGCCTCCTCGGCCATGCCGGGTTTCCTTATTCCCCTCTTTACGGGAACCAAAACCGCGCTGCGCATGGCCGCCAAGACCCTCGGCGCGAAACCCGTGGCCAGCCTGTGGATCGGCCTGACCGCCGGTGAACCGCATCACGACCTCTCTCCCCGGACCCTGGCCCGGGCGCGGCGCATCGGCATGAAACTGGTCTGAGCGTTTGTCTCCACAAAAGGAAAGGGTGGCTGCCGTTTGAGGGCGCCACCCGGAAGGTTACATAGCCAGTGATGTACAGGCTGTTCAGGAGACAAATACAGAGTAGCTCCGCGTTCATATCCCGTCTTGAGTCATTGGAGTGAGTTTGAACTCCATCAAAGGGTTGAGGGTGGTGCAGGTTTCAGCACTCCAGGCAAAGGACTTCTGTCCATTCCCGCCTCCGCCGGATTACTGTTGGAAGAGCGCCGCCTTTTCCAATCTGCCGGGCTCTATCCCGCGGTAAGGCGCGCTCTACGCGTTGGCACCCATCAGCCCCAATCCGAATTCGTTACTGCGGCATGCGCCCCGGCGTGTCCGCAAGTTTGCACTGGGACTCGTGCTGGTTGCCGGTTCGCTTTATGTCCAGGCACTTGAACCCACCACGCCGCTGGCGAATTACGGCCGCCAGGCTTGGGTAATGGAAAACGGCCTTCCCCAAAACACGGTGCAGGCGCTGGTGCAGTCCCGCGATGGCTTCATCTGGATGGGCACCGAAGTGGGCCTTGTCCGCTTTGACGGCTATGGATTCCAGATTTTCGATCGCACCTCCAGTCCCGCACTGACGGGCAACGATGTGCAATGCCTTCTAGCCGCTTCCGATGGGTCTTTATGGATCGGCACCAGCGAGGGCTTGGCTCGCTGGAAGGATGGCGTAGTCACGCCGTTCTCGGTCCAGCAGGGACTGCCGGGAAACAGCGTTATAGGGATCTTCGAGACCGCGGGTGGCTCCGTTTGGGTGTGGACGGAGATGGGCTTCGCGCACCTCGATGGCGACAAGGTCGTCCAGGTCGAGCCGGGTTCCGGCATTCCCAGCGGCGTAATTGAGTCGGTGGCCGGTGACGGCGCCGAAGGACTGATGGTGCAGACCACCACGGGCCTCGCCGCCAACCGCAGTGGCGCATGGTCCGCCTTGCCACCGCAATCCGTGCTCCCCAACCAGACCATCCATTTCTATGCCGCGCCGGTGGGAACAATGCGAGCCATCGCCAGCAAGACCACCGTGGCCATTCAGGGATTGGGCTCCACGCCCCTTAAACTGACCGTCGGACACGAACTACCCGGCAGCCGCATCCAGGCACTCTTTTGCGATCGCGAGGGCACGCTTTGGATTGGCACCAACGCCGGCCTCTCTCGCTGGATCAACAGCAAGCTCGAACGCCTGCCGGTGACGGATTCGCTGGCCTCGGCCTCCGTGCTCACCCTGATGGAAGACCGCGAAGGCAACCTCTGGGTCGGCACCGAAACCGGCGGCCTGCATATCCTGCGCGATCAGCGCTTCCAGTTACTCAAGGCGCGCGACAAGCTCTCCCCTGACAACACCACTGCCGTAGTTGAAGACACCGCAGGCACTTTGTGGGTCGGAACGAGCGGCGGCGGCCTGAATGCCCTTCGCCCCAGCCCTGCCCCGCCGCGCATCTTTACGGTGCGCCAGGGAATGCCCAGCGACGTCATTCTCTCCCTCGCGGCGGCGCCCAACGGCGACCTGTGGGTAGGGACCCCCGATGGCCTGAGCCGCATTCATGGCGACGCGGTCACCTCGTTCACTTCCGCCGACGGGCTTCCCGACGACTTCATCCGTTCCCTGCTCGCCGACGCTGATGGCTCTCTGTGGATCGGCACAAGGCGCGGCCTGACCCACTGGATCTTGACCGGGGGTGCCACGCCGCGCATGGAGACTTTTACCCGGGCCGATGGACTCGGCAGCGACCTCGTGGGTGCCTTGGCGCGTGATCCCAATGGAGATCTGTGGGTGGCGACATTCGCCGGTCTCGCGCGCCTGCACAATGGCGAGATCACCAACTTCACCACCGCCAATGGACTCTCCAGCAACGTCATCACGGCGTTGCTGGCGCGGACCAACGGAACCATGCTGATCGGCACCCAGGACCATGGCTGGAATCTCTGGGACGGACAGCGCTTTACGCACACCACGCGCAGCGGCCTCGACAAGACTACCGTGCGCGCCATTCTCGACGATGGTCGCAATCATCTCTGGTTTGCCACCGGCAGCGGCATCGCCCGCTGCGACTGCGCCGGCATTCCCGGCGCCATGGAAGGCCTCGATTGCCTTAACTGGATTGAGTTCGGCACCGCCGACGGACTCATCAGCCGCGATACTGCCACCAACAGCCATCCTTCCGCATGGCGCGGCAACGACGGTCGCCTGTGGTTCGCCACGCCCAAGGGGTTGCAGTCGGTCGACCCGGCGCATTTCCCCGTCAACACTGTGCCCCCGCCCGTCGCCCTCGAACGCTTCGCCGTCGACGATCAGAACCAGCCGCTTCTCGCCGCAACGGATTCGATCCGCGTTCCGTCCGGCCGCAATCATTTCCAGTTCGACTATGCCGGCATGAGCTTCATCGCCCCTCAGAAGGTGCGCTACCGCTTCATGCTTGAAGGTTTCGATCACGGCTGGACAGAAGCAGGCGCGCGCCGCACGGCCTACTACACTAACATTCCTCCCGGCCGCTATACCTTCCGCGTACAGGCCGCCAACAATGATGGCTTGTGGAACACGCAAGGCGCCGCATTGCACTTTGAATTGCGTCCGCATTTTTACCAGACGGTGTGGTTCTATATGTTGCTGGCGCTGATCGTCGCCGGTCTTGTCTTCTTGTTTTTGCGCTTGAGGCTGTTGCGCGCCGAGCGTGAGTTCAAGGCTGTCCTCGGCGAGCGCAATCGCATCGCGCGCGAAATTCACGACACGCTGGCGCAAGGCTACGTCGGAATTTCAGTACAGCTCGAAGTACTCACTGAGCTGCTGCGCCACAACAAGATTGAAGCGGCAGCGAAGCACCTCGATACCACGCGCGGATACGTGCGCGAAGGACTCGCCGATGCGCGCCAATCCATCTGGTCGTTGCGCTCGCACGACGCCGGCGAAACCACCATGCCGGTGCGCCTGCGTCGCCTAGTCGAACAAGCCGACGGCCGCGGCCTCGAGGCTAGGTTCGGCATCTTTGGGGCTTACCGCCCCATGCCACCTGGTATAGAGAGAGAGTTTTTGCGGATTGCGCAGGAGGCGCTTCACAACGTGAAGAAGCACGCGGAAGCCAGCAGCGTGCAGGTGCAGCTGGAGTATGGTCCGTCTGAAATTTCGATGGAAATACGCGACAACGGCCGCGGCTTCGAAGTGAATCACGGGGCGCAGAACGGAGCCGGGCCGCTCTCTCCTCCGGGCCATTATGGCTTGACCGGGATGCGCGAACGCGCCAAGTCCATTCATGGAACACTCGAAATCACCAGTGAGACCGGCGTGGGAACGACAGTGCGGCTGAGGGCGCCCTCGCCGAAAGAAATTTCATTGCCTAAAGAAGCGAAGAGTTCGGCAGACAAGGAGCAGGCGTGACCCAGGAATCGATTCGCGTCTTGGTAGTTGAAGATCATCACGTAGTGCGCCAGGGGTTAGTGGCGTTGCTCAACGTGGTGGAGGGACTTGAAGTTGTGGGCGAAGCAGCCGACGGCGTAGAGGCCATCGCGCAGTACCGGAAACACCAGCCGGCCATCACGCTGATCGATTTGCGCCTGCCGCGCCTGAGCGGGGTGGATGTCATTCAACGCATCCGCATGGAGACGCCCACGGCGCGCTTCATCGTGCTCACCACCTACGACGGCGATGAGGATATCTATCGCGCCTTGCAGGCCGGGGCGCGCGCCTACCTGCTGAAGGGCATGACCAGCGATGAGTTGATCTCGACCATTCGCGCGGTGCACGCAGGCAAGTCGCATATCCCGCCGGCCGTCGCGCAGCGCCTGGCCGAACGCATGGGCACTGAAGAACTGACGCCGCGCGAATTCGACGTGCTGGAACAGATCGTGCACGGCAAGAGCAACAAGGAAATTGCCATCGAACTCGATATCTCCGAAGCCACCGTGAAGACCCATATCAACAGCCTTCTCGGCAAGCTCGGTGTCACCGATCGCACCCAGGCGGCAACCGCAGCCATACAGCGCGGCATCGTTACCCTGGAATCACTGAGAAAGCCCAAAAACAATGAATAGAAAAATGAATAGAAAATCGATCCCCGCAATTCGTATCCGCGGCTTTGCGATGCTGATGCTTTCTACACTTTTTGTGGCTTTGATTAGTCCTGCATCGCTGGCGCAGAGAGGCACGTGGCGGCAGGCGACCGACGCGGAACTCGCATCGCTGCTGCCCGCGCGCGCTCCTGTGGAGAAGGAACATATTGAAACCGAGATGCGCACAGCGTCCGGCATCGTGAATGCGCATGGACGCTACATCGCCGGCGTGGTGCTGCTCACCGCGGGCTACTCGGCCGACGGAAAATATTCGCACTACCTCATCGTGCAGGCGCCTATCCGCATTGGCGGCATTGCCCTCAAGCCGGGTGAGTATGCATTCGGCTGGGACCGCGCCAAGTCAGGCGACGCGCTCGCCGTTCGTTTTCATATCGCGTCCACCGGCTACCTCGTGGGCACCGCGGAGGCCCACCGCATCGCCGGCCCCAGCCGCGTCGAAAGCCTCCACATCTGGCCGCCCACCGATAAGTCCATTATGCAAATCGGCCGCTTCGCCCTGCCGTATGAACTAGGCGACGAATAGCGGCGGGTATCACGCCCGCCATTGTTCCAGCCCTTGATCCACGCCTCATTCGTATCGCAGCGCCTCGATGGGATCCATCGCCGCGGCCTTCCATGCGGGATAGATGCCGAACACCAGGCCGATCAAGCAGGACACGGCAAACGCGATGCCGACCCATGTGGGCGAGAGCGCGGCATGCAGAAACGACACCGCGAAGTGCAGGATCAGCGTGAACAGCGCGCCCGCCAGGATGCCGAGCAGGCCGCCAACCGCGCAGAGCGTTACAGCCTCCAGGGTGAATTGAAGCAGGATATTCTTCTTCGTGGCGCCGATGGCTTTGCGAATGCCGATCTCGCGCGTTCGCTCCGTGACTGAAACCAGCATGATGTTCATTACGCCTACGCCGCCCACCATCAGACCCACTGAAGACACCGCGACCATGAAGAGAAACAGGCCGCCGGTCAGCGAGTTCCACAAGCGCGTCAGCGAGTCGGGGCCGAAGATGGCGAAGTTATCTTCCTGCTCCACGCGCACGCCGCGACGCACGCGCAACAACTCGCGCACTTCCTCAATCACATCGGCTTTGTGCGCGGGCTGGTCGTATTTCACCACTACCCAGAAATCCTTCTGCTCCGGATGAATCTTGCGAAACGTGGTGAGCGGAAAGTAGGCGGAGTTGTCCTGAGTATTGCGCCCGCTCCCGAACGGCTGCGGCTGCTTGTCGAGCACGCCAATCACGGTGAACACGCGGGCTTCGCATTCGATGTCTTTGCCGATCGGGGATTCGTCCGGAAAGAGGTCGGCTGCGGCGTCGTGTCCGAGGACGACTACGTTGGCGGCGCGCTCTTGTTCGGAATCTGTCCACAACCGTCCTTCGACGAATTCGATGTCGGTAGTTTCTTTTACCTGCGTGGTGCTCCCGTTCAGGATGGTGTTTTGGATTTTGTGCGATCCAGCCTTGATGGAGACGCTGCCCAGTCCCGTCTGAAAATTCTGATAGGTCAGTTCAGGATCGACCGCGACCACGTAAGGAAGATTGCGCATGGCGACTGCATCTTCGTAGGTGAGCTTTTTGCGATTGAGCTCTTCGGTGGTGGGCCGATGACCGAAGGGCAGGAAATGAAAAAGCCACAAGTCGTTGGTGCCCAGGGAGCGAACGAACTGGTCGATGTTGGTGTTGAGTCCGTTGATGGCCGAGGAGATGAGGATGACGGTGGAGATGCCGATGGAGATGCCCAGCACGGTGAGCCCGGAGCGCAGCTTGTTTTTGCGCAGAGTATCGAGGGCCAGCCGCACCGATTCTTTTGCGTCGCTGATTCGCATGATTAGAGCTCCGCTCGCAGGGCTGCGATGGGATCGAGTGCCGACGCCTTGTATGCCGGGTAGATGCCGAAGAACAATCCCACCGCGGCAGATACGAAGAGGCTGACCAGGATCGACCAGATTTGAACCGAGGATGGGAAGGAGATGGCCAATGTAATTCCCTTGGCCACGGCGATGCCGGCAACTACGCCGATGACGCCGCCCGCCAGCGACACGGTCGCGGACTCTATCAGGAACTGGAGCATGATGTCGTGACGGCGCGCGCCCAGGGCCTTGCGCACGCCGATCTCGCGCGTGCGCTCCGTAACGGCCACCAGCATGATGTTCATGATGACGATGCCGCCGATCACCAGCGAGATGGAAGCGATGGCAGCCACCACGGCGCCGAAGTTATTCAGTATCTTGCCCAGCAGATTTTGAAACGTCGCGCTCGAATCGATCGAGAATGCATCCGGATCTTTGGGCGCAAGATGCCTTCGTGTTCTCATGATCGTGCGCAGTTCATCGGATGTCATGTCCATTACCTCGCCGCCTCCGCCGGCATCGACAAAAATCGTCATGCTGGCATGCGAACCGTAGGAATGGAGGAAGGCTGTGAGGGGAATGGCAACCCAGTTATCCATGCTCATGCCGAGCATTTTGCCCTGGCGCTCGCCGACGCCGATGACGGTGTAGGGGGCTCCATCGATGCGAATTTCCTTGCCCAGCGGATCGCCATCGCCGAGGATGTTGTCGACAATGTCGGCGCCGACGATGGCGACGGGGGTGGCGTGGTCGTCTTCAACCTGGGTGAAGCCGCGGCCGAGATCGATGTTGAGGTTGGAGAGGGCGGGCATGGTCCATGTCCACCCGCGAATGTTGGTGTCGGTCGTGGACTTGGTGCCGTGCACAATTTTGCCGACCGAGCTACGCTGCCCTCCCACCGACTGGCAGTATCTGCAATCAGAAAGAACGGCGCGGTAGTCGTCGAAGGTTACGTCCTTGCGCTTCTGAAAGGAGAGGTATTCTTCGAGGGTGATGAACGTTTGCGGCATCTTGCTGATGGTGATGACCGCGGCTCCGTAGGAGTTGATTTTGGAAGTCACGAACATCCTGGCGCCGTTGGTCAGTGTGACCACGGTGATGACCGAAGAGACGCCGATGATGACACCCAGCAGCGTGAGGATGGAGCGCAGCTTGTTGGTCCAGAGGGATTGCAGCGCGAGTCGTAAAGCCTCGACGAATTGCATTGCGCGCGGTCTCCTTCGCGGAACGGGACGAGGGCTCGATCGACGGAGTCCGGGTCTGAGTTCCAGAGCGAATACCAGGAATCGGATAGTTATCTAAGAGTCTACGCAATTGGAGCGGTTCAGGTTCAAAGCGGAGGCACGCGGTGTATTGGAGGTGTTGTCATAGTAGTAACAACTGTGCCCAAACGGCGGCGAAAAAACCTAAGCTCAGGACGAGAGTGTTTTTTGCCGAGTTGGGGCAAAGGGCATTTTTAAAAAATTGACGATTGGTGTAAGTGCAGCCGTTTGTGACAGATGCGCAAACTCGAAAAAGTAGCGAGATTGCGATTTTGAGGTTAACGCGCAATCCGTCATGCGCAATGCGCTTCAAGCTGTTGATAATAAATACTATATATCGATATTGTGGTGCGGCCTTTTACCCGTTTTTGAGGCTGTTTTTCATGGCAGGGTGACAGGGAATGCATGAAGCCCAGTGCTGGCGCGGGTTTTCGTCAACATCGCGTGAACTGTTCGCCCGCAGGCAACGGAGCAAAGAGAATCGATCTCTAATTGCTCCAGCACGCCTGGTTCTTTTTTTCTGCCGCCTTTTTTAAGCCTTGGGAGGTCAAGGATGTTTCTGCGTCGTAGCTGGCTCACCTGTGCGGTGGCGGCTTTTGCCGCCCTGCCCGCATTTCCCCAAACCAATTTTTCTTACCTGGCATATCCAACCCCGAGCAATGGGAACTCGGGCGGGCCCCTTGTCGTGTCCCGAGGGCACTCTGCCGACTTCAACGGGGACGGCTTGGCCGACGTTGTGCAGGCAGCCTACGAAGTCTGCTCGAGCGGAACCTGCCAAACCGGTTATGGGCTCACGATCTATTTGAATGATGGCTCGGGCGGGTTGAGCGCCGGGCAGGCGATCAATGTGTTTGGCAGTGAGGCCCCTGCTTACTCTCAGCCCTAGTCTCAGGCCATTGGGGACTTCAACGGCGATGGCAAACTCGATATCGCGGTTCTGCATGGAAGCGGCCTCCTGTCCATCCTGTACGGAAATGGCAACGGCACCTTCGCGACGCCGGTTCTATCCAACCTGCCATCGGGAAATTACAGTTCGCTGGTGGCGGCCGATTTCGACGCGAATGGCACGCAGGACCTGGCTGCGCTCAATCAGAACGGTCAGCTGGTGATGCTTTTCAACGACGGAAAGGGCAGCTTCACCATGCAGGCGGTCACCCTCGATACGCCAGCGGGCGGCGCCACGGCGATGACTCTGACGGCAGGCGACTTTAACGGCGACGGCCGCCCGGACCTGGCCTGGGTGGAAGAACCGTATAACGGAGTGAGCTACGCTGCTTCCCCTGTATACAGCGCGCTGAATACAGCGAAAGGCGTCTTCAGTGCAAAACAGCAGGTGGGTGCGGGCCACGTCGGCGGCTTTGCGGAAATCGTCTCGGCGGATCTGGATCTGGACGGTAAAACCGACCTGATCATCTGGACCGCCGAGCTCGACGGATGCTGCGCCGGGTTTCCTGAAACGCTGTATTACTCCAACGGCGATGGAACCTTCACCAGCAAGGAACTGGCGGCAGTGGACGACACCTTCGACGTGGAAGTGGGTGATATTAACGGAGACGGGTATCCGGATGTGCTGGTCAGCGCCTACGCGGGCATCGAGGTTTACACCGGCAATGGCGATCGGACCTTCACCGATCAAGGCTCGTATAGCTCCCTGCCCGGCGGAGCCGCGCAGATGGGACTGGGATTCTTCACGCACGGCAACGCGGTGGGTTTCGCTGCGCCGAACGGGGGGACGATGGGGACGATGTCGTCGCCTAATGACAGCCTGTTCGTGGTGGCGAACGATAACACGCAGCTGACCTGCCCGTATCCGGCCAGCCCGGGTGTGAGCTTCTGCTCGGCGACGCAAGGCGGCAACGTGGCGCAGGTGCGCGGCACAGCCAGGGCGCAGACGCAGCCGGTGCGGCAGATCCAGCTCTGGGCGAACGGTCAGGAACTGTATCACGTTGATTCCGACGAGTTCAACACGACGCTGAACGTGGCGCCGGGGACGGCGATCACGGCGGTTGAAGTGGAACTTAATGGGGCGACCCGCAGCGCTTCCGTGACGCCGGGATCGGTGCAGACGTGCTCCGCGCCCAGCTCACCGGGTGTGAATGTATGTTCGCCGACGCAGGGTGAGTCGGTGACGTCGCCAGTGATTGTGATGGCCAGCGGCACAGGGGCCAGCGGGACGGTGAATCACCTGGAACTTTGGATCGACGGCACCAAGATCGGCATCTACAGCGGCGCCACGATGAATGCGAGCGTGCCGCTGGCGGCAGGATCGCATGCGCTCACGGTGATCGAGGTGGACTCGAAGGGGAGCTACGTCAAGTCCAACGTGGTCAATATCACAGTGGGCGGAACGACCGGCGGGTGTGCCGCGCCGAATGCGCCAGGGGTGAATGTGTGCTCGCCGACGCAGGGCGCGACGGTCTCTTCGCCGGTGACGGTGACGGCTACCGGCACGGGCGCCAGCGGGACGGTGAACCACCTGGAACTGTGGATCGACGGCACGAAGATCGCCATTTACAGCGGGGCAACGATGAATGCGAGTGTGGCGCTGGTGGCCGGTTCTCACGCCATCACAGTGATCGAGGTCGACTCGAAGGGGAACTACGTGAAATCGAGCGTGGTGAACGTGACTGTTGGATCTGGAGCGTGCGGGGCGCCGAGTTCCCCGGGAGTGACTGTATGCTCGCCCGCACAGGGCGCCACGGTGGGGTCGCCGGTGACGGTGATTGCTGCCGGTAAAGGGGCCAGCGGGACGGTCAATCATCTGGAGCTGTGGATCGACGGCACCAAGATCGGCAATTACAGCGGCGCCACGATGAATGCGAGTGTGCCGTTGGCGGCGGGTTCGCATGCCATCACGGTGATTGAAGTGGACTCGAAAGGCGCTTACGTGAAGTCGAACGTGGTCAACATTGTGGTGAAATAGATCGGCTGCTTGTTTGCGTTTCAGGAGCCCGGCGTTGCGGCCGGGCTCTTCTTTTTGTGGGGAATCGCCATAGGACGACTGCAGATCCTTCGACTCGCGGTGTTGCTCTGGACGCCACTCGCCGCGGGATGGAAAGCCTGTGGGCACCACTGCGGCGTTTGCATGTTCAATGTGCGGCCCGATAGACTTTTTGGCGGCGAGAAATTGAGTCCGATTTCGCTGGATACCGATTCCCCAACCGAACACCAGGAACGACAGAAGCCGCGCATCCATGCGCGGCACCGTAGGCCATTTCTCCGGGGCACGTTGCGTCAATCAATTCGGAACACGCTTGAATCGAGAGGAGATTCCTTGCGCACAGGACGGAACTTCGCATTTCTAGCCTTTGGGGTAATCGCGGCACTGGCCGCGGGCGGCGGCATCCGCATGCGTGCCCAGGGCGCGGCGGGCGGCATGCTGCCTCCGGCGCCGCACGCCAAGCAGATTCACTTGAAGCATGTGCTGGTGATCGGGCAGACCAAGGGGTTCGAGCACGATTCAGTTCCGGATGCGATGGCGGCCGTCTACAACATGGGCAAGGAGAGCGGCCTGTGGGATACGACCCTGCGTACGGACACGGAACTGCTGACCAAGAAAGACCTGGGCAAGAGGAACGCGAAGAACCTGGATTACTTCGACCTGATCGTGTTCACCAGTACGACGGGCGAACTGGATCTGGATGACAGCCAGAAGAAGGACATGCTTTCTTTCATTCATGACGATGGCAAGGGGTTCGTGGGGATTCATGCGGCGATGGACACGAACTACAACTGGCCGGAGTATGGGGAGATGATCGGGGGCTGGTTCGACCAGCATCCGTGGATGACGTTCAACGCGCCGATTGTGCGGGAGGATGCGGAGTTTCCGGCGGTGCGGCATTTTCCCAAGGCGTTTACGAAGTACGACGAGATCTATCAGCCCAAGGCGTGGTCGCGGGACAAGGTGAATGTGCTGCTGAGCCTGGACGCGAGCAAGCTGGACTATGCGAACAATCCCCGCATTCACCGCACGGATCACGACTTCGCGGTGGCGTGGAGCAAGATGTACGGCAAGGGGCGGGTGTTTTATTCAACGCTCGGACACACCGAAGAGTCGTGGGATGATCCGGATATCCGGAAGATGTATTTCGAAGCAATCCGGTGGGCCTTGTGGATGACGGATGGGAGCACGACGAGCCATGCAGGGGTGGGTACGGAGGCGCATTGATGGTTGGTGGTCTCCCAGGTCTCAGAAGCGAGACCTGGGGCACCCGGCGCCGCAAAAAACAAATACGGGTTGGGGTTTGTGGCGGCCCACCCTAGCGACAAAAACAAAGACGTCGCGAGGATGGGGCACCCGATCGAGTGGGAAGCGAGCAAAGGACAAAAGCAGATCCTTCGGCTCGCTGAGAAACGCTTCGCTCAGGATGACACGTTAGTTCGGATGCAAAGCGAAGAACAATGCAAATTGAAATGTTGAACAATACAAATTGAATAAGGATGTTGTTATTGCAATGAATCGGAGAAGGTTTCTATCGTCGGCGGGGATGGTGGTTGCGGCTCGATCGCTGGAAAGACTGCTGCCGGCGCAGGCGAATGCGCAGGCGGCGACGAAGGCCGACCACAGTCTGCGCATTGAAGAGTGCACGCTGGAGATCGGGCCGGGCGTTCACATTAAAACGCTGGCGTATAACGGCAAGGCGCCGGGGCCGGAGCTGCGGCTGCGCGAGGGCGTGCCGGTGACCATCGATGTGACCAACGCGAGCGGCGATGGCGACATCGTGCACTGGCATGGGCTGGCGATCGATTCGCTGAATGACGGTGCGATGGAAGAGGGCTCGCCGATGATCGCGGCGGGCGCGACGCATCGCTACTCGTTCACGCCCAAGCCCGCGGGGACGCGGTGGTATCACACCCACGCATCGGCCTATGGAGATCTCGCCGTCGGCACATACAGCGGGCAGTTTGGATTTTTGCTGATCGAGGGCAAGGACGAGCCGGGGCACTACGACCAGGAAGTCAACCTGGCCATTCATCACTGGGAGCCTTCGTTTGTGCCCATGGTGGAAACGATGCGCTCGGCCTCGGCCAACATGCCGCTGACGACGGGATCCGATGTGGGATACAAATACGCAACCATCAATGAGCACATGCTGGGCGCGGGCGAACCGCTGCGCGTGCAGCCGGGGCAGCGCGTGCTGTTGCGGCTGTTGAATGCCAGCGCGACTGAAAACGTTGTCCTGGCGCTGCCCGGCCATCGCTTCACGGTAGTGGCGATGGATGGCAACCCGGTGCCCAAGGCGCAAAGTGTGGAAGTGCTTTCGCTGGCGGTGGCGGAGCGCGTGGATGCGGTGGTGGAGATGAATGCGCCGGGCGTGTGGGTGCTGGGATCGACGCTGGAGAAATCGCGCAAGATGGGGCTGGGGATTGTGGTGGAGTACGCGGGGCACACGGGCGCACCAGTGTGGAAGGATCCGGCGGCGGCGAAGTGGGACTATACGCAATTTGCGAATGGGCCAAGCACGGCATCGCCCGATGAAACCTTCGTGCTGACGTTTCGCGATATCGGGCAGCAGCACGGTTCGCAGTTCGACACCTGGACGATCAATAACAAGTCATGGCCGGAGATCGAGCCCCTGATCGTGCATCCGGGCAAGCGGTACCGGCTGACTTTTCGCAACGGCAGCGGCGACCAGCATCCGATTCATCTGCACCGGCACACGTTCGAGGTGACGCGGATCGGCGAGAAACACCTAAGCGGGTTGAGGAAGGATGTCATCAACGTGATGCCGCTGGACACGGTGGATGTGGATTTCGTGGCCGACAATCCAGGCGATACGTTGTGGCATTGCCATCAGCAGTTGCACATGGATTACGGGTTTATGCAGTTGATCAAGTATGAAGGGTAGACGGCCGCGGGGGCTTAGGCCCGCGTTTCTTTTTGGCGTTTGCGGCACGACGAAAGTCGTGTCCTGACACTTCTTGCATTTCCTGATGCTCTGCAAGGTGTGAAGCCTGCATTACCAGGCGAAGGGGTTTGAAGGTTGAGAGGATTACGGCTCGCAATCATAGGGATGGCGGTTACGGCGGGATGTGCCGCAGCCGGATGGATGGAGAGGCCGATCGCGGCGGCCGGGCAAACGGAAACGCCGCCGCAGAAGACGGTGCAGGGCGCGAAGAACCCGGCAGCGGAGAATCCAGGGGCGAAGTCGTATGCGGATCATTGCGCAATCTGCCACGGGGATCAACGCGAGGGGATTTTGCCGGGGTTCCCGCCGCTCGTCGGGATCAGCCACCAGTTAAGCAACGACAAGATGACGGCGTTGATTCATGCGGGGAAAGGGCGGATGCCGGGGTTCCCGAACCTGCAGGGCGGGGAGATGTCGGCGCTGCTGCATTTTTTGACGACCGCGGATGCGGCGGCCAAGCCTGCGCCGGCGGGAGGGAAGACCGGAGCGCCTTCAGGACTGGCGGAGGCGGGCGGTGAGCTGTTTCATCAGAACTGCGCTTTCTGCCACGGACGCGATGCGATGGGCGGCGAGAGCGGTCCGGACCTGACGCAATCGAAGCTGGTGCTGGGAGACAAGACGGGCGAGAAGATTGCGCAGGTGGTGCACGAAGGGCGGCCCGACAACAAGATGCCCGCATTCAATTTTTCCAGCCAGGAGATCAACGGGATCATCGCCTTCATTCATGCGCGCGAGGCGGCGGCCGCGGCCCATCCGGGCGGGCGGCGCGGGGTGACGGTGGAGGATCTGCAGACTGGCAAAGTGGACGCGGGCAAGCAGTACTTCAATGGTGCGGGGGGCTGCGCGAAGTGCCACTCGCCGCGCGGCGACCTGGCCGGCGTGGCGCGGCGCTACCAGGGGCTGCAGTTGGAGCAGCGCATGCTCTATCCGCGGGGCGCAAAGAGCACGGTGACCGTGACGCTGGAGAATGGCGAGACTGTAGCGGGGACAGAGGCGTACCTCGACGAATTCACGGTGGCTCTGCGCGACAGCAACGGGGTGTATCGCTCGTGGCCGACGAATCGCGTGCACTACACCGTGCAGGCTCCGGTGGAGGCGCACGTGGAGCAATTCAGCAAATACACCGATGACGATATTCACAACCTGATGGCGTATCTGCAAACGCTGCGCTGACGGACCGCGCATCGAGGGTGACTTGGATATGAAGTTGAATCAAGGTAGATGGGCTCTGGTTGCGGCGGTTGCGGTGTTGGGGATGATGCCATGGGCGCGTACGGCCGCCGCGCAGGACCTGGAGAACGAGCAACTGCTGAAGCCGGCGCGCGATTCATGGCCGCTGTATCACGGCGATTATTCCGGGCGGCGCCACGTGGCCCTTACGCAGATCACGCCCGGGAATGTGGGCGACCTGTCGCTGGCATGGGCATTTCAAACCAACCAGGCGGCGCAGATCAAGTCGTCGCCGCTGCTGGTGGATGGGGTGTTGTACTTCACCGTGCCCGACAACATCTGGGCGGTGGATGCGCGCTCCGGACACATGATCTGGCACTATAACAAGCCGACCACGGGGGGCGATCACATCGGGCACCGCGGCGTGGCGATGTATAAAGGCTGGCTCTACTTTGTGACCCCGGACTGCCACCTGATTTCACTGGATGCGCGCGATGGCAAGGTGCGCTGGGACAAGCTGATTGCCGATGTGAACAAGGGCTACTGGACGACCATGGCGCCGCTGGTGGTGAAGGGGCACGTGATCGTGGGCGTATCGGGCGACTTCGACAACCTGCAGGGGTATCTGCGGGCGTTCGATCCGCAGTCGGGCGCGGTGCAGTGGCAGTGGGACGCGACGCCCCCGGCGGGCACCCCCAACGCGACCACGGGCGGCATGACGTGGATGACAGGCACGTACGATCCGGAGTTGAACCTGGTGTATTGGGGAACGGGCAATCCGACCCCGGTGCTGAACGGGACGACGCGGCCGGGCGATAACCCGTATACCTGCAGCATCGTGGCCATCAATCCCGACGACGGAAAGCTGGCGTGGGGCTTCCAGGCTTCGCCGCACGATACGCACGACTGGGATGCGGTGGAGACGCCGGTGCTGGTGGATGGGGAGTTTCACGGCGAGCCGCACAAGATGCTGATGCAGAGCTCGCGCAACGGGTATTTCTTCGTGCTGGACAGGACCAATGGGAAGAACCTGCTGACGGCGCCGTTCGGGCCGGTGAACTGGGCGCTGGGCATCGACAAGCAGGGGCGGCCGATTCCCAATCCGGCCAAAGAGCCGGCGCCGGATGGGCGGCTGATCGCTCCCGACGAGGGCGGGCTGACGAATTATCGCGCGCCCAGTTTCGATCCCAGGACAGGATTGTTCATCGTGGATGCGCATCCCAGCTGGAGCATCTATTTTGCCAAGCCGGCGGATGGCGTCTATGGGTGGGCGGGTGCCGATTACGGGGTTTGGGGCAAGGGCGTCATCGAGGCCATCGACTACCAGACGGGCAAGATTCGCTGGAGCCACGACGTGGGGGCCAGCGGATCGGGTGCGGGCGTGATGACGACCGACTCGGGGCTGACGTTTACGGGGGATGGCTACGGGAATGTGCTGGCCCTGGCTACGGAGGATGGCAAGACCCTGTGGCACGCGGGGATGGGCGCGCCCATGCAGAGCTCGCCGATCTCGTATGAACTGGATGGACGGCAATACGTCATGACCAGCAGCGGCGGGGTGCTGTTTGCGTGGGCGCTGCCGGAGAAGATGGGGGGAACGCGGTAAGCCGCTACTCGTAGCGCAGGGCTTCGATGGGATCCAGGTTGGCGGCTTTCCAGGCGGGGTAGATGCCGAAGAGAAGGCCGATGATGCAGGATGCGCCGAAGCCGGCGATGACCCACAGGGTGGAGATGGTGGCGGGCAGGCCGATGGGCAGGAAGTAGACAATCCATGTCAGGATGGCGCCCAGCAATACGCCGAGCAGGCCGCCGATGGCGCAGAGCGTGACGGCTTCGGTAGTGAATTGGGTCAGGATCATGCCCTTGGTGGCGCCGATGGCTTTGCGCACGCCGATTTCGCGGGTGCGCTCGGTGACGGAGACCAGCATGATGTTCATGACGCCGACCCCGCCCACCATGAGACCGACGCTGGAGACAGCGATCATGAAGAGCACCAGTCCGCCGGTGAGCTGACCCCATAGCTTGGAAAGCGAGTCAGGGCCGAAGATTTCGAAGTCGTCGGGAGCCTGGACCTTGACCTTGCGGCGGATGCGGAGCATTTCGCGAATCTCTTCTTCGACAAGGGACTTGTTGCGCTGGTCGTCGTAGCGGACGGCGAGCCACATGTCCTTGATCTCCGGGTAGAGGTTGTGGAAAGTGCCGAGGGGGAAGTAGGCGCCGTTGTCGGCGGGGTTCTTGCCGGAGCCGAAGGGCTGCTTGCGCTTCTCCACCACGCCGATGACGGTGTAGAGGCCATTGGCGATGTTGACCTCTTTGCCGAGAGGGTCCGAATCCGCGAACAGTTGCTGGGCGGTATCGTAGCCAAGCACGCAAACGTGGGCGTGGCGTTCGTCTTCAGTATCGGTCCAGAAGCGGCCTGACTGCAGGGCGAAGTCGGAAACCAGGGCGACCTGGCCGGTCGACCCGGCGAGAAAGGCGCCCGACACCTTGATGCCGTGGTACTTCACGCTGACGTTACCCACCTGGAAGCGCTCATCGATATGGCGGTACGAACCGTCGGCGCCGAGGACGTGGGGCAGGGTACGGAGGGCGAGGACGTCGTCGATGTTGAGTTTCTTGCGGGTGAGCATTTCCGTGGTGGGGCGGACTCCGATGACGGGCATGTGAAATACCCAAAAGACATTGGTGCCGAAGGACGTGACCCAGTCGGAAACACGATTATTGAGTCCGCTGATGACGGAAGAAATGGTGATCACGGTGGTGACGCCGATGACGATACCGAGGATGGTAAGGCTGGATCGCATCTTGTTGCTGCGCAGGGTGTCGATCGCCAACCGGACGGATTCGCGGTTTTGACCTCTTGCCATAAGAGTGCTTTCGTTTTAAAGATTCATGGCTGGAGGCGGGGGCGTCTGTGACCATTTGCACGGGAGTGGTTTGCGGTTCATCCGAGACAAGGCCGGCCAGGGCGGCCGGCCTTGTTATGTCGCAGCAAGTGCGCCTCAGGAGTGGATCGATGCGGCGCGGGGAGAGACGCCGCTGAGTTCGGCGGCGCGGGCTTCAGCATATGCGGCCGCGCCCAGGACGGCGGCGCGGCTCTCGAGGATGACGCGCACCGGCATGTTGATGAGGAGCTGGCTGAGACGGCCCTTGTCCGTGAATGCCTTGAGGAAGGTGCCGTCCTTGAGCTTGTCGAGAATGCGCGGGCCGATGCCGCCGCCGATGTAGAGGCCGCCGACGGAGAGGACTTTGAGGGCGAGGTTGCCGGCCTCGGCGCCATACGCGGAGACGAACATGTCGAGGGTCTTCTCGCAGATTTCGCTCTTGGCGGCCAGGCCCATTTCGGTGATGACGGAGTTGGGATCGGACGCTTCGGCGATTTGTGCGGCCAGCCAGGCGGGCTCTTCCACGCCGCGCACTTCGCGCAGGAATTCGTAGATGCCGGTCATGCCCATGCCGCTGACGACGCGCTCCCAGCTGATGCGGCCGTTGTACTTCTGCTTGAGGAAACGGAGCAGGTCGATCTCGTCTTCATTGCGGGGCGAGTAGTCGGCATGCCCGCCTTCCGAGGGATAGGGGATGTGCAGGCGGCCGTTCCACATCAGCAGTCCTTCGCCGAGACCGGTGCCGGCGGCGATGAGGGCACGGTTGCCGGTCTGGCTGGGGTCGCCTTCGCTGAGAGTGTAGATCTGGTCGGGAGTCAGCTCGGCGATGCCGTAGCCGTTGGCCTCCAGGTCGTTGATGAGAAAGACATGCTGGATGCCGAGGCTGGCGACCAACTCGCGGCTGTCCAGCGTCCAGGGCAGATTGGTGAGGCGCAGGCGCCCGTTGCGCACAGGGCCGGGCACGCCAAAGCACGCCGCAGTGACTTTATCGGTGCCGACGAACTCCTTTACGATTGCTTCAAGTCCGGAATAATCTTTTGCGGGGAAACGTTCTTCGCGTGTGTATTTCAGATTTCCATCTGTGAAATCGTAGAGCGCCAAGTGAACCTTGGTTCCGCCTACGTCGCCGGCCAGAATCATCTTTCTCTCTCCAGAACCCCGCAGCCTTCCCCATTAGTCGCGGGTAGAAGAGCAGCAGCGGCCTTATCCAAAAACAGAGTGAGTATACCGCTTGAGGGCCATATCAGTTGACTGGGAAGCCTCTCGGGATCGCGGGGACCCATGAATACTTCGTGAAGAACAGAGGCCTTGTCGGCTCCTGCAATGAGGAAAAACACGGAGCTGGCGTGGTTGATGACCGGCCAGGTGAGGGTGAGGCGCCAGGTATCTTTCTGGGGTACCTGGTTGGCGGTGACAAGGCGGCTCATCTCGTGCAGGGCCGCGGTATGGGGGAAGAGGGAGGCCGTATGGCCGTCGTCGCCCATGCCCAGCGCGACCAGGTCGAAACGGGGACTCTCCGCGCCCTCCAGGCGGAAACTGTTGCGCAGTTCGGATTCATAGCGCGCGGCCGCGGCTTCGGGTTCCAATTCGCCTTCCATGCGATGGACCTGGTCGGGCCGCAAGGGCACATGATCGAGCAAGGTTTCGCGGGTCATGCGGTAGTTGCTGTCAGGATGGTCCGGCGGCACGGTGCGTTCGTCCACCCAGAAGAGGTCGAGCCTGTCCCATAGCATGCGCTGGCGCCAGGGTTGAGAGGGGTCCGCGAGCAACTGGAACGCAGCCTTCGGCGTGGAGCCGCCGCTGATGGCCACGCGGGCGCGGCCGGTGGCTTCCGACGCTTCCGACACCATCTCCACCAGGTACTGCGCCGCCCTGCGCGCCAGAGCCGCAGGATCGGGCTCGACATAGTACTTGATTGACAGCTTTTTCGACATGCCGGGTTTTTCCCTCTCTTGTCTCTACGTTATACGGTGACGCCGCAGTGGAAGACTCAGCCGCAGAGCCGCACCGCGCGAGTCAGTGAAAAAGCGATGAAGACAGCGCAAAGTGATGAAGACCGTGAAGAATTGAAGAAAGACAGTGAAGGAACGAGCCCGTGGTTCTTGGTTGACTGCCTTCACTTCTTCACTCATACTTCCTTAACTGTTCCCACGAGAACTGATCCCGCGAGCCACTTTGTTCGTACCAAAGAATACGCCCTCCCTTGAGATGCAAGGTGCGCACGGATGGAAGCAGTTGAACCCAGGCCCGGGTATCTTTCAAGCGACGGTTTATTGCGCGGGAGCTTGTGACTGCCTGCCCGATTCGATGGCGCCGTCTTTGGCGATGGTGAAGAGCTGCTTGGATGTAGCTATGAACTCGGGCATCGATGGCTTGCGGTTGAGAACGTAGAGTACATCGGTGTCTTCAGGAACGTCGGACGAATCGTTGGTGTGGAAACCGGCATGCTGGTTGGGCTTGACTTCAAGATCGAGAAGGGCTTTGTGGAGCTGGCGCTTTTCAACGATATGCTGTCCATCGGAAGAAACGGTGTAGCGCACATCGCCGCCCAGCGGCCAGACACCCTCCTTGATTTGTCCGGGATAGAGATAGACAAAGAGGTTTCCGTCGGGGCCTGGCAAGACCGCGATGTTGAATGGACGGGCAGGCTTTCCGAAATCGGTGGTCGCCAGCTCCAGGGCTCGCTCCTTGGCGAGCAGATCGTCCTTGGCCGCCGAGGGTTTGTCGAACTTGATGGCCGAAAACTTGCCGGCCGATTCCTTGGCTTCATAGACTACCATCAAGCGATCGTGGGTCTCGTTCCACTTGGGAAACACCACCGTCCATCCATCGCGGGTTTTGACACAGATGTAGTGGGCCAGGCCTTTCGTGTCGGGCTTGAGTGAGAAGAAAGCGTCCGTGCCTTCAGCCGCCGTGGCATCATAGGCAAACAGACCCCGCCCGCGTTCGGTCACGCCGGCCAGGTAGGCGCCCTGATCGGCGGCCTTCTCTTCGCAGAATGCGCCGGCGCTCAATCCGCAGAGACAAATCGCCGCTAATGCCCGGAATGGTTTCACTGCAACCCTCACTTCAGGATGGACGCAAAGATATGTAACCCAATTCTAGCTGAGGCCGCGGGAAAGCTGCGAAAAATCGTGGTTGGTGGGGGGAATGGTTAGAGCAGAGGGCCGGGGACATGGCCTTCCAGGTCGCAATTTCGAGCCCGCGGGCACCAAGGTCCTGCACTTGAGATTAAAGGGGACGGACGGAGCTTCAGCGGCCGAGATAGGCGCGGTATTGCTGTTCGAGAACGCCGGCCGCGCGGGCCAGGGCCAGCTTCGACAGATTGAATTGATAAAGGCTCTCCACCAGGTTGTTCTGGGCGGTGGCCAGCGTGGCCTGCGCCGTCACCAGGGGAAGATTATCGTCCACGCCGGCGTTCACGCGATCGGTTTCATCGCTGAGGGCGCGGGTGGCCAGTTCGACATTCGACTTGGCCACTTCGACCAGCTTGGTGGTGGCGTCCATATCCAGCAGCGCCGACCGCACCTGCTGATCGATGTGGCTGCGCAGATCGTCCAGCTGAAAATTAGCCGCGTTCAACTGCGCCCGCGCCGAGTCGATATCTCCGCGCAACCGCGCTTCGCGGAAGATGGGAACGCTCAGGGTTCCCTGGGCAAGAAAAGTCCCATGGGAGCCAACGCCGCCCACGTCGGTGACGCCGTAGTACCCGTTGAACGAGAGCGTCGGGTAGCGCTGGCTGCGATAGGCGCTGTGCACGGCCTTCAATTCCACCAGCTGGTTTTGCAGGTTCTGGTAGTCCTGGCGGTTCTTGTACGCGATGGCGCGCACTTCTTCCGGGGTCTGCGCCGCCAGCTCGCTGTAGGGAGCGCGGTCCGTGAGCGTGATTTTCTGGCCGGGATCGAGCCCGATCTCCCGCTTGAGAAGGATCAGGTCCTTCTCCGCACTGTTTTCGGCCGCGATCAGCGCCTGCTGCTGCGACTGCAACTGCACCCGGGCGCGTAATTCATCCAGGTTGGACGCGACCCCGGCTTCATGCTCCGCGTGGGCCTGGTTGAAAAGCACCTGGTCGGATTGCTCGAGGGCCTTGGCATCGTCCACTTCGCTGGCCGCGGCAATGGCATGCAGGTAAGCCGATGCCACCTGCTGCACCACTTCGCCGCGGGCCGACATCTTGGCAAAGTACGCAGCCCGCGTGGCCGCCCCGGCGGCGCGCCATCCGGCAATCACGGGCCCGGAGAAAAGGGTCTGTTTGAACTGCAACTGGCCTTCCGTGAGCGTATCGCGGGTGATAAAAGAAAACGAGCCGGCAGGAATGCCTCCCGGAAACAGGCCGGCGAACTTGGAGATCAAGCCCGGCCCGAAGCCCTGCGCAGCCAGGTTGTGCTGGTAGAACCCGGCGTCGGCGCTGAGATTGATGGTGGGCAGAAACTCCTGCAGCGCCTGCAGCTTCTGTCCATGGATGGCCCGCTCGGAGTTCTCCGCCTGCTTGAGGCCGAGATTGTTTTCAAGCCCGCGGTGTATGGCGTCATCGAGCGAAAGCTGGATTGCCTCGTCGGTTGCCGGGTGCGCGGTTACGCTTCCATAAAACGGATTGGAGGCCGAAGTCGGATTGCTTTCCGCCTGCGCGTGCAGAAACGGCGCCGGTCCCCAGGCGCACAGCGCCGCGGCCAGCACAGGTATCCCCATCCGCCCCATGGACGCATGTCTCTTTCTGTTCACTACCATCATTCTCTCAGATGTTGTTGAGCCGTTGAGGGATTCTGAGGATGGAAAGGAAAAGCGATTCGGGACCGGAAATGGGCGGTCCCGAATCGTTTAGATCTTCTGCTTTTTCCAGCGGCCGCGTTTGAACAGCACAATGCCCGCGGCGGCCATGGAACATTCGGCGATGACGATGGCCAGGAACGCGCCCTCCGCGCGCATCCGCAAGCCCACCGCCAACCCCCACGCCAGGGGCAGCTCCAGCACCCAGAAGCCGAAGAAGTTGACGATGGTCGGAGTAAGGGTGTCGCCCGCTCCGTTGAATGCCTGCAACATGACCATGCCGTAGGCATAGCCGATGTTGCCGCAGGCAAAGGTGCGCAGGGCCACGGCGGCGATGGGGATGACAGACGGATCGTCTACGAACAGCCGCACCACCGGGGTGGCGAACACGATGAAAAAGATGCCGATCGTGCCCAGGAACAGCATGTTGTAGAAGCCGGTGCGCCAAACCGCCTGGCCGGCGCGGTCGGGTTTGCCCGCCCCCAGGTTCTGGCCCACCAGCGTGGCCGCTGCATTGCTCAGCCCCCACGACGGCAGGACGAAGAACACCACGATGCGGATGGCCACCGTGTACCCTGCCACGGAAGCAGATCCGAAAAGCGAAACGATGCGCACCAGGAAGATCCAGCTGGCGTTGGCGATGGCGAACTGCAGCATGCCGGTAAGCGATACGCGCAGCAGGCGCACCATCACGCCTGCGTTGAGCCGGATGTGCCGGGCCAGGATGCGGATGCGCTCCGAGCCTTTGAGCAGCCGGTAGAGCTGGTAGAGCACGCCGATGCTGCGGCCGGTACATGTGGCCAGGGCCGCCCCGGTGACGCCGAGGTGGGGAAACGCGACCGGCCCCACGTGCAGGCCGAAGATGAGGCACGGGTCGAGGATCAGGTTGATGATGTTCGACACCCACAACAGGCGCATGGCGATAGCCGCATCGCCGGCGCCGCGGAAGATGGCGTTGTTGAGGAAGAGCATGATGATGGCGCCGCAGCCCCCCAGGGCGATGCGCGAGTAACCCGAGCCGCCGGCCACGATCTCCGGCGAGGCCCCCATCAGGTGCAGAAGCTGGGGCGCGAAGATGCCCGCGGGAATCCCCATGGCCAGCGAGATCGCCAGGCCGAGCACGATGGCCTGCACCCCCGCGATGGCGGCGTTTTCCGGGTCCTTTTCCCCGATGCGCCGCGCCACCATGGCGGTGGTGGAGAGAGACAGGCCGAGGCCGATGGCGAAGACCAGGGCAAGCAGGGATTCGGTGAGGCCGACCGTGGCCACCGCGTTGGCGCCGAGACGGCCAACCCAGAAGACATCCACGACGGCGAACAGGGACTCCAGCACCATCTCCAGCACCATGGGAATGGCCAGAAGGATGATGGAGCGGTTAAGACTGCCGCTGGTGTAGTCCTGGTGCGAGCCGTTCAGGGCTTCGCGCACCGATCTCCAAAGTTCGGCGATACGGGACTGTAAATTGCGCACGCCGGCGTCAGCCGGTTGCGGCGTGGTCGATCGAAGTACAGACATGAGAACTCCACGAGCACGCGCTCAAGCGCGGGCACAAGCGAAGGGGGTTACGCTGCGATCAATTGGATTTGTGCAGTGCAATCGCCCGGGGCTGAAATGATCCTCGGGTGTGCCGCGGAGTGCGGCGATGACTTGAAAAGCCCGAGGCAATGTTCAGCGGGTAGGTCGAATTCGTGAGGCGCTGGGCTGAAACATTGTTTTCCTCCGTAGCCGGGGGTCGGCGGGTCTTCAGAGTGTAGCGCGGTTTCGGAATTGAATGCCAGAAAATTCGAGCGAAATGTGATGAATTGATTGCATCGGCGATGGCCGCGGCACATCCCTTACATAGCCCTTCCTGGGTCTCAAGGTGCGCCATGGCTGCTTCCCCGGTAACCCCGATTGCTCCCCGTCGCCATGCAATTCCGCCGCGTATTCATTCCTCATGCGAATTTATCCAGGTGCTCATGAAGCTGCAGCGGGCCACTCACCTGATTGCGTCCACGCTGGAACTGGAAGCGCTGCTCGATCGCGTGGTCAATGACATTGCCGACTCGCTGGGCAATGTGGAAGTCGCCGTGTGGCTGCGCGATGGCGATTCGAACGAAATGGTGCTGAGCGGCGTGCGCGGTTGCACGCGCTATGCAAAAGGCGCGCGCATGCCGATCGGCCGCAAGGGCATGGTGGGATACGTGGCCGCGACCGGCAAGATGCGTTATGCCCGCGATGTCCGCAAAGATCCGTACTACATCGCCTGCGAACCGGCGACGCTCTCGGAAGTGAGCATCCCTCTGAAGGCGGGCAGCGCGGTGATTGGCGTTCTGCTGGTTGACCATCATGACGTCAACGCCTTTTCTGAAGATCAGCTGGAAGTGTTTCAGGCGCTGGCCGGACATCTTGCCATCGCGATCGAAAATGCGCGGTTGTTCCGGCGGGAACGTTTTGAGCGCGAGCGGATGGAGATGGAGTCGGCGGAAGCGCGGGCCATTCAAAGAGCGCTGTTTTTAAAGCCCACGCCGTTGATTCCCGGATTTGCCTTTGAAACCGCGTGGCATCCCGCGGGGGCCGTCGCGGGCGACTGGTTCGATTTCATTGATCTCGGCAATCAACGCTATGGCATTGCCCTGGCGGATGTCTCCGGCAAGGGCATGTCGGCTGCCCTGCTGATGTCGGCCACGCGCGCTATTTTACGTTCCATCGCGCCCTTATATGCGTCGCCGGCCGAGACTCTCGCGCACCTCAACCGGTCGCTCACTGAAGATTTTCCCAGCGGGAAGTTTGTCACCATGGTGTATGGAGTGCTGGATGCGGCCACGCGCGAAATCACCCTGGCCAGCGCGGGGCATCTCCGTCCGCTGGTCATCAACGATCATTGCGCATTTCTTGATCTCGATACAGGCTTGCCGCTGGGCCTCGGGCCGTCCACGTATCCGGAGAGCACGGTCCGCCTCGATCCGGGCACGCAGTTATTGCTCTATACCGACGGCATCACCGAGGCCATGGATCATACCGAAGATGAGTACGGCCCCGGACGCTTGATCGACCACTTCCTGCAGCCGGACGCGTGTGTGGACGGGCTGATCACCGAAGTTCAGGGATTTAGCGCCGGGTCGGACCGTACCGACGATGCGACGGCGGTGTTGATACGCAGCCGGTAAGCACACTCCGTTTGTTGGTAACGCCATAACTGTCTAAATCGCGCTGCACGCGCGGTGCACGACCTTGAGGTGATGGCGGCCCCACGCGCAAATCACTTCGAGAACCGGCACCAGCGTGCGTCCGTACCTGGAAATGGAATAGTGCACGCAGGGCGGATGCGAGCCTTCGTCGCGCCGTTGGATAATGCCATCCTTCACCAGTTCCTGCAGATGCCGGATCAACATGCGTTCGGTGATGCCGGGTATGCTGCGGTGCAGTTCACTGGTGCGCATCGGGCCTTCCGAGAGGCGCCACAGGATGGTGCCTTTCCATCTTCCATCGATGACGCTCAGCATCGCATCGATGGGACATTCCGATATTTCTTTCTTCGAAACCGGCATATTCAAACCTCACCCCGGTACTGACAGCAACGCTGGTACTGACAACTTTGTCAGTATCGATCGATGAGTCAGTCTACACCGTGCGCGCGTCAGATGGGGAGGAGATGCTATGACGCAATTACTGGATATCGCAACCAACGTTTGCATCGGTCTGCTGGTCGGCGTCGAATTCACCGTGTCCGCCTTCATCAATCCGATTTTGAGGCGGCTCGATAGCGCGGCGCAGATGAGCGCCACTCGCATGTTCGGGAAGACGCTGGGTACTGTAATGCCCTTCTGGTATGTGGCCAGTCTCTTGCTGCTGATCGCCGAAGTTGTCGTGCATCGTCACCAGGCGGGCTGGGCGCTTCTTGTTACCGGCAGTGCCATCTGGGTGGCCGTGATTGTGCAGTCCTTGCTGTTCATGGTCCCCATCAATAACCGGCTGGTTCAATCGACTGCAGCCACCGTTTCAGAAGCCGCGCGCGCTGAACACAGGAAGTGGGATACGCTGCATCGCTTCCGGGTGGCCGCGCTCGCCTCCTCGCTGCTTTGCTTTCTGTTGGCGATTTCAATCTGAGAAACTTGCGAGCTGGTTTCTGCCTTGATACAACAATCACCGCTAAGGCATAACATCCAACTCAGCTTGGGCGAGGGATGCAATCTGTCCGCGGCTTGCGTCCCAGTCCTTCCATACTGCTGCGCACCAGCGGCGTATCATCGCATTCCGCCCCGCGCCGGGAGCCGCGGCCAGCACATCGGCCACGCCGATCAAAGCCTGCCGCTGCGGCAGCGGCGGCGCAACCCACCGCTTGCGATGCTGCGCCATGCGCATGTGCGCGCGCTGTACCTGCTTGCCGGTGAAGCCTTTTTCCAAATGAAGATAAAGCCCCATCAGCGCGAAGACGATGGTGATCGGCTTGGTGTTTGCGTCGGCGTGCTGCGCCGCATACGCGTCCACAACGTGCTGATGAATGAAAGCTGGATCGCGCAGTTCCAGCGTGTAGAGTGAAAGCTCGTCATAGAGTTCCTGAACTAAAGCCATGTCTCACCACGCTGCGGCGCACTGTCGCGCCTCCTCCATGAACGGGACGGTTTGCGACACCAGGCAGAGAGGCCATGCCGCGCCCGGCTCGTAGACCGTTTGCCCACATATTGACCGAGGATGGCAAGGCCGGTCAAACCCGTGCTGCCCATGGTGCCTTCGGGTTGACGAAATCAGGCGTAACGTTCTTTGGCAGCCGCACACTATGGTGCGGAACTCCTGAAGCAAGTCACAAAGAGAGTTCGGCCCGTGCCTTCACCAGTAGGCTCATCCATGGTCTTCGTGGGCTGACACCGACTGAACTGCTTCTGCGACGCGGCCGAATTCCGGGTGCCCCAGGTCTCGACTCCGAATTACTGCTTGTGCCGGGTGCCCCAGGTCTCGCTTCTGAGACCTGGGAAACCTCGTACCACGACCAACGATTGGGTGCCCCACCCTCGCGACGTCTTTGTTTTTGTCGCCAGGGTGGGCCGACTCCGACTTACAGCTTGTGCGGCGCGGCGAGGGTCCTGGGTCTTCGCCGCGCTTTTTTTTTAGCCCGCGGCGCAATCCTGTCCAAATTTGGGCAAAATTCAGCTGCATGAAAAGTGCGCCAAAATCGCGGTATCGATTGGAGGGTCAACAGCTTACGTGGACAGGCACGGCGCAAAAAGACGCGAATCATTGGAATTTGCCAAAATCGCTCTTTTGCGCGCTCCAGCGATGAGGGACCTATCTCTAATGTAAATAACAAGTTACATCCATTTTCGAGTTTTCGTCATTTTTGCCCGTGCCCAGGTCAGGCAAAAAAGACTCTGCTTGCAGGCAGAGTCTTTTGCACGCT
Organism: Occallatibacter sp.; assembly: GCA_036488735.1. Taxonomy (GTDB): domain Bacteria; phylum Acidobacteriota; class Terriglobia; order Terriglobales; family Acidobacteriaceae; genus Telmatobacter. The sequence goes on from DASXHC010000030.1 coordinate 90,326, forward strand.
CCTTTGGGCACGATTGTTACTGAAAAGATAACAGCCGCGCCGGGGCAAAAAATCTATGGCTGGGACGCGGGCTGCGCGACGGCAAGTGCCTCCGGCGGCAAACTTTCTGCCTTCTGCTCGGACTTAACCCCGCCTCGAACCAGCCTCTGCGCCTTCACATCCCACGCCAGGCCCACCAGCCGCAGCAGCCAGATTCCATACCAGTTCAGGTCGAACTCGTACCACGCCAGCCCGTGCCGCGCCGATTGCGGGAAAGCATGATGGTTGTTATGCCATCCCTCACCGAACGTGAGAAGCGCCACCCAGAAACTGTTCTTCGAATCGTCCCGCGTGCTGAATCGCTGCCTTCCCCACATGTGCGTCGCCGAGTTCACCAGCCACGTCGAATGAAGACCGATCACCGTGCGCAGGAAAACACCCCACAAAACATATCGCCAACCGCCAAACGCCAGCAGCAGGCACGCCGACAGCGTGATCGGTACCCAGTGCCACCGGTTGATCAGCATGTGAAATCGGTCTTTACGCAATTCCGGTACGTAGGGCAAGAGATTTGCAGCATTCGTCTGCATAGTCTTCCCCGTAATAATCCAGCCCATGTGGGCCCAGAAGCCGCCGTCGTGGGGAGAATGCGGATCGCCTTCTTTATCGGTGTTCTGGTGATGGACGCGGTGCGTGGCTACCCACAGCAGAGGGCCGCCTTCGAGGGCCAGCGTTCCGCAGACCGAGAGCACATATTCCACCCACTTCCACGTCTTGTATCCGCGGTGTGTGAGCAGACGGTGGTATCCCATGCCGATGCCGAGGCTACAGGCGACCCACCACAGCAGGAACGCCACAATCAAAGCTTTCCAGCTGAAAAAAAAGAACGCAGCGATGGCACCGGCGTGAAACACGATCATGAAAAACGTGGTCATCCAGATGATGGGTTGAGTACGGGTCTTGTCTCGTCTAATAAAGCCGGGCTTCTGCATAATTCTCCACATGGGAGCACCCCTTCGTCTACGAACCGATGGCGCACATAGTTTCCGCAGGGACTGACAGAAGAGGAAGGTAACTCCAAAAGACCCTGTCGGATGAGTCGTTCCGAAGAGCCGTTATAAATACGCTGAAAGTTTGCGCGGTCAGCTATTCAGTGCGCCTCTTAATCGTGGTGATATCCGGAGTGTCTCAGTCCACTTCTACGAATCAAAGCGATCAATTACAGTATCGCATCTTATGGGGGGCGACGCTGATCAGTTTTGATCGTTTACGCCGCAGTTCGTTCTGATCAAAGAGAAGAAAGCGGCGCCGGTCAGCCAGCTCTTCCCCGAGATGAACGGCGTAATCATTGCATCACGCCGATTTCATGCGCTGCGGAAGAATCAATTGTTCGGTTCAACGATGGCATAAAAGATCAAGCAGCGACAGAAGACACAGCTGGTTTCGAAGATCAAGTTCGCGGTTCCATCAATGGACTGGGCAAGGTTCTGCAACACTCGGGGCAGGCAATGATGACGAATTCACCCCCTGAAGGATCGCATCCGTTCTTCTGGATCCAGATAGGGTCAGGAGTGGAAAGGTGCCTGGGCACAGGACGGGACTCAACGGTCTTCAACAATTCCGGAATGCCGCTGCCCTTTTGATAGAAGGCATCGGCGGACACGCCGCAGGGAATCTGTTCTCCATACAGGGCGCCGCTCATCGCGATGACGTGCATATCCGGAAAGCGGCGACGCACGATGGACAGCAATTCGAACCCGGACATGGCGGGCATGTTGAGATCGGAGAGCAAAATGTCAGGAACTTCCTGCCGCATCGCGATCAGGGCGGCGAGGCCATCCGCGGCGCCACGGGCGCGATACCCGAGAGCAGTGAAAACCTGGACCAGGGAATTTCGAACCGAGGATTCATCTTCAACTATGAATATGGAAGCGCCGACCTCCGGCATATCGTTCTCCCGATGTTCAATTTCCAAGGTGACGGGGGTGGTATTTCATCGCGTCATTTGCGAAGCTGATCAGTTTTGGACAGGCTCGATTTATTTCGTTTCTTGCGGCGGCGGGCCGGCGGGTCGTTGTTGAGTTCCGGCTTGACGGCGTTATCGCTGGGCATGTGATCGTGCAGGATCACGTTAAGCAGCGACTTATGGACGCGAATGCGGCCGTTGTATTCCACGAAGCCGAGCTTGCGGAAGCGATTCATAAAGAAGCTGACGCGGGACCGCGTCGTGCCAATCATCTCGGCCAGGGTCTCCTGGGAAACCTTGGGAATCAATGGCTCCGGTTCACCGGGCATACCGAATTCCGCCATCAGCAGGAGAATTCTCGCCAGCCGTTTTTCGCTGGAGTTGAAGAGCTGATCGACAAGGTCGGCCTGGATGCGCATGCTGCGCGCCAGCAGGAACTTCATGAACAGGTCGGCAAACTTATGCTCGCCATGCATGGCGCGAATCATCTCGTCCCGCCCGATCTTGAGGGCCGTGCAGGCGGTGATGGCGCTGGCAGAAACAAGGCGCAAGCCCGGCACGCCGGCAAGCGCTTCTTCGCCGATGAAGTCGCGGGGAGAGATGAGGGTGATGGTGGCTTCTTTGCCGCTCTTCGAAACGATGGTAATTTTAGCGCGGCCTTTTTCGAGATAGAAAACTGAATCCGCGGGATCGCCCTGGTCAAAAAAAGATTCTTTAGGTTTTAGTTCGATGATCCTTCTGCCCAAACCAGCAAGGGCTAAAAAGACCGCGGGATCAAACGAGATATCCGGATTCGATGTCATTGTCGGGCCACCTTTCGGCTGCGAGAGCCTCCTTACAAAGGCGCGGCCATGGTCGAGCGAATCGCCCACACACTCCTCTAAACGTAATTTTTCCACGAAGCGGCTACTGCGTCTGTCTCATTTTATACACTTGTGTCTGTCATGCGACATATTCTGTGGATGGGATGAATCGATCGATGGTGAAAATATCAACCTTTGTGCCGGATGGTCCGGCCACTCAAGCCTAGGGCCTGGATCCGGTGTCGCGGAGAAACTCAGCCAGGTAGTCTTTCCAGACCGACGCCACGGTATGGGTGCCGTGGCCGCGCGTGGCATCGGAGATGGGGAGCAGGATGAAACGGGCATGGGGCATGCGCTTGACCATTTTCTCCGCGATCCCTAACTCGGGAGGATTGATGAAGTCGTCGGCAGAGTTGATCCACAGCACCGGAGCCGTGATGCTTTCGAGGCGCGGACTGGGATCGTAGTTGCGGCTGGCGTTGAAGTAGTAGATGAGGTCGTTGGCGTCGGTGGTAGAAGTGACGCGCGCTAAATGGCGGGCGACAAACTGCTCGGCTTGATCGCGCGTGGGCGCCTGCTTCTGCATCTGCAACGGGCTCGAGCCCATGATCATGACGATTTCGCCGGCGGTGCGCAGTCCTTCCACTGGCTCAGTTTTATACTCTCCCTCCATCCATGCGGGATCCTGCCTGATGGCCTGGATAGCCATATAGCGCATCATGCGATTGCGCCCGGCGATCTGCACGGGCAGGCACGCGAAAGGTGCGAGCGCATCGGCAAATCCCGGATAGGTTTCGCCCCAGACGAACGTCTGCATGCAGCCCATCGATGTGCCGAGGATGAGACGCAGGTGATCGATCTTCATTTCATCGAGCATCATGCGCTGGCTGCGCACCATGTCGTCGTAGTCGTACGCGGGGAAGTGAGCGTGGAGTCCGTCGGAAGGCTTGGAGCTTTCGCCGTGGCCGATGTCATCGGGCAGGATGAGGAAGTATTTCGTGATGTCGAGCAGCCCGCCGGGCCCGAAGAGGACGTTGGAGAACACCGGATTCATAAGCGAGTGCGCATTGCCGCCCGTGCCATGCAGCAGCAGGACGGCATTGTCCATGCGGCCCGCGGCGTTGCGATGCGGCGCGCCGAGAGTGATGTAGTGCAGCTTGAGGGCGGGCAGAGTTTCGCCGCTGCCGAAGCGGAAGTTGGGCAGCGTAACGTTGCCATCCTTCGTGGGCCAAGTGACCGCGGGCTGGCTGGCGGGATTGGTTTGAGCGTTGGCGAAAAGTGTGCTGAAGCATGTTGCCGCCATGACAAGGTGAAGTGTGCGCAGATGCATGCAGTCCCCCGCGATCAGATTCGAGCGTAGCTGCTGCGAGGCAGAGGCGCAAACATCGCGCGCACTCAAAGGACGCCGGCGATTGCCGGGGGGGGATGGAACAGAAGTGCATGGAGCCTTCGCGAAGAAATGAGGGATGCCGCGATGGCAGCCTAACGAAGGGCCGCTCCTGTACCTGCGGCGTTTGGTGCGCCGCAGGTATGCAGTGCGTCAAAGCTCAAACATATTGCGCCTTGTCGAGATCGGCAATCATTCCCGGCTGTCCCGAGAGGCGCCATCCCAGACGTTCCTGCGTGAGCGCGCTGGAAGCCGGGATGTCGCTACCTACGAAGAGCCCAAGCCAGCCAAAATGAGCGGCCGCCTGGTCGGGGGACAATGACACCACGGGGAGCTTCAGGCCCCGGCCGATCGACTCGGCGATGTCGCGAAGCGGCACGCCCTCTTCGCCCACGGCATGATACCTTGCGCGCGCCGTGCCCTTTTCCAGCGCCAGCCTGTAGAGATGCGCCGCATCGAGCAGGTGCACAGCAGGCCAGCGGTTGAGCCCGTCCCCAACGTAGGCGGAGACGCCCTTTTCCCGGGCGGTGGCAATCAGGTAGCTGACGAGGCCTTGTTTCAGGGGATTGTGAACCTGCGGAAGCCGCATCACCATGGCGCGAACGCCTTTCTCCGCCACTGCATCGGTGGTGTACTCTGCAGCGCCGCGGGGCAGTCGATTACTGGGCTGGTCGTTTTCGGTCGCGAGAGCTCCGGAAGGGGCTGCGATAGCGGTCCCGAAGGTGGCGATCAAGGGACGGCCGGAGCCGGCGAGCTCCGCGCCGAGAGCCTCGATGGCGCGCCGGTCGATCTCACAGTTGGCTTCAAACTTTGAGAAGTCGTGAATAAAGGCGCAGTGGATCACGCCATCCGCCCTGGCCGCTCCGCTGCGCAGGCTGTCAAGGTCTTCAAGATGGCCTCGATGCACATCTGCACCGGCATCTGCCAAAGCCTTGGCGCCAGCATCGGAGCGGGTGAGGCCGAGGACCTGGTGGCCCGCGTTCATCAGTTCCTGAACCAGGGCAGTACCGATAAAGCCTGTGGCACCGGTTAAGAAGACACGCATGTCGATTTCTCCTTTACTTCATTCCATTTCCGCGACCGCATCCGCAGCCCGGATATTATCAAGATGGATCTTGAGGAAATACGATCTAGCTAGAGAGTCCGTATTAACATTGCAATCGTCCGGAAGGATTTATGGACCCGCTCTCCGATGTGCTGTCGCTGCTGAAGCCGCGCAGTTTCCTGTCCGGCGGATTTGATGTGGGTGGCGAGTTGTCCATCCAGTTTCACCAGCACGAAGGGATCAAGTGCTATGCCGTGATTGCGGGCCAATGCTGGCTGGCGGTGGAGGGCGTTGCCGCAGCCGTGAATTTGAAGGCCGGCGACTGCTTCCTGTTGCCGCGAGGGCGGCCCTTCCGGCTTGCCACCAACCTGGCCTTGACGCCCGTCGATGCCCTGACGTTGTTTACCGGTGGGCGCAACGGCCGCGTTGGCACCATCCAAGGCGGCGGAGATTGCTTTATAGCCGGGGGACATTTCACCTTCGAGGGGCATCATGCGGGGATTCTGCTGGAGATGCTGCCGCCCATCGTGCATATCCGCAAGGAATCGGATAAAGCGGCGATGCGGTGGTCATTGGAACGGATGCGGGAGGAGTTGCGCGAACCGCAGCCGGGCGGGTTCCTGGTGGCGCAGCAACTCGCCTACATGATGCTGGTGCAGGCGCTGCGGCTGCACCTGGCGGAAGGCCTGAAGGGCGGCGTGGGATGGCTCTTCGCGCTGGCGGACAAGCAGATGAGCGCGGCGATCCAGGCCATGCACGACGATCCGGGGCAAGGCTGGACAATTCAAAATCTGGCCGAGCGTGTCGGCATGTCGCGATCGACCTTCGCGCTGAAATTCAAACAGACCGTAGGCGAGTCACCCCTGGAATACCTGACGCGCTGGCGCATGATGCTGGCTGGCGAGCGGCTGTCGCACTCCAGCGATTCGATCTCCGCCATTGCCCGGTCTGTCGGCTACGAATCAGAAAGCGCCTTCGGGCAGGCATTCAAGAGGGTCATGGGGTGTTCGCCGCGGCACTACAGCCGTGGGCGCGCGACGGCTTTCGCTGCGCAAAGCGAGCCAGCAGGCGTCCATGCCAGCCAGGCCGAACCCGTGGCAGGGTAATGTGCGCTAAGTCGCAGAGGCATAGCCCGGAATTTGGGATTGACGGATTGGATGAGCGACGCGCGTACCCATTCCTGGGCCATTCGCGATAAAATTTTCGGGTAATCCATGCGCCGCCGCTCCGTCCACTATCGCGCGCCACTGTTGAAGCGCTTCCACCGCGGGAGGCACGATCGTGGACGCCGTTCCCTCAGCTGAGTAATCTATCCCCGACGAAATTTGCTGTCTCCCAGGTCGTCCGGTGCGGCGGATGCGACCTGGGGCGTTCAGCGCGCGAAGATGACAACTCATAGTTCGATCCGCTGTGTGCGGATGGAGAGGTTCCCCGATGAATAGCTTTGAGAGCCGGGCCACACTGACTTCCGGCAATCGCACGTATACGATCTATCGTTTGCCGGCGCTGGAGGCCAAGGGCTTCAACCTGAGCCGCCTGCCGTTCAGCCTGAAGATCTTGCTGGAGAACCTGCTGCGCCGCGAAGACGGCCTGAATGTGACGGCGGGGGACATCTGCTTCCTGGCTACGTGGGATGCCAAGGCCGAGCCGAGCCGCGAGATTGCCTACATGCCGGCGCGCGTTCTGATGCAGGACTTTACCGGCGTACCCGCCATTGTGGATCTGGGCGCGATGCGGGACGCGATCAAGACGCTGGGCGGCGATCCGGAGCGGGTGAATCCGCTGGTGCCGGCGGAACTGGTGATCGATCACTCGGTGCAGGTGGACGAGTTCGGCACGACGGGTGCGTACGAAGCCAACTCGCTGCTGGAGTTTCAGCGCAACCGCGAGCGCTATGCATTTCTGAAGTGGGGGCAGACGGCGTTTCGCAACTTCAGCGCGGTGCCGCCGGGCATGGGGATCTGCCACCAGGTGAATCTCGAATACCTCGCGCGGGTGGTGTTCACGACGGAGATCGATGGGCAGACGGTGGCGTATCCCGACACGCTGGTGGGCACGGATTCGCACACCACGATGATCAATGGGCTGGGCGTGCTGGGGTGGGGCGTGGGCGGCATCGAGGCCGAAGCGGCCATGCTGGGGCAGGCGGTGAGCATGCTGGTGCCGCAGGTGGTGGGCTACAAGCTGACGGGCAAGCTGCGCGAAGGAGCAACGGCCACCGACCTGGTGCTGACGGTGACGCAGGCGCTGCGCAAGCTGGGCGTGGTGGGGAAGTTCGTGGAGTTTTATGGACCCGGGATCGCGGAGCTTCCGCTGGCGGATCGCGCGACCATCAGCAACATGGCCCCCGAGTACGGCGCCACGTGCGGTATCTTCCCGGTGGATGCGGAGACGCTGCGCTATCTGCGGCTGACGGGACGCAGCGACGATCAGATTGCGCTGGTGGAGGCGTACTACAAGGAGCAGGGGCTGTTCCATACCTCCGCTTCTCCGGAGGCGGAGTACACGCAGACGCTGGAACTGGATCTGGGCGCGGTGGAGCCGAGCGTGGCGGGACCGAAGCGTCCCCAGGATCGCGTGCTGCTGAAGGATGCCGCGGGCAGCTTTGCGCAACAGTTGCCGAGTTTGCTTTCGCCCACGGCCAAGCCGTTGGGCACGCGGACGGCGGCGGCGTGGGAGCGCACCGTGACGGTGAAGGATGGCGGGCTTTCCGATAAGAATCCGCTGCACGTCACGACCACCGTGAAAGAGCGCTACAACGTGGATCCTGACAAGTATCTCGACCATGGATCGGTAGTGATTGCGGCGATTACGAGCTGTACGAATACGTCGAATCCATCGGTGATGATTGCGGCGGGATTGCTGGCCAAGAAGGCCGTGGAGAAGGGATTGACGGTGCCGCCGTGGGTGAAGACCTCGCTGGCGCCGGGTTCGCGCGTGGTGACGGATTACTACCAGAAATCCGGCTTGCTGCCTTATCTCGAGAAGCTGCGCTTCAACGTGGTGGGTTATGGCTGCACGACGTGCATCGGCAACTCGGGACCGCTGCCCAGCGATGTTTCGAAAAGCATCGATGAGCACGGGCTGGTAGCGGTGAGCGTGCTGAGCGGCAACCGCAATTTCGAAGGCCGCGTGAATGTCGACGTGCGCGCCAACTACCTGATGAGTCCGCCACTCGTTGTCGCGTATGCCCTTGCGGGGAAGATCGGGCATAACTTCGATTCCGATGCGCTGGGTTCGGATGAGAAGGGGCAGCCGGTGTATCTCAAGGACATTTGGCCCACGCAACAGGAAGTGGCGGACGCGATCGAGAAGGGATTGAGCAGCGAGAGCTTCCGCAACGAGTACGCCACGGTTTCCGACGGCGATGCAAACTGGCAGGGACTCAAGTTTCCCACCGGCGACGTATACAAGTGGGAGCCGGACTCGACCTACATTCGCAAGGCACCGTACTTCGACGGCATCACGAAGACGCCTGCGCCGGTCGAGGACATTGTGGGCGCGCGGGTACTGGCGGTGCTGGGCGATTCGGTGACGACGGATCACATTTCGCCGGCGGGATCGATCAAGGCGAATGGGCCTGCGGGCAAGTACCTGGCGGAGCATGGAGTAAAGCCGGCGGACTTCAACAGCTACGGTTCGCGGCGCGGCAATCATGAAGTGATGGTGCGCGGCACGTTTGCCAACGTGCGCCTGCGCAATAAGCTGGCTCCGGGCACGGAAGGCGGCGTGACGCGCTTGTTGCCGGAGGGCGAGCCGATGTCGATCTATGACGCCAGCGTGAAGTACGCCGAGCGCGGCACACCGCTGGTGATCCTGGCGGGCAAGGAGTACGGCTCAGGCTCCTCGCGCGACTGGGCAGCGAAAGGTCCAAACTTGCTCGGCGTGCGCGTGGTGATTGCGGAAAGCTTCGAGCGCATTCACCGTTCGAATCTCGTTGGCATGGGGATTTTGCCGCTGCAGTATCTCGATGAGCAGAGTGCGACGGCGCTCGGCCTGACGGGCGAAGAGGTCTATGACTTCGCGGGACTGACCGGCATGTTGAAGAGTAAATTCGCCGACGGCCGCATCCTGACCGTCAGGGCCACAACTCCGGAAGGAAAGCAGCGGCAGTTCAGCACCAAGGTCCGGATCGATACACCGCAAGAGATCGAGTACTTCGAACACGGCGGCATTCTGCAGTATGTGCTGCGGCAACTGGCGGCGAAGTAACGGCTTGATCAGGTGGTTTGGTCTCCCTATCTGACCGCACAAAACGCGGTCAGATAGGGCACCCGTTTGCCAAGGATTGGTGCTTCATATAAGGCAGGTCGCGGAGAGGCGGTGCGCGGCCTGCTAAATGCCTTCGCCCATGGAGACGAAATATCGGAGGCGCTCGAGTTCTGCGCTGTAGGCGGAGCGATCGGCTTCTTCGGCGGCGAAGGGTTCGGCGCGCTGTTCTCCGCCGAGTCGGAGTTCGAGTTCGTCGACGCGGGCGGCGAGGGCGATGAGTGCGTCGGACAGCGGGTCCTTGATGTCGTGGGGATCGGTGATGAGGACGCGTTCTCCGTTGCGATAAACGATGTGCGCGGGAACGCCGACGACGGTGGAGTTGGGCGGTACGTCGTTGAGGACGACGGAGCCGGCGCCGACGCGGGAGTTGGCGCCGATGGTGATGTTGCCGAGGATGTTGGCATTGTTGCCGACAAAGACGCCGTCGCATAGCGTCGGATGGCGCTTGCCGTGGCCCTTTCCGGTGCCGCCGAGGGTGACTCCCTGATAGAGCGTGACATCGCTGCCGACAATCGCGGTTTCGCCGATGACAACGCCCGCAGCATGATCGATGAAGAGACGCCGCCCCAGCAGCGCACCTGGATGGATATCGACGCCGGTATAGAAGCGGGCGACCTGCGACAGGATGCGGGCGAAGAGATAAATCCTGGCACGCCACAGAACGTGGGCGACGCGATGGAACCAGACGGCCCAGAGGCCCGGATAGCAGGTGAGTATCTCCAGGCGCGAGCGCGCAGCGGGATCCCGCTCCATGACGGAGTTGATGTCTTCGCGAATGCGGGCAAACAGGGGCATGGCGGCTGTTCTGTTGAAGGGGAATCCCAGGTCTCAAGATCGAGACCTGGGGCCCGGCATAAAGGAGGCTCTGAGTTGAGGCCACCAAGGCCTCAGAAGCGAGACTCTGGGCACCGAGGTTTTCTGACTAAAGGGTGACGGGCTGGGTGGGCAGCGCGAGAGCTTCCTGGCGCAGCGAATCAAACAGCGCGCTGGACAGGTAGCGTTCGCCGAAGCTGGGCAGAATGGTCACGATCAGTTTGCCCGCATTTTCAGGACGCGCGGCCACCTTGAGCGCAGCCACGACCGCAGCCCCGGACGAAATGCCCACGAACAGGCCTTCCTCCAAGGGCAGGCGCCGCGCCATCGCGATGGATTCATCGTTGCTCACCTGGATAATTTCGTCGATGAGGTGCGTGTCGAGAATGCTGGGCACGAAACCGGCGCCGATGCCCTGGATCTTGTGCGGGCCAGGCTTGCCGCCGGAGAGCACGGGGCTGTCCGTGGGTTCGACGGCGATGGCTTTGAATTCAGGCTTCAGTTTCTTGATGTAGCTGGCTACGCCCGTCAATGTCCCGCCGGTGCCGACGCCGGAGATGAGGATGTCGGCCTTGCCGTCGGTGTCGTCCCAGATTTCCGGGCCGGTGGTGGCGACATGGACCGCGGGGTTGGCCGGGTTGTCGAATTGCTGCAGGATGTAGCCGTTGGGGGTGTTGGCCAGGATTTCATTGGCCTTGGCAATAGCGCCCTTCATGCCGTTCGGACCGGGCGTGAGCACGATCTCGGCGCCAAAGGCGCGCAGGAGCACGCGGCGTTCGAGGCTCATAGTTTCGGGCATGGTGAGGATGATCTTGTAGCCCTTGACGGCGGCTACGAAGGCCAGGGCGATGCCGGTGTTGCCGCTGGTGGGTTCGATCAGGACGGTCTGACCGGGCTTGATCTTGCCCTTTTTCTCGGCGTCGTCGATCATGGCGAGGCCGATGCGATCTTTCACGCTGGAGAGGGGGTTCTGGCTTTCGAGCTTGACAACGACAGTCGCGGGGAGACCTGCGGCCACTTTATTCAGGCGCACCAGCGGGGTGTGCCCAATGAGTTCCGTAACATTTGCGGCAATACGCGCCATGATGATTTCCTCGTTCCGGGAAATTTCCCGAGACATGCTTGGGATGAGTTGGGAGTGATGGTGGAGCTGTCAGGCGGGAATGGCTCGCGCGAATCGGGGCGCACGCCGGGCATCGAAGCTCGCACCGGGGCGACGTTAGCGACATCGACGCATGAGAAGAGAGTAGACCCGGGGGGCTGGGTGTGGCAAGCGGCAAGTCAGCTAAGTTGCTGGAAAGGCACGGTTGCGACGGTTTGCTTGATCAACCCGTATTGCGCAGACCGGCGGCGATCCCGCTGATGGTGGCGGCGATGGCGCGGTTGACCTCAGGCGTGTCTTCTCCGGCGCGCTTGCGGCGCAGCATGTCGACCTGGATGAGGTGCATGGGATCGACATAGGGATTGCGCAGCTTGATGGAGCGGGCGAGGACCTGGTTGTCTTCGAGCAGTTCGGCCTGACCGGTCACGACCAGGACGGCGCGCACAGTGCGATGGAATTCAGCTTCAAAGAGATCGTAAATGCGCTCGCGGAGCGATGCATCTTCGACCAGAGCCGAGTAGAGGCGCGCGGTGGCGAGATCGACTTTGCCCAGGGCCAGTTCGACATTGCGCAGCAGATCGATGAAGAGCGGAAATTCATGAGCCATGCCGCGCAGCAGTTCGAGAGATCCGGGTCGATTGAGAAAGTCGTCGAGCGCATAGCCGACACCGAACCAGGCGGGAACCAGCAGGCGCGATTGCGTCCAGCCGAAGACCCAGGGGATGGCGCGCAGGTCGGCAAGATTGGGTGAGGATGTGCGCCGCGATGGGCGGGAACCGATCTTGGCATGTTCCAGTTCGCCGACGGGCGTGGACTGCTCGAAGTAGGTCACGACGTCGGGATCGTTCTGGATGTGCTTGCGGTAGAACTGGTAGGAAACCAGGGAGAGCTCATTGAGGGCGTCTTCCCACTCGGGCTTGAGGACGCCGGTGAAGTGGCCCTGTGGATCGCGGGCGTTCGGCCGGGCCAGGGCATCGACGGCCGCTGCAATCATGAGTTCGAGATTGCGTTCGGCCAGCACTTCGTCGGCGTATTTGAAGTTGAGGACTTCACCCTGTTCGGTGATGCGGAGCTGGCCTTCGAAGGCGTCCATGGGTTGCGCGAAGATGGCGCGATGGGTGGGGCCGCCCCCGCGTCCGACGGTACCGCCGCGGCCGTGGAAGAGGCGCAGCTTCACGTCGGCTTCGCGGGCCACGACGTGCAGGTCACGATGGGCGCGGAAGATCTCCCAGGTGCTGGTGAGCATGCCGCCGTCTTTGTTGGAGTCGGAGTAGCCGAGCATGACTTCCTGCCAATTGTCCCAGGAGGCCAGCAGCTTGCGATAGTCTTCGCGGGCCCAGAGTTCGCGGCAGATCGCGGGCGCCTGGCGCAGGTCCTCAATGGATTCAAAGAGCGGCACAGGCATCAGGCCGGGGTCGCGCCCGGAGCCTTCAACGGTGACGCCGCCAAGGCGGCCCAGGCGAACCACGGCGAGGACATCTTCAACGCACGATGCGCCGCTGATCACGTAGTGGCGAATGGCCTCAGGCGAGCAGCCGGTTTTCATTTCGGCGACCACGCGGAAGGTTTCAAGCACGCTGGCGGTTTCAGGGGAGAGGCCGCCGGGCAGCGTGGGAGCGCTGGAGTCGGCGATAGCTTCCTTGAGCGCCTTGGCGTGCACGCGGGCGTGCTGGCGGATATCGAGCGTATGGAGATGAAGGCCGAAGGTGCGCACTTGAAGAAGTAAAGGATCGACCAGCGTGCGTGCGATGCGCAGACCACGATTGGCGGCGAGTGAGTCGCGGAGGGCTTCGAGGTCGGAAATAAACTCGAGCACCGAGCAGTAGGGAGGCAGCGCCTGCGTCAGCTTGTCGTGATTCTGCGAAAGCGTGTAGGGCATCACGGGCAGCATGGCGCTGACGTGTCCGGGCTGTTCCATGGTGCGCTGCACGCGCGCCTTCACACAGATGATGAAGCGGCGATAGTACTCGTATTCATATTGTTCACCGAAGACCTGGGCCTCGGGGGTATGCACCTGCGCCACGTAGGCTTCGAGGCGGGCGAGCAGTTCATTGCTCACGGGAATCTGCTGGCCGCTGGTGGTGAGCAGGTCGATGATCTCTTCAAGCCGGCCCTGGTAGTAGAGCAGCAGGTGGCCGCGTGCGAGAGCGATGGCATCCCGCGTGACCTGCGGGGTGACAAAGGGATTGCCGTCGCGATCGCCGCCGATCCACGAGCCGAAGCGCAGCACCTGGGGCAATTCATGCGGTTCGATGTCGAGGTTATAGGACGAGCGCAGGGCTTCTGAGATTTCGCGGTAGAGGCCCGGCAGCGTGGCAAAGATGGCGACATCGTAGTAGTCGAGACCCATCTTGATTTCGTCATAGACGGTGGGGCGATGGGAGCGGACTTCGTCGGTCTGCCAGAGGCTGGTGATTTCAGCCAGGACTTGTTCTTCAAGGCGCGCCAGGTCCTGCTGCGGAACCGGGATGCGGTCGAGCGCTTCAAGAAACACGCCGATGCGGCGGCGCTTGAACATGACGGAGCGGCGCGCGACTTCAGTGGGATGGGCGGTGAAAACGGGCACGATGAGCACACGCTTGAGCCAGTCCATGGCCTCATCGGCACTGATGCCCACGCGGCGCATTTCGCGCAATGTTCCGGCCAGCGAACCGCGCTGGCGGCCGGCCTGTCCGCTCAACTGCAACGCGAGACGGCGGCGCTTGCGGTGATTGGTCTCGGCGAGATTGATGAGCTCGAAATAGAAGGCGAAGGCGCGCGTGAGCAGGATGGCGCGATCGACGGGCAGCGAGTGAACGAGTTCAAGGGCGGTGGCGGCCTGCCGGGCGGCCTCTTCCTCGTTGCCGTGCGCCTCGGCGTCGCGGCGCCGGATGGTGCCCTGGCGTAAGGCCTCAACGTGTGCGAAGAGGTCTTCTCCGGCTTGTTCGCGGAGGACGTCGCCCAGCAGCATGCCGAGGGAGCGCACATCGCGGCGCAGGGGAGCTTCTTTCAGGTCGCCGGATTGGGCTTCAAGTTCGGCCAGCCGCTGCGACCAGTTTTCGGGATTCCAGAGGAGCGCCATCGTGTTTTGATTATGCACGACGGAGATGCCGACGAAGAGAGCTAGGAAAGGGCCGATTGCTCTTCGAGCTGCATCATCACGTCTTCCCATTCGTCGGTGAGCGCGGCGAGTTGGGCGCGCAGGCTTTCAGCAAGATTGGACAGCCTCTGGGTTTCTTCAGCGGAGACGTAGACGCCCAATTGCCGCTCGGTGAGGGCCAAGGCGGCCTCGATGCGTGGGACTTCCTCTTCTAAAAATGCGCAGCGGTCTTCCATCTGTTTTTGCTTGATGGGATTGAGGCGGCGGGGCCTGTCTCTGGCAACTTCAGCCTCCGCCTTGCCATTGGCCGGCGCAATAATACTGGGTGCCCCAGGTCTCGCTTCTGAGACCTGGGATAGCGCAGTCGTTCCTGGAGCCGCCCCCGGGGCTGCTAAGCCCGCGGCTTGCGCCTCTTTGCGGCGCTGGTAGTCCTCGTAATTGCCTTCGTAGCTGATCACCGTGCCGTTTTCGACTTCGAGGACGCGGGTCGCCAGCCGGTCGATAAAGTAGCGGTCGTGGGAGACAAAGATGACCGTTCCTGAGAACGCGGCAATGGCTTCGAGCAGCACGTCCTTGGCGCGCATGTCAAGGTGGTTGGTGGGCTCGTCGAGTAGAAGGAAGTTCGACGGCGAGACCAGAATGCGCGCCAGGGCGTAGCGATTACGCTCGCCGCCCGAGAGCACGCCGAGAGGCTTGAAGACGTCGTCGCCGGAGAAAAGAAAACACCCGAGGAGCGAGCGCAATTCCTGCTCCGGAACCTTGAGCGCGGCGCGGCTGATGTCGTCGAGCATGCGCACATCGCCGTCGAGCACCTTGTACTGATCCTGCGCGAAATATTCGCTGACCACGTTGTGACCGAGGCGCACGGTGCCGGTAGTCGGGGTTTCTACACCGGTCATGAGCTTAATGAGCGTCGATTTGCCGGCGCCGTTGACGCCGACAAGGGCTACGCGATCGCCGCGCTCGATGCTGAAGCGCACGTTGTTGAGGACTTTCTTCTCGCCGTAGCTTTTCGAAAGCCCTTCCGCCTCGACCACCATCCGTCCTGACGGCGGCGGTTGTGGAAATTTGAAGTGAATGATCGGCTCTTCGTTGGGAATCTCGATGCGCTCGATCTTTTCCAGTTCCTTGATGCGCGACTGCACCTGCTTGGCCTTGGTGGCCTGGGCGCGAAAGCGATTGATGAACGATTCGAGGTGCTCGATCTGGATGCGCTGGTTGCGATAGGCGGCCTCAAGCTGGGCGCGGCGATCGTCCTTCTGTGACAGGTACTTGGTGTAGTTGCCCTGGTAGATGTTGAGGCGCTTGTTCCATATCTCCACGGTGCGGTCGATGGTGACGTCGAGGAAATAGCGATCGTGGGAGATAAGGATGTAGCCGAAGGGATAGTTCTTGAGGTAGTCCTCAAGCCAGTTGCGGGTTTCGAGATCCAGGTGGTTGGTGGGCTCATCGAGTAAGAGAAGGTTGGGCTTGGCGAGCAGAAGCTTGGCGAGCGCGATGCGCATCTGCCAGCCGCCGCTGAATTCATCGGTTAGCCGCGACCAGTCTTCCTTGGTGAAACCGAGCCCGGTCAGCACCGCGCCCACCTGCGCATCGAGCGCGTACCCGTCGAGGGCATGAAAGCGCTCCTGCACCATGGAATAACGTTCGGCAGCCGATTCGTATTCAGGACTGGCGTGATCGAGTTCAGTGAGTTGAGCGCCCAGGCGTTCGATCTCGCGTTCCATGTCGCGAATCTCGTCAAAGACGGTTAGGCACTCTTCGAAGATGTTGCGGCCGGCGAGGCGGAGACCTTCCTGGGGCAGATAGCCGATGCTCATTCCGCGGGTCTGCTGCATCTCGCCGTAGTCAAGAGTCTCAAGGCCGGCGAGGACTTTCATCAGCGTGGACTTGCCGGTTCCGTTAGCGCCGACGAGCGCGGTCTTTTCCTTACTGCGGATCAGCCAGCTGGCCTCGGTGAACAGGACGCGCGGGCCAAAGCGCTTGCCGGCATTTTGAAGGGAGAGCATCTATTTCTATTTTCGCAGAGAACGAGGGCCGGGCGTTGCTACGCGGTTTTCAGCGAGAATCCGCCCGAGCGGGCGTGGGTGCCTGTTGACCCGGGGAGGTCAATACCAGGCACCCAAAAACGAACAACAACGCGGCGCCCCTCCAGCGCTGCGAGGCACCCGCTAACACAGTGGGTCATTGCATGCGCCCACTGTACTCCTTCGACCGGAAATGGGTTTCAGTGGCGGCCATCTTCAAGTCGCGAAAGATGGCCGCCGAGTACTACGGTGGGGACGAATCCCCAAAGGGGACAACCGGACGGAGGAATATGGGTAGTGAAACTAGCCGTTCTGTTCGCCGCCGTCGGCGTGCACGGTGCGGTAGCTGGCGTTGCCCTTGGACCAGACCAGCAGGAGCAGGTCTTTGCCGGAAGCCCCGCCGTGTACCTGGTTGACGAAGTCGCTGGCCGATTGCGCCGGCTTGCGGTTGACCTCCATGATCACGTCGCCGGGCTGCAGTCCAGCTTCTTCCGCGGGACTGGCGGGGCGCACTTGCTGCACTACCACACCCTTCACGTGATCCGGAACGTTCAACTGCTGCCGTGTCTCCTGGTTGAGGTCGGCGACGGCCAGGCCGATCTTGCCGCTCTTGGGACCTTGGCCTTCGCTGTCGTCATTGCTCGCTTCGTCAGTCTTCGGGTGATATTGGCCGACGGTGAGATTCAAGGCCACCGGCTTGCCGTCGCGCATCACGTTGAGCTTGACCGCCGTTCCGGGGCTCATCTGGCTCACCGCCATCTGCAGAGCACTGGAGTTCAACACCTTTTGCCCGTTGACTTCAGTGACCACGTCGCCCTGGTGGAGACCGCCGCGGCTGGCCGGCGAATCGGGCGTGACCTGGGCAATAATGGCGCCCGAGGCATTCTCCAAATTAAAGAAGTGGGCGTTGTCCGGAGTTACGTCGTTGATATTCACGCCCAGGTAGCCGTGCTCGATCTTGCCGTTCTTGATGAGCTGGTCGGCGGTGTTGCGCACAATCTGCGAGGGGATGGCAAAGCCTGCGCCCTCAAAGGAACCGCTGTTGGAGATGATGAAGGTGTTGATGCCGACCAGTTCGCCGTGGGAGTTGACCAGCGGGCCGCCGGAGTTGCCGGGGTTGATAGCGGCGTCGGTCTGGATGTAGCCACCGGGTTTGCGGGCGTCGTCGGAATAGGGGTTGGGCCGGTCCACTGCGCTCACAATGCCGCGCGTCACCGAGAACTGGAAATAGCCGAAGGGGCTGCCGAAAGCAAGCACAGTCTGGCCGGGCTTCAGCTTCGTGGAGTCGCCCCAGACCACGGTGGGCAGATCTTTCGCATCCACTTTGACCACCGCCAGGTCGGTCATCTTATCGGTGCCGATCACCTTGGCGTTCAATACGCGGCGGTCGTTCAGCGTGACCTTGATCTGCACGGCGCCATCCACCACGTGATTATTCGTGACGATATATCCATCGGGCGAGATGATGATGCCGCTGCCGACACCATGCTGGATCTGCTGCTGCGGGCGCTGCGGCATCATCGGTCCGAAGAATTGCTGCAAGCCGGGAGGCAAGCCCTGCATGCCGCGCCCCGAAGCCATCTCTTCATCGGAGCCACGGGAAGTGACGGCGACGTTGACCACGGCTGGCGTGACGCGCGAGGCGACCGCTTCCATAGCTTGGTCGAGAGAGGTCAAGGGGGCAATGCTGTTGTCGTCCATGGCGCCGGCAGCGTGGACGCGGCCATGACCGGCAAAGAAGGCCCCGCCCGCCATGAATGCTCCAGCCAGAATGGCCGGAAGGGTAAACTTCTTTGCGATTGTTACTAATTGATTAGTTGATTGAAGCATGGGATTTCATTCTCCGTGGTTTGAATTTGCTGTTTAGGAACTGGGCGCCGGGTAAGGGCGCCGAGAAGTTGATGCGCGGTCTAAATCTGAATGATGATCCAGCCGTTGGGCGTGGGAACGACCGCATAGGTAGCCGGGACAACCACCGCCGGCATCGGGTGCGAAACGCCGAGGACGACGCGCGGCCGCATCTCGTATGTGGTCCACTGGGTTAGCACCACGAGCTCGCGCTGATCGAGTTGCGGAAGCGGCGCGGGAACCGGGGTTGCGCCGGCGATCAGGCTCGGTGCCGGGCAGTGGGGTTTAGCATGCTTATGAACGGCCGGGCGAAGCAGCTTTTTGTGAGCGGCGGAGCTGGGCGTCGGCAGGTTGGCCTTTACAAGCTGCGGCGTACCTCCCAGAGCGTTGCCGATTTCGTGCAGATCGAGCGGGGTGATGGTCTTAGCCTGTTGAGCAGACGACTGAGATGGTTCGAAACTAATCAGTTGCGGGCTGCGTGCCAGCACGAGTGCGCATGCCAGCGCTCCCGCCAGTAGACCTCCGGTCGCGGCCACTGCTGGACCACGGCCCATGACGCGGGCCGGTTTCGCCAGGATGCGATGAATGCGGCGTACCAGTTCAGGACGACGCTCCCAGGCGCCCAGAACCAGCGAAAAGCTGCGCCGCAACATCGAGAATTCAGCCAGATGGGTGAGGCACAACGCGTATGCCTTGCGGCCGGCAACGGAGCGGACTACGCGATCGTCGCAAGCCAGTTCACGCTCAGCGCAGAGGCGGCGCTCCACCCACAGCAGAACCGGATTGAGAGGAAACAGGACCAAGCCGATTTTTTGCAGCAGGTTGGTCCAGTCGTCGGCGCGGCGCAGATGTTCCATTTCATGAAGGACAACCTGCTGCAGTTCCTCCGGCGACAACGCTTCGATGAGGGCGGGAGGAACCAGCACGCGCGGCCGGAAGAAGCCCAGAACGCTGGGTCGGGCTACTTCATCGGACGTGCAGAGTTCGGCTACGCGGCCATTCGAGTTGTCGGCGAGGAGCGATTGCAGCTCTGGGCTGGTTTCGACGGGAACCGCCCGGCGTGCCAGGCGGCGGAGATGGAAAGCGCCTTGAATCAGTTGCGCGGCGCGGCCTACAGAAATTGCAAGCCAGAGCGCCACGACCGCCAGGCTCCAGCGGGGATCCAGGTGAACCGGCGCAATGTGAGCGCCCGCCGAAAGCATTTTGGGTTCGACGAGTGCCGGGACAACGTGGAGCAACGAAAGCAAAACGAACAGGTTAAGCCAGATTACCGACCGGCCCGCGGCACTTAGCCCTGGCAGCACGCGCAGGCAAAGAACCACGCCAAGAGCCAGAACGGCGCCTTCCCAAATGGCGGAAAATAGCGAGCCCGCTACATTTGCACTGAGGAACGAAAGCGAATCAAAGATCGGATTCATCGGGCTTCCTCCTCGACTTCATCGGGAACTTCGGCGATAGCTTCTTTCAGACGCTTTAGCTCGTCGGGGGTGATTTCGTCATCCCCAAGCAGCGACAACAACAGCCGTTCGCGCGAGTTGCCGAAAAACCGCTGCAGGACATGGCGAACCTCGGAGCGGCTGGCTTCCTGTTCGCCGATGCAGGATGTGTAAAGGAAGGCCCGGCCATCCTGGCGATGGGCAACATACCCCTTGCTCTCAAGGACGCGGATCGTGGTCAGGACCGACGTGTAGGCTAAGGAACCCTCGCCCGCGGTTGCGGTCACCATGTCGGCCACGGTGGACTCGCCGCGCGTCCACAAGACGCGCATCAGCCTGAGTTCGGCTTGAGTCAGCGTGATGGATCTTTTTGGTGGCATGGCTTTTAGCAGGTACCGAAGACTCCTCAACTGGCTCTCAAACAGCCTGTTGGGAGGGCTTTCAGCGTTCCCGTCACTCTTTAAGACGAGCAACTAATGAATTAGTTACCAAGAAATAATTGGAAATGTCAATATTTCTCGCCAAGGAGATCCTGGGTTGACGGGGCCGGAAGCGCGCTCTATCTGGCAAGGAGACCAGAAACGCGACCATGGGCCGTCCCACTATCGATTGGTAACGAGTCGTCAGCCCGCGAAAACTGGTTGACAGCATTGTCCCGGCACTGCCATCCTCCGGGGCGACACTTCCTTGCTTCCCCATCCCATCTTCAAGAGAGGCCACCTCATGGGAACGAACACCGTCACAAATTGGTTTGGCAACATCGTTTCGCACCCTGCGGTGGTGGTGGAGGCGAACTCCGTCGACGACATTGTCCGCGTTCTCAAAGACTCGGCAACCTACCCTTCGCCAGTGCGCGCGGTGGGGTCGAATCACTCCACCGCCCCCTGCGGGGTCGCTGACAGCGGAACCCTGATCAAGATGAAGATGAATCGAATCCTGAAAATCGGAACGGACAGCCTGACCGTTGAAGCCGACGCAGTGCATCTCGACATGGCGCGGGCGCTGGAGGGGAAGGGCCTGCAGTTTTATGTCAACACGGAGATCGGAAGCCTGTCCGCGGGAAGCGCCTCGTGCGCCGGCACCAAGGATGCTTCCTTCCCGGGCGAATACGGCCAGGTGGGATCCTATGTCACGGGCGTGAAGCTGGTGCTGCCGAGCGGCGACTTACTTGAAGTGACTGAAGACGGACAGCCCGACTTAATGCAGCTTATCCGATCAAGTTACGGACTGTTCGGCATCACATACGAAGTGACTTATAAGATCAAGCCTTTAACGCCGATGAGCGTCCATCATAAAACATATAGTTTGCAGGAATTCATTGCAGCGCTGCCAGACTTGAAGGCACTGGATTATTCCATGATGTTTTATATATTCCCGTTTGCTGACAAAATCACAATCGAATTTCGTAAATACAACCCGGGGGCGACGGGAGAGCCAAATCGTATCGCGTGGCCGCTTAGAAATCACATTTGGGGACAGCTCGGGCCGAAGTTAGGCCACGACACCGAGGCAAACTTCTCCATCCCTGCGATTCGCTATGGCATTATCGACGCGTTCAATGAAGGTTGGCGCCTGCAACTGGAAAATATTGTGTGCAGCGACTACACGATTCCGCCCGATCAGATCATCCAATACCCGCCCGTGTCCGATGACAGCCGCTATACGTTCAGCTTGTTCGCATTTCCTGAAGATGAGTACCCGGCCGCGCTGACTGACTTCTTCCAGTTCTGCAAGGATTACTACGCGCAGGAAGGATATCGATCGAACTTGCTGTATGTCGGTTATCGGATCGCCCAGGACCAGAAGGCGCTGCTTTCGTATTCCTACGACGGAACCGTGATGACCATCGATCCGGTGTCGACGGCCAATCCGGGATGGTCGGAATTTATCGATGCGTATAACCAGTTCTGCAGCGATCGCAATGGAAGGCCGCTGCCCAATCAGACGCCTGGCTTGACCGCGGCGATGCTACGAAAAGCATACGGAGACCGATTGAATGTATTTCAAGAGGCACGCAAGAAATACGATCCAGATGACCGCTTGTTGAATGATTATTTTCGCGGCCTGCTTGCGTGATTCGCAAGACGGGTCAGAATGTTTTCATGTACTCGATCAGGGCTCGCTTGTCGTCATCAGGTAGATTCGATCCGAATGTGTGCCCGCGATCCTGAACGAAATCCGGCGCGTTATCAACCAATAAAAACAGTCCGTTGAGATGCCCCGTGCCGATAATGCGGCACATGAGGCGCGTAAAGAAATTGTCCTTGCGAAAATTCTCCGGCGTGACGAGGTCGACATTCGCGATCAGGTCGATCGGCGAATTACGCGCAATACAGACTGTGCCACCTTCCTCGTAAGTAAAAGTACTGGCCTGAGTTGTCTTCCTGATTGTTTTCAGCCCCGGCCTGCGCTGTGGCCACAGCAGCTTTTCCATTGCGTCCTGATAGGCGGTGAGGCGGCCCTCGACGGACGGATCATTCGCCAACACACCGAGCGAGTTGTTATGAAAGAAAGGCGCGGTGGCCCAGATGTTTGCCAGGGTTGGCGTGCGGTAATAGCCGCGGCCGCCAGTCGCATTGACAGGCAGCAAGTCCAGGCCGGTATGCAAGGGGTTCACCAATCCCGAGATATGCACATCGGGAAGCTTCTTGTAAGTGTCGGATGAGAAGTTCTGCCAGATATGGCCTTCGGTTGCATTACTGGCCATGGCGCGCTCGATATTGGTGCCTATCTCGGAAACCGGATGGCGGGCGTCATCTGACAGGAAATTATCGGTCAGGAAATCATCCTTCATCACCGCGCTGCGGTACCACTCAGTTTGATCTCCGTGGTAGTCCAGCGGCGGCCGCTTGCTGGAGTGGCAGCGCGCACAGTTTTCAGCGAAGATTGTTTTGCCGCGCGCCAGGACGTTGATATCCGTCGGCAAATGGGTAGCACCGCCATCAGCGTCCGCGAGGCGGAGCGGGGGCAGGGTGCGGAGGAAAGCCTCCAGGCCTTGCATGCGCGCCTCGGTCGCCAGCCAACCTTCGTCGCAGGTGCTGCTTTCCATGCGGGCTTGTCCGGGATCGAAGGGGCTCTGCGCGCGCTTCAAGCCGTAGACCGGATCGTGCAGGGTGGTCCATATCGAAGCGCAGACACCAATGTTTACATACACGCGGAGAGCCGCGCAGGCCGTATCGTTAACCCCGGGATCAGGCTTGGGATCGTCAAGACACGCGGAACCGATCGAGTCGGCGCCGTCCTTGAGCACGTGGTAAACCTCCCGTTCCACTCCGTCCGCTGTGCGTTCTGTGTGCCGGGGCCGGAAGTTGAGATTGGCGATGTTATTAATCGCATTTGGATTATTGATGTGATCGGTGGCGACCTGCGATGTCTCCGAGGTTCCAGCTGGCTGGGCATTGGCCACCTGCCAGCGAAAGTCACTCATCTTAAGTCCCCGCGCGGGCGGATACTTCGCAGTGTTAAAGAGCTGCTCGCGGAAGTATTGGTTGCCGATGCCCGGGTGAAGATTATGCCACTGAGGATTCTCCGGATCGACAGGCGGATGCAGGGGATTGAAACCAACGTGGCAGAACCCGCAGGCCACGCCGATCAGATAAGGTGGTTCGACCTGGGATGGATCTGCCCTGTACTTATCGACATCCCATAGAGCCGGGTTGAATCTCGGATTCCGAAATTTGCGCAACCCGACAATGCCTGCGGGCTCGCCAGGAACGTCGGGAAGGTTGGGTACGTCCAGACTGGTGCACTGATCCAGCCACAAGCCATATTGGTCGGGACCGGTGGCCTTTGTACAATCCGGATCGCTGATGACTCCGAACAACTTGAAGCGCTGCCCTCGGTACCTGGAGTCCACTGCCTGAAGAAGGTCAAACGTTCCGTGAGACTGCACCGCGAGGATACGCCACAAAGCCTGGTCGCCAACAACTTGTTTTCCGCCAGAGTCAAGACCACCGCCTGTCCAGAAATACCATGTATCGCGCCCATGTTCTTCGAGCGCGGTGAGGCCGTCATAGCCTGATTGATAACAACTGGATCTCCCGCTTTTGCAGCTATAGCTTGTTTGCGCCTGCGCACAGCCGTCGATGCCCAACAGCGTCACCAGGCACACGAAAAATGACCAAAGGGAATTGCGCTTGCCGGGGGTCATGGGAACCTCCGCCTCACCGACCATTTGTTTGAAATGCACCGCGGGCATCTACTAGCGGAAATAGTGCGAAGGAAGAAACTTCCGTATCAACGAGTGACGACGAATCTATCACGACGGAAGTTTTTCCGGCAAGAAGAATGGAGCGCGTCGGTAGGAGGGGCTCACCGCAGCGCTGAGGCCTGCCGTTGTCGGTTCACCATTACGGCCTGCAAACCATTGCCGGAAATGCATGGCAGGGACTGCGTTCGTTTGCCGAGCGCTCATCATGCTTCATCCGGCGAGACGCAGCCCCGCGATGCATAGCTCAATGATCCCGACTCATCATGGCGGCGGCAACGATTGCGTCCAGCGCGGAGCTTTGACGAGCAGCATCTGCGGAGTCGAACGGGCCGGACCAGATAAGGCCGAAGGAATAGTTCGCGCCCTGATCCGTCTTCCAGATGCTATCGGCGTTCTTACCGGCGAAAGATAGATAGGCGGGACTTGGGACCGTGCGGTAAAGGCGCATGAGGTTGCGTGCAAACACACCTTGGAACTGTGGGCCGTCGGCGCCGCAATTGGGTTCGCAGGGATCATGCAAAATTCCGTTTGCATCGGTGAGGTGGGTGATCGCGGCCTTGGCGATTTGCGCGGCGCGGGCCAACAGAGACGGATCGTGGTTGAACATGCTGTATTCGGCGAGGCCGCCAAGAATCACGCCCTGGTTGTACGACCACGTGGTTTGCCCGTTGTTTGTGCAAGCGCCGGGATTGGATGAATTGAGCCCGTCGTTTATGAGGTTCTGCGCGTTGATCATGCCAGATGCGGAGAACCAATTCCACTCGCGGCGGCTCCAGTTGGCATATTGCGTACGCTGCGGCTCACGGGTGCGATTGGCGAGATGCGCGGCCACCGAGAGGAAAAGCTCATTGGCGATGGCGTTTTTGTAGGTTCTATCCTTGCTCCACCAGACACCACCGCCGCAGGTTGTGGTATCCCAGCCGCCGGCAATGTCGGCGAAGATCGACTCTGCCATGGCAAGGTACTGGGGATTGTGGGTCAGGTCGTACGCATTGATCCATGCCAAGGCCCACCATCCTTCGTCGTCATAGTAATGATTGATGAACCCGGGGTTGGTGTTCTGCGCGGCCGCAAATGTGTTGGACAGTGTGGACGCATATTGCATAGTGTTGGCCGCCAGCGAATAGTTGCCGAGCACCGTTATAGCGTTGGCGCTGTTCCACCACCCGGTGGTGTTGTAGAGGCCGGTGCTCGGGTTGTACCAGCCTTGGAGCGTGGTGATCCCGTCGGCAGCGTGGTCCAGGTAGGTAGACGATCCGGTCTGGGCAACTCCGCTCAGCGAGAACGCCGTGAGCATTGCCGCGAGAGCGAGGCTCATTCTTATGTTCATAAAACCTCCATGGGTTATTGAAAGATCTGTATCGAGGGAAATCCAGCCGGCAGGGTGCCCTCGGGCGCTGCTCGATCGGCGCACGAGGGATTCCCTGCTGTTTCGGTTTCGGCGGTCTTGCGGATTAATTACCCTGGGCTTGCAGGAGCAGTTTGAAGAAGACATCGGGCCTTACGACTTCGAACTGCGTACCCAGCGAATCGACGAGCGTCTTTGCGTCGGACGGCATCATGTTCCACGATTCCAATCCCGAGGCTACAAAAAGCGGGGCGGCGCCATTCCAACTTTGCGCGATGCTGGTGAGCTCCGCGAGCCCCGATGGAGCATCGTTTACGCCCAGCAGTGTGGCCACGGGTACGCCGTCGATCACGCTCGCCTGGCTGGAGGATTCGTAGTTGTACACGATGCCCTGCAGGCCGGGAAGATTCGCCTTGTATTGATCGACGATGGCTGCCGACAAGGGCACGTCGGTGCTGTTGTCGCGGTTGTAGGCGAACAACGTTTTCATGCCTGTGCGCTGCATGTAGGCTCCGCTGCGCTGCATAAACTTGGTCAATGCGGATGCTGGCCACATGACGGGGTACGTGTAGCCGGCGCCGGACGGTCCCGCTACCAGAAGGTCATTCTCGGTCTGCGTCCGCTGAAAATAACTAAGTATGGCGGGTGCGATGTCGAGCAGAAGGACGCTGATGCTCCATCCCAGCGGTACCTGTCCGCGGACGGGGTCATCCCACATCTGGCGCATCCGGTGCTGATCGTATTGAATGTTATCTCCCTCAACCATGGTCAGAGAGAGGTAGATTTTATTGGCGAGTTTTGGAACGGGCACCTCCGGTTGGTATGCCCTGACAGGTGCGCGAACTCCGCTGAACACGCTTGCATTGTAAAAAACGTCGGCGGCCCCAACTGCTGATGCGTTCTGGGCGCAGAGCGTGACTCCGGTCATTTCGTCGCCATTGGGGAACCAGCCGAGGTAGGGAGTGTCGGGTTCCATGGCTTGCAGGATCTGCGCGAATAGCGCTGCTTCTTCGGCTACATTCGGATCGAGCCAGAACACGGGCGCATTGGTGGCAGCGATGTAATCGCGGAGGAGCGGATTTGCAACCTGAATGCTGGGCTGAGTGTTGGTCGCGGTTACGAAGTATTCGTTCCACATCACCGTCGAGAGTGTCAGTATCTTTGTGCCGGCGGGAGGCGCGAATTTGTAGATGAAGTAATTGGTCCCGTCGGCGAATCTCCATCCACCCGAAGCGAGTTGCGAACTATCCTGATCGAAGAGAAAGGGTTGTTCCGCCGCGGTTCCCGGCTGGAAAGAAGCGATCACGCTGCCATCCGCAGTGACGGTTACCTGGGAGACCGAGGGTCCCCATCCATCGTTCGAATACGCGTCCTGGTAGCGAACATACACAGCGGATCCTGCGAACGCGGAGAGGTCGGCCGTATATGTGGCCTTGTTCGACGCATCCGTGACAGGCTGCGTCACCTTGAGCAAGGTCGCCCACTGAACGTTGGGCACTTGCTGGGTATTAGATGGGCCGACGGCAGTGACCAGCCTTTTGGTCACTTCGGGATAGACAACGCTGAGTGCATATTGATAGACAGCCAGTTTGTTATTGAAACGGCCTCGAAGATCTTCGATGACAGGTAGTTGATATTGAGTGGCCAGGGCGGCTGTTGCGACTACGGCGCCGTGCACGCCCGCAAGAGTGGTGGCGAGGTTAATGGTGTCGGGAACGTTGGGGTCATATACGATTGCGCCCGCTACTTCGGTTCGATAACGATCAAAGAGAGCCCATGGCTGTGTGGACATCGTATAAGGCACGCCGATGGTCTTCAGCCATTCGAGATTGGTGGGGTCGGTGCCCCAATAAAAATAGAGCCGCGGGCGAGTGCGGTTCACAATGCCCTGCATCGTGACCAGCATGGCCTGCTGATCCCCATCGAGTGCGGTTAGATCCGCCGCATCGAGGTGGATCGCCTGGGGGAAGGTCGGCAACGCATGGTTGGTTGGCCAGTAGAGGGGAGATAAGTTGTTCGAGCTGGTTTGTGGAAAAGCCGCAAGATGAGCGGCACTTGCCCCAGCGGCTGCGCCGCTCAGGACCATAAATTTTCTGCGGGAAAGGGACATTGGCTCATTCCTTTGCACAGGGAGATATGCCTCTCGAAGAAAGAGACAGTGTCTGCAAAAGCCGAGCAACAGACTGGAGTGGTAACGATTCCACCCCGCCGAAAACAATATCCCTCTTCGTGAACGAGTGTCAAACGCGATGATGATTCATGGTGCGTTCACGATGGCGGTTCACCTTATTTCGAAGACTCCGGCTCCTTACGCGCCCTCGACGTGCCGGCTCTTCTGCTCAAGCGGCGATCGACTCCATCGATAAGCTGTTCCGGCCCTCGATTGCTTTCACGCTATTTACAAACGCCTTCTCCAGAACGCTCCTGCCGACTGTCCTAAGCACCAACCCCAGCAGGCGGCCTTTGAAGTTCTTGCCTTCGCGGACGACTTCCACATCAATATCGGTCGAGCCGTTGGCCTGACGGGTAAACGTGTAAGTATGTCCGGACGAGCCACCCCAGATATTCGAGTCGATTGTGGTGAGGACGACATGGTTTGAATCGGACCAGTTGTAGTGCAAGCGTTCCCACACACCACCGGACCCTTCCGTAACATCAGCCTCGGTCCCGCTCTGTTGATGCACTGTGAGGTAATCGTCAGCGCTGTTGGGGAAGAGCTTCGCACGGCCAGGACCGAAATCGGTGAGTCCAGCGATGTATTGCTCAGGCGTCAGGTTGGTTGTTTGGTGAAGATGAATGGTAGACATTGTGTTCTCCTTTTCTGTTGGATCTTGTTGTGCAGGACGCGATCTATTCGTGCTTTCGCGCCTGGTCAGCGCCTCTTGCGGTGAGTTTTCGGTTTCGGCTTCTGTGCCAATGCATCCAGCCCATAGCGAAGGAAGGTCTCGAGCGGAGCGTCGCTCTTTTCAGCCTGCGAACGTAAAAGCGCTCCCTCCCAGCTGTTAAGCAGAAAGCCGGCAAGCGTCTCTGGCTCCGTATCCCTGGGGAGTTCTTTCTGTTCCACGGCCTCTTGAACGACGGCCGCGATCTTCTGTTGCCAACCCGCGAATGAAGCGCTGATCAGTTTCCTCAACTGCGGGCTTTTTGCAGCCATCTCCAGACTGAAGCGCCCCATCATGCATCCGGGTATCTCACCCATCTGGCCGTAGGTCATCGCCAGGTCGGTGAAGTAACGCTTCAGGCGTTTCAATGGCGGCGTCCTGGAGTCGTTCAGGACGCTTGCCGCGTGCTGTCCCTCATGAGCGACATACTGCGCTAGCGCAGCCGCGGCAAAGTCCTCTTTACTGCTGAAGTGGTGATAGAACGAGCCCTTGGGCAGATCCGCCGCCTTCAAAATGTCCGATAGCCCGGTGGCGTTGTAGCCGTTCTGGTGCATCAACTCGACACCCACATCCAGCAAATGTTCACGCGTCGATTTTGCGTTCATAAGAAGCTCCCTCATCTGCTTCCTGCTTTCGAAGGAAAGCAGGAAGCAGACCATCTTGCAAAGATTCAGTTCTGAATTCTGTACCGGGCAGCCGGAAACTGGCGGGAGAGGTTCGGCCCCAGAGCCTTGCGCGCCGCTTCATACTTCTCCCAGTCAGCGACTTCGGGCAGCGTTGGAATAGTAATCAGCTCATGCTGGTCGAGGCCCGCAAGCGACGCATCCACCATATCCTCTGCCGTCATCACCATCTCGGCCGGCAGGTCTTCCACCGGACGACCAGACTTCTCCCAGAATGGCGTGGCGGTTGCTCCAGGCAGCACAGCCTGAACGGTCACGCCCGTCCCTGCCAGCTCGTTCTTCAGCGCCTGGGTAAAGTTGACGACGTACGCCTTGGTACCACTGTAAGTGCCGTTCAAGAGATCCGGCGCAAGAGCCACTACCGAGGCAATGTTGATGAGCAAACCGTTCTTGCGCGCGATAAAGGCGGGCAGCGCGGCAAGGGCCAGTCTCGTCAACGCGGTGACATTCAGGTAGATCATTGACTCCAGGTCGTCTATCTTCTCGTCGAGAAGCTTTCGCGCGCTGCCCAGACCTGCATTATTCACGAGCGCCGTGATCGTCGGATCGCTGCTCAGACGTTCAGCCACGCGCTGCACGTCCCCTTTGTTGGTCAAGTCGGCCACAATTGTCTCAATCCTGCGGCCGGTGGATTTCAAGCGTGCGGCAGACTCTGAGAGCCTCTCTTCGTTGCGAGCAACGAGAATTAGATCGTAACCGCGTTTTGCGAGGCGATCGGCATAGACGGCGCCGATACCGGTGGATGCGCCCGTGATAAGAGCTGTGCCTTTCAGTGCTGACATGGTGTGATTCCTCCTGAATCGTCGAAGCCTTCTGGCTTACATTCGATCAGAGTAGACCAGTCGGTCTATTGATTCAAAAAAAGATCTGATAAGGCTGTTCAGGATCAAACTGTACCTTCTTATGCGGCTTGCTATCGGCCCGATCTGCGCCGTATATTGCTTAGATTGCTAGAACTAGGGCATTGCGCCGGCAAACGTTTGGTTGTTCCTCACCGGCGAACTGAAGTAATATCCGGCCGGAATCAACCATCGACTGAAGACCGGGAGGTACTAGATGAAGGCATTGATCTTTCGCCAGACCGGTGAACCGAAAAGCGTTTTGGAATTGGCTGAGATGCCTACTCCCCCTGTTGCCGCCGGTGAGGCGCTCGTTCGAGTGCTGCTGACTCCGATCAACGCATCGGATCTGCACATGGTACGGGGGCGCTATGGCTATCAGCCCGAGTTGCCAGCCAGCCCGGGAATTGAAGCCGTGGGAATTGTGGAGGCTTTAGGTCCAGGCGTGCAAGCTCCGATGGTTGGGACGCGCGTGGTTTTCGTGAACACATGGAACACGTGGCGCGAGCAGATCGCGTGCCCGGCAGACAAATTAGTGCCTGTTCCAGACGACCTGGACGATGAGGCCGCTGCCGCTTCCTACATCAATCCTTTGACGGCATGGGCATTGACCCTATCAGCGCACAAACTTAAGGAGGGCGACTGGCTTCTGCAGACGGCCGCTGCTTCCAGTGTGGGGAAGTTCGTGCTGCAACTGGCGCAGCAGTTTCGATTCAGGACAATTAACGTCATCCGGCGGCGGGAGCAGGAGCCAATCATACGCGACCTGCGAGGCGATGAGATCGTCTGCACCGCAGACCAGGATCTCAGGGCACGCCTGCAGGAACTGACTGCGGGCAGAGGCATTGAACGAGCGATTGACTGCGTAGCCGGAGACGTTGGCGCCGAGATTGTCCGCAACCTCGCACCTGGTGGAACCATGCTCGTGTATGGAGCCCTTTCCAGTCATCGGCAGACCGATCCCGCGAAATTCCTCATGCCGCTCTTTGCTCCGCGGTTGATTTATTCGACAGCCACGGTTCGCGGATGGTGGCTTCCGCGTTGGGTGCCTTCCCAGCCGCTTACCGAAGTGCGCTCGGCAACGAGCAATCTTCTGACCTTGTTGTCGAAACGCACCCTCACGCCGCCTGCGAGCGTGAGGTATTCAGTGAAAGACTTCCATGAGGCGGTGCGCTTGGCCGATGGTGAGGCAGGGCAGGAGAAGGTCTTGCTGGACTTTGCCAATTGATCTGTCGAGAGTTGGCCCTGTTTCTGAAAACATCGCTCTAAAGTAAATCCCCGCATGTAAGCAGTTCCGGCTCCCGATCTATTCTGTGCGATTAGCCCGGCCATGACTGGCTACGCTGCTCGGCAGGTTCTCCCCTTGCTTTTAAAGGGGAAGTGTGAGATCTTTCCCTTTGAATCATAGGGGAGCAAATGGAGACCGCCAAACTCGAATTTCTACGTGGCACCCTGGATGTCCTTATCCTCAAAGCCCTGATCTGGGGTCCGCTTCATGGATATGCCATCACTTCCTTCATCCGCCGGCAGAGCGATGATGCGTTGCTGGTCGAAGAGGGGACACTCTACCCGGCTCTCTGGCGACTGGAAAACAGGGGGCTGCTTGCTGCGGAGTGGGGGCTCTCGGAGAACAACCGCAAGGCGAAGTTTTACCGGCTCACCGCAAAGGGCCAGCGTGAGCTGCGCCAGGAAATGAAGACCTGGGAGGCATACGTCGCAGCCGTGACCAAGGTCCTGGGTGCGACTCGGCCCCCGCTGCCGGAGGAGATGGCATGAGGCGGATTCCATTATGGCGGCGATACGACCGCCTGGCGGGTTCCGATCCAGTTGCAGACGTCAAGGATGAGCTGCGCTTTCACCTTGAATCCAAAGTTGAGGATCTTGTCGCCAAAGGTTGGCAACCCGAAGTCGCTCGTGAAGAGGCTGAACGTCAGTTTGGAAATATTCTCGCCGTCCAGCGCATGGGCGTGCGCATAGGAGAGCATATGGATCGCCGCCGCCGTCTGACTGACTACTGGGCTGATGCCCTTCAAGACCTTCGCTTTACCCTCCGCACCTTGCGATTTGACTCCGGCTTTGCCGTCGTTGCCATTCTCATCCTGGCCCTCGGTATCGGCGCCAACATCGCTGTCTTCAGCGTGGTCAACACCATCATGCTGCGCCCCCTGCCATTTCCCAACTCGCAGCAGCTTGTGCGCATTGTCGAGAAGGATGCCAAGAGTAATGAATCCGGCAAGACCTACACCGCCGATGCCACGCAGGATTTCCAGCAGCAGAATCGCACCTTTCAATCCATCAGCGGCTACTTCGCCTTTACGGGGCCCAACAACTTCAAGCTCTCAGGCAATGGACAGCCAGCGCCGGCTACGGGAATGCTGGTCGCCGAGGGCTTTTTTGAAACCCTCGGCGTCGCACCTGCTGCCGGCCGTCTCTTCCGGCACGAGGAATTCTTCCAACATGCCCAGACTGCCGCGTTATTGAGCTATCCCTACTGGAAGCGCCAGTTCAAAGGCGATCGCAACATCATAGGCCAAACGGTCGATTTGAGCGATAAGGTGGACCTGAACAACAAGTCCGTCGTCGTTGTGGGAGTGTTGCCGGAGACATTCGATTTCGGCGCCGTTTTTTCTCCCGGCGCCAAGGTCGATCTTTTTGTCCCCTACATTATGGACGACTTTCGCGGTGACGGAAATGACCTCGCCTTAGTCGGCCGGCTGAGATCGGGAGTCAGCATCGCGCAGGCGCAAGGCGAGGCCGACTCGCTCTTCCCGCAATTCTATTTCGAGCACAAGCATCCCGAGTACGGTAAAGGCTACACGGGACAAGTTACCGACTTGAAACAATATGTTAGCGGCAAGCTGCGCCGCTCGCTTATTGTGCTGTGGTGCGCTGTAGGCTTCATTCTGCTCATCGTCTGCGTGAATCTTTCCAACCTGCTGCTGGCCCGCGCTGCCGCACGCGGCAAGGAGTTCGCCATGCGGAGCGCCCTCGGAGCCGGCCGCATCCGCATCCTCCGCCAACTCCTCACCGAAAGCCTCGTCCTCGCCATCTCGGGCGCAGTACTGGGTCTTGGCCTCGCCTGGGCCGTTCTCGCATGGCTGGCGCACCAGGGCTCCCTCACTCTTCCGCTGCTCAGCATGGTGCGCGTCGACGGTGCAGCTCTCGCCTGGACCCTCGCCATTGCCATCGCCGCCGCCGTTCTCTTCGGCTTTGCACCGGCTCTTCGCATGTCGAGCGAAAACCTGCAGGAGTCCCTCAAAGACGGCGGCCGCGGAGCCAGCGAGGGTCGCAGGCACGACCGCGTCCGCTCCATCCTTGTAGTGACTGAAATCGCCCTTGCCTGCGTGCTGCTTGTCGGCGCAGGTCTTCTGCTGCGCAGCTTTCTCCGGGTGCTCGACGTGGACCTGGGATTCGAGCCCAGCCGCGCCGCAGCCGTCAGTGTCGATTACGACGACGGCGGCAATCCCGCAAAGCGAGCCGCCATCTGGCAGGACGTTGTAACTCGCGCATCGCAGATCCCCGGCGTTGAAGCTGCAGGCATCTCCGATAATCTCCCCATGAGCCGCAATCGCGGCTGGGGCATCGCTGCCAAAGGTCAGGCACCTCCCAAGAACGACGATTTCATTCCAGTTTTCGTGTACATTGTCTCGCCCGGCTATCTCAAAGCCATGGGCATGCGCATGGTCACGGGCCGCGACGTGAGCTGGGATGACCTGGTCAACAATCGTAGCGTCGTCGTCATCAATGCAAGCGTTGCGCGCAAGCTATGGCCGGGCCAGAACCCCATCGGCCGCATCGCCATTGCCGGCGGCCAACAAGCTGAAGTCATTGGAGTCATCACCGATCTCCGCGAAACCAGTGCGGAAGACGATGCAGCGACACAGATGTACCTGCCGGCAAACAAGCAGTTCGGTCCAGAGGGATCGTATCTCGTGTTGCGTTCTCATTTGGCTCCCGCGTCGCTCGCCACCAGCGTGATGCGCACGCTGCGCGACATCAATCCTGCCCAGTCAGCCTCAGAGTTCAAACCCATCCAAGGCCTGGTTGACCACGCCACTTCGCCGCGCCGCTTCTTTGCCCTGCTGGTCGCCGTCTTCGCCGGCCTCGGCCTTCTTCTTGCCTCGCTCGGAATCTTCGGCGTCATCTCCTATTCGGTCACCCGGCAAACCCAGGAGATTGGCATCAAGATGGCGCTTGGCGCCTCTCGATCGCGCGTGCAACTCGACGTGATTTCAAGGACGCTTCGGCTCGCCTTGATCGGCATTGGCATCGGAGTCGTTGCTTCCGTCGCAGGCGCTCGGCTGATCGCCTCTCTCCTCTTCCACACTGCGCCCAATGATCCGCTCACCTTTGCGGGAATGGTGGCGCTGCTCGGAGGTGTAGCGCTGTTCGCCGGCTATCTCCCGGCACGAAGAGCGTCAAGGATCGATCCAATGGTCGCGTTGCGAACAAACTAGAAGTGGACCACCTGGCTTCCGGCAGTATTTGGGCCGTAGAGCGTCTCGGTTGAACCGCGCTCGGACATCTCCCCTTACACCTTATCCGCGAACTCGCTCATCGAATCCGGATAAGTACCGGAATGTCGGCTTGTGTTCGCTGATCTGCGTTTTCTTGTCTTGCGGTCTGCAACCGAAGTTGTTTCTGGTATTGAATTGGGTTCATCGCGGTCCGCGAGCGGGACTGATGGTGAAGCGTCGATCGGAGGATTCCGTTCATGCTCCATGCACCCTCGGTGGGTCGTGCTGCAACCCTTCTTTCTTTGACTTGGTCTGACCTGACGGGCAGCTTGGCTGCTCAGCTATTTGTGCGATCATTGATGGATTGGGTATTGTGCGGTTCGGTTAAAACGGGCGAGTCCCATGGGTCGGACTTTTACCAAATTTTGGGGCGGGGCGCAGCTCATTCGCTCACCACGTTGTTGGACGAAATCACGATGTGCGGTGAACGGGGGGTACATCAGGACCCAAAAAGGGTTGCCGTGCTCCAAAAGTAGTGCAAATACTGATCAAGGTTCGAGTCGTTCAAAAAAACGTTAACCACAATCTGGGCCTGTAGCTCAACGGTTAGAGCAGGGGACTCATAATCCCTTGGTTGGGGGTTCGAATCCCTCCGGGCCCACCAGATCTTCTTCGAATAAGTCCACGAAGGTTGCGCGGGCGCAATGCGCTCATCCCCTCGCCCGCCAAACTCATACAGGAACGGACATAGCCTTGCGGCGAGCTACCTTCATGCTTGGCCTGGCTCCCGTGCGGTTGCCGTCCTGCGGCGAGAACATAATTCTTCGGTGAGCCAGTCAGCCGGATCGTCGGCAACCAGCCATGAATTTCTTCGTGGATTTTAAATCTATCAGTTGATAGAACTATCGGTCCGCCAGTAGAGCAGTTAACGGCTGGTGCCGGGGCGCTGTCTCACGGAATGGGGCGCGCGTAATCACCGCTGAGTGCTGCTGCGAATCACGCTCCCTCAAAATGCGGATGACGAGTTCTCGCAATTCAGATTGGGTTACGGGCTTAACCAAGTGTGCGGCGATGCCAAGCTCTTCACATCTTTTTTGTTCCACACTCCGTTGACCGAAAGCCGACATCACAATTGTGGCGGCAGTGAAATCCACCCGCTCTTTGAAGCGTTCGATGAGTTGAAAACCGTCGATCCTCGGCATGTTGATGTCAGTCACAATCAGGCCAAATGATTGATCGTTTCTGCTCGCGATCTTTTCAAGCGCCAGTGCCTGTTCTGCGTTCGAGGCAACGACGGGGACCATGCCCCAGCTCGAGAGGGTTTCTTCGAGGATGCGGCGATTGGTATGGTTGCCGTCGACTATCAATGCCTTGACTCCAAAAAGAATCGACGCACAGGGGACAGGCCCACTTACATGCTCGTCCGCCAGTACTGACGCGGCGGGTACAGCGGCGTCCGCATGGCTCGTATCGGCGACAAGATTCCGGCCAATGCTGCCTTCACAGACTGCAGGTTGTGAGCGATCGAGTGGCCATCCGGCGTGACTGCGCTCCCTGGCAAGTGCCAGCCGTTTGGTATGAAAGGCAAGCTTGCGATCGAGATTGGCAGAGAGACAAACAAAAGAGAGCATGCAGGCAGTGACTATCCCGACGCATGTAAGACCAAGAATCATCGCGCCTTTTGCGGGATCGATATGGGAGAAAGAAATCGGGGTCTGCCGAAAAACGAGGGCCGCCGTGCCGATGAAGCGGATGCACCAGGCGCCCAGACTGAGAGCTATCGCTCCGCCGCAGAGCCACCCTCCCCGGGCAGCTCCCCGCGTTGTTGCCACTCGGCGGGCCAGTTCAAATGCGGTATAGGCCGCAAGGGCGGCGATCAAAACTGAAAAGACGACCAAAGCAAAGTAAACGGAGTCGATCAGATTTACCGCATTTAGCGCAGTATTCATATAGACCTCTTTGTAAGGCGGGAAACTAGTAACGTTTTTATCAGGAGGGCGTACCGTTGTATTGATTACGCGAGTAAGGGCGGGTAACACATTTGGGTGATGAAATTGCAAGGAAGGCCGCCCCTCGAGGGAAATCGCTGGCTTTTCCAGTCTTATCGCTCGCGAGGCCCGTCAAAATGGCAAACAATCAGACTAAGGTAATATGACGAACGTGTTTCTTGAATAAGGTCCGAGTCGGATGCGCAACGCCAAAGTAACGTGAGGAAGAGGGAAGTGTTCGCCCCCGAGGAGCAGTCGTAGGCGGCCCTCCAAATCGGCCGTTACCCTAACTCATGCTTTCAATTGGAGCAGGATCCATGTCGGCGTAGTCCTGATTCTCGCCACCCATTCCCCAGCAGAATCGGTAAGCTTGCGTCCCCATGCCGGCATGGATCGACCAGCCCGGCGAAACCACGACTTCTTTATCGCTGACCACCACGTGGCGTGTTTCATTCGGCGGACCCATCAGGTGAAAGACGCGAGCGCCGTCGGCGACGTCAAAGTAGAAGTAAATCTCAGAGCGTCGCATGTGTGTATGTGCCGGCATGGTGTTCCATGCGCTGCCCGCGTGCAACTCAGTCATGCCCATCACCAGCTGACAACTCTTCGCCCCGCCCAGGTGGATGTACTTGCAGATGGTGCGCTTGTTGCAGGTTTCCTCACTGCCTAAGGTCGCAGGTTGTGCATCTTGCTTGCGCACCAGGGAGACCGGATAACTCGTATGGGCGGGATAACTGAGAAGGTAGAAGACTGCCGGATGGTCCGGACTGCTTGATTCGAAGAGAACATCCGGATTTCCGCGCCCGATGTATAAGAGATCCAGGTTATCGAGTTCGTAACTCGACTCGCCAACACGGATGATGCCGGAACCGCCGATATTCAGCGCACCCATCTCGCGGCGCTCCGTGAAGTATGCAGATCGAAGTTCGGGGCTGGTGGATAAGGCCAGCGGAGAGTCGGCGGGCGCCGCAATCCCGACCACGGCGCGATCAAGATCCACGTAGGTCAGGCGGATTGTCCCTGATTCAAAGAGTTCGTCAACAAGAAACGCCTCTCGAAGCTCCGAGGTTGTCATGCGCGGATATCGCACCGGATCAGCTATCAATTTTGTCTTCATTTACTGTGAGCCTGCTTCTTTCTGATTTTCAGACTTCGAGCCGGTGTGTTGCTCCATAAGCCATCGCACCAGTTCCCGCGCACCTGCGAAATTGTCAAACTGGTTGTAGATCTGGGGATTTTTCCGGCCATCGGTGTACTCGTTATAGGCCCACGGGTCGACAGCAGCGAACACCGTACCGCGCCCGTATTTCACAGTGGCCATGACAATGTCGCCACGGTCGGTCAGTAGTGCCTTACCTGTGCCGTGCACCGAGATGGCGCACGTGTCTTTCATATACAGCGTGTGCGCTTGATGAAAGAGCGGTCCACCCGCGGCAACTGGAATTCGTCCGTCCTCGACGTGTTCGCCCAGGATGTGGTGGTGGAGGACATCGTCGAAATGAATGCCGAACTTGTCCGCCAGCAGGTTGAAATGAGAAATATCCGCGTTGGGCGGATCGTTTTGCATCAGGATGAGGATGCCGCCGTCGTGGACCCACCCGGCAACTTCCGCCGCATCCGGTTCGGTCATGTAATGCGGGTCAGGATTTTTGACCGGAATGTCAGGCGACGCAATCAGGTAGAACTGCGCGTGCGCGAGGTTTTCTCGGGTTGGCGCGGAGGGGAGGGTATCGGTTGCAGCCCCGAAGCTTCTGAAAAGGTGACCGAGGAGGGAGTAGCCGCTGTCGCTCAAATCGGACCATTTGTAGTGAAACAATTCCGTCTGGCCTGCGGCGTTCTTGCGTAGCTGGCTGTTGAACCAGGCGTCGATCATCACCGTGTTCCCGCGCCCGAGCGTGGCCGTGGGTGCGAGTTCCGCCTCGGTGGCAGCCAGCAGGAATTCGCCGCTTCCGGAATGTGCGGCTTCGGCGTCATTTACGATGTCCTGCCACGCTCGGTCCGCAACGGAAGAATAGGTCTGATCAATCCATCCCAGCCGCACCCCTTTGAGCAGGGCGAAGACGTAGAGGCAGGTATTGCGGAACGATGTTGGCGTGCGCGCCTTTCCCGGGATACGCGATGTTTCGTTAAAGGCGCCCGTCTTGCCGTCCTGCCGTCTCGCCAGTGATGCCGCGATCTTGTTCAGCAGAAGATTCAACTGAATGCGGCCAGCATCTTGCGCGGGAAAGTAACCGATGGTATCCACCAGGGCGACCGCTAACCGGGCCTCGGAAAGGTCATCGTCCTCTGGCGAAGCAGAAGGCCCGCGCGTCTCAGTCCTTTGCTCCACACGGTCGTGCCACCGCAGCAGGCTTTTGAGAATGGCGGCAAAATCCTGCGGCTGGTGAAATATAGAAGCGTACGCGGCAAGAAACGGCGCAGCCGCACAAATCGTATTGGATGAATCCGCGCGGTCTGCCAGGTTGTGTGTCGAACTCAATCCACACGATGCCGCGAGTTGCTGGCGCAATGTGTTTGCCGCTTGATAGTAATGCGGCGATAACGTGATGCGGTTGAGCAGCAATACCTGGCTACCCAGGGTTGCCTCTTCCTCTGCCCTGCCTTGCAAACTTTCGACCGGCTGCTTGGCAAGATAATCGTCGACTGTCCGCTTAACGTAACGGAAGTAGTTTCCGTCGGCCGTGTTGTACCACGCCGCTTCGAGGCCGTCGAGTTCACTTCCTGTGGTTAATGTCCACCTTGATGCTGGCTCACGAGCAATCAACTCATCGGCGGCGCGCTCAGCAACGGGTTTCGTCTGGGCGGGACAAGCCAAGGCGATGAACCAGCAAACTAAGAGAGGGCCAACCGCCTTGAAATGGGAAACCAGCGCTTCGCCGGCGCGATCATCAAATGGAGAAAGGCGGGTTGGCAGTACTCGAGTGATAGACATTGGATGAACGCCCTGGCTTCGGCCTGCGGAGCCCTATGCTCACACTTATTGGTCTATCACACGGTTCCCTGGGCACTGATCGCCTCGTTGGCAATTCGTTCCGGTCAGCGGGATCACCATGCAACCAGGCCGGCTCGTTCATTGTCCGCTGCTTGACCCGCCCCAGGCTCTCAAACCGCCTGTTCCAGGTCCAGCGCTTTCTCCCGTGCATCGAGGCATAACTCCCGGCCGCGCGCCAACGCCCGCCGGTCGATCTCGAGCCAACGCGGGTGCCGGACAAGACGATGCAACGCCGCCTCTACGCTGGGCTGCGGCAAGGATCCCGTAATCTCAAGCAGTGCGCCCAGCATCACCATGTTGGCTGCGCGCGCTTCGCCCAATTCATCGGCGATGTGGGTAAACGGCAGAGAAAGCGTGTGAATGTCGACGCGCTCGCACTCCGCCGGATACACGTCGCCGTTATAGAGAATCCAGCCACCCGGCTGTACGGTGGCGGCAAATTTCTTCAACGAGGGTTCATTCATCGCCACCAGAAAATTCGGCGAGGTAACGAGCGGCGAGTCAATGGGCTCGTTAGCGAGTCGTACGTGACAGTTGGAAGTACCGGATCGCATTTCAGGACCGTAGGAAGGAAGCCACGAAACCTCCAGGCCCGCGTCGAGACCGGCTTCCGCGAGCATTTCGCCCAGCAGTAGAACCCCCTGACCACCAAACCCGGCAATCCGAACCCGCAGATCGACATTTGTCGGTGCCTGAACGGCAGGACCGTTAAATTCCTCCGGTTCCTCGCCGGTGATCCCCAGAATGTGAGGAACCAGTTCGAGGGCCGCTGGAGGCGGAGGTGTGCCTCGTGGTTGCGCCGTCGCCGTTCGATCGCACATGACGCCGAGCGGGTAGGTCTTTTCCATCACGTCGCGCACCCAATGCTGCGCGTCCACCGGGGACATCTTCCAGATCGTAGGACAAGGAGACAGCACCTCGATCAGGGAGAAACCCAGCCCCCGAACCTGGTTCTCGACTGCGCGGCGGATGGCGCGGTCTGCCTGCGCAATCTGCTTATTGTCGCCCAGACCCACGCGTTCGATATAGACCGGCGCATCCAGCGTGGCCAGCAACTCACTGACGCGGAGCGGATAGCCCTCGTTGTCTGCGCTGCGGCCGTTGGGCGTCGTTGTGCTCTTTTGGCCCAGGAGTGTCGTCGGCGCCGCCTGGCCGCCCGTCATGCTGTAGACGGCATTGTTGACGAAGATCGCCGTGATGTTTTCGCCCCGATTGGCGGCATGCAGTATCTCCGCCGACCCGATCGCCGATAAGTCTCCGTCGCCCTGGTAGCTGATTACAATACTGCCGGGACGGCTGCGTTTGGCTCCCGTGGCAACGGCGGGGGCGCGCCCATGTGCTGCCTGGATGTTTCCGACGTCAAAGTAGTAATACGCAAACACCGAGCAGCCCACGGGGCTGATGAGAATCGTACGGTCCTGAATGCCCAGGTCGTCGATGGCCCGCGCCACCATCTTGTGAATGGTCCCATGACCGCACCCCGGACAGTAGTGCGTCTGGTGCTGTAGTTCCTCTTTGCGCTCGTAGCGAGCGTAGAAGGCCCTGGCTTTCTCGCGGACAACTTCGTATTCGCCTGTCGATGGGCTAGACATAGGCCATCTGCTCCTTTGCCGGCGGATGGACCGCCCCGATTGCCGCGGCCCGCGCGCGCACTATTTCCAGCACATCGTCGTGCGAAGGCACGTTGCCTCCTGTGCGTCCCGTGAATTCGACAGGACAAGTTCCATTCAACGACAGGCGAACATCTTCAAGCATTTGTCCATTGCTCATTTCCACTACCAGGAAGTGCGGTGTCCGCCGGGCGGCACGCTGAAAGGCAAGGGTGGGAAAAGGATACAAAGTGATGGGCCGTAACATACCCACGCGGATGCCCTCGGCACGGGCCTCTGCGACCACGGCCTTCAAGATACGGCTTACGATCCCGTAACCCACCAGCACAATGTCCGCATCTTCCGTGAGCCACTCTTCCTCGCGTGCCTCCCGCTGTTCCGCTTGCCGGTATTTCCCCTCCAGATGATTCACGTGTGCTTCCAGGTCGTGAGCATCCATGCGCAGCGAAGTAATCAGGTTTCCCCGCGTCGCCGCGGTCCCCGTCACGGCCCACGCGGGATCCTGCGCCACCATTGCCCGCTCCGGAAATTCGACAGCTTCCATCATCTGGCCGACAAATCCGTCCGCCAGGACGACGACCGGATTACGATAACGATCCGCCAGCTCAAAAGCCACCGCAGTCAGATCCGCCATCTCCTGTGCAGAATTGGGTGCCAGTACCAGGGTGCGATAGTTGCCGTTGCCTCCCCCTTTCACTACCTGGTGATAGTCGCTCTGCTCGGCGCCGATATTTCCCAGCCCCGGGCCGCCGCGGCTGATGTCGGCAATCACGCATGGCAGTTCCGCCCCCGCCATGTAGCTGATGCCTTCCTGCATCAGGCTGATCCCCGGTCCGCTGGACGCGCTCATGCAGCGGATCCCCGCCGAGGAAGCTCCATAAAGCATGTTGATCGCGGCCACTTCGCTCTCCGCTTGGAGAAAGACACCCCCGGCCCACGGCATAAAAAGCGCGGCCGCCTCGGTGATCTCGCTGGCCGGCGTGATGGGATAGCCATAAAAGGCGCGGCATCCGGAAAGGATCGCGCTCTTCATCAGCGCCTCGTTTCCCTTCATCAATTGCTTGCGCATGCCACTGCCTCCTTCCCGCCCCCATCCGCGCCCCGCGATTGGATCATCTCGCTCTTTGCGAGCCGCAGAACCGTGATCGCGCCGGGCTCCGGGCAAACCAGAAAACAGATGCCGCACCCCGTGCACCCCGAGCCCGCATAAGTGGCCGTGCGATAACCATAGTGATTCAGCCGCTCACTCAGCGAGATCAGCTTCGGCGGGCAGGCTTCAAGGCAAAGTCCGCACCCCTTGCACTCCGCTCCATCCACGCGGATCAGTCCCCGGTCCATCTTTGTTTCAAACATTGCAGCTTCCCTCACGATTGCGGGAAGATCGACCGTCCCTTCCGCGCCACTTGTCCGCGCGCCAAATTGGGTCAGGGATCCGTCCCGCAACACCGCCCCGATCCTAACCCGGGGCCCGCGTTATCGTCAGACTTCGCCGTCTGCTTTCGCAGTGATAGTCGTCACCCCCACGCTACGGCCCGGGCAGCGCGGTCTCCGCGACACACACCCGCCCAGCGCCTGCAAACCTTTCGGTTGGGAGACTCGCCTCTCATTCGTAGTCGGGGATGCCGGGCGGCAGGAATCAAAAGATGAGCTGACGGGCTCTGAATCTCCAGTCAGCTCCCTGCCCATGCGCGTGAGAATTGCGGAAAGGACGTTGCGACAACTACAAGTTACAAACGTGCAGAGATGTATCGATCCGGGAATGATAGCTGCGGCTCATCGCGACCTTCTGCCCATTTGAAAGCAGAACCGCAAACTCGCTTTGCCCTTCGCGCCTTACTTCCTTTACGTAGCGAAGGTTCACGATGGCGGAACGATGTACGCGCAGAAACGTCTTTGAGTCCAGTTTCTTTTCAATGCCGGTCATGGTTTCGCGCAGCAGGTGGTTCTCGGCGCCGGTACAAATGCGAATGTAGTTCTCCTCCGCGGCGATCCACCGGATTTCGGATACGGGAAGAAAAACGATCCGCCCCCGCGATTTGAACACGATGCGGCTTAGGAACGAGTCGCCATGGGCCACATGCTTGCCGTCGCGCGCGCCGTGTGCGGTGCTGCTCTGTATCTGTTCGCGCACGTGCTGCAGAGCGGATTGAAGCCGCTCCGCCGTGAACGGCTTAAGCAGGTAGTCCACTGCGCGCATTTCGAAGGCGCGCACCGCATATTGATCGTGGGCCGTCGTAATCACAATGTGAGGCAACGGTCCATGGCTGCCCTGGGACAACTCCCCGATGACATCGAACCGGTTCATCGAAGTCATGCAGGGATCCAGGAACAACAATTGGGGTGCCTTGCTTCGCACTTGCGCCACGATTTCGGAAGGGGACGAGGCTTCACCCACAACCTGGACTTCCGGATCGTTGCCAAGTAACCTGCGAAGTTGTTGTCTTGCCGGAACTTCATCGTCTGCAATGATCGTATGAATGACCACTGTACCTCCATGTATGAATCAGCAATGCGGCAGGCCGAATCCCGCTGGCGGGGAGCGTAGGGCTCGGCTTGTACGCTTGTTGCATGTTCGGTTCCAACTTGCACTCAGCTCTAACTTATTGACTTCAGGGATTCTCACTGTGTTCGACCGCTCTCTGAAGTCAGGGAAGAGTGGTCGAATTCGATACCAAATGTCCGAGTTCGGACACCTCGAATTGCCCCCCGTACCCGGCCTTCATCCACTACCCCATTGATCCCCGGCGGTATGCGCGTTTTACTCCGCCCGCAGTGCATCCACTGGGTTTACGGTCGCCGTGCGCCGCGATGGAATGTAGCTGGCCGCTGCCGCTGCCCCGCATAATGCCAGGCACGCGCCAATGTAAGTGATCGGGTCCATTGAACTGACGTGAAACAGCAGTGACGTCATCAGGCGGGTTACGGCCAGAGCGATCACCACTCCGCAGGCCACTCCGCTCATGGCCAGCATGAGGCCCTGCCGGACAAACATTCCGGTGATGTCGTTACGCTGCGCGCCCAGTGCGATCCGTATGCCGATCTCGCGTCTGCGCTGCGACGCCGAATACGCAATCACGCCATACAATCCCACCACGCCCAGAAGCAGCGCGATCCCTGCCGCGATCCCCAGCATCACCAGCGTGAATGACGTCCGCGCCATCGACTTCGAATAGAAGTAATCCTGCGTTCGGACATCGGAGAGGGGCAGATTCGCGTCCACCGACCACACCGCCTGCCGCACATCCCTCATCAGGCTTTCCGAACCCGCGCGCGGCGTGCGGATGGCGAAAAGAGCCCAGCGGCGCACATTCACCTGGTCGCTTTCGAAGTGATTCAGCAAGATCGGCCAATACGCGACCGGCGGCGCTTCCTTCTGCATTCCATCGTCATGCACATCGCCAATCACGCCCACTACCTCGCGCCAGTCATCCTTGCTGCTCACGCGGATGTGCTTGCCCAACGCATGGGCGGTGCTGCCCCAGTACTCCAGGGCGAAATTGCGCGACACCATGGCTACGGGCTGTTTCTTGAATGTCTCGTCCCAGGTGAAATCGCGGCCCGCAATCAGCGGAATCCCCACGGTTTGCAGGAAACCCGGCGAGCCGAACTTGAAGCGTCGCAGCGGCGGCATCGCGCCCTCCGCATAGCTGCGGTCTTGTGCGTAGACAGGATCCTGCCATTGATCGCCATCCATGGGCACCGAACCGCCCACCCCCACCGATGTAACCCCGGGAATCGCTGCCAGCTTTTGCAGAATCGCTTGCTGCATGCGCGTCACGTTGTCTGCGTTGGGAACTTCCGCTTCGGGAATATTGAGACGCAGCGTTTGAACCTTGGCCGTGCTGTCAAATCCCGGATCGACATGAGCCAATGCCCGAAACGTCCGGATCATCAGCCCCGAACAG
Organism: Occallatibacter sp.; assembly: GCA_036488735.1. GTDB lineage: Bacteria > Acidobacteriota > Terriglobia > Terriglobales > Acidobacteriaceae > Telmatobacter. The sequence goes on from DASXHC010000030.1 coordinate 134,997, forward strand.
ATCAGGAGCACGAAGGCCAGGCTCACCTGGACCACCACCAGGGTGTTCCGCGTGCGATGCCGTTCGCGTCCCTGGCTTGCCGTCCTGCCGCCTTCCCGCAGCCCGGTTCCCATCCGCGAACTGGCATACCGCAGCGCCGGGACTGAACCGAAAACCAGGCTGCAGAAAAGCGAGATAGCGACCGTAAACGCTAATACCGTGATATCGATGCCGATATCATGCAACCGCGGAAGACCCGCGGGCGCCGCGGCGATCAGCAAATGCAGCGCTCCCCATGCCAACACCAGGCCAAGTCCGCTTCCCAGAACTCCGAGCACTACGCTCTCGATGAGAAATTCCTTCGCGATGCGCCACGGGCTTGCTCCCAGGGCCGCGCAGACCGCCAGTTCCTGGTGCCGGCCTTCGGCGCGTACCAATAGCAGGTTGGCAACATTGGCGCAGGCAATCAGCAGCACGATCCCGATACTGCCCATCAGCACCCAAAGGAGTTTGCTGATGTCGCCAATCACGTCCAGTCGCAGCGGCCTGATCTTGGGTGCCAGACGTGCCTTATTGAATAGGTCGATGCTGAATCCAGGCGGCGAGGGAAAGCTGCGAAATACCACCGGAATCATGCGCGCCACGTCCGCATTCGCTGCGTCCAGGGTCACGCCTGGACGCAGCCGCGCAACGCCTTCGTAACTGAATTGCCCCAGCGTAGTTTTGCTGCGATCGAATCGCAGCGGCAGAAACAACTCCGGCTGCTCTCCGTCGAGAAACCGGAAACTCCGCGGCATCACGCCAATTACCTGCCGCACCTTGCCATCCACCGTGATTCCTCGCCCAACAATGGAACGGTCCGCACTGAACCGCCGCTGCCAGAATCCATAGTCCAGCATCACCGTCTCGGCACTGTTCGGCAGGCCGTCTGCGCGATTGAACCATCGCCCCAGCATCGGCGTCACGCCCAGAATGGGCAATACTCCATCGGTCACATCCAGCGCATGCACCTGCTCCGGGTTCCCTTGCCCGGTCACGCTGACTGAGTCGCCCCCGTACAGTCCGATGTCCTCGAATGTGTGGCTTTGCTCGCGGTAAATAAAGTAGTTCGACGGAGCCATGTTCACATCGTCCAGATTGAGTCCCGGCGCCGTATGCCACACCCCCACCAGCGCTTCCGCATGTGGGTAGGGCAGCGGCTTCAGCAGCACGCCTTCCACAACGCTGAAGACCGCGATGTTCGCACCTACTCCCGCGGCCAGTGTCACCAATGTGACAAAGGTGAAAAACGGTGCGCGCCGGAGCCTGCGCAAAACTTGCCTGAGCTGACTGGTGAAGGAATTCACAGCTTCTCCTCCTGCATTTTTGGCGGCGCGGCGCACTTGAGCGCGCGTCTGGTTAGGGAACTACGAAAGCCTGTGGCGAGAAGTTCCCGCACCGTGCCATTTACCCGCGTAGCCATCGAATCTAGGGCCGCGCAAAACCATTCTTCCACAATCTACGAAGATTTTCGTTGACAACTACGAAATAATTCGTATAACGTCTCAATCATCATGACGAAGGCGTCCGCATCTCTCCCTCGACCGACTGAATCCGAACTGGAGCTTTTACGAATTCTCTGGGACAACGAGCCGGCCACCGTCAGGGACATCTACGACGCGCTCAACGAAGAGCGCCCCTCGGGTTACACCACGGTTTTGAAGATGCTGCAGATTATGACCTCCAAAGGCCTCGTCGTCCGCGACGAAGCCAATCGGGCTCACGTCTATCGCACCGCCATCAGTCAAAACGACATGCAGAGCAAAATTCTGAAAGACTTGAGTCTGCGACTCTTTTCCGGTTCTGCGGCCCAGCTTGCCCTGCACGCACTCGCCATGGAGCCCGCCAGCCAAAACGAACTGGACGAAATTCGCGCACTCCTTGAGAAGCGCCGATCGACAAACGGATCCGCTCACTCAAGAAAGGATTCGAAATGACCCACACACTCCAAGCCACCGCGTGGACGCTCATTCACTTCTGCTGGCAGGCTGCCGCCATCGCTGCCGTGTATCGCCTGGTTCTGTTCGCGATCGGGCGCCGTGGTAGCCAGGCGCGTTATCTTCTCGCGCTCGCCGCCCTGCTGGCTATGTTCGCTTCAGGAGCCTTCACGTTCGCGTGGATGATGCGTTCCGGCGCGCCCTCAACCTACTTTGCGGCGGCTGCATCGGCCGGCACGCAGGCGCTCTCTTCCGGCGACTTCCCCCGCATGGTCGCCCCCGGAGATGTTTCTTCAATCCAGGCCGCCGAAGCGGCTGCTCCCTTCTTGAGCAACCTTCCCCATCTGATGGGCTGGATCGACGCGGTCTGGGGCGTCGGAGTTCTCGCCCTCTCTCTGCGCAGTCTCGGCGGATGGTGGCTCATTCAGCGCTTGCGCGCCCAGGCTGCGGCTGAAACTCCTGCCGCGGTTCTCGCCAGCTTCCAGCGCATTTCTGCCGCACTTAAAATTGTCCGTCCGGTGCAATTGCGTATCTCCGATGCCATTGCCGGACCCATCACCGTAGGGGCCCTGCGCGCCATCGTTCTGCTCCCTCTCTCCGCGATGACCTCTCTGGCTCCCGATGAGCTTGAAGTCGTGATTGCCCACGAACTCGCCCATGTTCGCCGCGCCGACTTCGTATGGAACCTTGTTCAAACATTGCTGGAGACGCTCTTCTTCTTCCATCCCGCCGTGTGGTGGATCAGCGGCCGCGTTCGCCACGAGCGCGAACTTTGCTGTGACGATCTTGCCCTCCAGGTCTGCCCCAATCCGGTCGTTTACGCCAGCGCCCTCTTCCATCTTGAAGAGCAGCGTTCGCGCCACATGCGCCTGGCCATGGCCCTCGATGGCCACCAGCCCGTTCACACCCTGCGCATGCGCATCGCGCGCATTCTGGGCGAACCCGCGCGTGCCGCCATTCATCCCGTGCGCCCCATCTCCCTGGCCGCCGTTGTTGCCGGACTCGTCGTCATGCTTCTCCCCGCGCCGCAGGTCATTGCCAGCCTTCGCCCGCTTCATACCAGCGCCGCTGTAGCTTCACAAACATCCACAGCCACCGTTGCGGCGCCGGTTCCCGCCGCAACACCGCATGTCGCCGTTGCCTCGCCCATCCCGGCGCCCAGGCCGTCCCCCGCTGTCGCCGCCGCCGAACCAATGCAGGTGGCGCAGGCGCAAAGCCAGGATGAAGCCAGGCCCGAGAGTCATTCCGATCATTCGGCCACGAAGGGAAGTTACATCGACCGCATGAAGGCCGCCGGCTACGATGTCGATCTCGACAAATTCATTGCCATGAAGATTCAGGATGTGACGCCGGAATACGCCCGCGCCATGGCGCAGCTTGGCTTTGGCAAACCCAGCGCCGACGAGCTCATCGCCTGCAAAATTCATGGCGTCTCCCCCGAGGCCATCTCCCAATTCAAGCAGCAGGGTTTCGAAGTAAAGTCCCTGCAGGACGCCATCTCCTACCGCATCTTCGAAGTCACGCCCGAGTTTGCCGCGGGTATGAAAGCCGCCGGTTTCCAGGATTTAGACGCCAAGAAAATGCTCGCTTTGCGCGTGCAGGGTGTTACCCCCGAGTATGCCCGCTCCATCGCGCAGCGATATCCCGGCGCCACCGTTGACGATGTGATCAAGACCCGCATCTTCAATATCGATGCCGACTTTATTGCCTCGGCAAAGAAGCATGGCTTCACCAATCTTCCCCTGCAAAAGCTGGTGCAGCTGCGCATCTCGGGCTTGCTCGATGACGAATCCGCGAAGTAGTCGGCCCTGACGTCATTCAACTTTTACCGCGAGGCTCGGCGGCGTAATTCTCTTACGCGGCGCGGGAGAGCTTCGTGCGTGTTGTGATCGGAGTTCCCAATGAACCCTCATCGCCCCACCGCTCTATTCTTGGTGTCGGCTCTTTCCATTCCGTTGCATGCCGCCACGCTGGCGCCGCTCCGTGCGCATTGCTCCATCGGTCCCAGCGAAGATCCCGGCAAATTCAGCCTGCGCGTCGACCGCGAAGAGTGCAATGAAGATCGCCACTGCGGTTCGAATTTCAATAACGAATCGCTCAGTCGTTTCACTGGAATCTCGTTGTCCGACCTTAGCCGCGAAAGTGCCGCCCTTACCGCCACACTCGCCGCGGAGCCCGGCGCCTTTACCTGCTCTGGGACCGTTCACGACGGTTGGTTGCACGGCGAGTCCGTGTTCACGCCCGACATGGCCTTTGTCCAGCGCATGGAAGGCATGGGCTTCACCGGCTACAACTCCGAAAAGCTTGAAGCCTACACATTTATTGGCGTCGATAGCGCCTTTGCCAAATCGCTGCAGCAGACGGGCATTCACGGCATCACCGTCGATAACCTCATCGCCCTGCGCATCTTCAGCGTGACCCCGGACTACATCCACAGTCTCACCGCGCTTGGCTACGAGTTACCCAGCGCCGATCAACTCATCGGCCTCAAAGTGCAGGGTGTGAATGGAGAAGAAGTCCGCGAGATCCGATCGCTCGGATTCCAACCCACTCTCGATGAACTGGTGCAGATACGCATCTTCAAAATCACTCCCGACTTCATCCGCCGCATGCAAGGTCGCGGACTGAAAGATCTGACCATCGCGAAGCTTGTGCAGATACGCATCTTCAAGCTGGACGACTAGCAGCAGTTGCAAGATGCAGTGATGTGCCTGTTTGGCTGGCGGGAAGGGGTACGCTAAACTTGAATTCGATGAGCCTTGCAATTTGAATTCCCGCTCACCCCGATTGCAAAACCGAACATGGCCACACGACTCGATCAAATTCTTCAAACCACGCGCGCCACGGTCGATGCGGCGCGCGCGTGTTTTTCGGTGGCGGATCTCGAGCGCCGTGCCTCGCAGCATCAGCCGCGCGGTTGGGCTGCGGCGTTGCGGCGCGCCGCCCGCGAACGGCCCGCTGTCATCGCGGAGATCAAAAAAGCGTCCCCATCGAAAGGTTTGATCCGCTTCGATTTCGATGTGGCATGGTTGGCCTCGCGTTATCGCGACGGTGGCGCCGCGGTCCTTTCCGTTCTCACCGATGAACCTTATTTTCAAGGTGCATTGCGCAATTTGGAGTTGGCGTCAGAGGCTGTCGCCCTGCCTTGCCTGCGCAAAGACTTCACCATCGACGAATATCAAATCGTCGAAGCGCGCGCGCACCGCGCCGATGCCATTCTGCTCATCGCTGCGGCGCTCACTGACCTTGAACTCAACCGCTTTGCGCGCACCGCACACGATTTCGCTCTCGACGTTCTCGTCGAAGTGCACACCGCGGCAGAACTTGAACGCGTTCTCGATGCCCTCGGCGAAACGGGTGCCGATGCCATCGGGGTCAACAACCGCGACCTGAAGACATTTGAGGTTCGTCTCGAAACATCGCTCGCACTGATCAGTCGGATACCTGCCGGCGTCGTGCGCGTAACCGAGAGCGGGCTCTCCACCCCCGAGCATCTTGCCCAATTACGCGCCGCGGGCTTCGATGCCTTTCTCATCGGCGAAAGTCTGATGCGCCGCCCCGACCCAGGCGCCGCTCTCACAGCTCTTCTCGCCGGCGCCGTCGTGATGCCATGAGTAATTCTCTTCCGCTTTGGATCAAGATCTGCGCCAACACCTCGCTCGAAGATGCGCAATTGGCCGCGGAAGCCGGTGCCGGCGCAGTCGGATTTGTGTTCGCTCCCAGTCCACGCCGCGTGACCACCGTACAAGTTGCGGCTATCACTCCGCACCTGCCCGCCACTTTGGAAAAGATTGGCGTGTTCGTCGACGCGCCGTTCGATGAAATATCCGAGAGCGTGCGCGTCTGCAACCTGACCGGCGTGCAACTGCACTCCGAAGCCGGTGCCGAAATGCCCGCGCGCCTGCGCCTCACTTTCGGCCCCAGGCTGCGCATCCTTCGTGTCGTGCACTTCGGTTCCAACGTTGCGGAACAGGCTGCGGAGCTATCCAATGATCGCAATGTCGATGCCATTCTCGTAGACTCGCGCACCGCCACGGCCGTCGGCGGCACCGGCATCCCATTCGATTGGCCAGCCGCCGCCGAAGCCGTCTTTAATCGCGGCCTGCGGCTCGTGGCCGCGGGCGGCTTGACTCCGGACAATGTCGCCGAAGCGATAGCCACCCTCCATCCCTGGGGCGTCGATGTCGCTTCCGGCGTCGAAGCCTCGCCCGGACGCAAAGATCATGCCAAAGTGCGCGCGTTCCTTGAGAACGCCCGCGCGGCCGCGACCGCAGTGATGCCGCCCGCCTGATTCAGCTCCCCGTCCATCCGCCCTAGTACACTGGAGAGTCAGCCTCATTCGCGCCCCTGCGCTGGAGACCCTACACATATGGCATCGGTGATTCTTCCCGCAGTCCCTTCCGAATCGCGCCCCGGGCGCTTTGGCGTTTACGGCGGCCGCTATGTGCCGGAGACCTTGATGGCGGCGCTGCTTGAGCTCGAACATGAGTACGAAACCGCCAAGGCCGACGCCGCGTTCCAGACCGAACTTGACGGGTTGCTCAAAGACTTCGCCGGTCGCCCCACGCCGCTCTATTTCGCCAAGCGCCTCACCGAACAACTGGGCGGCGCCAAAATCTATCTCAAGCGCGAAGACCTGCTGCATACCGGGGCTCACAAAATCAACAACTCCCTCGGCCAGGGCTTGCTCGCCCGGCGCATGGGCAAGCGCCGCATCATCGCTGAAACCGGCGCCGGCCAGCATGGCGTTGCCACCGCCACCGTGTGCGCGCTTCTCGGCATGGAATGTGTCATCTACATGGGCGACGTGGACATGGCGCGCCAGGAACTCAACGTGCTCCGCATGCGGCTTCTTGGTGCTGAGGTGCGCGGCGTGTCCTCGGGCTCGAAGACGCTCAAGGACGCCATCAGCGAAGCCATGCGCGACTGGGTTACCAACGTCCGCACCTCCCACTATCTTCTCGGCAGCGCCCTCGGCGCGCATCCTTATCCCACCATGGTCCGCGATTTTCATCGCTGCATCAGCCGGGAGATGAAAGAACAGATCCTTGAAAAGGAGGGCCGTCTTCCCAGCGCTGTCATCGCCTGCGTCGGCGGCGGCTCCAATGCCATCGGCGCATTTTATGAATTCATCCCCGACCGCCAGGTTCGCCTCATCGGCGTCGAGGCCGGCGGCCGCGGCACTGCCTTGGGGGAGCACGCGGCCCGTTTCAGCGGCGGCTCTCCCGGTGTCCTTCAAGGCACTTACTCGTACGTCCTGCAGGATGAGAACGGCCAGATCGCCCTGACTCATTCCGTTTCCGCGGGGCTCGACTACGCTTCCATCGGCCCCGAACACGCCGCATTGCACGACTCCGGTCGCGCCGAATACGTGTCCCAGGATGACGCTGCTGCTCTCGACGCCGTCGTCAAGCTCGCCCGTACCGAGGGAATTCTTCCCGCCCTCGAAAGCGCCCACGCTGTCGCCGAGTGCCTCCGCATCGCTCCCAGCCTTCCCTCCCATGAAATACTGGTGGTGAATCTCTCCGGACGCGGCGACAAAGACATGGGCATTATCGCCCAGCAACTGCATATCCAGGGAGCCTAGGCAAGTACTCTGATGGCCATTCGATTCGATCACAAACCCGGGCTGGTGGTGTACCTGACCGCCGGCGACCCGACGCTCGACGCCACCCGTGCCATCGCGCTGGCCGCCATCGACGCCGGTGCCGACGTCATCGAGCTCGGCGTCCCCTTCAGTGATCCCCTCGCTGACGGTCCCGTCATCCAGCGTGCCATGGAACGCGCCGTAGCGCGCACCGTGCGTCTCGCCGATGTGCTCCGTCTCACCCGCGAAATTCGCGCCCAGCGCCCCGCCGCCGGCCTCATCCTCTTCACCTATTTCAATCCCATCCTGCGCTACGGACTGACTCGCTTCGCGGACGATGCAGCGGCCGCCGGCGCCGACGGCGTGCTCGTGACCGACATGATCGTCGAAGAAGCCGCCGGCTACCTGGCCGAAGTGAAACGCGTCGGACTCGCGCCCGTCTTTCTCGCCGCGCCCACCAGTCCTGACCAGCGCCTTGAGGCCATCGCCACGCATTCCGGCGGATTCATTTATGCCATCTCCCGCGTCGGCATCACCGGCCAGCAGCAAAATATGACCTCGGATGCCTCTGCCCTGGTCGCCCGCATCCGTCGATGGAGCAAGCTGCCGGTGGCCGTGGGGTTTGGCATCTCCAATGCGCAACATGTCGCCCAGGTGGCGGAGTTTGCAGATGCCGCGGTCGTCGGCAGCGCCATTGTGGAGTTGATCGAGCGGTCCACTCCCGACGCAGCGCCAGGCGAAGTGGCTCGATTTATCAAGGGCCTTCGCCAGCCTGCAACGGCGATGGCCCGCTGATCAATTCCCGCAGGCAGTCCAGTGTAACGGACGCCGCTTGTATGGCTTAACTCTTGTTCCCACGCACCGGGGCCGCTGCCGCGATCCACGCCGCAGCCGCCGCCGGAGCACCACGAGGATGGAATGACGCTGGAAGAATTGCGGAATCGAATCGATGTTCTGGACCGCCAGCTTGTCGAACTGCTGAGCGAGCGGGCCCGCGCCGCACTGTTGATCGGCCACTTGAAAGCCGCCACTTCGCTGCCGGTGTACGAGCCGGCTCGCGAAAAGATCATCTACGCAAACGTGCGCGCCGCCAACAAGGGCCCTCTCCCCGACATCGAGCTCACCCATATCTATGAGCGAATCATCGACGTGATGCGCGCCCTGCAACGGAACGAGTTGGCATCGGAACGAAATGCCCAGGCAGCAGCGGGCCAAGGCCCAGGCGCGGAGGCGCCCCAGACAGGAACGAAGCAATGATCGTAGCAATGCAGGAAAAGGCCAGCGAAGAACAGATCGATGCAGTCATCGACGCCATGGTCGAAGCCGGAGTCGGCGTGCACCGCACCACCGGCGCCATGCAAACCATACTCGCCGGCGTGGGCCCCACCGCCACCCTCGACCTCAGCAAATTTGAACTGCTGCCGGGCGTGCTCCACGTTCACCGCATCAGCTCACCCTACAAACTCGCCGGCCGCAGCTTCCGCCCCGAAGGCACCGTGGTCGAATTCCGCAACGGCGTCCAGCTCGGCGGCGAACGCGTGCTGGCCATGGCCGGACCGTGCTCCATCGAGAACCACGCCCAGATCTTTGAGACCGCCCGCAGCGTCAAAGCCTCCGGGGGAACCTTCCTGCGCGGCGGCGCTTTCAAACCGCGCAGTTCGCCCTACGCATTTCAAGGCCTTGGCATTCCCGGACTCGAACTGATGCGCCAGGCCGCCGACGCCCACGGCCTCCTGGTCGTAAGTGAAGTCATGGAAATCTCCCAGATCGAACCCATGTTGCCGCTCGTCGATCTCTTCCAGGTCGGCGCCCGTAACATGCAGAACTTCAACCTGCTCCGCGAACTCGGCCAGATGCGCAAGCCCGTCCTGCTCAAGCGCGGCATCGCCGCCACCATCGAAGAACTCCTGCTTTCCAGCGAGTACATTCTTTCCGGCGGCAACTACGATGTCATCCTCTGCGAACGCGGCATCCGCACCTACGAAACCGCCACCCGCAACACCATGGACATCTCCGCCATCCCGGTTGTCAAGAAACTCTCCCACCTCCCCATCGTTGCCGATCCCTCCCACGGCACCGGCCGCCGCGACATGGTCGCTCCTCTGGCCCGCGCCGCCGTCGCCGCCGGAGCCGACGCCGTCCTCGTTGAAGTCCACCCCAACGCCGATAAAGCCGCATCCGATGCAGCCCAAACCCTGTACCTCGACCAGTTCGACAAACTGATGGGCGAACTCCGCCTCATCGCCACCGCCGTAGGCCGCACCCTCTAACCGTGCTCCTTGCTCGCCGTGCCCACCCCTTTCCGCTCTTTCTGCGGAAAGGGTGGGGAACCACAAATCTTCAAAGCCGCAACTCTCGCTTTTAAACCTGCAACACTCGTTTTTGTTTTTAGGAATGACTGATAACCACAACCGATCGGGTGCCCCACCCTCGCGACGTCTTTGTTTTTGTCGCTAGGGTGGGCCGCCACAAATCTCACCCAATCGTCCTCTGGGATCTTCGCGGAACGTCGAATCCATCTGCCTGCGTAATAGGGAGAGACTCTCCACATGATCGACCGCATCGCCATCCTCGGTACCGGCCTCCTCGGCACCTCCGTCGGCCTGGCCTTGCGCTCGGCCGGATTCCGTGGCTCACTTGCTGGCTGGAACCGCAGCCCCCAGGGCGCCGAAACCGCCCTCTCCATGGGCGCTATCGACTCCATCGCGACCGACGCCCTCCAGGCCGCCCGCTCGAGCCAGGTCATCCTCCTCGCCGTTCCCATCTACTCCACCCTCGACTATATGGAGCAGCTCTCCACCCTCCTCGGTCCTGAGCATCTCGTCACCGACGTGGGCAGCACCAAGGCGCAAATCACCGCCGCCGCCTATCGCCTCTTCAATCAGCCCGGCCGCGCCGGATTCCTGCCCGGCCACCCCATGGCAGGCAAGGAGCGCGGCGGCGCGGAACTCGGCGATGCCACTCTCTTTCGCGGTGCCGTTTGGCTCTTCACCGACGACCCCGTCTGGCAGCGCTCCCCCCAGTCCGCATCCCTCGCCTCGGACTGGCGGCAACTCGTCGTCGCCATGGGCTCCCGCATCATCGATCTCGACCCCAAACGTCACGATCAACTCGTCGCCTGGGTCAGCCACCTGCCCCAGTTCACCGCTACCGCCCTCAGCTCGCTCCTCGAAGACGAAGTCGGCGACGCCCCCGAGCTCAAAGACGTCGGCGGCCGCGGCCTCCGCGAAATGACCCGCCTCGGCGCCAGCCCCTTCTCCATGTGGCGCGACATCGCCCACACCAACACCGACGCCATCGAAGCCGCCCTCCACGCCCTCGAACAGCGCCTCGCCCACATCCGCGAAAACCTCCGCACCCCCGGGCTCCGCGACGAGTTCGAGCGCGCCAACCAGTTCCGCCGCGACTCCTGACTCCCGCCCTCTACCGCAAACTCGGTGCCCCATCCCTTCGCTTCTTTTTGGGGGAACCCCAGCCCGCCCCATCCCAAATCTCTTTCCCCGCGCATCCGCTCGATGAGAAGATAGTCCCCAACGCCGCGCTGAGCCCCGTCGCGCCGACGCCAACTCCCCTCCGAGGTCATGGGCCATGCACACCTTCTTCCGGGACTTCCGTTACGCGGCACGGCAATTGAGCAAGAGCCCGGCCTTCAGCATCACCGTAATTCTCACCCTCGCCCTCGGCATCGGCGCCACCACCGCCATTTTCTCCCTCGTCGAAGCCATCCTCCTCAGCCCCCTCCCCTTCGCCCGTCCCGACCGCCTTGTCATGCTCGGCGAACACATCGGCACCAGCCCCCACACCGCCGTCACCGCCCGCGACATCGACGTGTACTCCCGATCCACCAGTGCTTTCTCTTCGCTCGGAGGTTTTGCCACCTTCAGTTATGAGCTTTCTGGCGGCGAAGTGGCGGAGCAGGTCGACGCCGGCCGCTTCAACGCCTCCGTTTTCACCACCCTCGGCGTTCCGCCCATCCTTGGTCGCGTCTTCACATCGGAGGAAGAAAAAGCGCATCAATCGTTCGCCGTCATCAGCGATCGACTCTGGCAAAATCGCTTCCACCGCGACCCTCAGGTCCTGGGCACTTCCATCGTGCTCGACCGCAAAACCTACTCCATCATCGGCGTCATGCCCCGCGGTTTTTCTTTTCCCCTGGAACGTGGCTCCGCGCATCCCATTCAACTCTGGCTCCCCTTGAGCCTCACCCCCGACCAACTCTCCGAGCGCGAAGCGGGAAATTTTCGCTACCAGATGATCGCTCGCCTCAAAGACGATGTTTCCCTCCGCCAGGCGGCTGAAGATGCCGGACGCGTCTCCCGCCAGATCATGCAGAACTATCCCCCCACCATGTCCGCCATTCACATCCGCGGAGATGTCACCCCCTTGCGCGATTTCTTCATGGCCGACATGCGGCCCGTGCTCCGCACCCTCTTTCTGGCTGTATCGGCAGTCCTTCTTGTCGCCTGCGTCAACGTGGCCGGCCTTCTGCTCGTGCGCGCCATCCGCCGCCGCCGCGACTATGCCGTCCGCCTCGCCCTCGGCGCCCGCTCCCGTGCCATCTTTCGCGAATCCATCTCTGAAGGCATCCTCCTCAGCGCCGCCGGAGCCGCGTTGGGCCTCGCGTTGGTCGCCGCCGCCATGCGCGTTGCACCCCACTTCCTGCCTGACTCCCTCCCCCGCGTCGACGCCATCTCCATCAACCCCGCCGTCGCCGCCTTCGCCATCTTTCTCGCCCTCCTCACCGGAACCCTCTGCAGCCTCGCTCCCGCCTTCGCTGCCGTGCGCACCAACCTCACCGACAGTCTCAAAGACGGCGCCCGCACCTCGTCCGGCACTGCCGGTCACACCTGGCTGCGCTCCGCCCTGGTCGTCGTTGAAATCGCCCTCGCCCTCGTTCTCCTCAACACCTCCGCCGCCTTCATTCGCAGCTACCGGAACATGGTTGCCATCGACCCCGGCTTCCGCCCCGACCATCTGCTCGTCGCCGGCTATCAGCTCCCCCTCCTCCACTACCCCACTGAAGACGCAGCCAATGCATTCACCCATCTCGCCTTGCAGAATTTAGGGGCCGCGCCCGGAGTCTCTGCCGTCGCCGTCAGCAGCATCCTCCCCGGCTCGGGGCTCATCGGCGGCGCCACCTACACCGTCGAGAGCGAGCCTGAAAATCAGTGGAAGCTCAAGTTCGCTATGTTCACCATCACCGACGGCGACTACTTCCAGGCCATGCGCATTCCGCTTCTCGACGGCCGCGCCTTCACCCCCGACGACCGCTCCGGCACGCCTGGCGTCATCATCGTGAACCAGACCATGGCCAAACATTGCTGGCCCGGCCGGCGTGCCATCGGCCAGCGCGTCCATGTCGGCAATCCCAAAAAAGGCTTGCCCTGGGCGACCGTCGTGGGCGTCGTCGCCGACACCCGGGTCGGCTCCCGCGATGAGCCCACCACGGATCAGTGGTATTTCCCCGCCCGGCAGCCCGAAACTCTCTATGGCAGCGACTACACCGGCCTGCTTTCCGGCCCCGCTTCGGGATTCTTCATCGTCCGTTCCGTCTTCCCGCCCGAACAGATGGTCAAAACCCTCCGTTCCACCATCGCCGCGATCGATCCGCTTCTCGCCCTTGAACAGGTTCGGTCCATGAATGACGTCCTTGCCCATACTGAAGCCCCGCGCCGCTTCAACACCGATCTCGTCTCCGGCTTCGCAGCCGGCGCTCTCCTGCTCGCCGTCACCGGAATCTACGCCGTGGTCGCCTTCTCCGTCTCCCTCCGCACCCAGGAAATTGCGATCCGCCTCGCCCTCGGCGCCCAGCGCAACAGCATCGCCCGCCTCGTGCTCACTTCGGGCGCGAAACTCGGCCTCATCGGCTGCGCTCTCGGCCTCGCCGGCTCCCTGGTTGCTTCCCGTCTCGTCAGCTCATTCCTCTTTGAAGTAAGCCCCACCGACCCCTTCCTCTATCTTCCCGGCGTGGTCCTGATGATGCTCATGGTCTTTCTCGCCTCTGCGCTCCCCGCCGCCCGCGCCGCCTCAGCCAATCCCATCGCGTCCTTGCGGGCAATCTAGCGCCGCCCGGGAATTGCGGAAAGTCTGATACGAAGTGAGAGAAATCCTCCCTCCCAGCCGGCGCAGGCCGCCCTCATCGCAGCGCGTGCGATTGGCTGTTTAGAACGGAGACCTCGAACATGAAGCCAGGTGAACCCAGCCGCACCGCCCTGATGATCGCCCGGCAACGGGCTGCTCATCAGCTGCTCGATCACGGCTCCATCCTCGATGACCCATTTGCCATGAAGATTCTGCGTGAAGACGAAAAGGACGTGCTTCAATTTGCCAACAAACACCCCTTGGCCAGCATCGGACGTTTGTTTACCGCCGCGCGAAGCCGGATTGCCGAAGATGCTTTGTCGAGAGCGGTCGAAAGAGGGGTTCGGCAGATCGTCATCCTTGGCGCCGGACTCGACACCTTCGCTCTCCGGAATCCTCATGGCGCGCAGCCCATCCGTATCTATGAGGCGGACCACCCCGCTACCCAGGCATGGAAACGACGGCGCTTGGCCGAAGCTCAAATCGCGCTTCCGCCATGGCTTGTTTTCGTGCCCGTCGATTTCGAGCGGGACGATGTGGGACAGAAGCTCGCCGCCGCTGCCTTTCAGCACAACTCGCCCGCGTTTTTCACTTGGCTCGGGGTTGTGCCCTATCTGACACAGGACGCTATCGGCCGCACTCTCGACTACATGTCGTCAATCCCGAACTCGGAGGTGGTGTTCGACTACATGGAGCCTCCCCAGGCATTTTCAGAAGAGCTAAGGCAAATCGAAACAGCGCGGGCCGAACAGCTCGAGAAAATGGGTGAACGCTCGGACAGCCGGTTCGAGCCGGCGGCCATTGCGGCCATTCTTCGCGCGCACGGATTTTGTGCCATCGAAAACATCAATTTCAAGGAAATCGCGTCCAGGTTCGGCAGCGCCGTTCAAGGACTCGCCCCCGGGCACGCCGGCCTGAATGTTGTCCATGCCGGGCACTGATTAAGCCCTTTCTTCCGTGCCTCTGCATAAAAAAACCGCGCTCCGGCGCACAATCTCTGTAGGACATCGATGCCCCTTGCCAGCCGGATGGGGTAAAAAATGCTGTACCCCCCCACCCCCCCTCTTTTATGTTGCGAACCGGCTCTAAAATTTGCCGATGATTTCAGCAGGTTGTGCTTCTTCCCGGCGTCACCCGCGCCAACACTGCACGGAACGCCATCGGCCCATTTCAGGCGCAAGCCGCCCTTTTGTAGTCGATCCAAAAATAACCCCGAAATTGCCCTGAAAAATCGCAGAATTCCAGCGCGGATTTCGCCCCAACAGCAAAGAGGCGAAGCTCCTCGCGGAACTTCGCCCCTCATGCTTTCCGAGTTATCGAAGATCTGGTTCGGTTACCAGATCACAACGCGCGTAACAGCCAGATTAGGCAATTCGTTCGAGCTCAGCCCGAGTTTCCCTCACCTTTCCGCTATCACAGTTGTTTGAGTTTCCTCGCTGCCATTCTCGAGCCTCGTTGCCGATTCTCTTGAAGGCCATAGTCGACTCTCTCCTTCTGGAAGACGTCTCTTCCGTTACAACCTTGGAATCCTTCATCGGCAAGAGGGTTGTCGGGCATCCCGATTGTCTCCTGTGGATATGCGAGGTTCGATGTGGAAATCCCCGCGCCCAAACCGGCTTCCGAGGCTAACCTCCACAATTGATTACGGTGACACCTCTTCAGGCAAGGCGCTCGTTCCGTTTTTTCTGAATTCGAATCGAAGAATCCATTGGCTCGCAACCGCCTGGCCATTTGCCTGGGCAGGCTTGAACTTCCATTTCCGGGCAGCTTCTACAGCCCGATTCGCGAAATACCGGCTCGGCGTTCGCCCCTCGAGTCGAGCATCGGAAACGGCGCCCGCTGCATCGACATCCACCTTCACCTTCACATCCACCTTCCCGCGAATCGTTCTCATCGCGCCGGAAGATACGTCGGGTTGAACCCGGCTCACGGCTTCTCCCTTGTTTGAATTGTTGCTTGAACTGTTGCTTGAACCGTTGGTTGAACCGGACGCCGGCCTGCCCGCTGAACTGGCGCGCGCCGGTGCTTGCGGCCGAGCGGCCGCCTGGGGAACTGATTTCGCCGCGGTCTCCGGAACTGTCGTAGTCGCCTGGTTCTCAACCGGCGTTGCGGCTTGAGGCTTATGCGACCGGAACACCAGGAACGCAAGGATCGCTAGAACTGCTACCGCCACGGCCGCGATCAGCGCCGGCCGAGGTTTCGCCATCGCCGCTTGGTTCGGCGCTTCCGCCTTGTTGAGAGCCGCTGGAACTCCCGCATCGATTTCGCTGGCGGGCTCCGGCAATCCGTGGCCCGGTTGCAGCATCGCCGCAATCTGGTCGACGGTCGGCCGCCGCGTCGCATCCGCCTGCAGGCAACGCCCGGCGATTTCAGAAAACGGCTGCGGAATATGTTCCGGCAACACCGTTTCCGTAATGGCCGACTTGTTCACGGCCGGCGCCTTTTGGGTCAGGGTTTCGACCAGCGTAATCCCCAGCGACCACACGTCCGCCGCCGGCGAAATCGTGCCTCTCTCGATCTCGGGAGCAGTGTGGACATCCCGCTCGGCATACCTGCGCCGTACGCTGCCCGCGCGGCTGATGCCGTCCGCCGACAGCTTCACTTGGTCTTGGATCACCAGGATCGTCGCAGGCTTCAGATGGCCGTGGACGAGGCCCTTTCCATGCAGATAAGCAAGGGCGCGGAGCACCGGATCCAGCATCTCCCGAGCTTCCGCCGCACTCAGCGGCCTCTCTGGAATTACCTGCGACAGGGATTCTTCGGGGAACTCGGTTACGACATACAGCAGGTCGGCCCCATCGACCTGGCTCCGTCCATAAGCAAAAATCCGCGACAGGTGGGGATGAGATAGGCCGGCGGACGTCTCCCAGTCTCCAAGTTGAATTTCAGCATCCCCTGCATTGCCGGGAATGAGTTTGATCGCTGCCCGCCTTCGTTCAGCGTCTCCCACTTCTGTGCGAAAAACGTTACCTTCCGCGGAACCACCGAGCACTTCGAGGAGGGGAAATTTCTGGTCGATGATCCTTCCGACCCAATCCATACCAAACACTGTATTCATCACCATGCTTATTCTATTTGAGCCTCTGAGGGGGAAGAAGCCGTGCAAAGTTCAGCCCGCCGCACAGCACGCTTTGGGGAAACGCTGTACTGCGGAGAAAGTTCGATCCCAAACGCTGGGGCCGGAAGTCTTGCCGGCAAAATTCGCACGACACTTACAAGACCAGGCAAAAACAGCGCCGCACCCTGATTTTAAATCGGGGACCAGGGTGCGGCAGCCGCTTCAGCTATTGAGGTTTGTGTTCGTCCTTATCGGGTTTCTTGTTCCTGTCCTGTTGTGGTGGAGGCGCCTGCCGCTGCGGAGCGGGCCTCTGCTGTGGTTCGACACTCGGCCTTGGCGGCGGAGGCGTACGCGGTGCCGGCTCGACATTCGGGTGCGGCTGTTGCGGCGGCGGAGTATACCGGTTCGGTGCCTCCGGCCGCACCTGGTTTGGAGGTGGCGGTTGTACATTTGGTCTCGGCGGCGGAGGTGCCGGGCGATTGTCCGGCGCAGGCCTGTTCGGCGGCGGCTGTTGCGGCGTGGGATAAGTCCTCTCGGGTGGCCTTGGTGGCGTCGCAGGTTGATTGTTCGGCACTTGCCTGGACGGCGGCTCCGCCGGAGTCTGCGGTGGCGGCACTGGCCTGTCTCCCGGCCTTACAGCAGGTTGCGGCGTCGCTCGCGCCGGAGGAAAATTCCTGTCTCCGGGACGTTCACCCGGTTGCGGAGTCGATTGCGCGGGCGGCTGCGCTTGTGTCGGAGGCGCTGGCCGGTCTCCCGGCCTCACAGGGGGTTGAGGAGTCGCTCGCGCCGGCGGCATGTTCCGATCCCCAGGCCGTTCCACTGGCTGCGGTGTCGCCTGGGCGGGCATATTCCTGTCTCCAGGTCGCATCGCCGGCAGCGGTTGAGGTACAGGCGGAGCACCTACTTGCCGATTCGGCCCCTGCGGCTGCGTCGGGCGAACCGGCGGCTGCGCCTGCATCGCCTGCCGCGCCGTGGGCGTCATCCGTACGTTTGGAGGAGGAGCCACCACGGTGCGTCCCGGTAAGGGCCGCGGCGGTTGAATGTTCCTCATCGGCGGCGCCTGTGGTGTGGCTCTGGGTTGAGCCGCAACCGAGAGTCCCTTCGCATTGATCAGGACCGGACGCGCTGACTGGACAGGGACCGGCCGCATCGGAGGACGGTTGAATGTTGCCCTCGGCGCAGGAGCCACCTCGGGACGAGCCAGAACCTGCGCATGCGCCATCTGTTGTTGGTCGACGCGAACTGCCGCCTGCGCCGCTCCGCGCCCCGATGCGAAGTCGTCACGCCGCATCGCCGTCATGCCTGCAGTGCGGTTCACATACGTAATGTTGGTAACGTTGGTCACGTTCACGACGTTCACGTACGTGTTCTGCACGTGGACACTGCGGCTCTCTTGGATGTTTGTGATGTTCACGCGATCGACGTAGCGGGGGCTGCAATGGTACCAGGGTCGATAAGCCTCGCCCGGCCCCAGCGGGAACCATGCTGAAACGCCTCCGCCCCCGCCGACTCCGATTGAGATCCCGCCCGCAAAGACAACCAGCGCTGGCGACCATACCGGGTGATCGGCGCGCGGTCCCGGAATCCAACCCCACCGCCCGCGGTAGTTAACCCAGCGTCCAAAGTGGAAGGGCGCGTAGCCCCACGGCTCGTCTTCGACCCACACCCAGCCCCACGGGTCATGATTCATCCAATGCCCGTTGTGGTAAGGAGCCCACCCAGCCGGAACATTGGGAACCCACATGTCGCCGTATTCCGTACCCGGCGTCCATTCCCCATATGCGTCCATGTCCTCGACGCCGGGCATTTCAGCGCTGACATAGCGGAACGATGCCGCGCGGGCAATCTGCGCGTCCCGCCGTTGGCTCCATTGATCCAGGTCGTCTCCATCCGCGGGCTGCAGCCACTGCGGATATACGGGGTTCGTCCCCACCAGTTCGAGAGCTTGGCCCGGACCCGTGTCCGATCCGAAATCGTTTGCCCCGGAAACGTAGACGTCGCCTTCGTAGTTAGTAAAGACCGCGGCCTGGTCTTGTGGAATTACGTCTACGCGAAAATCCGTCGCCGCTTGCACGGTTGAACTGCCGCTCGGCGTCTGCACGTAGAGGGCTTGACCATCCCACAGCCCGTTGGTGTGGACATGCATTGCTCCCTGCGCGATTCCGAAAGTGACAGCATTCTGCGTGAAATCCACAAAGCTCACGTCAGAATTGGGGCCGATGCGCACGTAAGTGCGCCCGACCTGGATCTCTGCCCGTCCGTCGGAATCCGTGAAGATCCGATCGCCCGGTCCGACCGGATAGTTCAGGTACGCCTGGCCCCAGTCGTCCGATCCCGCGGACTGAATGGAGACCGCGCCATTGACAATCGATAACCGGCCCGCCTGGGGCGGCGGATCGTCCTGTGCATGGGAGATGGCCGGAAACAGCAGGCACGCCGCGGACGCGGCTACCAGTAAAAATTTTGTGAGGGTAGACTTTGGACCTCTCATCATGGTCGTTCCTTTCATTCATTGCCGAAAATGTGCCCGAAAATCGCCGCAAAAGAAACACAATCAGCAATTTGCTGGGATGCCGGAGCCCTTAATTTAATCCGCTTCGTGGTTCAGAAATAATTGAATTGCAAGCATACTTCAATCACCTCTAGGGGATGAAACCCGCCTCGCCAAAGAAAGTTAGCTGCGGACACGAATACAGCCTGCGCATTGTTTCGAAGAGAGATCGAATGGCGTGCGGTAAAGCACTCCTCGCGAAGAGTGGCCGCTGTTAAAATGCCCGGCATGGAAACAGTTCAGTACAACCTGCCGCAAGACCGCATCCCCCGCGCCTGGTATAACATCGCCGCCGATCTCCCCGAGCCCATGGCCCCGCCGCTCCATCCCGGCACACTCAAGCCGATCGGCCCTGATGACCTCGCCCCGCTGTTTCCCATGGCGCTCATCATGCAGGAAGTGAGCACCGAGAGAGAGATCGAGATTCCCGATCCCGTGCGCCAGGTCTACGCGCAATGGCGGCCTTCTCCACTCTTCCGCGCCCGCCGCCTGGAGAAAGCGCTCGATACGCCCGCAAAGATCTACTACAAATACGAGGGCGTCAGCCCGGCCGGCTCGCACAAGCCCAACACCGCCGTCGCGCAGGCGTATTACAACAAGGTGGAAGGAACCAAACGCCTCTCCACCGAAACGGGCGCGGGGCAATGGGGATCGTCACTGGCCATGGCCTGTGCCTTCTTCGGTCTCGAGTGCAAGGTCTTCATGGTGCGCGTCAGTTACAACCAGAAGCCCTATCGCCGCGCGCTCATGGAAGCCTTCGGCGCCAGCGTCACCGCCAGCCCCAGCACTGAAACTGAATCAGGCAAGGCCATCCTCGCCGAACACCCCGGCACCAACGGCTCGCTGGGCATCGCGATTTCAGAAGCCGTTGAAGTCGCGGCCAAAGACCCCGACACAAAGTACGCCCTGGGCAGCGTCTTGAATCATGTTCTCCTGCACCAGACCGTGATCGGCCTCGAAACCATTGAACAGATGGCGATGGCCGGGGACGAACCCGATGTCATCGTGGGCTGCACTGGCGGCGGTTCGAACTTCGCCGGACTTGTGATGCCCTATCTCGGCCGCAAACTCAAAGGGCAAAGCCGCGCGCGCATTGTCGCCGTTGAGCCCGCCGCTTGCCCCAGCCTCACCAAGGGTCCTTTCGCCTACGACTTCGGCGACACCGGCCACCTCACGCCTCTGGTCAAAATGCACACTCTCGGCTCGGCCTTTATTCCTCCCGGCATCCATGCCGGAGGGCTGCGCTATCACGGCATGGCCCCGCTGGTTTCCCATGTTTTGGAATTGGGACTTATCGAAGCCAACAGCGTGCAGCAACTTGACGCGTTCGCCGCCGGCATTCAGTTCGCCCGCGCCGAAGGCATTATCCCCGCACCCGAAGCGAATCACGCGGTGGCCGGCGCCATCCGCGAAGCTTTGAAGTGCAAGGAAGAAGGCGTCGGCCGCACCATCCTGTTCAATCTTTGCGGCCACGGCCACTTCGACATGCAGTCCTATATCGACTACCAGGCCGGCAAACTGGAGAATTACGATTACCCCGCCGAAGAAATCGCTATGGCATTGGCGGGCTTGCCGTCGGTGGGATGAACACGAGCGGAAAAGCATTCCTGAATTTCATCGCAACGGGGACGAAAGTCAGTGTTGCCCCAGTCGAGAAGTTATCGTGACTCATCCATTCGCCTTTTTCTGGCGAGTGGGTGGGAGAGCGACGATGCCTGTGTGCCCTAATCCATTCCCCCGAACGGATCTTCCAGCGACGGGCTCTGCGGCGTCAGCAACTCCGCCCCGTTTTCCGTGATGAGCATGTCGTCTTCGAGCCGCACTCCGAACTCGCCCTTGATATAAACTCCAGGCTCGTCACTGAACGTCATCCCTGCCTTGAGGTGCGGCGTCCGATCCTCGCCGAACATATCATTCTTCACCAAGTAGGGCCACTCGTGCCCATCCATGCCGATGCCATGTCCGACGCGGTGCGTGAAGTAAGTGAAGCCCGGCCCGTAACCTCCATCTACGATGACCTTGCGCGCCGCCGCGTCCACATCCGAGGCAAGTACGCCGGGGTGCGCCGCATGCAGCGCCGCCGTCTGCGCGCGCTGCACAATATCAAACACAGTCTTCATCTTTGCGGTAGGTTTCCCCAGCGTAAACGTGCGCGTGATGTCGGAAGCATATCCCTCAACAAGACAGCCATCGTCGAGCATCAGAATGCTGCCGTCGCGCAGTGTTTGCGGCTGCCGCGAACCATGGGGCAGGGCAGTGAATTCATCGATGTTGAGGCTGGCCTCGCCCTCGAACCCCACGCGCCGATAAGCGGCAGCAACCAAGCCGCGCACATCGCCTGTTGTCATGCCCTCCTTCAACGATTGCGCCACCGCGCGATACACCAGCAGCGTTGCCTTGCTCGCCAGCCGCATGCATTCAATCTCGTGCGCATCCTTGATCATGCGGCAGCCGGCGGTCACTGGCGTGGCACTCACGAGGCGCAAGTGGGGATTGGCGGCGCGAATACTGTCGGCGAAAACGAATTTCATGTTTTCGTCCACGCCAACGGTCCCCGACGTCAGCCCTCGATCGCTAAGCCCTTTGCCCACGGTGGTGAACGGGCTTTCATCTTCCTGCCACACCAGCACGTCCGCATCCTTGCCAAATGGGCCGGCCGCCAGAAGCTCCCGCGCGCGTCCCTCTTCAAACGCCGGGCACACCAAGAACGGCCTGGTCCGCGCTGGAATCACCAGCGCCCAAAGCCGCTCCCCGCCATTGAGGCGCAGGTCCGCGAAATACACCGAATTGTTGCTGCTGTTGGCAATAAGAACCGCATCCATCTTCGCGCCCGCCATTAGCGTCTTGGCCTTCTCGATGCGCGCCTGCCGCTCCGCATTGGTGAAGGGCCGCACCTGGCCCGCAAGCACAGGCAAGGCCGCGATGGCCGCAGGCGCCTCGTCCGCTGCCTGCGGGAATGCAGATTCGCCGGTCAACGCTATCGATGCTGCGGCGGCTGCGCCCGCGCTGAGAAATCCGCGGCGCGTAACTCCGGGTCTGAAAGGCATGCTCCTCCAGGGAAGAAACGTGATCTCACCCATAGAGTAATGGCTGGCAATGAGAATGCAGTCCCTTCAGAAAACTTTGGTGCAGCGGTCGCATCGTTCCCTACTGGAAATGCAGCAGTACGGCCACTGCCACGTCCCTATTTGAACCGGCAATATATTCCGTATGAACCCTGGCGGCAGCATCCGAGGGCCAGCCCGAACTGTTCCTCGCCAGCCAGTCTTTCAGCGATTGCGGGTTATATACTTTGCCTTCTAATTCTTTCCAGGAAGCGATCAGCGCCTTGCCGGCACCGGCCACAGGCTCCAATCCATCCAGCTTCAAGAACCCGAAGCTCGCTTGTCTGCCTTCGTCAATATCCAAGTCCATGTCGACAACGTGGCGCGCTTCATCGAGTCGCGGCTTGGGGATGACTCCCAGGTTGATATAGCCCTTCTCGAGATAAAGATCTCTCACCTTCTCAAGGCCCTTGCCGATCGCTGTCGCGTTGTAGAGCTCGCCGGACTTCCAGGCAAACTGGCGCCGCAGTTCTTCCGGAGCAAAGACGGTAGCACCGCGGAACATGATGGCGCCGTACCTGTATCGGGCGCCGGGTTCAACTCGGATCGAAATGTGCGCCGAGCGGCTTGCAACTCCACCGCGATCGTTTGAAAGCTGTGCATCGTCTGCACGAGCCGCGTAGTATCCGGTATCGCGAAGGTTTTGAAGGACGCGCTCTCTCAGTTCCTCCGGCGCATAGCTTTTGCCGCTATATGCCTGAATGATCCGTTGCCGGTCTGCTTCGGGAAGCGTGGTAGACAGGATGGTCAGGCTTTTGACTTCTACCGGAGAATCGAGAGGTTGCTGCGGTTCTTGCGCGTAAGCGAAGCAAACCGTCGCAAACAAAATGAGGACACTGGTAAACCTGCTCATTGGCCACCCTCCATGTCTGCTTCCACCCTGGCCTGTGTCGATGCAGAATTTCGAATCAGGAGCAGCTGACCATTTGGACGAATCACCACGCGGCATGCATCCAGAGAAAGGCAAAAATAGCTACTTTGCCCACGAGTTCAATCATGTTGTGCTGGAACTATCTCAATGTAGTCCAGTGGCGACGGATCGGCCCCGTCGGGAACACCCTGCACACGCAGCGTGTCCCCGCTCCTGAGTTCGACGCCTTGCGCCAAGTGTCGGATTGAATTGTCGCCATGCGGATGCCGCGAGGGCAACGCAGCATCCGCCGACCACGAGGCCGCCGGCTTGCCTTCGACGAGCAACGTGAACTTAGCCGTGCCTCCCTGCAGATCGAAATACTCGACCGCGATATCGAATCGGCCTGCCGCGCCTTTGTAGGTCCACTCCGCGGAGCACGTCGCCTCGCCGCACGAAACAGCTTTGCCGCCCGAAGCATCTTCCCATGGCGTCACATCGATTACTTTGTATCCAGTGAGCTTTGCCTCTTCCGCTTCGAGGCGTCCGGGATAATGTCCCGCCCGTCCGTGCTCATCCACGATTCCGCTCAGCTTCAAGAAATACTGCACAATCGCATCGCGCCATACGATCGCATGCCCAGCCTGGTATTCAAGGCGGGCGCGCACATCGTTATAAAGCTTCGCGTCGACGCGCCCCCGCAGAGTCGCCCATTCGTTGCCTAACTCGGCGGCCTCGGCCGCGCCCCGGTAATGGCTGTCGTAGATGTCTTGGATCACCGTTTTGCCGTCATGCAGCTTGTAGCCATAGGGCACATGGTGGAAGAAGAGCAGCAATTCGTCCGGAGTGGTCGCAGTAAATTCGTATTCCTTTGCAACCTGCGGCGGGTATTGCCCCGCGAATCCTGTCCCGGTCGCCACGCTGCGGTCGAATCCCACGCCTTCATGATCGGCGCGGTGCCATTGGCCCCAGCCGTTGTTCTCGCTCGATTCGATATTCGGCCCGTAGTGGCTGCCGGTGATGTCTGTCAACGTCTGCATCCCGAGCGGCCCGGTGTAGTGCTCATAGGCAGGCCACGATTGCATCAGCATGTTCGTGACCGTACGCAACACTTCGGGATCGTTGTTCATGGTTTGCCGCGTCCACTCTTCAGCAATCTCTTCGGGGGCAAGGTTCGGATCCCACGCCAGACGTCCGAACGCATACAGGTTGGACATCGCCAGCGGCGAGCCCAGCCACGCGTCACGGCCTACGCCGGCCACGCCCACCATGCCGCCCAGCGATCGCTTGAATGCTGTCCCCGCGAGAATCCTTTTCACCGGCGTGGACACCCCATCGGCGTGCATATCGAAGTCCAGCACCTGTTTCCACATCGGCGCGAGATAAACGAGATGCCGCTGCTGCCCCGTGTACTCCTGGGTAATCTGCACTTCCATTGCCTGATTGGTTTGCGTGAGTCCGCCGAAAAGTGGCGAGACGGGCTCGCGCGCCTGGAAATCAATCGGGCCTTCCTTGGTCTGCACAATGACGTTGGCCGCGAACTTGCCGTCGAGGGGATGAAAGATATCGTATGCCGCCCGCGCGCGATCTGCCTTGGGGTCCTTCCAGTCGAGGTGATGGTTATAAACGAATGCACGGTACAGGACTACGCCGCCATGTGGCTGGAGCGCGCCAGCCAGCAGGTTGGCAGCATCGGCGGGCGTGCGTCCATAGCTCGCCGGCCCTGGCTGGCCTTCCGAATCGGCCTTCACCGTGAAGCCCGCGAAGTCGGGAATGAGCGCGTAGATCTCGCTGACCTTTGCTGCCCACCAGGCTTTCACCGCGGGGTCAAGCGGATCGTACGTCGCCAGGCCGCCGATCTTCTGCGGGCTGGCGATATCCACGCTGAGAGCCAGCCGCACGCCCCAGGGCCGCATCGCGCTGGCCACTCTTGCCAGGCCGCGCAGCATCTCCGGCGCAAGAAACGCGCCGGCATTGTTCACATTATTGACATTGCAGCCGTTGATGCCTACTGATGCCAGCAGGCGCGCGTACTCCGCCACCGGCGCGAGCTCGTCGCGCACTTTGCCGCCTTCGACAAAGATGGAGCGCCCCGCATAGCCCCGTTCGATGGAGCCGTCCGCATTGTCCCACTCGTCGACCCACCGGATCCGCATAGCCGGATGGGAGCGCAGCGGGTGATCGTGCAATCCGGAAATCTCGCCCGTATCCGGCCCGCGAAGCACTGCGAATGCACCATAGAGAACGCCCGCCTCGTCTGCGCCGGCAACGATGAGGCGCTGCTTGTCGCCTTGCTCTCCATTGCTATAAATCCAATAACCCTCAGGCTTGAGGTCATGGGGAACCGCGGCATCGGGAAATGCTTTGCTCACTTCATCCACCGTGCCCACAACGGTCTCGCCCCCCAATGCAAGCCTGGCATGCGCGGTTATGCCCGGCCCCAACGCGCTCTTTCCGGCCATGTGCCCGAGATTGCGTCTCAGTTCCGCGACTGCCGTACGCTCAAGCGTTCCGGTTCCCAGCGCGCGCACTGCAATGGGGATCAGGACCGTGCCCTCCGGAGCGGCGCGGAGCCACGCCTCATCGGCAGTTTGGGCGAAGCCGGCGAAGGAACTCATCCCCAGCAACAGTGTGAGCATGCACCGGAAAGTGAGTTGGGTTCCTGAACCGGGAAGTGCGCGCCGCGCCTGGATCCAATCCAAAGATCCCTCTGAGAAATCGATTTTCTTCGCCATGCGCGGGTTCCTCCGGTTCCAGCAGACGCTGAGCACCGTTCCGTTTTATCATGGCGCCGCCAGCGGCATTCAAAAACAACGGGCGACTCTCGATCGAGAGTCGCCCGCGCATTGCAGCTTCCAGTTTGAAGGCGGTTTTCCTACTTGACGGTCAATGCGAAGGGCGTCGAGCGGGTGGTAGCCGCAATGCCGTTGCTGGACTGGGCGGTAATCGAGAGGGTGTACGAGCCGGCCGGCGTGGGCAGGTTGAATGGCGGTCCGTGATTGTAATAGTTGTAGCGGGGAGCACACGCAGTCGCGCCCAGAATTGAAACGAAAGCCAGCAAGGCCAGCAGCGATAACCGGCTCAGCCAGCGATGACGCCTTACCGAAAATGCCAGTCCGCCCAATCCGGCGATGCCGGGAAGCAAAATGGCCCACGCAACGGGATTGCTTTCGGCGGGATGTGTCTGGCCCACCAGAGATTTGGCCTGTGTAGTGATCACCATCGAACTGAGGGTGGCCGTGGTCGCGTTGGGCAGAATCTCGACGTTCTCCGGCGTAAAGGTGCAGGTCGATTGGTCAGGATAGCCGGAGCATGACAGGGTGACGAACATCGGCGCGGTCAGAGCGCTGGCGTTGATGGGGCTGACTGAAACCGTGGCCGATCCTGATTGTCCCGCGGTCAGCGAGAGCGATGCCGGAGACACGGAAATCCCGAAATCCGGTGTCGAAACAGCCGCCGCATGAACCCCGGCGACCTTCGAAGCGGAAGTCTGGTGGGCGGTATCGCCGCCGTAAACCGCGGTCAGGTTGTTCTCGCCCGCCGGCAGGGAGATCTCCAGGCTGGCGCGCCCTTCGGCGCTGAGCGCCACCCCCGCCAGCTGTCGCCCATCTTCTTCAATAACCACCGACCCGGTGGCCGGCAGGCCATCTTCACCCATTACCGAAACCGTCAGGGCGGCCAGGGTGTGTCCACCCTCTACGCGCGTCCCGGCCGAAAGCGTGGTCGCAGTGCTTTTCAGGCTTCCAGCCTGCTGACCTTGCGCCAACGCAGGCACTCCCAGCGCCATGCCCAGTGCTGCAACCAACTCCAGCCGCAGACCGCGGCAGAACAAACGTCTCACGTGCACCTGCTCCACATTCCTACTAAGGATAGCTAATCGCCTGAACATTTCAGCGTAGAACCATTGTATCTGGCCAAGCTGGGACGCCGCCAAACGGAGAACGCACCCGCCACCGCTCCGGTTGCCGTTCGGCTTCTTCAAAGCATTGGACGGTTGAGTCGCACATTGGAGAGGAACGCCGGACCCACTATGCGGTGTTGGCATAGTTGTCGGAGAGCCACCCCCTTGAGCCGCCCTCCGCGCTATCCTTCTTCTTTGAGGTGCATCGCATGACCCAGACTACTGCCCGGCCTCAACTGGCCCATTTGACCGCCGCTCTCGATGAATTGCGCGCCAAGGGCACTCACTTCAAGCTGCGCGTCCTCGACGACCAGCAGGCCCCCGTGTGCCATTACGACGGCAAGCAGGTCATCAATCTGGCCAGCAACAACTACCTCGGCCTGGCCAATCACCCCAAACTGATCGAGGCCGCCCTGGCCGCCACCCGCACCCTCGGCGTCGGTTCCGGCGCCGTGCGTACCATCGCCGGCACCATGCGCATCCACATGGACCTCGAGGAAAAGATCGCGCGTTTCAAAAATGTCGAAGCCTGTGTCGTCTTTCAGAGCGGATTTGCGGCCAACGCCGGAACCGTCAGCGCGATCCTGGGCAAAGAGGACTTCATCCTTTCCGACGAGTTGAACCACGCCAGCATCATCGACGGTGCGCGGCTTTCGCGGGCCAAAATCAAAGTCTTCCGCCACAAGGACGTCGCGCATTGCGAAGAACTCCTGCAGGAAGTAGCGCAAGTGCCCGGCCGCAAGCTGCTCATCACCGACGGCGTGTTTTCAATGGACGGCGACATCGGCCCCGTCGATAAGCTGGCCGCGCTGGCCGAGAAGTACGGCGCCATCATGATGGTCGACGACGCCCACGCTTCAGGCGTCCTGGGTCGCAACGGCCGCGGCTCCATCGACCACTTCAACATGCATGGCCGCGTCGATGTGCAGGTCGGCACTCTGTCCAAGGCCATCGGCGCCCTCGGAGGCTACGTCTGCGGTTCCCGGGATTTGATCGACTACCTCTATCACCGTGCACGCCCGTTCCTGTTCTCCACCTCGCATCCGCCCTCGGTTGCAGCCACCTGCATTGCCGCGTTCGACATCCTGGAACAGGAGCCGGAGCGCATCGAACGGCTTTGGGCCAACACGCGCTACTTCCAGGGCGAACTCAAGCTGGCGGGATTCAATGTGGGCGGAGTCAACACCCCCGCCACCGAAACACCAATCACGCCCATCCTCGTCGGCGAAGGCCGCCTCGCCATGGACTTTTCGCGGGCGCTTTTTGAAGAAGGCGTCATGGGAACCGGCATTGCATTTCCAACCGTGCCCGAGGGCAAAGCCCGCATTCGCCTCATCATGACCAGCGAGCATACCAGGCAACAACTCGACCAGGCACTCGAAACCCTGGAGCGCGTCGCCAAGCGCATGGGCATCGTGTAGTTGCTCTGCCGAAACGGGGGCCACGCATCAGGCACCGACCTGCACCGTCACCCGCACGTACAATAGCAACCAATGATCGCTCATCTGCGCGGCAAGCTGATTCACAAGCAGCCCGGCCAGGCCATCATCGAGGCCGCCGGAGTTGGATACGACGTCACCATCTCGGTGCCCACCTTCACGGCATTGCCGGTCGCTGGAGCCGAAGCCTCCCTCCATATCCACACCCAGGTCAGCGAAGATCAAATCGCTCTGTTCGGCTTTCTCGATCGCGAGGAAAAGCGCCTCTTCGAGCGCCTGGTCACGGTGAGCGGCGTCGGCCCCAGGCTGGCCATCAAGATGCTCAGCGGTCTCTCCTCCGAGCGCACGGTTCAGGCCATTCGCGGCCAGGACCACGCCCAATTGACCCGCATTCCCGGCGTGGGCAAGAAACTCGCCGAGCGGCTCGTCGTGGAACTGAAAGACAAGCTCGATGATTTCGCCGTCGCTCCCACGCAAGCTTCGGCGCAGGGTCCGGCCGTGGACGATGTCCTGTCCGCCCTCGTCAACCTTGGCTACCAGCGTCCCTCCGCCGAGAAGGCCATCGAAAACGCCATCGCCAAAGACAAGGCCCTCGCCGCCGACTTCGACGGCCTCTTCCGTGGCGCGCTCAAGGTCATCCGTTAAACTCTCACTGGTATGCCTCGTTCACCGAAAGCCGTTCCTGATTCAGGCACCGCCGCAGCCGTCCCTTATTTCCGTCCCGCTGCCCTTGCCTTTCTGCGCAACTTGGCCCGGCACAACGACCGCGACTGGTTCAATCCGCGCAAAGCAACATTCGAAGCCGAACTGAAAGAACCCATGCTG
Source organism: Occallatibacter sp. (assembly GCA_036488735.1). Classification (GTDB taxonomy): domain Bacteria; phylum Acidobacteriota; class Terriglobia; order Terriglobales; family Acidobacteriaceae; genus Telmatobacter. The sequence goes on from DASXHC010000030.1 coordinate 164,348, forward strand.
GCCATCGTGCGCAAGATCACCGAGGCCATGACCACCTTCGCTCCCCATCACGTGCGCCCCGCGGAGAAGAGCCTCTTCCGCATCTATCGCGACACCCGCTTCGCCGCCGACAAGCGCCCTTACAAAACCCACGTGGCCGCTTGGTGGTCGCACCAGGGTCTCGATAAGACGTCGGGCGCGGGCTACTACTTCCACGTCAGCGCCAAGGAAGTGGTGATAGCCGCCGGCGCCTACATGCCGGAGAAAGATCAGCTGGCCGCCATCCGTCACTGGCTGCTTGAAAATCACGCCGCGTTCCGCAAAGTCCTCGTGACCGCCGCCATCCGCAGGACCTTCACCGAGTTTGAAGGCAACGCCCTCACGCGGCCACCCAAGGGATTTCCGGCCGACCACCCGGCGCTCGATCTTATCCAATGCCGCCAGTGGGGGTTGAGCGCCTCCCTGGCAGCCGACGAGGCGCTCAAGCCTGACCTCGCCGCTACCGTGATCCGGCACTTCAAGCTGGCTGCTCCCGTAGTGGATGCTCTGAACACCCCCATCGTGGCGGCCTCAGCTCCCAGGAAGAAAGTCCTGTTCGGGCTCCATTGAGGTCTGGAAACCGCCCAGGATTGCCCATTGCCCACGCAGGATTTTCGCCGCCATGCCGCGACCCGGTTGGGGCCAAAAATAGGATAAAAACCGCGAAAAACCGGTAAATTTAGACAAATTAGGCACAAAACCCCAATAAAATTGTGGAAAACGGCCTTTTCCCATTGACTTTGAACGGTCTAAAGCCGCATTGTAACCATCGACAGGGTTCTGAAAAACCCGCATGAATACAGGGGTTTCGTGCAAACGTTGCCTCCAGTCGCACTCCCTCCATGCGGTACTGTTTCCTCCTCTTCCATCGGGAAGCAGGCGGGAGTAGCGGACACCCAGGCAACACCGGCGGTTCCTGAATGGGACGCCCAGAAGGAGAAAAATACATGGCAACTGGATTGACCAAGACCGCTCTCACGCGGCAACTGGCTGAGAAGCTGGAATTGACCAACAAGCAGTCCGCAGCCTTCCTGGACCTGCTCGCGGAGACCGCGCTCAAGGAAACCAAGAAAAACGGCGTCTTCGTAATTCCCGGCATCGGCCGCCTGGTGAAGGCAGAGCGCAAGGCTCGCATCGGCCGCAACCCCCAGACTGGCGCCGCCATCAAGATCAAGGCCAAGACTGTCGTGAAGTTCCGCGTGGCCAAGGCCGCCAAGGACGCGATCGCCCCCGCGAAAAAGTAGTTCTTCTAAAGCATTCCAGACTGCGACGAAGGGAGGAGCCAGTGCTTCTCCTTTTTCGCGCCGGCCGCAAAATAATGGATTGTCCGTGCCTTGATGTCCATCCAAGTGTGCATGGCAACTACATCCCCCACAGGCTCGGCCCCGGCGTTGCTTCCCGCGCCTATTGTCTTTCTTTTGCGCTGCGAAGGCTTGGTCGTCTCCACCCTTTCTGCGCTTCTCTACGCCCGAACCGGCGCAAGCTGGTGGTTGTTTGCCGCACTTTGGCTGACGCCCGATCTGTCGATGCTCGGCTATCTGGCGGGTCTGTGCCGCGGCGCGCGCATTTATAACGCTGCGCATACCTACACTCTGCCCGTTACATTGGCCGTGTCGGCGCTGGCGCTGCACGCCGACGCCCTCCTGCCATTTGCGCTTATCTGGATCAATCACATCGCGATCGACCGGCTTATGGGATACGGGCTTAAGTTCTCGGATGGATTCAGTTCAACCCATCTCGGTAGGAAGCGAAGCGTCGGCAGCAGGCTAATCGAGCGCTGATGTCTTGGTCTTCGCCTGCGGTTGCAGCGCCCGCGCCACCAGCGACACCCCGAAGCTGACCAGGATCGCCCGGATCATCAGCCGGTTGTCGTATTTCCACGACAGCGCCGCCAGTGTCCCCAGGACGCCCAGCGGATATAACTCCGCCAGCAGCGCTGTAAACCACCGTGGCCGATATCCGCTCGCCTTGAGATTCGTGCGCAAGCGAGGAACAATGCGCGGCACCGCGCCTAAGTAGGTCGTATAGGGGTCTCCGAGGCGGGACCCGAGAAATGCCTCTTCCCCCAGGATCAGCCGCAGCAGAAACACACTGAGTAGCACCATGGTGAACACTGCGCCCGTGGGTGGCATGATGAATGCCGTTGCCAGCATGGTGAACTCCGTGCCCAGGTAGAGCGGGTTGCGCACATAGCGGTACGGCCCATCCGCCATGACCGCGCCGGCCTGCATCTGCAGGTGGTTCACGGTACCCGATCCGAGATAAGCCGTGCCCCACACGCGCAGCGCCGCTCCCAGTGCGGCCGTCAGCGTGCCCGCAATGATCACCGCGGGCGTCGCGACTGTGAAGTTCGCCAGGCCCGTGCGGCTCAACTCCAGCGCCAGCCACTCCAGCAGAGAGATGCGACGTCCAATATGAAGAGTCTCTATCCATGGCGACCAGAAGCCCAGCACGACGATCACTGCGATGATCACCAGCCGCAGCCGAAACTCAATTGCACTTGCACGCATTCCATGCTCTCCGCTCGTGGGAGTTTACCACCCGGAGACAGGTGGGCCGGGTGCGGTAACCTGTCTTCGAAGTTGGTTTCAAATTTGCGCCCTTCGCGGGTTCAAAATGATTCAGTCATCGGGGAGGATGGAGACGTCGCATGAAATATTGCCGGTTCGTGTTTGAAGGAGAGCCTCACTACGGCACCATTGAGGATCGAGGCAACGAGCCCTGGATCGTTGATCTTGCGGTGGCGCCTGAAGAGGATCTTGCAGCCCATCTTTCCCAGGCCCGCGCGGCCGCGAAGCATGCCGTAGTCTCCGACCCCGCGGGCTTCGAGTTCGAGCCCATGCCCTTGAGCGCCGCCGATCTGCTGCCCCCGGTTACGCCGTCCAAGATCGTCTGCGTAGGCCGCAACTATCGCGACCACGCCAAGGAATTGGGCAACGAAGTGCCCGCCGAGCCGCTGCTCTTCTTCAAGCCGCCCTCCTCCCTGCTCAAACCCGGCGGCGTCATTGTGCTGCCTCCCGCCTCTTCACGGGTGGACCATGAAGGTGAGTTGGCCGTGGTAATCGGAAGGCGTGCCAGCAAACTCCAGCCGGACACCGATCTGCGCTCGATCGTCCGTGGCTACACACTCGCCAACGACGTCACAGCCCGCGACCTGCAAAAGAAAGACGGCCAGTGGACGCGCGCGAAGGGCTTCGACACCTTCTGCCCGGTCGGCCCCTGGGTCAGCGACGACGTCAACCCCGCGTCCGGCCTCATCATCGAAACCCGGGTCAATGGCGAACTCCGCCAGCACGGATCGACCGCCGACTTCCTCTTTGACCTCTCCGCGCTGCTGGTCTACATCACCGCGGCCATCACCCTGGAGCCCGGGGACCTGGTGCTTACCGGCACGCCTGCCGGTGTTGGGCCTCTTGCCGCCGGCGACCGCGTCGACGTCTCCCTTGCGGGGCTGGGCGTGCTCTCCAACACCGTTGCCCCCGCCCCTGCATGAAACGGGACAGGACTGAATGCAACTCCTGCCTGCCCCATGAATCTCTAGTAGAGGTACACTAAGGGCGCAGGCGCACCGCCGAACGGGGTCCCCACGAACAGATCGTTGTTCGCGGGGTAGAGATCCCCACCCTTCCCCAAGGAGGAATTGATGCCGCAGAATCTGCTTGAACAATTGCGGAAGTACACCGTGGTCGTCGCCGACACCGGCGATATCGAGGCGATGGAGAAATTCCGTCCCACCGACGCTACAACCAACCCGTCGCTCATTACCACCGCCTCCCAAATGCCGCAATATCAGGAGATTGTTGACGGCGTTCTCAAGGAAGCCCGTGACGAAAAAGGCGGAAGCGCCAGCGACAAGGATGTCGCCAAGCTGGCCTTCGAGCGCCTTGCCGTAGCCTTTGGCAAGAAGATCCTGGCCATCGTGCCCGGCCGCGTCTCTACCGAAGTGGACGCCCGGCTTTCCTACGACACCGAGGCGACCCTCACCCAGGCCCGCGCCATCATTGCGCAGTACGACAAGGCCGGCATCGATCGCAAGCACATACTCATCAAGATCGCCTCTACCTGGCCCGGCATCCGCGCCGCCGAAATCCTGGAGAAGGAAGGCATCCACTGCAACCTGACCCTCCTGTTCGGGATTCATCAAGCCGTCGCCTGTGCCGAAGCCAGGGTGACCCTAGTCTCCCCCTTCGTCGGCCGCATCCTCGACTGGTTCAAGAAGGACACCGGCAAGGACTACCAGGGCGCCGACGATCCTGGTGTGCAGTCGGTGACCAAGATCTACAACTACTTCAAGAAGTTCGACTACAAGACCCAGGTCATGGGCGCCAGCTTCCGCAATATCGGTGAGATTAAGGAGCTTGCCGGCTCCGATCTGCTTACCATCTCACCGCAACTGCTGGCTGAGCTCGAGTCCACTGAAGCCGATCTGCCCCGCAAGCTCGATCCCGCCAACGCGAAGTCCCTGCCCATCGAAAAAATTCCCATGGACGAGGCGACCTTCGAACGCATGCATGCCGAAGACCGCATGGCCCACGACAAGCTGAAGGAAGGTATCGAGGGCTTCTCGGACGCGCTGGTCAAACTGGAGAATCTGCTCGCCAACCGCCTCGCGCAACTGGAGCAGCGCACCCCCGCCCACGCTTGACATTCGTTCCCATCCACCGGTTCACAAGGGCAGCCGATCAGGCTGCCCTTTGTTTTCCGCGACGATTTCATGAAACGTACTGCCTCCCATTCCCACCAAAGTGGTAACCGATCTTGTCCTGCCAAGTGATTTAGGTCACGTACAACCGCAACAATTCTTGTATTCTTTGTTTCATAGCAAGCAATCCTGGTAAGGCCGGGCATATGCTCCGGAAATGATGCGCACGGTGCATCGGGGCAAATGACCGAAGCCGCAAGTGTGTAGTCACGGAGGCGTGTATGCAAATCCAAGCTCATCCTCTCGAGCCCTTCTTCCATCAAGCCGTTCGCGAAAGCTATGAAGGCAAATTGGGCCTTCACGATCCCGATGTCATCGGGTATGTATCGCGCCTGCTCTGCGACTTCTCCGAGCCCGACAATCTCCTGCAACGTCACGGTGCCGCCGGTTATTCCTTCCAGGAACTGGAAGCCAAGATCCTCGCAGCCGATCCCGTCAATGGGACAGCTCGGTCCTTCGATGAAGAGCGCGCCGTGCGCAAGTACGTGGGCGATTACGCGCTGTTTGTCGCCGGCATGCTGCCCGAAGCCGTCGACAGCGGCGCCGCTGAACTTGGCCGCCGCCCTACGCTCGGCGAACTCATCAAGGCCGGCAAAGAAAGCTACTACGTCGTCAGCCAGTTCAACGTCTTCGAGTACAAGAAGGAAGCCCCCTTGTTTACGCGTTTGTCCGAGCAGTTTGAACGCTATCTCCTCGGCCTCGCTCTCGTGCGCGAAGAAATGGGCAAGCGGCTCGCCCTGCCTTCCCAGGTGAATTAATTGCCTGTCTGCCTGCAACCCGGCCGGCCACTTTTTAGGTGGATTTGCCTGCCTCTTTGTCCAAACGCAACGTTTTCAGTCGTTTCGGTGTCAAAGATTATATAACCGGCGTTCTGAGATAAGAACGCCGTAGATCTTTAAGAGAAATTTCGGGCAGTGGCTGGTGTACTCCGGCTGCGCGCAAGTCGGCGACCGGTCAAGGCCTTACGTAAAGTCCGGCTGCGCGCGGCCAATGAGCGAAGTCTTGATTCGCTCCGGAGGTACGCGATGCAGCGCCAATCTCACCCCCTCGAATCCTTCTTTCAGCAGGCTGTCCGCAACAGTTACGAAGGCAAACTGGGTCTCAACGATCCCGATGTCACTGGCTACGTTGCCCGTCTGCTGTGCGAGTTCTCTCGCTCCGACAAGCTCTACAGGATGCGCGATGAAATGGGCCGCCCTATCGCCGAACTCGAACAGATGATGACCGCGGCCGATCCCGTCAATGGCACCGCGCCCTCCTTCGATGCCGAACGCATGGTGCGCAAGCATATCGGCGACTACGCCTTGTTCGTGGCCGGCATGTATCCCGAAGCCGTGGACTCGTGGCGCCATCGCCGCCGCCATCATCCCAGCCTCCACGAACTCATTCACGCCGGCAAGGAAAGCTACTACATCGTCAGCCAGTTCAACCTGTTCGAGTACGAGCAGGAGGCGCCCTTGTTCGGCCGCCTCTCCGACTGGTTCGAGCGCTGCATCCTCGGCCTGACCATGGTGCGCGAAGAGCTAGGCCACCGCAAACTCCCGCCCTCTGTGCAATAGGCTCACTCGAGACACCCATACCTGACCGCGTGGTGCGCGGTCAGATGTGGGAATGTACATGCGAGACCCAGCCCGCCCTACTCCGACCAGACCCCGAGCACATTTCCCGCGCCATCTGAGAAGTGAAACCGCTTCCCGCCCGGAAATTCGAACGTCGGCACCACGATGCTCCCCCCCGCACTCACAATCGCTTCTTCCGTCGCCTTCAAGTTCGCTGAATACAGCACCACCAGCGGCGCTATCTGCCCGGGCGCCGCATTCGCTCCCGCTTTGGCAAACCCGCCATCGATCCCGCCGGCCTCCAATCTGAAACTCACATAGTCCGGACCCCAGTCCTGAAAAGTCCATCCGAACACCGTGCTGTAAAACTTCTTGGTCTTGCTTAAATCCGTCGACGAAAACTCGATGTAGTTGATCTTGTGGTGATGTGCAGGATGACCCATGGCTTCCCTCCTGGTACGAACCGTTAACGCTTAAGTGAAGGCAAGGAAATCGGCGTGTCCGCGAATCCGCGAGGCGCAGGCACACCTGTCCAGTGTGCTTCTGAAGCGCCTCCATCCACATTCCCTCAGAAGCAGGAGAGTGCAGGTAGAGCCCGCGAATTGATCGGGAAGGCGGGCTGCCGAGGTACGCAACGACGGTACCAAAACGTAAAGACGCATGCAACTTTGCCAGGTTTGATGCAGCCGCTCGTGATCACTGAGAGCCCGTTGGCCGCTCCGGCAGACCGATCCTCATGGCCAGCCGCGCTGCCAGGCTGGGCCGATACAGCGCCTCGTGCAGTTCCTGCCATTCCTTGGTTCCGGCGGCCCTCCATCGCGGTACCTCCGGTTCTGCCGCAACCGGCGGCCGCTCCGGCATGACCGCCTTTGCGGGCAGCAGTCCGGCTTTTTGCAGCGCATCCGTCGTTACCGGCTCGGATGCCGGCGTGAGCTGATCGAACCAGTGGTTGGGCGTGATCTCGAGCATCGGCATGGGAAGGTTGGGCACTCCGAAGGAGCGCAGCACATCATAGGTGTCGTCCATGCAGTTACGCCCCACCACGATGTAGGGTTGCGTCGCGATCCATGCCACGGTCTTGTCCGCCTGGTCGGTATCGCCCGTGTCCAGCTCAAACAGCTTGAATGCGTCATACAGCTTCAGCTTCATCGGGGCGTCCGGATCCGTGACCGTTTCTGACCAGAAACCCGTCTCCCCCGGCGGGCTAACCGGCGTCCCCGCCTGGTTCTCAACCGAGCCATCGCAGTAGCTGCCATTCCCATATTCAAAAGTCCAGCCCACATGCCCCAGGCCAAAAGCACCGCTCCGACGAACGAAAGCACCAGCGCGCATCATAGTCGGCAGTGTAGCCGACTCCTGCCGGCTCCCTCGTAAATTTCCATCACCACGCGCCTGGATTCAAATCCGGCTTCAAGTCTGCGAAAATCATGGTTGAGGCAATCTTGCATGGAATCGTCCTTCCTGTTTGGTAAAGGCGCGCTCGAAGTCTCCGTCCCCGAACGCTTCGACTGCCGGGAAATCAGAACCCGCAAGGCCGCTCCTGTCCCCGATGAATTGCTGGCCATTCACGGCGCGCTCGACCATCCCATCGCCTCCGAGCCCCTCGCGGCCATGGCACGGGGCAAAAAGACGGCGGCCATTTGCGTTTGCGACATTACCCGCCCCGCGCCCAACCGTCTCACCCTCCCGCCGCTGCTCGCGCGCCTCCATGCCGGGGGCATTGCCAAAGAGAAGGTCGTCCTCCTCATCGCTACCGGCCTCCATCGCGCCGCGACTCCCGAGGAAATCGACATCATCGTCGGGCCCGAGATCGCCGCTGACTATCAAGTCGTAAGCCACGACGCGCGCGCCTTTCCCATGCACCGTTCCTTGGGAAACACGCGCCGTGGCACACCCGTTTATATCGACGAGCGCTTCATGGCCGCCGACTTGCACATCACCCTCGGTTTCATCGAACAACACCTCATGCTCGGCTTCTCCGGCGGCCGCAAGCTCATCGCACCCGGCATCGCCGCGCAGGAAACCATCAAGGTCATTCACTCGCCCCGTTATACCCGTGAACCACTGGCCACAGAAGGCTCCATCGCCGGCAATCCGCTCCATGAAGAACTGCTCGAGATTGCGCGCATGGCCCGCCACGACTTCATCCTCGACGTGTCCCTTACCCAGGACCGCAAAATCTCCGGCGTCTTTGCCGGCGATCCGGTCAAGGCCCACGCTTCCGGCGTGGCCTTTCTTGAAAGCACATGCCTTGAAGAGATCCATGAGCCCGCCGACGTTGTCGTCACCAGCGCCGCCGGCTTTCCCCTCGACCTCACTTTCTATCAATCGGTGAAGGGCATTACCTCGGCCGCCCATATTGCCAAACCCGGCGGCCGCATTCTCGTCGTCGCGGAGTGTGCCGAGGGCATCGGCTCCGACGAATTCGCACAGCAGTTGAAATCTGTTGACGACTTCAGTTGCTTTCTCGATCGCGTGCGCACCGCCCCCGTCCTGGTGGATCAGTGGCAGGTCGAAAAGCTTGCGGTTGCCGCCACTCTCAACGATCTATACCTCTACACCCCGGGCGTCACCCCGCAACAACTCGGTCCCCTCGGAGCTCGCGCCTTCGACACTCTCCAGGAAGCGGTGAATGCGGCCCTGCTGGGACTTCCCGCCGGTGCCCGCGTCGCTCTGGTCCCCGAAGGGCCATACACATTCGCGCGCGCCGCCGAGACGGTTTATTAACATCCGGCCAACTCCACTCTTCCGGCCTCATCCCACTCTCCGATCGCATCTAATCCCGCGGGGCGAGGCATTCGCAGGGCCCCGCATTTTTGAGCGAAAGGTCGCTGTCCGTGTTGGCTCTTCTTGCCGTTTCGATTCCAACCAGCCTGGCCGTGCTCGGCGCCATTGCGTTGGCGCTGATGGCCCTTTACCTGCTCACGGGCATCCTGGGACCCATGCCCGATTACCGCATCACCGGTGCCGATGAAATGCCCCCCAACGATTCACCGCAGTTCCTTAACCTGCTGGAATCCCTGGTCGACGCCAAGGTCAATCGCACCGGCAAGCTTGAAGTCTTCACCAATGGACCAGCCTTCTATCCCGCTATTCTGGACGCCATGCGCTCCGCCCGGCGCAGCATAAACCTTGAGGCGTACGTCTTTCATAAAAGCGAAATCGGACGCCTCTACGTTGAAGCACTGGCCGAACGCGCCCGCGCCGGCGTGCACATCAATGTCGTACTCGATGCCTTCGGCAGTTTCAACGCCGGCCATTCTTTCTTCCGCCCCCTCCTCGATGCTGGCGGCAAAGTCAGCCGCTACAACGGCCTGGCATGGTACCGCCTGTTCCGCTTCGATAACCGTACTCATCGCGAACTCGTAATCATCGATGGGAAGATCGGTTTCATCGGCGGCGCCGGCGTCGCCGATCAATGGTACACAGGCGTCAAGCGCAGTCCTCGCTGGCGCGATACCATGGTCCGCGTCGAGGGCGAGGCAGTGCCGAATCTCCAGGCCACCTTCGCTGAAAACTGGCTCGCATCCTGCGGCGAAGTGCTGATCGGCGACGCCTACTTTCCTCGCATCGAGTGTCCGCATTCCACCACCGCCCTCGTCATCAACAGCACGCCCACCGTCGGTGGATCGACGCGCGCCCGCGTTCTGTTTCAACTCCTGCTGGCTTCCGCGCGCCGCAGCATCTCCATCACCACTCCGTATTTCCTTCCCGACAAAAGCCTCATGCGCGAGTTATGCAAAGCCATCAAGCGCGGCGTCAGCGTGCGCATCCTGGTGCCCGGCCGCAAAAGCGATCACCTGGTTACGCGCAGCACCAGCCGCGGCGGATACGGGCCCCTGCTTCAAGCCGGCGCCGAAGTCTACGAGTACGAGCCGTCCATGATTCACGCCAAGGTGCTCTGCGTCGACGACACCTGGGCCGTGGTTGGTTCCACCAACTTCGACAACCGCTCCTTCGGCATCAATGATGAGGTCAATCTCGCTGTCAAAGACCCCGCCGTTGTCCTGCGCTTCCAATCCGATAACGCTAACGATCTCAAGGTAAGTCGAAAGGTTTCGCTTGAAGACTGGCGCCATCGCCCCGTTACCGAGCGCGCGACTGAACTGCTGGGCTGGGTTTTCGAGCGCCAACAATGACAATTCCGCCTAACCGGTTTCGCATCGCCACTTATAACATTCATAAGTGCCGCGGCTTCGATATGAAGATCGTGCCCGACCGCATCATCTCCGTTATTCGGGAGTTGGATGCTGACATACTCTGCCTGCAGGAGGTTGCCAACGTCCCCGGCGATGTGGCCTTGCGCGAAGTTCCGCCCCTGATCCAGGCATTCGACCAGGCCGGCGAAATCGCGCGCTCTCTGCCCCAGTATTCATGCGCCTTCGGTGCCAATCGCGCATTCCACGGCGGCACGTACGGCAACATGACTTTATCCCGCCTGGCCATCAGGAATTGGAGAAATCACGACATTTCCCGCGAACGGCGCGAACCGCGCGGCGTGCTCGAAACCGAACTCGCGATCGACAGCGGATTAACTCTCCATGTATTCAATGTGCATCTCGGGACCGGACTGATGGAGCGCCGCTTCCAGGCCCGCCGCCTGCACGATGGCCGCATCCTTACGCACTCGGAGTTCAAGGGCCCTCGACTTGTGATCGGGGACTTCAACGAATGGACACGCGGGCTTACCACGCGCCTCCTGCGCAAAAACTTCCAGACGTTTCGTCCTCGGCATGCAGCCAGTTTTCCACGAACCTTCCCCGGTATGCTGCCGTTGTTGAGCCTCGATCACTGCTATTACGAACGTCCCTTGCAGTTGGAACAAACTCGTCTTTGGCGCACCCGCACCGCTCTCATCGCTTCCGATCACTTACCCCTGGTTGCAGACTTTCGCGTGCTCGACAAAGCAGCATGATGTGCATCGGTTCCTGCGTCCGGGCAATTCAGGCTCTGCCATTCGGCCGAATATCTATTTCGGTGCGCCGGACCTCCCGAAGCCCGCTCACGTGTGCAACACTTGGAGTGTTACTGTGTTCTGCATTGCATAAATTAAGCCTTGGATTCCCTCGCCACTTTTCACGCCTTGAGAGGACTCCACCATGCCAATTCGTTGCACAAGAATCGCCCGCTCTTTTCTGGCTCTCGCAGCTATCGCCTCCATCCCGGCAGCCGCGCAGACCGGAGTTTCGGATCAGGCCGCGAACGCTGCCGCCACGCTGCATCACATTAAAACGGTTTTCGTCATCGTGATGGAGAACCATAACTGGACCGGCGGAAGCCCCAATATCAAAGGCAATCCCGCCGCGCCCTATATCAACTACACGCTGCTGCCCATGGCGTCCTATGCCAATAACTACAAGAACCCTCCTGGTATCCATCCCAGCCTGCCCAATTACCTCTGGCTCGAGGCTGGGGATACCTTGGGTGTCCACGCCGACGGTTCGCCGCAGCAGTTTCATCAGGGCACGCATAACCACCTCGTGCAGCTGCTGGAAAATGCCGGCATCTCGTGGAAGGCCTATGACGAGGACATCAGTGGGACAGTCTGCCCGATCAACAATGCCGGCCCGGTCGATTCCAACGGCGGCCAGCTGTATGCATCGCGCCACGACCCTTTCGTCTACTTCGACGATCAGACCAATTCGCTCAACCTCAACTCCGCGATATGTATTCAGCACATCCGGCCATTTACCCAGTTAGCCGCGGACCTGGCCGCCAACAAGCAGGCAAGTTATAACTTCATCACTCCCAACTTATGTGATGATATGCACGATTCCTGCGGCGGCGATCCCGTTGCGCATGGCGATGCATGGCTCAAGCAGAAGGTGCCCGCCATCCTCAACTCGACAGCCTACCGCAGCGGCGGCGCTCTCTTCATCGTCTGGGACGAAGCGGCTACCGGCGACGGGCCTATTCCCATGATCGTGCTCTCACCCTTTGCCAAGGGCAATCACTATTCCAATAACATCTACTACACGCACAGCTCTACCTTGCGGACGTTACAGGAAATCTTCGGCGTGTCCCCCTTGATCCGTTACGCCTCGGCGCTGCCCGACCTGAGCGACCTGTTCCACGTATTTCCCTAGGCAAGTTATGCGCGGCGAGATGACTTAAAGAATGTACCGGCTCAGATCCTGATCGCGCACAATGGACGCCACCATCTGTTTCACGTATGCGTCCGTGATCGAGAAGACTTTTTCGGGGCCCGAAGCCGTCATCCGCTCCTGGTAGGGCAGCGGTCCTGAAGCTTCGTTCTTGATCGACTCCGCCAACGCCTCCGACTGCTCCGCATCGGCCGACCGTCGCGCCACATCCGGCGCCAGGAAGCTGACATCTTCCAGAACCCGCTCCATGATCGTGTGCAGTCGCCGCGCCCCGATGTTCTCGGTGGTCTCATTCACCTTGAACGCGAACTGTGCCATCTCGCGCAATGCGTCGGGCGTGAATTCCAGCCGCACCCCTTCCGTTTCCAGCAGGGCCGAGTACTGCTTCGTCAATGAAGCTTTGGGCTCGGTGAGAATCCGTAAAAAGTCTTCGACCGTCAGCGACTGCAACTCCACGCGGATCGGAAAGCGCCCCTGTAGCTCGGGAATAAGATCGCTCGGCTTCGACACGTGAAACGCGCCCGCCGCAATGAACAGAATATGATCGGTCCGCACCATGCCGTAGCGCGTGTTCACCGTGGTGCCTTCCACGATCGGAAGAATGTCTCTCTGCACGCCTTCGCGCGACACATCCGGACCGTGTCCGCCTTCGCGTCCCGCAATCTTGTCGATCTCGTCCAGAAACACGATGCCGCTCGACTCCACCCGCTCCAGCGCCGCGCGGTTCACTGAGTCCATATCGATCAGCCGGCCCTCTTCCTCCTGCACCAGGTAATCGAATGCATCGCCCACCTTCATCTTGCGTTTCTTCGTGCTTCCACCAAAAATGTTGGGCAGCATGTCCTTGAGGTTCATCTCCATGTCCTCAAGGTTCTGGTTCGAGATGATGCCGAACTGCGGCGTATTCCGCTCCCGCACATCGATCTCCACCATGCGATCGTCCAGCTTGCCTTCGCGAAATTGCTGGCGAAGCTTCTCCCGCGAGCGCTGATGGCTATCGCTGCCCGGCAGCGCATGTTGTCCATCTACCGGACCTGGTGCGGCGGGCGGAGCCGGCAGCAGCACATCCAGCAGCCGCTCCTCGGCATTCATCTCCGCCTTGTCTTCCACTTCCTCCAGGCGCTCTTCGCGCACCATGTCGATGGCGATCTCCACCAGGTCGCGCACAATCGACTCCACGTCGCGGCCCACGTAGCCCACTTCTGTGAACTTCGACGCCTCTACCTTCAAAAATGGCGAGTTGGTCAGCTTCGCCAGCCGCCGCGCAATCTCTGTCTTGCCCACGCCCGTCGGCCCGATCATGATGATGTTCTTGGGCATGATGTCGTCGGCGATATCCGGTGGCAGTTTCTGCCGGCGCTGCCGGTTGCGCAGCGCGATCGCTACAGCGCGCTTGGCCGCGCGCTGGCCTACAACGTGCTTGTCGAGCTCGGCGACAATCTCGCGCGGAGTCAGCTCATCCAGAGCCAGGTCTTGTTCTTCGGCGGATGCGGGTAGATAAATAGCCATGTGCGAATGGACCCGGGGCGATATGCTCCGTCAGCCCTTCAACTCCTCAATCGTCACTCGGTCATTCGTATAGATGCAGATATCACCGGCGATCTTCATTGCCTTCTGCGCTATTTCGAGAGCATCAAGGTCAGTGTTTTCAAGCAGGGCGCGCGCCGCGGCCGTGGCATAACTGCCTCCCGATCCAATGGCCGCTATCGGCTCGTCCGGGTCGATCACGTCGCCCGACCCCGAGATCAGGAACGTCTGCCCCTTGTCGGCCACTACCAGCAAAGCTTCCAGGTTGCGCAGCATCTTGTCCGTGCGCCAATCCTTCGCCAACTCCACCGCCGCACGATTCAAGTTGCCCGCATATTGCTCAAGCTTGGTTTCAAACCGTTGAAACAGGTTGAAGGCATCCGCAGTCGAACCCGCGAAACCGGCCAGTATCTTTTCCTGGTAGAGCCGCCGAATCTTCTTGGCGGAGTGTTTCAGTACGTGGTCGCCCAGCGTCACCTGCCCGTCCGCCGCCATCACAACCCTTCCGTCACGACGCACGCAGATCACCGTCGTGGAGCGGATGCGGGGACGTTTTGTCGTAACCGAACTAGTGTCCAAACCCAAAAAAAGAACCTCCGGAGATCGCGCGCTGCAGGCCATTTCACCCACGAGATGCAATGTCGAGTATAGCGTGTCAAACCCGATGAACGCGGAGACCCCACGGCGGATCAGCCGACTCTGCGGTATCCTTGAGGCTGATGCAGACCCCTCGGGATTGAGCCCGCATTCATGACCCTCACCACCGTCAGACTGTTGGAAATTGCCGCTGGCGCTGCCGTAGTCGCCGGTGTCGGTGCAGTCGGCACATGGATGCTGATGCGAAAGAAGCCAACCCCGCTGGAATTGGAAATCGCGCGGCGCGCCCTGCTCACCCAGTCCGGCCGCCTCGTCGACGGCACCCTCCTCGACGTCCACGAGATTCCCGCCGAAGACGGCCGTCCCCTCACCATGCTGCTCTATAGCTATCGCATCGGCGGCGTCGACTACGAGTGCAGCCAGGACATCACCAGCATCCCCGAAGCCGTCGACGTCCCCAGCATCCGCGCCGGCTTCCCCTGCTCGGTCCGCTACCAACCCGGCAACCCCCAGAACAGCATCGTCCTCGCCGAGAAGTGGTCCGGCCTCCGCGTCAGTGTCCCCTTCATGCCCCTCTACGAAGGCCGACACTCCGTAACCGACCGCTACTCGAATTAACGATAAAGAACATCTCCCTCAAACGATCTCCGCAGGGTGCCCCAGGCCTTCACCGGAACACCCGCGTCGAGGACAAACACGGTCGGATGCCCCAGGCCTCGCTTTTCAGACCTGGGATACCACAATCCTCCCCCGTCTTTATTTTTCTGAACCGTCCCAGCCCATACCGACCGGGTGCCCCACCCTCGCGGCGTCTTTGTTTTTGCCGCTAGGGTGGGCTCGCCCACAAACCTAAACCGTCCGTTTCGTCTTTCAACCTCACTCGAGGGTGCACAGGTCTCGCTTTTCAGACCCGGGAAAGGAATACCTGCGACTACCGGCCCCCGCTCACCCTTGAGCCCCATCCGCATCAATCCCGCGACACGGATACCCAGCCCCGGTTACACTACCTGTATGCATGTCCTCGCCGCGCCCGCCTCCCCTGCCTCCGGCAAGGGCGCTGATCGGACACAATCCGTCCTCCGCTTCTCCCTCGTCGCGACCCTCGTTTACGTCGCCGTAACGTTCGTCTTCGGACTCCGCGCCCATTCCCTGGCCCTGCTCTCCGAATCCGGACACAACGCCTCCGATTTCCTCGCCCTCCTGCTTAGCTTCGTGGCCGTCTACTTCCAGAACCGCCCCGCCGACCACTCCAAAACCTTCGGATATCAGCGCGCTGGCGTCCTCGCCGCCTTCATCAACGCCGCCACCCTCATCCTCATCGCTCTCTGGATCGGCGTCGAAGCCATCCATCGCCTCTCTGTCCCCGTCGCCGTGCAGCCCCGCCTCATGATGGTCGTCGCCGCCGCCGGTGTCGTCATGAACGGCGCCATCGCCGCTCTCCTCTGGGGCGTGGCCCGCGACGTCAACATGCGCTCCGCCTTCATCCACATGGCCGGTGACACCCTCTCCACCGCCGCCGTCATCGCCGGAGGAGCCGGCATCGCCCTCACCGGCCAAAACTGGATCGACCCCGTCCTCTCTCTCATCATCGCCGCGCTCATCCTCTGGTCCAGCATCGGCATCGTCCGCGAAACTCTCAACATCCTCCTCGAAGGAACCCCCCGCGGCGTCGCCCTCCCCGTCATCCGCGCCGGCATGGAAGCCGTCGAGGGCGTCATCAACGTCCACGACCTCCACTGCTGGTCTCTCGGCTCCCAGACCCGCGCCCTCGCCTGCCACGTCACCATCGACGACATCCCCCCCTCTGAGAGCGCCTGCATCCTCGAGAAGCTCAACCACCTCCTCAAGGACCACTACAACATCTGCCACACCACCATCCAGTTCGAACACCGCAACTGTGAAGTCCTCGAGGGATGCGTCGTCCCCCTGGAACAGATGGCCTCCGCCCCCGACCCCGGCCACCACCACGGCCACGCCCACTAACAACCCCGCCTGTTTCCCATTTCCTTCCCCACAACCCTGTCATCCAGAGCGAAGCGCTTTTCAGCGGAGCCGAAGGACCTGCTTTTCGGGAACTGACCCTGATCCCCGATCTCTGACAACCGATCTCTGACCCCTGATCCCTGATCCCTGTAAACTGTTCCCATGGAAGAGTTCAGCCGCATCCAGCGCCTTCCTCCGTATGTCTTCAACATCACGGGGGAAATGAAAGTTTCCGCGCGCCGTCGCGGAGAAGACATCATCGATTTCGGCATGGGCAATCCCGACGGAGCCACGCCCAGACACATCGTCGACAAGCTGGTCGAAGCCGCGCTCAAGCCCGTCACCCATCGCTACTCGGTTTCCAAGGGCCTGCCCCGCCTCCGCCGCGCCATCTGCAATTGGTACAAATCGCGCTACGACGTCGACCTCAACCCCGACACCGAGGCCATCGTCACCATCGGCTCCAAGGAGGGCATCGCCCACTTGTGTCTTGCGATCCTCGACTCCCGCGACACCGTGCTGGTGCCCAACCCCAGCTACCCCATCCACATCTATGGACCGGTCATCGCCGGATCCCACGTCGTCAGCGTCCCCATCGTCGACTGCGACCAGTTCCTGGCGCAGTTGGAAGACCTCATTCCCCGCATGACCCCGCGCCCCAAGGCGCTGATCGTTAACTTCCCGTCCAACCCCACCACCCAGTGTGTCGACCTGCCCTTCCTCGCCCGTCTCGTTGAACTGGCCCGGCAATACGGATTCCACCTCATCCACGACCTCGCCTACGCCGACCTCGGCTTCGACGGATACAAGCCCCCCAGCGTTCTCCAGGTCCCCGGAGCCAAAGATGTAGCGGTGGAATTCTTCACCCTGTCGAAGAGTTACAACATGCCCGGCTGGCGCGTGGGATTCATGGTCGGCAACCCCGTCCTCGTCAACGCCCTCGCCCGCCTCAAGAGTTACTTCGACTACGGCACCTTCACGCCCATCCAGGTCGCCAGCATCCTCGCCCTCGAAGGCCCCCAGGACTGCGTCGCCGAAATCTGCGCCACCTACAAAAAGCGCCGCGACGTCCTGGTCGAAGGCCTCAACAAGCTGGGCTGGCCCGTAGCGTTGCCGAAGGCGACCATGTTCGTCTGGGCCCAGATCCCCGAGCAATACAAGCACCTGGGCTCCCTGGAATTTTCGAAGCGCCTACTCACAGACGCCAAAGTAGCCGTAAGCCCCGGCATCGGCTTCGGCGACTACGGCGACTCCCACGTAAGATTCAGCCTCATCGAAAACGAAGAACGCACCCGCCAAGCCCTAAGGGGGATTAAGCAGATGTTCGCCAAAGTCCCCATCCCCGCCTAGCTCAAGCCTGGGTCCAATCCGGGTGCGGGTGCGGGTGCGGGTGCGGGTGCCGGGTGCCCCAGGTCTCGCTTTTGGAACCGGGATGGAAGCCGGGTGCCCCAGGTCTCGCATTTGAGACCCGGGATGGAAGCCGGGTGCCCCAGGTCTCGCATTTGAGACCTGGGATGGAAGCGGGTGCGGGTGCCCCAGGTCTCGCTTCTGAGACCTGGGATGGAAGCCCCAATTTCCAATCCCCCTTTCAATCATTCACAACCGGGTACTGGGACCGAAACCCCAATTTCCCGTTTCCTCGCCGTCCAAAACGACTCAATCTCGACAGTCCCTTCCAACCCCGTCGCATAGTGCCGAAAACTCGACCACGCCCAATCCTCCGGCTTCGCAACCAATCCGCGCACCACGGGATTGCGGTGCATATACCGCAACTTCTCTTTCTGCTTCGCAACAGAAAACACATTGAAGTCGTAATACCGCGCCTGCCAAAAGGGTCGCTCCGGTTGTCGTACGCAGACCGACAATTTCAACGCCTGGACAGCCCGATCAAGCGCACTAACGATCGGCTCATTCACCAACAGATGAACATGCTCGGGCATGACCACATACCCCAGCACCACGAACCCAGAGCGTCTCCGAATCCGCTCCAGCGCCGACTCAAACAGAGCGCGGCGCGCGGCACAGCCCAGATAAGGCCGTCGCTGATAACAACTGAAAGTAATGAAGTGCAGGTCGCCGCCCTGCTGATAGCGATGCAGTCCATGAGTCATCCGCGCCACAGCCTACGCGCATGGAATTCACGCGTCGGTGGCGCCGCGCACAGCCTCCCGGATCACAACGCGAGAACTACGGCACCCAGGTTCTGTCTCTACTTGTCTTAGATGGAGGCCGCACCGCCGGGCGCCCCAGGTCGCACCGGGTGGCCGGGTGCCCCAGGTCTCGCTTTTGAGACCTGGGATGGACCCCCCAATTCCCAATCCCCCTTCAATCACTAACAACCCCGGGTGCCCCAGGTCTCGCTTTTGAGACCTGGGATGGACCTCCCAATCGCCAATCTCCCTTCAATCACGAACAAACCCCAGGTGCCCCAGGTCTCGCTTTTGAGACCTGGGATGGACCTCCAAATTTCCAATCCCCCTTCAATCACTAACAAACCCCGGGGTGCCCCAGGTCTCGCTTTTGAGACCTGGGAAAGCCCGAATTTCAACTCAAATTCGTCGTTGTAAACAACAAACCGCCACTAATCCCACACATCAATCTCAAACCCGAACTTCTGCAAAATCCGATAAGCCGCCGCCGACGTAAACTCAATCGACGGCCGCCCCGTCCCCAGCGCCACCACCTGCCGCGTCGGATACTCCTTGCCCTTGATCTTCACCGAATACTTCTGCACCCGCGCCGGCGGCACATTCTTCACCGCCCGTTCGAAGTCTTCCTTCGTCATCTCAAACCGCTTGGCCTTGTGAACGAACTGCATCTTCTTCCCCATCTCCGCCCTCCTTGCGCGCAGATTTCTACATCATCATTATCATCTTTCTTGTTTCCCGCATAAATAGAATTGCGTTTCCCGATTCTCTGCGTTCCGCTCCATCTCCTTCGCCTCCGATGGCTCCCATCCACCCGCAGTGGACGTCCCCTCCCCATGGGACTAGGGCCCTGCTGAGGGGGTCGAAACAGTCACCTCATTCATTTCGCCATCGGAAGCATCCCCGCGGCCTGGTATGGCCACCTTCCAGCCCGCCTTGAATTAAGATGCCCGATGCCTGCATATCTTCATTCCCCCGTAACCCGATTGAGTTACCTTCTGGTCATTTCTGACCCTTGAGCAAACTTCCACCTTTAAGCCATTGCTTGTTCTTAATTCGGACGAGTATTGTCCAGATTGTCAATCCAAGCAACTGCTTCGGTCGGGGATTGGCGCACGACCTCGCTGCTCTAACACATCAGGAATCAAAAGGTCGCATGGCTTACCGGGCGCGGAGATGTGAAGTCCTCCCGGAATCATGGAAAGAAATATGCGTCTCGGGGTAGGGGTACCCCCAGGCGTAATCAGACTTGTATCTTCTGGGGGACAGATGGGAACAACTTTTTCTTCAGGTTCACGCCAGGCCCCAAGGGCCATGGCCAACGCGGGTTTCGACCTCGCGGAGCGCGTCGCAATGATGTGCGCTTCCGCTCTCTTCACCGGTCTCACCGAAAAAGAATGTTTGCAAATCGCATCGTGCGCCCGGGCGCGCACCTACGAGCAGGATGAGCTCCTGTTCATGCAGGGTCAATCCGCGCAAAGCCTCGTCATGATCCACAACGGCAGCGTCAAGTTGTCCCAACTCAGCTCCAACGGCAGCGAAGTCATCATGTGGATGACCGGGTCCAGCGAACCGGTCGGCGTCCCTGCCGAAAGCTCATTCTGCAACCACACCTGCTCCGCACGCGCCATGGAGAATTGCAAGGCATCCGTCTGGGAATTCAGAAAACTCCAGGACCTGTTGGCCGAATACCCCCAGATCCGCAAAAACATCAGCAACATCCTTTCCCGCCGCCTCGATGAATTGCAGGAGCGCTTCCGCGAAGTGGCCACCGAAAAAGTCGCCCGCCGCCTCGCCCTCGCGCTTCTCCGCCTTTCCCGGCAGGTCGGCAAGCCCGTTCACCACGGCACCGAAGTGACGCTTTCCCGTGAAGAACTCGCCCAACTCACCGGCACCACTCTCTTCACCATCAGCCGCCTGCTTTCCAAGTGGGGCGATGAAGGCTTCGTCCTCCCCCGGCGCGGTTCCGTCGTGGTGGTCGATGCCAAGCGCCTCGCCCAAGTCTCCGACGGCGACGAGTAACCGCCCCGCTCAACATCCTCAAAAGCAAAACGACCGCCGGCCCAGGCCGGCGGTCGTTTTGCTTCTTCCTCTTAGTCCCCAGCCCGGCATAGCCTCAAAATCTCCGCGCCAAACTTCTCCGCCTTCGCCGGCCCAATCCCGTCAATCGTCAATAACTGGTTCGGATTTCCCGGCCGCAACTGCGCCACTTCCATCAGCGTTCGATCGTGCAGCACCACAAACGCCGGCAGCCCCAGCCGCTTCGCTTCGCCCGCGCGCCACTCCCGCAGCCGCGCCGCCAGCGCCTGCGATTCCGGCGTCAACTGCGCCAACACCATCGGGACGCTCTTCTCCACCCGGCCCGCCGTGGCCTTCATCCCTTTCGCCTTCCGTGCCGGAACCGCCGCTGCGCTTCCAAATTCCTCCACCATCCCGTCGCTGATCAGCAGCGCCAGGGGCGTCGTCCCCCGCACTTCCTTGCCCGCATCCGTCAGCGTCAGTTTGCGAAACGGAATCACCTTGCCGTCCTTCTCAAACTCCGTGTTCTCCACCTCGATCAGACCCGCGCGCGCCATCGCATGCAGCATCTCCTCAAACTGGTCGCGCCCCATCCCATCGGCCCAGCGCAGCTCCGCGCGCAGACCCTTCACCGTCTTGTACGAAGCACCTCTCAGCGACTCCACCACGTCCTGCACCCAGCGCCGCTCGCCCGCCGTCGGCCGCCGGAAAAGCCGCAGCACCGCCCCCGCCGGATCGCACACATCACACTGCCCGCACCGCATCCGCGCATCCGCCACATCGCCAAAGTGCCCCACCAGCGCGCCCATCCGGCACTCCTGCGATTCCGTAAACCGAAGCACCTTGTCAAACTGCTCCCGTCGGTACAGAGCCTGGATCGAATACGCCTTCTTCCATTCCGGCCGGCCCAGCGTCGCCATCCCGTTAAAATCCACCCGCGCCCCGCCGTGAATCTGCAGCTTCTCCAGCGCCTTGTCAAACTCCTCCTGGCTCAGCTTCGACGCCCCCCGCAGCTCCTCCACCGGCTGGGCCTCCGCCCTCAGCGCGCGAAACACCGTGCTCAAATGCTCCGTCGGCGGATAGTCCCGCCCCAGCAGAAAATCATGCGTCCGCTGATCGGCATACGAATGCATCAGGTACGTCCGGCTGGCATGGCCATCGCGCCCCGCCCTCCCGATCTCCTGGTAATACCCCTCCAGCGTCGCCGGCAGCCCCGCATGAATCACCGTCCGGATATCTGCCTTGTCGATCCCCATCCCAAACGCGATCGTCGCCACCACCACGTCCAGCTCGCTGGCTTGAAACGCCCTTTGCACCCGCTCCCGCGTCTCCGCATCCAGCCCCGCATGGTACGCCGCCGCGCGCAGCCGCACCGCGGTCGTTCCCCCGCCCGAAGTCGCCGAAAGACACGCCGCCAACTCCTCCGACTGCTTGCGCGACTGCGCATACACAATCGCCGGCCGCCGCTCCGCATCCCCCAGCAGCGCGCAAATCGTCCCCGGCCGCTGCGGCACCGGAACCTCCACCACCTCGATCGCCAGGTTGTCGCGCCGGAACCCGTGAATGAACCGCGCCGGGTCCGCCATCCCCAGCTGCGTCACAATGTCCGCCTGCACCGTCGGCGTCGCCGTCGCCGTCAACGCCAGCACCGGAGCCGCATTCTCCCCGCCCCGCAACCCCGGCAAATGCTGCCCCAGCATCCGGTAGTCCGGCCGGAAATCATGGCCCCACTGCGAAATGCAATGCGCCTCGTCAATCGCAATCAGCGCCAGCCGCCGCTTGGCCAGCATCTCCGCAAATCCCGGCACCCGCAGCCGCTCCGGCGCAATAAAAAGGAATTGCAGGTTGCCATTCAAATAATCCACGCACGCCTGCCGCGCCATCGCCCGTTCCAGACCGGAATGGATCCGCGCCACCCGCAACCCCAGCGCCGTCAACTTCGCAGCCTGGTCCTCCATCAGCGCAATCAGCGGCGAAATCACCAGCGCTGTCCCGCCCCGCGCCAGTGCCGGCAGCTGATAACACAGCGACTTGCCCGACCCCGTCGGCATCACCAGCAGCAGATCCCGCCCCGCCACCGCCGCGCGGCACACCGCCTCCTGGTTGGCGCGAAACTCCGCAAACCCGAACGCCGTGCGCAGCAGCTCAACAAGATTTTCCGGATTGGCAGCAATGGTCGACAAAGAAGCGGCCCCAGGATCGCACTCAGAATTGGAGTAAGTGGGTGCCTCTCCAGTCTACCGGACCCGTCGCTCCCACCGCCGCGGAGACCCACAAACACCCCGGGAGGAAACTCAACTCGGGGTGCCCCAGGTCTCGCTTCTGAGACCTGGGTAGGAAGCCTGCCCCCACTCAATCACCAAACCCTAAGTGGAAACTCAACTCTGGGTGCCCCAGGTCTCGCTTCTGAGACCTGGGTAGGAAGCCTGCCGACTCAATCACCAAACCCTAAGTGAAAACTCAACTCTGGGTGCCCCAGGTCTCGCTTCTGAGACCTGGGTAGGACGCCTGCCCACTCAATCACCAAACCCTAAGCGAAAACTCAACTCGGGGTGCCCCAGGTCTCGCTTTTGAGACCTGGGAAGGGAATCTTATCCAGACGAGATCCGGGTTTTCCTACCCGCGCACAAAGGATCGGGTGCCCCACCCTCGCCACGTCTCTGTTTTTGTGGCTAGGGTGGGCCGCCACAAACATAAACCGTCCTTAGTTTGTGTCGTTCAAACCAATTCGGAGCCTGGAAAGGCCCACTCACTCCCCGTGAATCCCCTCCAACTCCGGCATCAGCACCACGCTCTCCTGCTCATGCGGATCGGTCCGCGCAATCACCGCCACCACCGGCTCCGTCTGGCTCGGGTTATACGGCAAATGCGGCACGTCCGCCGGAATATAGAAGAAATCCCCCGGCTTCACCACCGTGTGGTGTTCCAGCCGCGCCCCATGCCACACCCCGCTCTCCCCGCGCAGCGCGTAAATCGCCGTCTCATGCGTCGCATGCCTGTGCGCCCGCGCCCGCCCTCCCGGCGCTATCGTCACCAGCTGCATGTGAATCCCCTGCGCCCCCACCGACTCCGCTGAAATCCCCACCGCATACTGCAGGTTCTGCTTTCCCCTAAACGCCGCGCCCGCCTGCACCAGCCGGCAAGCCCCCAACCCCTCTTTCCCTGCCCCACCCGTCATGCCCGGCCTCCTCCTACCTATCTCCTATCACACTCCTTCCGCCGGCCCATCACCAACTTCCGCGAGCCAGCGCACGGTCACCCTGGGCGCAGAAGGATCCGCGGTGGCCTCCGGGAGAGTCAAACTGGCATGGCTTCCCAGTGGCCCTCCCACCGCCCGGAACCCGGCGGAGGGAGCAGGGGACTTCACAGGCTGGGGTCGAAGTTGGGAGGAACGGAATTTTGACGGGCGGTGTCTAATAAAGGACATCCTGAGATCCCCCTGGGGAGGAATGCCTGTGACAATGTGGGTGCGAGGTTGGTTAGTGACGGGATGCCTGTCGGCGGCCGCAGTGATGGGGCAGAGTGGGCCGGCGAGGGAGGGCGCGGCAACTCAAAAGCCGACTCCGGCGCTCGCAGAGAGCGGAATCACGGCCCCCGCCTCGAGCGCGTTGCAGAGCCCGGGCGCGGAGTACAAAGACGCGACCCATCCGCTGGAGGTGGTCAGGCAGTCACTGGAGAACTGGGGCGACGCGGAACTGACCGCGCTGTCGGTGGGAATGAAGCGGGCGCGCGAGTCTTGCAAGGCGCGGAAAGCGGAGGCCTACTCCGGGGACGATTTGTATGAATTGGCGCACCTTTGCTCGTTTGGGCAGGACTGGAACGACGCCAACACCGCGGCGACGCGGTATATCGACAGCAAGGCCGAGCCCTGGCGGGCGCAGGCCTACGCCCTGAGCATAAACGCCATGGTGCACCTGAACGGTGTGGACTTGGCAGTGCAGACCGCGGAAACAATGCTGCGCGTGCTCCCCTACGACGCGGAAGTGGCCTACGCAGTTCGATACCTGAAAGACTACCTGGAACAAGCGGGGAATCCGCAGGCCGTCACCCTGGCCGAGGCCGAGCACACCGCGATTATCCAGGCGTTGAAGGCGGGAACGGCACTCAAAGCGGCGCACGGGGATGCGGTGATGAGCCTGGGGCTGCTGTACGACTCGGCGATGGAGTTGGCGTTCTTTCATAAATTTGCGGGGCGGGATATGTACGCGTCTGACGCGGCGGCCGATTGCGACGATGCCCTCAAGAAGGTGCTGATTGCGCCGGACGACATGCGGCGCATTGAATCTGTTCGTCTGCAGTTCACGACAGTCGGCTTCAGCCTCCCGCAATTCACGGTGCTCAAGGCACTGGAGTCACCGGCGGCGAAGGCCGCCATTGAGGGGGATCTAGGCGCGGGAACGGTGCTCGTGCTGTTTCCTGACTGGTGCGCCCAGTGCCGCGCCATGATGAAAACCATGACGCAGTTTGCGCGCGTGAATGCTGGCACGCCGCTGCATGCCTATGGACTGATGTTTGCAGAAGATGGCGATAAAACAGCCGGGGCGGAGCGCGCGGCGCATTACAAGGATCTGGCGGGCACGCAGACGTTCGTGGTTCCGGCAGAGACAGCCAAGGCAATGGGCGCCCTGGATTTTCCCACGGCGGTTGCGGTCGATAATCGTGGAGTCGTCAGGTTCATCGGAATGATTCCGACCGACGCGTTCAACGGGGGCGGGTACATGGAGAAGGTCTTTATGCGCATGGCCGTGGGCGAGGGACGAGAAATGGAGAGGGAGCAGAGCGGTCGCGAATAGCCTCAGACCTCCCTCGTGGATCTGCCCGGACCGCCCGGTTCAGGAAAGACAAAGGCACTGTATGAAGATGCGCCTTACAGCCCTTCTCGGTTCCTAGCTCACCTCCCGGTTCAACTCCGTACGCCACTTCGCCGGATCGCTCCCCGACTCCGGTCCGATCAGGTATCTCTCCCAGATCTCCTCGCTGATCGTCACGCCCTGGCTCTGGGTCCACGCCATGAACTCGCCCCACGCCCCCGGCAGTCCTTCATACCCGCCCGGGTACACCGCCCGCACCACCTCCATCGCCGGCCACACCCCCGGCTCCATCCTGCCCTCCGCCTTCACCTCCGCCGCCACCGGCATACAAACCTCGAAGTCGAAAAATTCCCCCGGCCTGTGCAGATGATGTGTAAACCAGGGCCCTGTAATGTCCACATTCTGCGCCCGGATACCCCCGACCAATTCCTGCACCAGTTTCCCCATCTCCTGTCGAATCGCGCTGGTCGGAATCCTGGCGTAAATCTTCGCCATCGTCACGGCCTCTGTCGTCACAATCTGCGGTCTCTCAATCACTTGTTTTCTCCTCCATCAAACAAACTGTTACGAACGTGGGTGCCCCAGGTCTCGCTCTGAGACCTGGGTGGGACGCGCCGGATCCTCGCCGGGGTGCCCCAGGTCTCGCTTCTGAGACCTGGGTGGGACGCGCCGGATCCTCGCCGGGGTGCCCCAGGTCTCGCTTCTGAGACCTGGGTGGGAAGCGCCGGATCCTCGCCGGGGTGCCCCAGGTCTCGTTTCTGAGACCTGGGTGGGAAGCGCCGGACCCTCGCCGGGGTGCCCCAGGTCTCGTTTCTGAGACCTGGGTGGGAAGCGCCGGATCCTCACTGGGGTGCCCCAGGTCTCGCTTCTGAGACCTGGGTGGGAAGCGTCTTTAGTCCCTACTCCCTACACCCAACAACCCCTCCAACCGCACATAGCTCATCTCCATCCCATGCTCCATGCCGGTCGCCAGCATCTGCGCGCGCGTTGTCGAATCCGGCAGCGTCATCCGCATGGTCATCAGCGTTCCCGTTCCATCCGCCTCAAACGTGGTTTCGATGTGGTTGTCCGGCGTCGGATCGGGCAGGTGCATCCGCTCCACGTGCACCATACGCTTCGGGGGCTGAACTTCCAGGCATTCGCCCGTCAGGGAAAACCCCTGGCCCTGCCCGTGCGACCACTCGTACCGGATCTTCCCCCCCGGCCGCGGATCGCACAGGCACACCGGCATCGTCCATCCGTCCGGTCCCAGCAGCCATCTCTGGATCAGCGCCGGTTCAGTGAAAGCGCGCCATATCGCTTCCGGCGGCGCGGCAAAGTGGCGGGTCACAACTACGTGGGTATCCCCCACGGTCTTCAATGTCATCTTGCTCATGGTGGTTGTCATCCTTTTCCTCCAGTCTCGGGATTCGTTTCCGTTTTCATTTCTGCCAGTACCTGGTCGAGCCGGTCGTAGTTGCGGGCCAGCGCCCCGCGCAGCATCTCGAGCCACTGGTCGATCGCTTCCAGACCCGGCTTGGCCAGCCGGCACGGGCGCTTGGTGCCCTCCGCCCGGCGCACGATCAGGCCCGCGTCCTCCAGGACTTTCAGGTGACGCGAAATCGCGGGTTGGGACATCTCGAACGGCTTTGCCAGTTCCATTACCGTGGTCTCTCCCAACGCCAGCCGGGCCAGAATCGCCCGCCGTGTCGGATCCGCCAAAGCCGAAAATGTCGAATCAAGCTTCTCCATAACCGCAAACTTATATAACAATACATGTATATAACGAACGAGTTATTGTCAAGAGCGAATTTCTGAGTGAGAAGTTTCATGCTCCGGGACCGGGAGATCCAGTGGGTGCCCCAGGTCTCGCTTCTGAGACCTGGGAGGGGAACCCTCATGAGCCATCCGGGTGCCCCAGGTCTCGCTTCTGAGACCTGGGAAGGGAAGCCCCGTGAACCATCCGGGTGCCCCAGGTCTCGCTTCTGAGACCTGGGAAGGGAAGCCTCATGAACCAGCCGGGTGCCCCAGGTCTCGCTTCTGAGACCTGGGAGGGAAGCGGCGATCCAAACCAACCCGGAAAATCGTATTGAATCGAACCCGCGCAATTCAGGAACACCCCACAAGCGAAAGACCCCCAAAAGCACCATGACAGGTGCAAAATAACCATTTCCATGCACCATTCGGTGGTTTCCTGGCGGGTTTCGGCGAGTTTGTAGCGTATTTTCGTAACGTAGAAGCGAGAGCCTAACAAAAACAAAACAAGCATCTTATAGAACAGGAAGGGGCTCGAAAACCACCCCGGATGTCAAAAAAAACGGGTCTGTTTTTGGCCGGAAAATTGATTGCAACTGGCACGTTTTAATAGACTTGCGCTCCACATGAATGCGCGAAAATTGGAAAACATCGAAATCCGCAATATAACTGCGTTTCCAAATATGCCCCTAACTACAACCAGGAAAGCGGCTTACGCCCATTTTGGAGCAGGAACGATTCAAGCCGGTTGCCCCAGCTCGGCAAAAATCCCTCTCTTTCTCCATCGAGAAAATCAGGCTGCGGTTTGTGCGCGATTGTTACCAATCAGTCAACCCCGGCGCCGTCGGTCCCACCCCTATCCCCACTTGCTGCAAAGGCCTTCCAAAACTACGGACAGGGTGTGATTCAATAGGAAGGATGGCTACTCCCCGGAGATCGACTGTGCGCGGACGTTGGATCGCGGCCACGCGCAAGACGCGCGAGTACGCAATGGTGGCCCGCGCCCTGGCTTCCACCAGCCACCCGGTGCTCGTGCAAATCGTCCCCATGCGCTTCTGCAACCTCAGCTGCGCCTATTGCAATGAGTACGACAAGGTGTCCGAGCCTGTGCCTCTCGAAGAGATGGTCCGCCGCATCGACCACCTCGGCCGCCTCGGCACTGCCATGATCGGCATCTCCGGCGGCGAGCCGCTCACCCACCCTCAGCTCGACGACATCATCCGCCGCATGCGCCAGACGGGCGCCATCGCCGGCATGATCACCAATGGGTACCTGCTCAATGTCGAACGGATTGAACGACTTAACCGTGCCGGCCTGGATCACATGCAGATCTCCATCGACAACGTCGAGCCCGATGAAATCTCCAAGAAAAGCTTGAAAGTCCTCGACAAAAAGCTGCAGATGCTCGCCCAGCACGCCGAATTCCACGTCAACATCAATTCCGTGGTCGGCGGCGGGTTCAAGGATCCCAACGACGCCCTCGCCATCGGCAGGCGCGCCCTCGAACTAGGCTTCGAATCCACCATCGGCATCATTCACGACGGCAGCGGCCAGCTCAAACCCCTCCAGGAGAACGAGGCCAGGGTCTACTTCGAGATGACCAACCGCCGCAAGACCAACTACGCCCAGTTCGACAAGTTCCAGGAAGCCATCGCCCTCGGCCAGCCCAACGACTGGCGCTGCCGCGCCGGCTCCCGTTACCTCTACATCTGCGAAGACGGCCTGGTCCATTACTGCTCCCAGCAGCGCGGCTACCCTGGCGTGCCCCTCGCCGAGTACACAACCCTGGATGTAAAGCGAGAGTTCCTCACAGCAAAAGGCTGCGCCCCCAACTGCACCATTGGGTGTGTTCATCGAATCAGCCATATAGATCACTGGCGCGCACCGCAGACCAAGACTATCTCGCCTGGGCAGCAGGGCGAATTGGTGCAGATTGAAATGGGGAATTAAGCGTACATTTGGCTCTCACAAACACAGACGCCGCATCCGTCGGATGCGGCGTCTGTGTTTTGTGCGTGGCCCAAAGCTGGTCCGTGGTGAGCGGCTTTTACTTGCTGGCGGTGTGTTTCGGCGCGGGAGTCGTTGAGGACTTGGTGTCCGCGATGGCCTGGTCGATGAGTTGATAAAGCTTGCTGCGATCGACCACTTCAACAAACGGGGCGCCTTTGGAGTTGGCGGTGACGACCCAGATGGTGGGAGTGTGCTCGATGCCCACGCGCTGTCCGAGAGCGTAATCGGTCTTCACCTCGGCGGCCAACTTGCCCTGCGGATCAACTGCGAAGGGGAACGCAACTCCGTGATCCTGGGCGAACTTCTGCGTAAATTGCGCCAGCGCGTCGGGGCTGGTGATGGAAACCTGCGCGGCAAACACCGCGTCGCGATAGTCGTCGCCCAGTTTCTTGTTCTTGGTGTCAAACCACCGCGCATTAACAGCCGCATTAAAACTCCATGCGTGGAACGGCAGGGGAAAATCATGCCGCACCCACGGAATGCCGTACTTGTTCGCGGCTTCGCGCAAGAGCGGGTTGGCTCGTGCGCAGTCAGGGCATTCCATGTCTTCCCATTCGACGATGGCTACGTGGGAACCGGCGGGGGGCTTTAGCAACGAGGGGTCATGCACTTGGGTTCCTGCCTGGGGCACGTTGAACTGTGCGCGTGCAGGCGGCATCAAGAACAGCGCGGCTGCGGCAAGAACGGAGGCGGACTGGACGAAAGCGGACGAGCGAAAAGCACAAGCAACGAAGCGAAACATGTCGATTGGACGGCTCCCTGATGAAGATTGTAACGGCAACAGGGAAAAAACGTTGCGGTGTTATTCACGATCGCGCCGTCGAGCGGCTATCCATTGACGCCATTTGTAATCACCGAACGCTGCCGCGGCGATGAGGAGGACGACGATGATGGCGAAGATGAGTTTCATTGGAAACAGGGAGCCGGGGACAGAGAGTGAACAGAGCGAAGTGAATGAGTGAAGAAGAACAGGGCGGCGGAAGTGTTGACCGCCCTGTCTTTCCTGGTCTGATTAGCTTAACGGCCGATGACGATGACCTGGAAGCTGTCGGGTTTGACGGAAGGACGGGGGCGCGGATTTTCCGGTGTTGCGGCGGGGCGGGGTCCGAATTCGGCAGTGACAACGTAGGCACGATCAATGGCGGGATCGTAGGTCATGGTGCGCGCGCCGCGCAGAGTGGGCAGAGATTCGACGGTGGGATAAGCAGGGTCGCCGGCGTTGACGATGGAGAGAATGCCATCGCCGCTCGATGCGAAGGCCAGTTTGTGATTCGGATCGTAGTTCGCGGCGTCGGGGCCGTCGCCGATGGCGGGCGTGGCGAGGGCCTTGCCGCTGTTGGCATCGGTCACAATCATCTTCTTGCCGTCGCAGACCGAGAAGAGGCGGCCACCTGAGATGTCAAAGGCCAGTCCTGAAGGCGAATCGCAGCCGATGGGCCACGCGGCGGTGGATTTTTTAGCATGAGCATCGAGGCGCACGATTTCATTTTTGTCTTCGATGTTGACGAACACGGTGCCTTTGCCGTCGACGGCAGGGAATTCAGGCTTGCCGGGCAGAGGGATGGTGGCGATCACTTTGGCTGCAGCCACGTCGATCACGGTGGCGTTGTTGCTGCGCCCGTTGAACGCCCACACGGTTTGGGTGGCGGGTTCGAATACGATGCCATCGGGATTGGTTCCAGCGGTGATGGTAGCTACCGTCTTGAGCGACGGGCGGTCGAAAACGATCACGGCATTTGCGCCGCCGTCGGAGATATATCCGAAGTGCCCTGCGTTATCGAGAGCGATGCCATGGGTGCCCTTCAGGCCGGTGATGGCGCCGAGGGACTTGCCGGTCTGGGAGTCGATGACTTCAACGCGCGGCCCGTGCGTGATGTAAAGGCGATGTGCGGCGGAGTCGGCCAACAGATAATCCCAGCCGCCTTCGCCGCCGATTTTCCAATGATCGATGACGTGATAGGGCTGTTGCGCGGAGAGAGCAGCGGGAGTAGTGAAAGAAAATAACAAGGCAGACGACGCCAGGAAATGCCGCGACGCAATTTGAAAAGTCTTGATCAAGGACATGGATTCAGCTCCGAAAACGACGGAGCAAGAATAGCACTTCGGAACTGAAGGATTTCTGAAGGAACACAATGTGTTTGCCTTGCAGAGCCGCCCGATGCATTACCCTCGTATTGCTACTCAAACATTAGCCGGGACTTGATTGTGCGTATTGTTTTGTCGAATATCGGAACGTTTGGCGATATCAACCCATTGATTGCGATTGCGCTGGAACTCAAACGGCGCGGCCACGTGCCCGTGCTGGCCGTTCCGGGAGTTTATGAAACGAAGATACGACCACTGGGACTTGAGTTTCATGGGGTGCGTCCGGACATCGATCCGAAGAACAGCGTTCTGGTGGAGATGGTGTATGACGTGAAGAAGGGAACTGAGCGTGGTTTGCGCGACTTTCTTTTTCCGTCGCTGCGCGCAACGTACAACGATCTACTGGATGCGGCGACGAAGCCAGAACGCGCGGATTTATTACTGCTTGGCGAATTGAACTATGCGGGGCCGCTGGTGGCGGAAGTGACGGGGATTCCATGGGCGAGTTACGTTCTGGCGCCTCTGTCTTTTTTTTCGGCGTTCGATCCGCCGGTTTTGCCGCCGTATCCGCGCTTGGCGCGGGCCGACAAGGCGGTGCCGGGAATGGGCCGGGCGATCAGAAGGCTGGCACGGTTTGCGACCCGCAAGTGGCCGGAACCGATTTACGAATTGCGTCGCGAACTGGGACTCGCGCGCGGCGAGAATCCGCTGTTCGATGCGAAGCACTCGCCGGACCTGGTGCTGGCGTTATTCTCGCGCGTGCTGGGAGTGGAGCAGAAGGACTGGCCACAGAACACGTTGATCACCGGATTTTGTTTTTACGATGCGGATGGTGGAAATGCTGAATTGCCCGCACCGCTTGAGGAATTTCTCGCCGCGGGTGCGCCGCCAGTGGTGTTCACCCTGGGGTCGGCCGCGGTTCTGGCGGCGGGAAAGTTTTATGAATACTCAGCGCGGGCGGCCATCAAAGCCGATGTGCGTGCCGTGCTGCTGATTGGGACAGATCCGCGCAACCGGCCTACGCAAAGCTTGCCGGAGTCGATTTGCGTGGCGGAGTATGCGCCGTACTCCGCGCTGTTCAAGCGAGCGGCGATGGTGGTCCACCAAGGCGGCGTCGGCACAACCGCGCAGTGCCTGGCGGCGGGCAAGCCGATGTTGATTATGCCTTACTCGCACGATCAGCCGGATAACGCACGGCGCATGCGGAGACTGAAAGTGGCGCGGGTCATTCAGCGCGACCACTATACGCCAATGCGGGTATCGAAGCGACTCTGCGCGATGCTGGAAGAACCGAAGTTCGCGAAGCGGGCGGAATGGGTGGCCCGGAAACTGGCGCATGAGAATGGCGTGCGGGCGGCTTGCGATGCGTTGGATGATCTGTGGAAGATAACGCGGAAGAAGGTTTAGGTTTTGCTTTCCCTATCTGACGGTACACAACGCAGTCAGATAGGGAGCATCCCATGCAGCGGCGATCATGCGGAGCATAGTCGTGCTTTCACAGGTCCCAAAATCGGGACCTGCATCCAGGCTGGTTCTTAAGGGAACATCCCAAGGCAGACCGGATCAGCAACCGGTGCCGGCTTTGGTTAGAGCTTCCTTCAAGCCCTTCATGCTGACGCGCGTTGAGGCCTCCGGAGTTCCGGCGCCGCGCCAGTGAGTTTCCAGACTCACGGCGTGGCGATAGCCGTCGCGCTGGAGAGCGGCGAGCTGAGCGGACCAGTCCACAACGCCATCGCCGACAGGCGCCCACTCCCATTTGCCTTCGGTTTTGCGAATCACGCTCTTGGCGTGGCAGTGACCGATACGCTTTTTGGGCAGCAAGTTGTATCCGTTGGGATAGGGCACGTTGCCGGCGAAGGTGGCGGCATTGCCGGGATCCCAGTTGAGCATGAAGTTGGGCTCGGTGATGGCGGCGAGGGTGGCCGCGGCTTCTTCGCCGGTGGCGGTGTTGCAGGCCATTTCGTTTTCGAGAACCAGGACGAGATCGCTCTTGGCGCAAAGGCGCGCGGCTTCAGCCAGTTTTTTATTGATTGCTTCGCGGTAAGGCTTCACGTCGTCGAGGCGCCAGAAATCGAAGCAGCGAATGCGATCCGTTTCAAACGTCTTGGCCAGTTCAATGCAATGTTCGAGGAGCGCGTCCTGCTGCTTGAAATCGAAATCGGCATTGAACTTGTCGCGGCGCTCACTTAGTTTCGACGGAGGAGCGCCGGGCCAGTCGGACTTGAATAACGGGCTGGCGATGTCGGTAACACGCAGGTTGTATTTGGCGAGGATTTTGCGGGCTTCGGCGAGTTGTGCGGCGTCCAATTCGGTGAGATTCTTGTTCCACATGCCGCGCAA
Organism: Occallatibacter sp.; assembly: GCA_036488735.1. Taxonomy (GTDB): domain Bacteria; phylum Acidobacteriota; class Terriglobia; order Terriglobales; family Acidobacteriaceae; genus Telmatobacter. The sequence continues at coordinate 197,984 of DASXHC010000030.1, forward strand.
CTCGATCCACTGAAGGCCAAAATCGTGAGCGGCGACGGAGCAGGCATGATCAAAGTCCTGCGAGATTTCATCGTTGATGACAGCGACGCGAAAAGGACACGTGGCGAGAGCGCGCGCCACCGGGAGTGTTGCAAGAGCCGTTGCCGCAGTGGCGCCGAGAAATGTGCGTCGTGATGAAAACATGAATACTCCTTGAGTGTTGCCGCCGGCGAGTTATTTGCGTGCGTACTCTTTAGTTTGGCCGGTGCGGCTGTTGGTGACGGAGAAACTGCCATCGGGTGAAGCCATGACCTTGAAGTACGCTCCATCGGTGCTGGTTCCCCTGGGATTGGCGATGAGCGCGTCGGGACTGTTGTGCGCGGCATCGGAGCCCTCCGCAGTATGGGCCATATAGATATCCTGCATGCCGGGGCTTTCGTGAATGGTCTGCCAAGCCTCGGGGCTGCCCGCTTTGTGAGCGCCGTTGTTCATGATGGTTACGCGCGGATGAATGGCGTCGACGATGGCGCGCGCATTGGACAGGTTGAATCCGTGGTGTGTGGCGAGATAAAGATCAATGGCGCCGATGGGGTTGTTGGGGCAGACGAGCGCGATCTCTTTGGCCTTGGTGAGATCGCCGAGATCGAGGAAGCGAAACTTACCGTAGGTGAGAACAAAACCGACGGAGCGAGCATTTTCAGAAGGATCCTCTTCCGGTTTCGGCTCGGAGGCGCAGAAGGAGTTGGGCTGAGGCGAGATGCCAGGAACAGAAGCGATATGCTCTCCGTCGGCAGTGAGGACGATGGCGCTCAGGCCGGGGAGATCGATGGTGTCGCCGGGATGAACGATACGGCGCGGCTTGCCTTCAATCGCTTTGAGGTAGGCGGCATAGTCATGACGGGTGATGTCGGAGTCTTCGCGGTTTTCACCGTGATCGAGAAATTCGCCGATGGGCACCCGCTTGACCAACTCCGGCACGCCGCCCACGTGATCGGTGTGGAAGTGGGTGATGAGCACGTGATCGAGCCTGGCAATACCGGCGTCCTGCATGGCGGCCTGAATACGGCCTGTATCGCGGCTGTCGGGCCAGCCGGTATCCACCAGCAGCGAAGCACTGGAAGGGGCGACGAGTAGCGTAGCCTGCCCGCCTTCGACATCGAGAGAGTAAATGCGGAGAGAGTTTTTCGGGCTGGATGGGGCCGCGCGGGAGAGAGCCGCGGTAAGTACGATTGCAACAAAGATGGGGACAGACCGTAACTCGATCAAGCTGCCGGGAAGTTTGGAGATACGGGAGAGCGGGATTCTCATTTGGGAAGCAGTTTACTCCGCGAAGCATGATCCGCGAAAGTGAGCGAACGATCGTCGTTCGAGCCGATGACGGGACCAAGTCAGGAACAGAAAGAGCCCGAGATACTCTTGCGGAAGTTCGAGCGTATGAACGATGTGAGTGAGGGAGCCGGCGCATTGCACTATCGACGCCAGCGAGCCTGCGCGCCCATCGTTCCGGGTTGAAAAGTTAGCGCTGATTCCTGGTCGCGGTTCTTGAGATGAACCCAGAAACATGGTTGCTGGTAGAATTGAAAGTGCGAGACTGTGCTGTGAATTCGCAATTTCAAGTTTCTAGATAACCTTACGGCCCGAGCTGGCCGAACCCGAGAGAAGGAAATACTGCCCCTGTGAGCCAGACGATACGCAATATCGCCATCATCGCCCATGTTGACCACGGCAAGACAACCCTGGTGGATGCCATGCTGCGGCAATCGGGGACATTTCGCGCAAACGAGCAGGTGGCTGATCGGGTGATGGACTCGAACGAGCTGGAGCGGGAGCGCGGCATCACGATTCTCGCTAAGAATACAGCCATAAATTACGGCGGGGGCAAGATCAATATCGTTGATACTCCCGGTCACGCAGACTTTGGCGGAGAAGTTGAGCGGGCATTGAAAATGGTTGACGGAGTGATGTTGCTGGTAGACGCAGCCGAGGGTCCACTGCCCCAGACACGCTACGTTCTCGCGAAGGCTCTCGAAGCGAAGCTTCCGCCCATCGTCGTGATTAACAAGATCGATCGACCCGATGCTCGTGCGCAGGAAGTGCTGAACGAAATTTATGATTTGTTCATCGATCTCGATGCAGACGAATCGCAACTGGATTTTCCGGTGCTTTATACGGTTGCTAAGCTTGGCACGGCGACAGCGGATATGGCCAACGTCGGAGTGGATCTGCAGCCACTATTTGAGAGCATCGTGAATACGATCCCGGCCGCGACAGGCGATTCCGACGGCGCGCTCCAAATTCTGGTAACGAACCTCGACTACTCTGATTACTTCGGCCGCATCGCGATTTGCCGCGTTTTCCAAGGGACATTGCATGCGGGCGATGACGTAATGATTTCCAAACGTGACGGCTCGTTGATGAAGACGCGCATTACAAAGCTTTTCACTTTCAGCGGACTCAAGCGGACTGAAACATCCGAGACAACGATGGGCGACATTGTGGCTGTCGCCGGGGTAGAGGGAATAACGATTGGCGAGACCATCACCAGCGTAGAGAATCCGGCACCATTGCCGCTGATCGTGATCGATGAGCCTACGATAGCAATTCAGTTCAGCGTGAACAACTCGCCATTTGCCGGTCGCGAAGGCCAGTATGTGACCAGCCGCAATTTGCGCGAACGACTGGAAAAAGAACTTCTCACCAACGTAAGCATTCGCGTAGAGGAGACAGGCTCGCCAGACACCTTCAAGGTGCTCGGCCGGGGCGAATTGCAACTCGCAATTCTGATCGAGATGATGCGGCGGGAGAGTTTCGAATTGATGGCAGGCCGGCCCGAGATCGTGACGAAAGTTGTCGACGGTGTACGCATGGAGCCGGTGGAACATCTCACGATCGATGTGCCGGAAGAGCACACCGGGGTAGTGATCGAAAAGCTTGGCCCCCGCAAGGGTGAAATGACTAAAATGCACAATCATGGCTCGGGACGCGTACGCATGGAATTCCGTGTTCCTAGCCGCGGCATCATTGGCTTGCGGAGCGAGATGCTCACTGAGACACGCGGAACCATCGTGATGAACGCGTTGTTTGACGGCTACATGCCTTATCAGGGAGAGATTCCGCAGCGGCCAACCGGCGCGCTGATTGCAGACCGCCAGGGGTCAACAACGACGTATTCGCTGAATGGATTGCAGGAGCGCGGCATCCTGTTTGTCGGCCCGGGCGTTGAAGTATACGAGGGCATGGTCGTCGGCGAGCATTCCCGCGACAACGATCTCGACGTAAACGTGGTCCGTGAAAAGAAAATGACCAACATGCGCGCCTCGAGTGCAGATGACGCGATTCGCCTGGTGCCGCATCGTGCTTTGAACCTGGAGCAGGCGATTGAATTCATCGCCGAAGATGAACTGGTGGAAGTGACGCCGAAAGCGCTTCGGTTACGCAAGAAGATTCTGCAGGCCAATCGCCGTCCCAAGAAATACGCGATGACGGAATAGCCGCTTTCAATAGTATGTGCCAGATCTAATACCGGGAGTCAACGCGGCCCGTTAGGAACGAGGCGCCTCTTAGCTTCGAAGACGCGCTCCAGCGCTTCGTTGGCGGTAGCGCCTATCGACGATAGGTGTCCCATTTTTCGCCCCTTGCGTGGAGTATGTTTTTCGTATAGGTGAAGGCGAACCCCGGGGACGGCGAGTGCAGACTCGAATTCGGGTTCGCCGTCCAGCCACAGATCGCCCAACAGGTTGACGATGGCCGCTGGAGTGATCAATTGAGTTTCGCCTAAAGGCAGGTTGCAAGCGGCACGTACGGCTTGTTCAAACTGACTGGTCGAGCAGGCGCGCTCGCTTTGGTGGTAACTGTTGTGCGGCCGCGGAGCGACTTCGTTCACCAGCAATTCTCCATCTTTTGTTACGAACATCTCCACGCAAAGCAAGCCTTCAATCCCTAGCTTCCCGATGAGTTCAGCGGCGATTGACTCGGCGCGCGATTCGAGTTCATGGGAAATGCCGGCTGGCATTACGCTCCAAGCGAGTATCTGATTTTCATGGTGATTGCGAGCAGCGGGATAGGTGCGCACCTGGCCGGAAGGGTTGCGAGCGGCCATTACGCTGATCTCGAGATCGAGCTCAATCGCCTGTTCTGCCACGGCGGGGCGCTCGCCGATGCTGTGCCAGGCAGCGGCAACACCAGCTAGCGTGACAAGGGAGTCGATACCGATTCGAGCTTGGCCACGACCATCGTAGCCACCGCGTCCGATCTTCAAAAAAACCCGATTGTCCAGCGCGGGAATAGCTTGTTGCAATTCCGTTTCAGTTCGTACTATGCGAAAAGGCCCAACGGGAAAGCCATTTTCCGCGAGCCAAATTTTTTGCAGGGTTTTATCTTGAATGATGCGGATGGGTTCAACGCCGGGGCGCAACGGAGCAAGCCGTGCAACTTCGGAGAGAGCATCAACACCAATTTGCTCAATCTCCAACGTCACCGCTCCTGCACCCGCCGCCAACCGGCGCGCAGTGTCGACGTCGTCCCAGCGGCCAACTATCGTTTCATCAACGACGAAACTTGCGGGACAGGCAGGTTCGGGATCCATCACCCGCACGTGATACCCCATCGTCCTAGCGGCCATCGCGATCATGCGGCCCAATTGACCGCCACCCAGGATAGCAAGCATTCCACCTGGAAGAACGGGAAGCTGCGTCACAGAGTTGCGAGAATAATCTGAACCTGCGGTCACCCCGGTAACTCCTGCGCAAGCACTTCCTGTGTGCGGGCTATGCGCCATGCGCCTAATCGCTCATACAAAGCCGAATCGTTGATCGCGAGGATTTCGGCAGCCAACAAAGCAGCATTGGCTGCTCCTGCCTTTCCGATCGCGAGGGTTCCAACAGGGATGCCCTTCGGCATTTGCACGATTGAAAGTAGCGAATCCAATCCATTCAACTGTGTCGCTGCGACAGGTACACCGAGCACAGGAACAAGCGTCTTGGCCGCCAGCATGCCGGGAAGATGTGCCGCACCGCCGGCCCCGGCAATGATCACCCGGATGCCCCGGCCTCTTGCAGTTTCGGCATAGTTGAAGAGCAAGTCGGGTGTGCGGTGCGCGCTTACTACGCGTGACTCATGCGATATATCGAGTGCATGAAGAATCTCGACTGCCGCTGAGAGCACCTCGTAGTCACTTTTGCTGCCCATTACTACGCCGACCAATGGCCGTTCATTCATGGGCCTGATTATACGGGGTCACATATGAGGTGTGGAAACTCTGCAGTGGGGTATTCTTCAGTGCCTGTGCCACGTTTCGACCGCAACCTCGAGCACAGCGAGCAGTACGCTTACCGCCGCGACAAACCCCTTCGCGCGCTGCCAGTTCTGTTCATGTCTGTCCATGCGGCGCTCGAGATCGGCAATGCGTCCGCCGTTGCCGTCGCCCATAAGTCCTGTCATCTGTGCTTTGAGTACGCATAAGTCGCTCAATACCTGCGCTTCGAATCCGTTCATCATGCGCATTTAGCCTCCAGCTTCGCAATCAACCGAATTTCTTTTTATGATCCCAGTGGCAAATTGATAAATAATGCTGCGGAAAACTCTGAGTAGTTTGGCGGCGTCGTTCCGTCGTACATGCGGATGTAGAATCGGTCGTTGGCCGATTCGCGGCTAAAAATCAAGCGTTGCTGGGTGCCGCGCATTACGAGATCTGTATCGTTCCCCGCCATAAAAGCGAAATCCCTGCGTCGCACTTCAAAACCGCCGCCCATCGGCGCGGTTGACCCCGTGTCGATCGTGACGCTGGTTCCAGTCAACGTCGTGACGGTCATGTTGGGCAGGTTTGGTAAGACATTGGGAAAGATCGTAGCCGGGAGCCGAACATCGGACGGAACAGAAGAACTAGTCTTGATCGCCAGGTCATCTGCCCAGTCATTTGCAAATACAATATCGTAGTTCACCAGATCCGGCAAACTTCCATGATAAGTAAGATTGACCGAACGAACAACCAACTGAGTATCCAACCCCATCGATGGCGCCATCAGTTGGAGCGCGTCACCTGGCCACACATCCTCATCGACATTAAGATTGGTGGTCGTGTAAGTTCCGCTCCACAGGGCATTGATGCTTGACGAAGCACCTACGATTGATCGTGCAGCATTGCGACAGTCCGCCGAACTTCTAGCTGCGGGATTTATTACAGTGCCGGTCCAGGTCACGACGGGAGATTGTCGGGCTTGTGAAAAGAGAGTCTGGCTGCTGCTCATCGCTCGACCAATCGCCCGGCCGATCATCCGATAGCTCACTGCGATTCGCTCTCCCGCAGATGGCGCGAAACCGGCATAAAAGACCAGCTTACCTGAACGGTCCAGATAACACTCCGCAGATTGGGATACTCCTCCAAGCCGCCGCGTGAACGAGCTTCCATTGCTAGGTGTGCTGACTACCCAGCCCGATCCTAGATTTGTCAGGTTGAATGAGCGCATTTTTCCTACCAGATTTAGGCTACTGGCGGCCACTACCGAACACGTTTCCGGAATTTCGGCGATTGATCCGTCATATAACACGACAGGCATACTGGCTATGCCATCGACAAATTCCTGAATCTCAAAAAGAAGCTTTGCAGATACACTATCGCTCTGTCCGCCATTAGCGATAGATCCGTTGTCCCCAAATGAGCGAAAGATTGCCAGAGCGCGCTGACTCTCAGGGCAGTGGACTCTAATGCGTAGAGCGTATTGGTTAGCTGGATTCACAGCATGGCACGATCCCGTCGCGACTCCCAGGATCAACGGCTGCAAGTTGACTTGACCGGAGCCTGGCTGGGCCACCGCCTGGAAACCTGCAATACAGTCTGCTGCGGTCGTAAGGCCCGTAAATAGTCCGGCCAGGATGCCCGAGCTTCCAGCCGAAAGGGTGATGCCGGAAGCTTCCAGTAATAGCGTGCCGCCAATTTCAATGGAATCGATCCAGGCTAACTCTGTGTCTCCATCGATTCCGCTTCCCCCGCTCATAGTTAGCCCATCCGCCCCCAGTGAAAAATATCCTGACCCACCGGAATTGCTCCATACCGTTAGATCGATATTGTTCTGATTGAAGTCTTCCTTTATGATCTTCGAAAGCGAGCTTGAAGAAAAGAAGGGGTTTGCACTCAGTTCAAACTGTGTGCTGATCCCGTCCCCTACGAAATACTCGGTCACGTAAGCCGTCGGCTCCCGTTCTCCGCAAACGGTGACGTCACTGGCCAACGTACGCTTCGTGTTGGACGTAAAGGTAAGGTTCGCGAGATTCAAACTGCCATCTGCCTCATTCATTGCATGCACAACGACCGGAATCTCTGACAGTTCAAGCGAGCCTTGTAAAGCGCGGTATCCACAACGAACAGCGTTCGCTAGTTGCCCGGCACACTTACTCCACGACGCCCCTGGTTCCGGAATAAATTGGCTTACGGGAACTTTGAGAGTCAAACCACCCGTGGCGAGTTCAGTGCATCCTGTATGTTTCACCAGGGAATCCATTAATGCCCCCGCGCTCATGCCAGCGGCGCCTCGCGTCGCCGGTAATTGAAACTGATCTGCGAGGATCTCATCACTGATCGCGCACACCGCAAGCCTGTAGATCGGGCCCTCGGCGGCCATTCCTGCGTACATTGGCAGCGGGATTCCTACGATATAGCCCGTGAAATACGGCGTACCGTCGTCTCCCACGATCGCAAGAGTTTGGTTCGACGAGGGTGACGCGATACTTCCGTCTGAAGGCAAAGTCAACCACACGCGGCAAATGCTAGGTTCGTTCAGCTTTCGTTCAATCTTCAGTGGGTGAATAGAATCGAGCGCGGCAGTGCAATCTTGCCCTTGAATCAGTATTTGCATTTCGCTTCCTAGCTTGTGTGCGGCGGGCACGTCGCCTGATGAGTAATCTGCTTAGGCCAGACTTGCATGAAAAAGGCGTGCTAACTCGAGGGTGTGGAGTCATGCCGCAGACCGAATCACTGTGCGCCGTTCTTAAACCAGCGCGTAGGTGGCTGGCAGAAAACTACGGTAACAGAGCACTCGTTCCGCATCTAGTGGGTCCACGACCGGTAATGCACGAAATTGCGATTTGAGCACAACGCGTTTGGAACTTCCTTTGCCGCTTAAAGGAATCGGGGCTTCTTCGGCGTCTGCCATAGATTGAAGTCGAGGGTAATGGAAAAATATGCGTTCACCCTGACTACCTTCCATGACGAAAAGCGCGGACCACTCATGACAGAAGTAGCCGCCCAGGCGATCAACAAAGCCGGCAACCTGTTGAACCTTCGCGTTTGATGTCGGAGTCCCGCCCGGTAGCGGTTCTGCAAGCGAGATTCCGTTTTGCGTGACTTGTGACACTATGGCTACGTTGAAGGTGACTCTGCGAATGTAATCAATGTCGGTAAGCGGCTGACGTAAATACGCGCCGGATATGGGTGTTCCGACAAATCCCGTCTGTCCTGTGTAATCCGTATCAACCGCAATGATCGATCCCGCCGAAAATTGCGCCGCGTCGCTTGGAGTCAAAAGTATTGATGAAGCAGTCGATCCGCCTAGCATGGATATCGCCGTTGTAGCTTGTCCTCCGTCGGCGGAGGCACTAGCTGTCTGGGCAGTGGATAGCAGATTCATATGCTGCGAGCCCGTCGCCAATGCCATGGTTAACTTCGTCCAACTTAGAAATTCAAAATTGACATTTCCTTCAGTGCTTTCGCGCACTTGTTCGAGAACAATCGCCGGTACTCCGCTATTGACTGAGGCGATTTTGCTCGTCGCAGATCGAGAGAAATTCTGGATCCATCCTAAGTCGATCCAGGGTGCCGGAGGTGTGTCAAGAATGAATCCCCCTTGTTTGCATGGATCAAAAATTACTGGTGCCTGAAGTTTTCGATTTACCGGTGCAAAAAATGCTCGAACCCTCTGCGTTACCGGAGCGGGAGCTGAAAACCATCCAGTGGACATTTATTTCTCCTGTTCCAGGTAGCTGTAGACAATCACTCGCGCGCTGCGGCTCAACATGTCTCGTTGCTCCGCGATTGGTCCGAAGATAGGTTCGTCCCAGAAAACCTGGGTCAGCATCTGCGATGGCGGCGTAGCGGTGTAGCACATCTTGGGCGCATGGAATGGTTGTAGAAGCTCAACTAACTCTTGATCCATGGCGCTTAGCATTCTTCCGCGGTCGAGTCCGCCGAAACTCTGGCTTCCGCAAGTCTGGTAAGTGATCTCGCATTCCGTACAGGCCATCGCTGTATCCAACTCCATGTCGGTGACTAGTCCCGCCCATCGAAGGACGAAAACATCTGCAGGTGGCTGGCTGAACGCCGCCTCCGCCTCTTCCACCAGGATTCCGGGGCGCACCGCGCCGCGCAACATAATGGTCCGTTGCGGATTGATGGCTGTAAGCCGCGAACGCAAGGTCATATAGAACGAATCTTTTGCATTTTGCATGGACTTTTGCTCCCGAAACTACAGCGAGCGTAATGCAGTAGTCTCTCACAGGGCCTGTTGGATAATCAGGGCACCGCGATTATCTATTGAGGAATCAGAATCGAGTCGTGTGTACAGCTATAGCGCTTGCTGTCGTGCTTCTCGTAGAAGAAGCCTGTAAAGATATATCTGACCGAACGCCTCATTTGAAGCGACGGTTTCGATCAGATAATCCTGTTCCCCGACAGTAACTGCTAAGGTCATCGCGAACAGGGACTGTGCGGACGCTAGATCCAGAGCACTTACTTGTTGCTGGACGCTTGTCGCCGATGCCAGGAGTTCCCACTTGTTGCCATCCTGCCAGGTCGGACGCAACTTGCGCATCACCACCGGACTGATTGACACTTGTGCGAAGGTTGTCGCCAACAGACCTAGTTCAGACATGTTGGTGTCCGGATTGACCCCTGTGATTCGCAACTGGGCCGAAGTTCCTGACACTGTTCGCAGCAGGGCATCGGCTAACATTTGTGAAGCCCCCACTGCATTGCGGGGTGCCGTATCGCTCATGGCTCACCCCAACCTGTTCGCAATGTACGGACGAAGCCACGCTTGGACCGTTTCGTCGACTAGCGAACTGGAAAAATACTGAATTTGCATGGTGTCGATTTTGGATTTGCTGGCATTGAGTGCCGGCGTAGATTGCGCGTTACGCACGATTTGCGCGCAGGCTGTCTTAACGTCGTCCCCGATCGACGCCAAGCCAGCCGTATAAGTCACCATCACTTCGGTGTAAGGCAAGCCAAAAACGGTCCAAGGCAGCGTCAATTCTCCCGTGTTGGCGTCATAGTCGACGGAATTAGGATCTATCGCAGTCCACTGCCCTGGCAGCGAGAAGGCCCACGCGACTTCGAACAACGGATCATTCTGACTCTCTCCGCGCCGTGGTTTCGCGTATCGTCCTTCGATGCTTACAATCGGTGTTGTGGCAGGCACTGCGGCTGCAAGGGGCAGGTAACTCAGATGGACAGTCTGCGCTCCGCTGGTCAATCGCAGCCGTTCGGTGTATTGAGTGACATTCAGATCCGGCCGTCTGCAGTAGCTGTTGATCAAAGCCGTTGCGGCCGTAATCCAATCTGCCGTCGTTCCGGCAGGCAATCCATAGTTGGCGTAATCCGCCGGCTGCAGATATGCCATATCCCACCCTTCTCTCTTCTCGTGGTTTTGTGCGAACCATGCGGGAGTCTTGAATATTTCGCCCGCGTTTCAATTTCAGAATTCGGCCCGACACCTTTTGGGTTGCAAAAAGGCGCTAGGAGGCTCCTACCAAAGAGCCCCCCTGCTCCTGTGACATCAACTTGATTTGTTCTTGAATGTTACCGATCCACGAGGACTTGGTAATGCGCGTAGTTCGCACCTTTCACGACAGGTGCGCCGAACTTCACAGCAACATACTGTTGTGCGAGAGATCCGGGCACGCCAAGCTGGAAAATCCGCGGTGTGGGATCGCCGAGCCAGTGATACTCGATTAGATCCTCTGTCACGATATAGGCCGGCAAAACTGCAGAACCGGATCCGGGCGTTCCCGTATAGCTAAGGCTCCAGTCCGGAATCAAGGGCAGATCGCCTGCTTGGGTCGACAGCATCTTCACTCTGAAGCCGCCCGTGATCTGATCGGTGTTCAGCACCACGTTGAATTCGGTCTTCATTTCGCGATCGATCAGGTCAAGCAGAACCGGGTTGGCATAGATGGCCGTCGGCCGTACATGATAGCCATTGCTGGCCACCATCTGGGCGATCGTCGACTTCAATCCATCTACGATCGAAGCCGTTGTTCCGATCGTCGTCGTATTGCCGCCAGCCGCAATCTGGCCGATGACACCCATATACTGGGTCGTTGTGGGCGTACTCAGACTGGTGTCGTTTCCGTTCCAAAGAGCGACATCATGCGTCACCATGACGCCGCTCACCGTGTCCACCAGATCCTTGGCCTGAAGATATGCGAACTGCTGCTGCTGGTTCCCCAGTTCGATGTCAAACAAGTTGTAGTTGATCTGCGAAACGATCGCCTTCAACGGAACGCTGCGTTCTACCCGAGTTGGGTTCACTACAGGCGCCGCAATGCTGCGCGGGTTTACGAAGCCCGCCGAACCCGGATTCGGAATAGCAGTTTCTTCGAAAAACCGTGAAGGATGTCCGGTCGCAGGAACCTGTTTGATCCGCTGGCCGAACGGGCTCGAACGCCGGCAAATATCAAAAATTTCCGTCTGGTACAGCGGGACCTCGGCGGCACCTGGTCCGATAAAATCTGCTGCTGCGTGGATGTCCGCGAAAGTTGCGTTCATAAGCTCATTTCCGCCCCTCTTTTTGGGGCTCGTCATTCCTTGCTGTGAGCCGTCATCCTTGCCTCGGGCGATTGGCTGATGGCTCAGTTCTCTTCTTCCTGCGAGTAGGGCTTGGCGCCATATTCACGCCCGCCCATGCCCTCTTCGCAAGTCGGCTTCGTTTCTTCCTGATTGGCCAAGGTCCTGCTACGCAATCGCGCCCGCGCGCAGAAGCTGGCTTTTGACCGCGATGCGTTGTTCCAGGCTCAGTCCAGCCAGCGCCGCATCCAGGGTGCGGACGTCCACTGGTCCCTCCCCGATCCCGTGCTTGGCCAGCATCTCCGAAGCTGCCGCCGGCACGGTCTTACGCAGAGAGTTCAGCAAGGAAGGCGTGGCCGTGGCCTTCACCTCGGCCAACTCGCGCTCGGCTAGCGCCAGTTTCTCGGCCAACTCTTCTTCCCGGCGGCTTTGTTCTACCGTTGCCGAAATTCGCTCTACTTCGCCCGACAGCGCGGTTGCCGCCGTGAGACGTTCTTCCAACCAATTCAGTGTCTTTTCCAGCAGAGTCGTTGCCGCTTCCAGCCGCTCCCCTACCTCGCGCTCTTCCTTTTCCATGCCGTCCTTCCTTTTTGTTCCAAACTCGCTTTGATCGGCCAAACAAACAGAAATGGCCCGGCGATGCCGAGCCTATTGAGTCCACCCTGTGAGTGCAGCTCTGAATAATGGAAACTGGTTGGACGCCTGCTAACTTGCCATCCGAAAGCTTGTCGCCCGGTAGGCGGCCTTCTCGCGCAACAGGATTGCCGCCCCTGTGAAGGTTACTTGGGTCAACTTCCAAACTTCTGCCCGCATGTCCTCTACGCGCGCATCGGCCAGTTCATAGCTCATTCCTAGCGCCTCGCGTCCCTGCACCTGTATGGCCGCCGCCACGTCCGGAAAATCCCGGGCATACAGGTAACCCCGAACCACCAGACTGTTTCCCATCACCGTCGCCTCGGTTACCAGCCCGATCTTCCGTCGCGCATCGTGGCCGTCCCACCCGGGCCGATAGTCCACAGCCATTCCCAGCAGCGACGGCAAAGCTCTTTCTGCGGCTTCCCGGGTGAGTGTCACCCTGTGACCCCGCGCACCGGCGGGCGCCTTGTCGCTGGGCGCATCCACCACTGTCAATACCCCCTCAAATGACACCCGGTTCGGATGCCCTTCCACTTTGGGGATTCTTACCGCCATTGCTTCCAATCGCATGAGTTTCCTCGCCCCTCCGCCTCTTCCGCCAACCCATCTCCCGTTTACCTCAACGCCTTTACGTCGCCTGCTCCATCCCCCCTCCGCCCTGCTCCGGCGCCGCTTCCTTATTCCCTAATGGTCCCAAGCCCCGCATCGCCCGTACCTCGTTTACGGTCAAAACCCCCGCTTGCAATAACTGCACCTGGATCGCCAACTCCGTCTCTTCATCCCGCGCATGCAGGTCGTTGAATACAAACTCAAACTCCCGCCACCCGATGCATTTCCCGAACAGGTCGCGCGTGAAGTGTTCGGCCAATAACTGGGCCATAGGCTGTATCGCCCCGCGAAATGCCTCGTCCGCCAACTCTGCTGCCGTGGAGCGATTGACATCGCTTTCCAGGCCCAGCAGTAATGGCGGAAGGCCGAAGGCATTGGCCACCATGCGCATCAGGAACTGTTGCCACGCCAGGCGCAGATCCGCATCCGTCCCCTGCGCAAACCGCAATACTTCCGGCTTTTGCTCGGTCGAAATCAAAGGAACCCGGCCCGTTCCTTCGATCTCGTCCTGCCACCAGCGAATCAGCCGGTCGTGCTGCGCCGGGGTAGCTTCGTTCAGCCACAGGGCGTATTGCGCCACCGCATTCGCCGCCAGCTTGCCCGCGAACCGGTGCGCGCTTAGAAACTGATTCACCGTTTCAAATGCGACCTCCAGCGGGCCCAGTCCAAACGGCGTGAAACTGCGTGGATTCATTCGCATATAAATGAGCTGGTCGTCGCGCAACTCGATCGCGTTTGACTCCAGTTGTCCAGGCATGGCCTGCGCGTAGCGGGCGGCTTCTTCCTGGCCTAACCATTTGGAATTGATTCGGATTGTGGCTCCATCTACTGCCCATAACATCGCCGGCCGGTCCGGATCGCCCGTGGGCTCCATCTCGATAGCGCCGAAACCGCCCGTGAGCGCATCCTCGATTACCTGTTCGATCAAGGTCCGGAAACTGTCCACCGCATTAGGCTCTTCCAGCGTTCTCCTCAGAGCCCTCAGTTTTTCTTCCGCGTTGACTAATTCCTCCGGCCGCACTCCGCGCCTGATCCGCACCTGCCAGTCCATCGAAGCGATGCGGTCTTTGATCACGTTGATTGCCCGGCGCACGATGGGCGTCTCTGCAAATCTGCGCAGATGCGCCGGCGTCGGCTTGGGCAGCAGCTTTCCCGGCAATTGCATTGGACTCAACACTGAGGGCATGGCCAGCGTTTTCCGATCCGCCTCTGCACTCACCGCAACTCCAGACGTCCGTTGTGCCGCCCCACCCTGGCGGTGTGAACCAGACACTGCTTGCCGCCAGATCTCCCGTAATTGCTCTCCCACCTTCACGCGCACCTTCCTTCTTCGCTGCCCCAAAAAACAATAGGCACAGCTCCTGAAGAGCCATGCCTCGAAATACCGTCGTCAGTTGCAAGTGATCGGCTTCGACGTCAAATACAATGCGTCGGTCAAGCCCTCATCTTTGAGCCCGGTTTCAACTCCATGAGAATCGATTTAGTTGCTGGTTGCTGGCCGCGTCATGTCGGAGCCAAAAACAACCATGATCAAAACTCAACTTTTAATCTCTGGTTCTCGTCTTTTCAAACTTTGAGTTCCCGCCGCGCAGTCTCCGCCACCCGGCTCATATCTGAGGTCGTCAAAACCCGAATCTGGTGCTCCTCCATCGTCTCCACCCCAAAACGGTACATCTCCAGCCGCTCCGGCTCTTCCTCGGTGGCACCCACTTTGGCAGCGGGCTCAATCACCGCTGTCAATTCCAGCCCGGCCTTCTCCACTCTCTCCACCCCGGACCTCAGCCCGGCCGCGGAGAATGCCAGCACCTTGGCCATTTCCACACCCGGCTCCAGGCTCACCGCGTGGAACATCCGGATGATTCCGTTTGGCCGGTATCCCGCGTCGATCCTCAGTGGATCTCCCGGCCGCGTGTACTGCGAAGCCGGGATCTGTTTACGCAGCAGATCCCATACGCCGGCCCTCTCAAATGCCCCGCGCATCGCCGACTGGATGGCCGCTCGGCCACGCAGGCGCTGCAGACGCTCCCTCGGCGGCGGCTCCACATACAATCTCAACAATTCTTCCATCCCGGCGGGCAGGCTCTCGGCAAGGTAAGCCTTGGGCGCCGTTATCTGTACGTTTAGCGAGAGCGACTCATTCAGCAGCCGCATCAGTTTGCCTTCGGGCTCCTCGCGGAACCGCTTCCGCAACTCGCTCTCCATTCCCTCGAGGAGGGCCGTATCGGCTGCCGGATCGAGACACCGCACCCGGCGCCAATCGCGCGTAAACTGCACGGCCGCCGGCTCGCTGCTCCCTTGTTCGTGCAAAATCACTCCAATATGCACGAACTCGTTCCTCACCGCATCCGGTACATACCGGAGCAGCTGGAATTCGCAGGCCCGCCGATCTGTACCGGTCGCTCGGCCAGCCCCCGTCGTGCGGACGCTCCCTGCTTCGCGGCGCCTGCCCGGCGGTTCCTGGACTCGTTTTGGCCCCTCTCCATTCCTCATCGTCCGCCCGCTCTCACATCACTCTCATGCTACTTCCTCGATCCACTCCCCACCCGCTCTCCCAACCTTTCTCCCCCACTCTTCCCCATTTTGGAAACGGCGCCCGATCCGAACCCCCGAACATCTCGATCCATTCCCGAATCCGGCTTCGGCGCGCCAGTAATTTCTCTACCAACGCCTCCATCTCCGCAAGGTCCCCGCCGTACCACTCCGGGGGAACTTCGCTGGCCGCTTCCCACACCGTCTCTGCCGGCATCGTCTCCAGTCGCGAAAGCCACGGCTCGAACGAATCCCAGCCCGTGATCTCTCGATACACATCGTTACGGTAGTAGACGCCTCGCAACGGAGAATCTTCAAACCGCCATTCGCCGGCATGAAAACAGTATCCGAAGTCGATGAACACTGCCTGGTACCGCCGCTCCCGCTGTTTGCGGGTAAACACTGCTTGCCGGCCGTTAGAATTACCGGTCCACTTGTCCAGTGCCAGGATCCCCGCGAATTCCACCGCGTTCCTGACCTCCGCGAGTTGTTCTTCAGGCAGGTAATCTACTACCTGTCCTGGCATCAGGCCACCCACAAATCTCGATCCGAACTGCATCCCGGGCTGGCATCGTTCCCGGCTTCGCCCCAGGTCGATCTCCAGTTCCCGTGTGTTCTCCACCAGCCAGCTCGACACTTCTATCAGTTCTGTTTCCGGCACCGTCAACCCCGCGGCGGCGGCCAACCGCGAGGCCAGCAACTCATTGGCCAGAACCCGGCGGTGTTGCGGGTTGTTCTGAAATTTCACAACATACGGAATTCCGTTTGCGCCCAGCATCAATTGCCCTTGCGCACCGCCCCGCATCCGTCGGATGTGCTGCACCGCCAGAACTGCCAAGCCTCGCCTGCCTTCCTTTCGGATCTTCAATCGAATTCTATCCGCTTTGCCCGAAATTCTCTGCAAAACTGCGTATTCGATCCAGTCGCCTCAAGGCATACCCGCTTCGCTTCACAACGTCAGCTCAAAGAGCAAAAGCCTCTTCTCCCCGACGCCGCAATCTCCGCTCGCGCCGCTAGTCCGATTGCCATTGCCATCACGCGGTCGTCATGCATTCCGGCACGCGCCCCCGTTCTTCCATCGGCTAGGCGCACAAAGCTCCGGCATTCTCCCAGGAGCTTGCGGCTCATGAATCGTTCCGACGCATCAATCAGCCCTGCATTCAAGCAACCCAGCACTGCGGGCCGGCTCAGAGAAGTGGTCAGCCATCCCGGCTGTCCGCCCTGTTGATAGATCCGCCGGTATTTGCATACCGTTTCCGCCAGAGCTAGAACACCGCTGCCATGGTTGTTTCTTTCCACTACCAGCCACGCGTTGTTGTACTCCGTGGCCAGTTCCGTCACCAGTTGTGCCAGTTCCAACCCCCCCACATGCCCGGCGAACTCTGCGCACTGCAGGCCTGTCTCCAGTTCAATTACCTGCGCCGCGGAGTAATCTCCCTCTGCGCCGCCGCCGGCCGGATCCACCGCCACCACATAGTCCTTCCCCGCCAAAGCCGGCAGCCAGATCTCCAGTTCTCCATTGCGGCGCTGCTCAATCGGAGAACCTTGTTCGGTGAGCCGTGCATCGATTGCCTGCAGCTCAAAGACCGAATCCCCACTCGCTAGAAAGCAGCTCTCCGCGTCTTCTGCGTATTCCTGCTGCGCTAATCCTCCGAAGTTCGCTCGGATCTGCCGCCTGAAACCGATCTGAGCCAGATCTACGCCATGACGCACCATCAGGTTATGCTCGTCCTCGGTGAGGCTTTCACGATCGACTGCCGTCGCGCGGTACCGCCACTCCAGCCACCACGGGAAGAAGTGCCGCACCATCCCCGACTCTCCGGCCTTCACCCACTCTTCGTGGAAACAATCGCTCACCCCATCGGGCGTCGATTCCAGAATCACCTCTCCCCCAGGCGCCAGCGCCGCCCGCAATCCGGCCAGCGTCTCCGCGGGATCTCCCGGCCATCGCGCCAACTCCGAACAATGCAAATTCTGTACCGTCAAACCTCGTCCCGCGTTTCGTTCCCCAGCTGAAACCACGCGGTACTGTGAATCAATCTCTGGAAACACAATCTGCCGCGCATTGTCCCGCGATGTCTTCAGCGGTCCCGCGCGCAGTCCTTCCGGCAGATAATCTAGAAACCGGTGCACGATCCTGAAAATCTCTTCCGCTGCTTCCTGCGTATGTGCTACTTCCAATGTCAGGGTCCCCGGCCGCGTGATCGTCTTCAGGAAAAACCTCGCTGCAGCCCACGTCGTGATTCCCAATTGCCGCGCCTTCAAAACAATATTGCTTTGGCCCCTCCTCCGCTCAAACAGACGCTGCGCTGCATTGGCCCGCAGCCGCGCCACTCCTCCTGTGCGCGTCCTTACGGCCAGCAAATGCTCCGCCAGTGCCATTCCCACGGTTCGTCCGCGCAAACTCGCCGGCCATCGATCCAGAATCTTCCCCAATCTTGGCAACTCCGCCCCGTCCAAATCTCCCGGCGCCATTTTGGATTCCTGCGCTGTAATCGATTCTCTTCCTCCTGCCCCAGGCACGCTTCCTCCTTTTCCGCCATGCTCATGTGCAAATAAGTTGACGCGGCCTGCAACTTGGCTTATCAGCCGCAGGCCACGGAGCCCTTTTCAGCCTAAAAAGCCACAGCGATGTAGGTTCCCGACGGAGGCGTACCGGCTGTGGCGTCCCCGCAGAATGCAATTGCCACGGTATTGGTCGCGGATACCCGCGTCTCGCCTATCCAAATGTGAGCACCGAGTGAAGAAGGTGGGCTTATGCGAACTGACTGCCCTGTCGCAAGTCCCGTAAATGTGTTGAACGTCTGTTCCACACATTGCGAAGCCGTGGCTGCCGCCGGTGTTATCGACACGCTGACCTTGATTCCCGAAAGATATGCCTGTGCCTTTACATAGGCCGTCGTCGCAAGGCTGGTTGAATTATCCGGAGTTGCTGGTGTCGGCGCCGTCGGTGTTCCGGTGAAAGCAGGTGATACTTTCGGTGCCAGCGAGCTAAGTAGCGTTCCGCTGTCCTGCACTCTGCCCGTTGTATTCACGAACGTCATCACGTCCCCGACAACGGACGCCGAAGTCGCCATGTCCACCAGCGTGCCAGTGGTGCCAGTTGCGGGGAGATTCTCGGTGTACGTTGCCGCCACGCTTGGGGGTGACACTACGTTTGCAGTGTAGGACGTTCCCGATGAGTTGAGCTTCACGCCGGCCCAGTTATTCAAATAGCCAAGGGTCGTGTTGGTTGTCGGAAGCGGGTAAGAGCCGCTAGGAGTAACCGATCCGTTATCCATAAGCACAAGTACGAGTCCCGTTTGGTTGTTGGCTGAAATCAATCCCAGCTCCGCACCCAGTGTACGACCGTAAACGGAATATTGGGACACTCCTGCTTGCCTGGGGAACGCTATTTTGATAGCGCTTCCGAGTCCTCCGGTGGTTCCTGTCGTTGCACAAACCTCGGACGAAGGCAGAGAAGATCCAACTGAATTCTTCGCTACCATTCGATAACAGTACTGCGTGAAATCGGCCAGCGTTCCGGCGCCTGGAACCACCGAAAGAGTAGGAGCAACCGGCGTAGCAAGGGTCCCGCCCGTTATGCTATCGTCTGCCGTGAATCCTCCCAGAACGCTTCCAAAGGTTATGCCCCCTGAAGTCCCGGCTAAGTTGACTTGTCCGGGGGTGACTAGACTTACGTCGCCCTGATTTGGCCAATGCGTGAGGGTCGTGTTACCGGTGTTGTTGTAAAGGTTGAACAGCGGATAATAGTAGTTCGGGTTTGCCTTTTGCGCCGCTGTTGGGTTGACTAGAATAAACTGACCTGTTTGAGCCGGACCGTGATCCGCTTGCAGGAAGTCGAAGTAAGCTCCTTGATTGTTGATGAAGTTCAACGGCATCAGCGTGCCGCCTGCATCGAAGTAGTAGCTGTCTGAACTGCTCGTCTGCATCGGAAGCAATGCGTTGACTCCGGTAGGATATCCACCACCCTGACATCCTGGGCCCCCGCAGCCAAAGTTGAATCCAGCCACGAAGTCGTATGGGTTATAAGTTGTTATCCCTCCCGTTTCAGCGGAAAAGCGGCCCGCATAGTGATTCATCTCTGTCAGAACGTCGCCGCCGGTTACACGGAGAATGTTCTGCTCCAGCGTGATGGTTCCATCCATTGCCGGAGGATTCAGCGCCTCATTCTGTACGTCGAGTACTTCTGCCGTCGGCCATAAGTTAACGGCGCTGTAAAGAGTTCCGCTTGAGTTGGCCAGAACACCGATTGCCGTTGCAGCGACATGCGTTCCAGACAATCCCGCCATCGTGCAGGTAAAACTTGCGCCCGTAACAAATTGAGCATTGGTGCAAACGGTTCCGTTCAGCGCCGAATCCGATGCCCCGGAGAAAACGTAATTGGCGTTGTTTCTATTAAGAGGACCGTTTCCCATGCTGTTTGACCCAAAGATTACATAAACACTGTTGCCGCTGGAAGAGATTGAACTGACGTTGAACGAGCCGTATTCCTCAGCTCCAAAACTTCCTGCGAACGGGAGTTTGGACTGTGAGCCAAGCCCGAAGAAGGTGACTTGAAGGGTGTTTGCCGTTGTTGAACCAAGCACGTCGATCAGATACCGCTGCGCAGTGTTGCCCGCCCCAAACGCTGTCGCGGACATGATGTCGTTCTCAAGCCCGTACCCAGCCATGCCACCTTGAAAGATATACGTGCCTGAACCATGAGGCTTACGGACCGGGATCGTCAACGATCAGGTGCTGCCCGATATGTTGGTTGCAACGGTCGGAACGGCACAGTCGTGGAACTGATCGGAGAAACAGACAAGGTGCGTGATATCGAATCCCGTCCCTCCCACGAGCGTCACGTTGAATGTCATCGACGTGGTGAACGGAGGCGCCGCGGAGAAGTTGGGCTGCACGTTGGCATTCAAGGTGCCCCATGCGTTCGACACCGCAACCGTGCCCGCAACCAACACTGCCTCCGTACCTGGGTTCAAGCCGTTAGCCATGCCGGTAATGTTAGTGGCGGTTGCACCAGCCGTCACATCGATAACATAACGTCCGGTTCCCCATGCGCATGAGCCGGCTTGGGCGTTGCAATTCGTCCCATTCAGCTTGAGCAGGGTCGCTCCGGCGGGATAAGTCGTTGAGGCCGTTCCTGAACCAAGAACGGTAGCTTCGCTGACGTTATTGCCAATCCCTTTGGTACCTTCATCGGATCTGCCGGTTGCCCCGCCGGCGCTGTAAGTATAGTGGTATTGACAGATCGCATCTCCGACGCCGTACTTATAAAGACCACAGGTACTCGTCTCGCCGATCCCAGAGCCGTTGATATAAAGGTTCGCCGCTCGCCCATCCGTGAACTGCCACATGCCGCCACCGGCAGGAGGAACATTCGGGTTACCTATGTTATTGCCGGGAATTGTAGAACTATAAAATAGGTTCTGGCAGTATGCCGAGGCGCTTGAAGTTCCTATCCACGGGTTATTCGTTATGCAATCCGTTTGCTGTGCGGCAGAAACGTAGTCAAACGAATTGGTCGCGGAGTAGTTCCAGTTGGTGAACAAGTCTGCTTGCTGTCCGTTGCGTAGATCTTCAACGTGTGTGCTTCCGGTCAGACCGGGTATAGGCGAGTTGAATTTGTAGATTTCCGTGTTCCCGTAACCCGGGTCGGCAACTACTGTCGCGTTGGCCGCGATTGCATTGACGATACCCTTGTTCCCGCCCCCGGCGGGATATTGTGTGGCGTAGCGCAAGCCGCCCATCGTTTGTGCTACCGCTGTTAGAGCTGTAACTTTGCCGGCGACCGCGATGCCGGAAGCGCCGTCGGAACTTAGTCCGGGCACTGCTTGTTGTCCACCCAGGTTTTGAAGCGCCTGCGCGGCTGTGCTTGCCCCCGTACCTCCCGCGTTCACCGATACTGCGCTCGTGCCCGCGATCGCCGTGCCATTCCCGCTGTAGTATGCCACCTGGCCAACAGTTCCCGCGCTTACCGTACCATTTAATCCGTTGTTGCACGCCGACCCGGTATTGGAAAGATAGCCCGAGTTGTCGATCTGAAGACAATAGTGACCACTGGTCGCGGCTAACCCTGGAAGCTTGATCGATGTGCTTCCTAGAAATGCGGCTACTAATCCAGAACTCGTTCCCGCGTAGATATCGGTTTCCGATCCGGCCCCCGTCTCATAGTTAAGTCGAATATGCCCGCTCGGACTGCTCGCGTTGATGTAAGTGTCGCCGCTATTATTGCTCTGGTATGCCTTGAAACTGTCCAGGCCGCCGGTAGCTGAGTTAAGTGCCCAGTTATTACTTGCGTCTTTCACCATGTACCACTGGCTTGCGCCCAAGTAGTCTTTGTAGACATACGACTCCTTCTGATTAGTCGTTGCCCCAGCCCACAGAAAGCTGTCGATTTCCGCATCGGTCTGATTCTTCACCGTAGTCGAATTCGCAAATGTCGACGGGCCGCCTACTGAAAGCGCTCCGTTGAATTGCGCACTCCCCGTATTGCTGACCGATGCTACCGTCGCGCCTGTCGATCCGCCCGCACCAAACAGAACGCCGCCCGTCCCGGCATTACTTGACCCGTTCAGAACCACCGCGCCGGTGCCTGCCGCATTGATCACGGTCTGGTTGTTGGTGCTCCCTTGGCCGTAGTTATATTGCCCGATTGAAAGTCGATACACATTATTCAACTCGTCCAGCAATTGGTAAAACTGTTGCCCCGCCGTCGCATCGCTGAAACCAGTTGTCCATCGATACCCGCTATCTGTTTGATATCGGTTTAGTAGCCCGCGCTCGTTCCCGGTGCCCGTTCCTATGCGGTAATGATTTGTGACCGTGGCGTCCTGCTGGCTTCCATACCAGTCACCATTCAACCCGTTGAAACTCCTGTGAAATGTATCGAGGAAACTGTTGCGGGTGCCGTTGTCCGTCAATTGACCGGTAAACATGGTGCCCCCCGTCATCCAGTTGTTGTACGAACTCCCCGCCTCTGCTACCACCTGGTTGATCGAGTTTTCGTTCCGCAAGCCCACAATGGTGTTGTTCTGGGCATTCGGGCCCAGGTGAAGCGCTGTCCCGCATCCCTCTACATCTCCTCCCGTGAACGTGTTTCCATCACCCTGGAGCAAGTTGATTCCGTATGTGCCGTTGATGGGATTGCCGTTGCTGGTCGGGCAGTCGATGTGTAGACGGACAAATGCGCTCGCGTTCAACCAATCCGTCGTTGCTGCATTGGCGGCCTGGTGGCCGATCCCGCTTACTGCGGTTCCGTATCCCGAGATCTGAATGTCCTGAAATGTGCCGCCGGCGTAGTTTCCGGTTCCATCGATAAGTAAACCTGTCTGGGTGGAATTACCCAGAAGATACAAACTCACAAGATCCAGTTCCTGGGTTCGGTATGCCGCCAGGCCTTGCGCCGTTCCACTGTTCGCAGTCGTCGTGTTAATCACTGCGTTGTCCATATGAAAACCTGCGGTATCGGCGCCATAAGTCGCATCGCCAACCTGGATCATTGCGCCGCTTCCCGAATAGAGAAATACAGTCCCGCCCTGGCTGCCGCTGGCGTTGCTTGCTCCGCGCAGCGCGCACCCTCGAAGGGAGACATTTCTTGTTCCGGCCGCAACCACAATCTGGTTCGAGGTTGAAACCGTCGCGCAGGGAAGCTGTATCGTTGCGTTGCTCGTTGTTATCGATAGATTTGAGGCCATCCCAAGCGTCCCGGTGAAATTTCGTGCATCGCACGTCCCGCCGTACGTGGCATTCAGTTGATTCAGGCAAGCCTGGAGCCTCGTTCCGAAGTCTGCGCCGGCAAATTGGTCCACTTGATACGCGGCGCCAAGTTGCACGCTGGTAAGCGGTCCGGTCGCCGCCCCGCCGGTTATCGGAACAGCCTGGCTAAGTGCCGAGTCGACATAGTGCTTGTTCGCCGCTTGTGTCGGGGTCGTCGGATCGCTGCTCAAGTAAAGTGGGCCGCTCAGCGAACCCCCTGAGGCCGTCAACAGGCTCTGCGTCAGTTCCTGCATCGATTGATCGACATAACCCTTACTTACCGCTTGCACTGCCTGCGCTGCGGGCATCACTTGGGCGCGTACTTGCGACAAGCTTGCCTGCGCCGCTGCCGGCACCACCCAGTACTCGGTGCTCGTCGTTCCATCGTTCAAATGGTAGATCGCTGTGTAATACAGCCCGGCCGGACTTGCACCTTGGTTCGGCGCCAGGTTGACGCTTACAAAACCGTCAGATCCGATTGTTACGTTCAAACGGCCGGCCGTAATTGCCTGGCTGTTCGCCGTCGTGAATGCTGGCCAGCTTATTTGCAATGATCCTGAGCCCGCGCGGCCGTTCGCAAGATACGCAGTTCCCTGAACTGTCGTAGTGCTGACTCCCTGCGCGCTCGCCATCGAACTCAGTAATGTCCACACAAGCCAGAGTCCCAGCCGCATGCCGGCTCGTAACCATTCTTTTTTCGCGAACTTCATGTTTGATTCTTCTTTCCTCTGGGTTCGATTTCCGGGTCGCTCCAACGTCTCTGCCTGAATCAACTCCGCATCCGCTCGCATTGGCTAATGCAACTCCGCGCACGCGCTCAGGGCACGCGGCCTCGTTCTGCCGCATGCCTTGAGCGCGCCTCATTTGTTCGCAGTTTTTAAGCCTGTGTGTGGGTCAACTCTTGCTTGCAGACCGCCTCTGGTTCCCGCTCGCCTGCATACAACGCCTCTGCCGCTTCGCCACTAGCCGGCTCCGTCCATTCAGCTTCCGCTTCCCACACCGCCGCAACGCTGGGTTTCCCGCTCGCCTCAATACCTGGCTGCGGTTGTCCGTGTTCCTCGTATAACGAAAGAAGAAACCGTGCACAATTGACGTTTCCTCCCAGCGCCTTTCTCATCATGGATCGCGCCAGATCTGCGCCCTTTTGCTTCACTTCTTCGCGCGCCAGTTCCTTGAGGTCTTTCGTGCCTGCCCCTTCATTGCTTTGTTCCGTTGCCTTTTTTCTATTGCGCGCTTTGCTGGCCGGTTTTCTTTTTCTCGTGGTAGTTTTTGCTTTGCTGCCGGAGCTTCGCTTTGCCTGGCTTGCCTTGCGTTTGCTTCTATCTGTTGCTTCTTTCTCTTCTATCGTCTGCTTCACCTAGTCCGCCATTTCCCGGACTGAAATGCGCGGCTCGTCATTCAAGGCATGGTATGGCTTGTGCTATTGAATGATGTTCTTCTCCACGTTGATCTGCGTTCCGTCTCGCAGCTCTCCAACAACACGCCCTGCGTTCGCAATGCCGCCCAGAACGTTTCTGGATTTCTACTTGCGACAATGCCGCTCATAGCAGTCCGAAACAACCGGGAAATAATTTTCCCTTTGTGCACCTGTGTTTTCTTGTTTGAATGTTCTAAGCATACCTCCGTCCCACGCAATTAAATGCAATCTCGATTTCCTTGCCTAAGTGAATAAATATCCAGGCATTTACCCCGCTTCAATCGCATTAAAGAACTTTGACTTCCTCGCGCTTCGCGTATGTACTTTGCTGTACGCGCTCTAGGCGCTCTTCTGCAGTCCCATCCCCTTGAACTACGATGGGGGGGTGACTTGGGCTGATAACGACATTTCTACTACTCTCCTTGTACATGGAGGCGCATGGGCGATTCCTGCTGAAGATGCGGCCGCTCACGAGGCGGGCGTGCGCCATGCGCTGGAGGCCGGCTACGCCGTGCTGTCGCGGGGCGGCGAGGCGGTTGACGCGGTCGAGCAGGCGGTGACTGTACTTGAAAACGACCCCACATTCGACGCGGGACGGGGGAGTTTTTTGACCTCGGACGGGCGGGTGCAGCTGGACGCGCTGCTGATGGATGGGGGACGGATGAAGGCCGGGGGGGTGGCGTGCGTGGAGAGGCTGCGGAATCCGATCCAGGCGGCGCGGATCGTTCTGGAGCAAAGCCCTCATGTTTACTTTGTAGGGGCGGGGGCGGAGGCCTTCGCGGCGGGTCATGGAATGGCGCTGATCGACAACCGGGAACTGGTTCTGGATCGGGAGCGGGAGCGGCTGGCGCGGGCGCAGCTGCGGCAAGCGGCGGGGCTGGCGGACGAGACCTTTTCGGGGCACATTCTGCGCGACGACAAGAGCCCGGAGACGGCCTTTGCGCCGGAATTTGACTCCCATGACACGGTGGGTGCCATCGCATTGGATTCGAAGGGAAACCTGGCCGCGGGGACATCGACTGGGGGCACGCTGAACAAGACGCCGGGACGGGTGGGGGACTCGTCTTTGATCGGCTGCGGCTGCTACGCGGATAATCTTTCGGCGGCGGTTTCGCTGACGGGGTGGGGGGAGCCGATCATGAAGCTGGTTCTGGGTAAATGGGCGGCGGACCAGGTGGCGGGCGGAATGGCTCCGGAGATCGCGGCGCGGGAGGCGATTTCCTATTTATTCAGTCGTTTGGGGGGCCACGGAGGCATCATTCTTCTGGGTCCGGACGGCCGCTTCGGAATGGCTCACAACACGCCGGCAATGGCGTGGGGCCTGGCCACGCCCGCGGGGATTCAAACAGGGCTTTCGGCGTGAGCTCCGGCCCGGGCATCTATTGACCACAGAGTAAACTTCGTGCCCAAGGGGCGGCGAAAATTTGTAGGCGCAGAAGTAGAGTGAATTTTGCCGAAAGTGGGCAATTGACAATTTCCGTGCAACTTTCATTTCTGACGATTTAAGACGTAATCCGTTTTTTATGTTGGGGTTAAAGGGAATTTCGCGGCAAATTGGAGAAGCGCCAAAAGCGGCGAAAAGGGCTCAAAAACTGCCATAATCAGGCATATGCTTGTACTTGCATCTTCCAGTCCGAGACGGCGCGAACTCCTTGCACAGGCAGGGTTTAGGTTTCGCGTGCAGGCGGCGCAAATCGACGAAAGCCAGTTTTTGAACGAAAATCCGATCGCGTACGTTACACGACTGGCGCGGGAAAAGGCGGAGACGGTTCTCCAGGCGCTGGGCGAGGCCGGGATCGAGGCGGGGGTCCGAGGGGAGGGAGAGCCGGTGGTGGTTCTAGGAGCGGACACGACGGTCACGCTGGACGATCAAATCCTGGGCAAGCCGGAAGACGCCGCGGACGCGGCGCGGATGCTGCGCCTGTTGGCGGGACGGACGCACAGGGTGATCACGGGAGTGGCCGTGGTGACGGCCCAGACGACCGAGGTGGCGGCGGAGGTGACCGGGGTGCAGTTCCTGACGCTTTCGGAGGAAGAGATCGCGGCGTACGTGGCGACGGGGGAACCGATGGACAAAGCGGGAGGATACGGGATCCAGGGCCGGGCGGCGCGATGGATTCCGCGGATCGAGGGCTGCTACTTCAACGTGGTCGGGCTTCCCCTGGCGCTGGTGACGAATATGCTTGGGGCGTTGGGATTGACCGGGGACGCGGCGGCCATCCCGAGCGAAGCGGTGTGAAGGTCCCGCCGAGGGGTGAGCCGGGCATCGTGGAGAAGATTTCGATCAGGAGACAAGCTTTCCGATCGCGGCACCAAGGGCAGAGAGCCTGCCCATGGCGCCGAACCGGGGACTTGAGAAGCAGCGAACTCTCACCGTTTCCGTTTGCCGAAGTCCTGCCAGATGACCATCAGCGGCCGGATGGTTCTCCCCCCGCCGACGGAGCAGCCGGAGCCGGTACTGCCGTCTTTGCGGGCATCAGGTTGGCCGCCTTGAAGCGTTGCAGCTTATAGAAAACCGGCGTCACCTCGAGCGGCATCTTGTCGCGCGGATTCGCGGGAGCGTAGCGCCGGGCGTTCAACATCTGTACGCGGTCATCCCATGGATCGGTCTTGAGCCAGCTTCCCAAAGGCAGGGCAGCCGTCTGGCTCAGATCGTCCCAGTTGAGTCTGGTTGCGTTGCGCGCCAGCTCGGTCATCCAGGGCGAGCCGTCGGCACGAAGCATGGAATCCCCCAGTCTTGGCGAATTCAACTGCTTCAATACCTTCGCGCGGTCCGCCAACTGCACCCAGAACAGGCCCGCGCTGGGCAGCTTGTTCTTATACATCGATGCCTCGAGGTATTCCATCGCCTTCCTGGCGGCGGCTTCGTCGTCGTGGTCAGAGTGGAACATCTCTATGCGCTGAAAACTCGATTCGTCGGGGAAGAGCAACCGGTCATTGAATGCATACCTGGTATCGATATGGTGCCCCATTGCAATGTGTGCCAACTCGAGCGCGACTACGGAGGCGATCGACTCTTCGTTGGGCATGGCATCAATCAGCCCCTTGCTCAAAAGCAAGGTGTTGCCGACGGTTGTGGCTTCAATGGTGTTGGTCAGCAGCACCCGGCAGTGAACAGGGCTGACGAGAGCCAGATTGTTCGGAACCGCGAGATTGATGACGATTTGATCGAGCACCGTGTTTTCATATCCATTCGGAGTCAACGGTGCGACGAGGCCGGCTTCGACAAGACGGTCGATCACATTCTGTTCTGCCTGGGTTATCCAGTTACGCGAAGCCTGCAGCGGGCTCACGTCCTGCGAGTCGTCGCTTTTGTCGTCGGCCTGGTCGACCTTGACGGTTACGTTTTCGCTGTCCCGTGTGGGCAGTTTGAGGGAGTAGCCCCAGAAGTGGGTCTGGGCTTTCAGGCCGGAGGAATTTTGGGCATCGCCGCGGTGGGTCTCTTCAACGTAGACGGCGACCGGCAGCCAGATTCCCGGCTGCACATTGGTGCGCCAACTGTCGAAGTGGAAGAAGTGTTTGGTGGAATCGTTGGCAGGCGCAGTGAAAGTGCCATTGAACCGAACGATATTGGCTTCTTCATCTTCGATCCAGACTCGCCCGTAGAACCTTCCTATCCCGGAAACTTTGGGGTGGACGTCGAACACCCAGGTGCGTACCGAGCCGAGGAACTCTTTCCCGACAAAACTGAATGCATAGTGCTGGCGGTCAAACTCCGAAGGATCGAGAAACATCATTTCGGTGAATCCCAGCGGATTATAGGTAAACTTCGAATCCAGGCCGAGGGCTTTGGTCAAGTTGGCGATCGATTCAAGCGATCCCTTGAAGAAACCGCGCGCAGCGGCAGCCTTGGACTGGTAACTCTTGTCGAAAAAGCCCTTGCCGAAATCTACCCGGCTCAACATGTATGAGTCGGCGACGGGCACCTGGTAGAGCTTGACGTCGGGACGGGTATCCTGAATGTAAGTCTCGACCAGCGGGGTGCGCTGTTGAACGCTCTTGATCAGCACCTTTTCCTGTCCAATGGCCTTATCGACCAAGGATGACTGTTCGGCGGTCAATTGGCGTGCCGGCTCGTACCTGGGTGCCTTCTTTGCGCTGGCGACGCCGGCACTCAAGGCAATGAGCAAAAGAGAAGCAAAAACTCCCCGTAACGTCATAAGAATCTCCTATAGGGTGAAGACTTATTCCTTGTGGGCGCCCCCGGACAGAGTCGGATATCTCTGATTCACGGTTCCAGCCGCATGCCGGGGCACATGCCGGTCAGTACGCGCTGGCAGGGCGGGGCCGGAAGTCGAACTCGGTGGCAAGGGTGATGCCGCGGGGATTGAGCGCGTTGGGCCCGAACAGATGCGGCCAAAACTGGTATTCATAGTCAGCGCGCAGTTTGATGCCTTTGAAGGCTCTCAGTTCCAGCCCGCCAGCGGGCGCGTAGACCACACGGGAATCGCTTCTATAGCTGCCAGAGGAAGCAAAGTCGATGGAGCCCATTCCGATGAGGGCCTTGGCATAGGGATGGATAACACTGTAGCGACGAAAGCTGTAAATCAATCCACCCACGCCGGTCTCCTGGCGAAAGGAACTACCCAGCGAAGCGGGACGTCCGTAATTGATGTCGCGTCCTTCGATCTCTAAATCAAATCCATTCAATGCGCGGGGGAGTTTGGGAGGGGCATAGTCGAGCCACAGGGTTATGCCTTCCATGGTCTTTGGATTCCCATGAATCTCTCCAAAGTCGACGTTGAAGTCAGATAACCCGGCGCCGATGGCGAAAGGGAGGTTGCGCTCCCGGGCAGAGTAAATGGTTTGGGCGTGGCAACAACTCACAAAGGCAACAACAATAGCCAAAGGAAGGCAGGAGGTTAGTCTGAAACGCATATAGAACTCTCCTACATCGGCGCTGGAATTCGAGAACGGAATTCAGGCGCGGAAGTTTCGATAGAACTGCAGACGGGAGGAAATCAAGAGACAACTGATACGAAGCGTAAATATTCATTGGCGCTGTCGATTCGGATGACGCATCGATTCGCAGCTTCGATACTCTATTACCGCAATCTATGAGTAGTCTTTTGTAAGCCGCTTTGCCGCATTTTGGAACACTGCCTAAAATTCAATTTTGTGGTATGGGGTTTTTTCGTTTTTGCAAATCGCGGAGGCGCCGAAATCCGGGATCGCATGAAGGGCATTCAGAGAACTTCGATAGAGTTCGCGCCAAGCGCAGGGAAGATTGTCGAACACGTCAAGGGGCCGAATTAGCCGCAAGTTCCGCGCGTTGCCCATCTCTGAAACGATGCAGGCGATTGAGCCGCGCAACCTGGCGTTCTCGCGCAAGAGGAACAGCAAAAGTCGTACCCGGGCGGCCACGGGTGCCTTCAAGTCAGCCGTTCTCGACTCGCGCCTTGATATCCGCATACGCCATCTCGATGAGCTTGTTGAGGGCCGGGGCGTTGACGGGGGTTCCCGGCCTCAGTTTCACATGGCGCATGAACTTGCCGGCGCCGAGCAACAAGCGGGCCGGATCGGGGAGCGCTGCGCCCTGAAAGAAGCCCACGTTGACGTGCGCGGTGAAGACATTGACGTAGACGAAGGGCGCATCTCCCAGACATGCGACAGGACAGCCGTCATGCACAAGTTCCCGGACTTCGTCGCCGCAATTGCGCATCACCGCAAACCACCGATGCGCGATGGCTCCCAATGCGCCGGCGTGGTCCTTCATCCAGGCATCAATCGCGGGATCCCGCTCGACGGCCCCGTTGAAACGCAGCAGTTCCGTTCTCATCGTCATGACGTTTTGAGAGCTACCTGCTGGTTCCAGGGCGCGACACTTTCCTCGTATTCCATGGGGTCGCCGAAGCCCGCGGTTTCGACGCCGAGCTGGCGCAGAGCGTCCAGGGCCATCAACCGGCGATGGGCGTTGAAGGTGATGATGTGAGCGAAGACGCCACCGAACGTGAAGGCTTCGGCGGGCTCACACAGAGCATCGACGAAAGTATCATCCCAGGCGGAGCGGCTGCGGATGTCGCCGAAGATGCGGTGCAATGCGGCATCGGTTTTTTCGAGCCTGAGTAGCATCGCCTGCGGGGATCGTTGCGATGGGGGCGGGCCGCCCATATCCATATCGGCTCCGGAGAGCGCGGCGGTCCAGACTTCTTTCGTGAAGATGATGTTCTCGAGCAATTGCCGCAGAGTCTTATTGGACTCCCGCCAGGGGAGGAGTTCCACGACGGTGGGCATGGGGCGATCCAATTGTTCGTCGGTCAAAGCGCGCGCATATTCGAGCAAACGCCGCGTATGCCAGGAGTCATTGCCTGCAAAACGGTCGAATAAATCCATGTCTCCTCCTTGTTGGGTTGGGGAACCAGGGGCAAGAAAGTGAATTTTGCCGGACGCCGGTAAATGAAAATGCGGATCGCGCATGCGGCGGTAGAGGCTGGGTGAGGTCCGAAATGCCTTTCGGAAAGCGCGCGAGAATGCTTCCAGCGAACCGAATCCAGCGTCGAGCGCAACGTTGGTTACCGACAGCAGGGTGTGCGTCAGTTGATAAGCGGCTCTTTCCAACAAGAGGCGGCGCCGCATGGCAGCCGGAGTTTCCTCGACCACGGTTCGAAACAGCTTGTGGAACTGGGTGCGGCTTTGATAGGCCTGGCGCGCCAGATCCTGCGTTTTGGTCCGCGTGTCCAGGGAATTCGCGACAATCGCAGAGAGGCGGTCTCCCATGTTCCGACCACCCGCTTGATGCATGCCTCCACCTCCTCAGCCTGAATGAATCATAGACAGAAGATGGCGCCGGCCGCCTGATCGCGCGTACCAATTTTCTGTCGGATCAGCCGCACGGCAATCGGGGCCTTTTCTTGCCCTGGGATGTGAAGGCGATTCTGGCGGGGTGACCCGGGGGCGGACGATAATGGGAGCGATGGCGCTGTTGTGGGATGATGGAGAACTTGCGGAAGGGCTGCGGTGCTACGCGAACGAGGAGTTTTTCCTCGCTCACGAGCATTGGGAAGGTGTGTGGCTGCGGTGCGAAGAGCCGGAGAAGACCTTTCTGCAGGCGCTGATCCAAGTGACGGCGGCGTTTCACCATCTGCAGCGGAACAACGTTGCGGGCACGGCATCGCTGCTGCGCAGGTCGCTGCGGCGGCTGGATGGATTTCCGCGGGTTTATGGGGGAGTGGCCGTCGAGCCGCTGCGGAAGAGTATTGGCGCATGGCTCGACGCGTTAGAGAGTGAGGGTGCTCGACCGGGACTGACTTTCCCGGCGATACGCTGAATTCCAGGAACAGTTGGAGGCGGCGACGGCGGATCATCGCACCGGGTTACGGCCCTACTGCACGGAGTAGGAGACGCTGGATCCGTGCAGGACGTTGTTGTTGCGGTCGAGATCAAGGATGGTCACGGTGTGCGATCCGGGCGACAGGGTGTAGTACTGGTTGACATCCGCCCCGGCATACCAACCCAGCTTGATGCCGTTGTCCCAAACCTGCATCTGACCGATGGGCGCGGATTCATTGGCGTGGGCCACGACGTGCACGGTGGAGAGGTTGAAGAGTTCTCCGGGTGTGGGCGATATGGTCTGCACCCCGTTGACCAGCGGCTGCACGGTGTAGGTGACCGATGTGCCGTGAATGACTTTGTAGGAAGAGTCGAGATCGAGCGCGGTGGTGGTGTGGGTGCCGGGGGCGAGATTGTAGATGGCGTCGATTTGTTCGCCGTATACGCCGAGCTTGGTGCCGTTGTCCCAGACCTGTGTCTGGCTGACGGTCTGGCTTTCAGAAGCGGCGGCCATGAGATGGACCGCGCCGACGACGGTGGCACCGTTGCCGGGCGCGGTGATCACGATGCTGTTGGCGGGACCAGCGGTGTTCGATTTGAAGAAGTCCGCCATGGGCGCGGCCCACTGCGATGCATTGGGACATGTGGGCAGACCCATGGCGGCACAGACGGTCTTCAATACACTTTCGTTGTGATAGGTGATGGTGGACTGATACCCGGGCTTGACCTGCGGACCGATGACGAGGGTGGCGGTGCGGCCGCCGCATCCCTGCGCAACGGTGGCTGAACAGCGATTATCCGTGTAGAGATCGCCTTCATCCCAGACGATGAAGAGAATGCCGTCGCCGCCAGGGCTGAATTCGGGACGGGCGAGGATGGCGGGAAGGTTGGACTGGAGCCACTGATCCGCGGCCTGCAGGGTGCCGTCGTGGGCGTCTTCGTCTCCCGAGGGGGTGACGTAGGCGTAGTTGACGGTGAGGCCTTGCGCGAAGTCTGCCGCCATTTGCGAAAAAGGGACGCTGTTGGTGTCCTGGCCAGTTCCGGGGCAGACATCGGTGAAGTCAATCAAGGGATTGTGGCGGCGATAGTAGACATCGGTTGTGCCCGCATAGAGGCCTTGAAAGCCGGCGTAGGGAAGGTTGGACTGGTAGGTCTTCCAGTTATAGCCTTTTTTCAAGAGTTCGCGGACGATGTTGTCTTCGGTGTGGCCGCAGGAAATGGTGTCGTTGTTGGGCTCGACGGCGGCGCCGGCGACCAACCACATCAATGCGGGAAGAGAACTGTGCTGATCGGAATAGAACTGGGTGGCGAGTCCATATTGCTTAATGAGCTGATTGTAAAAAGGCATTTGCGCATTGCCGACGATATCTTCATAACTATGATTTTCTTCGGTAATCATCCATACGTGCGAGGAGCGAGGGACGGTTTGCGCGAAAGAGATATTGGCGAAACATAGAAATAGAGCGAAACACACGTTTCGTATTGACATAGGGGCCCCATCCATTCATCAAGGTATAAGTTTTAGGAAAGCGGTCTGGAGATAGATATACAACGAAGGTTGGTCGGCCGAATTAAGGTTCAGTAAATAGAAGCGCGGGGTGGAGTTAGTCGCGGCGCGAATCAGAACTCAGAAGAATAGTCAATCCCCGGAAGGGCGGCTCATTCCGGGAAGGGCGTAGCACTTATTTCTCAATTCGTCCTTCATAAAGGGTAGAATCTCCGCATACATTTCAGACTGATTTAAATCACCGCCTACGTAGCGGAGGTAAGTTTCATGCGGCTCCACGGAAGTTTGCTGTTTTCTGCCCTGGCCCTGGTTGCAGTTATTCCCGTGCCGGCACGCGCACAGTTCAAAGAACCCACCCAGGAAGAGTTAAAGATGACGTCGGACCCCAAGGCGCCGGGAGCCGATGCGGTGTATTTGAATCGCGCCGAGTCGAGCGACGACCGCCTGCACTTTCACGAATACTACGAGCGAATCAAAGTGCTGACAGAGAAGGGTAAAGAGACGGCGACGATCCGGATTCCGTACGAGCATGGGCAGTTCAAGGTGACGGATATCCGGGGCCGGACGATCCACGCGGACGGCACGGTGATTCCTTTGACCACGAAGCCATCGGACCTGGTGGATGTGAAGACGAAGGACTACCAGAGGAACACGATGGTGTTCACGCTGCCGAGCGTGGAAGTGGGGAGCATCCTGGAGTATGCGCTGGTGATCCGGTATGACGACAACCTGGTTTCGTCGCCGGTGTGGGATGTGCAGCAGCCTTACTTTGTGCACCAGGCGCACTACTATTTCAATCCGTCGAAGACGGGATGGATCACGAACAGCCGGGGCGAGGCGCTGACGCGGCTGATGTACGGGGTGCGCGCAAACAAGGACGCGAAGATCGTGGTGGACGCCAACGGGAACTACAAGTTCGACATCACGGATGTGCCGCCGATTCCGCGCGATGACTGGATGCCGCCCTTGAACAGCGTGAACTGGCGGGTGGAGTTTTATTACACGCAGTACACCAGCGGTCCGGGTTTCTGGATGAGCGAGGGCAAGCGGTGGGCGAAGGAAGCGGAGCGCTTCACGAATCCCACCAAGACGCTGCAGCAGGCGGTAGCGGAGATCGTGGCGCCGGGGGACACGGAAGAGCAGAAGGCACACAAGATCTACGACGCGGTGATGAAGCTAGAGAATACGCGTTTCACGCGGGAACAGACGGCGGTGGAGCGCAAGACGGAAAAGCTGAAGACGATCAAGACAGCGGAGGATGTGTGGAACCAGAAGAGCGGCAGCGATGACGATATGGCGTTGTTGTTCGTGGCCCTGGGACGCGCCGCAGGGCTGAAGGTCTTCCCCATGCAGGTCGTGGATCGGAACCGGAGGACGTTCGACGTGAATTACCTGTCGACCGGCCAGTTGGACGACTATATAGCGATCCTGGATATCGGAGGCAAGGAGACGTTTCTCGACCCGGGGCAGAAGATGTGTCCGTACGGACTGGTGCACTGGACACATGCGGCGGCGGGAGGCATCCGGGCTTCAGACAAAGGTCCGGTCTATGGCACGACGCCGTCTCCCATGTACAAGCAGACGACAGTGGAACGAAATGCGGACCTGACTCTCGACGCCGATAACAGCCTGACGGGCAACCTGCGCATTGTGATGTCGGGGCAGGAAGCATTGCACTGGCGGCAGATGGCGGTCAGGAACGATCTGGAAGAAGTGAAGAAGCAATTCAGGGAGTCGGCCGCGGAATATCTGCCGGATGGCGTGGAGGCGGAATTCGATCGTTTTCTGGGCATCGACGATCCCGGTGCGAACCTGATCGCCGTTGTGAAGGTGAAGGGAAGTGCGGGGACAGCGACCGGCAAGCGCATATTCATGCCGGGACAGTTTTTTGAGTCGCGGGGGAAAGTTCCATTTGTGGCGCAGGACAAGCGGACGGTTCCGGTCGACGTGAAGTATGCCAAACTCGAATCGGATCAAGTGACCTACAGGCTGCCGGCGGGAATGAGCGTGGAGAGCGTGCCCACGGGGAGCGATGCGAGCTGGCCGAATCGCGCGCTGCTGAAGGTGGCGGCGGAGACGAAGCCGAACATGGTGACGGTGGCGCGGACGCTGGCTTACAACTTCACGGTTCTGCAACCCGAGGACTATCAGGACCTGCACGATTTTTATCAGAAAGTGGCGACCGCGGATCAACAGCAACTGGTGCTGACGCGGGCCGCGATCGCCAAGGTAATTGAATGCAGACCGGGGCAGGGGTTCGATCGGCTTGCCGCTTCGCGGCGTTTTCCCTGTTGGTATTAGCGGGTGCGGTGGCGCACGCCGGTTGGTTTACCAAGGGACTGCCGCTGCCGCAATGGGGGCTGGACGCGGCGAAGACGCATGTTCCCGAATACGCGAAGGATTCCTCGGCGGTGATCCTGTTTGACGAGTACGTGGAGACGGTCGACGGGCAGGGACGCGCGGTGGAGCGGGAGCGGGAAGCGATTCGGATTCTGAAGCCGCAAGGGCGCGGCAATACGTGCGAAGTGAGCTTCGACGAGAACGAGAAGATCAACTACTTCCGGGTGTGGACGATTGCGGCGGACGAGAAGCAATACCAGGCGCAGGAGACCGACTTCACGGACCGCGGGGACACCGATGTGCCCATCATGCTTTCGACGCGCAAGTATCGCATCGCGCATCCGCCGGCAGTGGATGTGGGCGCGACGATTGTTTGCGAATCGGAAGAGTTGATGGAGCCGTATCTGCAGGAAAAGAACTGGATGTTTCAGAACGGCATTCCCGTGGTGTTCGAGGCGCTGGAGGTGGACCTGCCGACGGGACGTACGCAGACCAGTTCGTGGCACCGGCACGAGGCGATGAAGGCGGTGGAAGCGGCGCCGGGACACTGGCGCTGGGAGTTGAAAGACGTGCGGGCGGTGGACCTGCGGGACGTTCCGTCGCCGCCGGAATGGGCGGCGCTGGCGCAGCGCATGTCGGTGGAGTGGGGCGATGCGGCGGTAGAGGGGAAGGACAATCAATGGCGCGCGATCGGGCAATGGGTGACGACGCTGGAAGCGGCGCGGCCTGATCCTTCGCCGGAGATTACGGCCAAGGTGCAATCGCTGATCGCGGGCGCGCCGGATTTCTATAGCAAGCTGAGCCGCATAACGGAATCGATTCAGAAGGACATTCGGTATTTTGTGGTGATGCGCGGGATCGGCGGTTTGCAGGCCAATCATGCGGCGGACATTTTCCGGAACCGGTATGGGGATTGCAAGGACAAGACGACGCTGCTGATTTCGATGCTGCAGGTGGCGGGGATTCACGCCTTCTACATGCCCGTGGATCACCGGCGGGGGGTGGTGGATCCGGACAGCCCATCGCTGGTGGGCGACCACATGATCACGGCGATCGAGATTCCGGCGGGGATTGAGGATGCGCGGTTGAAGGCGGTGGTGAAGGGCAAAGACGGCAAGCGTTATTTGATCTTCGACCCGACCGACGAGCGGACGCCGGTGGGCAACCTGGAGTCGAATCTGCAAGGGGGATACGGCACGCTGGCGGCGGGAGGAGCGAGCCAGGTGCTGGCGCTTCCGGTGTTGGGGCCCGACGCAAACGGGACGGAACGCAAGGGCGTGTTCACGCTGGCTGCGGATGGAACGCTGACGGGTTCGGTGGACAGTCTGCATTCCGGGCCGGGCGGCGCCGATCTGCGGATGATGCTGAAGTACAGCGACGAGCGCGAACGCCGGGAAGCGGTGGAGAAGGCAGTGGCGCGAGATGTTCCGGGCGCGGTGATGGACTCATTCCAATTTGTGCAGCCGCCGGAATTGGACAAGCCGCTCGAGCTGCACTACAAGTTCAGGGCGACCCAGTATGCGCACCAGGCGGGACCGCTGTTGCTGGTGCGGCCGCGGGTAGTGAGCTCCACTACGTTGGCTTTTGACGATAAACCGCGCACGCTTCCCATCGACCTGAACGCGACGGGTCGTTGGCACGACAGCTTCGACATCGCACTGCCCGCCGGCTTCGTGGTGGATGAGACGCCCGATCCGGTGGATGTGGATGTGGAGTTCGCCAGCTATCACTCGGCGATTACGGCCAAAGGCAACCAGCTTCACTTCGAGCGGGAATACGTGGTGAGGCAGGTGCAAATTCCGGCCGAGAAGGCGGCGGCGTTCCGAAAACTGGAAAACGCGATCCTGATGGATGAAAAGGGTACCGCGGTGTTGAAGAAGCAATAGATTCGGCATTTGCCATCCTTGCCATGCATCGAACGGGCCGCCCGGCTCATCTATGACAGGGCCGGGGGTAAATCCAACAGGCCCGGCCCATGAAAGCGAAGGACGCGCCGCATAACTTATGAGCCATTCTCTTTTTTCTCCTATTCAGCTTCGTTCGGTGACATTTTCAAATCGGATCGGTGTTTCGCCGATGTGCCAATACTCCTGCGAGGACGGGTTTGCCACTGACTGGCATCTCGTGCACCTGGGCAGCCGCGCGCAAGGCGGTGCGGGGCTGGTGACGCTGGAAGCATCGGCGGTGGTGCCGGAGGGACGCATCTCTTCGGCCGATCTCGGGATATGGAAGGACGAGCACATTCCGATGCTGAAGCGGATCGCGGCCTTCATTCATTCGCAGGGGGCGCGGGCGGGGATCCAGCTGGCGCATGCGGGTCGCAAAGGCAGCATGACGGCGCCGTTCACCGGGGAGCGGCTGTTGACGGCGGAAGAAGGCGCGTGGACCCCGGCAGCACCGAGCGCGGTGGCGTTTTCGCCGAAGTATGCGGTGCCGCGGGCGCTGGACAAAAAGGGAATCGACGCGATCACCGCGGCGTTTGTGAAGGCAGCGCAAAGAGCGCTCACGGCTGGATTCGACCTGGTGGAGATTCACGCAGCGCACGGGTACCTGCTGCACGAGTTTTTGTCGCCATTGTCGAATCAGCGGACGGATGAGTATGGGGGCAACTTCGAGAACCGGGCGCGCTTTGTGCTGGAAGTCGCGCAGGTGACGCGAGCCGCGTGGCCGGCGCATTTGCCTCTTGGGGTGCGCATCTCAGCGTCGGACTGGGTTGAAGGCGGCTGGAACATTGACGAGTCGGTGGAGTTGGCGAAGCATCTGAAGGAACGCGGCGTGGACCTGGTCGATGTCTCGTCGGGGGGGCTGGTGCCGCAGGCGCAAATTCCCGCGGCGCCGGGATACCAGGTGCCGTTTGCGGCGCGGATTCGCAAAGAAGCGGGGATTGCGACGGCCGCGGTGGGGATGATTACCGAGCCGACCCAGGCGAACGGAATCATCGAACGTGGGGACGCGGATTTTGTATTCCTGGCGCGGGAGATGCTGAGGGATCCGTACTGGGCGGTGCACGCGGCCGAGGCCCTGAGCGAGCCGGCGAGCTGGCCGAAGCAATATTTGCGGGCGGCGCCGCTGCACGCGCAGGCGCGCGCGGTGGTGGCGAGGCCGGATGGGGAGTAACGACCTTTCCGGCATGGGCGCCGAGCGTGTCAGGGTGGGGAGCGATAATGGATGCAGGACGTATCGCAGGGCGGAGACCAATCTGCCAGGATTCCACTTTCCCCAAAGGGATCTTCCATGAGCGAAATGAATCAGTTTCCGGACGGCGCGGACAAAACGGATAGTAGCTGGTGGCGAGGGATAAACCCGCTGCGGGCAGGCTTCGGCAGGTTGACTGGTTCAAACCGAAAAACCAAGTGGGTCGTGGCGGCCATCGCGGCCATGATCGCAATACCGACGGCCGGAATGATCATCGGTTATTTCGCGAGGCCGGCAATTGGGACGCAGGGAGCAGGCGACGCACCGGTGGGCATTTCCGCGGATAGTTCGTCGCACGGTACAACCGCCAAGCCATCGGCCGGCAAGCCGCTGGTGGCTGCAACGCAACCCCCTCCACCGGTCGTGACACAGCGAGCGCCGGCGCCTGCGGGACTACCGAGCCAGCCAGCTGCGGCGCCCTCCCAAATCCAGCCGAATGCGCCGTTGGGCAGCTCGGCATTGCCTCAAATCGCAAGTTCCCTGCCGCCCTCGCCGACGGTAACGCCGAATGTCGCGTATGGGCCCGTGGTGTATCCGGCGCGGCACGATAAGCACTTTGGGGAGAGCTGCTCGGGACAATTGACGCTGAACGGCAGCGGACTGGATTTCAGGTGTCCGGACGATCCGGGAGCGGGTGTTCAGGTGGCCATCAACGAGATAGGTTCGGTGGATGAGAACGGAATCCGGCTCAACTCGGGGAAGAAGTACCATTTTTCGATTCAGGGAATGTCGAAGGGCGGCGAACAACAACTGTTTGCGGACTGGCTGAGCCGGGTTCGGTGATGAAGTTGGAGTTCGACTGAACGCTAAAAACTTGCCGGCGCGTTGCGTTGTGCATCCAGGGAATGAGCGGATGGCGGGATTGCCGTGGCGCGGTCCGTTGCACGGGATGGGTCAAATAAGGCTAATGAGTTCATTTTTGCTTTACATACGGTGAAAACCGTGGCCTATACTTCCGTGAGAGAGACCTCCAGGCGAGAGAATGGATCGTCTCCTTTGGTGAAGAATGGCCTCACAACTTTCCCGAAAACGCGTTGCCGACTCGCCCGCCATCCCGGACCGTTTGTATTTCAAAATCGGGGATGTCGCCCGGATCTGTGCGGTAGAACCGTATGTACTGCGATTCTGGGAGACCCAGTTTCCGCAGCTCAAGCCAAACAAAGGCGGCACAGGACAGCGGCTTTATCGCCGCCGCGAAGTGGAATTGGCGTTGGAGATCAAACGGCTGGTGCACGGCGAGGGCTATACGCTGTCGGGTGCGCGCCAGGTGCTGGAGGGCGGCTACAGTCGTCCAGAGCCGGAGAAGGTGGGAACCGAGCAGGCGAATCGCCGCGCGGAAGCGGTAACGGCGACGGTAGGGCACGTCCGGGCCGAGCTGCGCGAGATTGTTTCGCTGCTATCGGCACAGCAACCGCGGCCGCCTCGGCAGCGAGCGCGCCTGCTGACGGTACAGCCAGATTCAGGTAGTCTTTTTCCGTTGTAACGGAATCGGACCAAGGATCACCATCAGGATGTGGGATTGAGATGCCACCCAAAAGTGGGCGGTTGCGGCCGAGCAGCTTAACCAAAGCGGTGCTCGCCGGCATTCGCCATGCCACCTCTTCCGAGGTGGTGGCTAAGTCTGGGCCTCCCGGGCCCTTCTAGGTAGGGGGTCTGATTTAGAGAGTAGGCCCAAGCAAACCTCAGCGCTCTCCCTCAAAAGTTGCAATCTGGCATTTTGAGCATCGAAAGTCGCGATTTTTGCGAAATATCAACGAACCGGCATGATTTTTGAGGCGATTCAGGTTACGGGAACACGGCGCGGAACAAGCGACGGAGTGCTTCTGTGGTGCTTCCGTAAGCAACGTGGACGGCAAAAGGCGCCGCGAGCGGAGTGACCGAGCTCTCGCAGGCCCGGGCATTCGCTCAGGCGAATGCCGGTTGTGCTCTCGGCGTCGGCGGTTCCGTAAGGGAGTGCCGATGCGAGCTGAATTTTAAAGCAGAATCAAATGGTCGGGACGGGCAGATTCGAACTGCCGACCCCTCGCACCCCAAGCGAGTGCTCTACCAGGCTGAGCCACGTCCCGACACGATCAAGCCGGCTCGGGCGAGCCGGCTTTTGGGGTCCCAACCAGTCTACACCAGCGCGGCCCGGATATGTGGGCGAGTGCGCGAGCGGCTGGCGAGTGAGTGTGTTAGTGCGATGGAGGAACGTATTCGGAAGGTAGCGCTGAACCGGTGCCGAAGAAAAACTCTTCCATCTGCTCGACGAGGAACTGCTGGGCCTGCGGAGTCCAGGGCTGCAGGCGGTATTCATTGAGGAGCATTTTCTGCCGATCAACCCACTCGGCCCATGCTGCCTTGGAGACGTTTTTGTAGATCTTCTGCCCAAACTCCGAGTCGAAGGGCGGTTCGTCGAGGCCTTCCATTTCCTTCTTGTTGCGAACGCAAAAAACCATGTGCGCCATTGTTGTTGCGGCTCCTTATCTGCCTTTCCATTGTATTGGATCAGGTGTTGGGTGAGGCATCGCGCTTCAGCGAGAGCGTGCCGGATCGAGGCGCGAGCGACGGTCGGACACTCGCGAGAGGGGATGGCATGGGGATGTTTCGCAGAAAGATGTGGTGCTGGTCACTATCAGTACGCTCGTCCCTAAAGAGAAGGTCGCATGGAACATGACCTTAGCGGGAGGTCCGAGAAATACCTTGACATTCCTTGCGTTTCACGCTTTCCTGTTTGCGATTCTACCCTCGCGAATTTCTGTACGTTCAATGTCAGCAAACACTCCGGGCCCTCTCGAAATTCGCATTCACAACTCATAGCTGGCGTTGGAATGAAATATCTGGACGCGTGGATTGCCATCCCTTGTTGCCGAGACTTTCCAGGGGAAAGAATCCAAGTGACCCTCGGGCGGCATACGCCTTAGGAATCCGGGGAGAACGGACTGACAGAGGTCTAACGAAGGAGAACCTATGACTGAACCTAACCCATCTGCGATGAGCCAGTCGGGACTTACTGACAACGCGGCAGGAGGCCTGGCTTATGTGACCATCATTCCGGCGATCGTTTTCCTGGCGATCGCTCCCTACAACCGGAATTCGTTCGTACGGTTTCATGCCTGGCAGTCCATCTTTTTCACGGTGGCTTGTGTTGCGATCGACATCGCGCTCATGGTCATCGGGCGTTTGCCCTTTCTGGGATTGATGACGCTGTTCCTGTGGCCGCTGGTGGGCCTGGCGTTTCTCATCCTGTGGATCGTAGTACTGATCAAAGCGTTCAACGGCGAGCGGTACAAGCTGCCAATCATCGGCGATCTGGCCGAAAAGCAAGCCAACAGCTAGCTGGTGAAACGCCGGACGCACCGCTAACACCATGGTGTTGGAACTTCGCGACGGGCCTGGGGTTCGTGGCGAAGAAATGGTTCGTTCAACCGAACGGCCAAATTCACCCGCCAACCAGTCTTAGGAGCCTTCAGTGTCTGAATTGCCTCAAGTCGATCCGGTTACGCCTCAATCCGCGCAGTCTGGCCTGTCTGACAACGCAGCCGGCGCCATTGCGTATATCACGATCATTCCCGCGATCATCTTTCTGATCGTAGAACCGTACAACAAGAGTTCTTTTGTTCGTTTCCACTCCTGGCAGTCGATTTTCTTCG
Organism: Occallatibacter sp.; assembly: GCA_036488735.1. Taxonomy (GTDB): domain Bacteria; phylum Acidobacteriota; class Terriglobia; order Terriglobales; family Acidobacteriaceae; genus Telmatobacter. The sequence goes on from DASXHC010000030.1 coordinate 240,628, forward strand.
GCATCGCCGGAGCTGCGATCCAGATCATTCTTTCGGTAATTCCCATTATCGGATGGATCATTCTTCCGTTTGCCATGCTTGGCTTTTTGATCGTCTGGATCATCGTGCTGATGAAGGCGATGAAGGGCGAGCGCTTCATGCTGCCGGTTATCGGAAAGTTTGCTGCGCAGCAAGCCGGTGCCTGATGCGACAGGGCGAACCCTGCTGGCGGGGCTAAGCCTGTGCAGGTCCGGGGCTGATTTGGAGGCAAGGCGGGCGCGGTTGTGGCTTAGTGCCGCCCGCGTCTTTTGCCTAGATTCTTTCTGATTTTCCGGTGGGAAGTCTTTTCGGATTTGACTTTCGTGCGCACCTTTTTGGGCTTTGGCGCTTTGGCGGGTCTCTTGCCGGTGAGGGGAATTCCTTCTTCGACAATTGAGAACTGGAGGCGGCGTTCCTGGGCAAGGATGCGATCGAGAATGACCTGGACGCGGTCGCCGGGGCGGAAGCGGCGTCCATTGCGCTCGCCGATGATTTCGTGCGTGTTCTCGCGCCAGGTGTAGCGATCGTCGCGCATGGAGTCGATGGGCACCAGGCCTTCGACAAACATATCGGTCAACTCAACAAACATGCCGTATTTCGTGGGATTGAGTACGAGGGCGGCGAAGTCTTCGCCGACGCGGTCCTCCATGAAGCGGACCTTCTTCCATTCCACGAGTTCGCGTTCGGCTTCGGCGGCGCGGCGTTCGGTCTGGCTGGTTTCTTCAGCGATCTGCGCCAACTCGGGCTCGGGGATGGGAGGCTCGATGGCGGAAGGATTCCCAGGTCCCAGAATCGGGAGCGGGGACACCCGCTTGGTGTGGTTGAGTCCCTCGTTGGGGTGGGCCCAGGGAGAGTCGTGGCGTCCGCGTTCGACGGTGCCTTCGCCGCGAACGCCCTCACGCAGGAGGGCCTTCGTGATGCGGTGGACGATGAGGTCGGGATAGCGGCGGATGGGCGACGTGAAGTGGGTGTATGTGGGCGCGGCGAGGGCGAAGTGCCCCTCGTTGATTTCAGAGTAGCGGGCCTGTCGCAGCGAGCGCAGCATGAGGTAGCTGAGGATGCGTTCTTCGGGCTGCCCTTCGATTTGCGCGGCCAGTTTTTGATACATGCGCGGAGTGACAGCGATGTCTTCGGGGACTTCATGAACCCGCGGGTTTCGGCCTTGTCCATGGGACTGGCGCCGCTCGCTGCGGGTTTGAAAGCGCTTGACGGGGAGCGCGCCGAGGCCAAGCGAATAGCCGAAGCCCGCGGCCAGTTCTTCAAACTGGACGACGCGGCGCGGTTCGGGCTTCTCGTGGATCCGATAGAGGGACGGGACGCCCATGTCTTCGAGCCACGTGGCCACGCATTCATTGGCGGCCAGCATGAATTCTTCGATGAGGCGGTTGGCCCAGGTGCGCTCGGACTTGGTGACGCCGCGCATCTGGCCGTTCTCATCGAACTGGATGACGGGCTCGGGAAGATCGAAATCGATGCTGCCACGTTCGGCGCGGCGCTTGTTCATGAGCGTCGCCAGCTTGTGCATCAATTCGAAATCGGCAGTGAATTCGGGGTAGGCTGCGCGGGTTTCTTCGTCGCCTTCGAGGATGGCGTGGACCTTGGTGTAGGTCATGCGCGCAGCGGAACTGATGACGCCTTCGCAGATTTCGTAGCTCTCAATGCGGCCGTCGGCGCCGAGCTGCATGAGGCAACTGAGAACGAGCCGGTCTTCGCCGGGGCGCAGGCTGCATATGTCGCTGGAGAGCTCCTGGGGCAGCATGGGGATGGCGCGGTCGGGGAAGTAGACACTGGTGCCGCGCAGGCGGGCTTCGAGATCGAGATCGGTGGCGGCGCGCACGTATTCGGCCACGTCGGCGATGTGGACCTGGAGTTCGTAGCCGCCGTTGCGTTCTTTTACCAACACGGCGTCGTCGAAGTCGCGCGCGGTTTCGCCGTCGATGGTGACGATGGGAAGTCCGCGGAAATCGCGGCGGCGCGCTACTTCTTCAGGATCGAGGTGGGCCAGGCGGCGCGCTTCGGCGAGCACGGTCTGGGGAAATACGCGCGGGAGTTGGTGTTTCCGAATCATCATTTCCACGTCGACGCCGAAGTCGTCCGGATCGCCGAGGACTTCAACGACGCGGCCGAATGCGGGCCTGGTGGGCGTGGGCCAACTGGTGATTTCGACGTCGACGATGAGGCCTTCGAGGTCCTCGGGTCCGTATTGCGGCGCAGCGGCTTCAGTGCCCAACACGCGATGTGGCGTCGTGGTTTCGTCAGGCGAAGGCGGCAGCTCCTGTCCTTCAGGAATGATGATGTTCTGGGTCATGCGCACATCGAAGGGCACGACACTGTGGCCTTGAGCACGCTCAGTTCGCGCGTAGTGGAATGTGCCCACGACGGTGGGGTTGCGGCGCTCGAGGATGCGGGCGATGCGGCCCAGGCGGCGTCCGTCGGCGCGCGGAGGCAGCAGCTCCACAAGCACCTGATCACCCTGCATGGCGCCGTTGATTTCATCGGGCGGGATAAAGACGTCGTCGTCGCCCGCAGCCTGGCGCGCGTTGGGGCGCACAAAGCCGTAGCCGTCGCGATGCAGATCGAGCCGTCCGGCGAGAAGATTCTCACGGGTGCCCGTGGGGCCGGTGGTGGTGCGCGGGATGCTCCAGAGCTCGCGATCGAGCTTGGTCAAGTCGCCGCGCGCGGTCATGCGGGCGAGTTGTTCGAGCAGCAGGCGCCGTTCGCGTCCGCCGCCCAGGCCAAGTTCCCGCACCAGTTGCTTGTAGCCCGCCTTGCCGCCAGCGGAGCGAGCGATGCGCGCGCGCAGTTCCCGATCGGTCATAGGTCAAGGGTACAGCGAGCGAGGCCGGCAGGGGCTTACGCAACCGGTCCATTCGAAGCCGCAGTGGTGAAAAGGGGGCGGGAAAGGGAGCCAGAAGTGCGTGCGCCTGTGGCGAGTTTGATTCCGCAGAGCACTGGCGCAAGAATTCAATTGAGACGCGGACTCCGTTAATCCCGCTTGTTTGTGCGAAAATCAGTGCAGCCCGATTTGAGGCAGCTCCGCCGCTCTGTAGCAAGCAATTTTCCAATCCAGGGCGCGAGAAGCAAGTTCTTTTAGAATTACCGCAGTTGCGATCGATCGAATTCGCCTGCTTACACCCCCGATCCCGAAGCGGACACCGAAAGGAAACGACTGAACCGTATGTGGAAACCAAGCCAACCCGAACCACCCACTCCCCCTCCTGCGCCGGAGCCAGTACGCCAAGCCCCAACCCCTTCGGCACTTGAGTCCGCGACGCGTGCGGGAGTAACTGCAGCCGACCAGGCATCGATCAGCAAGGGCCTTTTCATCAAGGGCGAGATCACCGGCTCAGAGTCGCTGTTCATCGACGGTAAGGTCGAGGGCAGTATCAACCTGAATGGAAACCGAGTCACCGTGGGCCGGAACGGCCAGGTGGCGGCCAGCATCACCGCTCGCGAGGTCGTGGTCCTGGGCAAGGTTCGCGGCAATGTCACGGCGACGGACCGGGTAGATATTCGTGCGGAAGGCGCCCTGACGGGCGACGTGGCTGCCGCTCGTATCAGCATCGAGGATGGCGCGTTCTTCAAGGGCGGCATCGACATTCGCAAGCCGGACACGAAGCCCGGTACGGCGCCTGCAGCGGCAACGCCGGCGCAGGCGACCGCTCAAGTCAAGTAGCAGGGCGTTTCAAGTAGGAAAGAAGTCAGCTTCGCCATCAGACAGCCCCAGCGTAAGCTGGGGCTGTGGCTGTTTGCGAACAAACCTCACCCAAGCTTAAGTCTTTTCATGGCAACGCGGGGGAGCATCGAACCAGTCTTTTCCAGAACCCACTTGACGATTCCCAGCCAGAGTGCAGTTCCCACGAGCAGGATGGCGAGATCGACCCAGCGGCTGGTGGCAGCGAGGTCGCGCCCCAAGGCATGCCACAGTAGCTGGAGCAGTCCGGTGAAGATGGCCCATACGACGGCGCCGCTGGTAAGAGCGGCGGCCGCGCAGCGCCCCAGTTCGCGGTAATCCAGGCTGGCTAGCGACACCATGTGCTTCTCGTGGAGGAGCACAGCGATGGTGGCAGTCTGCAGGGCGATGCCGATGTCGGACGCGACAGCCAGGCCCATGACGCCATGCCAGCGGTACAGGGCCGCGTAGACGGGCAGGGAAAGCACGGTGATGACCGTGCCCGCGGCCATCGGAGCAAAGGTATTTCCGGCGGCGTAGAACGCGCGTGAATAAATGGCCTGCCCCGACCAGAGAAACATGGAGACAGAGAACACCGCGAAGTAAGCGGCACACTCCCGCGCATCGACGGACGAGAAGCGGCCACCCACGAAGAGGAGTTCGACGAGGGGCAGTCCGAGGGCTACCATTCCCGAGGCGCCCAGCAGGCCCAGGCAGGCGACGCGCGAAACGGAATCGGCGACCTGGGTGGCGAATTCGTAGCGTTTTTCCTGGGCCCAGAGGCTGGCGAAGAAGGGCATGGAGGCGGCGCCGGCAGCCTGGGCCAAGACGGCCATCGGTGCGGTGAATAACTGCTTGGCGTAGTTCATCAGGGAGACGGCACCGCTGGTGGTGGATGCGAAGTGGGCGATGATCCAGTTGTCGGCGCTGACCAGCGTGACGCCCACAACCAGCGGCAACGAAAGGCGCACCCATGCGCGCAGTCCTTCGTCGTGCCAGTCGAGGATGGGCCGGTAGCGTGTGCCTGCGCGCCGCGCGAAGATCGCATTGAGCAGGAATGGGCCGGCGAAGGCGCCCGCGGTGGTGCCGATGGCGAGGGATGCCACCCCGAGACGTTTCACCAGCAGCAGGCCGCCGACGATGGTGCCCAAGTTGTAGATAAGGGGAGCAATGGCCTGGATGTTGAACTGCTTACGGACCAGCAGAACCGCGCCGAAGACGCCGCCCGCGAAGAAGAACAATTGCGCGGGAAGGAGGATGCGCGTGAGTTTCACGCAGAGGGCCGCTTTCTGGGCGTCAAAGCCGTTGAACCACCAATGGATGTACCAGGGCGCGATCAACTCGGCGATGAGAATGGCGGTACCGAGGACCAGATACATGGTGGTGAGAATGACGGAGAGAGAGCGTCGGCCTTCCTCTTCGCGGCCGGAATCGCGGTAACGCGTAAGGATGGTGACAAAGGCGATGGAGCCCGCGCCGCCGACCAGGAAATACGAGATCATGTCGGGCAGGACGAAGGCGGCGTTGAGGGCATCGGCGCTCATGCCGCGGCCGAAGAGCCACACCGTGTATTTAACGCGCACCAGGCCGATGATGCGAGAAAGGAAGGTGGAAGCCATCAACACGAGGGTTGCGGTGAAGGCGGTGTGCGCGTGCGAGGGGCGCAGGGCCGCCAACATGCGCGTCCATTGCGACGGGGCAGGCCGCGCTGGAGCGGGCCGCAATGGCTCGGTTGAGGACGATCTGTTCACTTTAGTTGATTTTAGCGGGATTGAAGCTTGCCTGCGCTGCAAGTCTTCATTACCATCATGGCGCGGATTTCCGTCGTGGAGCGCGATTTATAGTAAGGATGTTCCTCAGAGGGCAATTCATGAGATGGGTCCTGGGTTTGGCGATGATGGCGGGGATAGGTGTGACTGCAATGAGCCAGACGGTTCACGGGCGCGACGGGATCCTGCTTCCGTCCCCGCCCGCAGTTGAAGCCGATCCGGTGACGGACGATTATTTCGGCACCAAGATTGTGGATAGCTATCGCTGGCTTGAAGATGCCAAGAGCACGCAGACCCGCGCGTTCATTGACGCGCAGAATGCATACACGACGCGCTATCTGAAGCAGGCCCATATCCACACCCAGATTGTGGATGACCTGGATCCGCTGGTGAATGTGTCGGTGACCAACGCGCCGATGCAGCGTGCGGACAGCTACTTCTTTGAACGGCGCGTGGCCGGCGAGCAGCAGTTTTCCATCTATGTGCGGCATGGCTGGACGGGCAAAGACGAACGGCTGATCGATCCCGCATCGTTGAGCCGCGATACCAACTTGTCGGTGGTGATGGAAGATGTTTCGCGCGACGGGATGCTGATGGCATATGGCGTCAAAGAGGGTGGGGCGGACGAGGTCAGCCTTCGCGTATTGAACGTAAAGACCAAAAAGACGTTGGAAGACGAACTGCCGGCGGCGCGCTATTTTGGCGTGCAGTTTGCGATCGATGGCAAAAGCCTCTACTACGCGCGCAACAACAAGGAGGGAACGCTGCTCTACCAACATGTACTGGGCACGCGGCCTTCCAAGGACACGTTGATTTTCGGCAGAGAGTTTCGCGGCGAGCCGCTGGGGCCGAGCGACTTGTTCGGGCCGCGGATCACGGATGACGGGAAATACATGGTGATTCAAATCGATCGTGGGGTGCCAGCCAGGCGCGTGGATATTGTGTTTCGCGATCTGACCAAGCCCGGATCGACGTTCGAAGTGCTGGTGTGGGGCTTGGATTCGCATTTCAATGCCGACTTTGCGAAGGGCAGGTGGATTGTGGAGACCGACTACAAGGCGCCCAACGGAAAGATCACCATTGCGGAGCCCGGGGTGTTGCCGGATGCGTGGAAGACCATCGTGCCCGAAGGCAAGGATGTGATCGAGGGCGCCTCGATTGTGGGCGGGAAGATCTATGTGAACCGTCTGAAGGATGTGAAGACCGATACGGCTGTCTTTACCCTAGAGGGAAAGCCGGCGGGCACGATTGACTATGACGCCATCGGGTCAGCCAGCGGGATGGCTGGACGGACGACGGACCGCTACGGCTTCTTCAGCTTCCAGTCGTTCATCCTCCCCTGGACAATCTATCGGCTGGACACGACCACCGGGAAACGCGAGATCTTTTTTCAACCCAAGATTCCATTCGACTCCAGCCAGTATGAAATCAAGCAGGTCTTTTTCAAGTCGAAAGACGGCACGCAGGTGCCTATGTTCATTGCGGGGAAAAAGGGACTGAAGAGGGATGGCAGCGAGCGCCTGCTGATGACAGGGTACGGCGGGTTCCAGGTCAGCCTGACTCCGGAGTGGTCTGCTGAATATGCGTGGTGGATGGAGCAGGGCGGATACTTTGCGATGCCTAATCTGCGCGGCGGCGAAGAGTATGGCGAACATTGGCATGAACAAGGCATGTTCGAGCACAAGCAGAATGTATTTGACGACTGGTTTGCGGCGGCCGAATACCTGATCGAAAACAAGTACACTTCGCCGGACCACTTTGCGCTGCGGGGCCGGTCGAACGGCGGCCTGTTAATGGGTGCATCGATCACGCAGCACCCGGAACTGTTCTCAGCGATATGGTGCGGCTATCCGCTGCTGGATATGCTGCGTTACCAGAAATTCAAAGTGGGACATTACTGGACGACGGAGTACGGCTCGGCAGAGAACGAAAAGCAGTTTCCGTACCTGCTGAAATACTCGCCTTACCAAAACGTAAAAGCCAACACGGCGTATCCGGCGGTCATGTTCTTTACCGGCGACAGCGATACGCGTGTCGATCCTCTGCACGCGCGGAAGATGACCGCGTTGCTGCAGGCGGCGTCGTCCAGCGGAAGGCCGATTCTGCTCCACTACAGCCTTGCGGGCGGACACTCGGCGGGCGTCAGCGTCGACCAGCAAATCCAGGACACGGCGGACGAACTGACTTTCTTGTGGACAGAGACGGGACCGGCAGGGAAACATACTGTCTCGAAAGAACCGAAGTGACCCGGTTACTTAAGGAGCGGGCCGTGCGTAACCTAATTCCGATCGCATGCAAGTCGATAAGTTGCTGTAGGGAACCTATCGAGAGCGCCACCCCTGCGTTCTAGACCGTGATTCGTGAGTCAGAGGATAACGGGCGATCCGGGAATGGCGGAATTTTCAAACGACAAAGCGGGGATCAATCCCCTTGAAGAGAGAGCGCGTCTGACCGCGCTCCACTCCCTAGGGATTCTCGATACCCCGGCGGAACCCGGGTACGATGCGATCACTCGTCTTGCGGTCGACTACTTTCAAGTAGATTCGGCAATCATCGCGTTCGCCGACGACACGCGGGTGTGGGTAAAGTCGAACTGGGGCGAGATGCCGCGTGAGTTACCGCGCGCCAACTCGATGTTCGACTTTGTTCTGGCCGAAGACGGCCCCGTGGTGATCTGCGACATCAGCCAACATCCTGATACCCAGGGACGGATGCTGCACCTGCACAGGCTGGAGGTGCGGTTCGTGGCCAGCGTGCCGGTGCGTGCATTCGACGGAAACGTGGTGGGGATGTTGAGTATCTTCGGCAAGCAGATGCGCCCGGCATTGACGCCGAACGAACTGCGGACGCTGGTCAATCTCGCCGTGATGGTTTCGAACCAGTTGGAACTGCACAAGCTGCGGAGAGCCCGGTCCGGCGTCGCGCAGGCCGGCCGCCCGCTGCGCGCACGACGGCGCCATCGTGGCCGCGGGCCGCGGATCTGCGGCGGGCCATCGATCGTCACGAGCTGGTGTTGTTTTATCAGCCGGAAGTCGACCTGGTCTCGCTCAGGATTGTCGGTCTCGAAGCTTTGATCCGATGGCGTCATCCAGAGCGCGGACTGCTTTTACCCCAGGACTTTATTCCGCTGGCAGAAGAATGCGGCCTGATTCTTCCCATCGGCGATTGGGGACTGGCAGAAGCTTGCAAACAAATTCAGGCATGGAAGCGGGATGACCTCGGCAATCAAACCTTGCGCGTGTCGGTCAACCTTTCCGCGCGCCAATTTTCGCGCGAGGGCCTGGCGGACCACGTGGAGTCCCTGCTGCTGCAGTCAGGAACGTCCAGCGTCCAGCTGGGGCTGGAGTTGACGGAATCCAGCCTGATCCCCAGCATGAGCACCGCACACAAAGTACTGGACGGGCTGAGGCTCCTCGGCGTCTCCCTTTCGATGGATGATTTCGGAACGGGGTATAGTTCGCTCAGCTATCTGCATTCGTTTCCGTTCGACGTGCTGAAGATCGACCGTTCGTTTGTCAGCCGTATGAGCGAAGGGGAGCAAGCGCGGCAAATTGTGCGCACCATTCTTGAATTGGCGCGGGTTCTGCAAATGGGAGTAGTGGCGGAGGGCATCGAGACGTATGAGCAATACTGGATGTTGCGCAAGATGGGGTGTCGTTACGGGCAGGGCTTTTTGTTTGCCAAGCCCATGGCCGCCGAAGACGTCAGTCATCTGCTGCGGCTACCAGGGCGCGTGCTTGCTGATCATGGGCTGACTCAACCTATGCCACGGTTGGCAGTTTAGTAGTTTTCGCCACGCAGGACTCCAGCGCCTGAAGGAATCGGAAGGAGGAGACTTCCGGCGGACGTTCAGGCCGGCTCGACTCGTTCCTTGATCAGGTCGGCTTCCGTAGCGGGATTGATCACATGAAGACCCTCGGCCTTGGCGGCATCGAGGAGATGCGCCGAGGACGAAACGAAGATGATCTCAGTTCCATGAAACATCTCGCGGGCCACCAGCGCGGCACCAAGCTGGAGGGCGTCAGGCCAGCGCAGACTGGTACGGTCGAGGAGCTGGCGGGCACATTCGAGGACCGCGGGGTTCAACGGCTCCTGCACGGTGCGGGCAGCTTCGAGGCGCAGCACGTCGAGGGCAGCGGCGGTGTCTTCCGGAGTGATGGCGCCGGCCCTCTCGCGACGCCGCAGGGCGGCATAGACTTCAAGCGGAGTTGAAGCAGCGATAAGTTTGCGATTGTCCTCGACCGTTTCCATCAATCGGATGAGAGAGTCGGTTCCCGGCTCACGCACAAACAGCTTGGCGAAAGCCGTGGCCTCGAGGAAGTAACAACTCACATGGCCCCCCGTTCCTCATCAATGACCGCGGCCAGCGTATCGCCGTGGATGGCAACCGGGTGGAAGCGCTGTGCTTCTTCCGGAATGCCGGCTTCGGCGCGGTTGAGGCGGATGGTGGTGGTAGGATAGGCGGGTGTTTTGGGGTTTGCGATCTTACTGGTAAGCACGACGCCGCGCTGAATTGCCTCGGCCAACACCGACTGGCGCGATTCCGGGTTCTGATTCCAGCGGAAAGCTTTGCGGGGCAGGAAAGAATCGCGGAACCACTTGAGAGCGATGAATGCATGACCGCCGCGCTCGGCTTCAGCCAACGCGGCACAGAGTTCCTTGACGCGGGCATCCAGGTCGGCGGGGATCACAGCCTCCTGGCTATCGTCTTCGGGCTCCATGCGGTGTTCGATGGACGAGCGGGAAGCACTACGAACGGGCCGAGGCGCGACGTCACCGTCGTCAACGCGCTCGAAATATATGCGGACTTCATCTTCTTCCGGCGACCATGACTCGGCGGTGGAGTTACGCCGCTTGCTGCGTCCATTTTCGCTGCATAGCTCGACGATTGCCTGATATCCGGCGGGGGCTAGAAACCGCAGAGCGCGCACAAGGCCTGGATCCTGAGAAAAGGATAATTCGTTGAGAGCTTCTTCAATAATTTCTTCCGCATCGGGGATGCTGAGATTGGCCACGTCTATATTGCGTGGCGTGGCTTTGGTCGATTTCATACGTTCTTCTCCATATCCCGTCCAGCGTCTGAATGAACAGCGGCGCATGAGGACGGACCAGCGGCAGAGCAGGGAAAGCAACGCGCGATGGTCGCATCAGGCCTGCAGGTACTGGGCTCTCCGCAGCATTTCCCGAATAAATGTAAGGTGAATAAGACGCCGGCGTTAACCGGAGCCGAATCGCTATTTTCTTTGACGTGAAAGACCCTACTAAAGTCGAGAAAGGCTTTACCTAATCAATTTGGAACTATCCCCTTCATAGTATAGACAATAAGGAGTTCGGCATCCAGTAATTTCTAAAAGGTCCCATGCCAACCGTAACCCGATAGTGTCAAATCCCCGGGCAAGGGTCGCTTGATTCAGCCCTCGAACTCCGTACAATAGGGATATGCGCCGAAGTTTGCCGCTGTTCCTGTTCGGATTGCTGGCTGTGTCTGCCGTATGGGCGGACAGTCCGGCATTCGATTTGACCGGGCCGAAGGTCGATGTGCACGTAAAGCGCGGTGATGTCACTCTTCCCATTGGTGAAACGCCGAATCTGCTGCCCGGCGACCGCCTCTGGATTCATCCGGATTTCCCCGAGAGCCAATCGGAGCGCTATATCCTGGTGGTGGCATTCCTGCGCGGGGCTACCAATCCCCCGCCCGCTGACTGGTTTACCCGGGTTGAAACATGGACCCGCGAAGCCCGAAACGAAGGGGTTTTTGTAAACGTGCCTCAGGAGGCGCAACAGGCACTTGTTTTCCTGGTTCCCGAAACTGGCGGAGACTTCAGCACCCTGCGCAAAGCGGTGCACGATCGTCCCGGGGCCTTTGTGCGAGCGGGTCAGGATCTACAGGCGGCCAGCTGGGACCGAATGCGGCTGGACGCTTACCTCAACGAGCTCAGGTCAACCACGCAGACAGACGCCAAGACTTTGAAAGAACACGCGGAACTGGCGGCGCGTTCACTGGGAATCAAGGTCGATCAGCAGTGCTTCGACAAGCCGACCGATCAGCAGGCGCCCTGTCTCGTGCAACACACAGACGGAATGGTGCTGGACGATGCCAACGCCCAATCGTTGGTATCGCAACTGGCCAACGGAACCACCGGCGACCTGATGAACCAGTTGAGCTACTCAAGCATGGGCGGCGGAGGACAGTTCAGTCCCTATGTCGGCGCCATTGTCGATACCGCCAAGATCCTTTCCTCGCTGCATACGGCGCACTTCCAATACATTCCGGCGCTGGCCCTTCCCTCCAAGGACACCTTGAATCTGCGTCTCAACCTGCCGCCGTCGTTTCGCGATCCAAAATCGGTTGTGGTCGTGGCGCTGCCGCCGGTGGGTCCGTCCAAGGCGCCGCCCCTGCGTGCCAGCAATCCGGCGGATGGTCTTTGCGCGGAGAAGCCGAACCTGGTGTTTGCTGCCGAGGGCGCGCCGCTCGTGTTTGGAAGCGAACTTGCCCATAACCTGGAACTGCACATCGAGACCGACAAGGATCCGATCGATCTGCCGTTGGCCGTTGCTGCTTCGAAGGGCGGTCTGATACTGCAGAAACCCCTGCCACCGCTTCCGCCGGGCGAGTTGACCGGTATGGTGCGGGGTAAGTGGGGGTTCGACTCGTGGGATGGACCGAGTTTTCATATACGCTCGGCCGCTTCCACAAAGTGGTCGGTGACCTCGGACGATCAGTCCGCCCTGATTGTGGGACGCGATGACACGCTGCATATCCGGGGAGACAGCACTTTGTGCGTGTCGAATGTGACGCAACGCTCCGCGTCGGGCGGGAATGCGCTGCCCTTGAAGTGGAAGGCGACCAAACCGGAACTGCTGGAAGTGGGCGTGCCGTTGAAGGATGCAACGCCGGGAACGCTGACGCTGGAAATACAACAATTCGGCGTGAACAAACCCGACACGATCAGTCTGGATGCGTACGCGGAGGCGGCGTCGCTTGACCACCTGACGCTAAGCGCCGGGGATCACAGCGCAATGCTCAAGGGCACGCGCCTGGATGAGGTGGGCAAGGCCAGCCTCAATGGGATCACGTGGACACCAGCGGGACTGGCGCGCGTGCAGGACTTCGATCAACTCACGTTGAATACAGAGGGATCGACTCTGGAACTCGATCCATCGTTGCAATATTCGGCAAAGGTGCAGCTGCGCGATGGGCGAAAGTTGAATGTTCCGGTGACCGTGAATCCGCCGCGCCCGCAGGTCACCCTGCTAAGCAAGGGGACGCAGGATGAGGCGGCGCAGCCTCCCTCTCCGGTGCACATGGGCAGCGCGGACGATGTGCCCCTGGGAGCGCGGCTGGTGTTTTTTCTCAAATCAGTGGTGCCGCAGAGTTTTCCCCGCAACGAAAACATTGAAGTAGCCGCGACGGACGGCAGTTTTCATACGGTGCTTTCGTTGTCCGACGGAAGCCTGATGCTGGAAGATTCGAAGACGGCGTTGGGCACCGTGGAACCCTTGGCGCGTTTTGGATCTTCGGCTTTCGGGCCGGTGCGCGCAAGGGCTTTGGCAGCCAACGGCGTGGCGGGTGACTGGATGCCACTGGGAACTCTGGTGCGTCTGCCTACGTTCAAGGAATTACGCTGTCCCCACGCCGCCACCAAACCCTGCACGCTGCTGGGGTCGAATCTCTTCCTGGCCACGTCGATCGCATCTGCGGAGGACTTCGGAAATGCGGTTGAAGTTCCGCCGGACTTTACCGGCGGCGAGATGGTGGTTCCTCATCCGGCTACCGGAGGGGTGCTGTATCTGAAGTTGCGCGACGATCCGCAGACGGTGCAGACGCTGACACTGCCGGTGACTCTGGTGGCGCCGTCAGCCCAGCCGGGACAGACAGCCGCCGTGCACAGCCAGCCCGCATCGCCGGCCGCTGAAACAGCGACACCTTGCAAGCCGTAGTTCTCAGACTTCGAAGTCGGCTTAATTGAAGAAAGCGCGATTGATGTCGGCGAAGTGCGCCTTGTTCGCGGGCAGATCGTCGATAGGAAAGATCGCGTTCTGCGCGCACAGGTCCGCGCAGCTGCCGCAATCGATGCACTCATCGGGGTTGATGAAAACCTGGGATACGGTTCCGGCCTTGGGGTCGCCCTCGGAGGGGGCGATGGCGGCGGTGGCGCATTCGGCCACGCAGACGAAGTCCTTGGTGCACGCATCGGTGACTACATAAGCCATGAGACAGCTCCTTCTTTGCGCGCACCAATATGGGTGGCGCTTCTACCTGAGGCTAACCAAAGGCACAGGCTGGGCTCCGTGATTCGAGTCACATTCCGATTGGCGCTTACCCGAATGCGGTATGACGGGCGGCGAAAATTAACAATGCCCGGCCCGGACACCGGCATGTAACCTAGCCTTCATATCGCGCTATCCCGCAAGGGATAAGCTGATTGCATGTTACCTCCGAAATATCTCCATTCCACTTTGAGAACTCTAGGGCTGTCCGCCTCGTTCAGTCTGCTGGCCGGAGCACTTTCCACTTGCGCGGCTCAAGGCGGGGATTCGGCCTGGACCTTTGCGGTATCGGGCGATAGCCGCAACTGCGGCGACTTTGTGATGCCCGCGATTGCGGCCAGTGTAAAAGCAGAGAAAGACGCGTTCTACTGGCACCTCGGCGACTTCCGCTGGATGTCCCAACCTGACCAGGACCTGCTGGCCATGCTTCCGCCGGGGACTCAACTGTCGAAGGGGGATTATCAGCTGCGCGCGTGGGACGATTTTCTAACCCACCAGATCGCGTCGTTTGATTCGTTTCCTGTGTTTCTGGGGCGCGGGAATCATGAGACGGTTTCTCCGATGACGCGCGAAGGCTATACGGCCAAATTTGCCACGCTGCTTGATCGGCCGGAGATCGCGGCGCAGCGCAAGGCGGATGGAACCGACGGCGCGCCATTAGGGCCCTGGTATCACTGGGTACATGAGGGTGTGGACTTCATCACGTTGGACAATGCGAGTCATGAAGAATTCAGCGATGCTCAACTGCACTGGCTGCGCGAGCTGCTCGATCGCGATCTCGATCCGCATTCTGGCATTCGCACCATCGTGGCAGGCATGCATGAAGCGCTGCCCCACTCGACCTCTTCCAACCATGCCATGGACGACTGGGACTTAGGATTGCGTACGGGCGAGCTGGTCTACACATGGTTTTATGACGCGCAGGCCGCGGGAAAGCATGTGTATCTGATCGCCAGCCATTCGCATTTCTATTCACCCAATATCTTCAATACGCCTTACTGGAAACAGCGCACGAAGAAGGTGGTTCCGGGTGTGATTATCGGGACTGCGGGCGCACATCGCTATATGCTTTCCAAGGAAGCAGATCCCCGTTCGAAGACTTTTATCTACGGCTATCTTGAAGGGATGGTTCATGCGGATGGAGCCGTCGACTTCAAGCTGCATGAATTCAGCGAAGCCGATCTGGTGCAGGCCAAGTGGCCGAACGCGCCGCTGGAAGCGATCCACGAGTGCTACATCCACAACCGCGATGATGCATCGAGCGCCCAGTAACGGGCATTCCCAAGTCTCATCCGCAGCAGCAATGAGACCTGGGAAAGAAATGATGTAGGACCTAGCCTGATGTGGCCTGCGTGCTTGGTTACTTACTCATTGTTGCGGCAGAAAGGTAGAGCTCGACATTTCCTTTGTCGACCAGCGTCGTGCCGGTATCGATGAACGTAGGATAGGGTGAGAACGAGTCCGACCTGAAGTCCTTATTGAGTTGGGCAGGCGGAGCGTGAGAGACCTCGTAGAGCATCTTCAGTCCGAAATAGCCCATTGTGTAAGGCTTCTGCACGATGGTGGAGTCAATGATCCCGTCTTTGATTGCATCCAGGGTACCCTGATCCGCGTCCCAGGCGATTACCAGCCGGTCGTGCACGTTGGCGCGTCTGACAGCATCTGCAACCGCCTTTCCGGAGACCGCTTCGAGACAGACAAAGGCGTCAATCTTCTTTGCCCCGGTCTGAGCCAGAAGCTGCTGGGCTTTATCGAAGGCGGTGCGGGCATCGCCCTTCACATCGACGATTTCCGATATCTTGATGCCGGGGTGAGCACCCAAAACATCCTTGAAGCCCCTCAGCCGGTCTTCGGTATTGGGTTGGCCGGGAATGGACATGAAGACTACGTTTCCCTTTTCGCCGAGCTTTTCTACCAGGCGTGCGGCACCCTGGCGTCCGGCATCGACATTGTTCGTGCCGATGAAGTAGAGCCTGCGCGTAACGAAAGCGTCGGAGTCCATGGTGATGACGGGAATTCCTTCCGAGACAGCTAGATCGATCTCACGCTGCAGGGTGGAGACATCGGAAACGGAGATCAAAATTCCCGCGGGCTTGGCTCGTGTTGCCTGCTGCAGAGCGTCCAGTTCGCCTACCGGGTCGTAATCTGTGGGGCCGGCTACCTTGGCTGTCACTTTGTATTGTGCCGCTGCCTTGTTGAAACCGGCAGCCGCCGTTTGCCAATAGGGGAGATTCACGTTTGCCGCGATCATGTAGTAGACATCTTTACTCGAATCGGTGTTGCATCCGAGAGGGAATGCAACGGCCAGTGTCAGGATTGCGAGTGCAATCTGTTTCGTTGTCTTCATTCTCATCTCCTGGTCAACGCGCAAAGTTTCCATAAAGGACAGGCCAGAAATATGGCCCCGGAGCCACTACAAGTTCGGGCAGGATACTACTACCGGCATACAAGATTGTCCAATCGCTTTTGACAATTGGGACGAGCGAAACAGGAGACACCATGGAGGACTTTGAGGGGACGGTCAACGCCGCGATGCCGCTGCGCGCAGGTTGCGTCTCAGGACACAAGCGGATCACCATGCTGCCGGGTTTCCGGGGTCGATGTGCGCGCTCGGTCCCGTCTCGTCGAGCATAGTTAAGGCAGAAGGAAATTCTGACAGCGCGTCGGGCCGAAGGCGTCGATCTATTTGAGGATGCGGTAACGGATGCCGGCACTGGCTCCAACGGAGGACATGGAGCCGAAGGTGAATTGGGGCCAGATCTGGTATTCGAAGTCGGCGCGAACAGTCAGGCGATGAGTGAGGAAATAGTCGGCCCCGCCGCCGGGAGCGACGACGAAGTATCTTCCGTGGGCATAGTTATACGGAAAGTTGAACGAACCCAGGCCCGCCAGCCCCTTGACGTAGGGCTGGAAACGGCCGATGTTGACGTGATAGCGGGGCCCGGCGAGATATGTTTCGGCGTGGACGTTCGCGGTCTCGTGATAATCGAGCCAGCGTCCCTCGCCTTCAACGCCCCAGCGGCGGATAGAGTCTGCATCGAAGAACCCGGAAAGGCCCAGGTTTTTCTCTCCTCCGTATTGCAGGTAGTAGCCCGAAACACTTGCGCCCACCCAGACGGCAACTCCGCCGGCGTTGGCCGATTCGGCCGACTGCCCGGATAGCGAGCGGCCCGATAGCAGCGCGGTAAGAACGAGAGCGTAGGAAACAAGAGTCTTTAACATGCGCAAAGTTTTATATTTGGTGATGAGTTGTGAAGGTAGACCATCGAGGGGGTGCATTGGTTCTCCTGCGCGTGATTTATTGATCGGGGAGTGAAGGGGTGCGGAATCTCAGGGGTTGCCCTATCCTGCCGATTCCACGCCACAATTTCAATCAACATGCTCACTTAGTGATGGTCAGGGTAATGTTCTGGTAATGAGTGATGTTACTCTTCACCCCCACGCCGTTAATTTGTATGGTGTAGGTTCCTGGCTTTGCGCTGCTCTGCGAGAACTGCGCGCCGCATCCAGTTACCACCATTGCCCCGGAGAGCAACAAGAGAACAAAGACGCCAAGCGCAAGCCGGTTGCGCTTGCGGAAACGCCAGCTGATGCATCCGAAAAGTAAGCCTGCGGGCAGGAAGATGTCGGCCAGCGAGAGGCCTCCCCGGTCTGTGCCCCTGTTCATGGCCGTCGAACCTCCCAGGAGCGGGGCGTTGGTGTCAATAGTTAGTTGAACGCTGTTCGATCCGCCCGGCTTGAGGGCGATGTCGTTTGCAGCGAAGTGGCAGCTGACGCCCGCAGGCAGTGTTCCGCAGCCTAAACCGATGGTGTCGGCGTAGCCATTATTCGACGTCAGATCGATGCTGATGGTAGTGTTCTGCGAGGTCGCCAGCGAGACGGTGGACGGATTGATGGTGATGCCAAACCCCACCGGCACGCCCGACATCTGGATGGATGACGACGTTGACGGTCCATGAATCGCATCGCCGCTATAGGCGGCCGCGATGGTGTAGCTGGCGGGCGCCAAATCGGGAACCAGGGTTCCCACGCCGCTCGCATCCAGGGTGACGATCCCGATGGTCTTTCCGGCGCTGGTGAAGGTGACGGTGCCAGTGGGGACGGGGCCGCCGGCGCCGATCACCGTGGACACGAGGATCGATTGCGGATTGGTTCCCCCCGTCGATCCGGTTCCCAGGCTGGTGGTGGTGGGAATGGACTGCACGACCTCGGTTAGAGTGGCAGAGTTGCTGCGGCTGTCATCGCTGTCGCCGTTATAGGTAGCGGTGATGGTATGACTGCCCACCCCCAGCGCGGAGTCGCTGAATGTTGCTTTGCCGCTGGCGTCGAGGTTGGCGGAACTCACGCTCGCACCATCGGCATAGAACGTGACCGTACCCGTGGGAGTGCCGCCGTTACTGCTTAAAACCGCGGTGAAGACGATAGGCGCCAGAACGTACGCAGGCGAGCCATCCGAAGTCAGCGCGACCGCGGTTGCGGCCAGGTTGATGGGGAGCGCAAGCGCCGACGATGTGCTGGCATTGTCGTTCGCATCGCCGCCGTACGTCGCAACGATAGCGTGGGCTCCCGGCGCCAGCTTCAAACTGATGCTGGCGGTGCCGTTCGCGCCCAAAGACCCATTGGCCAGCGTACTGGTCCCGTCCATGAACGTGACGGTTCCATTCGTAGTCGCCGTCCCAGAACTGTTATGCACGGAGGCCGTCAGTGTGACCGGTTTGCCCGCGATGCCAGGATCGGGCGTGCCGGATACAGTGGTGAAGGTCGCCGTTTTATTGACGGTCTGCACGATGGGAACGGAGGTAGCGGGGCCGTCGTTGGCACTGCCCTGGTAAGCCGCGGTGATAGCGTGCGACCCTGCGATGAGAGATGTCGTAGTGAAGGTGGCCACTCCCGTAGTGCCCGCCAGGGTCCCCGACCCGATTGTCTTGCCGCCGTCGAGGATCTTCACCGTGCCCGTGGGAGCCACGCTGCCATTGGAAGTGACCATGACCGTGAAGGTCACAGCGGATGCGAACTCCGACGGATTAGGCGAGGACGTGACGACTGCGGTGGATGCTGCCTGCAGATCCTGGCTGAAGCTGCCCGAGGTGCTGCCCAGGATGTAGCGCGCGGGATCGCCGCTGTAAACGGCAGTGATGGAGTGTATGCCGTCGCCCAGGGAAGAGGTTGAATAAGCAGCAATACCGGATGCATTGATTGCGGCCGTGCCCAGTACCGTCGTTCCGTCGTTGAAAGTGACTGTCCCGTCAGGAGCGACACCCCCTCCCCCGGAGATAGTCACGGTCGTCGTGAATGTCACGACGGCGCCGACCGCGGCTGGGTTGGCATTCGAGGTGATCGAAGTGACGGTTACTTCGTTCACCACCTGGCTTACCGGATCGGAGACGCTGGCGAAATGGAGACTGTCTCCGCCGTACGCCGCAGTGATGGCGTGCAATCCGACGGACAGTGAAGGGATGGTGAAGGTGGCTATACCGGAGGAATTCACGGGCGCGCCTTTTTGCAGAACAGTGCCCGTCGTAGTGTCGGTGAACGTGATGGAGCCCGTTAACGGCCCGGTGTCTTCTCCGGTTGCGACAGCGGCGCGGAAGGTTACGACCTGGCCGAAGTTGGCTGGATTGGGAGAGGCCGTTAAGACAGTTGTGGTGGAGTTAACCGCGGTGGCGTTGCCTACCAATTCGATGTGCAGCGGCGAGTCGACAGCTGCGGCAACGACATCGATGTTCCCAACCAAAGGATCGCCGGCGCTCGTCGGAGCAAATTCTGCGCCCACGCTGCAAGCGTTGTTGATGGGCATCGCGTCTTCAAGATCGCACGTGGTCATATCGTCGCTCAAAGCGGAATTGGCAACGGGGGTGATCGAGGAGAGTTTGAGCGAGGCCGTCCCGTCGTTCTCCAGCATTTGCGCGATCGGTTTGGACCTGTCTCCATTGCGGATAGGGACATTGGTGAAATCCAGGACGCTGACATTGCTCTGGACTTCACGAATGCGCATGAAGAGGTAGTCGGCGATGAAGAGATTACCGCTACCGTCCAGAGCCAACCCCCTGGGCCCGTAAAGGCTGATGGTGGAAACACCGCCGTTTCCGAAGCTTTTGCTATTGAAAACGACGGTGCTGATATTGCCGCTGGCCGCGCTGACCTTGCGGATGGAATTGTTCTGGGAATCGGAGATGTAAGTGTTCTGCGCGGCGTCGACGATCACACCGGCGGGATACCAGAGACCCGCGCTTGTGGCGGGTCCGCCGTCCCCGGAGTTGCCTACGGTCCCGACGCCGGCGAAAGTGGTGATGACACCCGATGTGTTGACCATGCGAACGCGGTTGTTGGAGGCATCCGGGATGTACATGTCGCCGGCCGCATCGAACGCCACGGCAAAGGGGAAGTTAAGTCCCGCCGCGATGGCGGGGCCGTTGTCACCGCTATAGCTGCCGCTGCCGTTCACTGCGGTGGTGCCGTTACCCGCGACCGTGTTGATGATGCCCGTGTTTACGTCTACTCTTCGAATGCGGTGATTGTTGGTGTCGGCGATGAACAAGTTGCCGGCGGGATCAACCGTGACGCCCTGGGGCTGATTGAGATTGGCCGACGTCGCCGGTCCTCCATCGCCCAGCGCAGTGGCGTTGATATTCCCGGCGAAGGTGGTAATTTTGCCGGTCGATGCAGCGACCTTGCGCACCACGTTGTTGCCCGTGTCGGCGATATACAGGTTGCCCGCTCCATCGATCGCGATGCCGGATGGCGTGTTCAAGGTCGCATTCACGGCCGCGCCGTTATCACCGCTATAAAGCGCATTCCCGTTGCCAACGACGGTCGAAATCAGCCCTGTGGCGGCATCGACCTTGCGAATGCGATGGTGGCCGCTGTCCGCGATATACATGTTGCCGGCACCGTCCAGCACCAGGCTGGAGGGCAGGTTCAGGTCGGCATTGATTGCCAACTGCCCGTCATCCACTTGTTCATAGGCTCCGTTGCCGGCGGCCACCACAACGTTGCCGGGTACCATGACGCCGAGTCCGCCCAATCCCTTGCCAGAGAGATACGCTGTGCCCAGTACGTTGTTGCTGCTATCCAGCAGCCGCACGGCTCCCAGGCGGATGCCGGGATATGCCGGGGCGAAGTTGACTGATTGCGCGCAGGCTTGGCCCACGGCCAGTACTGCCGAAGGGCAAGTAGAGGCGCCGCCGCCCGCTGCAAAGTCCAAGCCGGAAGCTCCCTGTGTGAGAATCTGCACCGTGGCTACGGTCCCCGCCGCCTGTGCGGTTATGTTTATGGTGACCGGCGCCGAGGCAGATCCAACCTGTTGTGGAGCGAAGGTGGGTGCCGGAATCGATTGCGCGAAAGCCGCAAATGATGCTGGAAGTAGCACAGACGCCAGGGCCCCAGCCCAACGGACGCGCTTCCTTTTGCCGATTACTGGTTTGAAGCAGCCAAGGCCCTTTAGTGTTCCATTGTTTTTGGGGCACGGCAAATCGAGGAAATGCGAAGCGGCGGGAAGGCAACTCATACGATATTCCATCCAGTGAATCAAAATAGATTTCGCGTAACCCGGACATACGACTGCCCGGGGAAGCCATGTAGCAGCGCGCACCGAACTTCTGAGGTCCGGGTGAGGGCTGGATATGGATGCTATTTGGCTGGAGTATATCCCGTTTTAGGTCTGCGAGTAATCAATTTTTCAGTTACTGATATCCGTTTAGTGACTTAGGTCACGCTCATGCGTGATCGCCGCCACGCAAGAAGCATCGTTCACAAGAAAAGAACCAAAAAAATCCACCACCTCCTGGAATGGAGATGGTGGAAAGTTCTTGGTTGAGCAGCTCTTAGAAGTGGCGGAATGACTCGCCCGGGCCGTTGGTGGGAGTCACGGGCGGAATGGCGCCGCGTTCCCCTGTCCGCTCCAGCTGGTTCTCAAGCGACCGGCTGACGATATCCCGCGAGCCGAGTCCGATGGCGAGCGAAAGCGTGAGAACAATACCGCCGAACAGGATTCCAAAGGCCAGTTCCACGATGGCGCCGCCGATCTCCAGGTGGTCGAGCACCATGGCTGCCGTCAGCACCAGGACCAGCCACTTCACTCCCAGCGACAAGAAGCGTGCGTACTGCAACTGGGCGTTGACGGCGCTGATCAGGACCGAGCGGGCAAGAAAGCGCGCGATGAGTGTGCCGGCGATGAGAAGAAGAATTGCGCCCACGCCGTGGGTCAGGTAGGGCAGCAGCGAGATGGGCAGGGTTGCGCCCGTGGCGTACGAGGCATCAAAGGCAGAGACGCCGATGATGAGACCGAGAAAGACGCATCCCCAGAAGGAACCGCGGGCGACGATCTCGGTGGGAGAACTGGAGGGCGTCCATTCCGCGGCCGCGCGGGTCCGGGCGAGGCGGTCGTCGAACTTCACCCAGTTGAGGCCGCGCCGCAGCAGGGAGGAGAGCGCCATGCCAATCAAGGTGAAGACCCCCAGAGCCACAAAGAAGGCCAGGATGCCCGGCAGAATCGCGATCAGCAGGGAAAGAACTCGGTAGAGCGACTGATGCAGAGCGTCGGACATGTGGTGCCAGATCGAATTGTTGTCGGTATAGATAGGCTGCGTAATTACGGAGGTCTTCGACTGCAGCAGCATGGCAAGGACGTTGTGCATCGGACTCACTCCTTGGATCGACTCGTTTGCCGGAATCCGGAATTGAAAAAATCCATTCATATAGGGAACCTGCGGGGTGGTGAATCGTTAGGGATTAAAACGATCAGGCCACCGCCAGCGTGACACCAGGTACGGTTTGTCGGCATCGAATGCCGCCGCGACGGCTTCGATGTGCCGTTCGGAATCCGCACCCGAGGCTGTGATGTTGATGTGTCCCGCCACCCAGGCGAGATACAACGGAATGAGCGCGCCCAGCAGGTGGCCGCGGTTGATGGTGCGCTGCCGGTAGGCGATCAGGAAGTCGTACACGATACGCGCCCACAAGTTTTCGGGCATCCGGAACGACGAAGCATCCACGATTGAAAGCCGCTTGAGGCCGAGCAGCGTGTTGGGCGGCAGCACCAGCGACCAGATTTCCTGCAGGTTGCTGTAGGCGAGGCGAAAGCCCTCAATCATGGGGATAATGTCGGACGCTCCATCGATAGCATGCCGCTGCGGAACCGAAGTGCGCGGTGGAGCCAAGCGGCGCGCGCGCTGCCAGAAGGCAGCTTTGGCCTCGACATCAGTGAATAACGAACCAGTCACAGCGCTGAGAATCGAGCGGATATCGGGATCGGACGGCTGCGGCAGAGCGCGTGTACCGACTTCGAACTCATCGATCGTATAGCCTGCCACGATAGCTTCGGAGATCGGCCAGATCAAGGAATCAGGCTGATTAAGTGCTGTAAATCTCTGTGCCGCAGCGGCGAGTTTCTCTGCCATGCGCAGGGAGAGCCCCAGGTCGATGGCCAGCGGAAACCGTGCTCGGGTCGCAAACAAAGCTCGCGTCAGCGGATACAGAATGGCCGAGTTGACCAGCCCCGCGTGAGGTGGAAGGTCGTAGTGGGGGAGGGCGAGATCGGTATTTCCCGATGTGACCGCCCCCGCCAGGTCGCTCAGGGCCGATGCGTTCAGTGAGCCGGAGTCCGGCCCCAGCATCAGGATGGCGCGTGCCTCATTCTTTTGCGCAACCTGATAGGCATTCACGAAGTCCGCGGCCGTCAGCGTCCAGGATGCGCCGGTGGGCGGAGTGCTGGTGACATGGAGCGGCAGATAGCCGTCCGCGGCAACCTCGTTCTGCGTGGCGATCAGCAGATCGTCCGGCGGGAAAGAAGCCGCGAGCTTGGCAAACAGGTTTTCCAGTTGCGCCGTCGGCAACGGCGCGACGACAACCAGCAGCGCGTAGCCCGTCCGGGTGGGCGGACGACTGAACTCAGGAATGGGGTCTGCAATCGCCATAGGGAATCAGGGGTCCTGTTGGGGTGGCTGGCGGCTCTTTGAGCTCTTTCCAGACAGTTTGGCCGGAGCGCCTCTACATCGATAGGATGCCACCTATCGGGATGCGAAGCCATGTGGGGCGGTTGTTGAGTTCATACAGCAGCTCATAAAGCGCCTTCTCCAGCATATAGGCCGTGAAGAGCGATTGTGCCTGTTCCGCCGGCGGCAACAGTTCAGAGTTCGCAGAAATCGTGGATCGATACGCACGCAGGAACTCTCCGGAGGCCGCGTTTTGCCAGAGCTGAGCCCATGCCGGCAGAGACTCGGACGCAACCCCGCGGCCTGCATCACTCGAGACGAATTGATCGAGACCTGAAAACGCGGCATAGGAGAACGACCGTGTCATGCCGGCCACATCCTTCAAAGGAGATTGTTTCTGGCGGCGTTCGGCAAGGGGACGTGCCGGTTCGCCCTCGAAATCGAGGAGCACAAAATCTCCCGGTTCCGATTCATCGCCGCCCGTGCGCAGGGTCTGGCCCAGGTGATAGTCGCCGTGAATGCGGATGCGCTGGCCTGCGGCTTCTCCTGTTTCGATGGCGTGGGCGCGGGCGATCAACTCGCGCCGCCGCGAAAGCAGGAGGGCAGCGTCGTCGGCAATCACGTCGACCAGGGTGGGAAGTTTGGCTTTCAATGCATCGAGGGTCGCGGCGATTTGTGCGTCGACTCGCAGGGCATCGCGTGACAAGTCCGATGGCGTGAATGGCTCCGCAAAGAAAGCGGGATCATCCGTGGGCGTGGCCAGGGCGAGGTGCATCTCCGCGGTGCGCTTACCCAGCAGGGCGGCAGCCTCCATTGCTGGCCGCGCATGATCGAACGCCTCCGAGGGGGTTTCCTCTTGCTTGAGGAATCCGGGTGTTGCCATCTCCGGCGGCGGGGGGAGTGAAGCCACCGAAGCAAAAAAGCTGGGAAATTGATCGAGGAACCACTGCCAGCCGTCGCCTCGGTTCGCCACCAGTCCCTGCAGCATGGCGACCGTCGTCTTCTCGCCGCCGTTGGGAGTAATCGTAATCTCGCCGAGGAATGGCGCGATGCGCTGGAAGTGAGCGATCTCGGTGAGGAAGCGGCCGATTTCCACGTCCGGATTCTCACCAGGCTGCAAGCGGCGGAACAGCTTCATGATGAGCTGTTTCCCGTAAAGGATCGAAGTGTTCGACTGCTCTGCCGAGCCGACCCGCGCCGCCAGGCGGTGCGAATTGCGCTGCTGCGCAAAAGCGGCGGAGGCCCGCGCGTCCAGACGGCCGGAGAGCGGTGCCGGATCGCCCGCCGAAGGAGACTCGCGCGTCTGCAGCCGATGGGTCGCCGATGACACGGCGGGAGCACTCGATCGCGGCGGCGTGACGGCTTCGCCCGGCTGGGCGCTGATAGGCGCCGGCGCCACGGGGATGCCCGACGTCGGAATCGCCGGAGGCAGAATCTCTTCCGGCGGCACCGGCGGCGCGACCGCAACCCCGGGGTCCGCTGCCGGGATCGGTTCGGGAAATTCTTCGTGGGGCCGCAGGTGCACGCGGCCATCTGCGGCCGCTGCGTGGGTGGCGCGCTCCGGGTGCTGCAGCAGATCGGCCGCCCCACCCCTCGCCAGTTCTTCGTTGGCCGTGTTGCCCGTGGCTGCCGCCGCAAGCGAAGCGGCAACTTCCAGCGCCGCGGTGCGCGTGGTCGAGAGCGCCAGCGTCGCGTTGCGTTCGATCAGCATCAGCAGGCCCTGGCGGAGGTCTTCGCGGACCGTAGCGTCATGCAGAACGGCAGGGCCCGTGGGCGTCGGCAATACCGTCACGATGCTTTGCGGCCGGTTGGCGGTCAGTTCGTCCGCGTCGCCATCTTTGCTGAACGCGAGAGGAATCTGGTACACGTCGCACAGGTTGTCGCCATAACCGATCTCGATGAAAAACAAAGCCGCCGGGATCGAACTGGCGGCGGGTAAATCGCTGCCCGCAAGAAGAGCGGTATTGGCTGCAACGGCGGCAGGCATCTCCACCCAATCGATCACGCGCACGGTCTGGATCCTTCGCGACTTGGCGCCGAACCAGCGTTGCCGCGGCAGCCACGCAGGCAGTGACGCCTCGAGCAGTGCCAACCCATGCCCCGCCAGAAAGCCCGACCAGCCCTTGGTGAGTAGATCCAAGGTTGCCACTTCCTGGGTTGCACTCTCTCCCGTCGCTTCGAGTACTGGATCGGGCAGCACGTCCTGCTTCGCTGCGGCGGGCTGCAACTCCAGCCATAAGAACGAATAGGGCGCGACGCTCAATGCGTAGGGCTCGGCGGTAATCGTGGGGAACGGTACGTAGCCCAGCATCTCCACCGGCTCCATGCCGATGAACGACGACAGGTCCAGCGAAACCGGCTGGGCAAAGCGGCTCAAGTTGGCCACGCAGAGGATGGTTTCGTGCGAGCCATCGCCGCGATCGAGGTCGCGCAGGTAGGCCAGAATCTTGCGGTTGGTGGGATTCAGAAACGTCAGCGTGCCGCGCCCGAAAACCTGAAACAGCTTGCGCAGCGCGATCATGTTGCGCGTCCAGTGCAGCAGGCTCGATTGATCGCTGAGCTGGGCTTCGACGTTGACTACCTGGTAGCCGTAAATCGGATCCATGACGACCGGAAAATAAAGCCGCGCCGGGTCGCACTTTGAAAATCCTGCATTGCGGTCGGAGGTCCACTGCATGGGCGTGCGCACGCCGTTGCGGTCACCGAGATAGATGTTGTCGCCCATCCCGATCTCGTCGCCGTAATAGATAATCGGGGTCCCGGGAAAGCTCAGCAGCAGTGAGTTCAACAGCTCGATGCGGCGGCGGTTGTTGTCCACCAGCGGCGCCAGCCTGCGGCGGATGCCCACGTTGATACGCATGCGCGGGTCAGCCGAGTAGGCGAAGTACATGTAGTCGCGCTCGTCGTCCGTAACCATCTCGAGGGTCAGCTCGTCGTGGTTGCGCAGGAACAGCCCCCACTGGCAGTTGTCTGGAATGGGCGGCGTCTGCGCCATGATGTCGGTGATCGGCAGGCGGTCTTCCTGGCGCAGCGCCATGTAAATGCGCGGCATGAGCGGGAAGTGAAACGCCATGTGGCACTCGTCGCCGTCCCCGAAATAAGGCCGCACATCGGCCGGCCATTGATTGGCCTCGGCCAGCACCAGGCGGTTTGCGTAATCCGCATCGATGGCCGCCCGAATCCTTTTGATTACTGCGTGCGTCTCCGGCAGGTTCTCGCAGGAGGTATTGTCGCGCTCCACCAGGTAGGGAATGGCGTCCATGCGCATCGCGTCCACGCCCATATCGAGCCAGAAGCGCATCGCCTTCAGCACTTCTTCAATCACCATCGGGTTGTCGAAATTCAAATCCGGCTGATGCGAAAAGAAGCGATGCCAGTAGTACGCCTTCGCCGTCTCATCCCACGTCCAGTTTGACTTCTCCGTGTCGGTGAAAATGATGCGTGCGTCCTTGTAGACCTGGTCGCTCTGCGACCATACATACATATCGCGCAGCGGCGACCCAGCCGGCGCCAGGCGCGCCGCCTTGAACCAGGGATGCTGGTCGCTGGTGTGGTTGATGACCAACTCGATCATCACCTGCATGTTGCGCTGGTGCGCGGCGTCCAGAAACGCCTTGAAATCGGTCAGCGTCCCATACGACGGATTGACATCGGTGTAATTCGCAATGTCGTACCCGTCATCGCGCAGGGGAGACGGGAAAAACGGAAGTAGCCAGATACACGTGACACCCAGGTCCTGCAGGTAATCGAGCCGCGACATCAGCCCCGGGAAATCCCCGATGCCGTCGCCGTTCGAGTCCGCAAAGGCCCGCACGTGAAGCTCGTAAATGATTGCGTCTTTATACCAGAAAGGGTCGGTTGCGCTGGCGAGCTTCTTCAATTCCAGTTCTCCGAGCTATTTGGATGCATGTTGTGTTTAAGAGCAGCCCGCCGGACAGATTACTCAGCGGTTATGGCCGACGGGCAATGCGAAAGATGTGCGCAGGTTGAACGCCGGGGCGCAACGCTACATAGTTTCGGTAACCATACCATGTATAGCTGGGCCCGTTGAGAAGATCTTCCACAACAAAGCTTTCGCCGGGCGTCAGCCCCAGCTTCGTCAGGTCGAGATCGACCCATCCGGACTGCGGATTCACATGATCCAGGTTCACCACCACCAGGATCGTGTTGGCGAAATCAGCTGTCGATTTCGAATAGCACAGCAGTTGAGGATTATCCGTGTTGTGAAACGTGAGCGACAGGTTGGAGTGGAGTGCGGGATTGCTGCGCCGAATCTGGTTGATGGTAGTGATCAACGGGACGAGTGTGCCGGGCGCATTGCGATCACGCTGGCGAATCTCGTATTTCTCGCTCATCAGGTATTCTTCCGACTCCATCTTGCCGGCCGCGGGCTTAGCCGGCGCGTTCTCGCCCAATTCGTAAGCTGGCCCGTAGATGCCGTAGTTTGCAGTGAGCGTCGCGGCCAACACCAGCCGAGACATAAACGCGGGCCGTCCCCCGTCTTGCAGCGACTTATGCAGAATGTCGGGCGTGTTCGGCCAGAAGTTCGGTTGGAAGAAATCACTCACCGGCGGCTTCGTGATCTCCTCGAGATAAGTCTGCAACTCCGCCTTCGTATTGCGCCAGGTGAAGTATGTGTACGACTGCGTGTACCCCGCCTTGGCCAGCCAATACATCACGTGGGGCCGCGTAAACGCCTCGGCCAGATAGATGGTGTCGGGATACTTGTCGCGTAGCGCGCCGAGGCACCACTCCCAGAAAGGCATGGCCTTGGTGTGCGGGTTGTCGACGCGGAACACCTTCACGCCGCGCTTGATCCAGAACTCGAATACCGAATACAACTCATCCCACAGCGCCCGCCAGTCGGGCGATTCGAAATTCAGCGGGTAGATGTCCTGATATTTCTTGGGCGGATTTTCAGCATATTGAATCGTTCCGTCGGGCCGTATGTTGAACCATGTCGGATGCTTCGTTACCCACGGATGATCGGGCGAGCATTGAAACGCAATGTCGAGCGCGATCTCCATCCCCTGCGCCTTGGCCGCGGCGACTAGGCTGTCGAAGTCGGCATATGTGCCCAGTTCAGGATGAATGGACTTGTGCCCGCCATCGTCTTCCTTGACGCGATTTGGATCCGACGGATCGGGAACAACTGAACTGTCGCCAATGGCCCAGGGGCTGCCCGGATCCCCGGGCTTAGACTCCGTGGAATTCTCCGGCCCCTTCCGAAACGCGCGACCGATGGGATGGATGGGCGGCAGGTAGAGAATGTCAAATCCCATGATGGCGATCTCGGGCAACTGGCGCTGCACATCGGCAAACGTGCCATGCTTGCCCGGAATCGGCGACGCAGACCGCGGAAATAATTCGTACCACGCCGAGAACCGCGCCCGCTCCCGATCGACCCACACCGGCATCTCCAGCTCATAGCGAGTAGCAAATGTCTGGTCAGGATAGCTTTCCGCCAGTTCCACACTCTCCCGATCGAGCGGGTAGTCGTAATATGCATCGTTGCGGTCCGCCTTGGCTTCGAGCGCCTTTGACGCTTCCGTCAACTTTCTGGCGTCCGCACCCCTGGCACGTCCAGCCGCTTGCTTCAGCAGGATCGCCCCGCTGCGCAGAGCGAGTGGAATATTCTGGTCGCCCGCTACCGCCCCGACATTCAACCCCGCCCCGCTCACCGGCCCGTTCACTGGAACGCTGTCCGCGGCCACTCTGCCCGCGGCCAGATCCACCTGCGCGGCCAGCCGCTTTCTCAGTTCGCTCTCCCAAGTAACAAAGTGGTCGACCCAGCCGAGAATGGTGAACCGCCACGAGCCCAGCTTGTCCACTTTGAACGAACCGGTCCAGAGGTCGTTGTTCACCGGCGTCATCTGCGCCACGCGCCAGCGGCGCTCCGTACTCCGCTGATAAAGCAGCTGCGCCGCGATGCGGTCGTGGCCGTCGGCAAAGATGGCCGCCGTCACCACCACCTCGTCGCCGACAATGCGGCACACAGGGTGGCGTCCCGCATCGACCTGCGGAGAGACCTCTTCGATCACAACACGGCTGCGGCCTTGCGCTGGTTTCATCGAATGTGCCCCTCTGCCTTGGCATTCGCTTCCATGGCCGAAGGGCCGCCGGAGTGGGTCAGTTCCCAATCGCCGAGTTCAAAATTCATCATCAGGTTAGTGATGCAAAGGCGCGATGCGGGGATTGTTGCGGATGCCGATGGGGGTCGTTCGCACATGCGGCGGGTCTCCTTCCTAATGAAAGCATGACCGATAGCGCCCGCCCTGTGTCAACCCGGCGATGAGAAACACCGCGCACGACAGGTCGTACCGTTCCGGCCTGTCGTGCACTGCAGGTTTGCTTTTGCGGTCAACTATCGAGCAGAATCCAGACCCCTTGGCTCTGCGCGAAGCGGCTCAGTGTGAATCTCGATCATCTCCTTCAGGAGCAAACGAGACACCCCGCAGAACCTCCTTGTAGCCTGCGGTACGGAGTTCCCAGAACGATTCGTGTGCTGCCGCGGTCGCAGACGTGTTCTTCAGATCGTCGACGACCACGTACAGCTTATTGGGATCTGCCCCTTGATCGCCGTTGCCGCTCACAGTCGAGGAGATTGCCCAGATCACCGCATGGCCGTCTGCCACCTTGCCCGTCAGGTTCCGCAGCCCATCGGTCGCAGGGGTCCACGGCAGGCCGGTCGCCGCATTGTCGCCCGAGGGGAATCCCTGCACCGAGTAAGGCACACCCAGCTTTAAGCCCGATTGCAGCGTGTAAGCCAGCTTCCACGCATTGGCCGTGGAGTCAAACACCCATTTCTGCAGACCCGCCGTTGTCTGGCCGGAGGCATCGGTGTAAAGGTTGGTCGTGCTGTCGTACGTGTTGGTTCCATCGCCTTCGTCGGCAACATACAAGGTGTGTGCGTCGGCGAACCATAAGTCGAATGGGTACGCAGTCACGGTCGCGGTTTTATTCGGCGTGGAGGGAAAGCCGGCCAGGATGCACATGTTATTCGGAAGGCCCGTGGTCTGCAGGGTAGCCAGGTTATAGCTCAGCGGCGCGGTAGGCAGGGTAGCGCCGGCCACAGGCAGACCGACCCCCTTGGGGCACGCTTTACCGGTGGTGTCCACAAAGTACACGGTGTTCACGCCGTTGCTGCCGCTCCCCTTGGTGTAGTACAGAACGTTGTTGAAGATCGTCATGCCGCGGAAGTTATCGTCCTTGCCAATCTTGTCAGCCTTGGCGCCTAATTCGGTGACGCTGAAACTCGCCACCGGCGTCGGGGTCGTCGGATCCTGCTGATACTCATTCACAGTTGCCGGTGTGATGATTTGTGCACCTGCTCCCAGGATGACGCCGTTGGGTTGGGGATTCGCACCATTGCCGGCATTGCCCGCGGTATAGAAGAAGTTGTCGCCGCCCGAGTTATTCAGAATGGCGGCGCGCCCGTTGTTTCCGCTGTAGGCGTTGGTCTCGGTGAAGGTGAATTTCCCCTTCCTGTCCACCGTCGCCACGGCGCGATCGTAATTCTCGCCGACGGGATTCGTGGGATCGGCAGCTCCTGGCGTATTTGAGTTCGACACGTCGATCGCGTTGACGGGCGCAACGTAGCCCATGAACGTCAGATACTTCGAATCGGCAGATAGGTGCAGCGCCAGTTCCGACTTGGAACTGAAGCTTGTCACTAATTGATTGCTCTCCTTGTGTACGCTTTCGAGCAAGTCGTTTGGCACTTCCAGGCTGCGGACCACTTTGCCCCAGGGAGTCATTTCGTCGAGATAGATTGGGGAAGTAATCCCGAAGCTGGCATCATAGGTATCGTTGTTGAATACATAGGGAAACGTACCATCTGCAGTGGCGCCGGAGGTTCCAGCACAAAGGCTTCCGATGCAGCCCGGGGGAAGAACCTCTCCAAGCCTCACAGTATCGGCATGGCCCTTGTAGACTGAACGGCTGACGACGAGGTTGCCCGGCTCGAACTCCTGCGCCGAGACAAAGATAGTTGTTGCAAATACACAAACTGCGAACGAAGCGAGAACGCGCGCCGGCTTGGGCCGCTTGGCGACAGCCGGAAACGAAAGAGCATGCATGGGAGAGCTCCTTGGGGAAGTTTCGGTGGTGGCGGATCCTTACATTTTCGTGCGTGTGGGAAAGGGTTCGAAGAACCGCGATTCAAGGTACCAGCGTGTCATTAATGTTTGGTTACAAGAAAGTCTTCGTGGCGCTGCCGACCGTTTGTGCAGGGCTGAAATAGTCACCCTCTTGTGCGATGGAACAAAAGCTTCGGCAGCGGCCACATCGTTCCGGATGATTTGCGACGGCGATAATGAATAGAAGCAAAAAATATTCAATTATCCAGCCGGGCCGTCCCGATTCACCGCCGGTTGATCGTAAATTCACAGGTTGTTTAAGGACTGTGTTTACGCTCCATCTATGAGAAAGTCAAAGATCTGCCTTGTAACTCTCTTATTCACAGGCCTTTTGATCGCATTCTTCGCCCTCCAAGCCAAAGCGCAATATGAAGACGGCAGCCTCATCGGTTCTATTCATGATGTCAGTGGAGCCGCGGTTGCCAATGCCGCCATCGTCGTCACCAACGTCAATACCGGAATCGTGGTCAAGGTAACAGCGAACGGCTCGGGCGATTACGAGGTTCCATCGCTTCGCGTCGGCGTCTACGACATTCAGGCCGGCGCTCCGAATTTCGAACCCGCCGAAGCCAGGAACATCACGGTTTCGGTTGCCGCGCGTCAACGCATCGACCTGACCCTCAAGGTAGGGCAGGCGGATGTTACTACGATTGAAGTCAGCGACGTAGCTCTGCAACTCGAGACCGAAACCAGCGAACACGGCCAGACTATCTCCGAATATCAAACTGAGTCACTCCCCCTGGTAAGTCGAAACTACTCTGATCTGCTGGCGCTGGTGACCGGTTCGCGGCAGGCGCCAACCGCGGCCACCACCACCTCGGTAACCAGCCTGGTCCGCGCAGGATCCTACAATGTCAATGGCCTCCGCAGTATGTTCAACAACTTTCTCCTCGACGGTATGGATAACAATGCCTACGGGGAAAGTAACCAGGGCTTCGATAACCAGATCATTCAGCCCACCCCCGATGCGATCTCCCAGTTTCAGGTCGTGACCAATAATGAGAGCGCGGAGTACGGGCGCTCGGCGGGCGCGACCGTCAACGTCGCTTCGCGAGCGGGCACTAACCAGTTTCACGCCACGCTGTATGAGTTTCTGCGCAATACTGACTTGAATGCGTTTGGGTACATCCACGCGGTAAGCGGGACTCACAAGTTTCCGAAACCCGGTTTCAACCGCAATCAGTTCGGCACGGCCTTCGGCGGTCCGATCGTCAGCAACAAACTCTTCTACTTCGTTGACTACGAAGGATTCCGGCAGACGCTCACTCCCACAGTGGTGCTGACGGTTCCAACGCAGAACGAGATCAACGGTGTCCTTGCAGTCGATGTGCAGGATCCGTTCAGCCCCGGCACTTACTACAAGGCAGGCACGTCGATATTGAATTCACCGCATGCCAGCCCCATCTCGAAACAGATCCTGTCCTTCTTCGGTAAACTTCCCGCGCAGTGCCAGGTTGCTCCGGGCGCCACCGGAATCAATCCGGCCACCGGTCTTGATTCCAATGACTGCGCCACCAATGCACCCTTTACCGACAACGCGGACAAGGGCGATCTCCGCATCGACTTTCAGCAAAACGAAAAGAATGCCTGGTTCCTCAAGGTCAGCGACCGAAAAGAGACAGGCATCAACTATCCCACTCTGCCTTTGCCGCTTGACGGCCAGACGAATGGCCGCATCAAGATTCTCGACCAGCAGGTGGCGCTTGGATACACTCGGTTGCTGGGCGTAAATAAGGTGCTCGACGCGCGCCTGGCTCTTTCCTCCACGCGCGCCGGCAAGTACACTCTGTCCATCGGCGACAACGCCATTACGATTCCCGGCCTGCCGACAGATCCCGTAGTTGCAGGCGGCCTGCCATCGACAGGCGTCAGCGGCGGCTTCTCAGCGTTTGGCCGTCAAAGCACCAATCCGCAATGGCAATATCCGTCGTTGCTTGATCCCAAGGTTAACTTCTCCTGGATCAAAGGTAAGCACTCTTTGAAGTTCGGTTACGAATACGAACATATCTGGATGCAGGTGCAGGACTCCAACCCGCTGTACGGCTCCTTTACGTATGGCAAGGGCTATAGCGCCTGCCCCGCAACGGCCGGTACTGCTTGTAACAACCCAACTGCGGCGGCCGATACCTATTGGGCCGATCTGATCTTCGGTACAACCAATAACTATGCGCTCGCGACTTACTTCAGAGCCCACCTGCTGCAAAGTATGGACAACGTGTATGCCCAGGATGACTGGAGGGTCAACCCAAAGCTTACGCTGAATCTTGGATTGCGCTGGGAGTATGGCGCGCCTTACTCTGAGGCCCATAACAACCTGTCTAACTTCGATCCCGCGACAGCCACGATGTTGACCATCACGCCGGGCTATGCGGGCAGCCCTTTTATCACCCCTTACAAAGGCGGCGGCGTCTATGGCAAAACTCTGGTGAATCCATCGCTCGGCGATTATGCGCCGCGCGTCGGATTCGCATATGAAATGACTCCGACGATCGCGATTCGCGGCGGCTTCGGAACCAGCTTCGTTCACTACACGCGCGCTGGATCAGGCGACATCCTGCCCATCAATGCCCCCAATGCTCTTTTTGTATCGGTCACCCAACCATCCAGCGCCACCGGCGCAGGATATCGCACGGTTGACCAGGGCTATCCCGCCGGCCTGGCCACTAACTTCAATCCGGGAACCGATAACATCACTTACATTCCCAAGAACACTAAAGACAGCTATGTGGAGAACTTCTTCCTCAGCATTCAAAAATCATTGGCGAAGAACACCATCGTTGATGTGTCATATATCGGGAACCACGGTCTCAAGCTGCAGGGCTTCCTGAACGCGAACCAGGGCAACCCCGCGCTGGGACTGGCCAATCCTGCCAACCCCCTGCTCGGACAGGGCTTTGTACGACCCTATCCGACTTGGGGAGGCCCAGTCGGCACGCAGTATAACTACGGCGACATCACCACGGCTTTGAATGGCTTTTATTCGCATTTCAATGCACTCCAGGCGAAGTATGAGCAGCGCTTTGTGGAAGGGCTTACGTTGCTCAATTCGTTCACATGGGAGCATTCACTCGATAACGCCTCGGCCTC
The DNA here is from genome assembly GCA_036488735.1 of Occallatibacter sp. Lineage (GTDB taxonomy): Bacteria > Acidobacteriota > Terriglobia > Terriglobales > Acidobacteriaceae > Telmatobacter. The sequence continues at coordinate 275,516 of DASXHC010000030.1, forward strand.
GCTGGAAGGCAACACCCCGTCGCCTCAGGATGCGAATAACCTGAAGGCCGACTATGGTCAATCCGACTACAACCTTCCCGTCGCGAACATCACCAGCCTCGTCTATGACGTGCCAGTAGGCCGCGGCCGCAAATACATCGGTGGTGACAATGCCCTGCTCGACGCCGTGTTGGGCGGATGGCAAGTCAGCGCAATCAACACCGCGCAAGGCGGAACGCCGTTCAACCTGACTTACACGCCTAACTCCGCCAACGTGGTATCGCCGCAGATATCCGCAACCTATCGCGGAGCCAATGAATACAGGCCCAATCGCGTTACCGGACAGGGAGTAGTTACCTGCCACTCGGGCCATTCCTGTCTCAACGACCGGCTCTCGAACGGCACCATTCAATATGTCAATCTAGCCGCCTTCACCCTGCCCGCCACCAAAGATGCCAACGGTAACGTGGTTAGTCCGTTCGGTAATGCCTCGCGCAACCCTTCTCGTACGCCTAACTATTTCGAAACCGATCTTGACTTGAACAAGCGGTTCAATACGCCGATGGACCGGTTGAAGATCGAGTTCCGGGCGGAGCTTTATAACATCTTCAATCACACGAATCTATATCTTCCGTCGAGCGGGTTGGGCGGCACTCTCTCCACGGCAACCACATTGAGCAATCCCTCCAGCGGGGGCACTGTTTCGGGGACATTCGAGCCGCGCATCGTGCAGTTCGGGCTGAAAGTGCTTTACTAGAACACCAAGTAGCGGCCAGAGCCTGAATAACTCTGGCCGCGTTTACTTAGTAAGTGCCGGATAAGTTCGGGACTATGTTGACGATTTAGTAACAACGGCGCCCAAAACGGCGCGCAAAAGTCTCGCTGCAGAACGAGAGTGATTTTTGCCGAGTTTGGGCACCGCCAGAATTGGCTGTTGCGTCGATTTGCCTGTAAGGCACATGCATTGTGCAAGATAGAGCCAACTTTAGAAAACTGGAAAAAAGCCTGTTTTGGCGTTTTGGTTGAATGGCGCAAATAAATAGACCGATGAGCAAGGCTAAGTTATTGGAATATAGATACATACGGGAACAGGTACAGGCTTTTTCGGGCAGCGTTTTTGGGCCGATTTTATGACATTTTGTGGATTCCTCCGCATGGCGCCACGACGCAATCAGATGGTTGAGGCCTGCATCACGCGGATGTCGGAGAGCGGAAAACGCATTTGTATCTCAGCGCCGCCTCCCTTGCAATTGGCGGCGCGCACGTCTCCATGGTGGAGTTTCACGGCTCTCTCCGCGATCGCGAGGCCCACGCCAAAGCCGCCGGTGTGCGGACTGCGCGCTTCATCCACGCGATAGAAGGGCCGGAAGATGGACTGGATCTCGGCTTCGGGAATGCCGGGTCCATGATCGGCCACGCGCAGGACCGCAACGCGATGGGCGTCTTCGAGCGCGGCGGAGAGGCAGATGGCGACCTGGGTTCCAGGCTCCGTGTAGCGTATGGCGTTGCGGACCACGTTCTCGATAGCGCGATATAACAGTTCCCGATTCCCGCGAATGAGGCAGTCTTCGGGAGCGTTGAGAACGATGGATGCCTGTCGTTGATTGGCTTCGTACTCCGCATCGGGGACCAGATCTTCGAGAAGGGCCTTGAGGGATACGGGTTGGAAGTTGTCGGCTTCGATGGCCTCCATGGAGGAGAGGGTGAGTAATTGGCCGATGAGCTGGTTGAGGCGCACGGTTTCGCGTTCGATGCGATCGAGGTGGGCGGTCATCTCGGGCTGCGCATCTTCACGGGCCAATTCGAGCGCAACGCTCAAGCGGGCGAGGGGCGAGCGCAACTCGTGCGAGACATCGCGGAGCAGTAGTTTCTGCGCACCCACCAGGGACTCGAGGCGCTCAGCCATATGGTTGAAGTCGTGAACGAGCGCCTGAAATTCGTCACCGCGAAAAAGGCGCGCGGGGGCCTGGTTTTCTTTGACGCGCGTACCGAGCCTGCCCAGGGCGAGGTCGCGCGCAGCGCTGCGCAAGCGGATCACGGGACGAGTGAAGATCAGGACGAGCACGAAGGTTGTGACGCCCCCGACTGCAATGGCGACGGGAAGCTGGGGAAAGGCAAAGTGCAGCAGATCCTGGTACCAGCTATGGTGGTCGGGGAGATGCGGAACGCTGAGCAGAAACTCATAATGGCTCCCGGCGGCAGACGTGACGGGAACGCTCCACCGGAATTGGTTTCCCACCTGTTCGCCACCCATATCGTCCGCGCCGGGCCCGGGCGCGGGATTGCCAGGCTGGGCGCCGGCGTTGCACAACAGGCGCCCGGATGGATCGGCAACAGAGAGAGCCTGGGCGTGGGCGGCGGCGTAGGCCTGAAACGCCGTACAGCCGCCGGTTTCGTAGGACGCGATCCCTTCGCGCGATTCAAAGGCGAGGGTGCTCATCAGCGCGGCGCGCCACATATCGGGGCGGGGAAACCGATGGCGCAGAATGAGAGCCATGGAGATGACGAAGATGAGACTCTGGGCGATCCAGAAGATGATGAAGATTTTGAAAAACAGCCCGCGCATGGTTCAGTCCTTTGCCCTGTCTACCGCGAGTTGATAGCCCGTTCCGCGTATGGTTTTTACCTGCTCATCATGAGTGTTGTTCTCGGCGAGCTTGCGGCGCAACCTGCTCACATGCATATCCAGGCTGCGATCGAAGGGGTCGAACTTGCGGCCCAGCGCGTTTTCGGAGAGCTCCTCACGCGAGACCACTTTGCCGGGGGAGCGCATAAGGGTCTCGAGCAGAGCGAATTCGACATCGGTGAGATCGAGCCTGCGCCCGTCTTGAAGCACTTTGCGCGCGGCGCGATCGAGTTCGAGGTCCTGAACGCGCAACAGCGAGGTCTCGGCTCCAGGTCCGCTGCTGCGGCGTAAAATCGCGCGCATGCGCGCCAGCAGTTCGCGCGGATTGAAAGGCTTGGGCAGATAGTCATCGGCGCCGATTTCCAAGCCGACGATGCGGTCGACGTCATCGCCGCGGGCGGTAAGAAGGAGCACGCTGACAGCCGAAGCGGTGCGGATCTGCTTCAGTACTTCAAAGCCATTCATGCCGGGCAACATCACATCGAGCAGGATAAGCGCCCATGGTTTATCGCGCGCGATCTTGAGGCCCGCATCGCCGCGATGGATGGTGGTGATGCGAAATCCGTAGCGGCCCAGGTAGTCGCTGAGCATGGAACAGAGTTCAACGTCGTCGTCGATAAGTAGAACTTCTTCCACAAGTTGTCCCAGTTACAGGCTACGCTGGTCCGCGCCCCGCAACACAGGAGAAATGTAACAAATGGTCACCAGCGCGGTGACATTTTGTTACACAGCTTTACCAATCGTGACCGCACGGGAGGCGCGGCGGGGTTCTTCTAGATATAGCCCACAGGGGATCGGAGTTTAGAGAATGACCAGATTCACTCGCGTACTGTATGTCTGCATTTCCATCGCGTTGTTTCTATCCGGCTGCGCACTGCTGGCCAAGGCGCAGTCACAAAACGGAGAAGTGCGGGGAACGGTGACGGACCAAACCGGAGCGCTGGTTCCATCGGCGATGGTTGTGCTGTCGAACGATGCGGGCTACGCGAAGACCGCAGCCAGCGGGCACGACGGTGTGTTTGCGTTTGCGGGAGTGATGCCGGGCCGCTACAAGATCTTAGTCACGGCCCAGGGGTTTGCGGCGGCGAGCGTCGAGGATGTGAAGGTGTTCGCAGCCAAGACAGCGGTCGAGAATGTAAGTCTTCAAATCCAGGTAGACGAGCAGCAGGTGCAGGTGAAGGAAGAGAGCCTGGGCGTGGATACGAGCGCGGAGAACAACGCGAGCGCGATCGTGATCAAAGGCAAGGACCTGGATGCGCTGTCGGATGACCCGGATGAATTGCAGAACGAATTGAATGCCCTGGCGGGGCCTTCGGCGGGGCCGAGCGGCGCGCAGATATATATTGACGGTTTTACGGGCGGGCAGCTGCCGCCGAAGTCGTCGATCCGGGAGATTCGGGTGAATCAGAATCCGTTTTCGGCGCAGTATGACAAGTTAGGTTACGGGCGCATCGAGATACTGACCAAGCCGGGCAAAGACAAGTTTCACGGCTCGGTCATGATTAACGGCAACGACTCCGCGTTTAATTCGCTGAATCCGTTTGTATCGAACGAGCCGGCGTATTACTCGACATTCATGGTGGGAAATGTCAGCGGCGCGCTGACCAAGAACGCGTCGTGGTTCGCGAGTATCTTCCGCAGGGACAATGCTTCGAATTCGATTGTGAATGCGGAGCTGCTGGATTCAACGAATGGTGCTTATAACTTCACCACGGCAGTAGCCAATCCGCAGTCGCGCCTGGATATCAGCCCGCGGCTCGACTTTCAACTGAGTCCGAGTAACACACTCACGGTCCGCTACATGTTCGACCGGCAGAAGCAGACCAACAGCGGCGTCTCACAGTTCGCGCTGGAGAGCCAGGCCTACAATGTGCTGAACCACGAGAACACCCTGCAGTTGAGCGATACGCAGATATTGAGCGCGAACGTGATCAACGAGACCCGGTTCCAGTACACGCGGGACCGCAATAACCAGGTAGCGCAGGTAACCGATCCAACGGTGACGGTGCAGGGCGCGTTCACGGGCGGCGGCAGCAATGCGGGGGTGGTGCGCGACAACCAGGATCGTTATGAGTTGCAGAATTACACGACCGCGGTCAAGGGGGCACATTCGATCAACTTCGGTGGAAGGCTGCGGTTGACGCGGGATGCGAACTACTCCACTTCGGGCTTTAACGGCAACTATATCTACTCCTCGCTGAGCGCCTATGCGGCGAAGACGCCGTCTGAGTACGATGTGACGGCGGGGACGGCGGGATCGAAGGTGGATGTTTTCGATGCGGGATTGTTCTTTCAGGACGACTACAAGATCAAGCCGAATTTTACTTTCAGCTATGGAGTGCGGTACGAGGCGCAGAATCGCATCAGCGATAAGGCGGACACCGGCCCGCGGTTGTCGCTGGCGTGGGCGCCGAAGTGGGGAGGGCAGAACAAGACAGTCATTCGCGCGGGCTATGGATGGTTCTTCGACCGGTTCAGCTCGACATACATACTGGATGCGATCCGGCAGAACGGTGTGAACCAGCAGCAGTACGTAGTGAAGAATCCGAGCTTCTATGAGAATGCGCCATCGACCTCGCAGCTGGCTGCGGCGAGTTCAGTGGCTCCGACTATGTATGAAGTGGCTCCGAATCTGAAGGCGGCGGTCAGCATGCAGTCGGCGATCGGCGTGGAGCGGCAGATAGGGAAGGTCGCGACGGTATCGGCGACGTATATTAATTCGCGCGGTGTGCATCAGTATTACAGCGATAACATCAACGCGTATCTTCCGCAGACTTATGACGCGGCGACGGGCACGGGAACGCGGCCGAATGGGGTGGACGAGAATATCTACCAGTTCCGCTCGGGGGGCGTGTACAACCAGAACCAGGTGGTCTTCAATTACACGGTGAGGGCGCAGCGGGTTTCGTTGTTCGGCTTCTACATGGCGAACTTTGCGAAGGCGGATACGTCGGGGGCGACTTACTTTCCGAGTAACCAATTCAATCCTGGCGCGGACTATGGCAGGTCGAGCTTTGATGTACGGAGCCGTTTCCTGCTGGGGGGGAACATTACCGCGCCGTACGGCGTGTCGTTCAGCCCGATGCTGGTGACGGATTCGGGCCAGCCGTTCAACATCGCAATCGGACAGGACTTGAACGGGGATAACCAATTCAACGACCGGCCGGCGTTTGCGACGTCGAGCAGCACGGACGTGGTGGCGACGAAGTATGGGACGTTCGACCTGAATCCGGCATGGAACCAGGCGCGCATTCCCTATAACTATGGCAATGGACCTTCGCAATTCAGCATGAATATGCGGATGAGCAAGTCGTTCGGGATCGGGCCGAAGGTGGAAGGCGGGACGGGGGCTTCGTTCGGCGGTCCTGGCGGTGGCGGTCCGCCTCCCGGGGGAGGGGGCCCTGGCGGCGGTGGACCTCCCGGGGGCGGCCTTGGACCGAGCGGGTTGAGCCGCGGCGGTGGACCCCCGCGCATGGACCAGGTGGTGCCTCGAAAGTATTCGATCAACTTGGCGGCGATGGCGCGGAACGTATTCAACTCAGTGAACCTGGCGCAGCCGGTGGGAGTGCTGGAGTCGCCGTTGTTCGGCAAGTCGAATGCGCTGGCGGGAGGGTTCTTCTCATCGCCGGCGTCGAACCGGAGCATCGATCTGCAGGTGAGTTTTAATTTCTGATTCGAGATCGTTATTTTGCGGATGCGGGCGACGATGGTGTCGCCCGCACTTTTATGAGGATGCGGCGGTAGGAAGTCAAGCGCGGCGAGCCATCGTCGGTAACTTCGAGGATGATGTGGGCGATTCCGTCGCCGCGGCAGGGGATGAGGCCGTCGATCCATGCGGGCCTGCATGGAGAATTCACGATGACTTCGGCCTGGGGTTGATTAGCATTCGAGATAGTTAGGGCGGCTCCGTGAGAACCGGTAAGTCCAGCTTCGGGATAGAGCCACCACTTATAACTTAGGTTCTGCTTATCGGGATCGGTGGTGCCTGCGGCGTCGAGGGTGATGGTCTGGCCAACACTGGCTTCGATTTCGATGGGGGATGTGCCGGGCTTGCCGTTTACGACCACGACTGGATTGTGATTGGCGCGGGCGAAGTCGCGGATGGTCCAGTCCATGCGTGCGGCGAAGTCATTCTGGTAGGCTTCGCGCCAGCGCCAGATGGTGGCCTGATCGGATACATGGTCCAGGCCGTCGACGCCGCGGACAACATCCTGCGACGTGGCGCGGGTGAACATGTCGCCGCCCTGCGTCCAGATGGGGTGCGGTTCGGCGCGTGGCTGGCGATAGATATAGCGGCCTCCCCAACCGCCCCAATCGGGACGGCGCCAGGCATTGAGGCCGTTCTCGATGAGTCCGAGAAAGGAGGGCGTGTCGCCTTCCATGATGAACATGAAGCGGGGATACATTTTGCCGAGGGGGCCCTTGGCGCGGATGTTGGCGTCGAGCCATTCATTGGTGACGAGGCTGGAGTCGGCGCCGGCGCCGTTGCGGTAATAGAGGTCGCCACTGATGCCGGTCCAGGTGGCGTAGTAATAGTCTTCGCCGTTGGGGGCGCTGGGCATGACGACATAGAAGAGGGACGGGAATTCGCGGCGGATCCAGGGGCCGGCGTCATCCTGATCGGAGACGGAGGAGATGCGGAGGCGGGCGATGAGCTTTGCCGTTTCGTCGGGAGTGTGGGCGGCGCGGAGGTCGATGAGGGCCTGGGCGAGGGTGTTGGCGCCGCCCCAGAGACAGACCCAGAGGGGGCGGTCGTCGGCGCGCTCGATGGCCTGCACGAGGGTGTGGGAGCCGGCGGAGGATTTGCCTGGGCCGGTGGCGGCTAGACCATAGGCGGGCTGGCCGGGGAAGACGCGCCGATCGAGGTCGGAGGCGGTGGGCCATCCGTTGGCGTGGAGGAGCAGATTTTCGCGAACTTGGCCGTAGGCCTGGATGAGGGCGTGCATGGTTTCGGGGTGGGTTGCGGTTTTCTGCCATGTTGAAGTGGAGGCGATCATGGCTTCGAGATCGATTTCGTTGGAGTAGAGAAGGAGGCGCACGAAGGACATCTGGTCGTCGGGCTCGTTGCCGATGTCGCTGAGGATGATGGCGCGGGGATGGCCGGAGAAGTTGTCGATGGGGGGCGGTGCGAGGGGTGGCACCTGGGCCGCGGCAGAGGCGCAGAGAAAGAAAAGTGCGAGCAGGATGGGAGTGGGGCCGGAGGGACGGGCCATGGGAGCGTGCATCGCGAATCACCCTTCGATTTGGCGATCGACATTGGATCAGTCGATCGTGCATGGCAACGATACAACATGCTGGAAGGATGAAGGCCTGTTGATCAGGAGCGCGCGACTTCTTCGGTGCGACGCAGGTTGAGTCGTTCGCAGAGTCGGAGTGCTGGGTCGGCCTGATTGATGGTGTAGAAGTGCAGGCCGGGTACGCCGTTGCGCAGCAAGGTTTCGCAGAGGCGCACGACGACGCTCAATCCGAACTCAAGGAGGGCGGGTTTGTCATTTTGGAGGTGTTCGAGACGGAGCCGGACCCAGCGCGGGAGGTCGGCGCCGCATCCGCCGCAGAAGCGCACGGTGTTGGCGAAGCTGGTGATGGGCATGATGCCGGGGATGATGGGAATGCGGATGCCGGCCTTGTCGCAGCGCTCCACGAAATCGAAGTAGGCGTCAACGTTGTAGAAGAGCTGGGTGAGCGCGCCGTCGGCACCGGCTTCGACCTTGCGGCAGAAGTTGTCGAAGTCGGCCTCGGCATTGAGGGCCTGGGGATGCATTTCGGGGTAGGCTGCTACTTCGATTTTGAAGGCGTTGCCGTGGGTTTCGCGAATGAAGCTGACGAGTTGGTTGGCGTAATGAAATTCTCCGGGGGCCGAGGGGCTCATGGCGGTGGCGGGCAAATCACCGCGCAGGGCGACGATGCGCTTGACGCCAGCTTCACGATAACGATCGAGCATGGCCGCGACTTTGGCTCGAGTGGAGCCGACACAGGTGAGATGGGGTACGGCTTCGGTGCCTGCGTGGGTGACGACAGTCATGAGGGTGTCGTAGGTGCCGTCCTGATCGGAGCCGCCGGCGCCGTGGGTGATGGAGAAGTAGTCGGGACCCGCGGTGGCGAGCTGATTGATGACGGCGGGTAACTTCGCGACGCCTTCGGGGGTGCGCGGCGGGAAGAGCTCGAAGGAGAAATGGGGCGGGTTAGGCATGAGGAGTACCCGAGAAAGTGAATGAGTGAATGAGTGAAAGGTGAAGAAGTGAAAAAGTGAAGAGGTGAATCAGCGAACGAGTGAAAAGTGAATCAGTGAAAAGTGAATGAGGGATCGTTCCTGCTTACTCACTCACTTATTCACTCGTTCACTGCTCGTGCTTCACTCGTTCACTGCTCTGGCTTCACTCGGTCACTCTTTCACTGTTTTCTAGTAGCGGTACATGTCGGGCTTGTAGGGGCCTTCGACGGGTACGCCGAGGTATTCGGCCTGCTTGGGGGTGAGGGTGGTGAGCTTGACGCCGATCTTCTCGAGATGGAGGCGGGCTACTTCCTCATCGAGCTTCTTGGGGAGAACGTAGACGTTGACCTTGTAGGTGTCCTTGTTCTTCCAGAGGTCGAGCTGGGCCAGGGTCTGGTTGGCGAAGCTGTTGCTCATGACGAAGCTGGGGTGGCCGGTGGCACAGCCGAGATTGACGAGACGGCCTTCGGCGAGGATGAAGATGCCGTGTCCGTCGGGGAAGGTGTAGAAGTCGACCTGGGGCTTGATGTTGAGCTTGGTGACGCCCTTGGCCGAGTTCAGCTTGTCCATCTCGATCTCGTTGTCGAAGTGGCCGATGTTGCAGACGATGGCCTGGTCCTTCATCTTCTTCATGTGCTCGAGGGTGATGATGTCGACGTTGCCGGTGGTGGTGACGTAGATGTCGCCGCGGCCGAGCGTGTCTTCAACGGTGGTGACTTCGAAGCCTTCCATCGCCGCCTGCAGGGCGTTGATGGGATCGACCTCGGTGATGATGCAGCGGGCGCCCATGCCGCGCAGCGAATGCGCGCAACCCTTGCCCACATCGCCGTATCCGCAGATGACGGCGACTTTGCCGGCAACCATGACGTCGGTGGCGCGCTTGATGCCGTCAGCGAGGGACTCGCGGCAGCCGTAGAGGTTGTCGAACTTGGACTTGGTGACAGAGTCGTTGACGTTGATGGCGGGGACGAGAAGCTTGCCCTGCTCCATCATCTTGTAGAGGCGATGGACGCCGGTGGTGGTTTCTTCGGAAACACCGCGCCATTCCTTGACGACCTTGTGCCAGTGCTGGGGATCTTCAGCGTAGACACGCTTGAGGAGATCCTTGATGACCTGCTCTTCGTGGTTGCCGGAGGGGGTCTCGACCCACTTGTCGCCGTCTTCGAGTTCATAGCCCTTGTGGATGAGGAGGGTGACGTCGCCGCCGTCGTCGACGACGAGCTGGGGCCCCTTGCCGCCCTTGTGGCTGAGGGCGAGATAGGTGCAGTCCCAATACTCTTCGAGGGACTCGCCCTTCCAGGCGAAGACGGGAACGCCGGTGGCGGCGATGGCGGCCGCGGCATGGTCCTGGGTGGAGAAGATGTTGCAGGAAGCCCAGCGGACTTCAGCGCCGAGGCTGGTGAGAGTCTCAATCAGGACGGCGGTTTGAATGGTCATGTGCAGGGAGCCGGTGACGCGGACGCCAGCGAGGGGCTTTTCTGCGGAGTACTTGTTGCGGATGGACATCAGGCCGGGCATTTCGTGCTCAGCGATGTTGATTTCCTTGCGGCCCCAGTCCGCCAGCTTCATGTCGGCTACTTTGTAGTCGGCAGCCGTGATTTCGAGGGTAGTCGCCATTCGTATAACTCCTTATATCGTCCTATCGTGATATATTGATATGTATCAGAAGGGTGCCTGTGCCGTCAATCGTGAAAATTCTCCGCGCCGCTGCCGATGCCAATCGGCTGCGGATCCTGCTGCTTCTAAAGGCGGAGGAATTGTCGGTGGCGGAACTGCAGGAAATCCTGGTGATGGGGCAGAGCACGATCTCGACGCATCTTTCGCAATTGAAGCAGGCGGGGCTGGTGGAGGATCGGCGGACGGGGAAGAACAACCTCTACCGGATTTGTTATGGGACTTCGCAGTCGGACGGGGGCGGGATTCTGGAGGGACTGCTGGCGCAGGCGGAAAAAGAGACGCCGGAAGCAGGGGCGGATCATGCGTCGATGCGGCGGGTGTTGAAGAAGCGACAGGACCGGATGCGGAATTTCTTTGACAGCATGGCGGGGCGGCTGGGCAAGGACTATGTTCCGGGCAAGTCGTGGAAGAGCCTGGCGGAGGCGCTGCTGCGGCTGATGCCGCCGATGACGATTGCCGATTTGGGGGCGGGAGACGGGACGTTTTCTTTGCTGCTGGCGCAACGGGCGACGCGGGTAATCGCGGTGGATTCGTCCGCGAAGATGCTGGAAGTGGGCCGGGACCAGGCGGTGCGGCTGGGCATCGAGAACGTGGACTTCCGGCAGGGGGACATGGAGGAAGTGCCCGTGGATGCGGGCGGGGTGGAGTTGGTGTTCTTTTCGCAGTCGCTGCATCATGCGCTTCATCCGGAGCGGGCGGTCGAGGAGGCGGCGCGGATTCTGCGGCCGGGCGGGCGTCTGGTGATCCTGGACCTGGCGAAGCACCGGTTCGAAGAGGCGCGGGAGATGTATGCGGATGAGCGGCTGGGTTTCAGCGAGACGGAAGTGGAAGGGATGCTGGAGGCGGCCGGGTTCGGGGCGGTGACGGTGTCGATTGTGGATCGGGATGCGGATGCGCCGCAGTTTCAGACGCTGCTGGCGATGGGGGAGAAAGCGGCTGGTTGAGGGAGCGGTATTGGTCTGGCGAAAAGGGCAAAAGCAGGTCCTTCGGCTCCGCTGAAAAGCGCTTCGCTCAGGACGACACTTGTGTTGGGAACGGAGCGGCAGTTTTTGGTTGAGCTACTATTGCATCCAACGAGTGGGCTTGAATCCGATGAACTCAGATGTAATCCTGGGAGATCGTGCCGCACGACCGACGCGGCTGAGCCGCGTTCGCCGTACGGCGATCCTGAAGGCGCTCGCCGATCCGAAGCGGTTTGAGCTGCTGGAGCGAATCGCCAAGGCGTCCTGCCCGCTGGGGTGTAGCGAGGCGCGCGCTTCGCTGGCGATCGCACCGGCCACGCTTTCGCACCACATCAAGGAGTTGGAGACGGCCGGGCTGATCAGCGTCGAGCGGCAGGGGAAGTTCCACTTCCTTTCGCTGCGCCCGGGAGTCATGGAAGCGCTGATCGGAAGTCTCGGCACGCTGAACAGGGAAGGGTGCGGGTTGCCGCCTAAAGCCAGGGAATAAATCCGGCTGAAATCCCGGGAACGAATCCGGGGAAGAGAAATTCACAACCATTCCTGAATCGAATTCCCGATTGCGCAATCAATTCGATAGTTATCGAAATGTCGAAGTGATGACGTTTCGAAGATGGAGCGGGAACATGGCGAATCTTCAGGGAAAAGTGGCGCTGGTAACGGGAGCATCGAAGGGCATTGGAGCGGGAATCGCACGGGAGCTGGCGTCCCGGGGCGCGGCGGTCGCGGTGAACTATGCGGGCGGCAAGGACGGCGCTGAAAAGCTGGTGGCCGAGATCAAGGCCCAGGGCGGCAAAGCCATCGCGGTGCAGGCCGACCTGTCGAATCCCGACTCGATCGGGCCCCTGGTGGAGAGGGTGGCGCGGGAGCTGGGGCCGATCGATACGCTGGTCAACAATGCGGGCATTTTCGAATTCGGTCCCATCGAGGCGATTACGCCGGAACATTTCCACAAACAGTTCAACGTGAATGTCCTGGGCTTGCTGTTGACGACGCAGGCGGCACTGAAGCACTTCAACCCCAAGGGCGGAAGCATCGTGAACATCAGTTCGGTGGTTGTGGATGGTGTGCCGGGAGGGTCGGTCTACAGCGCCACCAAGGGTGCGGTGGATTCGATCACGGCAGCATTGTCGAAGGAACTGGGGCCGAAGAACATCCGCGTGAATTCGCTGAACCCGGGGATGATTGAAACGGAAGGGACGCATGCGGCGGGCTTTATCGGCAGCGACTTCGAAAAGACCGCAGTCGGCCGCACACCGCTGGGCCGCATCGGCCAGCCCAGGGACGTAGCCTCGGCGGTGGCGTTTCTGGCTTCGGAAGATTCGGGCTGGATCAACGGACAGGCGATCTACGCTGCGGGCGGATTCACGCTGTAAGCCTCGATCCCAGGTCTCAAAAGGAGACCTGGGGCACCCACTCAGCAAAGAGCTACGGCTGGGGTTGGGAGGCGGAAGACTGCACTGCGGCGCGGTTGCGGATGCGGACGAGTGCGAATTGCAGTAAGCCGCCCTGGATGATGATGGAAAAGACCACGATTATGTAGGTTGCGCCGAAAATCCAGGAACCGGTGGAATGGCCGCCGAGCACCGGGGGGACCGACAGAGCCAAGGCAATGGAGAGACCGCCGCGGAGGCCGCCCAGGGTGAGAATGGTGGCGGAACTGCGGCGTTGTTTTTGGAAGAGGCGCACCAGGCCCAAACAAAGGGCAACCGCGGCATAGCGCACAAGGGTGACGGAGAAGATGGCGGCGAGGCCGGCGCGCACGGTGGTGGCGTTGACGGTGACGACCATGGCTTCGAGCCCCAGCAGGACAAAGAGGACAGAGTTCTGCACTTCATCGAGCAGGGTCCAAAACTGGTCGATGCGATCTTCGGCGATGTGCCCATGCGGTTGCCGGCGGTTGAAGTGGCGCAGAGCGATGCCGGCGACGACGGCTTCAAGCGGCGCGGAGACGTGCCAGTGGTCAGCGAGCACATAGCCTGCCAGGGCGAGCATGAGAGTGAGCAGGATCTCTACCTGATAGGCGTCGACCAGGCGCATGAGGTGGGAAACGAGCCAGGCTGCCGCGACTCCCAGTACCAGAGCACCACCGGCTTTCAGGAATAGAGTGCCTGCGACGTGCCACGGGGTGGGCGCCTGTCCGCGGGCAATCTCGATCATGGTCAAAAACAGGACGGCGCCGATGCCATCGTTGAAGAGGGACTCGCCGGCAAGCTGCGCCTCGATGGACTTGGCGATGCCGATGCGGCGGAGCAGTTCCAGGACTGCGATGGGGTCGGTGGGGGAGATGAGAGCGCCGAAGATGAGGCATTCCGTCCAATTGGCGCCGGTGCCGGCGAGCAGCATCATCAGGGCGGCGACGGCCAAGAAGGACAGGACCGTACCGAGGAGCGAAAGGACCGCGACGGGAAATTTTTCGCGGGCGAGGTGATCGAAGTCGAGCAGGAACGCGCCGGCGAAGAGCAGCAGCGGCAACAGGCCGTGAAGGATGAGGGCTTCAAAGTTGATGCGGTGGATGAGATGTTCGGTCCAGGCATGAACGGTGGGAGCAAACTGGCCGAGCGTAGCCACGCTGAGGGTGGCGAGGACGGTGAGGAGCATGGTCCCGATGGTGATGGGCAGCTTGAGAACGCGGGAACTGATCCAGCCGAAGAGGGCGGCGGTGGCGACCAGAACGCTGACGATCTCGAGGGTGTTCATGAGGGGTCAGTGGTCAGTAAGGCAGTGAGCGGCGAACCGTGAATAAGTGAGACCGTGAATAAGTGAGACAGTGAATAAGTGAGACAGTGAAGTGGGTCGGGGCCGGCATCCGATCTGGCAAGCCGTCGTTTAGAGACGGCTGGCGGCGTCTTTGGCGAAGTAGGTGACGATGAAGTCGGCGCCGGCGCGGCGGATGCCGAGGAGGGACTCGAGGATGGCGCGATCGCGGTCCAGCCATCCTTTCTCGAAGGCGGCCTGGAGCATGGAGTATTCGCCGGAGACCTGGTAAGCGCCCATGGGTACGTCGACGCGCTCGCGGGCGGCGCGCACGACATCGAGGTAGGGCATGGCCGGCTTCATCAGAATCATGTCGGCGCCTTCGGCAATGTCGAGATCGATTTCGCGCATGGCTTCGCGAAGGTTGGCTCCATCCATCTGGTAGGTTTTGCGGTCGCCGAACTGGGGAGCGGAGTCGGCGGCTTCGCGGAAGGGGCCGTAAAAGGCGGATGCGAACTTGGAGGCGTAACTAAGGATAGGCGTCTCGGTGCGGTCGTCCTCGTCAAGGGCGCGGCGAATGGCGGCGACGCGGCCATCCATCATGTCGCTGGGGGCGACGATGTCGGCGCCGGCACGGGCCAGGCTGGCGGCGGCGCGTCCGAGCAGGTCGAGGGATGTGTCGTTTTCAACTTCCCATCCATCGCGGGTTTCGACAATCATGCCGCAGTGGCCGTGGCTGGTGTATTCGCAGAGACAGACGTCGGCAATGAGGACGAGTTTTCTGGCGGCAGAGGACCGCTTGAGAGCGCGCAAACCCTGTTGCACGATGCCATTGTCGTCATAGGCGCCGGTGCCGTGTTCGTCTTTCGATTCGGGGAGCCCGAAGAGCAGCAAGCCGCCGATGCCAAGCTTGACGGCTTCTTCGGCTTCGCGGACGGTCTCGTCGACAGACAGGTTGAACACGCCGGGCATGGAGCCGATGGGCTTGCGGATGCCCTCGCCGGGGCAGATGAAGAGCGGATAAATCAGGTCGCCCGGATCGAGGGAAGTCTCGCGGACGAGGGCGCGCAGAGATTCCGACCGGCGCAGCCGGCGCATACGATTTTCAGGGAAAGCCATGGATTGATTGTAAGACAGGGGTCAGGGAACAGTGAATGAGTGAAACAGTGAAGGAGTGAACCTGACCTTTTGGTTCAGAGTTGAGGTAGTTGCTCGTAGAGGGACTGGTTGCGGTAGCCGAGGAGAGTGACCAGGGTCCAGATGCCAAGGGCGGTGCCGAAGGGGAACTTGAGCAGGCTGAAGACGGCGGCGACGATGGCCATGATGCGGCCCCATTGGGTGCGCTCCATGAGTCCCCAGCCGGCAGCAAGGGCCAGGCCGGCGCGGACGACGATAAATATCCATGCGAAGTGAATAATTGCCGGTCCAAGCCAGGGTCCAGGTCCAGGTTGGTTGAACCAGTTGTTGTGGCCGAACATGAAGGCACGCGCAAAGGCCATTCCCATGAAACCAAACAAAAGCGAAAGTCCCGCCCAGATGAACCAGACAATGCTGAGCGCCCGGACTTTGCCGGCGTAGCTGTCGAGCAGGAAAGAGATACCGGGTACGGGAGGGACGGGCGCGGCCATGGGCCGTCCGCATTGAGGGCAGAAACTTTGTCCGGGTGTCACAGCATGTCCGCATCCGCTGCAAAACATATCAACCTCCTGAGAACTGCGCGCCCCTTATTGCCGCCCGCCCGTCTAAGTGATCAATTTGGTGGCGAGTTCCGGACGCATCCTGCGCCGCTTATTTCCCTGTGGTAGGAGTACGCGGGGGCGGGCGCATTCGTTCCCATCGTTCTTCATGCCGGTCGTCGCGGTAGATGAGAGCGGTGACGCGGCCCTGGGGATCGTGTTCGACGGTGAGACGGGTCCAAATGCTGCCGAGGGGATAGAAGAAGGAGTTGGGAGCCTCCGCCTCGACCTCGGTGACTTCGCCGTGGGGATCTTTCTCGTAGAGCGCCTCCCCCTGGCGGAAGAGGGTAGCGGCGAGGTGTCCGTTGGTATCGTGATATTCGCCAACCAGGCTGTCCATGGCGGTCGGGGGGAGCTTGATCGCGTTGGGGTGGAGGGGAATCACAAGCCGTTCGGCGAAGGGCGGCGGCTCGGTTCCCAGGCGGTGGGCGAGGAGCCACCTGGGCAAATCGGGCTCGTTATAGGCGCGGGCCCAGGAATCGTGATGCAGGCCCTGGTACACCCACAGCCGAACATGACCGCCGTTGGCTTTGAGGGCGTTGTACATCAAGTCGCTCTCGCGCGGAGGCACCACGTTGTCTTCGCTGCCGTGGAACATCCACACCGGGGTGTGCCCGACGGCGCGGGCATACTCGGCGGGCATGGTGGCGGACTGTTGCCAGCGCTCCGGGGCATAGCTCCAGAAGGGTCCCCCGGCGGCGATGGCGATGGCGGCCCAGCGGTGCGGGTATTGCTTGGCCAATTCCCAGGCGCCGTATCCGCCCATGGAGAGGCCGGTGAGGTAAGTCCGTGCGGGGTCGGTGTGAAACTCGGCGACCTCCTGGTCCAGGGCGGCCATGGCCATGCTGAGCATCTCCGGGTCGGTCCAGAAATTGGAGAAGAGGCATTGAGGCATGACGATGACGAATGGCCAGCGTTCCGGATGATCGCGGATGGCCAGGGGAAGGCCGATCTGGGTCTGGAACATGCCTTCGGCCCCGCGCTCCCCGCGGCCATGAAGGAAGAGCAGGATGGGCCATGGTTTGTGTTCGTCGCGCCGGAATTCTTCAGGCAGGTAGACCTGAAAACGGTAGATAACCCCGTTGACCTCGACTTTGCGGTTGAGGAAGCCGGTTTCCTGAGGAGGCGGCACGGGCAACGAGACGTGGTTCCGCGCCAGCTGGGGCTGGCCCAGAGCGGGCACAGATCCCCAGGCGATGCAAACAGCGGCAACCAGAAGTCTCGGAAGACGGACCATGTTCGAATCCCATCATAGAGGTCCAAGTCGAAGGGTGTTATCGATACCGCCCGACGAGGTAGCTCTGCAGATAACGCGGCCAGCTTTAAAAAGCTCAGCCTGCCCGGCAAATCCCAATAAATTTCTTATGCACCGGCATGAAACAATCGATACATTCCGCAGATGACCCCGATGAAGATGCTCGAACCCGGAGATATGTTGGATCACTACCGCATCGACGCCACGGTGGCGCGGAGCGGTATGGCGACTCTTTATCGGGCGACCGATATGGAAAACGCCCGCCAGGTGGCGGTAAAGGTGCCCCACGCCGACATGGAGACAGACCCGGTACTGGTGGAGCGCTTCAACCGCGAGCAGGAAATCGGGCAGGTACTGGATCACCCCGGGGTGGTAAAGACCTTCCATGACGAGGAACGCAGCCGGCGCTACATGGTGATCGAGTGGGTGGAGGGGCGGCTGCTGCGGGCCATTTTGAACGAAGAGGGAGCGCTGCCCATCGAGCGGGCGGTGACGATCACGCTCGGTATCTGCGACGCGCTGGACTACATGCACAAGCGGGGCATCGTGCACCGCGACCTGAAGCCGGAAAACGTGATGGTGGGCGAGGACGACCGTATCAAGCTGATCGACTTCGGCATCGCGATGAAGGAGGATGCGCGCCGGCTGACGTTTGTGAATGTGTCCATGCTGGGAACGCCGGACTATATTTCGCCGGAGCAGGTGCAGGGCAAGCGGGGTGACCAGCGCAGCGATATGTACGCGCTGGGGGTGATGTTCTACGAAATGCTGACGGGCCAGGTGCCCTTCAGCGGGCCGAATCCCCTGGCGGTGATGAACGACCGGCTGGTGCGGGACCCGGTTCCGCCGACGGAATTGAACGCGGAGATTCCGCCGGAACTGGAAGAGATTGTGTTCCGGGCATTGGAGCGGGATCCGCGCCACCGCTATTCGAGCGCGCACGAAATGGAGTGGGACCTGGAGCACCAGGAGCAGGTGGGGGTTGAAGATCGGGGTTACCGGCCGGCCCGGCGGGGGCCGCGCTCGCTGCTCGACAAAGTGAATAAGCGAATGCTTCTGTATGCGGGACTGGCGCTGGTGCCGGTGGTGCTGTTCGGGTTGATGCTGATGCTGGCGAAGCGGTGATGGCGGGTTGAGGCTGGATTTGGGTATTGCGAACCCAGGTCTCAAAGGCGAGACCTGGGGCACCCGCTTTAGTGAAGACCGGAGGCCCCGGTTTAGTGAAGAACTGGGCACCCGGTTTAGTGAAGACCGGGGCACCCGTTTTAGTGACGAAGGGGTGGCAGCAGGTCCACTCGGTCAGCGATACGATTCGTCGCGGTGAATGACGAATTCGGGATAGGCGCCGCCGCCGAGTTCGTGGAGGTCCATGCCGAGGCGCTCGCCGTCGGGATCGACGCGGAACGGAAGCAGCCGGTTGAGGAGCGCGGAGAGCAGATACACGAGCGGGAATATCAGGCCGAGTAGCGTGGCGATGCCAACCAGTTGAGCCATGAGTTGACCCTGCCGGGGGGCAAACACGCCGGCAGCGAAGAGTCCCCACAGGCCGCCGCATGCATGAACCGTAATGGCGCCGGAGGGGTCGTCGATCGAAAGAGCCAGTTCCAGTAATTCGACCAACAGGGGCGTGGCGATGCCGGCAATTCCGCCGACTACGATGGCTTCGAGCGGAGTCACGAGGGCGGCACAGGCGCTGGAAGCGACCAGGCCGGCCATCCACCCGTTGGCGCACATGCTGGCGTCAGGCTTGCCGAAGCGGGTGCGGGTGACAGTGAACGTTGCCACCAGCGCGGTTGAAGCAGACAGCAAGGTGTTGATGACGACGACGACGAGGGTGCCCGGAGGGGCGTGGAGCCAGAAAATCGCGCCGGCGACGTTCCATGCCATCCAGCCGATCAGTGCCAGGAGGCAGCCGAAGAGGATGTAGACGGCGTTGTGGCCGGGCAGGGCGGTGGCCAGGCCTTCCTTGGGGAATTTGCCTTTGCGTGAACCGGCGATCCAGACCACGGCGAGGGCGCTGAGACCACCGAGAGCATGAACGGTTGCGGCGCCGCCCGCATCGAGGAAACCGTCTCCCAGGCCGAAATTGGCGCCCAGTTGCGCCAGCCACCCGCCTCCCCAGGTCCAATGGGCCAGGAGGGGAAACACGACGGCGGCCAGAAACGCCGTCGAGATGCAGCCTGCGGGCAGTCGCCACCGGTCAGCGCCGGAGCCCCATGGAATGATGGCGGCGAACGCGACGGCGATGAACTCGAAGAGTACGGCGATCTGCGTCTGCGGCACTGCTGCGTTGAAGTTGCGCAGCAGCAGGGGCGCCGCGCCGAGCCAGTTCCACGGTTTCCCGGCCCCGACGATGATGTGCGAAGGGTTACCCGCAAATGCGACGCCGACCACGGCAAACGCAATCGCGGAGACGGCAATGATGGTGACGCAGCCGAGGAGGGACTGCGCGGCAGAGCGTGAACGGCCCAGGCCCGTGTTGAGCAGGGCGACACCCGCGATGGCGAGAGGCGCAAGAAGCAGGAGCGCCAGTATGAGCGCGAACATGGAATCAGGAAGCGTTTGAGGGACCGCGGATGAGGTCATCGGCGGCTTGCTCCGCCGGTTAGTTTGGGTTCCGCGGCAAGGTGGGGTTCTGCGCGGCGCTCCATATGACCGCGCACGGCGACACCCAGGCCGAGGACTTCAACGGCCAACCCGCAGAGGACGAACGTGGCGCGGAGCGCTGGGTCAGGAAACAGTACCAGAGCGGCGACGGCGAGGAAGAATCCGGCGGGCATCACCAGCAGTCCTGCAAATATCATGGCCCCTGCCTTTCAGACGTCCCGGAAAAAGAATGGAGCAGCCTCGGATAGACCTCCGCGTGCTGGACCGTAGTTCAGTAAGTGCCCGGGGCGGAAGAATGGTTTTGAAATCAGGCGAGCGGGTACGTCTTCACAAATTCTAAAGCATTTGATTCGGGGCTCTAAGAAGGATGGAGGACGCCCGGGCCGATTCGGGCTGATGCGGTTTCTTTGCTAGACTTGGGCAGTTTCAATAGGGCGAATTCATGCGAACTTTCAGGATTTTAGCGGTGGCGGTTTTCTTTTGGTCTTTCTCATTCTGCCATGGGCAGCGAATCGAAGTAACGGTGCCGGCGCAGCAACCACTCAATGGCCATCTGATCCTTGTCTTTGCCAAGGGGGAGAAGCCCGAGCCACGCCAGCAACTCGAAGACACCTATCGCAGCGTGCAGGGGTTTGGCGTGGATGTGGAGGATTCAGCGCCGGGCAAGCCGATCGTCGTGGATGCAAAGACCTTTGGATATCCGCGGCGCTCACTCGCCGACATGGATGCGGGCGATTACTTTGTGCAGGCGGTCTTCAATGTGTACGAGCCCTTTCACCTGGCGTCGGGAAAGACTGTGTGGCTGCCTCCGGACAAGGGCGAAGGCCAGCACTGGAACGAGAAGCCAGGCAATCCCTTTAACAAACCACAGAAGGTGCACTTCGATCCCAAGTCGCACAACGCGATCAGGCTGAATCTGGATCAAGTGATACCGCCTATCGAAGGCACAGACCGCGACCCGGTGGTGCTGGCGAAAAACAGCACGGCATCGAAATGGCTTAAGTACATGCGCTTCCGCAGTCCGAAGTTGAGCCAGTTCTGGGGGCGCGACATGTGGTTGGGCGCATGGATCCTGCTGCCGGACGGATATGACGAGCACCCAGAGGCAAAGTATCCACTGATTGTCTACCAGGATCACTACCATGCGGGGATCGGCCCCGTGCCGATCGTGACCGCGCCGCCGGACCCGAAGTCGCCGGGTTTTCGCCGCGAAGAGAATGGCTACCGGCTCTTTCAGGACTGGACCTCCGGGCGGCTGCCGCGTGTGATTCTGATCTACATCCAGAATGCCAATCCGTATTACGACGATTCGTATGTGGTGGACTCGGCCAACGTCGGCCCATATGGTTCGGCCATCAACGAAGAGCTGATTCCTGAGATCGAGAAGAACTATCGCGGCATAGGACAAGGTTGGGCGCGCGCCACGTTTGGCGGTTCGACCGGCGGATGGGAAGCGCTGGCTACGCAGGTTTTCTATCCCGATTTGTACAACGGGGCGTTCGTTGCGTGCCCGGATCCGGTCGACTTTCATGCCTACCAGAACATCGATCTGTATCACGACGCGGATGCGTTCGTACGCAAGGGGGACTTCGGCCAAATTCCCATTGCCAGCGAACGCAAACCGGATGGCACGGTCACAGCCAACACCGGGGATCAATTCGCATATGAACTGGTGCTGGGTACGCACGGCAGATCGACCGAACAGTGGAATATCTGGCAAGCGGTTTTTTCCCCGGCCGGCGAAGACGGCTATCCCGCGCAGGTGATTGAGCCGGTGTCGGGCGCAGTCGACAGGAAGGTGGTGGATTACTGGCACGATCACTACGACCTGGCAGCGATGATGAAGCGCGATTGGCCTTCGCTTGGACCGAAGCTTGAGGGCAAACTCCATTTCGCGGTGGGCGACGCGGACACCTACTACCTCAACAACGCGGTCCACTTGCTTCAGACGCAGCTGGAGGCCTCGCGCAATCCGCACTCTGACGCAACGTTTCAATACGGGCCGGGGATGCCGCACTGTTATACGGGGGGCCCGGCGGAGTATACCATGCAGCAGAACAGCGGCAACTGGACCCAGAGGGTGTTGCCGCTTCTCGTGGACCACATGCTGGCCACTGCTCCGGAAGGCGCAGACACCAAGTCGTGGCGTTACTGACTCGACGGGCATGGCGTAATCTGTAACAAATACCAGTCTCTGGGACGCCTCTGGGCAGGGGACAGCGGGTTGTTCCCATATCCAGAGTTAATCACAAGCTGTTTTCTTTTCAGCAGATTACAAATACGCCTTGGACGAAGTTTTTTTCTGAAAATGGGACTCACCCGACGGTCACAGGCGGGTCCACGCTGCTATATTGTTTTTTCGGGGTTCTCCTCCCGAAGGTGTTGTAGCGCTTCCCAAGAGTTTCAAACGCAACCTCTGTGACCGCCAGCACAAGCGGCACATCAAGAGCAATACGAGCCCTCCAAACTAACGCATCAGAAGATCAGGGAAAGCTTTCGATGGCGCAGATATTTGAACGCAGCTCCAATGCCCTGGCTCGCATGAGCCTGGTATTGACCGGGCTGATTGTGATCGCCCTGGGGGTGACGCTGGACGAATTGCAGCGGTCTCCCTGGGTGACGCGACAGGGCCAGCGCCCGGACCAGCCGGTGCCATTCAGCCATAAGCACCACGTGCAGGGCCTGGGGTTGCAGTGCCAGTACTGTCACACCACGGTGGAGAAGTCGAGCTACGCAGGGATCCCGCCTACCAAAACGTGCATTAACTGCCATGCGCAGATCTGGACCAATGCGCAACTTCTGGAGCCGGTGCGGCGGAGCTGGGCAACGGGTCAATCGCTGGTATGGACGAAGGTGCACGACCTTCCCGACTACGTCTATTTCAGCCACGAGATTCACGTGAACAAGGGCCTTGGCTGTTCGAGCTGTCACGGGCGCGTCGACCAGATGCCGCTGATGTATGCGCAGAACACGTTGCAGATGGAGTGGTGCCTGGACTGCCATCGCAACCCCACAAAGAATTTGCGGCCGACCACCGAGATTTACAACATGGCCTGGGAAAAACCAGCGGAAGATCGTCCGGTGTGGTGTTCGGTGGGTGACTCGAAGGACGGCACGCCGACCGCGCAGAGCGTGAGTTGCGTGACCAAGGATCCGGTTGGATCCGGAACGCAACTGGCTTCGCTGCAGTTGCCGGCGAGGGGTACGAAGGGATTGGCGGGCGATGTGGCTGCGAATCCGATGCAGATTCCGGCGAACTACAAGAAGTTCACAAGCCAGGACGAGCTGGGCCATTTCCTGCTGCAGCAGTACAAGATTCGCACTCCCAAAGATCTGACCAGCTGCGAGGTCTGCCACCGATGAGCGGACAGATGGATGGGAACGGAATGAACAGGACGGGAAGCGGCGTGGATGAAGAAATGAATTTTGCGCAGGCCGCTGCTGCGAAACAGCCGACAGAGAATCAAGCGCCGATGACGCTCGCCGCCGTGCGTAACGAGTTGAAGGCGACGAAGGGCAAGCGCTACTGGCGTTCGATAGATGAACTGGCCGGCACGGAAGAGTTTCAGGCTGCGGTGGAGCGGGAGTTCCCCGCTGCTGCGCAGGAGTGGGTCGACCCCGTGTCGCGCCGCGGATTCATGAAGCTGATGGGCGCGTCGATGGCGCTGGCCGGACTGGCCGGTTGTACCAAGCAGCCCGATGAGCCGATCTATCCATACGTCAAGGCGCCGGAAGATTTGATCCTCGGCAAGCCGAACTACTTTGCCACGGTGCATCCATTCGTGACCGGTGCGGTACCGACGCTGGTGAAGAGCGATCAGTTCCGCCCCATCAAGATCGACGGCAATCCAGAGCATCCGTACAACCTGGGCTCCTCAGACGTGTTTACGCAGGGAACGCTGCTGGACCTGTACGATCCGGACCGCTCCAAGCGGGTCACGTATCAAGGTGAAAATCGCGAGTGGGCAGAGTTTGCGCAAGGTCTACGCGTGAAGATGGGCGAGTCCAAGGATGGGACTGGCGTTTACTTCCTGAGCCCGACGATCACCTCGCCGACGCTGGCGCGGCAATGGAAAGCGGTGCAGGCCGCCTATCCCAAGGCGAAGCTGGTGCAGTATGACCCGGCCGTTGCGGGCACGGCTCTGGCGAGCGGCACGACGGCACAATACGATCTGAGCGGCGCGGATGTGATTGTGTCGCTCGATGCGGACTTCCTCTCGGGAGCGGCGTATCCAGGTTTCCACAAGCTGACGCGCGAGTATGCGCTGCGGCGCAAAGATCCCAGCAAGCTGAACCGCCTGTATGTCGTCGAGAGCACGCCGACCACGACGGGCATGAAGGCCGAGCATCGGCTGGGCTTGCGGGCGAGCGAGGTTCCTGCCTTCGCTGCGGCGTTGGCAGCGGCGGTGGGCGCGTCGGGCGCGCAGGCTCCGAGCTATAGCTGGACCCCTGAGCAGCAGAAGTTTCTTGCCGCGTTGGCCAAGGATTTGAAAGCTAACGCCGGCAAGTGTGCTGTGCTGCCAGGACTGTATCAAGATGCGTCGGTGACTGCGCTGGCGGCATCGATCAACAGCGTGCTTGGTAATGAGGGCAAGACAGTTTCATTATCGAGTGAGCCGCTGAACCCAATTCCCAGTGACCAGATTGGCGATTTTAAAACGCTGGTTGGAGACCTGAATGCAGGCAAGGTGGATTGGCTTGTAATTCTGAATTCCAATCCGATCTACTCGGCGCCGGCCGACCTTGATTTTGCGGATGCCTTCAACAAGGCCAAGGTCGTTGCGCATCTCGGATCGCATCAGGACGAGACAGGGCAGATAGCTCACTGGCATATTCCCGCGGCGAATCCGCTGGAGTTCTGGTCCGATGCGCGGTCCTACGATGGCACAGTTTCGATTCAGCAGCCATTGATCGATCCGTTGTGGGGCGGCAAGACGGCACACGATGTTTTTCAGACGCTGCTGAATGAGCCGCTTCAAAGTTCCTACGACGCAGTTCGCGAGACCTGGAAGTCGACCATCAAGGGCGACTTTGAGACCGGCTGGCGCAAGACGCTGCACGGTGGCTGGGTTGACGGAACGGCCTTCGACAAGTCTGGAAAGGCTTCCGCCGCGGCATCGGCGAGCGTCCCCGCTCCAACTTCTAAGGATTCGCTCGAAATCATCTTCCGTCCCGATCCGAACGTTTATGACGGGCGCTTCTCCAACGTAGGCTGGCTGCAGGAATTGCCCAAGCCGGTCACCAACCTGAGCTGGGATAACGCGGCCATTGTTTCCGGCGCGACCCTGACGAAGTACAAGCTGGAAGAAGACGATATCGTCGAGTTGGCTGTGAACGGCAAGACGGTGAAGGCGCCGGTGATTGTTGCCCCGGGCCATCCCGATGAATCGGTCACTGTCTATCTGGGCTATGGTCGCGAGGCAGCAGGCCGCGTCGGCTCCGGCGCCGGCTTCAATGCGTATTTGATCCGAAACACCTCGGCGCCCTTCTATGCCACGGGTTCCATGAAGAAAGTGGATGGCAAGTGGGGCACGGCGATCACCAAGAGCCACTACCAGGACCATCGCGGCGAGAGGCTTGGGCAGCCGAAAGGCCACGACAACAACTCGCTCGAGGCCGACGAGGCGATTGGCGATCGCGGCATCATCCGCTACGCCACGCTCGATGAGTACAAGGCCAACCCGGGATTTGCCAACGAAGGCGAGAATCACGAGAAGACTCATATGGGGACGTCGCTTTTCCCCAACTGGTCGTACACGGAAAATGCCTGGGGCATGTCCATCGACATGAACAGCTGCACCGGCTGCAATGCCTGCATCGTGAGCTGTTATGCCGAGAACAACATTCCCGTGGTAGGCAAGCAGCAGGTGCGCATTGGCCGCAACATGCAGTGGATTCGCATCGATCAGTACTTCGAGGGCGACCTGGCTGCGCCGCGTGCGCATTTCCAGCCCATGCTTTGCCAGCATTGCGAGAATGCGCCTTGCGAACAGGTTTGCCCGGTGGGAGCCACGGTGCACACGCCGGAAGGCCTCAACACCATGGTCTACAACCGCTGCGTGGGCACGCGTTACTGCTCCAATAACTGCCCTTACAAGGTGCGCCGGTACAACTTCCTGCTCTATTCCGACTTCGAAACCGAAAGTCTGAAGTTGATGCGCAACCCAGACGTGTCGGTTCGCTCGCGCGGGGTGATGGAGAAGTGCAGTTACTGCGTGCAGCGCATCACGGCGGCCCGCATCGAGGCGGACAAGGATAACCGCAGCATCCGCGACGGCGAAGTGGTGACGGCATGCCAGCAGGCCTGCCCGGCCGCGGCCATCACTTTCGGCAACATCAACGACAAGGGCAGCCGCGTGGCCAAGTTGCGCGGCGATGAGCGCACTTACCAGGTGCTGGCCGATTTGAATACTCGTCCGCGGACGACCTATATGGCCGCGGTTTTGAATCCGAATAGCGAACTCGCAGAAGCGCCGGTGGAGCACACGCCGGCAAAGGGTTAAGCCACGATGGCAACGAGCGACCTGAAACCGAGAGATCCGGATTACGAGCGGCGGATAGATTCCGCCACGGGTGAATACCGGGTTATTGCGCCGGGCCAGACTTTCAAGTCGGTTACCGACAAGATCACGCGGATCGTGCTCACGCCGCATACGCCGCTGGGATGGTTTGCTCTCTTCGGCGTAGCGGGCGCGGTGGCCACTGTGCTGCTGGTCGCGGTGACGTGGCTGTTCCTGAGAGGCGTCGGCATCTGGGCTATCTCCATGCCGGTGGCGTGGGGATTCGCGATCATCAACTTTGTCTGGTGGATCGGCATCGGCCATGCAGGCACGCTGATCTCGGCAATTCTGCTGCTGTTCAAGCAGGGTTGGCGCAACTCGATCAACCGCTTCGCGGAAGCGATGACCATCTTTGCCGTAGTCTGCGCCGGCATGTTCCCGCTAATTCACATCGGGCGTCCGTGGCTCGGTTATTGGCTACTGCCCTATCCCAACACGATGAATGTGTGGCCGCAGTTCCGTTCTCCATTGCTGTGGGACGTCTTCGCGGTTTCGACGTACGCGACGATCTCAGTGGTGTTCTGGTACATCGGCATGGTTCCCGACTTCGGCACCATGCGTGACCGCGCCAAGACGCGCTACGCGCAGTACTTTTACGGCTTGATCTCGCTGGGATGGCGCGGTTCGGTACGTCACTGGATGCGCTATGAGACGGCATCGCTGTTGCTCGCCGGCCTGGCGACGCCACTGGTACTCTCCGTACACACCGTCATCAGCTTCGACTTCGCGGTGGCAGTGCTGCCGGGGTGGCACACTACCATCTTCCCGCCTTACTTCGTGGCGGGCGCTATCTACTCCGGCTTTGCGATGGTGCTCACGCTCGCGATTCCGCTGCGCAAGTTCTACCACCTTGAAGCATTAGTGACCGAGCGCCACATCGATAACATGGGCAAAGTCATGCTAGCCACGGGCTTCATCGTTGCGTATGGCTATGGCATGGAGGTTTTCATGGCCTGGTACTCCGCGTCGCACTGGGAGTATTTCATGATGTGGAACCGCATGTTCGGGCCCATGGGCTGGTCCTACTGGGTGCTGATCACGTGCAACCTCGCGATTCCGCTGACCACTCTTTGGTCGCGCAAGCTGCGGACTTCGATCTCCTACATGTTCTTCATCTCCATCGTGGTCAACACCGGAATGTGGTTCGAGCGCTTTGTCATCGTCGTCACCAGCTTGTACCGCGACTTCCTGCCGTCGTCGTGGGGCACGTATCGCGCCACCAAGTGGGACTACATGACCTATATCGGCACGCTGGGGTTGTTCACGTTCCTGTTTCTGCTGTTCGTGCGCTTCCTGCCCATGATTCCGATGTCTGAAATTCGCATGATGCTGCCGGGGGCCAAGATCAAGCCCAAAGCGGTGGCGGGGAGTGGTGACTAACTATGCCGCCTCGTGAAGGTACATACGGTTTGTTGGCAGAATTCGATACGCCCAGTGACTTGGTGCGCGCCGCGCAGCAGGCACGGCACGACGGCTGGCGCAGGATGGATTGCTACACGCCTTATCCGGTTGAAGAAGCCGCCGAAGCCATCGGTTTCCATCGAAACAAGGTGCCGTTGGTAACGCTAGTAGGTGCGCTGATGGGGCTGGCCGCCATGTTCGGCATGGAAACGTGGGTCTCGGTGCTGGCGTATCCATTGAATATTGCGGGCCGGCCGACTTACTCATGGCCTGCGTTCATTATCCCGGCGTACGAATGGACCATTCTGTGGGCCGGCTTGTCGGCTGCGTTCGGTATGCTCGCGTTGAACGGATTGCCGTCGCTCTATCATCCATTGTTCAATGCGCCTAACTTCCGCGATGGCGCAACGACCGACAAGTTCTTCTTGTGCCTTGAGGCGCTTGATCCGAAATTCGACTTGATTGAAACCAAGGCTTACCTGGCTGCCTTCGAACCTCTTTCCGTTGTGGAGGTG
The DNA here is from genome assembly GCA_036488735.1 of Occallatibacter sp. Taxonomy (GTDB): domain Bacteria; phylum Acidobacteriota; class Terriglobia; order Terriglobales; family Acidobacteriaceae; genus Telmatobacter. The sequence continues at coordinate 303,739 of DASXHC010000030.1, forward strand.
GAGTACTAATGCAAGTAAACCGCCTCAACAGTTACGGCAAGATCACCGCGATGACTGGTACCTTATCCCTTCTGCTTATCGCCGGCTGCCGCCAGGATATGCAGAATCAACCCAAGGTGATTCCGCAGCGCGGTTCGGAGATGTTTGCCGATCATCGCGGCGCGCGGCCGCAGATCATGAACACCGTGGCGCGCGGCCAGTTGCGGGAAGACAGCTACTACTACACAGGTGTCACGCAATCCGCGAACGGTTATCGCGAAGAGCACGATCAGTTGCCGTTTCCGGTTTCCATGGAAGTGTTGAAGCGCGGCCAAGAGCGGTTCAACATCTATTGCACGCCATGTCACTCGCGCGTCGGCAACGGTATGGGAGAAATCGTACAGCGCGGCTACAAGCCCGCCGCCAATCTGCACGACCAGGTGCGCCTGGCGCAGCCGCTCTCGCACTACTTTTATGTGATGACCAATGGCTACGGAGCCATGCCCGATTATTCTGCCCAGTTGACGCCGGCAGACCGCTGGGCCGTGGCTGCTTACATTCGCGCGCTGCAGCTAAGCCAGGCGGCGAAGGACGGCGACGTTCCCTCCGGCGTGCAAGTGAAAAGCTTGAAAGATGTGGCGGAGAGCCAGAATTTGAGCGCGGGTTTTGCGGCGCCGTGGACCTTGCCGTCCACCGCAGTGCAGGCCTATCCACATGTAACTAGCGAAGGAACGCCGGCGATGGCCCCGGCAAATCCAGCCGACCCAGTGCAGGTAGCTAGTCCAAAAGCGGCTTCTAAGAAACCGGATCAAGGATCCACGAAGTAAGGACTCATACGAATGGCTCACGAATCTCACGCCAAGACGCTTCCCGCCGATCTCAGCGCCCCCACATTGGTGGACGCATGGAAGTCGCGCGCGCTGATCGTCGGCTTGGTCGCTTCGGTTGCAGCAGCGGGCCTGGCCTTCGCGGACGGGTCGATCGATCATGTTTTGCGCGGCTGGCTACTTGGCCTCATGCTCACGTTCGGATTTTCGGTCGGTGGCCTGGCACTGTTGATGGTGCAGTACTGCTCAGGCGGTAAGTGGGGCCTCTTATTGCGGCGGCCGCTGGAAGCCATGAGCCGTACCCTGCCCATAGTATTCGTCTATTGGCTTGTGATCGCGATAACTCATAAGCGCCTGTATCTGTGGGCCAATCACGACCTGATCGACGACGGTGTGAAAAAAGGGCTAATCAGTAAGGATCAACTGGAAGCCATCGAGCACGCCATCAAGTGGAAGGCGCCGATGCTCAACTCGACCGCGTTCATCGTGGTCAGTGTGTTGTGCTTCGCGATCTGGGCGTTCTATATGTGGAGGTTGAATTCACTGGCGCTGAAACGCGACGCAGATTCGCCCCTGAACACTCCATTCTGGATCAAGAAGTTCGAGAACATCAGCGGCCCCGGAATTGTCATCTATTCACTCACCATGACCGCGGCAGTGATCTACTGGGTGATGTCGCTCGACCCGACGTGGTATTCGTCGGTGTACGGGTTGCTGTTCCTGGTTGGGCAAGGTTACTCAGTGCTGGCGCTTTCGATCATGATCTCGATCGGGCTGTCGAAAGCTGAGCCGTTCCGCACCATCCTGCGCACGACCGAGCAGCACGATCTCGGCAAGTTCACTTTTGCATTTGTCATGCTCAACATTTACTTGGGCTTCTCGCAGTTCCTCATCATCTGGTCGGGGAACCTGCCAGAAGAAATCAACTGGTATCTCGATCGCATCCGTGGCGGCTGGGGCGTCATCATCACTCTCGATTTCATCTTCCACTGGTTGATTCCATTCAGCCTTTTGCTATCCCGCGATATCAAGCGCAACAAGAAGCGACTGGTACGCGTGTGCCAGTGGATGGTATTTGCCAAAGCCTTTGACTTGTTCTGGCTGATCGAGCCTAATTTCAAAGACGCGGCCCGTAACCTGCATGCCAGCTTCGGAATTTTCGAGTACGTGACTGTTCCAGTCGCACTGGTCAGCTTCTGGTTGGCTTTCTTCTGTATGCAATTGAAAACGCGTCCACTGGTACAGACTAACGATCCGCACCTGGCGGAGATTCTGGAGCCTGAACATGCCACCGCATGAAGACGAGCAACTTGGCTCGCACGGCCCGAGGCCGGAAGAGGTCGACACGTCGACCGGTTATGAAGCATCGGACGTACGTGTGACGGGAATCGTGGTTTTTCTCACTGCGCTCGCGATCCTGGTCGCAGTGACAGGTGTTCTCTGCTATGGCATCGGCAAGGTGATTAACGCATGGATGGACAAGCAGGACGGGCCGAATAGTAAGTGGACCAGGACAGCCGATCTTCGGCAGCTTGGTAACTTGCCCAATAACCCCGAGTTACAGAACAAAGTGGCAGAACTGACGCAGCAATTTCCGTCGCCCCGTCTGCAAATCGACGATGGAAATCAGGATGTTGCAGACTTGCATGCCCGCGAAGACTTGATGCTGGAAAATTACACGCGCGTGGACGGAAAGCCCGGGCAGGTGCGCATTCCCATAGAACGCGCCATGGAGTTGATTGCCCAGCGCGGTTTGCCGGTGGCGACCGCTGTGCAGAAATCAACAGCCATGACAGGCGATCAGGAACCGACCGTGACGGCTCCGCTCACTAGCGGCTTTGCGCGTACCGCATATGAACTGGATGTGGAGGCGGCTCGAGACGCTGAAGCGAAACGACCGCAGTAAGTTCGAATTTAAACAAGCTTTGAAGCAGAACCAGACGGCATCGACCACCAACCGCAGTAAAGAAATAGAAGTGCTATGACTCAGGTTTTGAACTCAATTCGGAGAAAGTCCCGGACCGCAGCAGTTGCGGCAGCTGCGGCACTCGCGTTATCTGCGCCTCTGTTTGCGCAGGTGTCGAGCTATGGCGACAAGCAGATGGGGCCTCAAAACACCAAGTCGCAAATCCTGAATAAGGTTGGTATCGCGCAGCACCTGAATCAGCAGTTGCCCCTGAACCTCTCCTTCACCGACGATGCCGGTAAGCGAGTGCAACTTGCCGACTATTTCGGCAAAAAGCCTGCCATTCTTGCGCTGGTTTACTATCAGTGCCCCATGTTGTGTTCTGAAGAATTGAATGGCCTCACGGGCGCGCTGCAAATGGTGAATTTTGTTCCTGGCAGAGACTTCGACGTCATCGTGGCCAGCATCGATCCTAGCGAAGGCACTGATCTGGCCGCTGCAAAGAAGCGCACCTACCTCAAGCGCTACGGGCATCCGGAGACCGCGAATGGCTGGCATTTCCTTACCGGCGATCAGGCTAACATCGATGCGCTGACCAATTCGGTTGGCTTTGGATACGTGAAGATTCCTGGCCCCGATGGAAAGCTCAATCAGTTTGCGCATGCGAGTTCGATCCAGATTGTTACGCCGCAGGGCAAACTCGCGCAGTACTACATGGGCGTCGAGTATTCGCCCAAGGATTTGCGGTTGGGCCTTGTTGAGGCTTCAGCCAACCATATCGGATCGCCGGTGGATAACATCCTTACTTACTGCTACCACTACGATCCCGGCACTAATAAACATTCACTGATCGTAGCGCGGGTCGTGCAGTTAGGCGGCCTGCTCACAATGTTATCTCTAGGTGGTTTCATGCTGGTGATGTTCCGCCGGGACATTCGACAAAGTCACAAACCTGTTGGAGCGGTGCTTGCGTCAGGAACAAAGGTGAACGGATAACGGAATGAATCACATCAGTCCAGTACTCTGGCAATTTCTCGTCAAATGGTTGGTCGACTTCGCGCTCTATCCGCCGGAAGCGTCGAAGATTGCCCCCCAGATGGACGCGCTGTACTTCTTCATGGTGTTGGTAAGCCTGATCGGGCTGACGATTGTCATTTTGCTGGTTACCAGCTTCTCCATTCTCTACAGCAAGAAGCGTCATCCGGTGGCGGTGCAAATCGAGGGTTCCACGCTGTTAGAGGCAACGTGGACCATCATTCCGCTTGGCTTGTTTCTCATCATGTTTGTGTGGGGCGCTTTGATTTACTTCCGGGTCTACACACCGCCTGCGAACGCAATGAATATTTACGTGGTGGGCAAACAGTGGATGTGGAAGGCAGAACATCCGGGCGGCCAGCATGAAATCAACGCGCTACACGTTCCGACCGGTCGTCCCATCCAGCTGACGCTTATCTCGCAGGACGTCTTTCACAGCTTTTCTATCCCCGCATTTCGCGTGAAACGCGAAGCGATCCCCGGCCGCTACACGTCTGTATGGTTCGAGGCCACGACCCCGGGAACCTATCACCTGTTCTGTACACAGTATTGCGGCACATCGCACTCAGCCATGATCGGGGAAATCGTCGTGCTGACTCCGGACGACTACAAGAAATGGTTGGCCGAATCCACCAGCGGCATGTCTCTGGCACAGAACGGCGAGCGATTGTTCGCGAGCTTGAGTTGCAATGCCTGCCATAACGGCCGGCCCGATTCGCGCGGCCCAAGTCTTGCCAATGTATTCGGGTCGAAGCTTACTTTGACCAATGGCCAAACGGCAACCGCCGACGAAGCCTATCTGCGCGAAGCTATCCTGAATCCTTCTGAGCACGTGATGCAGGGTTACTCGCCGATCATGCCTACTTATCAAGGACAAATCAGCGAAGACGGCGTGATCGCGCTGGTGGAGTACATCAAGAATCTCGATTCGAACTATCGCGTTCAGCAGACGCTGAATACGACCGGCTTGCTGCCTGAGAGCGAAGGCAACGGCGCAGGCGTGGCGCAAAAGCCCGCGGGACGAAACCCTGCGGCAAGAACTCCCGAATCCCAAGGGACGGTGAAGCAATGAGTACCAGTACAATCATCAATCTTCCCGACCAGTCGACGGCCCGCGTGCCGAAGGTCAATTTCCTTACCAAGGAAAACGGCCTTCTCAGCTGGCTGCTGACTGGCGACCATAAGCGAATCGCAATCCTCTATCTCATTTCGATCACCTTCTTCTTCGCAATCGGCGGCGCCCTGGCAGGACTTATCCGCCTCGAGTTATTGACCCCGCAGTCAGACCTGCTGGCGACCGACACGTATAACAAGGTTTTCACCATGCACGGCGTGGTCATGATCTTCTTGTTCCTGGTGCCATCGGTCCCTGCGACCTTGGGGAATTTTCTGATCCCAATCATGATTGGCGCCAAGGATCTCGCGCTGCCGAAGATCAATCTCCTCAGCTGGTACCTGTACGTGTGTGGCGGCATCCTGGTTCTCTACACCATGATTTCCGGCGGTGTAGATACGGGCTGGACATTCACGACGCCGCTCTCCACGCATTACGTGAACACGAATGTGCTGAGTACCGGACTGGCCGTGTTCATCGCGGGATTCAGTTCCATCTTCACCGGTCTCAACTTCATCGTCACCATTCACAAGATGCGCGCGCCGGGCATGACCTGGTTCCGACTGCCGCTCTTCGTATGGTCCAACTACGCGGCCAGCATTCTCATGGTGCTGGGAACGCCGGTACTGGCAATCGCTATCGTGCTGGTTGCTTTGGAGCGCACCATCGGCATTGGTGTTTTCGATCCTGCCAAGGGCGGCGATCCACTCTTGTTCCAGCATTTGTTCTGGTTCTATTCCCACCCCGCCGTGTACATCATGATCCTGCCTGGAATGGGAGTCATCTCCGAAGTCATCTCCACCTTCAGCCGCAAGCGGGTGTTCGGCTATACGGCGGTCGCGTTTTCTTCGGTGGCCATCGCGGTGTTCGGGTTCTTTGTCTGGGAACACCACATGTTCATCATGGGCGTCTCGAGCTACTCGATGCTGGTGTTCTCACTATTAACCATGCTGGTAGCGGTCCCTTCAGCCATCAAGATCTTCAATTGGACATTCACTCTCTATAAAGGATCGATCACCTTTGAGACGCCGATGCTTTACGCATTCGGATTCATGGGGCTTTTCACCATCGGCGGCCTGACGGGCGTGTTCCTGGGAACATCAGGCACCGACATTCATCTCACCGAGACGTACTTCATCGTCGCCCACTTCCACTTCGTCATGGTGGGCGGCATGTTGATGGCGTTCCTCGCCGGCATTCATTTCTGGTGGCCTAAGTTGACGGGTCGAATGTATCCAGAAAAGATTTCGCAGCTTGCCGCGCTGGTTACGTTCATCGGGTTCAACTTCACGTTCTTCCCGCAATTCATTCTGGGCACTCTGGGCATGCCGCGGCGGTATGCGGCCTACCCTCCCGAGTTCCAAATCCTCAATGTGTTCTCGACCGCAGGCGCGACGATTCTAGGAGTTGGTTATCTCCTGCCGATCCTGTACCTGACCTGGTCCCTGAAGTACGGCGAGATCGCGGGCAACAATCCATGGCAGGCTACAGGACTGGAGTGGCAGATCCAATCGCCGCCGCTGACTGAGAACTTCATCGAGGTTCCGGTGATGGACCACGATGCGTACGATTACGAATGGCTCGAGCGCCAGAATCAAAAAGAAAAAGAGGTAACCAGTGTCGGATAGCACCGCGATTGCCCACGGCGCTCACGAGCACCCGCCTTATCAGCGCCACCATTTCGAGACCATGGGTCAGCAGGTGGACGCCACTACGTTTGCGATGTGGCTTTTCCTGCTGACGGAAATCATGTTCTTCGGCGGGTTGTTTACCGCCTACCTCATTTATCGCAACTGGTACTATCCCGCTTTTGTCGCCGGTTCGCACCAGTTGAATATCTTCTGGGGCAGTCTCAACACGCTGCTGCTCATCAGCTCCAGCTTCACCATGGCCATGGGCGTGTGGTGTGCGGAGATGCGCAAGCAGGCGGGACTGGTGTTGTGCCTCGTGCTCACGTTCATCCTGGGTATCGGCTTTCTCGGTATCAAGACCATCGAGTACTCAGAAAAGATCGAGAAGCACCACGTTCCGGGCTTCCACTACAGCGTGCAATCATTTGTTGATCCCAGTTCGGATAAGGAAGCCAAGGATGCCGGCGATAAGCCGCTCCGACTCGACATGGCGCGCCACACCGAAGTGTACTTCTCGCTCTACTTTGCGATGACCGGCATGCACGCCCTGCACATGATCATCGGCATCGCGATTCTGGGATTCATGATCGTGCGAGCGCGAGCTGGGGCGTATACAACCGGGCACATCACATTTGTTGAGAACTTCGGCTTGTATTGGCACTTCGTCGATATTGTGTGGATCTTCCTCTTCCCGTTGCTCTACCTGATCAGCAGACATCAATAAAGGAAAACAGCATGAGCGAACACGAACACCAGCAAAACCACGCAGAGCAAGAGCAACACATCGTCAGCCCCAGAATATACCTTGTCATTTTCTTTGCGCTGCTAGTTGGCACGGCGTTAACCGTTGGTGCTTCGTATCTTGAACTGGGCGTTTTCAACCCCATCATCGCGATTGCGATTGCTGTCGCGAAGGCCACGCTGGTAGTGCTGTTCTTCATGCACGTGCGCTACAGCTCGCGGCTTACCATGCTGACGGTGGGAGCCGGCCTGTTCACCTTCATGGCGTTGATCGGCATGACCTTGTCGGATTATTTCAGTCGTGCCTGGGGACGGTGGTAGAAGTCCCGCATGGCACCCGCTTCAAAAGGCTGCCGAGGGGCAGCCTTTCTTATTTCGCGGCTAAATGAACTATTGCGCAGCCCATGCGACGAGCGGCTCAGCGGCCCCGATGTTCTTGAGTAGTTCGTCCGGCAAACCGTGCCGCTCCTGAAGATAAGCCGGCGTATTCCATGCGACCGACACATGTCCTTCAGCGTCTTCAGCAACCAGAACTTTGAGCGGAAGATCAATCGCACTCGACGGCGCCGCCAGCATGAGTGGAGTTCCGGCGACGGGATTCCCGAAGATGAGTAGTTTGGTGTTGGGCATGTGCAGGCCGGCTTTCTCGGCCTCGCCGCTGTGGTCGATTACGGCAAAAAGAGTTACACCTTTGGCTGTGAGCATTTCCTTCAAGCGTGCCACAATCTCATCAACAGAATGGGCGCTGCGCACTGACTGAATTCCGTTTGGAGTGAAAGGGGACACAGGATTTCCTCCATTGATCAGGCATGGCTTGGGCGAAGCGCCGGAATGAATCAAAGCCGTTGTGGACTCGGTTCACCGCGCAGGTTTGTCCTTGCGCTTAGTGTCGCATTTGACGTGACCCAAAGCAACAGCCGTTCCTTCGCATCCAATTGCAATGCGAGGATTTCCCAGGGCGCGAAATGGGGCCTTTCGATCAGAATGGGAGCAATGGGAGCAGAGACAAATTTGGCAGCGAGTTCCGGCACGAATCAAATTCCCGAAGGGGTAGCGGGCTTATCAAACCAGCCGCGAGTAATGGTACGTCGTGCGGGTGCGCCGCGTGAGGGGGGCCGCTGCGTTGTGTACTGGATGCAGCGGTCGATGCGCATCGTGGACAATCCGGCGCTCGATGTGGCGATCGAAGCGGGCAACTTGCTCGGGCTGCCAGTGGTCGTGTTCTTCTCCGTGATTCCCGATTACCCCAATGCAAATCTGCGCCACTACCACTTCATGCAGCAGGGGCTGCGCGACGTCGAAGAAGATGCGGCGGAGCGCGGTGTCGGGTTCGTGCTGCGCCGCCATCCGGGTAACTCGCTCGAGTCCTTTCTCGAGGAGGTCGAAGCAGCGTTGCTGATCGGCGACGAGAATCCGTGCCGCGAGCCCGAGCGGTGGCGCCAGGTCCTGGCCAAGCGCCTCAAACTGCCCTACTGGACAGTGGATGCCGATGTGGTTGTGCCCTCCCGGGTGTTCGGCCGCGATTACTTTCTCCTGCACCACTTCAGGCCGCACCTCAAGGCGGAGTTGCCGAAATACCTTGTTGAGCAAAGCAGGGTCAAGCCGCAGCATGCATGGCAGCCCGGGAAGAAACTCGCGCATTTTTCACTGGCCGAAGACATTACGGCCGGATTCAACAAACTCGATCGCACCGTCCAACCTGTTGACACGTTCACCGGCGGCACACATTCCGCATTGAAAAGGCTGCGGGAGTTTGCCCATTTCGACCTGGCGCGATATGAAGTGGAGCGCAACCATCCCGAGCTAAAGGGCACGAGCCGGTTATCGCCGTATCTGCACTTTGGCAATATCGGGCCGATCACCATTGCGCTGGAAATAGAGGCCGCGGTGAAACAGAATCGCGCCCCCGCCAGCGCAAAAGAAAGATACCTCGACGAGTTGATTGGTTGGCGCGAGTTGTCGGTTCTATTTGTGCGCTACAACGAAAACTACGATAACTGGGAGTGCGCCGAGCCATGGGCGCATAAGTCGCTGCGCGAACATGCGAAGGATAAGCGTCCGCAGAACTATAGTTTGCCGCAACTGGAACGCGGCGAAACTTACGACGAGTTATGGAACGCAGCACAGCGCGAAATGGTGAACACCGGCTGGATGCATAACTACATGCGCATGTACTGGGCGAAGAAGATATTGGAGTGGGCGCCGGACCCTGCGCGGGCGTTTGAGTGGGCTGTAACGCTGAATGATAAATACGAAGTTGATGGCCGCGACCCCAATGGCTATGCAGGTATTGCGTGGGCGATCGTGGGAAAGCATGACAGGCCGTGGTTTGACAGGCCCGTCTTTGGCGTGGTCCGCACTATGACTGGAGCTTCGACAGCAAAGAAATTCGACGCCGAAACCTATATAAGTCGGAACATTGCTCGGTCCGACAGATAGCCGAATATTGTTTGTGAGATTCCAGGCACGCAGGGCATGCCTGGAACCGATCGCGCTAAGTCGCGGGATAGCTGAAGTTCGTTTCCTGGTGTCAGCTCGACGCCACTTCCTATAAGTGGCCACTGCAATCGGGATGACCGCAGGAGCAAACAATTTCCGTTTTATTCGAGATCCCTTCGCAATGAGCGCTGCAATACTTAGACTTATCGGGCGGAATACAACTGCAGGCTGCGTTGGCGCACTTCTTGTTGGAGTTGGCCATAGTCCTCCTTGGCCGGATAGCAAGCTGTCCGGACACTGAACTACGATGCTGTCCGTCGTGAAAAGGGTAGTCCGGAGTTTTCCACGCGAAACTACTTTTAGCGCAAAGTACCTGCTAAATCACGTAGATCTCGAACGAGATCGTTCACGCGTGTGAGGGTGGTGTCCCAGGCGAACATAAATCGCGCTGCGCCCCCGATGAAGGTGTAGAAGCGCCAGCCGCGCTCCGCCAAGGCCGCCAGGATGTTCTCCGATGTTAGGAGGAACACAGCGTTGGCATCCACGGATGAGGCGACGCGAACGTTGGGCAGATCCGCAATCTGTTCGGCAAAATGAGTTGCGCAGTGATTGGCATGCCGGGCATTGGCCAGCCACGCGCCGCTTTCGAGAAGCCCCACCCAGGGTGCGGTGAGGAAGCGCATCTTGGATGCGAGCTGTCCGGCTTGCTTGCAGCGGTAGTCGAAATCGGTGGCGAGCTGGTGGTCAAAGAAGATGACCGCCTCGCCCACGGCGAGACCGTTCTTGGTGCCGCCGAAGCAGAGGACATCGACGCCGCTCTTCCAGGTCATCTCAGCGGGGGGCAGATGGAGATGGGCGCAGGCGTTGGCGAAGCGCGCTCCATCCATGTGAAGCGAAAGGCCGTGAGCCTTGCTGGCTTGCGAGATGGCCTTAACTTCCTCCGTTGTGTAGACGCGGCCGGTTTCCGTGGATTGAGTAATAGTGACAACGTGTGGCTTGGGATAGTGAATGTCTTGGCGCTTGGTGGCGAGTTCATGAATCGAGTCGGGCGTCATCTTTCCGTCATCCGATCGCGCGACTAACAGCTTCGATCCGTTGGAGAAGAACTCGGGCGCGCCACACTCGTCGGTCTCGACGTGGGAAGTATCGGCGCAGATAACGCCGTGGTAGGACTGGCAAAGTGATGCCAGCGCCAGCGAGTTTGCCGCGGTGCCATTGAAGACGAAAAAGACGTCGCAGTCGGTTTCAAACAAGGTTCGAAAGGCGTCGGCCGCGCGCTCGGTCCACGCGTCTTCGCCGTAGGCAGGCGCGAATCCGCGATTGGCTTCCTCCATCGCCGCCCAGGCCTCGGGACAAATGCCTGCATAGTTGTCGCTGCCAAATTGCTGCGGGAGGACGTCGGAGGTGGTGTTGATGGCTGTGGTCATTTCTGATTTAAGGATAGCGCCGAAGGGGCGGTTGAGGTCCAGATGGCGGGCACCCTCATCAAAAACAAAATTAGAGGGCCTAAGTTTGCAGGCGCTTCAGGTTCTGCTGCGCCACAAGGTTGCCAAGCAGGGCAGCGCTCTCGCACCACCGAAGCAGCGATTTCCTACTTATTCAGCGGCTTCCTCGCAAAGTAGTAAAGCGAGTAGGCCAGCATAAAGAACGCGAGCACAGAAATCCAGGTGTGGTCGAGTAAGTTGTGCGCCGGGAAGTTCAGGATGTCGCCTTTGCCTACGGTGGTTTCATAGCCTTTCAATGCCACGCCCAGCAGACCGACGATGCCGCCAGCGGCTATGAGCCCCGAAGCATACAGGGATCCGGGAGAGATTTCGCTGTCGGCTTCGACTCCTTCGCCGCCGGCTTTTTTTACCGCCTGGTCGACAAGCCAGCGGACAACTCCGCCGCAGAAGATGGCGAGCGTGGTGCCGATAGAAAGATACGCCCCGACCGCAAACGACAACGAACGAATGCCGAGCAATTCAACTGCGACCACCAGGAAGACGCCCATCATCACCAGTCCCCAAGGTAGTTTCCTGCTGAGGATCCCATTGATGACGGTAGCCATCAGGCGGGCTTGCGGGGCGGCGGCTTTCTCACTGCCAATACCCTGGATCCACTGCACTTCAATCTGGCCGGTAGCAGGGGAGTAGAGATATTTGCCGTCGGCGAGTTCGGCCGAACCCAACGCGTTGAGAATGACGTACTCGCCCTTGTGGTGAATGGTCGAAGCATTGTCGGGACCGAGGACAGGGAATTGCTCGGGGAGGCGCTTGGCATCGTTCTGCACGGAGACGCCGGGATGCGTCGCCGAAATGTTCCACGGCTTGGCGGCGGTGCGGAATTGCTGCAGGCCGGTGTTCATGAGATTGAGCGTGAAGCCGATGGCGATGGTGGAAACGACCACGCCGATCATGAGCGCGACCTGCTGCTTCCACGGAGTCGAGCCGACGAGATAGCCGGTTTTCAAATCCTGTGAAGTATCGCCGGAGTTGGATGCGGCGATGCAGACCACGCCGCCGATGGTGATGGCGAGGGCGCCGAATGCGGGGGCAGTCCAGCCCTGCACGAGGAAAATCGCGGAGGTAGCCATGAGTGTGGCGATGGTCATACCGGATACCGGGCTGGCCGAGCTGCCAATGAGGCCCACAATACGCGAACTGACTGTAACGAAAAGGAAACCGAAAACAACAACCAGCAGCGAAGCGGCGAGGTTGGCAGCCCATCCAACGTAGGCGCCGGGTACCGGCTTGAACTGCAAGAAGAAAAACATGACGGCGACGAGTAGAAGCGAGCCAAGCACCACGACGCCCATCGATAAGTCATCTTCAGTGCGAATGGGCTTCTTCTGTCCTGCGGCGCCGGGGCGCATGTTGCGGAAGCCCGCGGTCAGTGCATTCACAATGGTCGGAACAGTCTTAAGCAGCGTGATCAGTCCCGCGGCTGCAACCGCCCCCGCGCCCATGGGACGAATATAAGTGGACCAAAGCTGGCTGGGGCCCATGTCGGCGATGGGGATAGTGCCGGGATAAATGGGATTGGGGAGCGCCTTGCCGAAGAAGTAGATCAGAGGCATGAGGACGAGCCATGAAAAAACGCCGCCAGCGAAGATGATGCCGGCAACCTTCGGCCCGATGATGTAGCCAACACCTAGATATTCAGGGGTGGCGTCGGCTTTGATGGAAGCCCCTTTCAGTATGTGTGCCGGTCCGAAATCGGGTTGAAACTCAGGAGTGCCGGGCCAAGCTTTAAAGATGTTGTCATTCTGAAAGAGAGTGTAAACCGCGCCCAAGCCGAGGCCAAAGAACACACGGCTTGCCAGAGAGCCGCCGCGCTCGCCGGCAATGAGAACGTCGGCACAAGCAGTTCCCTCGGGGTATGTGAGAACGCCGTGCTCTTCAACAATGAGCTGCCGACGCAGCGGAATCATGAACAACACGCCAAGCCATCCGCCGATCAGTGCCAGCAGAAAGATGCGCGAGTACTCAAGATCAAACCCAAGAAATATCAACGCAGGCAGAGTAAAGATTACCCCCGAAGCGATTGATTGACCGGCGTTGCCGGTGGTTTGAACGATATTGTTTTCGAGAATGGAAGCGCGGCCTAAAACTCGAAGGATACTGATGGAAAGGACGGAAATGGGGATGGAGGCGGCGACGGTGAGACCTGCTTTGAGGCCGACATAAACGGTGACGCCGCCGAAGATGATGCCGAAGAGGGAGCCGAGCAGGAGGGCGCGGAAGGTGAACTCAGGCGGGTTTTCATTGGGCGAGATAAAGGGCTGAAAAGCGGTCGGCTGAGTTTCGGGCACGGTGCCTCCGGCGATTGCAATTTGGATTGTGGGTATCCCCTGAAGGGCGAGTGTAGCAGCCGTGAGGCTATCTGCGCAGCAACAAGGGGTTTTGAGTCGGTAATGTGCACGATTGTAGTCCTTTCGATATCTCATTGAAGTGGACAAGCGTGCTCGCGCTGGCCCAGAATTCAACCACGCTTCGGGGTCAAGTTCCCAATTATCAGGTGGCACTCCTTCACTCCCTCATAAAACTTCAAAGGAGAAAGTCGTGATGCGCAAATTACTGAAAGCTGTATTTACAGCAGTAGCAGCGGTTTCGCTGTTGGCGACCGCCGGAATGGCTCAACAAGTCATGACACATCACGTGCGGGACGAAATTCGAACGGGCGCGGCGGCGCCGGTGGGACGGCTGCCACAGAATCAGACGCTGCAGTTGGACCTTGTCCTTCCATTGCGGGATGCGACAGGGCTGAAGACATTTCTGACGGATATCTACAACCCGAAGAGCGCGAACTACCGGCATTTCGTGACCCCTGCGGAGTTTACGGCGAAGTTTGGACCGACGCAGGCGCAATATGACGAGGTAGTGAGCTTCGCGAAGACGTATGAGCTCGAGGTTGTGGGGGGCTCGCGCGACGGGATGGATGTGCAGGTGAAGGGCACCGTAGCGGCTATCGAAACGGCTCTTCACGTGAGCATGAACACCTATCAGCATCCGACGGAGAACCGTATTTATTTTGCCGCAGATCGAGAGCCCACGACGCAGCTTTCGTTCAGCCTGTGGCATGTCTCGGGATTGGATAACTATTCCATTCCGCACCCCCTGGTCGTGAAGAAGTCAGACTTCGCGGCGGCGCATGGAATCTATCCGGAAGCAGTGGTAAGCCATGCGACGACGGGATCCGGTCCTTCGGCATCGTTTCTAGGCAGCGATATGCGAGCTGCGTACGCCACGGGCACGACCCTCACCGGAGCGGGACAGAATTTAGGGCTGCTGGAGTATTACGGCACCGACCTGGCAGATCTGACGACGTATTACAAAAATGTGGGGCAGACGAACAGCGTACCGGTGAGTCTGCTTTCGACGGACGGGACGAGCACTAGTTGCCTGGCATCGCAAGGCTGCGACGACACCGAGCAGACGCTTGATATCACGCAGGCGCTAGGAATGGCGCCGGGATTGTCGAGCCTGGTGGTGTACGTCGGCTCGACAGATACAGCGATCATCAGCGCCATGACCACACATAACCCGCTGCCGACCACCATCGGTTGTTCATGGGGCTGGACGCCGGCGGATCCCAGCACGCTGGACCCGTATTTTCAGAAGATGGCGGCCCAGGGGCAGAATTTCTTTGCAGCTTCAGGAGACGCGTCGACATGGTCTTCGCGGAACGAGGCGTGGCCGGCCGACGATGCGTATGTCGTTTCAGTGGGGGGAACCGATCTGACGACTTCCGGCGCGGGCGGACCATGGGCCTCTGAGACAGCGTGGGTGGATAGCGGAGGAGGCATCAGCCCGGACGGGATTGCGATTCCTTCGTGGCAGAAACTGGCGGGCGTGATCAACTCGAGCAATCACGGTTCGACGGCGCTGCGCAACGGGCCGGATGTTTCGGCAAATGCGAATTTCACATTCTACGTGTGCGCGGATCAGACCACCTGCACGGCCAACAGTTACGGCGGAACGAGCTTCGCGGCTCCGATGTGGGCGGGATTCATCGCACTTGTCAACCAACAGTTGGCTAACAGCGGGAAGTCGTCGATTGGTTTCATCAACCCAACCATTTACAGCCAGAATGTGACCTCGAGTTATGGTACGGACTTCCACGACATTACCAGCGGCACGTCGGGTAGCTATTCGGCGGTGACGGGCTACGACCTTGTAACAGGGTGGGGAAGTCCGAAGCCGGCGTTAATCACAGCGCTGACGGGAGGGACGCAGACCGCGGGATTTACGTTGTCTGCCTCGCCCGCGTCCGTCACGGTGCTACAGGGCAGTGCGGGCAGTTCGACAATAACCAGCACGGTGAGTGGCGGATTCAGTTCGGCTGTTTCCTTGACGGCGTCGGGCCAACCTGCGGGCGTGACTGTGGGCTTCAGCCCGGCATCGATTACCGGATCCGGCTCGTCAAGCATGAACATCAACGTGGCATCGACAACGGCGGCCGGAACCTACACGCTGACAGTAACGGGCACCTCGGGAAGCACGGTACAGACCACGACGGTAACGCTAACGGTGACGAGCACGACGGCGGGATTCTCAATCAGCGCGAGTCCTACGTCGATCACCGTGGCGCGAAGTTCATCCGGAAGAGTGACCGTCTCGACTACCGTGAGCGGCGGATTCAACTCGGCGATTTCTCTTTCGGCGTCGGGACAGGCAAGCGGGACGTCGTTCAGCTTCAATCCCTCGTCGATAACCGGAGCCGGGTCATCGACCTTGACGATCACGGCCAGCCGCAGAGCCACCCGGGGAACGAGGACCATTACCATAACCGGCACAAGCGGAGGCACGTCGCATTCCACCACGATCAGCCTGACGATTCAGTGATTGAAGTGATTTTGAAAGGGTGCAGGCGAGAGCCCGGGCTGCGGCCCGGGCTCTTCTGCGTATGCGAATGTGCATGGAATCGCAAGGCTCTCACTTGAGCAAATTAGAATCCGCCGCGCGGCATAACCAAATCCGCGAATGAGTAGGCTCGCGGTTTGCCGCAGGCAGTGCGGAGATACGGCTGTGAGTCGTTCAAGCGGAGCTGTGCTTGCGAAAGACAATCTTGAGGTCGCGGCGCCAGTGTTCGCTGAGCGCGACCAGTTCCCAATCAACCTGGGGGGAGAAGTAGCGCAGGACGGGCTCGTTGGCAGGGTGGATGCGGAGGGCCGGGGCGGCCAGCAAGAGGCGGGGAGGGGCGGTGGAGACGCCGGCGCCGGGAAAGTAGCCTTGGCGCTCGAACGCGGAGAGGGGCTGGGCATTGCCGGCAACGGGCTGGCGGTCGTCGTTCAGGGCGCGGACGCGAATCCAGTAGTCGAGGGCCTGCAAGGGAAGGTGAAGGTCTTCGTCGGCCTTGAGTTCGATGACGGTGAGGCGGCTATTGCGATCGAGGGTGAGCAGGTCGAGGAGGCCGCGATCGCCGCTGGAGAGGGCGGGAACCTGGGAGTAGAGGGTGTCGCCGCGGAGACCGGGGAGCAGATCAGCGATGCAGACGCGGACGCGGGCCTCGAGCCAGCGCTCGGGCTGGAGACGGAAGAGGGCGTCGGTGTGGTGCCCGTCGGGATAACGACTTAGAAACAGGCGGGAAAAAAGCTCGCGGGCGAGGGATTCGGTATCGGGCGTAAGGGGCGTTTCGTTGGCGCCGGCCCCGAAGGTAAGTTCATCTTCCCGTGCGAAGGAGTTGGCTGCCAGGCCGTGGCGGACGCGCGCGAACTCCAGGCCATGAAGGAGCAGGCCGACTTCGATGGCAGATCGGGGATGCACTTCGATGCGTTCTTTGGCAGCGGGGGGCACGAGGGAGAGCAGGCGGTCGAGACCGGCGCGACAGCGGGCGATGGCTTCGGCGGCGGAGAAGGCGTGGGTCAGGCGCGATTCTAGGTTGCCGGTGTCGCGGAAATCGACCGGGGCGAGTTCCTCGCTGCGTTCATCAAGGGTGAAAAGCTGGAAATCGGCGGCGGCGTGGTTCATCCAGGCCATGCGCTCAGCGGTGGTGCGCCAGGCCCCGGCGGGAACAACGACCATAATTCCGCCGAAGTGGCGGCGGCTTTCAGCGTGGCGGCGGCAGTAATCCAGCCAGAGAATGCCGAGGGTGAGAATGCCGTCAATGGCGGCAGCGGACTCGGCCGCGCCGACGCCGATGATGGCGGTGGCAGCCCGTCCCTGGAGCAGGTGCCCACGCGCGTAGGCTGGACCGAAGCTGTGTTCAAGGTCCATGGCGGAGCGCATGCTGTCGACTTTGGAGCCGATGAACTGGCGGCTTAGGACGCGCTCGAGAAGGCGCTGGTAGTTGCGGCGCGCGGTGTCGCGGGTGGTGGGCGTGCGGCGGTCGTTGGTGGGGACGAGTTCAAGGGACTGCGGCCTGGCGGCGCCCATGCGGCGGGTGGCAAGGCGTAGACATTGCGCGCGCGCCTGCATCCCGACCACGGTGCGGATGAGGTTGCGTTCTTCGCTCCACAACTGGAGGAGACAGCGGCCGTGCGATTCGGTAACGGAGTAGTGGGCAGTGCGCATGTCGAAGAGGACGCGTCCATCTTCAAGGGCGGCGGCGGCGGGGTGCTGGGCGAGGTAGGCTTCGACTTCGCAGGCGAGGACGCCCGCAGGCATGACTTCGGAAGCGGCTGCGGACTGGGCGCGCGCGGGGGACTTTCCTGTGGTGGTCTTGCCCGTAAGCATGAGCGGGCTACCAGTTCATCCGGGCGCGGAGATGGGTGATGTGCGCGGTGTGATGGCGCGAGTGCCAGTCGTAGAGAGCGAGGGTAGTGGCAAGATTCTGCGAACCGCGCTCTGGGTGGTTGAAGGTTCGCTGAAAGTCAGCTTCGAAGAGCGATTCGAGCAGAGCCACCCAGCGCTTGTGAAGCCCTTCGGTCAGGGCCAGCGACGGCTCGATGGGCAGGCGGCTATCGGGGAGCTGGGCCCATGCCGCTTCATTGTAGGGTTTGATCGTGGGGGCATCCTCCGTGAGGGCGAGCTTGAAGCGAACGTAGCAGTTGGCGTGGCTGTCGGCGATGTGATGGACGAGCTGGCGCACGGTCCATCCGCCTTCGCGATAAGGAGTGTCGAGCTGTTCAGTACTGAGGCCGTCGACAGCATCTCGGAGCAAGTCGGGAAGCGCGCGCAGAGTGTCGATGTGCGCGGAACGGTCGGAAGGAAGGTAGGACGTAGCCGGCCGGAAGCGGCCGATCGGATAGCGGAGATCGAACCCGTCTGTCATGGCACGAACTTTACCATGTTCCGCTGAAGTAAGAGGCCGCGGTCGAGCCGGAGGCCGAGGGGCGCAGGGCTCGGCCCTTGTCAACGAGCGGGCAAAGGGCCGAAAGCCGGGTTACGCAGCGCGGTGGTGATGGTGGTGATGACGAGCATGGTGGTGCTTGGTCGCGGCGAATGCCGGGGCGGCAACCACCAGCAAAAGCAGGGTGGCGAGCAAAATTTTCTTCATGGCTTGACTGTAGCACCGGACTGATTGCGGCGGTAGATGCCATCGGGTTAAGAAAGGAACAATCCGCATCAAGAAAGGAACTAGAGTGGATTTCCCGAAAAAGGATCGAAACAGCGATAGATCGGCTGACCTGCGTCGTGTTAAGCGGAAACTCCAAACGGCAGGTATCGCCAGGGCGAACCAGAGAATCTGGTCCGCCCTGCCTGGAGACGGTGTGCATGGTTACTGGTTGCCGCCGGTATAGTTTTTGCGAGTAGTACTGGACGACGATGTGACGAACCCATCCGTCAGCGTTTTAAGGAATGCAACGATCTCGTCTTCTTCGTCGCTGGTTAGACCCAGGTTGCCCAGTTGAGTCGTATTCAGGGTACCCGGGTATTCGGGAGCTGGCCAGCAAGATACCTTCTCACCGGGTGAGCCTTGCGCACAACGCGGGAGCGCCTGGGACGTGTTATAGAAGTGAACCACTTCCTTCAGGCTCTTCAGGTAGCCGTTGTGCATATACTCCTTGATGAAGTCGGGCCGCGGCCTCTTATCGACATTGCGAATGGTGGGGGTCTGGAACATTCCGTTGAACTGCGGCGCCAGCTGCTTCCATTGCAACAGGTTTGGATTTTCCGTGCTGCTGGCAAGCACGCCCCCTAAGCCCAGGTCAACGAAGTTGAAGCCCATCGGATTGGCCGTATATCCAAACTGGTCCGGCTTGCTCTCACAGTAGTAGGGAATAGCCAGATTCTTGGGCAGCCCAATATTGTTTGCGGTGAAATCCGTAAAGAGCGGTGCCACATCGGCGGCGGCCTGCGTGTTAAGAGTGTTCACCGCGGTACCGCTCAGATGGCACTGATTGCAACGAGCTTTGCCGTTGAATAACTGATAACCTTCCAGTTCCTCCGGGGATAAGTTGGCGTTCCCGGCGAGATAGGCGTCGAACTTGGAGGAGAAGGCACTGACATCGGGAGAAGATTCATAGGTTGCCATGGCCATCGTTATGTGGTCGTATGTGGAGTTTGATGTTCCCCGATCAACAGTACTGAGGTGTACCGGAAGGGGATCGTTCGCTGGGGGCGGACCCGGCTTGGCGCACACCGCGGCAACATTGCTGGGCCAATGAATCGCGAACGATTGAGCGCCCCAGATGTTGGTGATGAGCGGACCATATTCGCTCTGCCATGCTTTCCAGACCACACAGGCTGTGTCGATATTTGCCATCTCCACCGGATTCACCGGCGGCCCTTGTGCTTGTTCTGCGGCTGGATTAGTGAGGCGGATTCCGGTGGCGCGCATATCCCAGAAGTTGCCGCCATAGAAACTATTTTGGGTTGCGTTGTAGTGCAGGATGGGGGAGAAAGGAGCGTACGCATAACTCTGTGGATTTCTTGGACCGAGGCGCCAATTCGGTTCCGGCGGAGTGGCATTCGTGATGGGAATTCCGCCAGGCTGCGAGGCGGTGGTTGCATTGAAAAGGCTCGATGAGCCTCTGAAGCCCGTGTACGGCACATGGCACGTCGCGCAGGCAATGTTTTTGAGCGGCGACAGGTTCGCATCGTAGATCTCAGCCTTACCGAGCAAGTTGATCTTGTGATAAAGGTCTAATGACGACGCCTGTGCGACCTGCTCCAGCGCGCTTTGTTCGGTGAGGGTGATGAACGCCACCGCCGTCGCAACGTCCGGGTCTTCATGGGCCCCGCCGGGGAGCAACGAGGCAATGTTCACATTGCGGCTGCAGATACTGAAGGGCGGAATTGGCGTGGTCGCCGCTGCGTCGGTCTGCGCCGACATCTTGTGCAGGGATGCGGGCCGGATCACTTTGAATGAAGCGGGCCGGATCAGTGGCGAGTGTACTTTCGCGCGTACGATGTGATGGGAGATGGACATGGCGATTACGATAGTCGCGCAGCCAGCTGCCAGTGCTATCAATCCGGTTTGTCTCATGATTTAAACCTCCCTGAGTGGCTTGTGCAGTTGGGAGGAATGGCTCGGTCCAGGGGGTCGCGAACACACGTGCACTCTCGTCAAGCGCGCATGTTCATATCGCGCTATGGTCACATGGGGTCACGCAGCCATTTCCTCGGATTTGGGGAACTACAGCGGATCAATTGTCTAAGTTAGGGGAGAACCCATGTGAACACCTCGAAGAGGGGGGGTGGGGACCAACTCAATTACAAATGAATGGTTATTTGTTGGGGAGATGAATGTCAAGAGGCTTGTCACGGGTGGCGCAATCTATCAACTTTGCACTTTCACTGTAGTGGAATGCGATTTATTCGTATCGTATCGACGATATATGGGACGGGCTGTATGGAGGTCTTGAGAGGGATCGAATGTGTGGCTTTCCGCAGTCGTGGGCGGATGGTGGCCATTGCAGGGAGACTGGCGGCGCTTTCATTCCAATGAAAAGCAGGTAAACTGGGAAGTACGATGACCAACCCGGTTCCCACTCTTCCTACCAGCCATAAGCGTTACTTTTTCGAAAAATTCGGCATCACGGAGCGGCTTCTGGAGCGCTGCCTGGGTGAGGCTTTGTCCGCGGGCGGCGATTATGCCGATTTGTACTTTGAGTCGGTGACGGCGATCGGGCTGGGCGTGGATGAGCAGATCGTGAAGTCGGCCAGCCAGGGCACCAGTGCGGGGTGCGGGATTCGGGTGCTTTCGGGCGAGCGGACAGGGTATGCATATACCGATAATCTGAGCCCGGAACGTCTGTTGCATGCGGCGCGCACGGCGGCGCTGATTGCGACCGGTCCGGCCAAGCAGCCGGTGCAGGGATTCATGGACGCGCCGGTGGCGGACCTCTACCCGGTGCCGCTGGGCGGTTACGACCTGGACCTGGCGGCGCGCCTGGAACTGATTCTGCGCGTGGACCGGTCGGCGCGGGCATTTGACAACCGCATCACGCAGGTGAGGGCCAGCTATAGCGAGGAACTGCGGCGGATCCTGATTGCGGCGTCGGATGGGTCGTTTGCCAGCGATACGCAGCCGCTGTGCCGGCTGAATGCGTTTGTGATTGCCAAGGAAGGGGCGAACACTACCAAGGGGTCGGCGGGCGCAGGCGGACGCGCGGGGCTGGGGCAGTTTGTGGGCACGAAGAGCCCGGAGAGCCTGGCGCGGGAGGCAGCGCGGGGCGCGATTCTGCAACTGCACGCGGTGCCGGCGCCGGCGGGGGAGATGGAAGTGGTGTTGGGGCCGGGATGGCCGGGCGTGCTGCTGCACGAGGCGGTGGGACACGGGCTGGAAGCGGATTTCAACCGCAAGGGAACGTCGGCGTTCACGGGCCTGATCGGGCAGAAGGTGGCGAGCTCGAAGGTGACGGTGGTGGATAACGGGACCATGGAAGGGCGGCGGGGTTCGTTGAATGTGGACGACGAGGGGTCGCCGACGCAGGAGACAGTGCTGATCGAGGGCGGCATTCTGAAGGGCTATTTGACGGACAAGCTTTCGGCGCGGCTGACGGGGGCTGCGAATACCGGTTCGGGACGACGGGAGAGCTACCACAACATTCCCATGCCGCGCATGACGAACACCTACATGCTGGCGGGCGACGACGAGCCGGAGGATATCCTGCGGTCGGTGAAGCGGGGGCTGTACGCGGTGAATTTCGGCGGCGGGCAGGTGGATATCACGAATGGCAAATTCGTGTTTTCGGCTTCGGAGGCCTACCTGATCGAGGACGGAAAGATTACGGCGCCGGTGAAGGATGCGACGCTGATCGGGAATGGGCCGGAGGCGCTGAAATACGTGTCGATGGTGGGGCACGATCTGAAGCTGGATGAGGGCATCGGGACCTGCGGAAAGGATGGACAGAGCGTGCCGGTAGGCGTGGGCATGCCGACCATCAAGCTGGACCGGATGACGGTGGGGGGCACGGGGCGGTAGTTACTCCCGCTTGCCGGCGAGCCACTCCTTGACGCGCTCTTTGACGGCCATCAGGGCGGTGGTGGGCAGGCGAAGGGCGACCTGGTCGCGGGCGTTGATGGCTTCCTGCTGGTGGGAGCCGCTCCATGTGGCCGCGGCGACATCGAGCCAAAAGTAGGCTTCTTCATAATTTAAGGGCACCCCCCGGCCGCCGGCGTACATGGAGCCGAGATTGAACTGGGCGCGGGGAACGCCTTGACGCGCGGCCTTGAGATACCAGGCTGCGGCTTGCGCATAGTCCTTCTCGACGCCTTCGCCGTTGTCATAAAGCAGGCCGAGATTGAATTGCGCGGTGGCGTTGCCTTGTTCGGCGGCGCGGCGGTAGAGGTCGGCCGCCTGGGTGTCGTCCTGGGGTACGCCGAGACCGCTTTTGTAGAGGATGCCGAGGTTGAGCTGGGCTTCGGCGAGTCCCTGCAATGCGGCTTTGCGGTACCAGCCTGCGGCCTGGGCGTGGTCCTGGGGAAGTCCGTCTCCGCGATCGTAGAGGCCGCCCAGGGCGAGTTCGGCAGGGGCAAGGCCTTGTTCGGCGGCGCGCCCGAAGAGCACCGCCGCACGGGCTTCATCCTGATCCACCCCTTTTCCATTGAGATAGAGTGTGCCGAGTTCAAACTGGGCCTTGGCAAATCCCTGGTCGGCGGCTTTCTTGTACCACTCGGCGGCAGTCTTGTCGTCCTGCGGTGCGGCGAGTCCGTTTGCGTAGGCCTGGCCGAGGAGGAATTGCGACTGGGCGTCGCCGGCTTTGGCCTTCTTGAGAAGGGCGGGATCGATTTTTCCGGCTTGCGCGCCGGCCAGGAGTTGCATGGTGAGTAATGCCGCGATCACGAGCATTTGACTGCTGCGCATGAGTGCCGCCTCCGATTCGAATGAAAGCAAAAGATATCAAATCGGGCGAAGGAGGGCTGTGACCCATGCCGCTGCGACGGGTTGCCGCTGCGGCGGGCAGCCGCGCGGTTTGTTGTGCCGGGTGGACAAGCGGGTGGCTGCGGGGGCGCTGGTTTGGTAGTGTGGACCCATGCCTGATGTCGTTGTACAACCCGAGTTGACTGGAGTGGATTTGGAATCAATGGCGGCCGATGTGGTGGCCCTGGCCATGAAAGCAGGCGCGAGCGACGCCGAGGCGGTGGTGCGCGAGGGGGACGAATTCAGCGTCACCGTGCGCATGGGCGCGGTGGAAACGCTGAAGGATTCAGGGTCGCGCGGACTGGGTCTGCGGGTGTTCATGGGCAGGCGCACGGGGTCGGCTTCAACGAGCGACCTGACGCCGGACGGAATTCGGCAGCTGGTGGAGGGCGCGGTGGCGCTATCGAAGCTTACCGAGGAAGACCCGTTCATGGAGTTGCCGGAGACGACTGAATTCGGCGCGGTGGCGGGGGATCTGCACCTCTACTTCGACGATGTGTATTCGCTGGACGGAGCGGAGCGCATCGAGTGGGCGCGGCGTGCGGAGGCGGCGGCGCTGGCTGCCGATGCGCGGATTACAAATTCCAATGGGGGCAGCTTCGACGCGTCGACGGGCCGCAAGGTACTGGCCAATTCGCGCGGCTTTGTGGGCGGGTACCGGACCAGCTATGCCGGGGTTTCCGCCGCTCCGCTGGCCAAGGACGCCGACGGGCAGATGCAGCGGGACGGATGGTGGTCGGGCGCACGGCGGATCGGAGATCTGGAATCGCCAGAGTCGGTGGGCCAAGAGGCCGCACGGCGCACGGTGCGCAAGCTGGGAGCCCGGCGCGTGGCGACGCAGCAGGTGCCGGTGGTGTTTGCGCCGGAGGTGGCCAGGTCGCTGATCGGCTCGGTGTTCGAGGCGGCCTCGGGAGATTCGATCTGGCGGCATGCTTCGTTCCTGGCGGGGAAGCTGGGTGAAGAGATTGCGGTTCCGGGCGTGACCATTGTGGACGACAATTTCATGATGCTGCCGTCGGGCGTAGGCGGGTTCGGCAGTTCGCCGTTTGATGGGGAAGGTCTGCCGTCGCTGCGGACGGTGGTGGTAGACAAGGGCGTGCTGACGAACTACCTGCTGAATACCTACACGGCGCGCAAACTGGGCATGAAGTCGACGCATAACGCATCGCGCGGGCTGGCCGGAACGCCGGGGATCGGCTGCGGCAATTTGTATCTGGAGCCGGGCACGCTGACGCCGGAGGAGATACTGGGCGGGGTGCAGAAGGGGCTGTATGTGACCAGCCTGATGGGCTTCGGCGTGAACGCGGTGACGGGGGACTACTCGCGGGGCGCGACGGGGCTGTGGATCGAAAACGGCCAGCTGACCCACGCGGTAGAAGAGGTGACGATTGCCGGGAACCTGGCGGAGATGCTGCGCCATGTAACGGCGATCGGGAATGACCTGGTGTTTCGCGGATCGGTGGCTTCGCCGACGCTGCGGATTGACGGCATGACGCTGGCGGGCGCCTGAGCGGAGTTTGGCCGTGCCTGCTGATTTCCAATCCATTCCCTTTGATCCTGCCGCGGTAAAGACGGCGCTGGCGCAACTGCCGGAGCGGTCGGCGGTGTTTGCACTGTACGGAGCGGATGCGAAAGCGGAGCCATACATTGGGCGTACGCCGAATCTGCGCGGGCGGCTGGAGCGGCTGCTGCAGCCATCCGCCAGGCATCCGAAGCGATTGCAACTGGCGGGACGGGTCAGGCGCATCGAGTGGAAGCTGACCGGCTCGGAGTTCGAATCCCTCTTCCTGCAATTTGAACTACTCCAAAAGGTATACGGGACGAAGTCCCTGGAACGGATGCACCTGGGGGCGCCGTCCTTCATACGCTACCTGGGCGGAAACCCCTATCCGCGCATCACGGTGACCAACCGGCCCAGCCAGAAAGAAGCGGACTGGGCGTATGGGCCGTTCGCATCGCGGATGGCGGCGGAGCGTTTTGCGGAAGAGGCGCTGAAGTTGTTCCTTTTGCGACGCTGTACGGAAGAACTCGACCCCGATCCACGCCATCCCGGGTGCGTGTATTCAGAGATGAAGATGTGCCTGGCGCCCTGTTACAAGGGGTGCACGGACGAACGCTATGCCGAAGAAGCGATGGGGGTGGAGAGGTTCCTGGCCACGCGCGGCGAGAACAAGCTCGTGACCCTGCGGACGGAACGGGACGAGGCTTCAGCGAATCTCGAATTCGAAGCGGCGGCGGCGCTGCACCAGCAGGTGCAGAAAGTGGAGGCAGTGCGCGCGCTGGCGCCGGAGCTGGTGCGGCCCTTGAGCCAGCTGCGGGCGGTGATCTTCCAGGCTGGGGCGGAGCCGGACGAAGTGGCGGTTTTTCTTTTTGAGAAGGGAAGACTGCGGGGGCCCGCATCGTTTTCGACGGTGGGCATGCGCATCCAGAACGAGCAGTCCGGATCGAGCTCGCTGTTTGCGCAACCGTTGGCGGTGGAGGCGGTGCCGGAGAGTCCAGAGATCCGAGAGCAGAGATCCGAGAGCAGAGGCGAGGGATCAGGGGTCAGGGAGCAGGGGTCCGGGGCAGGCAAGAGCAGGGTGGCGCAGGGGATGCTGGAGGCGCGGATGGATGCGGTGTTGGCGAAACTCGCAGCGGACGGTGAAGCGTCCACGGCAACCGAGCGGCAGGGGCACCTGGCGCTGCTCAAGCGCTGGTACTACCGGCCGGAAGTGAAGCGGGCTGGGGAAGTGTGCTTTCCGGATGCGGATGGGCATTGGCCGCTGCGAGCCATGTTGCGCAGCGTGGGGCGGGTGGCGGCCAGGGCGGTTCTGGGGGCGGCCGCTTCGCAGTAGGTCGTTCGTGGTTTCTCGCTTCTGCGACGTGAAACACGCCATCGCAGAGATGGGACATCCGGTTGATGTTGGTGGGTGGAATCCCAGGTCTCAAAAGCGAGACCTGGGGCACCCGGCTTCCGGTTACTGGTCCGGTTGCTGGCTGGTGGACGTTTTCGCCTTGGGATTTTTGTCCGCCCAGGTCTTAGAAGCGAGACCTGGGGCACCCGGTTTCCGGTTACTGGCTGGTGGACGTTTTCGCCTTGGGATTTTGTCCGCCCAGGTCTCAGAAGCGAGACCTGGGGCACCCGGTTTCCGGTTACTGGCTGGTGGACGTTTTTCGCCTTGGGATTTGTCCGCCCAGGTCTCAAAAGCGAGACCTGGGGCACCCGGTCGCTGCGACGTGAAACCGAGATATCGACATCCAGAAATTTGCGGCTTGGACGCGTGCTCAAAGCAGGTCCTTCGGCTCGACTGAAAAACGCTTCGCTCAAGATGACACAGTTGTGGAAGGGGGAGCGAAAAACATGGCGGGGCAAGTGGATCTGCGGGGGGAACTGGCAGCCGGGCGGCATGCGTTGTCGATGGGGCGGGTGCCGGAGATTGCCGAGTTGGTCAGGTCTCAGCCGAAAAGGGTGGGCCGGCTGATGGAGCTGCTTTGGGACGACGATGGGGGCGTGGCGAACCGGGCCGCCGATGTGATGGAGCGGATTTCGCGAGATCCTTCGCCTGCTTTGTGGCGACGACTGGTGGCATTCAAAGAGGCGCTGCTGGGGCTTTTGACCGAGGCCCGCTTTATCAAGGTGCGCTGGAACCTGGCGCTCCTGATTGCACGGTTTCCGTTGACGGTGGGCGAAGCGCGTCGCGCGGCGGCGGCGCTTGAAACTTACCTGGACGACCGCTCTTCGATCGTGAAGACGGCGGCGCTGCAGGGACTGGCCGATCTGACGCGACACGATTCGGCATCGCTGCCTTCGGTGCTTGACATTTTGCGCATACAGGGACGCAGCGGAACCCCGGCGATGCGCGCTCGATCGCGGCATCTGCTGAAGCGGCTGGAGGGTCCGGCAGGCTCATCAAAGCGGGAGTCGCGGACGGCGATGGAGCGCGTCGGCTGATACACTGAGCGTCTGGAATGGAGGAGTTTCCACGCCCATGGTTGAGCTGGCGGCTTCGATTCTATCGGCGGATTTCGCGCGGTTGGCCGAGGAGGTGGCGGCGGCCGAGCGGGGCGGCGCGACGGTCATCCACGTCGACATCATGGATGGGCATTTCGTGCCCAACATCACGATGGGACCTCCCGTGGTGAAGAGCCTGCGCAAGGCGACGAAGCTGCCGCTGGATTGCCACCTGATGATCGAGAATGCCGACGAGTTTATCGCGGCGTTTGCCGATGCGGGGGCGAACTGGGTGAGCGTGCACTATGAAGCGTGCCGGCACCTGCATCGGACGCTGCAACTGATTGCGCATCACGGCATGGAGCCGGCAGTGGTGCTGAATCCGGCCACGCGCGTGGAACTGATCCGGGACATTCTGCCCATGGTGCACCACGTGTTGATCATGAGCGTGAACCCGGGGTTTGGCGGGCAGGAGTTTATTTCGTTTGCGCTGGACAAGATCAGGCGGCTGGGGCAACTGCGGCAGGAGTTGGGGCTGGCATTTAGAATCGAAGTGGACGGCGGGGTGGCTCACGATACAGTGGCCCGGGTCGTCCAAGCCGGTGCAGACCTTCTGGTAGCGGGCAATGCGGTTTTCGGCGCGGGCCACGCGGAAACGGATGCGCGGGCGCTGCTGGCCGCGGCGCAGGAAGCGGCTGGAGAACCGGTGAGCCAGCCACGGTAGAGGATGTGTCGTTTTCAATTTGCCGGCTTGCGAGTGCCTGGTTACGCGCTGGGCGAGTAAGATTCATTGAAGGTTCGAGCGAGAGATTTGGGATGAGGCGGAGGGCCAGTCGACGGGCCGCCGCTCTGAATGAGGTGGTATGAACCGGTTGTCCAATAAGATTGCCGCGGCGGCACTGGCGGTCCTGGTGATGGCGGGCGCGTCGGCGCTGGCCAAAGAGAAAGCTCCCAAGAAAAAGAAGAACCAGGACTTGAGCGCCAATCCGCTGGCCAACGTGAATTCGAAACAGCCAGACAAGGAGCTGTTTGACAAGGCTATGACCGCCCTGAAGAAGGGCCGGTACGACGTGGCCCGGCTCACGCTGCAAACCATGCTGAACACCTATCCGGATTCGGAATACCGGATGCGGGCCAAGCTGGCAGTGGGCGACACCTGGTTCAAGGAAGGCGGCACTGCGGCGCTAACCCAGGCGGAGGCCGAGTACAAGGACTTCATCACCTTCTTCCCGCAGGCTCCGGAAGCGGCCGAGGCGCAGATGAAGGTGGCCGACATCTACTACCAGCAGATGGAGAAGCCGGACCGCGACTTCAACAACGCGGTGCGCGCCGAGCAGGAATACCGGAACATGATCAACCAGTTTCCGGATTCGACGCTGGTGCCGCGGGCCAAGCAGAAGCTCCGCGATGTCCAGGAGGTGCTGGCGGAACGGGAGACGTCGATTGGGCTTTATTACGAGAGCCGCGAAAACTATTCGGCGGCGATCGCCCGGCTTTCGACAGTGGTCGACACCTATCCGCTTTATTCCAAGAGCGACCTGGCGTTGCTGAATATCGGCGATGCGTATGCCGGGGAGGCGCACGCGGTGCAGATTTCGTCCGGCCTGCCGGCTGCGGTGAAGGAGCGGCTGCGCTCCATGTACCAGGACCGGGCTGCTGCGGCTTACAGCAAGGTAATTACGCGTTACCCCATGGCGCCGCGCGTGGAAGATGCCCGCGACCGGCTTGTAGCCATGAACCGGGCGGTTCCCGAGCCGACGCAGGCGGCGATTGCCGAGAGCGATGCGGAAGAGCGCAGCCGGCAGCCAATCCGCTTTACCGACCGCACGCTGGGACTGGTGAAGCATGGACCGACGGTGGTGGAGGCAGTGCACGTGGGCGAACCGAGCCTGGACGATGCCAAGCGCACGCTGGCTCCGCAAGTGACCAAGGAAAACGTGGCGATGTATGCCAGCGCCGTCAACGAAGGACGGCCAGCAGCAGCGGCTGCTCCGGCTGGGGCAACAGGGGTGAATGAACCTCCCCGCAGCGATCAGCCTTCTGCCGCTCCGTTGCAGATGGAACCGCCGGCCGGCGGAACCGGGGTAGGCGTCTCGATCGTGGGTGCTCCCAATGCGGCGCCGGCTGACCCGAATGCGGTGGTCAAGCCTGTGCTGCCCAACAACGAAGTGGCGCCGCCGGCGGAAGCTCCTGCACCAGCTCCCGACCAGATCAACGACATCAAGCCCGGCACCGGAGTAACGGCTCCCGCGACGGCCGACAATGGCAAGAAAAAGAAGGCACCCAAGGCTGATTTAAGCGACGAGTCTTCGAGCAAGAAGAAAAAGAAGAAGGGCCTGTCGAAGCTGAACCCGTTCTAGGGTTAGGCAAAACGTGGATCGCAAAGGCCGCATTCCGATGGAATGCGGCCTTTGCTTTGTGTGCGTGCAATCGCCATCCTGTCCCGATAAACAAAAAGTGGATAGCGGACCGCATGTGCATCGTTGCAGCGATATGTTCCTCATCTGGGCCTCACATCAATCGACCCTGATCGCGGTATGCGGAAATGCCGATGCGGCCGGTTCCGATACGCTGCTCGAAATGGCCCCGGCGGGCTCCGGCCGCGCTTTGATACACTGCGAAGCCGGAGGTTTGATTTCTTGACTCACACCCATCGCACGCCCGCTGCACTCACCCAACTTGGTGAAGAAGAAACACTGTTCTATTCCACGGTTCGCGCGTTCGCGGAAGAAGCCATTGCGCCGCTGGTACGCACCATGGACGACGAACAGCAGATTGCGCCGGATTTGATCAGGAAGATCTTTGAACTGGGATTGATGGGAATCGAGATACCGGAAGAACTGGGGGGCGCGGGGGGCAGTTTTTTTGATGCGGCGATCGCGATAGAAGCTATCTCCACGGTGGATCCGGCGGTTGCGGTGCTAGTGGATGTGCACAACACGCTGGTTGTGAATGCCTTGCGGCGCTGGGCTACGGATGCGCAGAAGAATACATGGCTGCCGCAACTGGCGGCAGACACAGTGGGCGCCTATGCGCTGAGCGAGTCGGGGTCGGGGTCGGATGCGTTCGCGCTGCAGATGCGCGCCGCGGCAGCAGGCAGCGGTTATGTGCTGAACGGGCGCAAGTTATGGATCAGCAACGCGCGGGAAGCAGGATTGTTTATCGTCTTCGCGACCGTCGATCCCGCTGCCGGTTACCGCGGGATCACGGCATTTTTGGTGGAGAAGGGCACACCGGGATTCACGGTCGGGCGCAAGGAAGACAAACTCGGCATCCGCGCCAGCAGCACCTGCGAACTGGTTTTCGACAATTGCGCGATTCCGGCGGCACATCTGCTCGGTGAGGTGGGAAAAGGATACAAGATCGCGATTGAAACGCTGAACGAAGGCCGTATCGGGATCGGTGCGCAGATGCTGGGCCTGGCGGAAGGGGCGTGGAAACATGCGGCCCGCTACGCGCAGGAACGGCGGCAATTTGGAAAACCGATCGCGGAATTCCAGGCGGTCCAGTTCACGCTGGCGCAAATGGCTACTGACATCGAGGCTGCGCGGCTGCTGGTGTACAACGCGGCGCGTTTGAAGGACGGGGGCCAGCCCTATGTGAAGGAGGCGGCGATGGCCAAGCTGGTGGCGTCCCAAGTGGCGGAGCGCGTGGCCAGCCAATGCGTGGAAGTCTTTGGCGGCAATGGGTTTGTGCGCGACTACCCGGTGGAGAAGTACTACCGCGATGCGAAGATCGGGAAGATTTACGAAGGCACCACCAACATGCAGCTGGCTACGATCGCCAAGCAAGTGTTGAAGTAGCTTGGGTTAGGGGCAGGGATCAGGGGTCTATTGGCGTTATTACGCTACTGAAAATGACGTGTGGCGGCCTCCGGATTCATCGAACGTGTGGGGATTGGCATACCTTTCCTGCGATTTTCTGGGCGGAGCCTTTTTGCCGTTGCGGCCTTGGAGATCTCCGCCCAGGTCTCAAAAGCGAGACCTGGGGCACCCGCTTCCGGTTACTGGCTGAGGGACGTTGCGGCCTTGGAGATCTCCGCCCAGGTCTCAGAATCGAGACCTGGGGCACCCGCTTCCGGTTTCTGGCTGAGGGATGTTGCGGCCTTGGAGATCTCCGCCCAGGTCTCAAAAGCGAGACCTGGGGCACCCGGTTCGGGTTACTGGCTGGGGGATGTTGCGGCCTTGGAGATCTCCGCCCAGGTCTCAGAATCGAGACCTGGGGCACCCGCTTCCGGTTACTGGCTGGGGGACGTTGCGGCCCTGGGATTTGTCCGCCCAGGTCTCAGAATCGAGACCTGGGGCACCCGGTTCGGGTTACTGGCTGAGGGAGGTTGCGGCCTTGGAGATCTCCGCCCAGGTCTCAAAAGCGAGACCTGGGGCACCCGCTTCCGGTTACTGGCTGGTGGACGTTGCGGCCTTGGAGATCTCCGCCCAGGTCTCAGAATCGAGACCTGGGGCACCCGGTTTCCGGCTTCCGGTTACTGGCTGGGGGATGTTGCGGCCTTGGAGATCTCCGCCCTGGTCTCAAAAGCGAGACCTGGGGCACCCCCAATTTCACCCTAGAGTCGAGGCATGGAGGACCTGGCGGATGTGGGCGGGGCGGGTGCGGCAGCAGCCTCCGACTAATTGCGCCCCGGCGGCGAACCACTCGGCCGCCATGGCTCCGTAGCCGGCGGGATCGCTGGCGCCGGTCCAGCAGCGGGCAGTTGCGTCCCACCCTTCGCCGGAGTTGGGATAGACGACGACCGGCAGGGTGGACGCATTGCGGAGTTCGCGGATCAGCGAAGGCAGGAACGCCGGCGGCGTGCAATTGACCCCAATGGCTACGGTCTGGGGGAATTGCGCAACGGCGGCGGCGCAGTCGCGCAGGGGCTCGCCGTGGGCGACGTGCTGCTGATCGCGGCAGGTGAAGGTGAACCACGCCGCCAAGTCCGGCCAGGGCGCCAGGGCTTCCCCGATGGCCTGCGCTTCTTCCAGGGAAGGCAGCGTTTCAAAGGCCAGGAGGTCGGGCGCGCTGGTACCTCGGGCGGGGGCGAGGACGTCAATACGCTGACGGTGAAAGTCCACCAGTTGCGCGTGGGTGCAGTCGTACTTGCCGTGATATTCGGCGCCGTTGTGGAGGGCTGCGCCATAGGGTCCCAGGGAGGCGGCGATGACGATGCGGCGGGCGGGATAGGCTGCGGCTGCCTCGCGCGCCAGGGTTACGGATTGGAGGAGGGCTTGATCGGCGCGCCCGGGCGGAAGACCGATTTCCGCATAGCCACGGCGGGACACCTGATAGCTGGCGGTCAGCAGGCAATCGGCGCCGGCTTCGAGGTAGGCGCGGTGCACGGCCGCGATCGTCTCCGGCGCATCCTCAAGGACATGCGCCGACCAGAGGGGGCCGTCGATGTTCTCTCCCTTGTATTCCAGTTCGGAGGCCATACCGCCGTCGAGGATACGGATTCCGGTGAGGATGGAGGCTCGATCGTCGGTCATGGAGTTATGGTAGTCCGTCGCGGGGTGATTCGACATCGCGGTCGGGGTTCCCAGGTCTCAAAATCGAGACCTGGGGCACCCGGCATCCGGTGGTGAGGATGCATCGTCACGACGGTTGGGGGTTGTGGGATCCCACCTTAGCGACAAAAACAAAGACGTCGCGAGGGTGGGGCACCCGGGCGGTGGGCTGGGTGGGATTGAAAAGACAAAATGCACCTGGGGTTGGGATGGGGCGAGATTGAAACGACCATGACGGTTGGGGTACGTGGTCTCCCACCCTAGCGACAAAAACAAAGACGTCGCGAGGGTGGGGCACCCGGGCGGTGGGGCTGGGTGGGATTGAAAAGACAAAAGGCACCTGGGGTTGAGGCGGGGATAGATCCCAAAGACACGGGAGTGATCGCGGATAAACTGGATGGGTTGCTGTTTGTCGGAAACGGCAGGCCTGGCGGCACTACAATCCATCCATGAGTTCTGCTCTGCCAAGTTATGAGCAAGCCGCCGCACTGGTTACGATCCGCGCGGCTGAACTGGCCCAACATCCTGCGAGCGAGCGCGTTGCGCTGGAATCAAGTGCCGGCCGCGTGGTGGCGGAAGCCCTGTACGCCGACCGCGATCAACCGCCCTTTCCCCGTTCTACGCGCGATGGCTACGCCTGCTGGGCCGCCGAAGCTGCAAAGCATAAACCGCTGCGGGTGGCAGGTTCGATCCGCGCCGGGCAGGCGCCGGGCGGCCCGCTGGCCAAAGGCTCGGCCTGGGAGATCATGACCGGCGCGCCGGTTCCTCCCGGGGCAGACGCGGTGGTGATGCTGGAACACGTGGAACGCAACGGGCCGATGATGCGTCTGTTTGCGGCGCGTACGGCGAGCCCGGGCGAGAATATCGTTCCCCAGGGAGCCGAAGCGCGCGCGGGGGACGAGGTGCTGCCGGCGGGCACCTGCCTCGGGGCGCAGCACATTGCGCTTGCAGCCGCGTGCGGACACGCAGCCGTCAGCGTCTATCGCAGGCCCCGTGTGGCCATTCTTACGACAGGCGACGAACTGGTGCCGGTCGCCACGGTTCCCGGGCCGGGCCAGATTCGCAACTCCAACGCTTTCATGCTGGCGGCGCTGGTGGCCCAAGCCGGGGGCGCACCGTGGATGCTGCCTACGGCCGCCGATACCGATGCGGCCCTGGATGCTGCCCTGCAGGAGGCCCTTGCGGCCGACATGCTGCTCATCTCGGGGGGCGTCTCCGCCGGCAAGTTCGACCTGGTGGAACCGGCGCTGGGACGGCGGGGCGCCCGCTTCCATTTCACCGGGGTGCGCATCCAGCCGGGCAAGCCGCTGGTCTTTGGCGAAGTGCCGCGCCGCGCCGATGGCGGATCGGCGGAAACTTCCCTGCCCTTTTTCGGCCTGCCGGGCAATCCTATCTCCTCGGCGGCCACATTTTTGTTGTTCGGATCGCATGTGCTCTCCGGCCTGGCCGGCAATCTTCGAGGCGGCCCGCGCTTCGCCATGGCGCGGATTGCCAAGGACGTGAAAGGCAAGCCGGACCTTACCCGCTTCGTGCCGTCGGTCTGCAACTTCAACCCCCCGGGCAGCCAGCTACCCGAGGTCACCACGGTTCCTTCGCAGGGGTCGGGCGATCTGAGTTCGTTTTCGCGCTCCAACTGCTTCCTGGTGGTGCCCGAGGGGACAGACCGGCTCAAGGCCGGGGACTTTGTGCGCATCCTTTTGATCTGAGGCATTGATGGCAGACGGAAAACTTTCTCATTTTGATGAAGCCGGGCAGGCCGGCATGGTGGACGTAAGCAGCAAGCAGGCGACGCGGCGGACGGCGACAGCTTCCGCGTTTGTGGAGCTGTCGGCGCAGGTGATGGCGGCGCTGCCGCAGAATCCTAAGGGCAATCCGCTGGAGGTGGCGCGGTTTGCGGGCATCCAGGCGGCAAAACGGACAGCCGACCTGATCCCGATGTGCCACCCGCTGGCTCTGACGCATGTGGATGTACAGGCCGAGATCGAAGGCGATGGGGTGCGCATCACCGCGACGGTGGCGACGGTGGGCGTGACGGGCGTGGAGATGGAGGCGCTGACCGCGGCCTCGGTGGCAGCGCTGACCGTGTATGACATGACCAAGGCGCTGGATAAGGCGATCGTGATCCGGAATGTGCAGCTGGAGCGGAAGTCGGGGGGCAAAAGCGGGGAGTATGCGCGGGAAGGCGGGCGGGCTTAGGGATCGGTTTTGCGTTTGCGGCGGGGAGGTTTGGAGAAGCCAAGGCTGATCGAGTCTTGTGGTCTCCCACCCTAGCCACAAAAACTAAGGCGTGGCGAGGGTGGGGCACCCGGGGTGAGGTGGGGGCGGATCGTCACGACGGTTTGGTTTCGTGGTCTCCCACCCTAGCCACAAAAACAAAGACGTGGCGAGGGTGGGGCACCCGGGGTGAGGTGGTTTACTTGATGGGTTTGCCCTGGCCCAGCCACCAGGCTTTGATGAACTTCCAGTGGATGTAGACGGAGTGATTCAGGTGGAGGAGAAGGCCTTCGCGGCCATCGAGAAACCCCAGGCGGAAGAAGTAGTTATAGATAAAGGTCGCGGCGGGATTGAGAACGGCATTGGAAAGGAAAGCGGGGAGCGAGCGGCTGGTCCGGCCCTTGGCGTGGAGAAGGTGCGCGATCTCGGAACTGTAGCGGTTCATGTGCTCGAGATAAACGCCCATGGTGGGATAGGCGTAGTGGAGCATGTCGTGCTTGAGGGTGCCGCGGGGGCCTTCAAACTGGGGCGTGCTGTGGGGACCAACGCCTTCGCTGAGGCGGGCAGAACCGCGACGGAAGAGGCGCAGCTTGTGGTCGGGATAAAAGCCGCCGTGGCGCATCCAGCGGCCCAGGATCAGGTTGAGGCGGGGAATCCAATAAGCCCCAAATTTGGGTTCGCCGGATAGGACCTGGCGGATCTCCTGCTGGAGTTCCGGGGTGAGGACTTCGTCGGCGTCGAGGAGCAGGATCCAGTCGGAGGTGCAGAGGTCGAGGGCTACGTTTTTCTGTTCGCCATGGCCGCCGAAGGCGTGATGGGTGGTCTTGGCGCCGAAGGATGCGGCGATTTCGAGGGTGCGGTCGGTGGATCCCGAGTCGACCACGATGATTTCATCGGCCCAGCGAACGCTTTCGAGCGTGCGGGGCAGATTGGCCTCCTCATTCATGGCGATCATGGCAACGGAGAGCGTCTTACGCATCGACCGAAGGATAAATCACGGGCCGGGCCGGTTCTGTGACCGATGATGGAACCATGCGAGTGTTGGTGTTTGGTGCGACGGGAATGGTGGGGCAGGGAGTTCTGCGCGAATGCCTGCGGGACGCGCGTGTGGAGCGGATCGTGACGGTGGGCCGGTCGGCATCGGGTGCGCAGGATGCGAAGGTCGCGGAGATTGTGCACCGCGACTTCCTGGATTTTTCGCCGATTGAGGGGAGTTTAAAGGGCCTGGACGCCTGCTTTTTCTGCCTGGGCGTGGCTTCGGCGGGGATGAAGGAAGAGGAGTATGAGCGGCTGACTTACGGATTTACGCTGGCCGCGGCGGAGACGCTGGGGCGCATCAATCCGAGCATGACGTTTGTTTATGTTTCCGGCTCGGGCACCGATAGTACCGAAGAGGGCCGGATGATGTGGGCGCGGGTGAAGGGCAAAACCGAAAACGCGCTGCTGCGGCTGCCGCTCAACGCTTACATGTTCCGGCCTGGATTTATCGAACCGATGGACGGGATTCGCTCGAAGACGGCGCTGTACCAGTTCTTTTACACGGTGATGAAGCCGGTGATGCCGCTGCTGCGCAGGGCTTTCCCGAACCAGGTGTTGTCGACGCGGGACGTGGGGCGGGCGATGCTGGCGGTGGCACGGCGAGGCTATAAAAGCCGCGTGCTCGAGACCAGAGACATCCGCGCGCTGGCGAACGCCGGCTGATGGGCATTCAGGGAGAGAATGGACCGATGCGCAGGGGGCTTGGCGGCTTGATCCGGTCGCTGAAAGAGCAACCGCGCTCGTGGTAGAGTGAAATTCCACAGGGGGCGTACACAATGGCCGCCGGGATTCAGATACCGGACAACAACGAAACCATCGATCTGCAGCAACAGGTATTCCGGCTGCAGGCTTTGCTGGAGGCGTCGCGGCAGGTGCACTCGACGATTCGCGAAGAGGAAGTGCTGGAGTCGGTGCTGCGGATCGCGGTCCGGGAACTGGAGATGGCGGGCGCGGCATTTCCGGGCACGGGCCTGGCGTATGGGGCTCCGCTCGAAACGGCGGCTGCGGGCAACGGGCAAAGCTCGATACAAACCAAGGTGGCGGTCTATCCGCCGCCGATGACGCCGGTGTTTCCGCTTGCCGATCGCGATGGGCGGCGCATGACGGAGTTGGCGGTGGCGGCTCCGAATGGGCGTCCGCTGACGATTTACGAAGCAGATTTTCTGGAAGGGTTGGCGCTGCAGGCAGCAGTGGCGCTGGAGAATGCGCGCAACCACAAGCGCAACGTGGAGTATGCCCGCGTGCAGCAGGATCTGGATGCGGCGCGGAACATCCAGCGTTCGCTTCTGCCGCAGGTGCTGCCGAAGATAGAAGGCTACTCGCTGGGGTATCGTTCGGCCACGTGCTATGAAGTGGGCGGGGACTATCTCGACATTCTTGAAATGCCGGATGGGACGATCTTGATGGCGGTGGCGGATGTGGCGGGCAAGGGGCTGGCCTCGGCCATCATGTCCACGAGTTTCCGGTCTGCGTTTCGGGCCATGGCGGTGCACGATCTGCCGCTGGATGAACTGGCGACGCGGATGAATCAGCATCACTGGCAGGACGGAGAAGAGGCGCGGCGGAAGTATGTGACGGCGATCTTCATGCGCCTGTATCCGAAGGACGGCGAACTGGAAGTGGTAAATGCGGGGCACAATCCCGGGATTGTGATTCGACCTGACGGCAGCAGTTGTCTGTTTGAAGCCGCGGGGACGCCGCTGGGGTTGTTGCCGGGAATGCGGTACACGAGCGAGCGCTGCCCATTCCCGCCGGGAGCGCGATTGCTGTTCTATACCGACGGGCTGACGGAAGCGTTCCGCGGCGATGAAGAGTTTGGTGCGGAACGACTTATGGAACATTTTTCGAAATGCTCATCGACCAAAGCCGATGGTATTCTCGATGCATTGTGGACAGCCATAGCGGAGTTTGTGGAAGGCGGGCCGCAGGGGGACGACATGACAGCACTGGTGCTTTGCCGCGGCACGGAGATGCCGGCATGAGCGACGTCAAACCCACCACGGTGGAAGTACGGCTGCCGTCGCGGCTGGGCTATGAAAAGATCGCCATGGCCACCGCGGCTGCGTACGCCAAGCTGGTGGGATTTCGCGAAGACCGGGTGGAAGACCTGAAGACAGCAGTCGCCGAAGCCTGTATTAATGCGATGGAACACGGCAACCGATTGAACGAAGGGTTGTCGGTTGGCGTAGTACTCTCAGCGGCCGATGGCTCCCTCGAGGTCAAAGTCATCGATGACGGCAAAGGTTTGAAAGGCCTGCCACGCAAGCCCGATATAGACCGCAAGATACACGGCGAAGAAGATCCGCGGGGCATGGGGATGTTTCTGATCCAGGCGCTGGTGGATGAAGCCGAATGGGTTGCGGGCTCCAATGGAAAAGCCAGCTATGTACGCCTAGTAATCCGGTTGGCCCCACCGACTGAATAAAAGATTTACGGAGACGATTGATTGTGCAGAGCGAAACCAAATCGCGAGTAGACCAGCTTACTTCCCCGGCCGGGCATCCGGTCAGTGTCCTGCGCTTCGAGGGCGACATAGCCAGCACATCGAAAGAGGCGGTGCTGGGCACGTACCAATCGCTGCCCAAGCAGACGACCAAGCTGATTCTTCTGGACTTCACCAAGGTGGACTACATCAACTCGAGCGGGATTGCGCTCGTAATCCAGCTGTTGATCGAAGCCGCGAATGCGGGGCAGAAGGTATTTGCATACGGACTTTCGGCGCACTTCACCAAGGTCTTCACCATGGTGGGCATCACCAAGTACGCAGGCCTGTTTCCGGGACAGGCAGAGGCGATGGCGGCGCTTTAGGTCAGAGAGACTGTTGTTCCCGCGGATGCAGGCAAACAAAAAAGGATTGGGTTCAGGTTTTCCCATCCTGACGACGAAAAAATCTGGCGACGAAAAGATCTGGCGACCAAAAAATCAACATGCCGCCGGGATAGACAAGAGAACACTGGCCCGCCTACCTCAAACCCCCGTTGCGGCAGCGGGTGGGCGCACAAACACGAAGGGCGGACCGCTTTGGTCCGCCCTTCGCAGTTAGCTTTTCTTGACTTATGCCTTGGCCGGCACCAGGTTGCCCAGCTTCTCAGACAGCATCTCGTGTGCGTGCAGGAGGAATTCGTCCTGGTTGATCTTGCCCGATTCGACATCGGCCAGGAGCGCTTTCTGGGCGAGGTATTCCTTGTTCACGATGCCGGCCTTCGACTGCAGCATACGCCAGGCCTTGCGCCGTTCGACGCAGAACATGACCAGCTGACGGCTGAGGGCGCGATATTCGGTCTTGCCGCCCTCTTCCAACTGGATGTAGACGCCGAAGTCCGGAATGTAGGACCGGTGGGCCGGATCGTTGTAGCGCCGGTAAACCACATCCTGCTGCGTAATACGCACCAGCATGTTGTCCAGCGGAATCAGCTTGGCGATGGCATCCGCCTTCACCTTCTTCAAGTGATTGCGGAAGCGCGCTTCGGTCGTGCACCAGTGCGCCACGGTGTAGCGCGTGGTTTCGCCGGTGGTCTTGGACTTGGTTTCGTACCAGTCGAGATCGATGCTGGGGTTGCCTTTGACATCGAGGGCTTCCTGGTAGGTTTCGCCCTTGCGGGGATCGAAGACGAACTCCGGAACGCCGCGCGAGTCGCGCACGCGCTGCGCCTGGAAGAGCGCCATGTCGTCGGCCACGCCGTGTTCCGGCTGGCAGGTGGTGAAGGCCTGCAGGAACATGGTGCCGCGATACTCGAGGCCATCGAGAATGGCCCGGTAGAGCTTGGGCGCGTTGGCCATCGAAACCTGCGCGACGAAGGGCGAACCGTGTCCGGCGAGGAAGGTTTCGGCCACCGTCTTCTTCTCGGTGTTCTTGCCCTGCGTGGCAACGCCGAAGACGTTCATGTCGTTGCCGCCCAGCATGGGCGTCGAGTCGGAGTTCTGACCGCCGGTGTTGGAGTAGACCTGCGTATCCAGCATCAGCGCCTTGACGTTGGGCCGGTTCTGCAGGATGACCTTGGACATGTTCTGGTAGCCGATGTCGCCCATGCCGCCGTCGCCGCCGACCACCCAAACCTTGGGCAGTTCGACGATCTCCTGATCGGTCATGACGGCGTCGGTGAAGTGGGCGAACTCGTAGTACTCACGGGCGTTGAGGCCGTTGTCGCGGGTGAGCACGATGTCGGCCAGGCGCTCGGGAACCACAGAGCGGCGGGCATGATCCACGATGAAGCTTTCACCCATCAGCCAGCCCACCGTGATGCCGTCCTGGAACAGGGAGTTCATCCACGGATAGGGGTGAGGATTGTTGGGCGAGGTGGAGCCGTAGACGGTGTTGCAGCCGGTGTGCGCGGCCATCGCCATCACCGACATTCCATTGGCGAGGCGTCCGTCGACGGGTTGCAGCGACTTGTGGTTGAAGGCTTCGGTGAGCAGGACGGCGGCGATGGCTTCGACGAGCTGGGCATCGCTGATGGGTCCGTTCTTCTTCTCGTAGTCGGCAATGCGCGTCTTGGTATCCGCGTCATCTTCGCCGCCCAGACCCATCACCAGGTGAGCGATGGCCTGGCGCAGCCGGTCGTACGCGTCGAGATCGCGGGTTTTGAGTACGCCCAGCCGGGCTACGCCGTTCTTCTCCAGTTCGCCGGCCTTGGCTACAAAGCGGTCCGACTTGGCATGGAAGACGGGACGCATGTAAGCCTCGGTGACGGCGGCGATGGAGCGGAGCACGCTCTTCTCACCGCAGCCGGCGCAGGCTCCGTCACCGGAGACGAGGGCGTCGTAGTTGGTGCGCACCATGAGCATGTTGCGCAGAGTGGCGGTCTTGGAGTCGGCCGGATTGGCGGAGTTGTAGAGGCCGAGATACTTCTGCGAGGTGTCGGGCAGGAGGTTGAGGAAGGCCGTGCCGGACTCGTGCTCGGCGTTGACTTCTTCAGTTTCGGCCACCATCTTGAGAGCGTTGTGATCGCCGCAGGCGGTGACGCAGGCCGCGCAGCCCTTGCAGAGGTCGCTGACGAAAATGGAGAAGACGCCACCGGAACCGGGGGCCTTGCGCTCGGGCGAAGAGAAGATGGCGTTGACCTTCTGATAGGCCATTGGCACCTTCTCAATGATATTGAAGAACTGCGTCTTGGCTTCGGCGGAGAAGCCGTCGACGGCTTCGGTGACTTCGCGCAGAATCCTGGGCAGGGGGGTGCCGGTCTTCATCTCGGCCAGCATGCGCTGGCGCGTCTGCTTCTCGATCTCGGGCAGCTTGTCGATCATCTTGCGGCGTTCGGCGGGATCGGCAACATAGCGGGTGATGGCGGTGCCGAGGATGGTGCCCAGGTCCTGCGAGGTGTTGGGCAGAGCCGTGTCGGGGCAGACCGAGATGCACTCCATGCACTGGGTGCAGTTCTCGGCGATGTAGAGCGGAGTTTCGCGGCGGGCGACGTACTTTGAAGCGGTGTCGCCGGTGGCCGCGGCAATCACGCCCAGGGCCGAGAGCGGCGTGGCGGGCTGATCGTATCCGAAGCTGGAGCGGAATTCGGCGTCGAAGGCGGCCAGGCTGGCCACGGGGGGACGCGCCGCTTGGCCGACGGGCGGCGGTGTGGAACGGCAGCCGCCGGTGGAGCAGCCTTCGCCGCCGATGGTGGCCATTTCGAGAATGGGCAGCAGCGCCTGGCCGCGGAGACTGGAGTGGTCGCGCGCCGAGAGTTCGCCGACCGCGATCTCCTTGACGCGCTCGAAGCCCTGCAGCATGACTTCCATGTTCGATTGCACGACGGCGTCGCCCAGCTTGCCGAACTTCTTGACGTACTGCTTGTGAACGACTTCGCGGTACTGCTCCTGGGTAATGCCGAAGACTTTAAGCAGAGAGCTGACGGCGAAGAAGGCGCCGAGGAAGGCATTGCCCTGCATGCGGAGCTGGAGGTCGGCGCGATTGGTAGCCTTGCGCGCGATTTCAAAGCCGGGCAGGGTGTAGACGCGGATGTTCTTGTCGATGATCTGCTTGCGGGCCCAGAGGGGCAGATTCTCCCACGCGCGCTCGCCCTCTTCATCCGACTCCCAGATGAGGCTGCCGCCTTCCTGAATGCCGTCGAGGGGATTGGTGTGGGTAAAGGCCTTGGGGTCGCAGCAGAGCACAACCGTGACGTGGCGCAGATCGCAGTTGACGCGGATGCGATCCTTGGCGGCAACCATAAAGTAGCTGGTCGGCGCGCCCTTTTTCTCCGATCCGTACTTGGGATTGGCCGAGACGTGAATGATTTCCTTGGGGTTGCCGTACTCGTCTTCGATCTTGTCGCGCTCGTAGAGCAGGTCGTTGAGATCGCCGATGATGGCGCCCAGGTTTTTGCCGGTGGTGATCGCGCCCCATCCGCCGATGGAGTGGAAGCGCACCGCGACGGCGCCATCGGGAAGCAGAGACGGTGTTTCGTCGCCGATCACGCTGTAGGGATGGTCGATGCCGAGGACGAAGAAGCTGGCACCGTCGGCAGCGGTCTTGCCGTCTTTGCGGGCGCGGCCCGCGGTAGCAAACTCATAGGCCCCAAAGATGTGTTCAGGGCGGAAGTCGCGCGAACCCAGGCCATAGGTGCCGCCGTAGATCCTGGGCACTTCCTCAAGGGAAATGTGGGGAAGGCTGGCTTCGTGCTGCACGGCCTTTGAGAGGGCGGTGCGAATATCGCGGCCCAGCGGGTTGTCGCCGGAGAGCGCTTCGTCGGTGCGCTCGAGGATGATGATGTTCTTCTTGCCCTTGATGGCCTCGACGATGGCTGCCTCGGGGAAGGGGCGAATGACATTGACATGGATGGAACCGACGCTGGCGTTGTGCTTTTCGCGCAGGTAGTCGACGGCGGCCTCGATATTCTCAGCGGCCGAGCCAAGAGAAATGAAGACGGTATCGGCGTCGTCGGTCTTGTACTTTGTGACCAGCCCATAGTGGCGTCCGGTGAGCTCGCCAAAATCCTTGTAGGCTTCTTCGAGGAATTGCAGGATGGGCTCGGCGAAGTTATTGCGGCGCGACACGATGCCCTGCATGTAGTGTTCCTGGTTCTGCACCGGTCCGAGGAGGATGGGGCTGGTGAGGTCCATCATCTTGGGCACGCGGCGTCGCGTGGGTCCGAAGAGAACGCGCTGGGCCTCCGTCGGGCAGTCGATGATGTCTTCCGGCGAACCGAGGTATTCGCGGATCAACTCGCTCTCGTGCTTGTAGAAGGTGCGCTCCAGGTGGGAGGTAAGGAAGCCGTCCATGATGTTCATGCCGGGCGTGAGGGAGAGCTCGGTGACGCGGCGGATAATCAGGGACTGGTCGGCGGCCTGCTGCGCGTCCTTGCCAAAGAGCATGATCCAGCCGGTGTCGAGCGCGCCATAGATATCGTCGTGGCCGCAGTGCACGTTGAGCGCGTGCTTGGTGAGCGCGCGGGCGCCCACTTCCAGCACCATGGTGGAGCCTTTGCCCGGTGCGTGATAGTACTGCTCCACGCCATAGACTACGCCTTGGCCCGATGTGAAGTTGACCACGCGCTTGCCGCACACGGAGTGGGCAATGGCGCCGCCCTGGGCAGCGTGTTCGCCTTCGGTTTCGATGGCGATCGTGTTGTGGCCGAACACGTTGAGGTGGCCTTCGGCATAGGCCTGCTGGAAGAGCTCGCCGCCCTCCGTGGAAGGCGTAATGGGGTAAAACACGCCGGCGTCCGCGATGCGCGTCTCGGTATGGTACGAGACCAGCTGATTGCCGTTGGCGGTGACCCTGATGCCAGGGTAACGGGCTGCTTCCTTCATAGAAACTCCTCCAGTGCGTCCACTATCTCTCTGCTTGCTTGTGCTGCGCGGTGGGAGACCCATTCTACTAACGGGCTCACGCATCCGGCAACGGACCCCGCACGGGCGGGGTATTTTCAAACTTGCTCCGCGTCTCGTGGGAACGTGCAGCCGACCTGCCGAAAACGCGTAAAGGAAACGATCCGCACGGAAAAAGACTCATGCGGTTATTGCATGAACGACGTTGGACACCGTGACTGCGGTCCAAGTTGCTTACAGTCTAGAAGCGGCAATGGTGGGTGGGGAACTGACAGGGTCCGGTTCTTCCCGCATTGCAGCCCATAATCAAGTATGCACCCTTCGGGGTGAGACGGCGTACCAAAATATGGTAAAGAGGGGATTATCATTTGACCGGCCCACATTTTCTTTGCGGATCGCTCTCGACCTGCCATTTGGACGGGATTTTCGGTGAAGGCAAACCATGCGATTCCCAACCGGCATTCTTCCTGTCTGATCAAGTGGGTCGATGCGCTGGATGTATAGTTGTGGCGTCGCGAAATGGTGGACGGAGCATGCAAGAGATGCGAGCCGCAATCCGGGCAGGGATTGCCGGCATATGGTTGGTCGTGGGGACGGGGAGTTTCTCGGCGGGCGCTCAAACGCAGGCGGCGGCTCCGCTTGAGTCGCGTATCGCGGCCGATCCCGGCGTGGCCGGTGGGCGCTCCGCTCAGTACGAGCAGGTGCAGGAGCGGCTGGCGCGGGGCTGGAATACGTGGGACGTGAACAGCGTGGCGACGCACGTACTGTTGCCTGAGGGTCTGGCTATCCATGTTGGGCTGAAACACAATTCCACGCTCAACGGAGATGCGTTCCTGGGCGATGCGCTCATCGGCAGATTAAACAAGGACGCGGAGAAAGCAACGCCTGGCGCGCATGCGTGGGATGGCAGCTACACCGATTTGAGCCTGGAGTGGAAGGGACACCGGTGGCGAATCCAGAGCGCGCATGAAGGAGACGA
The DNA here is from genome assembly GCA_036488735.1 of Occallatibacter sp. Classification (GTDB taxonomy): domain Bacteria; phylum Acidobacteriota; class Terriglobia; order Terriglobales; family Acidobacteriaceae; genus Telmatobacter. The sequence goes on from DASXHC010000030.1 coordinate 348,563, forward strand.
CCTGGTGTTGCTGGTGAGTCCGCTGGCCGCGAAGGGCGAATCCGCGCTGCCGGCGACTCTTGTCTTCTCGGTCAATTATCTTTGGAATCGCCCCGGCGCCACGCTCAAGCATGGGAATTCTATTGAGGCGCGCGCCTCTTCCGTGGTGCCTGTGTATTGCACTTGCCCAGGTCTGGAAGGCGGTGGGAGCAATGATCTAAACCTTCCCGGCGCAGGATCGTACTTTGCCGTCGACCTGGTGGGAAGCGTTGGATTGAGTACCGGCAAGCGCCGGGAACTCGCCGCGATCGAGGAAGTGGTCAAACGCAAGAAGGAAGCTTACGAAGACTCGGTGAAGGCCGCGGGCAAGAACGGACCTATCCTCGACGCCATTGAAACCACGCTCGGTTGGGACACGATCTACGAGCCGGAGAAGCGGCGCGTGGTTTCGTCCGTGAGCCGCGTGTGGAGCGTGGGTTGGGGCGGCTATGTGATCTTTGATTGGGATACGTTCTTTGCGGCGACCATGGCGGGTATCGGCGATAAAGATTTGGCCTATGCCAACGCACTGGAGACATTGCGCGAAGCGACCGCGCAGGGCTTCGTGCCCAACTACGCGCGGGCCGGCAACTGGAAGAGCGCGGACCGTTCCGAGCCGCCGGTCGGCGCCATCACGGCGCTTGGACTTTATGAAGAATTTCACGACCGCTGGTTCCTGGAAGATGCCTTTGCGCCCTTGATGAAGTGGAATCGCTGGTGGGCCGAGCATCGCGACATACAGGGTTATCTGGCCTGGGGGAGCGACGGCCCGAATCAGCCGGCCAACCTGGACGACAGCTCGCGCGGCACCCGCGCGGGCGCCATTCTGGAGTCGGGGCTCGATAACAGTCCCATGTACGATGCCACCACCTACAACGCGCAATCGCACGTGCTCGAGTATGCGGACGTTGGGTTGATGAGCATGTACATTGCCGATTGCGACGCCCTGGCCGCCATTGCCACGGCCATCGGCAAGCCGGTGGATGCGAAGGAATTGAAAGGGCGCGCGGCGCGCTACCGTGCCAAACTGGCCACGTTGTGGGATGAGAAGGCCGGCATATTCCTCAACAAGGACCTGCACACCGGCGAATCGAACACGCGTTTGTCACCAACCAACTTCTATCCCCTGCTGGCGCACGCTGCCACAGTGCCGCAGGCCCAGACCATGATCGAAAAGCACTTGCTCAATCCGGAGGAATTCTGGGGCGAGTGGATCATTCCGTCCATCGCGCGCAACGACCCGGCATTCAAAGACCAGAATTACTGGCGCGGCCGTATCTGGGGTCCGATGAACTACCTCGTGTATTCAGGACTGCAGAACTATGCGGACAACCAGGTACGCCGGGACTTTGCAACGAAATCGTACGCGCTGTTTTTGAAGGAATGGGAACAGAACGGACACGTGCACGAAAATTACAACGCGATGACGGGCAGCGGAGACGATGTGTCATCCAGCGACCGCTTCTATCACTGGGGGGCGCTGCTCGGCTACGTGCAATACATGGAGCAGAGCGGGGCAGTGCGATAGCGATTGGGGCGCGCTCTCTTGCGTTCAAGCCAGCGCGAGCGCAAGCCGGAAATGCGGTCGCGGACCGATCGTCAACGCGCTGGAAATCGTCTGCATTGGAATCGTTACCATTTTATGGTCGAATCATGGGCGCAATGGCCCGGTGATGCCGTAAGATTTGTCGGGGAAAGGAATCGCCATGCCAATGCTATTTAAACTGACTCGCAAGTCGACCCTGAGAGTTTTGATCACTTCGGTAGTAGTTTTCGGGGCCTTGATGTTGACGAGCCGCGATCTCGCTCAAAGCGCTTCCGACACTTCCAAACTAGCCGCCGGCCTTCCGCAGGAATCGCGCGCCGTAATCGATCGCCTTTCGGGCCTCTTTGAACTGCCTGATGGGGCATGGAAGATGCACACCGGCGACCTGGCCCACGGCGAAGCGGCCAATATCGACGAGTCGGGCTGGCAGGCGATCGCACCCAAGGAAAAGGCGCCCAACGACGCGGTATGGTTCCGTCAAACCTATGAAGTACCGCAAACCCTGAGCGGCTACGACCTCAGCGGCGCACGCATCTGGTTCCAGTTCCATGCCGATGCCAACGGACCGATGCCGCAGATTTTGTACTTCAACGGCCGCCGCGTGGCCATGGGCGATGACCTGGAGCCCATCGTGCTGTTTGATTCCGCCAAGCCCGGAGAAAAGGTGACAGTGGCGGTCAAGCTGCTGCACACCGTCGACACCAAGACCTTCAGCGGCGCGACCCTCAAGATCGATTTTCCCGAGAGCCGGCCCAATCCGGAAGACCTGCGCGAAGAATTTCTTTCGGCGGCCGTGCTTGTTCCTTCCCTGGCGCCCAGCGATGCGAGCCAGATGAATACGCTGAACGGCGCAATCGGGGCTGTCGATCTGAAAGCACTGGACGCGCATGACCAGGCCAGGTTCGATGCCAGTCTCAAGGCCGCGCATTCCAAGCTTGAAGCCTTGCTGCCGTTGATGCAGACGGCGACGTTCCACCTTACTGGAAACGCGCACATCGATGCTGCCTGGCTGTGGCCCTGGACCGAAACCGTGGACGTGGTGAAGCGCACCTTCGGCACCGCGCTGCAGCTGATGTATGAATATCCGCAGTATACCTATACGCAGAGTGCCGCGGCGTACAACGAGTGGATGGCGCAGAAGTATCCCGACATGAATGCCGAGATTCAGAAGCGCATCAAGGAAGGGCGTTGGGAAATCGTCGGCGGCATGTGGGTAGAACCCGATTTGAACATGCCCGATGGCGAGTCGCTGGTGCGGCAACTGCTGGTAGGCAAGCGCTGGTACAAGCAGGCTTACGGTGTCGATGTGCGCATCGGATGGAATCCCGATTCGTTTGGCTACACCTGGCAGCTGCCCCAGATCTACAAGAAGAGCGGTGTCGATTATTTCGTCACCCAGAAGATGACGTGGAACGACACCAATCAACTGCCGTTCAAGTTGTTCTGGTGGGAGTCGCCGGACGGGTCGAAAGTCCTGGCTTATTTTCCGCACGACTACGTGAATCTCAGCCTCTCACCCGTGCGTTTGTCCAATGACTTGACCGTTGCCCGCAAGCGCTCTCCAGGCATGCTGGAGATGATGGACCTGTACGGCATCGGCGATCACGGCGGCGGACCCACGCGCGCCATTCTCGATGAGGGATTTCACTGGGCCGCTCCCAGCGCCGGCGGCGTCGCGCATGTGACGCCCAAGTACGAGTTCGGTCCCGCGCAGAGTTTCTTCTCCTCCGTCGAAAAGCAAGTCGCGCCGGAGAGCAAGGAGTGGAATTATCAATCCATTGCCCGCGGCTATGAACCGCCGGCTGAAACTCCGGGTAAAGTCTCCATTCCCACCTGGAAGAGCGAGCTTTATTTTGAGTACCACCGCGGCGTGATGACAACGCAGTCCAACCATAAGCGCAATATGCGCGACAGCGAAGAGCAGGTGCTCAACGCTGAAAAATGGGCTTCCCTTGCGTGGCTAGATGGCAGGGCCTATCCCGGCGCGGAGATCACCGAGGATTGGAAGAAGGTGCTCTTCAACCAGTTCCACGATTTGGCGGCGGGCTCGGGAATCGGCGTTATCTATCAAGACGCGCAGAAGGATTACGACGTGGTGCGCTGGTCGACGAGCGAGATTTCGACTGGCTCGCTGGGTAAGGTCGGTGAAACGATCAACACGGCCGGCACCGGCATTCCAGTGGTGATCTATAACCCGCTGGGATGGGAGAGATCCGGAGAAGTCAGCGTGCATGTGCAGGGCGGCAAGCCCGGAGTGGCAAACGGCGCGCAAATCGTGGAAGCCCGGAGCGACGAGAAGACCGGCGTCTCGGACGTGAAGCTTCACGTAATGAAGGTGCCGCCGCTCGGATACAAGGTGGTGTGGGTGGGAGCGGGCAGCCGCGCTAAACAGGGCGGCGAGAGCAGCGCCGAAGGCAAGGAAGCCGGCAACACCATCACCCTTGAGAACAGCGTCCTGCGGGTGAGCGTCGACAAGCAATCGGGCTGCATTACCAGCCTATTCGACAAAAAATCGAATTTCGAGACGCTCGCGTCCGGAGCATGCGGCAATCAACTTCAGTTCTTCAAAGATACGCCGAAGGACTACGATGCATGGAACATCGATCCCGGCACGCTGGATGCAGCGCCCGCAACCATTGAGCATGCCGACTCAGTGGAATTAATAAAGACAGATGAGCCCAGCATCCGCGTTACGCGCCACTTTCAGGAGTCGAAGTTCGTACAGGACCTGTCCCTCGCGGCGGACGGCGGCATGGTCGATGTCGATAACGAGATCGACTGGCACGAAGCGCACATCCTGCTGAAGGCGGCATTCCCGGTGGCTGCGTCGGGCCCGTTTGCTACGTATGAAATTCCTTACGGGGCCATCGACCGGCCTACGACGCGTAACAACAGCTGGGAAAAGGCGCAGTTCGAAGTGCCGGCCATGCGCTGGGCCGACCTGGGCGACGGCAAGCACGGCCTGAGCGTCATCAACAGCACCAAGTACGGCTACGATGCGGTGGGCAACTTGCTGCGGCTTACGCTGTTGCGTTCACCGAAGTGGCCCGATCCCGAGGCGGACATGGGCCACCACCACTTCCACTACGCGCTCTATCCGCACGCCGGGACGTGGAAGGATGCGATGACCGTGCGCCGCGGCTACGAATACAACTATCCGCTTAACGCGGTGGTCACCACGGCACATGGTGGCTCTCTCCCGGCCGAGCACTCGTTCGCTTCCGTGGCACCGGAGGACGTGGTGCTGACGGCGGTGAAGAAAGCCGAAGACGCACAGGGTCTGATTTTCCGTGCCTATGAATGGGCAGGCAAAGAGGCGACGGTTGAATTCCATGTGCCTTCCGGCGCAAGCGGCGCAACGGTTACGAACATGATGGAAACACCCGAAGGCAGCCCGCTTCCGGTCACAGGCGATGTCGTAAAGGCGCCTATTCATCCTTACGAAATTCTCACCATCCGCGTGGACTATCCCAACGGCGGACCAAAATAAAATCTACTTCTTTACTCTTCTAAATTGCAGGGATGCAGGGGCCGAATCCAAAACTCGGCCCCTCTTTTTTGCGCCAATGCTGATCAAAATGTGGTTGACGGCGAAGTCGATCCGGTTGGTTTTCTGGTTTTCAATGCGGGAAGCTATGTGGTTGCAGTAACTCGTTAGCTACTTAGGGGGAGTGCAGCAAGCTATCAGGATGAACCCGATACATGGCTCTCTGGCCGGGAAGGAGGGATGCAGGAAAACCTGGGAGTTATAACCCGACTTATGCCCGCGTCTCGGTCAAGTTAATTACTTGGGTACATAGATAGGTGATCGCGATCACATCCGCACGTATCAATTCCGATCAACTCTGTATGGGACTTCTCCAGTCCTCTTTGAAAACCGGACGGAGTTCAATGTCATGGGGGTTTTATGCAAGTGCCCTTAGAGGCAAACGGGTCCCGTTTAGTCCTCTTTTTACTCTCTTTCAGTGTCTTGGTTCTCTCGGGTTGCGGTAGCCATTCAATTCCATCGATCCTACCCAAAGATGCACCTGCTGCCACCATCAACTTGTCCGTGAGTCCGAGCACGCTCCTTCCAGGGCAGAGTGCGACTCTGACATGGACCACCCAGAATTCGATTACCTGTACGGCAAGCGGTTCATGGTCAGGAGTCCAAAACGGCTCCGGCTCGCTCACTGTACAACTCCAGTCGCCCGGCACCCAGACCTACACCCTCAGTTGCACCAGCGATGGTCAATGGGCGCAAAAGTCGGTGGCGCTGGCACTGGCGCCGACAGAAGGAGCGTGCACGGTGAAAGCAGCGGGAATTGTGGCGCGCGGCCACAAGCGTGCAGCACGCCGGCCGCGGATAGCGGGTTCTCCTTCATAAGCAGCGCGCCCATCGAGGCACGTTCGCACACTGGGATCAATTGGAGATTGTGATGCCTACACGGAGAGAATTTCTCAAGACGACTGTCGTTGCCGGTACTGCCCTGGCTCTGTTTCGGGGAAGTGAAGGAAAGATCTGGGCGTACGCACAGAGCCCCACGCTGCGCAAGTTTGTTGCGCCTTTGCCAGGACTGGGGCCGAGCGGTATTCCCATTGCAAACGCAACCGCGAATGCCGCGTATCCGGGAGCAGATTTCTACTCGCTCAGCGTGCAGCAATACACGCAGCAGATGCACCCCGATCTGCCCAACCCGACGCACCTCTGGGGCTATGTCGATACCACGACGAACAAGACCGGCTACCTGGGGCCGCTGATCGTTTCGCAGCGAGGCAAGCCCGTCGTGATCCGCATGCAGAACAACCTGCCACCGACGCACATTCTGCCGGTCGACACGTCGCTCATGGGAGCCGAGCCAGGCGTGCCGGTGAATCGCTGCTGCGTGCATCTGCACGGTGGTCTCGTGCCATGGACATCGGATGGCGGTCCCTTTGCGTGGTTCACGCCATCGGGACTTGTCGGTGCTACCGATGGATCCGTCGGTCAGAGCTTTACGAATGGCGTGGCGGATACACCGGGAGCCGCCGACTATTACTATCCGAATGACCAGAGCGAGCGCCTGGTGTGGTACCACGACCATGCGATGGGTATTACGCGCCTGAACGCCTACGCCGGCGTGGCCGCAGGATTCCTGATCACGGACCCCGTCATCGGAGCTCTCACCACCGGAAGTACTCCGCCGATTCCTCCACTCGCGTATACCATTCCGCTCATCATTCAGGACAAGGGATTCAAAGTCACAGCTGATCAATGGGGCAAGGCCGGCGATCTCTGGTATCCCTATGTTTACGAACACACGGACCCACAGGCACGGTGGGATCTGGGAGATCCTTCGGATGGTTTCACGCCATCTTCGGATCCGTTCCCGTCTCCATCCTGCGTCCCTGAAGCGTTTTTCGATACGATCGTGATTAACGGGATGGCGTATCCCTATGCACAGATAGAGCCGCGGCGTTATCGTTTTTTGATTTTGAACGGATCGCAGGCGCGGTTCTTTAACCTGCAACTTTACTACGAGTCAACACAGAACCCGGGGGAGCCGGACTTCAGTCAGCCGGGGCCGGCCTTCATTCAGATCGGCAACGAGTGCGGGGTTCTGCCTCAACCGGTGGTGCTGAACAATCCTCCGATGCAGATTACGACGAACTGCGACGGGTCGGTCGATCCCGCAGGCCCGTTCAACCTGCTGATGGCTCCGGCGGAGCGGGCGGACCTGATCATTGATTTTTCGGGCGTTCCCGCAGGCTCGAACCTGATTCTTTATAACGACGCGCCGGCGCCATTTCCGGGCGGCGATCCGCGCAACGACTATTACACGGGCTGTGCGGATCAGACCGCGCAGGGCGGCGCACCGAGCACGGGAGCGGGCAAGGGTCCGAACACGCGCACGCTGATGCAATTCCGCACGGTGGCCCTCAAGGGCGCGGCCGACGCGATGAATTTCACCGGCACGCTCGATGCTCTGGACAGCGCATTGCCGCAAGCGTATCGCGATTCGCATTTTGAGCAGGGTGAACCCGATCTGGATCCCAATGCCAAGGGAGTGATCTTCGAAACCAAGACGCTCAACGAAGACTACGACGAGTTCGGCCGCCTGATTCAGCGGGTGGGCACGGACAAGTTGCTGTATGCGGACAGCTACGGGCGCAATTACATGGACGCTCCCACAGAGGTCTATTACAAGGGGGATACGGTGGTCTGGGACATCTACAACACCACCGGCGACACACACCCGATGCACTTCCACTTGGTGAATGTTCAGGTGCTGGGACGGGCCACGTTCGACAACTCGATCTCCGACATTCTGACGTTCACGCCGACATCGGGCTGGACACCACCGGACCCGAACTACAGGGGCTGGAAGGAAACGGTACGCATGAATCCGGGTGAGGTCACGCGGGTCATCATGAAGTTCGACTTGCCGACGGTTCCGTTCAATGTGCCGACGAGCCAGCGTCCGGGGCTGGAAGGCGGACATGAATATGTATGGCACTGCCACATCCTGGAACATGAAGAGCACGACATGATGCGTCCCCTGGTGGTAATGCCTGAAACTCGCCCGACAGCGGACAAGGTCAAGAAATAAAAGACGCGTCCTCGTATTGAAAACACGAAGCCCGGCCCGGCGCATCGCACCGGTCCGGGCTTTTGATATTCTCGTGAGAGGGAGCTTCAGCCATGCACATCTCTTCCCCGTTCTTTGTTGTGCCCGTGATCGTATTCACGTTTCTTGCCTGCATCCTGTGGGCCACCGGCGGCAGCGCAAACAGCGAGCAGCCGGAGGAAACGGGCGCCCATCCCACGCACTGATTGACTTCTCCGGCGCAAAAAATTCGCACGCAATCATGGGCGCCCCGACGGCGCGGCGTGTTGTCGAATTAGTAACATGTGTGCCCAAACAGGTACGAAAAAGACTCTCGCGAGAGATAGAGTCTTTTTTGCCGAAGTTGGGCAAGGCCTTTTTTCGCATTCTCGCCGATTTGATGTTAACTTGCTTATTTTCTGGCGGATACAGCTTATTTTGGGGAGAGATAAAAAGCACATTTTTAGCTAATTTTGAGAAAAATGCGCGAAAGTTGAGAGTGCTTGTCCTGTAATACGTTTGTTTTCATAGATATGTGCTCATTTTGCGCGAACATTTCGGACCGCGTTTTTGGGCAAAGTATCAGCTTTTTTCACGGTGTGACCCTGGCAAGCAATGCGTACGGCAGCGCGATCAACGATTCGTCTTTCCATTCCGCGCGGGGAGGGGGAGGACCGCCGCTGAAATGAACATGACCACGTCAGGAACACCGCGCGCCCGATCGAGCAACGCGGTACCGGCGTTCATCAGTTCTCTCTGAGGGCTTTGAGAGATTCAACTAGCTTCATGGGGTGAACCGGCTTAGCCAGCAACGGAAATTCGAACCCCATCCGGCTGCTCTTCTCCAGGATGTTAGCGATACCCGCTTGCCCCGAAAAGAGCAGAATCCTCAATGCCGGGTACATTTTCGTGAGCGTGATTGCAAGTTCAATGCCGTTCATGACTGGCATCATGATGTCCGTCAGCAGATAATCCGGGTTGAAAGAGGCGGCATTGTCCAGCGCGCTGAAACCATCGTAGGCTGCCATCGTTTCGAAACCGGCGCGGCGCAGGATCGCGGCCGTGGTGTCTGCGAGAATTCTCTCGTCATCGACCACAAGAACCCGGGGCTTCTGAACAGAATGTCGGTGCATCTCTGAAGCCGGCTTCGGAAACTCCAGTGGACGCGGTGGTCTCCCTTCCGGAAGACAGATCACGGAACCTAGATAAACCATCAGAGAGTCACCGTTCCCTTCCAGAACCCACTCCTTCGTCTTCTGCGCCTCTGAAGGGGAAAGTCATCGTCACGATGGTTCCGCTATTGCCGCGGTCAGTACTGCTCGATATGGATATCTGACCGCCATGCCGCTCAACGAGCTGTTTAGCCACCCAAAGCCCGATACCGGTTCCGAGATTTCCTTTCGTGGTAAAGAAAGGTTCAAAGACCTTGTCGAGGTGCTCGCGCGCGATGCCGCTGCCGGTGTCACTGATGACAACTTGAATGGCATCTCCCTCCGTTCTCACGATCCGGGTGGTCCGGATCGACAAGGTACCACCGTGAGGCATTGCGTCTATTGCGTTGCAGACTACGTTCGAAAAAATCTGAACAACCTCGCCAGTTCGTACGCGGATCTTCCGCAAATCGGTGAATCTGCTCTCCACTGTGATGTCATGAGCAAGCAGTTTGCTCCGGTACACAGATAGCACGTTTTCCATCAAGTCCTTCAGGTGAACTTCTGAAGGCTTCCCTGTGTCCCTGTAATATCCCAGAGTCTGCCGCGCGATGTGCGATACGCGTTCAAGTTCACTTTCCGCAGTTTCCAGAAAGTCTCGAATTTCTTGATTCGAAAGGTCGGGCTGGCGAGCCAGAAAGACGAGATTCAGCACGGAGGCAAGAGGGTTGTTGATCTCATGTGCAATTGCTGCAGCCATTCGCCCGGTTGTGGCGATCTTTTCCGCCTCGATTGCCAGGCGTTCGACTTTCTTCTGGTTCGAGACGTCCCGTGCAATCTTGGAGGCTCCGATTACTTCGCCCTTGGCGTTGCGGATCGGAGAAACGGTGATCGACACTTCGCGGATTTCGCCCTGCTTGCTGAGGCGTGTCGTCTCGTAGTGTTCGATGTTGTCCCCCACCCTGAGGCGGCGGAGGATCTCTTCCTCTTCGTGCCTGAGATTGTTGGGGATCAGCGTGAGAATGGACTGACCAACAATCTCCTCCGGTTCATAGCCAAACAGACGGCGGGCGCCATTATTCCAACTCGTAATGATGCCATCGAGATTCTTGCTTATGATGGCGTCGTCCGCTGAGTCGACGATCGCTGCCAACCTGTATCGGCTATCGTCCAGCCGCCGGCGCTCAGAGATGTCTCGCGCAATTTTGGAAGCCCCGATGATTGTTCCACTTTCATCTTTGATCGGGGATATGGTGACGGAGATCGGGAACTTTTCCCCGCTCTTCTTCATCCGGGTGGTTTCGAAGTGGTCGATGCGCTCGCCAGAGCGAATTTTCGAAAGGATAAAATCTTCCTCGTGGTGCAATTCGATGGGGATGAGCCGCAAGATGGGTTGGCCCACCATTTCCTCTGCTACGTACCCGAAGATGCGACGCGCGCCGTCATTCCAACTGGTTATGATCCCGTTAAGATCTTTGCTGATGATTGCGTCGTCGGAAGACGCGATGATCGCCGCCAGGAAGTTTCGTATCCCCTCGATCGAGAGATCGGGCCTGTCCGGCCTCGTTCCGGTTTTTGACTGAGTCAAATCTACCAGTCCTGACATTTGATATGGCGGGAAAACATCCTAGAAATAGATGCCGGCCTCCCGACTCCGGTTGTATCCAACCGCGGAGGGAAGGTCCCAGCTTCAAGTCAGGGCCTCGACCTTAGTCGACGCCTCATCGCCAAACCAGGTTTCCATGCGACAGCCGCGATGGTCGACGCGATTTGATTTCGGTTCGATTGCCTCATTCCGAATCTGGCTCCAAACCGATAAGCGCCCGTTGTGGGGAAGCTTAATCATCCGGCATGAATTTTTGTGATGGACAGAGCCGATGGAATGCCCGCATTGACCATGCTGGTCAGGAATGAGATGCCCCCGCGCCGGTACGACAGGCGGCGCGTTGAGTAGAACCGCGGCGCCGGCTTTGGGTTGCCGAATTGATAAGGGGGAAATGACGCGCGCTGCATTCTCGTGGAATCGGCATCGCTTTCCGCTATCATTCGGGAATGTTTGGATGGAGGGGGCGACCGATGATATCGCGACGCGGATTCATTGCAACCGGTGCTGTGGGAGCACTCGCCTGGGCATCGTCTCGATTCGGCATGAGCGCGCAAGCCCCGCATCCATTCGGCGTTCAGCTCTATGTGCTGCGCGGATTGCTGGCCAAGGATTTCGACGGCACGCTGGCCAAGGTGGCGGCGGCCGGCATCAGGAATGTTGAGTTTGCGGGCTTTTACGGCCGCACGGCGAAAGAAGTGCGCACCAGCCTGTCGAACGCCGGGCTCACGGCAAGCGGGGCGCATTGCCTGTTGGCGAGCATGTCCGATGACGAAGTCCGCCGCATGATTGATTTCTGCCGCGAAGTCGGCATGCCGTACATGATAGCCGCAGTGCCGTCGATCAAATCCGCCGCTTCGCCAAGTGGCGGCAAGGGCGCGCCCGGGAATCCGTTCGAGCATATTGAGCTTGAGGACTGGCGATGGAGCGCGGAGCGATTCAACGGCATCGGCGCGCGGGTGCGCGATGGAGGGATGCGGTTCGCGTATCACAACCACAACATCGAGGCCCAGAAATACGGCGACATCGTAGCCTTCGATGAAGTGCTGCGGCTGACAGACCCCGCGGTGGTTGACATCGAGTTCGACGTTGGCAATTTCATCGCCGGGGGCGGCGATCCTTATCCATATCTTGCAAAGTATCCGCATCGGTTTAAGCTGGCGCACGTGAAGGAATGGGTGGCGCCGTTCACGCCCGCTTTCACCAGCACCTTTCCCAAGTACGCACCATTCGGACAAGGAACGACGGATTGGAAAAAGCTGCTGGGCGCACTGCGTAAGGCTGGGGTGGAGGAGATTTTCATCGAGCAGGATGGCACGGCGAGCGGCGACGAGTTAGGGGCGGTACGGCAGGCCTATCAATTCCTTCTGCGAGTCTGAAGGGGCGACTGCAGCGTTGCTGGCGGATCGCGTTCGCAATGCGATTCTTCGGCCGGGCGGGGCGACGACAGCGCTGAAACAAGCCTTGCATACAAAGCGAATGGGGACGCTCCGGCATGTACGCGGGCGGCGGTTTGCCACGAGTTTGAGAAGCCGAAGGATTTGTTTTGACAATCGCCCTTCACTTGTTTACTCTATGCCTGTAGTAAAAAAGCCTATGACGGAAAATGCCACTCGCGATTTATTTCCCGGCGCGCTCGAAATGATGATCCTCGAGTCGCTTCGCCGCCAACCGGCGCACGGCTATGCGCTGGTTCAACATATCCAGCAGCGCTCCAATAACCTGCTGCAGGTGGAAGAGGGCTCTCTGTATCCGGCGCTTCAGAGGCTGCTGAAAAGCAAGCTGGTGAAAGCGCAGTGGGGCGTTTCCGCGACCAATCGCAGGGTGAGGACCTACCAGATCACGGCCGCGGGTCTTCGTCACCTGGAGCGGCAGATTTCAAGTTTCGAACGCATGTTTGAGGGCATTTCGCTGGTCCTCAACCCGGTTGATTCCCCAGCCAGCTAGGAGGAATTCGCGATGACCTGGTTTGCGAACATTTTCAAGCGCAGCAAGTTGTATGACGATTTGAACGAAGAGATAAGCCTGCACATCGAAGAGCGCACGGAGCAATTGGTGGGCGAAGGCATGAGCCGCGCGGACGCTTCGCGGGAAGCCCGGCGGGCCTTCGGCAACCAGACGCTGGTGGAGGAGCGAAGCCGCGCGGTGTGGCAGTGGCCTACGCTGGAATCGATATGGGGCGATGCGCGCTTCGCGTCGCGGCAACTGCGCAAGTCTCCCGGATTCGCGATCGCGGCGGTTGTCACGCTGGCATTGGCGATCGGGGCCAACGCGGTTGTGTTCGGCATCATGGACGGATTGGTGCTGCGCTCGCTGAATGTGCCGCAGGCTGAGAGTCTGTACGGAACGCAATACGGCGACAATCCTGCGTGGCAATCGTATGCGAACTATCTTGACCTGAGGGATCGCAACCGCAGCTTCGAAGATGTGGCGGCGTTCAACTTTGCCCTGGGCGTGGCCATGGATACGGGTAAGGACGCGCTAGTTGCCAACGGCTTTGCAGCGACGGGAAACTACTTTGATGTGCTGCGCGTGCGTCCCTTTCTTGGCCGGTTCTTCCACGCATCCGACGAGCACGGCACCAACAGCGCGCCGTACGTGGTGCTGACGTGGGCCTATTGGCACAGTCGTTTTCACGACGATCCAAGCGTGGTGGGCCGCACCGTTCTTCTCAACAAGCATCCCTACGCGATTGTTGGCGTGGCTCCGCCGGAGTTCAAGGGAACGCTGTTGTTTATCTCCCCCGATTTTTTCATGCCGATCGCCAACCAGCAGGAATTGGGAGGAGGAGACCCGAAGGATCGCAGCAATACCGGCGGGGTCTTTGAGACGTTCGGACATTTGAAGCCGGGAGTGACTCCGGCGCAGGCCGCGGCCGATGTGGGTGCAGTGAGCGCGTACCTGGAGAATACTTATCCCAAACAGGTCGCGCACAAGAGCACCAAGATTTCCAGGGTGTCGGGCCTGACTGCATTTGTATCGGGAGTGCGGGCATTCGTGGCGGGATTGACGCTGCTGGCAGGACTGATTCTGCTGGCTGCGTGCGCCAACCTGGGGAGCCTGTTTGCGGCGCGGGCGGCGGACCGTTCGCGGGAGGTGGCACTGCGTCTGGCGCTGGGGGCGAGCCGCAAACGCATCCTGCGGCAGTTGTTGACCGAGGCGGTTCTGATCTCTCTCGCCGGAGGCGCGGCTGGATTGATGGGCAGCATGGCGCTCTTGCGCAAGCTGAGCGTGTGGGAACCCATTTCCGGAGCGCCGATTCACCTGCCGGTTTCGCCGGATGCGAAGCTGTATTGGTTCGCACTGGCGTTGGCGCTTGTGAGCGGTTTCCTGTTCGGCATTGTGCCGGTGCGGCAGGTGATCCGGGCCAATCCGTACGAGATTGTGAAGGCGGGTTCGGGGGCGCGGATGGGGCGGCGCGTCACGGTGCGCGACGTGCTGCTGGCGTTGCAGATCGCGATCTGCGCGGTGCTGGTTACATCGTCGCTGGTTGCGGTGCGCGGGCTGGTGCGGTCGCTGCACAGCAACTACGGGTTTGAGCCGCGGGACACCATGATGGCGGGGGTGAACCTGGCGATGGCAGGCTACAGCGGCGACAGAGTACCGGCCATGCAGCGGCGCATGATTGAAGCGATGCAGAGCATTCATGGGGTGCAGGCGGTGGGATTGGTGAATGATTATCCTCCGCTTGTGTATACCGCCGGAACCAGGGTGAGCGTGTTCAAAGAAGAGACCAGCGATCTGAAACCAGCGAATGCGGCCGCAATGCCTTACCGGTACGGGATTTCACCGGGATACTTCGCCGCGGCGGGGACGAGCCTTCTGGCGGGCCGGAGTTTCACGTGGCAGGATGACAAAAATGCGCCGGCGGTAGCGGTGGTCAACCGGACTTTCGGGGAAAGGATCTTCGGTTCGATCGACAAGGCGGTGGGCAGCATGTACAAACTGGCGGATGGAACGCACGTGCAGGTGGTGGGGGTTGTCGAGGACGGAAAGTACCAGGCGCTGACGGAAGACCAACAGCCGGCGATGTTTCTGCCGTTCCTGCAGACACCCACAAGTTCAGCCTACGTGGTGGTGCGCGCGCAGCGCGATCCGCAGGAACTTGCCGAGGCCATGCGGAGCAAGGTACGCGGATTGGACGCAGGGCTGCCGGTGGATCTTGAGACGTGGAATCGTCTGCTGGAAACGGTTCTGTTTCCGGCGCGGGTGGCCACCATGGCGCTGGGCGTGCTGGGCATGATGGGCGCGATGCTGTCGATTACGGGGATCTTTGGAATGGCGGCCTATTCGGTGAGCAAGCGGCTGCGCGAATTGGGAATTCGCATGGCGCTGGGAGCGCAGCGGAGGGAGATCGTGCAGGCGGCGCTGGGACGCGCCTTCAAATTACTGGTAGTGGGATCAGCCGCGGGATTGCTACTGGGAGTCCTGGCGACGCGGGTGCTGGCGTCCATTGTGTACCAGGCTACGCCGCGCGATCCGCTGGTTCTGGGCGGGGTGGTGGTGGCGATGACGCTGCTGGGGCTGGTGGCAACGTGGATTCCGGCGCAGCGCGCATTATCGGTGAATCCGTTGAGTCTTCTTCGCGAAGAGTGAGCGGAGGCGATGGCAAACAGAATGGGTCTATCCGCGGCGCGGATAGACCCATTGTTTTTTGGACGCTTTCCGAGGCTCAGGCGTTGGCGACGGCGAGTTCGCCGGCATGGGCGTGCTCTTTCTCGACGATGGTGAGGCATTCTTCGAGGATGTCGAGGGCGACGGTAGCTTCGTGTTCGTTGAGGACCAGGGGAGGACAGAGGCGGATGGAGGTTTCGCCGCAGCCGAGGATCATGAGGCCGCGTTCGAAGGCCAGAGTCTCGATGCGGTTACGGACGGCGGTGGCGGGCTCGCGGGTGGCCTTGTCCTTGACCAGTTCAATGCCGATCATGAGGCCGCGTCCGCGGACATCGCCGACCATGGGGTGGGTCTGCTTCCAGGTGTGGAGGCGGTCGAGCATCTTGCCGCCGACGAGCGCGGCGTTGGCGATGGCGCCGCCTTCGAGGATGTCCATGGTGGCCAGGGCGGCGGCAATGGAGACAGGGTTGCCGCCGAAGGTGGAGGCGTGGGAGCCGGGCACCCAGTTCATGACGTCAGCGCGGGTCATGCAGACGCCGAGGGGCATGCCGCTGGCGATGCCCTTGGCCATGCAGACCATGTCGGGCTCGACGCCGGAGTGCTCAATGGCCCACCACTTGCCGGTGCGGCCGGCGCCGGACTGCACTTCGTCGACGACCAGGAGGATGCCGTGGCGGGTGCAGATGGCGCGGAGTTCGCGCAGGAAGTTGTCGGGCGCGACAACGTAGCCGCCTTCGCCCTGGATGGGCTCGATGAAGATAGCCGCGACTTCTTCGGGCGCCAGGATGGTCTTGAAAAGCTTGTCCTCGATGAAGCGGGCGCAGCCCATGCTGAAGGCTTCCTCGTCCTGAGGCCCGCCCGTGCATCCGCGATAGGCGTAGGGATAACGGATATGGGTGACGCCGGGAACGAGGGGTGAAAAGCGGCGCTTTTGCTGTGGCTTGGAGCCGGTGAGGGAAAGGGCGCCCATGGTGCGGCCGTGGAAGGCGCCGAAGAAGGAGATCACCTGCTGGCGCCCGGTGTGATAGCGGGCCAGCTTGAGGGCGCACTCGACGGCTTCGGCGCCGGAGTTGCCATAGAAGAAGCGATGGGGGCCGGGCATGGGCGCGACCGCGGAGAGGCGGTCGGCGAGGTCGGTGAGGGGTTCGTTGTAAAAATCGGTGCCGGAGATGTGGATGAGCTCGGCGGCCTGCTTCTGGATGGCGGCAACGACTTCGGGGTGGCAGTGGCCGGTGGAGGTCACGGCAATGCCGGCGGCGAAGTCAAGGAATTCGTTGCCGTCCACGTCTTCAATGCGGAGGCCGCGGCCGCGCTTGGCGACGAGAGGATACGAGCGGGTGTAGCTAGGCGAAATGAGGCGGTCGTCGGCTTCAACGGCGGCGCGGGCCTTGGGGCCGGGCAAAGTACAAACGAGCTTGGGTCCGAATTGGGCATGCATCTCTTGCTTGTTCATCTTGTCTCTCCTCGACGGGTGCGGTTGTGCGGCCATTCACGCTGCGCGTATGCGGGTAGAGCCTAGCCACGGACCCCCTTGTTGCGAAGGGAGTCGTTTTTCAACTGAGCCTGGGACAGTTTCGAGAATGAGGTCCGAAAGACAGTTCTCGGAAGACAGGCCAGAAAGAACAAGCGATCTCCGGCGGAGGTGAAGCTAGTCGCCGCCGAAGAGGCTAGGTCGCGTGCGGGTGGGCAGCACACGGAGATGGCGGCGCGGGCAGATGCAGCGGGCACGGGAACGGGACCAGCGCTTTGACGCCGGAATGATGGGCGTTCCTTTGGAAGCTTGCATGTGCATGGGGTCCCCGCTGGCTGTGAGGATAGCACGGGCGTTGCGGGACTTTCCACGGTTTTCGGCAGAAGCAGCTTTCTCAGGGACGGCTGGGGGCCGGAGGGCGGCGTGGAGGACTCACTTCGCCAAACACGACATGAATCGTGGTTTCTACCTCGATGGGCATACCATTGAACGAGAAAGGCCGGTATTGCCATTGCTTGACCGCTTCGACCGCAGCGGTCTGAAGCAGCGCCGGGCCGCTGACTACGTCGACGCCGGCGACTTCTCCGGCCGTGTTGATGGTGGCGTTCAAGACCACGGTCCCCTGGACGCGCGCGACCTTGGCTTCGAGCGGATAGACGGGGGAAACCTTTTTGACCAGCATGTTATCCACGGTGCCGGGAGCAAGTTTGAGTCGGACGGCTCCGGATTTCGTGGTTTTGGCTGCAGGGGCAGGCGGAACCGCTAAGGCGACTGAGTCCGATTTTGTGGGGGCTGCTGTACTGTGTGACGGGGCCGGGGGATTTGCCGAAGCGGTGCGGCCGGGGTTGGAAGGCGGCGGGATAGGTTTGAACGTCGAAGGGGCAGCCGGTTTGGCCTCGGTCTGGGCCGCGGCTTTCGGCGCCGCCGGGATGGCTGGGTGCACGACCGGGCGGGGACGGAGCTGCGCAGTGGTGACGGCGGGCGGCTTCGCCGGCGGGGGAGCGACGGGTTTCGCCGCAGCACGCACTGTGGGCGGTGGGGCGAGGGGGGGCTTCGGTGTCGGGGAGGGTGGGTTGCTTGATTTCGCGGACGCGGGCTGCGTGGTTTTCGGAGCAGGGATAGAGGGGATCGGCCTGCTGGAGGCGGCTGGTGTTGGCGTTCCCGACGTGGATGCGCGCAGGTACGATGCCTGAACGCTGCATCCTAAACCGGGCGGCGGCTGGGAGCCGGTTGTCAATTGAACTTCCACAGTGCCCGGCGGCAAGGGTCTCGCGGGAAGGTTGGCTGCAGTCTTTTGTTGCAGGGCGTCGGTCCAGTCGGGAAGCAGGCTGGCGCTTTGTTGGTCGAGCTGAACACAGGCCGTGGCCTTGAGATACTGCAGGGCGTTCAAACCCACGCCGCAGGTGGCATTGCATGCGGGTTCGGCACCGCAGTTCGCACTGGAGGGGAAGGCTTTGCAGGCTTCATAGGTTGCGAAACTCCGGATGCAGGTGCGGGCGGGTTCGGGACATACCTCCGCGAATTGCCGGTTGATTTCGGCGTACTTCCGCATGGCGGCCGCAGGGTCTCCGTCGCGCGGTTGATTCTGCGGCTGCACGGCGACGCGGATCTTCGAGCTCAGATCGTAGATCTTCTTCCATCCGGCGTGAAACTGCTTCAGACTGTCCTGGAGCAGTCCAAATTCCTGGTCAAGCAGTTCGGGGTTGGAGCCGGTGGGGATCGGGGTGCCGGGCGCGCAATCAAGACACAGTTTGCTGAAGCGAAAGTCGAAGGCGGCGTCTTTGGCGGTGAGGGAGGCAAAGGGTTGCCCCGGGTCATGGTGAAGCTGGGCCTGTTCAGGATGCAGGTCGGCGTAGAGGCCGGCAGAAGCGGGGTCGTGGGGGATAAACCGAATGTGGTGTTCGGAGATGACAAGCTTGCCGTCGGCGGAAGCGTCCGCGGCTCCGGGGGCGGGGCGCGTCTTCGAGGCCTTGACGTACCAGCAGACGGCGGATTCAGTAGCCTCTCGCGGTAAGCGCGGCGGAGGTATCTGGGCCTTGAATTCAGTTGCAGTGCGGCACAAGGCTGCGTAGTGGAAGAAGCCCGGTGCCTGCTCGAAACGAACGGCTTGATCTCCGCTGATGAAAATTGATTCCTGCGCGGGGAGAATCGGTTCCAGGGGAAGAAAGAAGCCGAGCAGTAGCCCGGCACGCAAGAGCTTCAAAGACATCGCACGCTCCCGTGTCTAAAACTGAGGTACGCACTATTGACCGCTGATAGATCAACCGCAGTATCCCATGCGGATTCATGCTGGTCACGCAATTTCGCACGGGCCGGTTCGGGTTCCGCCAGGAAATCGGGGAGCGCCTTTGGATGGAAAGCCGGAGGAGGTTAGGATTGCGTGCAAGGATAGGTGAACAACGGACATGGCGCGAATCTGGTTGTTGATAGTTTGCCTTGTGATGCCAGGGTCAATTGCAGCGGCGGCATTGGATTGCAGCGGTTTGAAGAACCTGAAACTGGAAGGAACGAGCATCACCGCGGCCGAGCCGGTGACGGGGACGCTGGATCTGCATGAAGGCGGGGCGCCGCTGGGAGAATTGCCTGCATTTTGCCGCGTGACGGGAAGACTGCGGCCGACGGGCGACTCCGATATTCACTTTGAAGTGTGGATGCCGGCCGAGGGATGGAACGGGCGTTTTCTGGGAACCGGGAACGGCGGGTTTGCGGGGTCGATCTATCATGCGCAGCTGGCTGCATACCTGAAGAGAGGATTTGCGACCGCGGGATCGGACGCGGGGCACCAGGCGGAAGGAACGGATGCGAGCTGGGCGTTTGGGCATCCGGAGAAGGTAAAGGACTTCGGGTGGCGCGCGGTGCACCTGATGACGGAGCGCGCGAAGCAAGTCATCGCGGCCTACTACGGCAAGCCGGAGGAGAAGGCCTATTTCGATGCGTGCTCCGACGGCGGGCGCGAGGCGCTGATGGAGGCGCAGAGGTTCCCGGAAGACTACGACGGGATATTGGCGGGAGCGCCGGCGAATGCGTGGACAAGCCTGCTATCGGCGGGAGTGGCCGCTCTGCAAAACCTGGTTGGAGATCCGCGGTCCTATATTCCCGATGCCAAGCTGGCGGCGATTCAGAAAGCTTCCCTGGATGCGTGCGATGCGCTTGATGGCCTGAAGGACGGTATTGTGAACGATCCCTCCAAGTGCCACTTCGATCCACAGGTTCTGCTGTGCAAGGAAGAAGACACGAAGGAGTGCCTGACGCAGGCGCAGGTGGAGACGCTGAAGGCCCTGTATGGCGGCGGCAAGGACGCGCAGGGGAAGAGTTTTTTCCCGGGATTCACCATGGGCGATGAAACTGGGTGGCGCGATTGGGTGATCGGCGAGGATCCGGAGTCGTCGGTATTTGCGCGGTTTGTGCGCAACAACTTCCGTTACCTGGTGACGGGGGACCCGAAGTGGAATGCTCTGACGGCGAATGTGGATGCGGTGCGGCAGCAGTCGAAGGAGAAGATTGCCGCGGATGTGGATTCGACTAACCCGGACTTGAGCCGTTTTGCCGCGCGAGGAGGAAAGCTGATTCTGTATCACGGGTGGAACGATCCTGCGATCTCGCCCGGGAACACAGTGAACTACTTCAACGAAGTGCAGACGAAGATGGGCGCGGAGAAGGCGCAATCGTTTGTGCGGCTCTACATGGCGCCGGGGGTGGAGCATTGCACCGGCGGTCCTGGGGCAAGCGCTTTCGGACAGTTCGGCATGGCCACGGCGAAGGGGCCGAAGAACGGGCTGTTCGACTCCCTGCAAGACTGGGTGGAAAAGGGTTCGCCGGTGGAAGACGTGATAGCGACGAAGTATGGTCCGGGGGAAGGCGGGGCCATGAAGGTGGTGTTGACGCGTCCGCTGTGTGCTTATCCCAAAGTCGCGCAATACAAGGGTTCGGGCGATGCGAACGACGCCGGGAGCTTTGACTGCAGGTGAGCCGCGTGGATGGCCGGCAGGCGATCCTGGAAAACGAACAATGGGGCAAGATGCGGGAAGCGCGGCCAGGACGCTCGGGCTAGGATGGAATCAGTCTCGATGACTGATTCCCTCTCCAAGCCGGGGCGCGGACGTGCGAAAAGCGCAACCACAGCAACCATTGTGCTGGCGTTCGCGAGCGTGTATTTCTTCTGGGGATCGACGTACACGGCGATACGGATTGGCGGGGCGGACATGCCGGCGCTGCTGCTGGCGGGAACGCGATTCCTGATTGCCGGGTTTCTGCTGCTGGGTTGGTGCTGGTGGCGGGGATTGCAGCTTTTGTGGCCCCTGCGCACGATGGCGCTGCTGGTGCTGATGGGACTGCTGCTGCTGGGCGGCGGCAATGTGGGACTGGTGTACGCCGAACAGACGGTGCCGAGCGGGCTGGCTTCGCTGGTGCTGGCGGTGATTCCGCTGTACGTGGCGCTCATGGAGATGATGCTGCCGGGAGGCGAGCCTGTGCCGTTGCTCGGATGGCTGGGGATGGCGCTGGGTTTTGTGGGATTGGCGGCGCTGGTGTGGCCTTCGCTGCGGACGGGAATCTCCGGTGACCGGGGGCGGTTGATTGCCCTTGGAGTGCTGCTGGCGGGAGGGCTTTCCTGGGCGGTCGGCAGCTTGCTGTCACGCCGTTCGCGATTGCCTGCGAATAGTTTTGTGGCGGCGGCATGGCAGATGGTGGCGGCCGGTGTGTTCAACACCTTGCTGGGGACGGCGCTGGGTGAGTGGCCGCGCTTTCACCTGACGGGCGCGGCGGCCGGGTCGCTGGCTTACCTGATCACCTGCGGATCGCTGCTGGGCTACACCGGTTTCATCTACCTGATTGAACATGTGCCGGTTGCCAAGGTGTCTTCGTATGCGTATGTGAACCCGGTGGTGGCGGTGCTGCTGGGGATATTTTTGCTGCACGAGCGGCCGGAAGCGGCGGAGTTTGTCGGGATGGCTGCGATTTTGGCCGCGGTGTTCCTGCTGACGACGGCGCGGGTGAAGAAGCGGCAACCGCAGGAAGAATTGGAACCGCTGGTGGCGGATTGACGGGAGTGGGCGTTACGACGGCTTCTTGTCGAATGCCGTCGACGGCACGAGGGCCTTGGCACCTTCGCCATCGAGAGTGACCGCGCCGCGCTCGAAGACCCGCAACGCAGCATCGTCGGCGGCCATGGCCATCCAGCACACGGCGGCCCTTTTGAGCAGGCTGCAGGTGATCTCAACCGTGTACGGGAGTTCGGGGTGGCCCTTGGGCGTGCCTTTGGCGCGCTCGATCCACATGCTGTGCGTGCCCAACTCGTAACTGCCGTAGACCGATTCACCGATATCGAATGTCTGTTTCAGACCTTCTGAAGCACCGGAGGCGAAGCCGGGCAAGTCCTTTTCCGACATCTGCTGGCCGAAGCAATCGAAAGGCAGCGCGACCTCAACCAACACCGAGGCGGGATCTCCGTGGCGGGCGGTCAGAGCGACCTGGACGCAGGCCAGGCCTTTCTTCTCTTCGTCCGTGGCGGCATTCTGATCGGCCTGTTCTTTGGCCTGGGGAAGCGTGGCGCCGGCGTCCACCACCTCCCAATCTTTGGGCAGCGTGTAACTCATTCCGAGTTCGCTGGCATGAGATTGCGTGCTTGTGGCAGGCAACGCCGGCGCGGGCGCCTGAGCCGGCAAGAGGGCTGGTGCAAGAGATAGAAGAGCTGTAAGTATCGGCGCTTTCATGCGCGGCAAGTCTACCACGATCACGGTTGGACCGCGATGACGGCAGTTCCCTCTGCGCTTCGAGATTGGACTGTGGCCTTCCCCCATCTGACCGAACGGAACCCGGCCAGGTATGGGCACCTGTTGTGTGAGGCACGCGGCCAGCATTCTTACTTGAGCAAAGTCACCGAAAGAGCCGAAAGGATGCCGCCCACGGCGAAGACGAGGCCGAGATACCAATAGATGCGGCTGCGGGTGAGCAGGGTGACGGAGGTGATGACCAAGCCGATTTCGAGGAGGGCTTCGGCGAGATCGAAGCGATCGGCGCGGGCTTCGGCGTATTCGACTTTCTTCTCAAGGGCTTCGGCCTTCTCCTGGCCCTCTTTCAAATCATCGTTCCATTTGGCCTGGTGATCCGCGTAGGACTTGGCGATCTTCTGGGCCTTGTCCTTGTCGGCCATGGTGATCACGGTGAGCAGGTCGGCGGACAGGCTGGTGTTGTAGGAGCGGATTTTCTTGGCCTGGTATTCGTTCCACTGATCGGTGGCCTTGTTCTGATCGAGGACGGCTTCGGTGTGGGTGCGATGGCCGAGGACGGTGGTGACCGCGACTAAAACGGCCAATACGCTCATGGTGAAAGCGACGGGCCGCATCGATGTTTCGTGCGCGCCGTGTTCGGCGTGTTCCTGCAGTTCCTGTGCTTCGTTGGCTTCCATGGGGACCTCCTGCGATGTTCGTTGTTCGGGCCGCATCCCTCCCAGGTCTCAGAAGCGAGACCTGGGGCACCCCGCTCCAGTTTTACCGGGCACCCGGCTACTTCCGCTTCCAGCGCACTCCATCCTTGGAGTCTTCGATGAGGATGCCTTTGTCGGCCAGGTCCTTGCGGATCTGATCGGCGCGGGCGAAGTTGCGATGCTTCTTGGCCTGGGTGCGCTCGGCCACCAGCGCGTCAATGGCTTCATCCGTGAGCCCCTGGCGGGCCAGCAACTCGGGGGCGATGTCGTCCTGCTTGCCGGCTTGCTGGGCCCACGCGACGGCCCGGCGCGTGGGGTCTTCGTCGCGATCTTCAATGACGTCGAACACGGCGTCGAAGTCGGACATCACGGACAGCACCGCATCGCGATCGCCGGCAAAAAACTGTCCCTGATCGATTGCCGTATTGGAGGCGCGAATGAGGTCGAAGATGGGAGCCCGGGCCTCGGCAGTGTTGAGGTCGTTGGCGAGTGCTGCCATGTACTTGGCGTGCGCCACTTTAGCCGCCAACTGAATTTCACTGTTCTCTCCGTGCGCCAGGTCAGCCTGCTGGATGCGCTGATGAAAGGTGCGCAGACGCTCGATGGCGTTGGTGGCCTCGGTGAGGCTGTCGAAGGTGAAATTAAGCTGGTGGCGATAGGGCACGGAGATGAGCGCGAGACGGATCGCCGAGGCTTTGTAGCCTTTCAGCAGCAAGTCGCGCAGGGTGTAGAAGTTGCCCTCGCTCTTCGACATCTTTTTTCCGTCGACGAGCAGGAAGCGCACGTGCATCCAGTGGCGGGCAAAGGGCTTGTGCGTGACGCTTTCGCTCTGGGCGATCTCGTTTTCGTGGTGCGGGAACATGAGGTCTTCGCCGCCGGCGTGGAGATCGAAACTGTCGCCGAGGTATTCCATCGCCATCGCCGAGCACTCAATGTGCCAGCCGGGCCGGCCGCGGCCGATGGCGGTGTCCCACGCGGTCTCGCCGGGTTTGGCGGCTTTCCACAAGGCGAAGTCGCGGGCGGAGTCCTTCTCGTATTCATCGAGGTCGACCCGGGCGCCGTCCTCCATGCCGCTCAAATCTTTTTTGCTGAGCTTGCCGTACTCGGGGAACGCCGCGAGGCGAAAGTACCAGGAGCCGTCTTCGGTCGGATAGGCGGCGCCGGCGGCGTGGAGCTTTTGAATCAGCTCGACCATGCGTTCGATATGTTCGGTGGCGCGGGCAATCTGCTCCGGGCGTTCGACGCGCAGGGCTTCGAGATCTTCAAAGAAAGCGTCGACGTACTTGGGGGTGTATGCGCCGATGGGGACCCCCGCCGCCGAAGCGTTGCGGATGATCTTGTCATCGACGTCGGTGATGTTCATGACGTGGAGAATTTTGATGCCGGTGAGCTTGAGGAAGCGGCGCAGGACATCCACCTGGAGGAAGGTGCGGAAGTTGCCAATATGGCCGTAGTCGTAGACGGTGGGGCCGCAGGCGTACATGCGCAGCGCCTCGCCGTCGGCGGGGACGAGCGGGTCCAGTTGTCCCGAGAGGGTATTGAAGAGGCGGAGAGTCATCGATCGTACGGCTTGCACATGGAGTGAATTGTGGCCGCGGTGAGCCTTTCCGATTGTAGCAGCGGACGTTGCGGGCAAGAACGCGGTCAGCGGCCGAGGGCCAGCGAAGGGTTGGCGGACAGGTCGGCGGGAGCGAACTCGCCGGACACAAATCGAGGCCAGGCGGCAGCGGCGATCATGGCGGCGTTGTCCGTGGAAAGGGCAGGTGTGGGGAAGGCGACGGTGACGCGGCGGCGGCCGGCTTCGGCGGTGAAGCGGGCGCGCAGTTCACGGTTGGCGGCGACTCCGCCAGTGACCAGGATGCGGCGGGCATCCAGGGATTCAGCGGCGGCGAAAGTCTTCTTCATCAGGTCGCCGATGACGGCATGCTGAAAGCTGGCGATGAGATCGAGAGTGGTCTGGGGACAGAGGGCGAGCGCATCTTCTTTGGTTTGCGGGGGGCGGCCCAGGGCCAGCATGGGAGCGATGCGGGCCTTGGCCTCGTCGCGGAGGTGGTGCAATTCCACGTAGCGCAGGACGGCGGTCTTGATGCCAGAAAACGAGAAGAGGAAGTGTGGATCGAGATCGGCGATCGGGGCAGTGCGGGCCGCCTTGGTGCGGGGAGCCTTTCCGCCGAGGTGAACCTTGGTTTTGATCTGCGCGAAGGCAAAAGGGACGGCGAGAGGGTTGCCGAAGCGGGCGAGGGAATCGATCCACGGGCCGCCGGGATAGCCGAGACCGAGAAGCTTGGCGACCTTGTCGTAGGCCTCGCCGGCGGCATCGTCAAGGGTGCGGCCGATGAGCCGGTAGGTCCATGTGCCCTGCGTGGGACGGGCGAGGTAGAGATGAGTGTGGCCGCCGGAGACGACGAGGGCGAGGGCGGGGCGGTCAGGGTGAGTAGTCTCCCCGGTCTCAGAAGCGAGACCGGGGGCACCCGGCTTTTTGGCACTCGGATCTGGGGTGCCCGCGTTCTGACGCTCCTGGAGGAGCACGGCGTGGATGTGGCCTTCGAGGTGGTTGATGGCGAGGAGGGGCAGATTGCGGGCGAAGGCGAGGGCCTTGGCGTAGGTAATGCCGACCAGCAGGGCACCGGCGAGCCCCGGGCCGGAGGTGACCGCGATGGCGTCGAGGTCGGCCAGGGTGATGTTGGCTTCGGCGAGGGCGGCGCGGACTACGGGAACAATGGCGCGGAGATGTTCGCGGCTGGCCAATTCAGGGACCACGCCGCCATAGACAGCATGCGTGGCGATCTGGGAAGCGACGACCGAGGACAGGGTGCGGGCGCCGCGCTCGACCACGGCGGCGGCGGTCTCGTCGCAGGAGCTTTCAATGCCGAGGATCAGGCCGCGGGACATACGACCAGTTTACCGGGCACCTGCGGCCAACCGCGGCCACCTGCGGTGGGGCTGGCTGCCGATGCTGCCAGATCCAACGAGAAGGGAAGCAGGTCTCTAGCGCCGCGAGCGAAAATAGATGGGTATGGTTCCGAAGTCGCGCCAATTCGAGGCTGCCCTGGAAATCATCAAGAATCTGCGGGCGGCGGGCTATGCGGCCTTACTGGCCGGGGGCTGCGTGCGCGACCTGCTCCTGGGACGGGAGCCGGTGGACTATGACGTAGCCACCGACGCAACGCCTGATGTGGTGCTGGCGATGTTTCCGCGCACGTTTGCAGTGGGGGCGCACTTCGGGGTAGTGCTGGTAGCCACCACCTGCGGTGGGGCCAACTCGGCGGAGGCGACAACGCCGGCAGAGGAACGATGCGTGACCGAGGTGGCCACGTTCCGTTCGGATGGAGCGTATTCGGATGGGCGCCATCCGGATGCGGTGCGGTATACGCAAAGCGCCGAGGAGGACGTACAGCGGCGGGATTTCACGATCAACGGGTTGCTGTTGGACCCGATCCGGCTGGACGGCAAGGGGAAAGGTCAATTGGCCGCCGTCCGCGAGGGACTGCTGGATTATGTGGGCGGATTGGCGGACCTGGACGCGGGTGTCATCCGGGCCATCGGACAGCCGCGACGCCGGTTTGAAGAGGACCAGCTGCGGCTGCTGCGGGCGGTGCGGTTCGCGGCGCGGTTTGGATTTGAATTGGAAGCACAGACTAAGGCGGCGATGCAGGTGCTGGCTCCGCGCATTCAGGCGGTGAGCCGCGAACGGGTGCGCGATGAGTTGACCAAGATGCTGACCGAGGGACGGGCGCGGCGCGCCTTCGAACTGCTGGATGAATCCGGACTGCTGGCCGAGGTGCTGCCCGAGATTGCGCGCATGAAGGGCGTGGCGCAGCCGCCGCAGTATCATCCCGAAGGCGATGTGTGGATGCACACCCTCATGCTGTTGGAACAGTTGCCGCCGGGGGCGCCGCTGACCCTGGCCTGGGGAGCGCTCCTGCACGATGTGGGCAAGCCGCCGACGTTTCGCGTGGCTCCCGATCGCATCCGTTTCGACGGGCATGTCGAGGTGGGCGTGGCCATGGGCGCGGAGATCTGCCGCCGTTTCCGGTTCTCCAACGAGGAGACACAGCAAATCTTGTCGCTGATCGAGAACCACATGCGCTTTGCGGATGCACCGAAAATGAAAGCTTCTACCCTGAAGCGGTTCTTCCGCCTGCGGGATTTCCCCGAACACCTGGCGTTGCACCGTATGGATTGCATGGCGGCCCACGCCAATCTCGAGATCTATGATTTTGTGCGCGATCAGTTTTGCGCCATGCCGCGCGAGGCGGTGCGCCCCACGCCGCTGCTGACGGGCCGCGAACTGATTGCTGCCGGATATGCGCCGGGCCCCCGGTTCAAACCGATGTTGCGAGCAGTGGAAGATGCGCAGTTGGAGGGGACGATTGCGAGCGCCGAAGAGGCGATGTCGCTGGTGCGCGCGCGTTTCGGCGAAGCCTGAACCAAAGCGCGCCCGATGAATCTTCGCCTGCCTGATGCATCGGTTTGTCGAATAAATTCAATTCGAGGTTTCAGGCCAGTTGCTGATCCGATCCGTTGCATCTAAATGTGGAAAGCGTTCAGTATGAGTGTATGAATTGCCCTTCAAGGTGGTTCAGGAGATTTTTCTTATGGCGTCGGGTCTCTCCCAGGACGGGGGGTCGCAAGACACTTCATCGGTGATGGTCTCCCGCCGCATCGTTGGCCGGGGGGAGATGGCTGACCGAGTTCGCAAACATGACTGGGCTTCTTCCCCGCTCGGCCCCATCGAGACCTGGTCGAAAGAACTGCTGACCATCGTCAACCTGACTCTTGCCTCGCCCACGCCGGCACGCACGATGTGGGGGCCGGAGATGACCCTGATCTACAACGATGCATACCGTCCGATACCGGGGCCGCGCCATCCTGCCGCATTGGGAAAGCCCGCGAAAGAAGTCTATCGAGAATCCTGGAGCGTCGTGGGGCCGCTGCTTGAAAATGCGCTGGCGACCGGGGAGACGCTTTTCTATGAAAGGATGCGGATTCCGCTGCCCACCGAACGCGGGATGCAGGACCACTATCTGAATTATTCGTTCAACCCCATCTTTGAAGAGGGGAAGATCGCGGGCCTGTTTGGTCAGATCCGCGATGTGACGGACGAAGTCGATGCCGATCGCAAGCTGCGCCACAGCGAAGCCCGGTTGGTGCGCATCATGCAAAGCATTGGCGACGCAGTGATTGTGACGGACGCCGAAACGCTGGTCACGCGCATGAATCCGATCGCGGAGGAATTGACCGGTTGGACGATCGAGAACGCCAGGGGAAAGTCACTGGCAGACGTCTTCAACATTGTGAATGAGACCACGCGGGAGAAGGTGGAGAGCCCGGCCGAGAAAGTGAAACGGCTGGGCACGATCGTAGGCCTCGCAAACCACACCATCCTGATTCGAAGCGACGGAACCGAGATCAACATCGACGACAGCGGCTCGCCCATACGTGAAGACGATGGGACGCTGTCGGGGATCGTCTTGATCTTCAGGGATATTGGCGAAAAACGCCGCCTGGAAAAGGAGCGGGAGAAACTGCTGCTGGAGGTGCGGTCGCGCTATGCGGAGTTGGAAGCCACCTACAACAACGCGGGGATCGCGATGGCGCTCATCGATGCGCTCGAATTTCGCTATCTGCGTGTGAATCACAAGCTGTGTGAGATCCTTGGGCTTCCTGAAGAGACGATTGTTGGTTCGAAGGTGAGTGACGTAGCTTCCCAGGTCCCGGGATTGCAGGAAGCGCTGCAAAAGGTAGCCGCCGGTGAGGTGGTGGTGGGGGGACTCCTGGAAGGGGAGCTGTCGACTTCCCCGGGCATGAAGCGCTACTGGACCATGGACTATGCGCCAGTGTTTGGGAACGACGGAAAGGTCGTGGCGATTGCGGCGGCGTCTGCGGAAATAACGCGGCAGAAACAAGCCGAAGCGGTCCTGATGAAAACCGAGAAACTGGCGGCGGTGGGACGGCTGGCCTCTTCGATTGCCCACGAGATCAACAATCCGCTGGCTTCCGTGACGAATCTCCTCTATCTCATCGGGTGCAGCGAACTTCCTGCCGAGGTGCGGGAGTACCTCAAGATTGCGGAGCGGGAACTTCACCGGGTATCGGCGATTGCGAACCAGACATTGCGCTTTCACAAGCAGACAACCCATCCCAACGAAATCAGCTTCGACAAGCTGATCAACGAAGTGCTCGCGATCTTTCACGGGCGCCTGGTCAACACGAGGATCAGGGTGGAGACGCGGATGCGGAGCCGCCGCCCTTTACTCTGCTTCGAAGGAGAGATCCGGCAGGTGGTCAGCAACCTGATCGGCAATGCCATCGATGCCATGCATCCCGAGGGCGGCCGGCTGCTGCTGCGCAGCCGCGAGGAGACAGATCTGCGCAGCGGGAAAAAAGCCCTGGTGATCACCGTCGCGGACACGGGGTGCGGCATGTCGCCGCAAACGGTAAGGAATTTGTTCGAACCGTTCTTCACCACCAAGGGATTCAGTGGAACCGGCCTGGGGTTGTGGATCAGCCAGGAGATCATTTCCCGGCATGGCGGATCGATCAGGGTGCGCAGCAGCCAGCGGAAAGGGGCGTGCGGAACAATCTTCGCAATGTCGCTGCCGCTGGAAGCAGTCGTACGGGTCGATCAGCGTGTTTCGGCATTTGCGGAGCAGCTTTCCGCGGACTACTCCGTGAGGAAGCATTCCTGAGTCTTTAAGGGCACGGAAGCGCGCACAGTGCGGGACGGCGTCGCGGGCCTGCCGATCGCGGTGATACAGCGCACTGCCAGCGATCCCACGGAATGCGATAAAAAAGGAGCCGCCTTGCGGCGTCAATCTTCTTTTGCATTCACCCTGACTTCCCGGAAAGAGAGAAAACATGGTCTCCGCCGCCCCTGCTGAACGTGTCCCCAATGACAGCTTCGTTGACTTCCAGTCGTGCTGGGCGGAGATGGATTTGCCGGCGCATGTACGTGAGGTGTTAAGCGCCGCGCCGCTGGTGCAGACTCCCGAGAACCGTCCGCAGCTATTGGACTGGGCGCTGGGCCGCAGCACAGGATCGACGGATTGGCGGCTGGGCAATCGTGACGACCACGGCGTGCACGAGGCCATCTTTCAGGTGCCCGGGACAGGGCGCATTGTGGAAGCCATCGTGACCAAGGCGCGCAACGGCCTGGCAATCAACTTTCCCGACCCCGCGATGCGGAGGCGCGATCCCGATGCGATGCTGATCGGCGATGAGCTGCCCACGGACAAGCCGCGTTATGCGGAGCGATTTGGTGAGAGCTTCGAAAGAACGCGGCAGCAGACATTCGACTGGCTGAAGACGCAGGAACTGGTGGCGATGCCGTTTTACGCGGGTACGGATGCGCTGGGCTACGGCTCGCTGCTGATTGTGCCGCGCCAGGCAGCGTTCTTCGCGGCGGCTCTGGCCGACCTGCAGGGTATGATTCCGCGGTCGCAAGTGCCGCGCGATTTCAAGATCACGGGAGGCGTGCTGTTCGTGGCCCCCCCGTTCCGGCATACGCATTTCGGCGGCAAACAGGTTGTGGTGCACGATCGCACGGCGACTCATCAGGAAGTATTCGCCTACAACCTCTATCCGGGCCCGAGCGCGAAAAAGGGCGTGTACTCCATGCTCCTCGACATTGGTGAGCGCGAAGGATGGACGACCAATCATTGCGCGGCAGTGGCGGTGGTCACGCCGTATGAGAATCAATTGATCCTGATGCACGAAGGCGCGTCAGGCGGCGGCAAGAGCGAGATGACCGAGCACATCCACCGCATGGAAGATGGGCGATTGCTGATCGGGCGCAACGTAATTACGAAAGAGGAGCGCACCCTGAACCTGCCCGAAGCCTGCCATCTGCGGCCCATTGCCGACGACATGGCGTGCGCGCATCCCAGCTTTCAACGCCCTCACGGCCGGCTGACGGTGGCTGACGCGGAGAACGCCTGGTTTGTGCGCGTCGACCATATTCACAGCTACGGCACAGCGCCCAACCTGGAGCGGCTGTGTATCGAGCCGCCCGAGCCGCTTATCTTCCTGAATCACTACATCGTGCCCGGCGGAACGTGCCTGACGTGGGAGCACGTGGAAGACGCGCCGGGCAAAGTTTGCCCGAATCCGCGCGTGATTTTGCCGCGGCGCATGATTGAAGACATTGCCGGCGGACCGCAGGCGGTGGATGTGCGAAGCTTCGGCGTGCGCTGCCCACCCACGCATCGAGAGAGCCAGTTGTACGGGATTCTGGCCATGCTCCACGTACTGAGCCCGGCGCTGGCGTGGTTGTGGCGGCTGGTGGCGCCGCGCGGTCATGCCAATCCCAGCATCCAGGAGCACAATCCGGAGCAGAAGGGCCGAGGCATGCAGTCGGAGGGCGTGGGATCGTATTGGGCGTTTGCGACGGGCCGCCGTGTCGACCAGGCCAACTTGCTGCTGCGGCAGATCGTCGATACGCCGGAGACCCGCTACGTGCTGCTGCCCAACCAGTACATTGGCGTGTGGAAGGTGGGCTTTATGGCGGAGTGGATCGCGCGCGAATATCTTGCCCGCCGCGGCAGCGCGCGCTTTGCCCGTGAACAGGTGGTAGAAGCTATATGTCCGCTGCTTGGTTATATTCCGCAGCAATTGAAGATCGAGGGATCGATGATTCCGCGGGTATTTCTCCGCGTGGAAGAGCAGATCCAGGGCGGCATGGATGTTTATGAAGAGGGCGCGCGGCAGTGGCGTGAATTTTTCGCCGTTGAATTGAAGCGGTTCCTGGTGCCGGACCTCGATCCCCTGGGCCGGCAGATTATCGAGGCGTGCCTGGACGGGGCGCACCAGGAAGACTACCGCAAGCTGATTCCGCATCCGATGTTCCGGGATGATGGGATGTGAGGATAGAGAAGAAGTGAATGGATGCAACAGAGAATGAGTAAGAAATGAAGGCCTGCTCTTCTCTCTTCTAAAGCCCTAAAAGAGGCACGTTCTCTGCGCTGGCGGCGGCGCGCAATTCCAAGTCGAGAGTCGCCAAAGGAAGCCCTCGCCGCTGCGCAAGTTCCAGGTAGCAAGCATCGTAAAGCGTCAATCGATGGCGCTCTGCCAGGGCTTTGGTTGCGCCCCAAGCTTGTCTGTCGGTATCCGGATCGAGATGAATCGGCAATAATGCCAGGTCCGCCAAGGTCGCATCCCGAAATGCGGCGTCGATTCGTTTTCTGCGCACCCCAGATTCCAGTATGTTCGCAACTTCAAGGCGCCAGAGTGCGGGAACCCAGGCGCTATTGGCCGTGACCAGTTCGAGGATTCGCTGGATAGGTTGGGTGAGTTCGTTGCTATAGATCCAGGCCAACGTGGCCGAACTGTCCAAGACGAGGCTCACGGACGACCCGCATCACGATCATCTTTCAACGCGTCCCAGTGAAAGGCTTCCATCCTGAGCTGGGCTGCACGTTCCCGAATACGGTCTGTGGCCGCTTTGATCTGGGCGCGATCGATAAACCCTTCGTTCGGAATCAAGCGGGCCACGGGTCGACCATGCCGGGTGATCACAATCTCTTCCCCATTCTGCACGCGATCAAGCAAAGAGCCGAGAGTGTTTTTGGCCTCAAAGGCGCCGATTTCAAGCATGCGCAGCCACCGCGTGTACTAGCTTAAGCTAGCTTAGCAGATTTCTCCATCAGCAAGTGCCGTTTGGCCGCGACGCCGTCCCGGCTTCCTGGGTGGGCATGGCCTGAGGTGTGGGCAGCGGGTAAGCCGTAAAGCCCGCCAGGTCATTTGCGCATGAGGTAATGGCATCCGGCAGGGCGGCCACCGTTGAGGGAAGCGACGGAATAGACATGTCAGGCTTGGTGAAATTGAACGCGCTGGTCATGTCCCCGACCGTGGCGCGGCGCCAGGCGGAGAGGTTCGGCACCTCGGCGCCAAACCGTGTTTCCAGAAAACGAAGAATCGATGTGTGGTCGAACAGGGCGCTCGAAATGAAGCCTCCGCGGCTGAAGGGCGAGAGCACCATCATGGGCACCCGGCAGCCGAGACCGATCGGGCCGCTAATGGGGGGATTGCCGGCCACAGTTGGATCGGGCACGCCGGGTACAGTGATGTATTCGCCGGGGGTTCCAGCCGGCGCCGTGACCGGTGGAACATGGTCGAAGAAGCCGCCGTTTTCATCGTAAGTGGCGAACAAAACGGTTTTTGCCCAGACCGCGGGGTTGGCCATCAGGGCGGTGAGAATCAGCGACAGCGTGTTCTCGCCGAATAGCGCAGGCGCAGGCGGATGGTCGGATTCGACCACCGACGGAATGATCCAGGAGACCTGGGGCAGGTTGCCCGCGACGGCGTCCGATAAGAAGTCCGTCGGGAACTGCGGTCCGAAGGCGTTCTGGCGCAAGACCGACGCGGGATCCTGGTAATTCTTGAAGTAGGAAAGAACGTTGTCGGAGATGATTCCGTTGGCGATGGTCTGATCGGGCGTGGTGTAGATCTTCCACGAGATGCCGCGCGTCTGCAACTGCTCCGGCATGGTGGTATAGGTGAGCTTGCCGTAGAAGGCGGTGCGGTTCGCCACCAGCGTCTGCAGCAGGGGGCCGCCGTTCATTCCGTCCGGATCGATGGAAGCCGCCATGGAGTAAAGGCGATTGGGATCGGTGGGACCGATGACGGAGCAGCAGTAGTTATCGCACAGCGTGAAGGCATCGGCCACCGCATAGTAGTAAGGCAGATCGGCGCGGGTGTAATAGCCCATGGTAAGCACCGCGTCGTTGGCGTTGATGGCCAGGCGCGAGGTTACGAATCCGTCCATGGCGCCGTTGTTCCAACTCTGGTGCATGGGCACCCAGTCGTGGGTGATGTCATGAGTGCAGGCGGAGTTCGTTTTGGTCGTGTCCATGTGGAAAGGCAGCAGGACACCGGCGGGCGCATTGGATGTATTGCCCGGGTATGGCTGCTGGAAAGCGGGGCTCGGGTCGGCAAATCCGCGCACGCCGCGATAGCTTCCGAAATAGTGATCGAAGGAACGATTCTCCTGCATGAGGATGACGACGTGCTCGATGTCGGTCACCTTGGCGCAGGAACTGGTGGCGGGAGGCGTGGGCGTCGGGGAACTGTGTGCGCCGCAGCCGGAAAGCAGCGATGCCATCAATTCGGCTGTCCCCGCGGCGACCCCTAACTTCATTAAATCTCTACGTGTGATTGGCTTGAGTGGCATGTAACTCGAAAGAACCCCTGCATGCCTTGGATGCGGGTTTGGGGTGACGCAACCGTTTGGGGCGGCGCGGGAGCCGCGTTCTCGGTGTGGAAGTTTCCGGGGATCATCGACTTACAAGCCAAGATCGGTGAGTCCGGGATGCTCGTCAGGGCGGCGCCCTTGCGGCCAGTGATACAGGCGTTGAGACTCGTCGATGGCGAGGTCGTTGATGCTGGCGTGGCGCTGGTGCATGAGCCCGTCGTCGCCGAACTCCCAGTTCTCGTTGCCGTACGAGCGCCACCACTGGCCGGTCGTGTCCTGCGACTCGTACGCAAAGCGGACCGCGATGCGGTTATGGTCGAAGGCCCACAGTTCCTTGATCAGGCGGTACTCCAGCTCCCGTGCCCATTTGCGGGTGAGGAAGGCCACGATCTCTTCGCGGCCGTTGATGAATTCGGCGCGATTGCGCCAGCGGCTGTCGAGGGAGTAAGCGAGGGAGACGCGTTCGGGGTCGCGGCTGTTCCAGGCGTCCTCGGCGCCGCGCACTTTGGCGATAGCGGATTCGCGAGTAAATGGCGGGACGATGGGGTTGGTGACGACGGAAGACATGGGGTTGCTCCTTGCTGGAATTGGGGCCGGTTGAGACGAAGGACAAGCCTGCATAGTTCAAGATGAGAGAACGGGTTGATTCGATTGCGTGTTTCTGGAAAAGCCATTGAGGCGATGGTCTGAAGGCAGGGCGGCTATTCTGAAATGAAGCCATGCCCGATGCGCGCCAGTTCGATGTGATTGTGTTGGGCGCGGGAGCCGCGGGGCTGATGTGCGCCGCAGTCGCCGGGCAGCGCGGACGCCGCGTGGCGGTGCTCGAGCACAATGCGCAGCCGGGCCGCAAGATATTGATCTCAGGCGGGGGCCGCTGCAACTTCACCAACCTGCACTGCAAGCCGGACCGCTTCCTTTCCAATAATCCGCATTTTGCCAAGTCCGCTCTGGCGCTGTATGAGCCGCGCCATTTCATCGAGCTTGTGGAGCGGTACGGAATCGCGTGGCACGAGAAGACGCTGGGGCAGCTCTTTTGCGACCAGTCGTCGCGACAGATCCTGGATATGCTGCTGGCGGAGTGCGAGCGCGGTGGCGTCGGGCTCGTTTTCAATGCCCAGGAGATCGCCGTCGAAACTACCGCGGGAGAATACCGCGTTTCATCTTCGGCGGGCGAGTTCAGGGCCAGTGCCGTGGTGGTGGCTACAGGCGGACTGTCGATTCCCAAGCTGGGAGCGACGGCGCTGGCTTACGACCTTGCGCGGCAGTTTAGCTTGCGCATCGTGGACCCGCGGCCGGCACTGGTGCCGCTGCTTTTGGGCGGCGAGGAAATGCGCTGGACTGGCCTGGCGGGAGTTTCCGCCGATGTGACGGCGCGGGCCGGCGGCACGAACGGCCGGAAAGGCGCGTCGCCGGCTTTCCGCGAGAAGGCGCTGGTGACGCATCGGGGATTGAGCGGGCCCGCGATTCTGCAGGCGTCGTCGTACTGGCGCGCCGGCGAGACGCTCACAGTCGATTTTGCGCCGGCACTCAAAACAGGCGTCGAATTGCTCGCGGAGATGAAGCAGCCTGGATCGAGGCGCGATCCGCCGGCGCTGCGACAGGCTCTCAGGACCGTCCTTCCCCAGCGCCTGGCTTCCTTTCTGGCCGATGCGGGTGCGCCGGAAGGCTGGTCGAATGCCGCGCTCGAACATGCAGAGCGAAGGCTTCGGCATTGGGAGTTTCATCCAGTGGGGACAGAAGGGTTCGAGAAGGCCGAGGTGACTGCCGGCGGTGTGAACACAGATGACTTGCAGGCCCGCACCCTGGAGGTGCGTCGCGTCCCGGGGTTGTTTTTTATTGGAGAAGCGGTCGACGTGACCGGGCACCTGGGCGGGTTCAATTTTCAGTGGGCGTGGGCCTCCGCGGTGGCGGCTGGCAAAGCCTGCTGAGGTATCAGGGTTGCTTCTGCGGTTGCGATGAACTGTCTGGCTCGATCGGTGCTATCGGCCTTTTCGGCGGCGTGAGCACAAAGCCCTTCCGCACCAGCGAAAACCCCTGCTGCGGGAGTTCCGCTTGAAGCAACTGGTCGTCTGCGCCAGCAAAGAGATCGGTACTGGCGCCGGCGATAGTAGCGATCAGGTGATGCACGGATATCGGCTTGCCATTCAGAGTCCCGCGCTCGTCGGCGTAGGTCGCTAACTGGACGGGTACGACGGATCCGGCCCGCTTGGGCAGGATGGCCCAGAGATCGCGCCCATTTTGTCCGGCGGCGACTGTCAACAGGGTCTCCAGGCCGCCGGGATCGAAATCGGGCAGAAACACGGCAGCGTTGTGAGCCGCCAGCCGCGTGGTTGAACTGCGAC
The DNA here is from genome assembly GCA_036488735.1 of Occallatibacter sp. Classification (GTDB taxonomy): domain Bacteria; phylum Acidobacteriota; class Terriglobia; order Terriglobales; family Acidobacteriaceae; genus Telmatobacter. Next base: position 385,489 of record DASXHC010000030.1, read on the forward strand.
CGTTCGAAGAGATGTTGAGAAGAAATTGCGCGGCATCGGGTTTGCCGGTCACGTTCACGGCGGAGTCATTGACGGTGGCGCTCAACTGTTCGTGCTGAATGCGGCTCGAAGGGTCGAGCTGCTCGGTCTTGGACAGAGCGTACTCCAGGCCCTTCATCGAGACATGAACCGTAGAACTCGAATCGTATCCGGAGGCAGTTCGCGCCAGGTGGAAATCGGCTGTGCCGACCGCGTGGCCTAACTGGCTTACGGTGAAAACGCCTGATTGCATGGGAGCGCCGGCTTGCGTTGGGGCGCTGGCTTGAGCCGTCGTGCTGCGGGCTTGAGCCGCGGCGGTGCCGGGATGGGGCTTGCCGCTCACGGGCGCGGATGTGGATTGGGCTGCGCTGGAGGCACCCGCTGAAGCCAAAGCAATAAAGACCACAAGAGAAATGGAAACCAGCGCACAGGTTCGTTTAAGCATCACGTCTGACTGCATAGACGGAGCTTTGCGGAAAGAGTTGCGGAGGGCAGTAAACGAGCGAAGGGCTGAAAAAGTGGATGGGGCAGGGATCAGCCCGATGCGCCGATCCCCGATCCCTGTCTTATCCCTTTGCGGTGGCGAAGCGCTTGGCCACTTCAGCCCAATTGACGACATTCCACCACGCTGCGAGGTAGTCGGGGCGCTTGTTTTGATACTTCAGGTAGTAGGCGTGCTCCCAAACGTCGTTGCCCAGGATCGGATACAGTCCCTGCGACAAGGGCGAGTCCTGGTTCGGCGTGGTGATGACCTTCAGCTTGCCGCCCTGGAGCACGAGCCAGCCCCAGCCGGAGCCGAACTGCTTGGCAGTGGTTTCGTTGAACGTCTTCTTGAAGGCTTCAAAATCGCCGAAGTCGGCCTTGATCTGGTCGGCGATGGCGCCGGTGGGCGCGCCGCCGATGCCCGAGGTGTTGGCCTTGCCCATGATTGTCCAGAACATGGTGTGATTGGAATGGCCGCCGCCGTTATTGCGTACCACGGTGCGGATATCCTCCGGCACTGCATTGAGATCCTTGATCAGGTCGTCTACCGGCTTGGATCCCAGTTCGGGATGCTTCTCGATTGCGCCATTCAGGTTGTTGATGTAGGTCTGGTGATGCTTGTCGTGGTGCAGCTTCATGGTTTCGGCATCGATAAAAGGCTCGAGGGCCGCATAGTCGTAAGGCAGCGGGGCGAGTTCGTAAGCCATCGGGGAATTCTCCTTTGCGGATTTTGTGGTGCGAGTTGTCGCACAGTCTAAGGCGGAGCCAACTGGGCCGCGGCTGTGAAGGACTCAATTCACGTCGCCGCTTGCGGTCCTGTCATTGGATTCGAGTGCATGGTCCCACGGTTGGATGGATGCGAACGAGAACTGCCGGGGTTCGAAAATCTTCGGGCAAGCCATCTTTTTTGAGAACCTTACCGGAGAATAACAGGGCGGTTCACCCTCGTCTCACCCCGTGTCGTTACGACATAGAGCATCTTTTGTGAAGAAACGTTGAAGAATCGGGACAACCTGCCTGCGGGTACCCGGCGGCAGGCTCTGAAAACGATAAACTCCGAATTGTTCGCGTGTCACTCGAAACTTTCCTGTGGCTGCGAACATCGGTATGGAAGGCAAGACTATGTCTCTTCCCCCAACCCTTAGAGGACGTCGCAAGTTCAAAGCATGAGCAATCAACCTCTCTACCGCTGGCTTGAGCAGCAGGGCGAAGCCTTTGGCGCGCCCGGAATGGGTCCGCGCTGGACTTCAAGCGTGAAGGATGCTGTGGGCACCGCCTACTCCGCGTCGAGCCGGCTGTGGTTTACCTGCTCCCATGGAATTCTGAACGAGATTTATCACCCCACCATTGACCACGCCCAGGTGCGGGACATGGAGTTCCTGGTCACCGACGGCGAATCGTTTATCCACGAAGAGAAGCGGGATCTGCTCACCACTTTCGAATACATTCATCCCGAGGCCCTGGGGGTTCGCTACATCAACCGGGATGCCGACGAGCGCTACGCGCTGATCAAAGAGATCATCTGCGACCCGCATCACAGCGTACTGTTGACCCGTGTCCGGCTTGAAGGCAAGCCGGACCTGCTGCCTCGATTAAAGGTCTATGCGCTGCTGGCGCCGCACCTGGGCGGCGGCGGGGCAGGCAACTCCGCCCGCGCCGTGGACGTGGCCGGATACCGCATGATACTGGCGTGGAAGGACCAGTGGTCGCTGGCCATGGCCGCCAGTTGCGGCTTCAAGCGCGTCAGCTGCGGTTTTGTCGGCGCGAGCGACGGCTGGCAGGATCTAAAGCACAATTTCCAGATGGATTGGGAGTTTGGTTCCGCAACCAACGGCAATCTCGCCGTGATGGGCGAGATGAACCTCGAATGCGCCAATAATGGTTACGGCTCCTCTGATGGCGCGCGGGAATTCACGGTAGCGCTCGGCATCGGCGATACGCAGCATACGGCTTTGCAAAAGACCTTGAGTGCCCTGGCGACGCCCTACGCTCAGCATCGCGCCCGGTTCATCGAGCAGTGGCATAGGGCAGCTAACCCTGAATGGCTGGCGGCCAGGGCGCGCGACGGCGGCAAGCTGATGCGTGCCAGTCATAACGTACTGCTGGCACATGAAGACAAGACCTACGCCGGCGCTTTCGTCGCGTCCGCGTCGATTCCCTGGGGCCAGTTCAAAAGCGACGACGATCTGGGCGGTTACCACCTGGTGTGGACGCGCGACATGGTGCAGACAGCCAGCGCCCTGTTGGCTTGCGGCCGGACTGATACAGCCCTCCGTGCCCTCGTCTACCTGGCCTGCACGCAGGAGCCGGACGGCGGTTTCGCCCAGAATTTCTGGGTCGACGGACGCCCGTACTGGTCCGGCGTTCAGTTGGATGAAGTGGCGTTTCCCATCATTCTCGCCTGGCGGTTGTGGAAAGCCAAGGGGCTGGGTGAGATGGATATTCTGCCCTTCGTGGAGCGGGCCGCGGGATTCCTGGTGTGTCACGCGCCCATCTCCCACCAGGAACGCTGGGAGGAGAATGCCGGCTACTCGCCATCGACGCTGGCGGCCGTGATCGCCGGACTGATTTGCGCAGCCGAAATCGTGCGTTCGCGCGAAAAGGACGAGTTGGCGACTTTCCTCGAGGAGTTCGCCGACTGGATCGAGGGTCACCTTGAAGATTGGACCGTGACCAACGAAGGCGTGCTGCTCCCCGAGGTCAAGCGCCACTATATGCGGGTGCGTCCCCCGGAGACGGGCGAGGCCTATGCGTGCGAAAGCTGCGGCGAAGAAAAACTCCGCCTCAACAACCGGCCGCCGGGAACGCGCTATGAGTTCGAGGCTCGCGAGATCATCGACGCAGGCTTCCTGGAACTGGTGCGCTACGGCGTGCGGCGTGCGGACGATCCGCTGATGATCGATTCGCTCAAAGTGGTCGATGCCGTCCTGAAACGCGATCTGCCCCAGGGGCCTGGATGGCTGCGGTATAACTACGACGGCTACGGGGACAGGCCGGATGGCGGCCCGTTCCTGGGCTGGGGCCAGGGACGCGTGTGGCCGCTGTTGACCGGGGAACGGGCACACTATGAGTTGGCCGCCGGAAACGACATTGCCCCTCTCATCCGGACTTATGAGCAGTTTGCAACCAGCGGACAAATGATGCCGGAGCAGGTATGGGACGACGACAATCGCCCCGATCTGGGCCTGCGCAGGGGGCAGCCGGCGGGGTCGGCGGTGCCGCTGGTTTGGGCGCATGCCGAGTACCTCAAGCTGCTACGTTCGGCGCTCGACGGCAAGGTCTTCGATCGCGTCGACTCGGTGTATGAACGCTATTGCGAGCCCGGTGGCCGCGAGAGGGTGCGGCATAACCTCGAAATCTACAGCCGCCGGCGCCCGATTCAAAAAGTAACCGCCGGCGACACCCTGCGCATCCTAGACGAAGATTGCTTTGAACTGGTGTGGTCGGTAGACGGGTGGAAATCGACGCACCATACTCCCTGCCAAAATTTCGGCAGCGCCCGTTTTAGCGCCGATGTCGATGTCGCAGCGACGCAGGCAGGTGAACTATCATGGACTCTTCATTGGACCGGGAATGATCGCTGGCTTGGTTACAATGTGCAGGTCAAGATTGATCCCAGGTGATCGGCTTCCCTTACAAAGTAAGATGAACCGAAAGGAATAATCAAAGAACTATGACGACCGCTGCTGATGTCACTCTCGACCAACTATCCATCGATACACTTCGGCTGCTTGCGGTCGACGCGGTGGAGAAGGCCAATAGCGGCCATCCCGGCGCCCCGCTCGGCTGCGCGCCCATCGCCTATCTTCTTTACCACAAATTAATGAAGCACAATCCTTCCCACTTCAAGTGGGCGGACCGCGATCGCTTCGTGCTCTCCAATGGCCACGCTTCGGCGCTCCTCTATTCCAGCCTGTTTCTCTCCGGATACAAGCTGACGCTTGACGATCTCAAGTCATTCCGGCAGTGGCACTCGAAGACCCCCGGACACCCGGAGTCGGGCGAAACGGAAGGCGTTGAAGTGACCACCGGGCCGCTCGGGCAGGGCATCGGCATGGCTGTTGGCATGGCCATCGCGGAGAAGCATCTGGCCGCGACCTACAACAAGCCCGGCTTCGAAATTGTGAATCACTACACATATGCGCTGTGCGGCGACGGCGACATGATGGAAGGCATCTCGCACGAGGCAGCGTCACTGGCCGGCATGCTCAAGCTGGGCAAGCTGATCTTCCTCTACGATGACAATCTCATTTCGCTCGACGGTCCCACGGAGTGGAGCTTCACCGAGGACGTGTTGAAGCGCTTCGAAGCCTATCACTGGCACGTGCAGCGAGTCGCGGACGGGAATGATTTGAACGCGATCGAGGCAGCCATCGAAGCGGCAAAGGCTGAGACTGACAAGCCCTCGCTGATCGCTGTGCGCACGGTCATCGGCTATGGCAGCCCCAAGGCCGGGACCAACAAGGTGCACGGCGAGGCCCTCGGCGCGGCGGATACCGCGGCGACCAAGAAGTACTTCGGCTTTCCTGAGGATAAGAGTTTCTACGTGCCCGACGATGCGCTGGCCAACTGGCGCAAGGCCATCGATCGCGGGAAGGCTCTCGAAGCGGAATGGAACAAGCTCTTCGACGCCTACGCCAAGGAAAACCCGGAACTCGCCGAGCAATTCAAGCGCACCCAGAAGAACGTGCGCAAGGAAGGATGGGAGAAGGCGATCCCCAGCTTCCCGGCCGGCAAGCCTGTTGCCACGCGCAATGCCGGCGGTTCCGTGATGAATGCCATCGCCGAAGCGGTGCCGGAGTTATTCGGCGGCGCGGCCGATCTTACTGCTTCTACCAAGACCATCTTCAAGCCCGGCAAGCATTTTGCCGAAGACCCGGCGGGGCGCAACCTCTTCTTCGGGGTGCGCGAATTCGGCATGTGCGCCGCGGTCAACGGCATGGCCGCGCATGAAGGGCTGGTTCCCTTCGGCTCCACGTTCTTTACCTTTTCCGATTACTGCAAGCCGGCGATTCGCCTCGCGGCGCTTTCGCGGGCGCACTCGATTTTTGTGTTCACGCATGACTCCATCGGCCTGGGCGAAGACGGCCCCACGCATCAGCCCATTGAGCACCTGATGATGCTGCGCGCGGTCCCTGATCTCACTGACTACCGTCCCGCCGATGCCAACGAAACCGCGGCGTGCTGGCGGCTTGCGCTGGAACGCAACGGCCCAAGCTTCTTTGCCCTGAGCCGTCAGGATCTGCCGGTCATCGATCCCGCGACCCACGATGTGTATGGTGGCGTGAGCAAGGGCGCGTACGTGCTGGAAGACGCCGCCAATCCGCAGGTGGTCCTCATTGCCACCGGCTCTGAAGTGCCCCTGTGCGTTGAAGCCAAAAAGCAGCTCGACGCGCAGGGCATCGCGGCGCGCGTGGTGAGCATGCCGAGCTGGGAAATTTTCGAGGAACAGCCGGCTGAGTATAAAGCCGGCGTGCTGCCCGCGGGCGTGCCCAAGCTGGCGGTGGAAGCCGGTTCGCCGCTGGGTTGGTGGAAGTATGTGGGGTCGACCGGCGATGTGATCGGTCTCGATCGCTTTGGCGCTTCCGCTCCGGGGCCGAAGGTGATGGCGGAACTCGGCTTCAACCCGGAGAACGTGGTGGCGAAGGCCAAGGCGTTGGTGAAGAAGTAGGAGCGACAGGGACAAGGGACTTAGAGATCAGGGACCAGCAAGACTGGCGAAACCAACAATGCTAGTCCCTAATCCCGATTGCGTACTCCCTGGAACGAAAGGACACACTGTGAAGCTCGTCATCGCTGCCGACCATGCAGGATTTCCTCTCAAGGAGGATGTGCGCGCCTATCTCGCCAAGGCGGGCCATGAGCTCGTTGACCTCGGCGCTTACAACGGCAATTCCGCTGACGATTACCCTGACTTCGCCGAGAAGGTAGGCGACGCCATCACCCAGGGCGTCGCCCCGCGCGGCATCCTGATCTGCGGATCGGGCGTGGGCGTTTGTGTCGCCGCCAACAAAATTCCCGGCATCCGCGCTGGCATGTGCCACGATACTTACTCGGCGCACCAGGGCGTTGAGCACGACGATATGAACGTGATTGTGTTCGGCGCACGCATCATCGGCGCATCCCTCGCCTATGAACTCGCGGACGCATTTATCAACGCGAAATTTATCGTGAACGAAGAACGCTTCACGCGCCGCTTCAACAAGGTGAAAGCAATCGAAGCCAGGTATATGTGCGGCGATGGTTCAAGAAGTCCCGCCTGACACCCATTTCTGATGACGGCGAGGGCCCGCAGTCATTCGCCGCCTGCACTCCAACGCAGGTTTTCCCGCCCGGGCAGCACCACAGGAGTTGTGAAGCGCCGATGTTCCCCTTCGACGTGATCCTCTTTGATGTCGGTGGAGTTCTCCTGACCAATGGTTGGGATCATTGCGAGCGCACCGTGGTGCTCGATCAGTTTCAGTTGGAAAAGGCCGAATTCGAACGGCGTCACGCCCGGGCTAACGACGCGTGGGAACGCGATGCGCTGTCGATTACGGAGTATCTCGACGCCACGGTCTTTTATGAGCCGCGCAGTTATTCTCATGCGGAGTTTTTCTCCGCTATGTGCGCGCAGTCCGTCGAATTGCCAAATGGTGGATTAGGAATCCTGCAGGAAGTTGCCACATCTGGTAGAGCAATGGTCGGCTGTTTGAACAACGAAGCGCGTGCCACCAACGACTATCGCTTCGCGCAATTCGGTTTAAGGCAGTATTTCGATGTGGCTCTAAGTTCCTGCTACATAGGTTTGCGCAAACCCGGCGCTGCCATCTATCAGCGCGCCCTCGACATCCTGGGACGCCCCGGTGAACGCATTCTCTTCATTGACGACCGCGCAGAAAATGTGGCCGCGGCCGCTGCCGCGGGGATGAAGACGATTCGCTTCGACGGCGCCGACCGTTTGCGCCAGGACCTGGAGTACCTGACAGTTCTTTAAAGCTTTTCAGTACGGAGGAAACGATGCAACTCGGATTGATTGGTCTGGGCAAGATGGGCGGCAACATGGCGGAGCGGCTTCGCCTCGGCGGCCATCAGGTAGTGGGATTTGATTTCAGCTCCGAAGCGGTCGAGAAGCTGACCGCCTCCGGCAATGTGGGCGTTACGTCGCTCGAGGAGATGGCCAAAAAGCTAACCGCGCGCAAGGCCATCTGGATCATGGTGCCCCAGGGCAAGCCAGTTGATGAAACCATCGCCAAGTTAGAGCCGTTCTTGAATCCCGGCGACATACTTATCGATGGGGGTAACTCGAATTACAAGGATTCGCAGCGCCACTACAAGGAAGTTACCGCGAAGGGCTTTCAATTTGTCGATGTGGGCACGTCCGGCGGTGTGTGGGGCTTGAAAGAGGGTTACAGCATGATGATCGGCGGCGACAAGGAAGCCGTCGAGTATCTGAGCCCTATCTTCGAAACGCTCGCTCCCGCCAAAGACAAGGGCTGGGGACACGTCGGCCCCGCCGGTGCAGGACACTTCGTCAAGATGGTGCACAACGGCATCGAGTACGGCATGATGCAGGCCTTCGCCGAGGGCTTCACCATCATGGAAAAGAAAGAAGAGCTCGATCTCGACCTGGCACAGATTTCCGAAATTTGGCGCTATGGCAGCGTGGTGCGCAGCTGGCTGCTCGACCTCACTGCCGATGCTTTGTCTAAGAATCCCACCCTCAAAGGTCTCGAAGCGTACGTCGAGGATTCAGGCGAAGGTCGCTGGACTGTGTTTGAAGCGATTGATCTCAATGTCTCCGCGCCCGTCATAACCGAGTCTCTCATTCGCCGCATCCGCAGCCGCGAAGAGAATAACTTCACCGACCGCATGTTATCCATCATGCGCAACGCGTTTGGCGGCCATGCGGTGAAGAAAGACTAGGGAAGCAGTGAAAAGAGAAGTGAAGGAAGAAGTGACTAAGTGAAAAAAAGCAGTGAATGTGTGAGGGGCTGTTCCCTTATTCACTCTTTCACTTCTTCACTTACCCACTTCTTTACTCCATCACTTATTCAGCGCAAAAGGAGTCACCTATGGCGACGATTCAGATGAAAGTAAGTCCGGAGGATCTTTCTCATGTTCCTCATGGTAAAGAGAGAGTACCCGAGCCGGTAATCATGACCATCTTCGGCGCTTCGGGAGACCTGACCAAGCGCAAACTGCTGCCTGCCCTTTTTCACCTGGAGCAGAACGGTCTCTTGCCTGCCAAGTTCGCCATTGTCGGCGTGGCGCGCCGTCCCCTGGGCGATGAGTTTGCGGCTGATATGCGTGCCGGCATTGTCGAGTTTGGAGGAGTGGACAAGAACGACCCCAAGCTCGATAACTTCATGCAGAAGGTGAGTTACTTCGCGCTCAACTTCGATGACCCGACCCACTACGCCGCGCTCAATGAGGAACTCGGGCGCATTGCGACCGAAAAAGGCATAGGCAGCAATCGCCTTTTCTATCTCGCCACCTCGCCCGAGTTTTTTACCGGCATCGTTGAAAACCTGGGAGCGCAGCAGATGGCGCATCCTGAGCAGGGTCATGTGGGCGTGGTGATTGAAAAGCCCTTCGGCCACGATCTGGACTCGGCGCATGAACTGAATCATCAGGTCAATGCGGTTTTCGATGAGCGCCAGGTCTTCCGTATCGATCACTACCTTGGCAAAGAGACTGTTCAGAATGTTTTGGTGTTCCGTTTCGCGAATGGCATCTTTGAGCCCATCTGGAACCGCAACTACATCGAGAACGTGCAGATCACGGTAGCGGAAACTCTGGGTGTGGAAGGCCGTGGTCCGTTCTATGAGAAGGCCGGCGCGTTGCGCGACGTGGTGCAGAATCACATGATGGAGTTGCTCAGCTTCGTAGCCATGGAGCCGCCCCCCAGCTTCGAGGCGGAGAGCGTGCGCCGCGAAAAGCTGAAGGTGTGGCAGGCGATTCCGCCCATAGGGATCTTGAACGCGGTCCGCGGCCAATACGGGCCCGGCGTGATCGATGGCCAGAAGGTGCCCGGCTACCGCGATGAAGAGCGCGTCAATCCCGAGTCCGGTACAGAGACCTACGCCGCAGTGCGGCTGGAGATCGAGAATTGGCGCTGGGCAGGCGTGCCATTCTATCTGCGCGCAGGCAAGCGGCTCAAGAAACGCGCCACCGAAGTCAGCATCCAGTTCAAGCAGCCGCCGTTGCTGATCTTCAATCGCATGGCGTCCAGCGGGCCCTGCACGGACATTCAGCCCAACCTGCTCACCATTCGCATCCAGCCCGACGAGGGCATCTCTCTCCGCTTCGGGGCCAAGGTGCCTACCACCCCCGACATGGCGGTTTGCCCCGTTGTGATGGATTTTAACTACGCCGCAGCCTTCGGCAAGTCGAGCGCCAACGGCTACGAACGCCTGCTGCTGGACGCCATGCTGGGCGACCAGACGCTGTTCGCGCATCGCGATGGCGTGGAAACCACGTGGGGTCTGTACACGCCCATCCTGGAAGCCTGGGCCGCCAAGACGCCGGAAGTCTTCCCCAACTACTTTGCCGGTAAGTGGGGACCGGAGTGCGCCGACCGGCTCCTGGAGCGCGACGGCTACACCTGGCGCAACAACCTCGGCAAGCCGGAATAAAAGCAGGGGTCAGAGATCAGTCGTCAGGGATCAGCGCCGATATTACCGGAAATGCGGCCATCTCCATGCCGGCTTGCAAGGCACATTTCTTTTCGCCAGGCTGGTCTCTGATCCCTGATTCTGACCTGCTGATCTCGAACCCGCTATTCGCTGATCACTTTCACGAAGATTCCGTCCGGCAGCGCGCCTTCCAGTAAGTGAACGACTCCATCCTTCACATACCCTTCCAGAACCTGCCGTTCCCGCTTGGGCTGTGCCGGTTGCCCTTGGCTCGCGGGGCGCTGGCCGCCAGTTGCCGAACCGCCGATCCGCGGACCCGCTGCCTTGCCAGCCCCGCTAACTTCGCCAGCCCCGCGAACCGCGCTGCCCGGCGTCTTTCCCATCCCCTTATCCATGGCTTCGTTGGCCAGCCGGTCCGCTTCCTTGTTACCCGCCCGAAGCGTGTGCGTCATCTCGAAGGCGCTCAACTGCCGTGCCAGGCGCCGGGCTTCCTCCCACAGCGGTCGCAGGATGGGGCTGGCCACCTTGTACTTCCCGGCCATCTGTTTCACCATCAACTCAGAGTCGGACACGACGCGCAGTCGCTTTACTCCGTTCTCGACAGCCCATTTCAGCACCGCCAGAAGGCCTGAGTATTCGGCGTAATTGTTGGTTTGCACGCCCAGATAGGAGCTCAGCCGGGCCACGATGCGCCCATGCGCGTCCTCAATCACCGCGCCAAATCCGGAAGGTCCGGGATTGCCCCGAGAGCCGCCGTCGCAATGGGCGACCAGCCACTCGGGGGTTCCGTCGCGGGGAGCCGGTACCATGCCGTCGAAAAGAGTTCCATTCATCCCTCCCAGTTTAAGGGGTCCGCCGCGTCGAAATTTCCACGTCTCCGCGCCCGTTTCGGGAACCGGCCCATCGGCTTTGATCAAAAGCTCACAAATTGTAAATTCAAGCGTCCATTCAAGTGCAGCGGATTGCGCCTTACCATCCCCTGAAAACGGAGATTTCATGGCAACGGATGCAGTGAGTTACCCTACTCCCACGGTTGGCGGAACGCCGGTCTTGGCGTGGCCAGCCAACGGGACGGTACAATCTTCCCGAGGCATGGCTGCGACCACGGCAATGGACGGACCGAACCGCGGGCAAGGGCGACTGCAGTCCCGCGCGCCGGAAACAGAACTCATTCGCGAGGCCCAGGCTGGTTCACGGGCGGCCTTCGATGCCTTGGTGCGCCAGTATGAACAGCAGGTGCTCCGCCTGGCCATGCACCTCACCGGCAGCGAGCACGACGCCGAAGATATCTATCAGGAAGCCTTCCTGAAAGCCTACCGTTATATCGGCAATTTCCGTTTCGAATGTTCCTTTTACACCTGGATCTACCGTATCGTCACCAATCTCTGCCTCGATCAGCTGCGTCGCCGCAAGACCCGCCGCGAAGATCAGGCCGTGATTCTGGATCACTCCGGCGATGAGATCGACGTACTCTCTTCGGTTTCCGACGATCGCTCCTTTTCCAATCCTGCCAAGGAACTTGATCGCAAAGTACTGGGTTCGAGGATTCAGGACGCGCTGGGCAAGCTGACGCCGCGGGAACGCATGGTTTTTGAACTGAAGCACTACCAGGGTCTCCGCCTGCGCACCATTGGAGAAATGTTGAACACCACGGAAGAGACCGCCAAAAATACACTTTTCCGGGCGACCAAGAAACTGAGAACACAATTGGCGGGCCTGCGCTGACCGTGCCGGCGACGACCTTTTGGACCAGATCTGTACTACTTTTCGAGGCAGTAAGGACGTGGCTATGAATTGTGAACTTGCACATGAACGGATCGTGATGGCCGCCTATGGCGAGCTACCCGACGATGCCGCGCACGAGCTCGACCGCCATTTGGCGTCCTGCCCGGGATGCAGCGGCGAGCGGGACCAGTTGCGGGCGCTCAAGCTGCTGGCCGATGCCTACCCCCTGGAAGAGGCCCCGGCCAACCTGGTTGCGCGTTCGCGTTTGCGGCTTGAAGAGGCGCTCGACGCCCTCCCTCCCAAGCGTTGGTTTGAGCGTCTCGGCCAGCGCATCAGCAATAACTTCGCCAATCTGCAGGCCGCCCCGATCGCTGCGTGTCTCATGCTGCTGATTGGCGCCGGCGCCGGCGGGCTGGGCGGGTATCACATCGCGCAGCGGCACGCCGCCCAGACCGTGGCGACCGCGCCCCCGGCCAAGCCATCCGACGATGACCTGACCGGGCCAGCCGAAGTAGCTAACATCTCCAGTATTGTCCGCGAGCCCAATAGCGAGATAGTCGACGTGCACTACAACCAGCTGGTGCCTCGCGAACGGCGCGGCTCGCTCGATGATGAGAACATCCGCCAGTTGCTGATGCTGGCTTCGGAAAACTCGGCGTCTGCTGGTTTGCGGGATCAGACCGTGGGCCTGCTGGCAGCGGAGTGCCGCGCCGGTCACAGTTGCGGCCTGGAGGGCATTCGCGATGCGCTCATGGTTTCGCTCCGTTACGATCACAGCGAAACCGTGCGGGAGAAGGCTCTTGAAGGCCTTCAGCCCTACGTTTCCGATGACGTCCGCGTCCGCGACGCTGTTCTTGAGGCGCTGCTGAACGACAGTGATCCGCGTATCCGCACCGCTGCCATTAACGTTCTGGAGCCGGTCGAGGGCGACACCAGCGTGCGCCAGGTTTTGCACTCCGTCGCCAATTCGGACCGCAATCCCCAAATCCGGTTGGTCTCGCGGCAAGTATTGAGCCGGGTGCCGGAAATTCAATAGAGTTGAAATACACCTTATGGCAATCGCACCGTCGAATACAGCATAGAGTGCGGGCCAGGCAACATGCAGTACGGAGAAAAGCAATGAAACACCTTCTGAGGCCTTATCGATCCATCGCACTCGCCATCGTTGCCGGGGCGGGGTTGGCGCTTTTGCCACCCGGCGCGCCGGCTCAATCCAACGGATTCTCGCAACTCCTCGAAAAGCTCGATCCTCTGTTGTCGCATTCCAGTTCCCAGGGCTACCTCGGCGTTCTGGTCTCCGACGTCGATAACGACACAGCCGCGAAACTCAAGCTCAAGGAAACCCGCGGCGCCCTGATCACCCTCATCGATCACGACGCGCCCGCCGGTCCGGTGCTCAAGATCAACGACGTCGTGCTTGAGATCAATGGACAGAAGGTGGAAGGCGCGGAGCAATTCGGACGTATGCTGCGCGAGATTCCCGCGGGTCGCAAGGTGAACCTGGCATTCAGCCGCGATGGCGCCCAGCAGACCGCCGAAGTACAGCTCGTCGATCGCAAGACCATGGAGAAGGCGGTCTGGAATTCACTCAATAATCCAGGCGCTACGTCGTCGAAAGCCCCCGCCATGGGCATCCTGGCCGGTGGCGGCGACTTACCCTCGACGGGCTTGCGCCTCTCGGTGTTCGGCAGCAGCCTGCATGTGGGAGCCATGGTTGAACCCCTCACATCGCAAATGGCTGACTATCTCGGCATTCCCAACGGGGTCATGATCAAGCAGGTGGCGCGCAAGAGTGAAGCCGCTGCGGCCGGCCTCAAGGAACATGACGTCATTCTCAAAGTCGGTACCGACGCCATCACCACCACAGCCGACTGGGACCGCGCCCTCCGCGCCAGCGAGGGCAAGCAGGTGCCGGTGACCATCCTGCGCGATCGCAAGCAGCAGACGGTCATGCTTCAGGTGGATTCGAAGCACAAGAGTGAAGTGGAATTTGAAAAGGCGTGGCCCGGCCTTCTTCCCGATGGTCCCGCCCCGCTCCTCGCCCAGGTATTCGGTCCGGACTTCGGAACCGATGCCGCCGGGATCCTGCAGTCTCAAGACTTTCAACAAGAACTCCGGATCGATCCCAGGCAAATGGAACAGTTTCGCCAGGATGCCGAGAAACTGCGCGACAGCATGAAGTCCTGGAACCTGCCTCCCATCGACCAGAAACAGATGGATGAATTCCGCAAGCAGATGGATCAATTCAAGCAGGGCTTTAGCGCCGATGATTTCAAGATCGATCCAAAAGCAATGGATGAACTGAAGAAGCAGATGGAACAGTTCCGCCAGAGCTTCAAGATGGACGGATTCAAGATCGACCCGAAGCAGATGGAAGACTTCAACCGTCAGATGGAAGAGATGCGTAAGTCATTTCCGCAGGGGTTCCCGTTGAACAAGCAGCAGCTTGAGCAATTCAAGCAACAAATGGAACGCATGAGCTACGGTCTGGGCCAGCACGTCTGAGATTCATCGATTGGTTCAAAGCGGTTAGGGGCGCTGCCGATTCATCGGTGGCGCCCTTCTTACTCGGAGTGTAGTTCGTCCGGGTTCATTCAATGCAAACCGTACATCTGTACTCGAATCCTTTGTATTTCCGGCACGGATTGATCTAAGGCGCATGCATATCCTGTGTTAGTAAGTTAGCGTTTGATGTGAGACAATCCGTTTCGCGGCGCGGATGCGTGTGTCGGGCGTATGAACCGGGCTTCATTCTCAGGCCACTTCTCCAAACCAGAAAATAAGATGCATCGCCCTCCAGGAGGTATCGCACCGATGTTGTTTGCGCCAAAGTCAACTTCCCTGGTGATGGTCCTGGCGTCCGTAGCTGCACTGTCGTCGCTCCAGGCTCAGCAACTCCAGAAGATCCAGCCCGACGGGTACACGTGGCTTGAAGATATCTACGGAGAAAAGCAGCTTGCCTGGGTCAAGGACCACAACCAACGCACCGCTGCGGTGCTCGAGAAGGATCCGCATTTCGCTTCCCTCGAGGCCGATGCGTTGAAGGTGCTCGATTCGCCCGAGCGGTTGCCGTGGCCCGAGTTTCGCGGCGGGATGGTGTACAACACCTGGCAAGACGCCCAACATTTACGCGGCATCGTGCGCCGCACCACGATGAGTAACTATCTCGGCCCCGATCCCAAGTGGGAGACAGTCCTTGACTATGACGCCCTCTCCCTGCAGGACAAGCAGAGTTGGGTTGGGAAAGGGCTCGATTGTCTCGACCCGGATGAAGAGCTTTGCATGGTTGCACTTTCAGTTGGGGGCGAAGACGCGGTCACGATGCGGGAGATGGATTTAAAGTCGGGCAAGTTTGTCGAGGGCGGCTTTGTGATCCCCCGCGGCAAGCAAAATGTGGCGTGGCTCGACAAGGACACCCTGCTGGTGGGCCGCGACTGGGGCCCGGGCACGATGAGCGAAGCTGGTTACCCCATTACGGTTCGCCGGTGGAAGCGTGGTGAGCCTCTGGATAGCGCCAAAGAGGTATTCCGCGGCGACGTAAAGGACAACGGTTACGGCGACAATCCGTTGGCTATTTCCGACGGACAGGGGCACCACGCCGCAGTCATTGAAAGAAATCGATCCACCTTCGAGCATGAATGGTACCTTCTCTTGCCGGGCGGCCCGAAGAAGCTGTCTCTCCCGTTGAAGTCAGACCTCGCGGGGTTTGTTGATAACCAGTTGATCGTTTCCCTCGAAGAGGATTGGACGCCCGAAGGCCAGGGCAGGCGTTTCAAACTCGGCACGGTGCTCTCCCTCGATCTGGAGAGGGTCAACAAGGATCCTGCCCATCTGCAACCGACAGTGCTCTTTGAACCCACCGCGCAGGAATTCGAGCAGGATGTGCAAACCACGCACAGCCACTTGATTCTGACCACCCTTGCCAATGTGCAGGGCCGCGCCTATGTCTACACCTTCGGCAAAGACAGGAAGTGGACTCGGAAACAGCTCCCTTTGCCCGACAACCAGACCGTCTCCATTTCTTCGACAAACCTCGTAGACGATAGGTTCTTCCTGGACGAGGCGGGATTCCTCAATCCCAACTCGCTTTGGCTGGGTGACGCGAACGACCTTTCGCTGAAACCAGCCAAGGCGGAGAAGCCGATGTTCGATGCCGCCAACGATGTCGTGGAGCAATTGCAGGCGACGTCCAGGGATGGAACCAAGGTTCCGTACTTTGTGGTGCATCGCAAGGACATGAAGTATGACGGCAACAACCCCACATTGCTCACAGCCTACGGAGGATTCCAGATCTCGCTCACGCCTTATTACGATCGCGTGATGGGCAAGCTATGGCTGGAGCATGGCGGCGTGTTCGCGCTGGCCAACATCCGCGGCGGAGGAGAGTTCGGGCCGGCATGGCACGACGCGGGCCTCAAAACGCAGCGGCAGCATATCTACGACGACTTCTACTCCGTTGCGCAAGACCTGGTGACGCGCAACATTACCTCAAGCCCCAGGCTGGGGATTGAAGGCGGCTCCAATGGCGGCCTGCTCATGGGAGTGGAGTTTACCCAGCACCCGGAAATGTGGGGAGCGGTCGTGATCGAGGTGCCGCTGCTCGACATGCTCAACTTCGAACACATGTCCGCCGGCGCTTCCTGGGTCGGTGAGTACGGTTCCGTTTCGATTCCGGAACAGAAAGAATTTCTGGCTTCCATTTCTCCCTACAATCAACTGAAGCCGGACGTGCATTATCCGGAACCGCTGATTTTTACGACGACCAGGGACGATCGTGTCGGCCCCGTCCATGCGCGTAAATTTGCAGCGCGCATGGAAGAGTTTCACCTGCCGTTTTACTACGACGAGATCACCGAAGGCGGCCACGGCGCGGGTGCGGATAACAAGCAGCAGGCGCGCTCGAAAGCCGAGCAGTACACCTACCTGATGAAGAAGCTGATGAACTAAATGCGGTCGGGCCGCCGCGGTACGGCGGCCCGTAGGCGCGGCATTCTGGAGCGTCACAATCACCCTGCCCGTGCATCCAACTGCCAAGGCAGGCGTCGATTGACCATCGCACTCAAACACTGGGAAAGTTATGTTGTGAAGCAGGGCGCAAAGGTGCGCCTCGGGGCCGTCCCCGCCCTCGGCACTGAGTTCTGCGACGACAAGAAGGCGGCGCGCGCGCAACTGAAAAAGTATCGCAAAGAGATCGACGAACTGCTCGCGATCCTTGCCGAAGAAGAGAAGCGATCGCTGCTCGTGATTCTGCAGGGCATGGATGCATCCGGCAAAGACGGCGCGGTTCGCAAAGTGTTCACGGGCGTCAACCCCGCCTATTGCAAGGTGGTTTCATTCAAGGAGCCCGATCGCGAAGAACTGGCGCACGATTATCTGTGGCGCGTCTACCGGGCCTTGCCGGCCATGGGCGAACTCGGCGTCTTCAACCGTTCGCAATACGAGGATGTCCTGGCTCGGCAGGCGCGCGGAGATATCTCGCACAAGGAAGGCCGGCAGCGCCTGCGCCAGATCGCCGATATCGAACGCACATGGAGCCAGAACGGCACAGTCCTTCGCAAGTTCTTCCTCCACATCAGCTGCGATGAGCAGACGCGCCGATTTGAAGCGCGCCTCGACACGCCCGAGAAGCACTGGAAGGTGCAGGAGTCCGATTTCAAAGATCGCAAGTTGTGGCCGAAGTTTGCGGCCGCGTATGAAGAGGTGCTCTCGCGCACCTCAACGCCGCAAGCGCCGTGGTACATCATTCCCGCGGATCGCAAGTGGTATCGCGACGTAGCGATTGCCGGCGTGGTGCTGGCTGCTCTGCGGTCCATGCGCCCGCGCATCCCTAAACCGAAGATCGATCGCAAACATCTGGCAATATAGGTGGACTTCTACGCTCGGCCATCCGTATCATCTATCATCGACCGCACAGGAATTACGCCGCAACTCCCTGATGCCGGAGGTTTTGTCCTGCGCTCTATCTTCGTCAACTATCGAAGGAACGATTCGGAAGGCGAGGCGGGACGCCTGTTCGATGAACTCGCTAAGGTCTTTGGCGAAAACGCAGTATTTATGGATGTGGCTGGAATCGAGCCGGGGCAGGACTTCAGGAAAGCCATCGACCAGAGCGTAGCCGGTTGCAGCGTGTTGTTGGGAGTGATCGGACCGCATTGGCTCGACTCTCAGGATGATTCTGGACGCCGACGCCTTGATGACGCAGGCGACTTCGTGCGCATTGAGTTGGCCTCTGCCTTGCGAAGCAGGACACCGGTGATGCCCGTCCTGGTGAGAGACGCCAGGATGCCTCGCGCTGCAGAACTTCCCGATGACCTGAAGGACCTCGCCTATCGCAATGCCGTTGAGCTTACGCACGCCCGCTGGAAGTCGGACATTCAGCTGCTTATCAAAGCGATAAGACCCTACATGGATCCCCCGGCTGAATCCGTCGAGACCTCCAACGTGGCTGACCATCCGCCGGCGGAAAAACAAGCAAGTCCAGTCTCCGGCCGCAAAGTCGAAACAGAATCCGCTCCCGTTTCGTTTGATGGGGCTGAAATCGAGCGCGTCACACGCGAACTGGCCCGGCATCTCGGGCCCATCGCGAACGTCATGGTCAAGCGCATTGCGCAGCGGTCGACATCGATGACCGAACTTTGCGCCGCCCTGTCGCGCGAGATCGCTTCCGATTCAGACCGGGCTGCCTTTCTGCGCGCCTGCCGGGGATAGCGACAAGTCAGGCGTCAAGCGAGATGGCGGGATTGAGCCGGGAGTAGGATGTTTTTGTTCTTAGTCGCAACCAGAATCGTGTCGCCTGACGATAACTTCCAGGTCATATAACATTTACATTCTGAAACATTTATGACGGAAAAATGACAACCTCGCGTGTACAACAACTCTCCCTGAAGCAGGCTGCATCGTATCCGGGTGTGTAAGGCCTTAGGCGGTTTGCGAAGAAATTTTGTGGACCGGCAAGGGACAATGGCGGCGGCGCCTTCCGCCCGATCTTATGGCGCCGGCCGCCAGCTATTTCGCCCGCGCAAGGCGCATAAAATAAACCCGGTCGCTAACCGGCGACAGAATACTTAGAGACCTGCCTTGCGCGGCGAAATTAGCAGATCGGCCCGGCGAGCCGCTGCCAGCGGAATGGAAACCGTCGCCGCCCCCACAGGCTTGATGTTCGGTCCAAAGTACGGATCGGCCGATGCGATCGCGCCCACATCCACGGTAGCAATGCTGGTCTTGAAACTGGCGTTCACGGCGGCGATGAATTGATTCGCGATCAGGGCATAGCCGGTATTGGTTGGGTGGATTCCGTCCAGCCCGAAGAGTCCACCAAGGAATGTCGTCGTGGCCGGGTAATTATTGATGGTGATTCCGCCCTGCTCGAGCGTCTGCAGGTAGGTGTGAATGTCAACCAGCGTGCCGCCGACGGCCGATACCTGTTGCGCAATCACAGCGTTGTATTGATCGACTGTCGACTGCACCTGCGCGGCCTCGGCCGCGTCCAGGAACGCGGTATCGTCGAGCGGCGTGGGCGCCTTGCCCTGCTTCAAGGCAGCGATGTTGCTTTCCACCTCGGCCAGTCCCGTTGTGTTCACCAGGTCGGTGGGCTGAATGCCGAAGAGAGCGCTGACCACGGCTTGCGGCAGTCCCGTGCCCGCGGAAACCTCGGCCAGGATAACCGCGCCCGGCGTGAGATAGGGGACGGCGGTCACATCCGGAATATTGGCCACGATCAGCTTGGCCTTGGTCTTGGTGTGCAGCGTGGTCATCAACTGCGTGAATTCCGTGGTGAAAGTCGCCACCGGCGTCATGACGGACGGAGTGCCGGCGATATCGGCCACTAGGGCGTCATTGTTGCCGATCCATACATAGAGCGCAGTGGGATTGAGGTGAATGGCCGCCTGCAACTGGGTGCGCGGCACACTCAGCGGCTCGGCCAGCACCGCGTCGGTGAGCAGGTCTTCAGGCGAGGTGGGAATCAGGGCCGGGGTGCGATTGATCAGGTCGGAGAGCAAATGTCCTGGAACCGCGAGGTCGTACGGCTGCGCGTTTGGATTGTCCCGGCCGGGACTGGTGCCCGATACTTGCGTCACCACCGGAGGCGGCCCGATGCTCACCAGCTGCAAAACTGCGGGAGCGCCCGGCGCCGCGATCAGGGGCAGCGTCAGGTTGTAGCCGGCCTGCTTGGCTACCAGGCTGGCCCAGCCGTTAGGCTGTTGCGTATCCAGCAGCGATCCATTCTGGAAACCCGCGCTGAGCGAATCGCCAATGACGACGGTGGTGTCGAAGCCGGGAGTCTTGCTGTGGCCGCTGCTGGAACTGCCCGATCCGCACCCCACGGGTCCGGCGATTGTGGCAACCAGGGCGGAAACTGCGAGGACAACATATCGCGAGGAAATCATGGGGGGCTTTCTTGACTCGGAACTGATCCCAGTTCGACTAAGATGCTACTCGATACGTGTGGTCCCGCGCAGCCCTATTTCACACCTTTGTTTGGATCCCATACACCGTGCAGCTTACGGACATAAATGATTTGCCCCACGTGATAAGCGTTGTGCGCTCCGACGTGCGCAATCAACGAAGCATGGGCAGCCAGTTTTTGATCGTCGGCCGCATCCACCGCTTTCTCCCAGTCGACCAGCACCTGGTTGAGATTCTTCACCAGCTCGTCCCACTGTTCGGCGGTGAAGTTGTCGAACGTCTCGTTGTTATTTCCGCTGAAGGCGGGCTTCTTCTCGCCATTGAATCGCGCCAGTTCCTGCGTGTTCCAGAACCAGAGGTGATAGGCGAGCTGCCCCACGGAGTGATTGCCATTCCCCGGACTCCAGCGTGCCTGTTCGGCCGTCAATCCCTGCACCGCGATGCTCGCCGGCACAAACCAGTCTTCCTCATCGTGGGTAGTGCGCAACTGTTCCATCAATACACCGCGCAGAGTCGTCGGCGGTTTTTTGTCCTGAGCAACAACCGCAAGCGGCATCGCAAGCAGCAACAGGGCGGCGAGTCTTTTCATTGGTTGTGACCTCTCGTATGCAAGCAGTGCGGGCAGTATAACTCTCCCCTGGCGGCGAAGGTTCTTCGCAGTCACGCGGAGCGCGTTGATTGCATGCCGGGCTATCCGGCAACGCCCATTTTCAGGCCGCTTCAGAACTTTGGGGCGTGAATCGAGAGCATTCAACTGACTTCAATCCCGCATTGAAATAACGTTCGATTGCCATGACACCAGGTTCGCAACTCGCTCCCGAATTCGTCTCCCACGCCGCGCCGCAGCCTGTGCTTGTGCGTGCGCAGCAGCCAGCGCTGGCATTATTCGCCATCGGCTTAGTCGGACTGGGGATACTTGCGCTGACCTATGGCGACTTCGCCTTGGTGTGGCAGCCCGTGGCAGCGTGGGTGCCGGGCCGCACCGCTCTCGCCTACGGCTCTGGCGTACTGATGCTGCTTCTCGGCGTGGGATTGTTGTTCCAGGCCACGGTGGCCTGGTCAACGCGCATCCTGTTTCCCTACCTCATCGTATGGGCCCTGCTCAAGGTGCCGGCTTTTTTCGTAGCATGGCGGATCGAAGGGGTGTGGCTGGGCTTCGGCGAACTGGCAATGCTGCTGGCCGGAGGATGGATGTTATTCGCCCGGCATGCAGCCCTCCGCGACGATTCGATATTCGCATTCGCGTATGGAGACCGCGGCGTGCGCATCGCGCGCTATCTTTTCGCCCTGTGGGTGATCCCCGTGGGCTTGTCCCATTTCATCTATTTCAAAGCAACCGACCAGCTGATTCCGGCGTGGCTGCCATTCCACACCGGCTGGGCTTATCTCACCGGAGCCGGACACATCGCCTGCGGGCTTGCGCTCTTGTTCTCGGTGCTGCCCCGCCTGGCCGCCTACGCCGAAGCCGGCATGATCGGCATCTTCACGCTGCTCGTATGGGCTCCGGCCATCATCGCGGCGCCGCAGCAAAGGCTGCCATGGACCGCCTTCTTCATCTCCTGGATCATCGGGGCCGCGGCCCTGGCTGTCGCACAAACCGTCACCCCTGGCAAGCCGGAGCGCGCTTCTTTCAATGCCTGATGGTTTGCTCGGGTGTCATTTCTGCGTGGGGTCTTTCGATCCTTCCACTTCACTCTTCTCGCGCGGCTTGATCGTGGAACGCACCACCATGAACTGATTCAGCGTATCGAACCAGAAGGGCGCGCCGAGGGTTACAGCGATTGCGGTGAGAACCCATCCAAACAGAGAAAGAAAAAGGCCAAACCAAAGTGGATGGTCCTTTCCGTGAAACAACCAGAGAGGATGCTCACTTCTGTGAAACCACCATTTCACAGTGCCATCGTTCCAGCCGATGGGCAGGTCGAGTTGTTCCAGCATCTCCAGAAAATCTGAAGCCTTGGCAGCGGTGCCGGATGAGGCTGCGTTGGCGGCGTCCGCGTTTTGTGTGGTCGGCGCGGCATCCTGCCTGGAAGGGTCAATCGCGCCCGGCTTGGCGTCGTCCGCCGGTTTTGCGTTCGCGGCCGGCCTCACAACGGGCGCCAGGTTCTTGGCGATGGTATCTGCCGAGGCCACCGCAAATTCGCGCCGGGCGGGGGTGGTCCACAGGGCGCGGCCCAGTTGAATCGAGTCCACATTCAGAACCACGGCCATCGCCAATCCGATGAGGAACAGGTTCATCTGCGTGCTCTTCTTGAACCAGCCGGCAGCGCGGTCCATGCCGTCGTCGTACCAGTGTTCGAAAGCCTGCCGTGTTTTCACGGCGTTGCCGTTGCACTCCCTCACCAGGGTCAGTATGGCTTGTTTCGCCGCGCCATCGGGAAGAGCGTTGAGGGCCTGCATCATCCCTTGCAGGCGAGCTTCCGCTGCATCCACGACGTTCACATCCGGGCCCTTCGGCGGAGCCCCCTGCTCTTGGGGGGCGCCCTCCCGCGGAGGCGTCGCGCCGGGCGTGGTTGCCGGCATGTTCGCGAACAGTATGTCGTAGAGGGCGCTCGCGAAGGTGCGCGACGGAATGTAGGAAGGCGGCTTCTGCAGGTTTTTCGCCGAGGTCCCATCGCTGGTTCCGCTGCATCGATAGAGGCTCTGCACCAGCCCATGATCGTAGATCGCATCGGTCAACGAGACGTGTTTGGTCTTTACCTCCTCGCCCACCTGCACAACCTTGGTTATAATTCCCTCCGTAAACAGGCTCCGGATGCCCCGCTCCAGGTTGCGCGCGCGGGTGTTCAGCATGCCGGCGAGGGCCTCGTTCACGGCGGTGCAGAAGAGGCTCACGATAAGGTAAATCAGGGCCAATCCGATGGCGACTTCCAACGTTGTGGAATTGAACATCCCTTGCTCCTTTGCTGAAACAATCGTCGCTCTTCAAAAGCTGTTTGTGTGCCCGGCGCAGACTATCGAGCGGGGACCTTCCTGATCTGCCGCGCGGGTTCGCTCGAATATGAAACGCGGACGCGCGCAATCGATGGAAAGAAATGCTTGTGCAGCAGAGGCGAGATTCTATTTTCCCCGTTGGACCGTTGTCAACGGATGCGTTGCCGGGAGCGCGCGCTTGCAGGGATATAGGGACGAGCCGACGAGGTGCGTTTCACGCCGCCCCTGTCTTTCATTGCGGAGCGTTGCGCGGAGCCAGCACCAGCACGGTGCCGGGACCCAGTTCGATGTTGCGGTTGCTGCTGCTCATTTTGGCGCTGCACTGCGGGCCGCCCTGCGGCTCAAGGGTCAGGGCTTTGAAACCGACCACGGCGCCGGGATGCACCGTATGCGGCGGTCCTCCCGCACTCAGCTTGGCATCGTACGAATCAGTCGCGGCCACCGTGTCCGAAATCTGCCGCGAGCCACCCTGTATCTCGGTGGGAACCGCATCGTGCGAACTGCGGGATTGTTCGGGCGGCGCGATGATTCCGATCAAAAACAGCGTCATGCTCTGTTTCGCGTGGCCCGCGCAATCGATGCTGTCGAACAGCAGCGAGAGTTCCGAAGCATTGGGATTTTTTGACGACGAGGCTGCCGTCACCGTGCCGTAGATCGCTGCGTCCGGTTCCATCCTGCAGCCGGGGTAAACCATGCCATACACGGCATTCACCCAGATCTTCTTGCCCGGCTTCAAATGGGCCGCTTCCATAGTGCCGGCCACTTTAGCCTCGATGGTGCTGTTGAGCGGAATGGCCTCATCGGCAAGCCGGACACAGCCAGTCAAGCTATTTGCATCCGCGGCCGCCTGCGGAGTCGCTGCGGCGGGGGAGGCAGGCGCCGATTGACTCATCGCTGAGACGGGCAGAAGCGTTGCGACCGCAAAGAAAGTCGAGGCTAACCAGCGAAGGTTGAGCATGAAAACGTCTCCGGACGGCGAGTTCGGTACGGGAGGAGTATACAGGCCCGCATCGCGGCCGCACCGCGGAAGTGACGAATCATGGTGCGCATCATTCCCGTTACACGGTTCTTCGCCCAGGGTCAGCGCGCCTCCATGCTGCCGGCGCCGAGAATGAACGATGCAATGCCCGCGAACGTATCGGTTTCATGAGGGCTGTGAATGTAGCTCGCGTAAGTATCCAGGATGCCGATACTGCTGCAATCGACGATGTCCAGCCGTCCATCCGCCGCGCCCACGGCTTTCTTCACCAGGCCGGCATACGACCGGCGCACCACGGGAAGATACTGCGCGCGCGCAATGTATCCCTTGTCGATCGATTTGGAGATCAGGTAAGTGAACATGCCCGTACCGGATGTTTCGTTCCAATTGCCGGCCTCGCCGGGCTTGTCCACCACCTGGTTCCACATGCCCGTCTTTTGGTCCTGCACATCGCGGAGACCCGCGCATAACTTGATCAGCGCCTGCATCAGGGCCGGCCGCTCCGGCTGATCCGGGGGAAGGTAGTCGAACACGTCCGCGATCAGAACCGCAAACCAGCCCAGGCCTTCGCTCCATACCTCCGGCGCCAATCCTGTCTGCTTATTGGCCCAGGATGCAGACCGCGATGCATCCCAGCCGTGCAGCAGCAATCCGTCAGGCTGGAGGCAATGACGCAGGATGATCTGCATCTGTTGCGCGACCTGGTCGAGCGCGGCGCGATCGTGCATGTCCGCGCCATAGCGCGCCTCGAACATTTCGCCCATGAACACGCCGTCGACCCACATCTGGTGCGGAGCCCAGATGCCATGCCAGAAGCCGCCATCTTCATTGCGGGGATAGGTTGCGAAGGACTTGTGCATCGTTGTTGCCGCTATCTTGTACTTACTCCGGCCGGTTTGTTCGTACATCAGGAGGATCGCGTAACCGGGAAGGAAGTTATCCAGTGCCGTTGGCTTGAAGCCTGGAATGTTACCGGCATCGTCCACCTGCTGGTCGACATAGCGATGAATGTAATCGAAATACCGCTGCTCGCCGCTACGCCGCCACAACTTCTCCATGGCAAACATCATGTAACCGGCCTGCCAGCTGAAGTGATTTGTATCGTCCTTCCAATGGATCGCGTCGGGATCGGGA
Organism: Occallatibacter sp.; assembly: GCA_036488735.1. GTDB lineage: Bacteria > Acidobacteriota > Terriglobia > Terriglobales > Acidobacteriaceae > Telmatobacter. Next base: position 410,785 of record DASXHC010000030.1, read on the forward strand.
TAGCGTGCAATCACCGTATCCGCGACCGGCGCCGCCCATGGAAATGGCTTCGCACCCTGTGCGCGGGAAGTGAATATGCTGAAGGCGCATACCAGGGAAATCAACAATCGTCGTGCGATGCGGCGGTATTTCATGAACAGATTCCTCCTGATGCATCAGCGTGGAGCCAATAGCCATGCGGCTTTGGCGGCACTTGCTGTTGGGTATCACGGGGAAGTAGTAATGCTATCAGTTAGGACGTATGTAAGGAATCCAACCCAGGCGCACGAGAGCAGTTGGGCGGACAAAAGCACGCGGCGCAATCGCTCGCAACCTATTAAAATGTCTTGGTTGGGATTTGGAAATATAAGCATGATATCCACAGTTTCGTCAAGTTTTGCACTTGCGTCCACAGGCACGACACTCCTACATTCACTTCAGTTGGTAGCTGAGTAGCGAATCGGAAAGAACATTTCCTGCCTCGCAGGAAGATGAAAGTACGATTGAAGTCGGAACATTACCTTGCGGCGCAAGCCGTGAGATGAAGATTCGAAGTAAGTCGGAAGCTCATCCCCGGTGCGGGCAGGACGATGCAAAGTTCGGTAGCATTCAGAGTTTCGTCGCCGGCCGAATAAGTGCCGTAACAACCAATCGAGTGAAGCAATCCTGTCGACGGATGGGAAAGCCGAAGGAGAGAGGAAGCCAGGGCGCAAGTTCGGCAAGAGATGAAAGACCAGGCGAGTTCGAGGTTTCACAGGCGGTTCGCCGTCAATAAAAAGTTCGAGCGAGTTTGGAAATTCATCGAAGGCTGGGTTGAAAGTGGGCAGTGAACGGAAGACGGAGACAGGTCAGCGGCCTCGGCCGGGGACACGGTAGCCGAAAGAAGTTCAAAGTTCGCAGTTGGCTCGGCCGGAGGTGGGGCAACCAGTTGGATACGGAGATTAGTCCGAAGCCACGGCCGCGGCTTGGAATCGATATCCGGGGAAGATTGGAAGCTTCGCCACCAGTAGGGCAACCGGTGTAGCAACAGGCCGAAGTTGAAGAGTCATCCGCGGCGCAAGCTGAGGATGGAAGGACAGCCAGGGCGGGAAGCGAGACAGGGTGCCAGGCAACCGGTGCAGTATCCGGTCGAAGTTGGTGTTCCTTTTGCGGCGCAAGCCAAAGATGGAAGCCCGGCGGAGGCGGGAAATCACGCAGGTGGCCAAGCGGCAGATGCAGCAACCGAGGGATGGCGGAGATTCATCGACGGCGCAAGCTCAAGATGAGTGGATGCTGGAGCGAGGAAGCGGCATCGGCAGCTAGCAGCAGGTGGGACAACCGAGCGAAGCAGGCGAATCATGGACGGCGCAAGCTGAAGATGAAATGCCGGCGAAGTGAGGAAGTAACATCGGCAGCGTCGCTGGAGGACGAAAAGTTCAGGATGTAGCTGAAGATTCATCGTCGGGCTTAGCCGGATGATGTTTGCTCTGATGAGAAACGAGGCACCCGGAGAGCGCCAGAGGCCGCAAGGTCTCTGGCGTTTTCGATTGCAGGGGATAAAATTCTCGCCAGCCAAAGCTGCCACCCAACCAGGTCCCGCCGTTTCAACCCAGATGCAGGCGCTCCTCAGCCTGGGTCGCAAACAGGTGCACAATCTCCGGCGTGCTCGGATTCGTGGAAATTGAATGCGGCGCCGTTCCCGCTTTCGCGGGAAGAGCGCATGGCCGGATCAATCGCGGATAAACAGCCACGGTGGCAAGATAGAACCACGGGTATTTCTTTATCTCCAGGTATTTCACTCTGACCACGTTGCACAGTTTCCCTATGTGCTTCAGAGCGTGGGCAAGGGCGCTTGCGGTCGCGGCTTCGGGCGTCTCGCCCTGTCCCCCGTTTAACAACGGCTTTCCCTCCTCGCCCAGGTGCCATCCGCATCGTTTTGCTCTTCCTGCGAGCGCGCGTCCCTCGCTCGACCGCACCGCATCCCAGCCCGCGCGAAATTTCCGCTTATTGATTTGCAGCTGAGGGGGCAATTGCAAATCGTCGCGCAATAGATAGACAGGCCCATCAAGCTTTGGCATAGGTTTCTCTTTCTCGTTCGGGAGCATCGCTGAACTGCACAGTCGGGCTTTCCGCCGCGGCCAAATGCGGGCGTGCGGCCTCCTGGCGCGGGAATCCCCAGCTGTTGGGATTCACGATTGCATAGGAGATGGTGCACTTGCAGAACACGCACTGTATTTCCAGAATCAGGCCCGCCGAGCCCTCGGTGGCCTGCGGAAACGTTCTGCAACATTCCGGGCAGCCGATCGTCACGAATTCGGCTCCCTTGGCATCGTGACCATTTCTCTGGATCCACAGAGCCGCCGGCGTTCTGCGAGTTTCGCGCTTCGCCAGGTGCCGGCTCTCAATCGCCCCGAGCAACGCCGCCACGCCATTGCCTTTTTGATAAAGTGCGTCGGCTGCCACGCCGCAGGGAATCTTCTCTTCAGTAAACATGCCGCTCATGGCAACCACATGGATCTCGGGAAAGCGGCGGCGTACGACGGAGAGCAATTCGAATCCGGACATGCCCGGCATGCATAGGTCCGAAAGCAGGATATCCGGCACTTCCTTGCGAATCTCCGCCAGCGCCGCCAATCCCTCTACAGTCGATCGAACCTGATAACCGAGAGCCGCAAAAATCTCCTCAAGAGACGTTCGAACCGCATCGTCGTCCTCCACAATGAGAACCGAAATATAGGCGCTTGCCATGGCATACTCCGAACGACAGATTCCCTGGGGGTTGCCCCTAAGTATCCTGCCTTTGCCGAACGGATACTGGTCTGATTTGAACAGTATTGAAAATCGTTTCTCAGTAGCCTGAGATTTAACCAGGAAGCTCCCTTCTTTTCATGCTTCTGTATCGCTTCGCGCCGCAGTACGTCACTCCCTCGATTTAAGTCCTCCCCGGGTCTACTTCCTTCAAGGCTTTCTGAAATTGGCTCGCAGGAATGCGAGCCGTGGTTTTGCGTCCCGAAAAGCCCGCCTGCTACCATCTCTCCTTCCCCGGAAAAGGAGATTCATGCGCGCTGATTTGTCAGTTTGTGCCATGCATCGCGGAGGCATGCGTGTCGACGTGCAGGTTCGCGGCCAGGTTTTGGCGATGGACTATCCGGCCGCTCCGGACGCCTTGGCGACACCGCTCGAAGTGTTGATGGCCAGCCTCGCAGCCTGTGCTGCCAACACCCTCAACCTGGTGTTGTCGAAGAAGATGGGAGTCAGGATCAAGTCTCTGCAAGTGGAAGCGAATGCGGAACGCCGCGCAGAGCACCCCACCGTGCTCACCCACATTGAACTCGTCTATCGGATCCACGCCGAGGAAGAAGTAGCAGCGGAGAAAATCGAGCAAGCGATCCGGTCTGCGGAAGATCAGCTTTGCCCGGTGCTGGCCATGCTGCGGCCCGGGACGACCGTCACGTCGCGATGGGATTCGCTCTCGACGGCCGTCCCTGCGCTGGTTAGTGCTTCGTAATCGCTTCGGCGCCGAGCGCGAAGCGGTTGTACTTGTCGGCCTGGAACGCCGCGTCGTCCGCTTCGTGCGCGTAATACTCGTAGAGATTGCGCGCCTCGTCCACCGGTCGCGGATATTTGGCCGCCGGCCCCGTGGTGTTCTGGCTCCGGCGCGCCCATTCCGCCAGCTGGTCGGCTGCCTTGCTTGAGAATTCACCCTGGCGCTGTTCAAAATAGCGCGCCACCACCCGGTACTGATCGGGCGTATTGGCTTCGCGCATCATCCGCTTGATCTGGGCCTGGGTGTAATGCGACATGGCGGGAGACGCCGAGACGGCGTATGCTGCTCCCGGTGCCAGGGCCGCGAAAAGAAAACTTGCTGCAATGAGACTTGCTCTCTTCATTGCTTAACCTCCGATTAATTTAATTTTGCCGCCGCCTGCGTAAATGAGAAGTAAGGGAAACAGAAGCCATGCATAAGTGCCGGAGACGCTGCTTCTTTGCGCAGCAGCGGAAATTACAGCCCGCCTTTGTCCGCGCCTGAAACCTGAGATACATCAATTGCCGAAGCGGCTGCCTGAACCGCCCGCGGTATGTGCATCAGTGCATCGCGGAGGCGCCCGGCCCCTGTCCCGGCCGGTTCTTGCTCAGCATGAAAGCCAGCAGGACAAGACAGACCGACATCCATGAGAGCTCGATGTAGACGTCCTGGTAGCCTTGCATCTGGGCCTGCATGTTCAGCTGGTTATAAAGCGACGCCATCGCCATGCCGCTGCTGTTCGGCCCGCCGAAACTGCCGCCCAGAAATCCCGACAACGCCTTCAGATGCTGATCGAATCCCGGCATGCCCGGCTGCATATCGGCCTGCAGATGTTGTTGATGCCACATGGCGCGGCTCGTGACTTGCGCGTTGGTAAGGGCGATGAGAATACTGCCGCCGATGTTGCGCGCAAAGTTGATAAGGCCCGCGACCTGGTTGCTCTCTTCCTTGGGCATGCCCACGTAGGCCGCGTTCGTAATCGAAATGAAGCAGAACGGAAGTGGCAGCATTTGGATCACGCGCAGCCACGAGGACTTGGCGAAGCTCATGTCGAGGGTGGTGACGGCGGCCGCATACCGGAACGTGAATACGAACATGATGAATCCCGCCACCGCCAGGTTTCGCGCCGAAACCTTGCTGGTGGCGACTCCGGCCATCGGCATGACGACAACGAGCGCAATGCCGCCGGCGGTCAGCGCCAGCCCCGCCGTCGTGGCGTTATACCCCAGCAGTTGCTGCATAAACTGCGGCTGCAGCACGGTGTTGGCATTCAGCACTCCGCCCACCAGCATCATGAGGAAGCAACAAATCGCGAAATTCTTGAAGCGGAACAGGCGCAGGTTGATGATCGGATTCTTGGCGCGCAGCTCCCACACCACCAGGGCGATCATGCCGCCCACAAACAGGAACGCAAAGAAACGAATGAAACCGGAGGCGAACCAGTCATTCTCTTCGCCCTTGTCGAGCATGATCTGCATGCCCCCCATGGCGATGGTGAGAAAACTGAGCCCGAGATAATCCATCCTCGCCAGCCGCGAGCGATCCGGCTTGATCCACGGCGGATCATCCACCAGGCGGGTGACGAGGATAAACGCCAGCAGGCCCACGGGAATATTGATGAAGAAGATCCAGCGCCAGGTAAAGTTGTCGGTGATCCAGCCGCCCAGGGTGGGTCCGATGGAGGGTGCCAGCACCGCCACTAATCCATAGAGCGCAAATGCCTGGCCGCGTTTGTGCGGCTCGAAAGAATCGGCCATGATGGCCTGGGCCATGGGCTGCAAACCGCCGCCGCCGGCTCCCTGCAACACCCGGAACACCAGCAGAAGAGGCAGCGAAGGCGCCGCCCCGCAGAGAAAGCTGGCCATCGTGAATATCACGATGCAGAACAGGAAGAAATTCTTGCGGCCCATCACGCTGGAAGCCCATGCGCCCAGCGGCAGCACGATGGCGTTCGATACCAGGTAGCTGGTCAGCACCCACGTCCCCTGGTCGGTGCTGGCGCCGAGGCTGCCGGCGATATGGGGCAGCGCAACGTTGGCGATGGAAGTATCCAGCACCTCCATAAACGCGGCCAGGGCCACGGTCGCCGCGATCAGCCACGGATTGGTTCGTGGCTTCCACATCCCCTGCGCGGAGGGGTTCACCGCTGTGGGAGCCTCGGGCGGCGAGGCGGCTACAGTACTTTGCGTCTCGGGCAATCTACCACTCCTGGCAGGAATATTGGTGTCGTTTACTTCGGGAAAACTTGCACGCCGCGGGACCGGGCGAACCCTGGCAAGGCATGCCATTAAAAAGTCGCGTACCCCACCTTAGATTCGCTTTAGGGTCCGTTGGGTTCATGGAATCTGTCATTTCCAGCGGCAGACTTTTACGCCTCAATCAACTCGGATGTACGCCAGCCGGTCAGAGCGATTGCCAGCGCGACCGTTTGCATCGCCACGATGAAAAAAACGCAGGCGGGCCATTTGCCGATGGCCCAGAACATGCCCGGCACCACGCCGGCCGCGGTGCCCCCCAGGTAGTAGCAGGTGAGATACAGGCCGGCAGCGGTTACACGAGCCCCCGGCGGAGCGGCCACCCGCAGGTGAGTCTGCGATGCGGTCTGGGCGATGAAGACTCCTGAGGAGAGCAGCGTGAGCCCCAGAATTACCACCGTCAGCGATGGCGCCAGGGTGAGCAGCACGCCCGTGATTGAACAGGCGATGGCCCCGCCAATGCCCGCGCGCAGCCCCACCCGGGTTATCAGGTAGCCGGCTGCCGGCGTCACCAACAGCCCGATCAGGTACACCAGGAACAGCGAACTCAGCGCGGTGGTGGAGAGCAGAAATGGGGCGGCGCTGAGGTGGAAGGTGATCCACGTGAAAACGCCTACCAGCGAAAACAGCACGTTGAACCCCACCGCGAAGGTAGCCACCAGGCGCCGGTTCCGGAACAATCCCTGAACCTGGTAGGGAAATGCCGGCAACCCGCCCGCAGGCGGCAGCTTGCCGGCAGGCTGCAGCGCGCTCCGAATGTCTGGTAAGGAAGCATGGCGGGATCCCCGCGGCAGCCAGGCAGCCACGGCTGCCGCCCCCACCAGTGAAACCGTTCCCAGCGTGAGAAAGCTGACTCGCCAGTTGAACGCCTCGGCGAGTATCCCGCTGGTGAGCCGGCCCAGAAAGCCTCCCAGTGCCGTGCCGCTTACGTAGAAGCTCATGATGAGCGCCACGCGCTCCGGCGGCCACTCCTCTCCTATATAGGTAACGACCACGGCGAAGATGCCGGGCAGCGTGATCCCTTCCAGGAATCGCCAGAAGATGAGTTGGCCCAGGGATGTGGCTGTGGCGGCCAGCAGCGTCGGCAGCGAGACGCCGATCAGCGAAACCACGATGACGCGCTTGCGGGGCAGTCTCTCGGTTACCGCTCCAAACACCGGCGCGGAGATGGCCACGCCCAGGGTGGCCGCCGAAACCGTCATGCTCACCCCCGTCTTCGAGGCGTGAAACACATGTGCCAGCAGGGGCAGTAGCGGCTGCGTGCAATAGAGCTCGAGAAACGCGCACACGCCGCACAGCACCACGGCCGCGGCTGCCCACGGGCTCGGCGATATTCGCTGCTTGGGGAGGTCTTCCAATCAACAGGATATCGGACTTGCGGTGCATCAACGAAAACTGTCCGGATCTACGCGAAGATAGACAATGCAGAAGTGCATCTGGACCTAAGCGGGCGGGAATGAGAGATTTCTGATTACTCTTTGGCTCCGTAACGCTTTTCGGCCATTGCAAGTGGACACCTTTTCGGTCATTGTTGGGGGTAATCGCACCCCGCGGCAAGGGAAATGGTCACGCCATGAAAGTCTCGTCAACCTCCTTCGGCATCGCACTGCTGGCTCCCACGCTGGCCATCTCCGCCTTCGGCCAGGCGCCGGTCGCGCAGGGCCCGGCAGCCCAGGCGCCCACGTCCTGGTCCGGTGAGGTCAGCGATTCGCCCGCCCTGCCTCCGTCGTCTCTCCATGCCGCCGAAGCGCCCGCCATCGCCGTTCCCTCCACGTTGGGTCCCGCCATTACGCCTGCGGTGCAGTTGCTCCGCGATTTCAGAACTTCCGACGTCAAGTTCGATGTGCGCGAGCTGATGAACCTGCTCCGCGACCGGCAGCATGAGGGATGGGTGCTGGCCGCCTATCCCGATCCCAAGACCGGACAGCCGTTGATCGGCGCCGGCGTCAGCCTCGACCTGCCGGCGCGCGAGCATCCGCAGAACGATCCTCTCAACCCCCACATCTTTCTCGAGCCGTCTTCCGCCGAACTGTGGCAGGCGGCGGGACTGGAGCCCCAACACCTGCAGCAGATCCTTGCCCGCTTCAACCAGCGGCTCGCGGCTTCGGACTTCCGTACATTCCGCAGCCAGATCCGGGATCTGCCTCCTGACATCGATGAGGAACAGGCCAACCTGTTGCTGCGCATCGCCGCCGTGCAGGCCATCGACAACGCCAAAGCCTACTGCCGCCACTTCGATCAGCTCAGCGGCCCCCAACAGATGGCCCTGAGCCAGCTGGTCTACCAGATGGGCTTCAATCTGCAGGAGTTCAGCCTGTTTCTGGGCTTGATCAATGACGATTCCCTGGCCTCGCCGGCTTCGGCGAAGCTGGTGGCCCGCGACGTCAGCTACTGGAGGAGCGTACAGCAGTCGCTGATCCAGAGTCAGTGGGCCCGGCTCTACCGCACCCGCGCCATTTCAGTCATCGCCATGCTCGATCCGCGCTACAACCAGAACCCGCGTATGGCGGAGCGGCGCGTGGGAGCCACGCTTCGGCCCGCGGTCGTGCACCGGCGCAGGGGACGCAGATCCGGTTCCACCGAGTTGGCTTCCAATAGCCGAACCCCGGGAACTCATCCCGGCAAACGCAGCCGCGCCCACAGCAGGCGCAGAGTCTGACACAGCTCCGCACCCCCATTTGCGCAGAATTACGTCCTGCAAGAGCACAATCTCATTAGGACAGCTTTGCCCTCGCCGTAGTGTCGGAGATGCGCCCGGTTCACAATGTCAGGCATGTCCCAGGTCCGTACCCCGACCTACCCCCCTCCCCCCCTCCTATGCTGCAAAACCGGTGCAGAAATTTGCCGGCTATTTCGGCAAACTGTGAATGACTCGCTAAACCTCAAGCCAGCACTGGCGATTCGCAAACCGGCTGTCAACGGCGCAAGAGCCCTTTTTAGAGCGACGGTAAAAATCGCACGATTTTCGGGCAAAATACGAGTATTTTCCGCAGCGGGACTCACAAAAACAAAAGGCCGGAAGGCTTCTTCACGAAGAAACCGCCCGGCGCTGTTGTCAATAAATCGAACTGCGAACGAAAACGCTTAGTTCCGGCTGCGCGTCTTCGACAGCAGCCGCAGGATCTCGAGATACAGCCACACCAGCGTCACCATGATGCCAAAAGCACCGTACCATTCCATGTACTTGGGAGCACCGTAGTTGACCCCGCGCTCGATGAAATCGAAGTCCAGAACCAGGTTCAGGGCTGCGATCGCGCAGATGAACAGGCTGATGCCGATGCCGATCATGCCGGATCCGTTCACCGCCATGAAGTGCACGCCAAAGAACCCGAGCACCATCTGGAGCAGGTAGAACACCATGATGCCGCCCGTCGCGGCGAAGACGCCAAGGCGGAACTTCTCGGTCACCTTGATGATGCGCGAACTATAAAGAAACAGCAGCACGAACAGCGTCCCGAAGGTGAGACTCACCGCCTGCACGGCGATGCCGGGATAGCGCAGTTCAAACATGGCGGACAAGCCGCCCAGCGCGAGGCCTTCCAGCAGCGCGTAGAGCGGCGCGGTGACGGGCGACCACTCCTTTTTGAAAACGGTCACCATGGCGCAGATGAACCCGCCGAACGTGCCAACCAGCAGCAGCGGCGTAACTGCGCCGAAATCCTGCGACGCGAGGAAGCGGTACCAGGTCCAGGCCGCGGTGGCGGCCGCCAATACCAGCAGCAGTCCGGTTTTGTTGACCGTGCCGCTCAACGTCATGCGCGACGTGACGTCCACCATTCCACCGTATTGGCCGCCGTACTGGCTGTCGGAAAGGCCGCGGAAGGTCTTGTCGCTGAGGGCCGGATTTGCAGTTTTGAATAAGGGCATGAAGTAATTCTCCGATGTGCGGAAGCGGGAAATCCGCAGCGTATTCGATGCTTCGGCTGGGGATGCCGATCCACTTTCTCTATTGTAGAACCCGCGGCACGCGCTCGCCGGCATTCAAAGCTCCATCAACGTAGCTTGAAGCCTTGCCCGCGCAGCACTTTACCTGGCAGAGCTCCAGTCATTTTGCTGTCGGCGATCACGGGCACGCCATTCACTAGAACGTAGTCCATGCCCTGCGCAAGCTGATTGGGTTCTTCGAAAGTCGCCACATCGCGAATGGTCGCGGGATCGAAGATCACGATGTCGGCAGCCATGCCTTGCTTGAGCACGCCTCGATCGGTGAACCGCATGCGCTGCGCGGGCAGGGAAGTGAATTTGCGAATAGCGTCTTCGAGTGCCAGCGCGTGCTCTTCACGAACATATTTGCGCAGGATGCGCGGAAAGGTGCCGTAGGCGCGGGGATGGGGATGTTCCTGCCCCAGCAGCCCATCGGGCGAGGTGCCCTGCGAATCGTTATCGATCGAAACCCATGGCTGTTTCAAGGCCAGCACGACATCGGGTTCGTCCATGCCGAAGACCGCGACTTGGGTGAAGGCTTTGTCCTTGATGAGAAGATCGCAAAGCGCGTCGATGGCATCTTCCTTCCACAAGGCGGCAACCTCGGAAAGCCGCTTGCCCTGGAGTGGCATCAACTCAGGATTCTGAACCACCGCGATAAGAATTGCTTCGGGCCCTGGAATCTCCTGCCACTCGTTGTCCCATGATCCCGAAATGGACAACATATCTTTGCGAATGCGTGCGCGCGTTGCCGGATCCTTGAGGCGTTCGATGAGCTTGGTGTCTCCGCCATCGTGCGCCCACGGCGGAACGAACGCAGAGAACGTATTGAACCAGGCAGTGTACGCGTACGTGTTGGCGCTGACGTCGACACCGGACGCGCGCGCCGCATCGATTTGCGCCACCAGTTGCGGCATGTGGCCCCAATTGGCTTTGCCCGCGGCCTTGAGATGCCAGATCTCGACAGGGATGCGCGCTTCGCGGCCGATGCGTATTGCCTCGTCGATTGCATCGCGTTCGGTGTCGCCTTCGCTGCGCATGTGGGTGGCATAGATGCCGCCGTACTTCGCTGCTTCGCCGGCGAGTGCGATCAACTCCTCGGTCTTCGCGTAAGGCGCCGGCGCATATTGCAAAGCGCTCGAAACGCCCACCGCGCCATCCCGCATGGCCTGGTCTACGAGCTTTTGCATCTGCGCCAGCTGTTCGGACGATGGCTGGACATCGGCATCGCCCAGTACCATGCGCCGAACGCTGGTGGCGCCGACATAGCTGGCAAGGTTGATGCCCATGCCTTTGCGTTCAATGCGCGCGAAGTACTCGCCCAGGGTCGTCCAGTCAGGAGTGATGTGAAGGTGATCGTAGCTGGCGCGGTCCGACGCCATCATGGCGGCATTGAGCGGTCCCGCGGAGTTCCCTTCGCCGGTCACTTCGGTGGTGATGCCCTGGTAGATCTTCGAAGGCAGTCGGGGATCGACGAGCATGGTCATTTCCGACTGGCCCAGCATGTCGATGAATCCCGGCGCGACTACTTTGCCTTGCGCATCGATGGTCTTTTTGCGGGGCGCGGCGTCGAGGTTACCGATGGCTGCAATGCGGCCGCTGCGAATTCCAATCTGACCCGAATACCAAGGAGAGCCGGTGCCATCCACGATATGCCCGTTGGTGATGACAATGTCGTACTGCCATTGTTGAGTCGCGCCGGGACTCTGCGCAAACATGGCGGGAGCGAACAACAAGAACGCGGAGAACAACGCAGCGCGCATTGCAAATCCTCGACAAAATGAAGATGGGACCACGGCGACAACCGGACTTGTGCGCATCCTATCATGCTGAGAGGCGCCCAAAGTTTCAGTGTATGTCGATGCGATTGTCGTGCCGCGGATCAACCGAGGGATTCGATCAGCTTGTCCATCTGTTCGTACTGCATCTCCATCGACTCAAGCAATTTGAACTGGGCGCGGCATCGGTCGAGGTTATGCCCCTCGCGATGCACCTTGAAATAGGTGTCGCCGGCGAGATAGTCGGTGAGGAAACGAATCCCGATTTCGAAGGTGATGAGCTTGCCGGAAAAGGCAAGAAACTGTTTCTCCCTTTTCGTGAGAAAGCCGCCGGCGGAAGCCAGGTACCCGCGCGCGAGGGCTTCGAAAAACGGAAACTGCAGATTTACTTTGGAGAGATCGCGCTCATCTTCCGCGCCCGAGTTTGCAGCGGTGCGCACCATGTCGCCAAAGTCGTACGCCACGAGGCCGGGCATGACCGTGTCGAGATCGATGACGCAGATGCCTTCGCCGGTCAGGTCATCGAGCATTACGTTGTTGATCTTGGTGTCGTTGTGTGTGACGCGCTCGGGCAATGCGGCATCGAGTAACACGCCGCAGAGGGATTTACGCGCCAGGGCAAACTCGATTTCGCCTTTGACCGCGGCCACTCGGCCCGCGACATCTGCCGCAATCGCGCGTTCGAGGGCTGAAAATCGTTTCGGCGTGTGATGAAAGTCGGGGATAGTGTCGTGCAACCGCGGAGCGGGAAGATCGGCAAGTAATTTTTGAAATTCGCCAAATGCCTTTGCGGCCTGAAAGGCCTGGTCCTGTGACTGAATCGAGTCGTACGTCTTTGCTCCCTCAATAAAGTGGTAAGCCCGCCAGTAATAGCCGTCCGCATCGATGTGTAACACGCCGCCGTCGCGCGTGGGAACTAGGGTTAAGACGCGGCGCAGACGGTCGGGTTGATCGGCAGCGCGCGCGCCAAGGTGCGCCGTCACTCTCTCGATGTTTTCCATGAGCATGACGGGGTTCTTGAAGATGTTGTGATTGATACGTTGAAAAACGAATCGCGCCGGCTTGCCATTCTGATGGAAGACGGCGCAATAGGTATCGTTGATGTGGCCGCTTCCGCAGGGCGCGGCGGTGATTAACTCCCCATCGATCTGAAAGGCCTTTGCCGCGGCGCCCACGTCCTGCGTTCTATTCATGGCCACAGGGTTTTCGGATAGCTCCCTTTGTTAACCAGCGCCATAATGCTGTCGACCACGCGCGGCTTGTCTTCCTTGTACGTTACGCCGAACCATGCGTCGTTGGTGCGCAGCACCTGGACGCGTGCTTCGCCGGCCGCCACCATTTCGTTCACTGTCGTGGGAACATAGCACTCGGACTTGAGTTCCGAGCCGCTGCGTCTCAAAAATTCAATAAAGTGATCGCGGAGCTGCGGGAATACCTGAGGCGTAAAGCCCCACATATTCATGGATACCAATTCGTTGCCGGTGAGGTTGGTAACGTTGCCTTTAGGGTCAGTGTTCTTGGCGTGTTGGCCATCGCGTTCGATGCTGGTTAGTTCGCTGACGGCTTGCAGATAACCCTTGTCGTCGGCCTTGCTTACTCCGCGCGCAACAGAACCGAAATCGGAGAGCGTATTGCGCAGGACGAAGCCGACCATCGCATAGTCGGATGTTCCCGACTGCAGATGCTTAGCCAGAACCTGGTAACCTTCGGCGCCATAGAAATCGTCGGCGTTGATGACAGCGAAGGGTTCCTTGATTACGTCTTCGGCCATGAGAACAGCCTGGGTTGTGCCCCACGGCTTGGTGCGGCCTTCCGGCACACTGAATCCCGGAGGCAGCTTGTCCAATTCCTGGAACACGTATTCGACCGGCATCCGGGTTTCAAAGCGAGCGCCGATGGTCTCCCTGAAAGGGGCTTCGATATCCTTGCGGATTACAAAAACAATTTTGCCAAATCCGGCGCGGAGAGCGTCGAAGATCGAGTAGTCCATGAGAGTTTCGCCGCTGGGACCCACGGGATCAATCTGCTTCAGACCGCCGTAGCGGCTGCCCATGCCTGCGGCCATGACGAGAAGAGTTGGCTTTGTCATTTGATTCGTCCAATCCAAACTAGTTATTGTCGGCGCCCGACAAGTATAAATTGAAAGGCTTACCGAGGGATCACGTCGAGCGTGAGCACCTCGAACGGAGCGAGTTGAAACTCATGCGCTTCCCGCGCACGAAGGTCGGTGGCGGGCCGGCCGGCGTCGTCCTTCCAGGGACTTTTCGCGGTGTAATCCCGCGGCGAATCCGGCGGCAATTCGAACACGTCCTGAAGTTGGATGCGAATCGTCTGCGGGTGATCATTTGGATTGCGCAAGACCAGAACTCCCTTGGCCGGTGTCCACGCAGCCCATCCGTAGACCTCGAGCCACGCCGGATCGCCGCCGACCCAGTGCGAGTCTTTCAGCACGCCGGCATTGGCACGCGACCATTTTGCTGCTTCGGCAAGATCGTCCCAGTTGGAGGCGGTGAGCAAGGACGGCGTGATGTACATCTCCTGCAACTGGGTGCCGGTGCCGAAGTAGGACCTGACTTCGTTGCGGAAATCATTGCCGGGGTCCGTGTTCAGCTGCTTGTGGTGCTGTGCGTAAATGATGCCGTGGAGCATGAGGGAATTAAGCGGATAGAGCGGACCATTTTGCACGACGTGTTGATAGGTGTCCGCGTCGCGGTAGGTGATCCAGCGTTCGCGATAGGAGCCGACGCCAGCGAAGGCGTCGTCGTCGCCGCCGCGCCAGATCGAATCCGCAAATTTGAGCCAGAAGGGCGACGGCCAGGTGCCGGTGGTGAGGTTGATGAAGATGTCCGGCTTGGTTGCGCGCAGTTCGCCGATGAGGTTGATGGCGGCAGAAAAGTCGCTGTCGAAGCTGCTGCCGGGGAATACGGAGTCCACGTTTCCCGTGCCGTCAAACTTGAACTGATTGACGCCATACTTCTCGACCATCTCTTTGGCGACATCGCGAAAAGCGGCGTAATACTTAGGTCCGGATAGAGCGTAACCGCCGCCGATGATCTCGTATCCCGAGGCCTTTCCGAATTCGATGCGCTCCTGCTTGGGTTTGGAATAGCCGCCCCATGGCGACATCCACACACCGGGATGCGCGTTGTACTTTTCGGCAGCGGCCTTGACGGGAGTGAAGCCGTCGAGAAAGCCGTCATTGAATTTCCAAAGAGACTTGTGGTTGTCCCATCCGTCGTCGAAGAGGTAGGAATCCAGTTGGACGCCGCGCTTTTCGACGAGTTCGCGGCCGAAGGCATTGACCCGATCCAGCGCTCCGGCCTGGTCGTAGGGTGTGAAGTAGCCGAGATCGTACCAGGAGTTGTAGTGGAGAAAGGTGCGATAGGGATGGGCTCGCTCTTGTTCGAGGTAGGCGAAGAAATCGCGCCGCAACTGTCCCTCGCGCGCGATGCCAATGACAGAGGAATATGTAATCGATTGCCCCGCGCGCAGCGGGAGGTCGCGATCGATCCAGGCCGTGGCGCGGCCCGCGGTGACTTTGCTTTGGGAGAGCGGATGTTCGAAGCCGAGATAGAGATTGCCGGCCACGATGGGTGATCCGGCTACCGATCCGACCACGTGCGCATCGGGAAGCGCAACGTTGACCAACTCGACGCGGCTGATGGGGAGATCCTGACCGGCCGCATCGATGGTGATGAGCTGGCGCAGGTACGGTGCGCCATCAAGAAGAACCAACGACCATGCAACATGAACGGAATGGTCGCTGTTCTCCAAGGTGAAATCGAGTTCCTGGCCGTGTGCTTTATCCGCGGTGCGCGAGGCATCAGGGTGCGGCGTGAGTTCACGCGCGGCCGGCGGCCTGGCGAGCGACAAGGTCCCGAGATTGTAGATGGCGCCCGTCTTTAACAGGACAGCGAACGGCGAAGGCGTGCGGATCTCGGTTGAGTGCAGGCGATCGGTGTAGACGAGGCCAGACAGCTTTCCATTGACGACGGAGCCATCGACACGGATGGCGTTATTTTCAAGGCGGAACCTGTCGGCTGCCAAGGTCGCGCCGGCGGCCCCGGAATCGGAGAGCGGGGGCGACCCCGCTGCGAACAAACGGCAGGTGAGGGTAGAAAGCGTCAAAGTAAAACCCAAGTACTGCAATAGCTTGCGAGCCTGCACGCGATTTCCTTTCAACCGCGTTTTGAGAGTCAATCCGCGGGAAGAGTCAGTTTAGCTCCCTGGGCTCAGATGG
Source organism: Occallatibacter sp. (assembly GCA_036488735.1). Lineage (GTDB taxonomy): Bacteria > Acidobacteriota > Terriglobia > Terriglobales > Acidobacteriaceae > Telmatobacter. The sequence goes on from DASXHC010000030.1 coordinate 426,466, forward strand.
GCGAAGCTGCCGGAGATATCTCCGGGATGACGGCAGCGCCGTTGTTGTTGCGGAATGGCAGGATGCGCGCGCAATGGGCGGGCTTCCCAATCAGGCGCGCCCGCATCTGACGTGTTGTCTGAAAGTTGACCCGGCAACGCTCGATGAAGTGCTCCGGAAACCGTAGCGAGGTGAGAGATGAAATTTGTATCTGAGAACTTCAAGAATCTGCGCGCGCTTTATACCAACCAGTTGCGCATGCTGCTGTCAGCGGAAGAGCAGATAGTGCGGGCCCTGCCGAACATGGTGAACACGGCATCCGACTCAGAATTGCGGCAAGCGCTCCAAACGCATCTGCAGGAATCCGAAGTTCACGTGAAGCGGCTGGAGGGGCTTCTCGCTTCGCTGAAGGGTGTCGACCCAACTGTCGAATCGGCGAGCCCGGTCAAGTGCAAAGCAATTACGGCGCTGATCGCGGAAGGAGACGACATGATGCTGGACGCGCGCGACGCCTTCGTGAAAGACGCGGCGTTGATTGCGGCCGCGCAGAGAGTTGAGCACTATGAGATCGCGGCGTACGGAGCGGTGCGTCACTTCGCGCGGGTTCTCGGCGAGAACAGCGCCGCTGAAGTTCTGGACAAGACAATCAAGGAAGAAGGGCACGCGGATCACCTCCTTACCGCTATCGCAGAGCGGGTTAATGTCGACGCGAACCGAACGGCGGCTTGAACTCGATTGGAAGCAACGAGGCTCCGCGTCGGGGCGCGGAGCCTCGTTGCTTGCGGAGAGCTAAACTAGCTCGCGCACCGTGTCGCTGAACGCGGTGAGGGCGATCTTCGCGCGGTTCGGTTCACCACGGAGGAGCGACTCGGCAAATCTCGCGGCCTGGCCCGCCTTGATCTTCGCGGGCATCGGCGGCGTGAAGGGATCGACAACTGCTTCGACGAGCGCGGGGCCGGCACTGATGAATGCTTCGTCCAATAAAGAGCCACACGCGGCGGCCTCTTCAATGCGTACGGCGCGCAGGCCGCAGCCCCGCGCGATTGCCGTGTAGTCGACCGGGAAAAGATCGCATCCGTACTCAGGGTTCCCGAGAAAGACCATCTGCTCCCACTTGATTTGGCCCAGCGTGTTGTTCTTGATGACGACGATCTTGATGTTGAATTGATAGGCGCTTATGGTGATTAATTCACCCATGAGCATGGAGAGGCCACCGTCGCCGATAATGCAGTAGACTGGCCGATCTGGATAAGCCACGGCCGCGGCGATGGCATACGGCAGGCCGCACGCCATGCTGGCGAGGTTTCCTGAGCAACTATGCTTCTGTCCAGCGCGGGCGGGGACGAAACGCGCCCACCATGTGGTGATGGTGCCCGAATCCGAAACCACGATTGCGTTTTCAGGAATGCGCTTGCCCAGTTCCCAACCGACGACTTGCGGCTTCATGGGGTTGTCGTTGCGGGTGCCTTGCTTTTCAATCGCCTCCTGCCACGAGCGTTTTTTGCGCTGCGCCGTCTTCAGGAACTTCTGATCGTGTTCCTTGAGAAGCGGAAGCAGCGCATTCATACAGACTTTTGCGTCGCCGACTAGTCCCACGTCGGCGGGGTAACGCAAAGAGATGCGCTGCGGATCGAGGTCGATCTGCGCGCACTTTACGCTGCCGGGCTTGGGCAAATACTCGGTGTATGGAAACGAGCAACCGACCATAAAGAGGGTGTCGCACTCTTCAAGCGAATCCTGGGAGGGTTCGGTTCCCAGTAGGCCTATGCCTCCGGTTGTCAACGGGCTGTCGTCGGGCACAGCCGCCTTGCCGAGCAGCGATTTCACAATCGGCGCGCCCAGTCGCTCGGCCATTGCCAACAATTCTGTCGTTGCGTTGAGTGCGCCGGCTCCGGCGAGAATGACGATGCGCTTGCCGCGATTGAGAACGTCGGCGGCATGATCGAGGTCGGCCTTTGCGGGAAGATGAGCGGCATAGGCTTCGACCGATGTGGTGTGGTGCATGGGATTGCGCGGCGACCGGTCTCTGGTGATGCTTTGCACCTGCACGTCGACCGGAATGGTGATGTGCGCGACGCTTTTCCGGGCTAATGCCGTGCGAATGGCCAGGTCGGCAACGGCCTCCATGTGCGCTCCGTTCATGACGCGCTCATTGTAGGCAGCGACATCCAGGAAGGTTTTATCGAGCGCGACGTCCTGCTGCGTAAAGGTTCCGATCAGGTCGGAGTGCTGCAGGCCGGTGATAGCGAGAACGGGGGCGCCATCCATCTTAGCGTCGTAAAGGCCGTTGAGCAGATGAATGCCGCCGGGGCCCGAAGTGGCGATGCAGACGCCGAGACGCCCGGTAAATTTAGCGTACGCGCAGGCTGCAAACGCGGCGGACTCTTCATGCCGCACGTGAATGAAGCGAATGCGATCCTTGTTCTTGCGCAGGGCCTCGAAGACGCCATTGATGCCGTCTCCAGGCAGACCGAAAATCATGTCGACCCCCCAATCAATCAGGCGCTCGACCAGTACGTCTGAAGCATTTACCATTTCTGTTCCTCTTCTCGGTCAGGATTTGCTTGCACACGATGAGACGCGGCGCCGCCCGGGCGAGTTTCCCGACAAAGCGCGACTTGGACTTAAATGCTCTTCAATTCCCCTTGATTTGGGAGAGGGCAACTCGTAACGGATGGCGGGAATCTACACCAAGGAAGGAGCCTTACCCGTGGCGCGCCCATTCTGGTCTGGACAAATCCAAATTTCGCTGGTGTCTTTTGGAGTGAAGCTTTTTCCCGCCACCGAAGCGAAGAGCGAGATTCATTTTCACCAGATCAACCGGAAGAGCGGGGAGCGGGTTCGCCACCAGAACGTTTCTGAATCCGACGAATCGCCGGTGGAGAAGGAAGATATCGTGAAGGGCTACGAGTACAACAAAGGCGAATATGTGCAGATCGAACCCGAGGAGATTGAGCACCTGCGCATTCCGTCACGGCACACGTTGGAACTGCAGCAGTTTGTCGATCTGGACGAGATCGATCCCGCTCTATTCGAGAAGCCGTACTTCGTAGTTCCCGAGAAGGAAACACAGGCTGAGGCGTTTGGCGTTGTACGTAAAGCTCTGCAGGAGAGCAACAAAGCGGGACTGGGCAAAATTGCGATGGGTGGGCGCGAGCACTTGATGGCGATTGCCGCACCTTCTGACTCGCACCTCGCAGGCCTGATGGCGTACACACTGCGTTACGCGGAAGAACTGCGCGACGCCAAGGAATATTTCTCCGGCATCAAGGCAGCCGCAGCCAATGCCGAGGGCCTGTCACTGGCCAAGGAATTGATTCAACGGAAGACGGCGAAGTTCGATGCCGAGAAATTTACTGACGAATATGAGAGGGCACTCCGTGACCTCGTTGAGGCTAAGCTGAAGCACTTGCCGCTGCCGGTGGAGAAGAAGGCTGCGCCGCGTGGCAAGGTGGTGAGCCTGATGGATGCATTGCGCCGCAGCGTCAACTCGCCCGAAGAAAAGAAGCAGCCCGCGCATCTTGGCGGGGTAAAGGCCCGTGAACGCGCGGCGAAGAACAGGTTGACCCTTGTAAAGGGCCCCACGAAGCGCGCCGATAAGCGGCGCAAGACCGCTTAGGTCGACGCGGAGGGCCATGGCACGAAAGCAAGCGTCGCGTAAACCCGCTCAATCCACCGAGAAACAACTGGCACGCTACCAGTCTATGCGTGACTTTGACGTTACGCGTGAGCCGAGCGGGCAGGAAGTCCAAGGAAGTAGTGCGCCAGCTGAAGAGTTGCCGTTCGTGATTCAAAAACACGCGGCCACACGGTTGCATTACGATTTCCGCCTCGGATGGAACGGGGTCCTGAAAAGTTGGGCGGTAACGAAAGGGCCAAGCTACGTTCCCGGCGATAAGAGGCTCGCGGTGCAGGTTGAAGATCATCCGATGGAGTATGGAGGGTTCGAGGGCATCATTCCCAAAGGCCAGTACGGCGGGGGCACCGTGATGCTATGGGATCGTGGGACGTGGGAACCGCATGTCGATGTGGATGAGGGATTGCGTAAAGGCTCATTAAAGTTCGCGATGCACGGCGAAAAGATGAAGGGCAACTGGGCGTTGGTCCGGATGGGCGGTCGCGCGGCAAACGAAAGTAAGCCAAATTGGCTGTTGATCAAGGAGCACGATGCCGAAGAGCGCACCGCGGAGGACCAGTCCATTGTTGATGAGGCGCCGGACAGCGTGCTGAGTGGAAGAACAATGGATGCGATTGCGCGCGACGGGGATCGCGTATGGCAGTCGAATCGTTCGCAGGTGCCTGAGTCGCAAGCTTCCGTTGTACCAAGTTCGAGGAGCGAAAGCGGCAAAGTTCAGAAGGGCCGCACCAAGCCGAACCGCGATCAGTCGCGGTTGTTAGCCCGCGCTCCCAAAGAAGCGCTGCCCGCGTTTGTATCTCCGCAACTTGCATCGCTCGGGAAAGCTCCGCCGGTGGGGGATAACTGGGTACACGAACTCAAACTGGATGGATACAGGATTCAGGCGCGCATCGATGGGAAGAAATCGACTGTTCAAATGTTGACGCGTACGGGACTGGACTGGACGCACCGGATGGAACCAATCGCTGAGTCTCTGCACAAGATTACCGCGCAAAGTGCGGTTCTTGACGGCGAAGTGGTAGTGCTTGACGCCGACGGAACGACCAGTTTTGCGAACCTGCAGGCGGCGTTTCAGGACGGCGCGAAGCATACGCTCATCTATTTCGTGTTTGATCTGCTTCATCTCGATGGACACAATCTACGCAATCTCCCGTTGGTCGATAGGAAGAAACTATTATTTGACCTGTTGGCGACCGAGGGCATACCAGCCAATATTCGGAAAAGTGAGCATATTGAAGGGGATGCCAACGAGATATTTCACCACGCCTGCAAATTGGGGTCGGAGGGAATTGTATCGAAGCTTGCGTCCGATAGATACGCATCCGGGCGAAGCGGCAGTTGGCTAAAGCTGAAGTGCTACCAAGAGCAGGAATTCGTCATCGGCGGATTTACGCTGCCTTCGAACGGGACGCATGGGGTGGGCGCACTTCTACTCGGATATTACCGCGCGGGCAAATTGACTTACGCAGGACGCACTGGCACCGGCTTCACTCAAAAGACGCATCGCATGCTGCGGGACCGGCTGGATAAGCTCAAGCGTTCAACGATCGCGTTTGAAGACGTACCAAGCGGCCAGGGAAGAGGCGTGCATTGGGTGAAGCCTGAGCTTGTGGCACAGGTTTCGTTCTCAACCTGGACCGCGGACAACCTGGTTCGGCAGGCGGCTTTTAAGGGCCTACGGGAAGACAAGCCAGCACAAAGCGTGACGCGTGAAGTACCACAGCCTGATCGTGATGAAACCCGGCCTGACGAGAAGGAAAACGATGCAGGACGAGCGACAGTGAAGCCTGGCAGGCTGGCAAAATCGGAAAAGTCAGAAAGTCTACCGATACGGCTAACCCATCCCGCGAAGATACTTGACGAATCGAGTGGAGTTACCAAGGAAGCTCTCGCACACTACTATCTGTCCATAGCCGAAGTTATCCTGCCTTACATTGCAGATCGGCCCCTCACCCTGGTGCGCTGTCCGGAGGGAAGCAGCAAGCAGTGCTTTTATCAGAAACACAAAAACCAGATGCTGGGCGGATCATTTGAAAGCGTCGAGGTCGTGGACAAGAAGTCAGGAAAGCCAGAACCGTATATCACACTGTCACAGCCTCAAGCTGTTGTAGAACTCGCGCAGATCGGAGTGCTTGAAGTTCATCCGTGGGGGTCGCGCAACGAATCCCTCGAACATCCCGATCAGATCATTTTTGATCTCGATCCGGACGAGGCGATCCCTTGGCAAACACTGGCATCGAGCGCCCTGGAGATTCGTAAAAGGCTGAAAGCTCTTAATCTGACATGTTTTGTCAAATCGACCGGCGGTAAGGGCCTTCACGTTGTAATTCCCATCCTTCCCGAACACTCATGGGCGGCCGTGAAGCAGTTTGCACACAACTTTGTTTTGACGATGGAGAAGGAGAAGCCATCGCTGTATCTCACCAAGATGACCAAGGCTGCCCGAAAAGGAAAGATCTATCTGGACTACCTCCGCAACGAGCGTGGTTCAACCGCAGTGGCGCCGTTTTCGCCGCGCGCGCGAGCGGGGCTACCGGTTGCGATGCCTCTTAGTTGGACAGAACTGAATTCAGAAGGGCATCCTCATTATCGCGTATCGGACTTTCGGGATTGGAAAAAGCGCCTGGCGCGCAATCCATGGAAAGAGATGGCGAAACTGCAACAGCGACTAACTCTTCCGGATTCCAAGTAACTCATTGGCGCAAACTTTCTTCTAACGCAACGAATCGATCTGCCGGCTAACCGCGATGTTTTCTTAGCGCGCTGCTTTGAACAGTTGTCCATTCTCGCCGAAGCCAACAGCACCAATCCTGGATCGCGGCAACGCATCGCAGCATCTTTAATAAGAACCAGACTGAAGGTAACCTCGCACTCATAAAGGTGAATCATGCGGCGGGCTCCATCCTCGACTTATCGATTGCAATTAAACGCAAAGTTTACCTTTGATGATGCCGCGAGAGTCGCACCATATCTGAAGGCACTGGGGATCTCGCACGTCTACTGTTCGCCCTACCTGCAGGCTGCCCCCGGAAGCATACATGGCTACGACGTGGTTGATCATCAGCGCGTGAACGAAGAGTTAGGTGGTGAAGAAGGTCACAGGTCGTTCTGCCAGCGGTTGGGCGAACTCAAGATGGGGCAGGTTCTCGATATCGTACCGAACCACATGGCGATCGGCGCGAAAAACCGTTACTGGTGGGATGTGCTTGAGAATGGTCCGTCTAGCCGTTACGCGACGTGGTTCGATATCGATTGGCAGTCAGCCGAAGTCAAGCTTCAGAACAAAATCCTGATCCCGGTGCTAGGCGATCAATATGGGCGAATACTTGCTGCAGGCCAGATCACGATCGATTTTAAGCCGCACTTTTTTCAGATCTGCTATGGCGATAACTCATTCCCTATGTCACCAAGATCGCTTGCTCTTATCTTGACTAGGGCGGCGAAGAATGCAAATGAGGACACGCTGGGGTTTCTTGCAGACAGCTTGTCACGGCTGCCTTCTCCCGAGTCGAATGATCCGGAACTTATCCTGGAACGACACCGGGACAAGAATGTTATCTATGGCATGTTAAAGCGTTTGTGCCACGAGCAGCCGGAGGTCTGCAAGGCAATCGAGACGACGGTAGACGGAATCAATGGCGATCATGATGCACTCGACGAGTTATTGAACCAGCAGAACTACAGGCTGGCCTATTGGCGGACCGCAGACCAAGAGTTGGGATACAGGCGATTTTTCGATGTGAATTCTCTGGTTGGGTTGCGGATGGAGCGACCGAGCGTATTCGAAGCGACCCATTGCCGGATTCTTGAATGGTTGGAGAATGGGGTTCTGGACGGCGTGCGCATCGACCACCCCGACGGTTTGCGCGATCCGCAACAGTATTTTGCGCGCCTGCGAAGCCGGGCTCCGGATGCATGGATTATCGGGGAGAAGATATTGGAGCCGGGAGAATTTCTGCGCACGAATTGGCCTATTGACGGCACCAGCGGCTACGACTTTATGAATGTGTGCAACGCCCTGCAGGTGCATGGAGGGGGGCTTCGTGAGTTCAGCGGAATATACAAAGAATTCACGCATGAGCCGGATAATTTCCATCTGGTAGCGCACGAAAAGAAGATGACGGTTGAACACGAAGCGCTGGGAAGCGATGTCAACCGGCTGGCCACGCTATTTGTTGAGATCTGTGAAAACAACCGCGACCGGCGCGATTACACGCGGGCTGAAATTCGCCGTGCACTGCGTGAAGTTGCAGCGTGCTTCTCGATATACCGCACTTACGTTGTCGCGGAGCGCAATGAGATTACCGACGAAGACCGCGCCGAAATAGAACAGGCGATTGCGTGCGCGAAAGAACGCCGGCAGGACATTGATGCGGGGCTATTCGATTTCATGGGCGACGTGCTGGTGCTGCGCGAGCGAGGCGCACGGGAAAGCGAATTCCTTCTTCGCTTTCAGCAATTTACTTCGCCGGTGATGGCGAAAGGTGTGGAGGACACGGCATTCTACTGTTTCAATCGAATGATCGGTTTGAATGAAGTAGGCGGCGATCCTGGACGCGATGGAATTTCAGTAGATGACTTCCATGAATATTGTGCGCGCATGCAGGCGACGAATCCTCTGACCATGACAACCCTGTCAACTCACGACACCAAGCGGTGCGACGATGTCCGGGCAAGATTGGCGGCGCTGACTGAGATTTCGGGCAGGTGGAAGAGTGCGCTGAGTCGGTGGTCGCGCATGAATGCGAAATCAAAGACCGGCGCTTTTCCGGATCGCAATACGGAATATTTTCTTTATCAAACGCTGATCGGCGCTTGGCCTATTTCGAAAGAACGGCTGATTGCTTACATGGACAAGGCAACGCGAGAAGCGAAACAGCAAACTAGTTGGACGCAGCAGAATAAGGAATTTGAAGACGCACTGCACAGCTTCATCGAGCGAATTCTTGATTCGCGAGAATTTGTTTCAGATCTCGAGGCGTTGGTTGGAAAGCTGCTGGCAGCGGGACGCTTAAATAGCCTGGCGCAGACGCTGATCAAGTACACGGCCCCCGGTGTGCCCGACACATACCAGGGAAGTGAATTGTGGGATTTACGGCTGGTGGATCCAGACAACCGTACGCCAGTTGACTATGACCTGAGGCGCGCGATGCTGGATGAATTGAAGGGTGGAATCGCGCCGGAAGAAATCATGCGGCGAACCGACAGCGGCTTGCCGAAGTTATGGGTCGTATATACGGCTCTAACTGTCCGGGACAGGCACCCGGAATATTTTGATGGGGAAGCAGACTATACTCCATTGCGCACGACGGAATCCAAGGGTGAACACTTGGTGGCATATGTGCGGTCTGGCAGGGTGGCGACCGTGGTTCCGCGCTGGCCCATAAAGCTGGGAGATAGCTGGTCGGGCAGCGTGATCGAACTGCCGCAAGGCACGTGGAAAAACCTGCTTACGAGCGAAACGCTGCAGGGAGGGCGAGTGCGCATTCAAGCGCTGCTCCAGAGATTTCCTGTTGCTCTTCTTGAAAAGGAGTCTGAGTAAGGATGCATAAATTCGAGGTGTGGGCGCCGCTGGCTTCAAAAATTGCTGTAAAGGTAAATGGGTCTGCTTTGGATATGCACGGGCCCGATGAGCAAGGCTGGTGGCGGTTGCCGGTGGAGAATGCTGGACCAGGCACTGATTACGGTTATCTTGTGAACGACGATGCGACGGCATATCCGGATCCGCGCTCGCTGTGGCAGCCTAACGGCGTGAATGCAATGTCGCGTGTTTATGATCAGCAGGGGTTTGGCTGGAACGACGAGCGGTTTCAGCCGCGGCCTCTGTCGAGCGCGGTTATCTATGAATTACATATTGGCACATTTACGCCCGAAGGCACGTTGGATGCGGCGATCGACAAACTCGATTACCTGGCGGGCCTGGGGATCACGCACGTGGAACTGATGCCAGTGGCTGCGTTCGCCGGCAATCACGGCTGGGGTTACGACGGCGTTGCCCTGTTCGCAGTCCATGAGCCGTACGGAGGGCCTGATGCGCTGAAGCGCTTTGTGAACGCCGCGCACGGAAGGGGACTGGCGGTTTTGTTGGATGTTGTATACAACCACTTTGGACCGTCCGGAAACTATACCGGGAAATTCGGCCCCTATCTGATCGATGCCCACCAGACTCCTTGGGGCGGGGCAGTGAATCTTGAAGACACGTGGGCTCACCAGGTGCGGCGTTTCTTTTGCGACAACGCCCTGATGTGGATGCGCGATTTCCATATCGACGGCTTGCGTCTCGACGCTGTGCATGCGTATGTGGACCGGTCGGCGATTTACTTTCTGGAGCAGCTTTCGATCGAGACGAGGCTGCTGGAAGCAACGCTGGCACGCCGAAAGGTGTTGATTGCTGAGAGTGATTCCAATGATCCACGCATCGTAACGGCGCGTGAAGCGGGCGGATTTGGAATCGATGCCCAGTGGAGCGACGACTTTCATCATGCGCTGTTTGCGGCCCTGTTTCCAGGTCCGGGCGAGGGGTACTACGCAGATTTCGGTTCGCTCGAGCAGTTAGGCAAGGCGCTCGAGTTTTCGTTTGTGTATGACGGTATTTATTCGGAATATCGGAAGCGGATTCATGGGCGGCCGCCGCGGAATTTGTCGCAGCATCGATTTCTTGGATACATCCAGAATCATGACCAGGTCGGAAATCGCGCGGTCGGAGAACGGCTGCAAGAGAGCGTTGGGTTCGAGCGCGCCATGATCGCCGCAGCCATCGTAATGATGAGCCCATTTGTTCCCATGATCTTTCAAGGAGAGGAATGGGCTGCCTCGACACCTTTCCAGTATTTTGCCGACCACGACGATCCAGATTTAGCCAAGGCTGTTTCAGAGGGGCGAAAGAAAGAGTTTCAGGCGTTTGGCTGGACGCCGGAGTCCATTCCGGATCCGGAGAAGCGTGAGACTTACGAACGATCGAGGCTAATTTGGGAAGAAGCGAATCAGGGGGAACACGCGAGGATGCAGGATTGGTACCGGCGATTGATCGATATGCGCCGGTCGACACGGTGCCTCAACGATGGCGAACCTGGAAACATCCGTGTGGCTTTTGATGAAAATGACAAGTGGTTCAGCATGGAGCGCGGCCAGATCCAATTGCACTGCAACCTGGGCCAAGGCGACTATCGACTCAAGATAAGTGAAGAAACGACGCTGGTGATGGCTTCGTGCGACGGACTTGTCATCCAGGACAACTCAATCAGTATTCCTCCAGATGCAGTCATCCTCCTCAAGCGCATTGTTCATTCGCACTTCGCGAAACTTCGCCGATGAGCGTTGGCACGTAGAGTGGGGTCCGCAAATTTTGGAAACGGTTCGACAAGATTGGTCGCAAGCCCACGATCACCACGACGCTTGCTGGATCGTTGTGTGAGGCGAAGATCGGTGTCGAAGCAGCCGGCAGATTACTTGAATCCGTCTCTAAGCGGCTCCAGAACCGATGAGGGGTGGGGAGGCCCTCGCGTGGTTCGATTGTTAGCCCTTCAACCTTTCTCCAACTTTGATTCACCACTTTCTGAACTTGCCGTGAACATTTCGACCAAAGACAACTCGATTGCTATATGCGCATCCTATTAGGGGAGACGTGAATTTTTGCCAGCTTCTCCATCCCTGTCCAATCAAGCCTGGATGACAAGTTTCTTTGGTTGAGAGGATTTCCGACATGAGCCAATTTACCTTCGATATCGCTAACTACCGCCCTTTATCTGCCCTGCGGACGCACAAAACGCCCGAGCGCAATACCTCTTCAATGAGCGCGATGAGGCAAAGCGGTTTCGTTGTGGTGACGTCTAATCCCGAAGCGGATGAGCGCGAAAATTTGTGGCTCGAAGCTCAACCTGCGGTCGTTGATATTCGTCCGGTGCGCACTGCGCAACGGACGCGTCATTTGTCTTTGCATGGGGATGGGTCTCAGGGGCGTGGAAAAGTTATCCGGTTTACCAGCGATTCATCTCCGCGTGTACAGGTGATGCCAATGAGCGTGAGCACGAGCCGCGATACGGATCCAATCAATTTCCCTCCCGCTGCTTAATCATCAGCGAGCTCTCGAACATTAGTTTAAAACCCCGCAGCTGTAACGCTTATTGGCGTTTGGGTTGCGGGGTTTTGTTGCGCCCCGCGAACTGAGCCGCACTGTAAAACCCGGTTTCTTTAAGCGCGCACGAATTCCTGTGCCTTATGGTGATCGGCAATCAACTGCGCAGTTTGCAGTCGCCGGTCTTCTTCCTTTAAGGCCCGCAGCACGGCGGCAGGATGGAAAGTTGCCAGCACCGGAGGAAGCTTTTCTACTTGCTGAATCAAACCGTGCGACTGGGTAACCTTGAATTTGGGACCGAGCAGCGATTGTGCTGCTACCGCGCCCAGGCAGACAATCAGGGACGGGTGAACGGCTTCCAGTTCGGCCTCGAGCCATGGCCTACAGGCAAAGATTTCGCTCGAGTTAGGCTTCTTGTGGATGCGCAGTTTGCCACGCGGTTCCCATTTGAAGTGCTTGACCGCATTCGTAATGTAGAGCTTTTTGCGATCGATGCCGGCGTCTTGCAAGCATTCGTCGAGCAGTCTTCCGGCCGGTCCCACAAACGGATGGCCTTCCCGATCTTCGCGGTCGCCGGGCTGTTCGCCGATCAACATCATTTGTGCTTTGAATGCGCTATTGGGCGCAGGAGAGACGTCCATCTCGCCGAAAACAGCTTGCGTGGCGTTGCGATAAATTTCGCAGCCCCGGCAATGTTGGACTGCCTTGCGCAAAACCGGGAGGGAGCGCTCATGGGGTAAGTAGGCTGCCCCGCCGGGAGTGGACCGGACATTCGCCTTTCTGGTTGTTGCATGCACAAAGCCTAAGATGCAAGCGCTTACCGGAGAGGATGCAAGACCAGGGGGGAGTCTAGGACGCCTTCTTGCGGTCAGGAGCGATTGGATGAAGCTCCGATTTTCGATTTCCATTCCCCGCTTCGTAATGGAAGTAGCGCTTGCGCGCGGCGTTCGAAGCGGTGAGTGCAAGTCTAAACTTCTCTTTGCCAATCGATTCGATTCGCTTCAGAAGTTCTTTGTCTTCTTTAGCATCCAGCAATCCGGCAGCGATCTTCAACAGTTCCGTCCAATCGTGCCACTCACCAATCGCCCCCTTGACTTTTTCGAGTTGGGCCACCCACGTGATATCGGCGTCGGTAGTCATTTGCAGCATGTACCTTAATTCCTTCACGCGGATTCGAAAATGATGCAGATTTGACTCGTCGAGTTTGGGCCAGTGGCGCAACTCAGTGACGAGTATCTCGACTGCCGTTCCCGGTTTTGTTGAGGCGCCTCGCTCCTTTTGAACGTTTCTCTCTAGAAGTTTCGACGACTGTTTTAGCCGCTTGCGCACCTTGGGGCGCTGTCGCTCAACGAGATCGCCCAGTCTGCGTGCTCTCCTGACGCGCAATTCTGACAGGTGTTCAACGAGACGTACCAAGGCAGGGTCTTTTCGGGCTTCGGAGAGCATTAGTACAGCACCGATCATGACGTCCATGTCACGGACTGCACCCGCCGCTTTACGCAGAGGAGTAACAGCTTTGATCAGGCGGTGGGTTTTTTTGCTGTGCGCCAGATCGAGCGCGTCGACGACCGCCTCAAGGCGACGGGTCTGGGTACGCAGCGCATGGATGTCATCGGGAGGCGGATCGGCAGAGAACTCGTCGAGTAATTTGCGCAGCTTGCGCAGCGGCCTTTCGAGATGGTCGGGTTCGAACTTCACTTTCCGTTAGAATAGGCACATTTGAAAGGGTTTGGAAGCGGGAAATGAGCAGACAGATGAGGCCGCGCGGCGAGGGGTAAGGGTAACTGCGCGGATTCGCCCATAATTCAGACAAATTGACTCCAGATTGGAATGAGGCTACGATGAATGCATCCCTCAATTTAAAGTGCGTTTCGGAGTTTTTTTGCGGCTACCGCTACATCACGTATTAGTGATTGACGACGATCCCTCGCATCTTGAGATCTACCGTATGCTACTCGAGGGTGCCGGCTATGAGCCAGAGACCGCGCTTGTACGGTTTACGGGGGTAGATTTTTCTCCGGCTGCGGATGTTGAGGCCATCATCCTGGATCACCGAGTAAATTCCCTGAGCACACCCGTCGAGCTGGCTAGAGAGATTCACGAGCGGTATCCCCGCGCGCCTATCCTTCTGCTGTCGGACGTGTGGAATCTTCCTACCGATGTGGCTCCGTATGTGGCGGATTTTGTTCGCCGTGGTGAGCCGGCCCAGATGCTGCAGAAGTTGACCATTCTGTTGTCAAAGTGCGACGTAGGAAAAGGTAACCTGCCGGCCGGTCTGGCGGCCTGTGGTCCCATCACGGCCTGAGTTCGAAGCTTCCACGCATTCCGTCAACTTGATCCAACTTTTTCATTCTCTAGTTAACTAATTTCCCGTCCTAAGGTTTCGGGAATGAACAGGGCGGCGATTGTGGCGGCGGCGAATGCGATTCCGCTGGCACCAAAAGCCCAGGAGAGCCCATGGCGCTCGCTCAAGGCGCCGATGGTCGCGGGGGCCAGGGCACTGAGTCCGCGGCCCAAGTTATATGAGAGGCCCAGGGCCGTGGCGCGGATGGAGGTGGGGAAGATTTCTCCGCCAATGAGGCCCGATCCGGTGAAGAAGCCAGTTCCGAAGAAGGCCGCGATGCAGGCGAAGACGAGAATGAGCGCCGGCTGCCGGGCCGATGCCAGGAGCGGAACGGCAATCGCCGCTGCTGCGAGATAGCCCACCAGGGTCCGGCGGCGCCCAAAGCGGTCGGCCGCCACGCCAAAAAGCTGATAGCCCGGCAACATCCCTAATAGGTTGATGACCACCAGAAATCCGGTAAGGTTCAAGGCGCTGAACCCGCGCCCGCCCTGCGCTGCCGGCAGGATGAGATAGGCGGGAATCCAGGTGAAAAGTCCCCACCAGCCGAACATGCCAAAGGTATTTGTCAGCGTGAGAATGAGTAACGGACGCAGGGATTTACGCAAGGCGCGGCGTTTTTCGCCCGGCGCTGCGGTGGCGCGCATTCGTTCCCAGACGGGTGGTTCGGGTACTCGTCGCTGGATCCACAACACAACGCCAGCGGGCAGAATGCCGGCAAAGAAGACCCATCGCCAGTTGGCATGTCCGAGGAGGATCCACGCGGTGACTGCGGAGAGGGCGTAGCCGACCGCCCAACTGCTCTGGACGATCCCGACGGCGCGCCCCCGCCAATGCGCCGGCCAGGTTTCCGCCACCAGGGTCGCACCCGTGTTCCACTCGCCGCCCATGCCCAGTCCCAACAGGAATCGGCAAACTCCCAGCATGAAGATGCTGGTGGAAAGGCCGCAGGCGAACGTGCAGAAGGAGTAGAACAGGATGCTGGCGCTCAACATCCGCCGGCGCCCGAAGCGGTCAGCGAGCAGGCCGAAACCCAACCCGCCGATGGCTGACGCGGCAAGGGTGAGCGCGTTCAGCATGCCGGCGGTGGTGCGGCTCATGCCAAATGTACGCATCAGCGTGGCCAGCACGATGGAGTAGAGCATGACATCGAAGGCGTCCAGCATCCACCCGAGGCTGGCGGCAATCACTACATTGCGTTGCGCTGTGGTGGCAGCACTCCAGCGAAATGGCGGTGCAGATCGATCGGTGTAAGGCATAGAGGGCGGTTCAACGCTCCGCGCCAGCGGGCGGTGAACTTCAATGTCTCATTCTCGAGGATGCCGGGTCTATAGAAGCGGGCCGGGGCTGATATGTTTGCATTGAAATGGCCAAACGTCTCGTCATTGCCATCGATACCGGAGGTACTTTCACCGATTGCGTATATCGCTCTGCCGGACGGCTTGAGGTGTTCAAACTTCAGTCCACACCGGACGATCCGGGGCGCGCTATTCTGCAGGCGGCGGAGAGGATTGCCCATCTGACCGGGGCAAAGCAACTGGAGATCCGTCATGGGACCACGGTGGCAACCAACGCGCTGCTGGAACGCAAAGGCGCACGTGTGGCCTTCGTAACCACTGAAGGTTTTGAAGACACGCTGGCGATCGGGCGCCAGGCACGACCCGATCTTTACGACTGGAATCGGCATCGCCCCGCGCCGCTCACTGATTTGTGCTTTGGAGTATCGGAGCGGATAGGGCACGACGGGGCCGTGATACGGCCTCTCGATCAAGAATCGCTCGAGGATTTGCGCAAACGCGTGCGAGAATCCGGAGCCGAGTCGATTGCAATCTCACTGCTGTTCTCTTTTGTAAATTCAAAACATGAGCGTGTCGTCGCTGCAGCGCTCAAGCGTCTGCGGCTACCGATTTCGATCGCGCACCATATCCTGCCGGAGTTTCGTGAATACGAGAGAGCCGCGACGATAACGCTGAATGCCTACATCGCTCCGCGCATGACCAGTTACATCGAAGGTCTCGAGCGGAGTCTTAAGAGAAGCGGCGCAGAACTCAACATCATGCAATCTTCAGGTGGCATTCTGTCGGCCGAGGCAGCGGCGCGTGAACCGGTGCGAACAATATTGTCGGGACCGGCGGGCGGGGTGATCGGTGCGGTCAGTGTGGCGCGACGCGCCGGGATCGAGCGTGTGCTCAGCTTCGATATGGGCGGAACGTCCACCGATGTCGCACTGATCGATGCTGCGGTCGATCCGCCAACAACCATTGAAGGGCAAGTCGGAGGGCTTCCTGTTCGCGTTCCTATGCTCGACATTCATACCGCGGGAGCGGGTGGCGGTTCGTTGGCATGGATGGATACCGCCGCGGCATTGCAGGCGGGACCGCAATCGGCGGGCGCCGATCCGGGACCTGCTTGTTACGGCCGTGGTGAACGCGCCACGGTGACTGACGCGAACCTGGTTCTGGGACGCTTGCACGCTGGGCATTTTCTGGGTGGCGCGATGCGGCTGGACCCAGAACGGGCGCGCGCTGCCCTTGCCAACGTCGAAGCGGACGATGGATTTGCATCGATCGAATCGTTGGCCGAAGGGATTGTGCGGGTGGCGAATGCACGCATGGAGAGCGCCCTGCGCCAGGTTTCCGTGGAACGCGGGCACGATCCGCGTTCGTTTGTGCTGCTGGCGTTTGGCGGGGCTGGACCGCTTCACGCCTGCGCGCTGGCGTCGGCGCTGCGCATCGGGCACGTTCTCATTCCGGCTGCGCCAGGAGCGCTGTCGGCGCTCGGGATTCTGGACGCCGACCTGCGCCGCGAGTTCTCACGCACAGTGATGACCACACCCGGATCAGCTCAAATCGCGAGAGTATTTGCGGAGTTAGAAACTGAGGCACGGGAGACATTTCAGCGTGAAAGAGTGCGGCCTTCGCTGTCGCGCCATGCGGATCTTCGCTACCAGGGGCAGGGCTTCGAATTGCGGATCGACTGGAGCGCGCACGTGGTGAAGAAATTTCACCAACGTCATGCGCGCGCTTATGGCTATGCGGATTCAGAGAGGGCGGTCGAAGTCGTTACGCTGCGCGTGCAGGCAGTGGCGCGCACCCCCAAGCCACGGCCTACGCCCGTCGCGCTGAAGCGTGGCGACGGTGCCCGTGCGCGCATTGGAGAGCATCGCATTTTTGAAGATGGGCGCTGGCGGCGCGGCGCACTTTACGATCGCAGGTTGTTGAAACCAGGGGACCGATTCCCGGGTCCAGCGGTCATCGTTGAACTGAGTGCGACGACTTACCTGCCGAGCGGCTGGACGGCGGCCGTGGATCGGCACAGCAATCTGACCTTGAGATCACCAGCGCCGTTGCGCGATCAGGGAGACAACCGATGAAACAACGTCCGCTCGATCCCGCAGAGATTGCTGTCCTTGGTCATGCACTGCATTCAGTTGCGGTGGAGATGGGCGCGGCCCTGCGGCGCACGGCTTTCTCACCCAACATCAAGGAACGCCGCGACTATTCTTCGGCGGTGTTTTCTGCTGACGGAGACCTCATCGCGATGGGCGATGACATGCCGGTGCATCTTGGCTCCATGCCCATGTCGGTGCGGGCCGTACTCGATGCGTTCGACCTCGGCCCCGGCGATGTCGCTCTACTCAACGATCCTTATCGCGGTGGAACCCATCTGCCCGATATCACCATGGTGGCGCCCGTGTTTATCCCGCGCCAGGCGAAGGCCGCATTCTTCGTGGCCAATCGCGCGCATCACGCCGATGTGGGCGGCATGTTTCCGGGTTCGATGGGACTTTGCCGCGAGATTGCGCAGGAGGGCATTCGCATCCCACCGGTGAAGCTGATGCACGCCGGGCAGCTGGATTGTCAGGTGCTTGGAATTCTGCTGGCCAACGTGCGCACTCCACGCGAACGCGAAGGCGACCTTACCGCGCAGCTGGGTGCTTGCCGCATTGGTGCGGAGCGCGTGCGCGAACTCGTCGATCGCTTCGGCCATGCGCGCATTCTGCGTGGCGCCGCGGCCATGATGGATGGGTCGGAGCGTTTGATGAAAGCAGTTCTGAGCGAACTGCCTGCCGGCGAATGGCGTGCCGAAGATTGTCTTGATGACGACGGTGTGCGTCGGGGTGCCATTACCATCCGTGTCTCGATACAAACTGATCCCACGCGGAAAACTGCGAGGGTGGATTTTGCGGAAACAGATGCGCAGGTCCCCAGCAGTCTCAATGCGGTTTATGCCGTGACTTGGGCGGCAGTTTTTTATGTGTTTCGCTGCCTGCTTCCGGCGGGGGCGATCGCGACGGCCGGCCTCATGCGTCCAGTTAGCGTAATCGCGCCGAAAGGAAGTGTTGTGAATGCCGTCGCACCCGCGGCTGTCGCGGGCGGAAATGTCGAGACATCGCAACGCATCGTGGACACGCTTTTGCGGGCCTTGCACCAGGCGCTTCCCGGACGCATTCCCGCGGCCAGCTCCGGCACCATGAACAATCTCACCATTGGTGGCATTGATCCTCGATCGGGCCAGCCATACACCTACTACGAAACCATTGCCGGCGGGCTCGGCGCCTCACCTACTGCAACAGGCGCGAGTGGACATCATGCCCACATGACCAACTCTCTCAACACGCCGGTGGAGGCGCTGGAATTTGCCTATCCGTTCCGCATGATGCGCTACGCCATCCGCCGCGGATCGGGAGGGACGGGTCAGAACCGAGGCGGGGACGGACTGGTACGTGAAATTGAGTTATTGGGCGACGCACAGGTAACGATGCTGGCCGACCGGCGCACTACGCAGCCCTGGGGACTAGCTGGGGGCGGAGACGGGATGTCGGGCCGGAGCGAACTCATCTCGGATCAAGGCGAGGAGAGGCTTCCCGGCAAATTCACGCGTGAATTGAAGAGTGGCAGCCGGTTGCGCATTGCATCTCCGGGGGGAGGGGGATGGGGTGAGCCGCGCGAGTAACCGGAATCGTGCTTATTGATTGGCGAGATTGAGCGAGGACAAGCCGCCCACCGGCAGAAAAACCTCGAAGGTAGTTCCGCTGGCGCCTTCGCGTGTGGAGGTGCGAAAGCGAATCGTTCCCTGGTGTTTCATGATCAGGTTTTTTGAAACCCAGAGCCCCAGCCCTGAACCCTTCAGTTCTTTGGTCGTGAAGAAGGGGTCGAACATCTGGGTGCGCACCTCGGAGGGAATACCCCGGCCACGATCATGGATCGTCACGCGCGTGCCTTCGCGGCCGTGGCGGCAGATCGAGCGAACGCGCACGACGACTTCGGTGCCCTGCGGTGCTGCCTCGGCGGCATTGCGAACCAGGTTGCTGAAGATCTGGCTGAGTTGGCCTGGAAACCCGTGAATCGCAAGAGTCGGACGGCGATGACACACCACCCGCACTCGACGGGCGGTTGCTGACTTTTGATAAACAGCCACAACCTCTGAAACCAATTCGCCTACGTCCAGTACTAAGGGATGCTGAGTGTCTCGCTGGAACGAGAGTGTTTGCTTGGTGATGCGCGCAATTCGTTCCACTTCGCTGCTGGCGTGGGCAAGCAAATCGTGGATGTTCTCGAGTGAGTTGGACGTGCCGGCCAGGTAGAGCAAATTTGTAAGTGCTTCCAGCGGGTTGTTGATTTCGTGCGCGATGGCATGCGCAAGCTTCCCGGTCGCCGCGATCTTCTCCGCGGTGCGCAATGCGTATTCCGCTAACTTGCGGTCGGTTACGTCTGAAAGAACAAGGATCTTACCGGCATCCGGATTCTCCGGGTCGACTGGATTGACGGTGAGCTGCACGGTTCTCTGGTGGATTGAATACTCAGATTGAAATCGTTCCGTACCATTCAGCCGCAAGAATTCACTGGCACCTAGTACCCGTTCCAGCAGGACTGCTGCATCTTCGTGATGGCTCGGGTTAGATTGCGGGCCGCAAATTTCGGCAAAGGCGCCATTCCAGCGGACCAGGCGTCCTTCGGAGTCCACTAGCGCCAGGCCCTCGGTGAGCGCGTCGAATGTCGCTTGCCATTGTTCTGCCGACTTGCGAGCCACGTTCTCGGCGGTGCGCAGCCTCAGAAGCGCTTTCACGGTCGCCACCAGGACCACGGCATCGATAGGGTGGGTAAGATAGCCGTCCGCCCCGGCTTCGAGGGCGCGCGCACGATCTTCGCTGGAAACAAAGGAAGCGGAAATCTGCAGTATGGAGATTTGTGCTGTGCGCGGATCGTGTTTGATGCTCTGGCAAACCTCGTACCCGGAGAAGTCTGGAAGACGGACGTCCAGGATCATCAAGTCAGGTAACGTCAGTGCAGCCTTCAGGGCGTCCGCACCATTGTCGATCTCAACGCAATCGTACCCCGCCTGCCGAAGGACGCGGCACAGTACGTACCGATTCTCTTCCCGGTCGTCGACAATCAAAATTCGGGGAGTCGCTTCAGACATTCTGCTCCCGAGGGGTGGAATCCGGAGACAGGCCCGATGTTCTGAGCCAATCGAGGAATGGCTGCGCCGACAGGCGTGTAGAAACATCTTCTTTGCGGATGATCCTTGCCCGTAGCGCTTCAAGTTGGGCGCGTTCCGATTCAGTCAGCGGCTTTGACGTGTAGATCAAAACGGGCAGGTTTTCGGTCGACTTGTCGGCGCGTACACGGCGGAGAATGTCGAACCCGCTGATGTCAGGCATCAGCAAGTCGAGGATCATGCCATCGGGCGCGCTTTCGTTGAGCCGCTTGCTCGCTTCCGTGCCGTTGCTGGCCTCCAGAATTTCAAGCCAGGGCTGATTGAGCAACTCGCGCAGAATGTAACGCGCTACGTCATTGTCGTCGACCAGGAGCAGCTTCTTGGTTCCAAACTGCGCCGTCAAGCGCCTGAGTTCACGCAACAGGACAGTCTGGTCGATAGGCTTGGGAATGAACAGGTCCGCTCCAGCGCCGTGCGCAGCCTGCGATTCCTCGTAGATGCTCGTCACGATGAGCGGCAAGTCCGGCCACTTTTCGCGAAGGCGCGTGAGAAATGCCCACGCCAATTCGTCGCCAATGTAGATGTCGGAAACAACGGCGCCCGGCTTATGACGTGACGTCCACATTTCCGCCTGGGCGACATTTGCTGCCAGGATAGCTTGGAATTCCGAGTTGCGTATATGCGCCTCAAGCATGCGCGCAGTCTCCAGGTTATCTTCCAGAAACAGAACCGTGGTGCGATGAAATTCCGGTGCGGGCAACTCCGCCGCCTGATCAGGCCGCACCGCCTCGCCCACGTAAACGCAGGGAATCTGGACGTAAAAAACGGAGCCTTTGTCGGGTTCGCTTTCTAACCAGAGAGTGCCACCCAATAGCATGGCGAGGTTGCGGCACAGAGGCAGTCCAAGGCCGGTTCCCCGATGCCGCTCCTGCAGCGGATTTTCGATCTGGCTGAACTCGCGAAAAATTGTCTCGTGGTGCTCGCGCGGGATACCGATACCCGTGTCCGCAACCGAGAACAGCACCTGGTCGTCCGGCATCATCTGTGCGGAGATTACGACCTGTCCCCGGGGCGTAAATTTCAAAGCATTCGAAATGAGGTTGCGCAGAATCTGCGACACCTTGCCTTCGTCCGTGTGCATCGGTTTGAGCTCGCGGCTGTCATCGAACACAAGGTCGACGGAAATGTTATCAGCAAGCAACGGCTTCAGCATGCCTTTG
Source organism: Occallatibacter sp. (assembly GCA_036488735.1). GTDB lineage: Bacteria > Acidobacteriota > Terriglobia > Terriglobales > Acidobacteriaceae > Telmatobacter. Next base: position 448,158 of record DASXHC010000030.1, read on the forward strand.
AGGGCGCTGAATAACTCCTGCACTTCGAACCGCTTGGTGCGGATGCGCGTTTTGCCCGCTTCCACTTTGGCCAGATCGAGAAGATCGTTGACCATCTCCTGCAGATCACGCGCCGACGACTCAATGAATCGAATCTGCTTGGTTTGTTCGGCCGTGAGATCACCGTCCATTTTGCTCATCAGGAGGCGGGCAAGCGACACAATGGAGTTCAGCGGGGTGCGAAATTCGTGCGACACATTGGAGAGGAACTTGGTTTTGAGTTCCGAGGCGCGGCGCAGATAGTCCGCACGTTCATCGAGTTCGGCGTACAGGGCGACCACTCCGCGATTTGTGTCCTCCAACTCACGGTTCAACAGTTCCAACTCTTCCTGGCGGCTGCGCAATTCCTGCAGAGTCTTCAGCAGTTCCTGATTTTGCTGTTCGATTTCCTCGTAGGGGTTTTCAGGGCTGCGATCCTGCATCTGCTGGCTAAGGTCATTGACGCTGCGGGTCGTCCAGACCTGATGATGCGGGATCAGTTTCGCCATCCGGATGTGAGTGCCTTTAGCGGTGGTCTCGATGTCGAACTCATCCATCAAGCGACGGGTGCCCAGGATGCCCATCCCGAGGCCCGTTTCGGACTTGTATCGCCCCTCGAAAATCTCTTCGAGATTGGGGATGCCGGGTCCGGAGTCAGTCACCGTTACTTCCACGCGCTGCGGCGGTTCGACGACCACGGAGAAGGCGACCTTGCCATTGCGCGCGTAGCGAAAGGCGTTTCGAGCAATCTCCGACGTGGCTGTGGCCAGGCGTATCTGATCCTGGTTATCGAGACCAAGAGAGGCTGCCACTTCGCGGGCACGTTGCCGCGCCCGCACCACATCCCGCTCGGTTCTCAACGCGACTTGGAAGACAAACGACGACATATCTTCAAGCGGCCTTTATCACCACGACGCTCGCATCATCGCGATGACGCCGGAAATCACGTAACAGCGCGCCGCCAATCACAGCCGGATGGCGAGCCAGGAGACCCGCATACGGTGAAAGATCCCATCTCGATTGAAGCCCGTCGGAATGGAGTACGAGCACACCATCTGCCGGCCATTCCGATTTGAATTCCTGGATACGCGAAGTAGCGACTCCAAGCGTGCCGTTGTGCGAGACCAGACTGCGCGAAGTTCCGCGGCTTAGAACGACTGCGGAGATATTGCCGACACCCGCATATGTGAGCGAGCTTTCTCGCGGCCGGATCTCCACCACTGCAGCCACGGCGCCGCGGGTTTTTCGCAATGCTTCGTGGACATAGCTCAAAATGTGTCCGGGTGCTAACTCGACCCGTTTGTGAAACGTCACGACAGCTTCCCGCGCGGCCTCCGACGCATCCCATCCATGCCCGAGGCCATCCACGAGCAGGCAAACCGTGCGCTCCGGCGTGCGATGACATGTCCAGGCATCGCCGCAATGCTTTTCTCCAGGATATGGCACAGCTAGCCCTGCGATCTGGAGTTGACCCGTCTGTACGGACTGTCCGATCTGAAGCAGCACGATGGTTCCACTGCGACCGGTGAAGATCTCGAGTATGTTGGCGATTCTCTTCATCGCGCCCATGCCGCCACCCATTGTGCCTGAGGTGGAATAGCCATCACTCATGGCCTCCGCCATATTGGGGATGCCAGGGCCCTTGTCCATCACCAGGATGCGCGCCACCGACACCTGATGCTCACGCGTCCCGGTGAGCACAACCTGACCGCCGCCGCCGTGCACCAAAGCATTACGTGATGCTTCGGTGGCCAGCAACGCGAGTTCTCCGGATCGCGTCTCATCCAGATGCAGTCGCTGCGCCGCCAGGAGCGCAGTTCTGCGAACCTCCCCCACTGAACTTGGGTCGGTCACGGTCACAAATTCCGTGAATGCTACTTCCATCGCGCCACTGTAATCTTCGTTCCTTTTCCCACTTCTGATTGGATGTTGAATTCGTTCACCAGGCGTTTGCTTCCTCCCAGGCCAAGGCCCATTCCTGAACCGGTGGTATAACCATCTTTGAGGGCCTGCTCGATGTCCGGAATCCCGGGACCATGGTCCTCGAACGTCAAACGGAGACCTGTCTTGGGCCCGGAGTTCAGGGTTTCGATGGTCATCTCGCCGCCCTTGCCATAATCCAGGGCGTTGCGGGCCAACTCGCTCGCCGCGGTGACAAGTTTGGTTTGATCCACGAGGCCGAAGCGCAATTCAATTGCCCATTGGCGCACTTTCTGCCGGGCTATCACAATGTCGCTCGAGTTCTTGATCGGTAGTACCTCAGACTTGGGTAGGCTCATCCTGGGATCCCGACTGCAGTCCGGCCACCGCCCCGTAGAGCAGCTCCATTCCCGCTTCGACGCTCAAGGCGGTGCGCACGCCCGGTAATGACATTCCAAGTTCGACAAGGGTGATCGCAACTGCGGGTTGCATGCCGACAACCACTGTCTCCGCTCCCAAAACCCGCGACATGGCGGCAATGTTGGCCAGCATGCGTCCAATGAACGAGTCCACAATCTCGAGAGATGAAATGTCGATTAGCACTCCGGTCGAGCCCCATTCAGAGATGCGTTGCGTCACATCGTCCTGCAGTTGCATCGCCAGCTTGTCGTGCATATCCACCTGGATCGTGATCAGGAGGAGCGAGCCCATGCGAAGAACAGGAATCCGTTCCACTTAGCCCTCCCGATTCGAAAGAATGCCACGTGCCGCGCCGTTTTCGGGCGAAGTCCGCACAACCGAGCGACCGCTGCGTTGCAGAGCCAGAGCAAGTGCGTCGGAAAGCTTGGCCTTGGTGATGACATCTTCGAGATTGATGCCGAGGTGGACGATGGTCTGGGCGATCTGGGGGCGAACGCCGCTGATGATGCACTCCGCGCCCATCAGGCGCGCCGCCGTAATCGTCTTGAGCAAATGCTGCGCCACCAGGGTATCGACCGTCGGCACGCCGGTGATGTCGATGATCGCGTACCTGGAATTCGTAGCCACGATCGCCTCCAGTAGGCTTTCCATCACAACTTGGGTTCGCGCGCTGTCGAGTGTACCGATGATCGGTAGTGCCAGGATGCCGTCCCACAACTTGACTACAGGCGTCGATAATTCCATCAACTCCTGCTGCTGTCGGGAGATTAATTCCTCGCGTGTGGAGATGAAGGCTTCCGTGGTAATTAATGCCAGCCGGTCCAGCAACTCAGTGGCCGTCCACATTGTGTCGAAGGCTTTGTCCTGATCCTTGGAATGGCGGCGGATCGCGGAAAAAAACGGCTGTTTCAGCGAGAGTATGAAAGTTGCCACTTCGGTGGTCGAGAATCCTTGCCGCGCCCGGGAGGCTGAGACTTCCTGCAGAAGTTCACGGGCCGGGTTCCAACCTTTGCCCGACGTATCCTTGGTTCCGCTCGTTCTCACACCCATTACGACCGCATTCAAGACGGCACGGGACTGTTCCTCGAGTTCTGTGCTGCTTATTAAATCTGTTCGCCGTAACGACGTTCCCATATCCCGAATCCACTCGCTGCGGATCTGGTCTTCGTTCTGGGAGATAATGTCCGCTAAATCGTTCATTCAGCCCTCCTTCGGGCTAAGTATGGGCGCATTCACCGCCCCGCATTCAAATATGGCATAGGGGGTTTGGGTAAAGGAAGGTGTTAGCGAATACTCAAATGAACTTAGATGCAGAAAAGACAGGATACGGCAGAGGGACGGTAAGCCCGCTTGGAAGGGAACAAAATAGGGGCGCGTCATTCCTGGGAGTTAGTTGAGTGAATTTTGCCGATGGCTTCGCGGAAAGTCGTGAGCCCCTCCCATTTCGAGATGTATGCATCGATCTTGAACAGGTTGCAGATTTCGCGCTGCTCTTCACCCAACAAAGTCCAGACGATCATGGGGATTTTTTTCAACGCGGGCTGACTGTGCCAAAAGCGAAGCAGCTCGTACCCGCTTTCGTACCCAAGATCGAGATCCAGAACGATTCCATTGGGCAGCGGCACATCTCCGCGCAGGCCCCTTTCGAGATAGTTGATTGCTGCCTGCGCTGTGGTCCGGGCTTCGAGGTCGGTGATTCCCGCGGAACGTGCAGTTTCCGCAGCGATTTGAAGGTCGTTCGGATGGTCCTCAACGACAAGAAGACGGGTCATCGTTCCTCTAATTAATCCGGGTACAGGAAGTCTACCGCCTGAAGCCAGAATCCAGCAAAGGCTTTTGTCGACTCTACTAAGTCTGCTATCGAACATATATAGCACGGTGGAGGTAACACAAACGAGGTTGGATGATTTCAACTCCAGCTCCCCGATTCGATCTGTCAACACCCCGGAAAGCCGCCGCTCCATTTGGAGGGGCGTCAAAAGCGTGGACAGTCCCTCACGAGGCCCGTGTTTTTGCGCGCTTCAAAACAAGGCGCATGATGGGCCGCGGCGGAGTGTGTCGGGCAACGACCTTGAAGCCGATTCGGGCGAATGTCGTCATATACCCCGTGCCGGACGAGCTGGGAGTCAGGTCTGCATCGAGCGGGTAGGCTTCGATGGCGGGAGCCCCCGCACGTTTCGCCGTTTTCACAGCCGCATCGATCAGCGCTGTTGTGATACCGCGTTTGCGGTAGCCCTTCCGGATATAGAAGCAGGAGATCGACCACACCGGTACCTCATCCAGGCGCCTCAGGCGCCAGTTGTGTTCGAGCCACGGCAAAGCATCGCGTGGAGTAATTTGACACCAGCCAATCGCGCGTTCGCCTTCGAAGGCCAGCAAGCCCGGGGGAGGGCCGTGTTTCACGATTGTTTTGAAGGCCTCCTTGTTCGCTTCTGCTGGTTGTTTGCGGTACGCGCTGCCAATCCGCCAATACATGCACCAGCAGCCATTGCAGGCTCCGCGCTCTCCGAAGAGATCCTCAAGCGCTGGCCACATTTCGGGAGTGAGGGGTCCGATTTTAGGTTTCAAGAAGCTCCTCTGTTCTGGACAAAGCAACAGCCGCCAGCCTGCGACGTTGTTTGGATGCCTGGGTAGGTCCAGCTAGGTTCACCATGCGAGATGATCACCCCTGGCAATTTCGCCTAACTCCTGTAGTATCATCAATCGGTTTATGTCGAAGATACCTTTCAGGCATTTGCGAGTTGGAAGGCGTTGACTGTTTTGTATCCTATAGAGGATGTTGCACGCTGTAAGACCCATTGCTTGCGTGCGGCGTCGTTCGCTAGAGAAGGAACGAGTGAAGGAATCGTAACAAGCAGGCAGGAGATTTCTTTAACTCGAAGAACGGACCAGTTACCGCGTTCGCAAGCCCACTCGGTGACTCACCTCAATGGTTGAGTCGAACGCAAACCCTGGACGTAGAGTAAACAAGCGAGATTGAATTGAGCGCAAGTTTGTGCATTTGCGCTTGCGGGGATTTTTGACTCGCTCTAAACAGCACGCTATGGAGGAGAAATAACGATGGCAGAAAAGGCAAAAACAGCGACCACCACCGCCAAGCCGCGGAAACCCGCAGCCAAGAAGGCGACCCCGTCCAACGTTACCGAAATCAATGCGGTTCGGGAACCGAAGACGATCACCCGCGATGTTTCGGAAGCTGAAATCGCAAAGCTTGCCCACCAACTGTGGAACGAGCGCGGACGCCAGCATGGACGGGATGCCGAGGATTGGCTTCGGGCCGAACAGCTCCTGCGCGGAAAAGCGTCGTAGGCAGTCCTGGCATGGGCAGGGCCTCTGAGCCCGGTTCAGAGCCTTTTCTTACCGTAATCCTCCGAAGCCGGATTCGCTAGAAAATCCGGATCGACATATTGGAGCGGCACCGGAATCTATCCCGAGCGACTTGCCTCGTTTTTTTATTGACCAGCCCTTGGTCATGGGGGCAATTGCTCACGCAGGGAGTCCTGTCGTTCCGATCCTTCAAAGCAGCTGCGCACCCCGTGATCCCGCCGCGGACGGCCGAATTGTGCCCGCCGGCAACGACCGCTTCGTTCACACGCCCGTTTTTACCGTTCGCGCATATTGCCTATTTGGCTACCAAGTGCGGTTTGGCTGACCTGTATTCGGAATAAGTGGCCAGACGTTTTTTGTATAGAAGCAGCACGCCAGGACCAAAAGACAACAGCATGACCGCAATACCCGTCGCTATGCCGAAACCGGTTGCAATCGGTGCGGAACAGTCGTGCCTGCGTCGCACCATGACATGGCATGGCACCGCGACCAGCAACTCAAGAACGCTGCCCCTCAATAGCCATGAGATCGCCCGCGATGTGAAGTTGTCGGACGTGCGGAGATATACATAGAACAAGATTGCCCAGATTGCCCAGGGAGCCGCCCACAGTCCGAGCAACTGGCCCATATTGTCCGGGATCCGATCCAGAAATTTATCGCTGGAAATCGCCACGCCCAGAGAAAGTATTCCCGCAACTGTAAGCAAACCTAGCAACATCGCGGTTACCAAGCACGAGACCACAATGTGAGCTCTAGGTCTCAGCCGCTTATAGGCAGTGTCGACCGATAAGAAAAACAAGATCGCTTGGCCAACTAACAGGCAGGCAATCGGAATCCACGTCCACACTTGCTTGTAGAATTCGATCACTTCCTCATAGAAGCCGACGGACAGGAGCCCTTTATTGCCGGCCAGGACGACCGCGCTCGGAACCGCGAAAACCAGGACCAGGATTCCATAGAACAGACTGACAGCGATGCCCCACTTGCGCATAACGGCATTCTTTCGGATTCTTGGGTTGAGCATCTGCGGGTATCTCAACACCTGCAGTGAACTAAACAATAAGACGGCAAAAGGCTTCACCTTCTCTTCGGAGTGCAGGTGGAACTCATCCAGCGTGGCGGGGTCTGCCAAAGAATCTAGGCGACCCGCATGATGACGACATGTGACCCTTGTCACCTTGCAAGGTGATAGCAGGATTTTAGAGAGACAAACTCACTGGCAGACCGGACGTGCAGCGAGCGTTCTTGTCTAGCTTCCAACAAGCGCTTAGAACCGGGCGCTTACTGTTGCAAACATTAAGCGCCCTCGTCCTGTCAATGGCTTCAACTGGCCTGTCCATCCACTCGACATAAAGTCGTCGAAATTCACGCCTCCCAGGGGAAGCTCATAGTTCCGGTTGAGTAAATTGTCGGCCGCCGCCGCCGCCACAATGTGTCCGCGTCGATAGCCCGCGTGCACATCGAGCAGCCCGTATCCGGATGTGGGGGGCTCATGTCGATTAGGGTCGATCCAGGTTTTTCTACTCACCGCTTGAACCTTGAAGCCAGCTGACAATGTCTTCACTTCTTCGTTGAAATCTACGCTCAAGTGTGGAGGCATCATCTGGTACAGGCCGGTAGATGTGTCGAGCCGCTTGCCGTGCAGCAAGGCCGCCAGCAAGCTCACCTTGCCGTAACCAAAACCACCGTTCTGCCACAACCTGGCTGAACCCGACAGATCGGCACCCGCAATGCGTACATCGCGATTGGCAAAACGGAGTTGTGCTAGGGTCGTTGTGCCGTACACCCTGTTCTTCAGCAAATCGACATCGACGAAGTCATGAATCGAGGTCAGGAAGGGAATCACTTTGATCTCCCACGTCCCGTTTTTTGTGTCACTCCAGCTTGCCGTTCCACTGAGGGTGTTGGCCGTCTCAGGGCGCAAATTAAGATTGCCGACGTACGCATTGCCGTCTCCGAACCAGCCGATCATTCCGCTTGTCATGCGGCTGGTTGACCACGCGTATCGCTCATAAAGATTAGGCGCCCGCGATTTTCGCGCAAAGCCCAGTTCATAACTGCCGAATGTGTTGGGCTGGAAACGTGCCCATGCCGTCGCATCGAGATCAGTATCGAGGCGCGCGCGATGAGACGCATTGAAAGCGTCGGCATCCACCGCGTACATCATGGAGTAGCCCTGCACTGCGCCTGTGTTCATCCAGACCGAATCATTGCGCAGGCCCACAAGCGTCATCCATTTCGAATTCCAGGCGCTCGTAATCTCAGCGAAGGACCCAAGACGGGCGCGATGGCCTTGGTTGATATGGACGAATGGATTCGGCCCCATGCCAGGAGCTGTGCCGGGGACTGCCGGCCAGCCATCGTCGAGAACGAAGCGATGCAACTCGTTCCCCAGGTTGAGATTGTGCCGCGCGTAAACAGGCACATCCACCGCGAAGGTATAGCCCAGGTCTCTGCCGTGGGTGTTCATCGGCATCCACATGGGCATAGGGAATGTCGATTTGTCCCGTCCAACATTCATGGAGTGCCATGCGCCCTGCCAGTAAACATGCGAATCGAACGAGCCATGTTCGAAGCCATGGCGAAAGTGGAGATTGAGCGATTCTGCATAGTCGCGGACCATATCCATTTGCGAATTCGGAAAGCCCTCGTAAGGAACGTGGTGCAGCGCCCCCTGCAGCACCAGAAGATTGCCTCGCGCGCGCATGGCGAACGTCAAGGCATGCTCGGTTGTCTGCGCAAACGTCGATGTAACCTTATGGCCGCTTCCGTCCTTGTAATCGTCCTCCGTCGCCCACGACCCGCCGTAACCGAATGCGAGATTGTGCCCCGCCGCCCACACCGACAATGAGCCACCGTAGTTCTCGCCGTTGCTGCGGAAGAATCCCGATTCCGAACTCGTCGCGCGTAGGCGCTCGTCGCCCCTGGCGAACACCGGATCGGCGGAGTCGATGGAGATGGTTCCCCCCAGACTGTCCCCGCCCGAACTCACCGGCGTAACGCCCGGCATGACGGTCATCTGCGCGGCGTGCGCAGGCGCCATGTAGGACGATGGCGGATTCATGTGGTTGGGGCAGGCGGAGGAAATGGTCATGCCATCCACTACCACCTTGGTTCGCTCGTCGCCTAGCCCGTGGAGCAGCGGAATAGATCCCAGTGTTCCGTTCTCGCGCACACTTATCCCAGGAGTATCGCTCAGTAGCCTGGCCGCATTCGACATATGTGCCTGATCGTCCTGACCGGGAGACAGAGCGGTAGCAGATGCCGACCCCAGGAGGGGCGCCTTCACCTCAACAGAGCTTTGAGCCGATGCGATGCGTAGGATAACGGTGATCGGGGTTTTCCCGCTCGCCGTCACCGTCGCTGCGGAAATGTCAGCGAGTTCAAAGCCCTGTGCCACGGCTTCAATCCGATACCGGCCGATGGGAATCGATGCAAATTCAAATCGACCTTGACGATCGGAGATGGCGTCTGCCGCGAATCCCACGCCGCGAATGTGTATCTTGGCGCCGGCAACCATTGCTCCGGAGGGATCCTTTACAACGCCGATGATTTCTCCCACTCGAGCGCCTACCTCTTCGGTCGTTACAACAATCATCGCTGCGACCGTTCCATTCCGCGCGTCTTGACGGGCAAAGGCCATAGGCCCTTGCCAAATTAACCAAACGACCGGCGCCATCGCCAGCCAATGCGGGCATTTCATCGGATACTCCTCTCGCGCGAACGGGCACGGGAAAACAGGCAAAGGTCAACTGGACCTTCAACCGAACTGCAAGGTGCGATCAGGCGAGTGGAGTTGGAGGGCCGCGCTTCGGGTGACCGCAAGCGCTTGAGATGCGGAAATGCGCCTCAGTCTGAGCCGCCCATTTTGGATGGCGGACCACTTCGGCAAATAAACCAGCGCCCGCCCCAGGCTTGAGTCTTTCCGAGGGAACGACACACGCGACGCGTGGCTGGCAAGGGCATTTCTCGCTGATGGATGTGAAACCCAGGCGCCTGTTGAGCGCCTGATCCGCCTCGCGCATCAGGCAATGATGCTTGCCTTGGCGGCGGCAGCATGCGGGCAGGTTGGCATCGTCATCAGGAACAAGCAGCGGCGCGATCAGCAGGCAACTGAAGAGCATGACAAGCGCTAGTGCGATGGCGCGACGCATAGTCGACGGGCGCAGTATACGCTCGACCCAATCTGCTTGTATGTGATCATTCCGGCAGGCGCTGCGCCCAGTAATGCCTAATTCGCAATCATCCCGATTGATCCCATCCACGTCTCCACCAATTGTGGCCACGCCGTAATAGGAAACTTGGTACGACGCAATCCAAACGCATGCCCGCCTTGCGCATACAAGTGCATCTCGACGGGCACCCCGGCCTTCTCCAGCGCGATGTAATAAGACAACGAGTCATCTACGCTGTCGACATGGTCATCTTCGGCTTGCAGCAAAAACGTCGGCGGCGTATGCCTGGTTACAGGAACTTCGGGATTCAACCAAAGATGTTTGTCGGCATTTACCGGATGAGGTACTGCAAATTTCTTGGTACCTTGCCTGGCGTCCCACTCCGATGCCGACAGCGAAAGATGTCCCGGATAGAGCGCGACCGCAAAATCCGGCCGGCAGCTCTCCTTGTCCGCGGCATCCACAACCGGGTACAGGCGCTTCTCAAAATGTGTGCTTATCGCCGCCGACAAATGCCCTCCTGCAGAAAACCCGAGCACGCCGATCTTGTGTGGATCGATATGCCATTCCGCCGCGTGGAAGCGCACCAAACCCAGTGTTCTCTGTGCATCCTCCAACGCCATGGGTGACTCGGGAAAAGGCCCTGATTTAGGATACGACCCCACTTTTGTCACGCGGTATTTCAGAAGTACGCACGTGATTCCTCGGCCTGTTAGCCAGTCGCAGACATCTGAACCCTCCAGATCGATCGCAAGAATCTGATAGCCTCCGCCAGGAAACACAACCACCGCGGCGCCCGTATTCTCTCCTTTTGGGGAATACACAGTCATCGTCGGACGCGATACGTTCTCGATTGCCATCCACGGACGGCCGGCGACCAATGAGCCTTGGTCTGTGGTCGTAGTCTTCTCCGGTCCAGCTACAGGCTGAGCATCCGGCGCCGCCCCCGGCCATAATGGCACTTGCGTATGCCCTGCCGACGGTCGCCAGCCAGACATTTGCGCGTTCAGACCGCGGGAAACAAACCCCAAAAGAAGTGAAAATATCAGCGCCTTCATCGCTATCCCCATTGAGGCAGGATAAACGAGCACCAGCTCTGCACTGGCCCGCCAGACCTATCTATCTATGTACCCGACCTATGTACCCGACAGGGTCCGCTTCGCATAGGACAAGCCCAAGTAGTGGGCAAAGACAAATCTAGTTCTGCAAAAGGGCCGAAGACTTGTAGCAACAGTCCTCGGCCTTCGCGTCTTATTGTCCCTAGAAGCTATAGCGCAAGGACAGCTGCATGCGCCTGCCTTGCGTAAGCAGAGATGTGTAGCGGCCATAACTGCCTGGATTGCCGTACGGATTATTGGAGATAGTTGCCGGGTCGAAACGCACGGAGTTCGTGGCGTTGAAGGTTTCCCATGCAAACTTGACCTGGTGCCGCTCGGTGAGTGAGAACGTTTTAGCCAGTCCAGTGTCTACGCTGAAGTAACCATCGCCTCGATAATCGTTGCGCTGTCCTGCTTCACCTGGATAAGGCGGACGCAAGTTTGCAATCGCAGTTGCCTGGTCTTTGAATGCATTCGGCTGGCCGCCGCTGTCATGGCTGTGGCCGCCTGACGCGATCGCGCCCGTGGCCACGTTCCAGCTCTGATCGGCCCAGTCGGTGCCCCACCCAAGTCCATCAATCGACCCGAATGGCAGTCCGCTTGTCCAATGGGTAAGTCCCGTGAGTTTCCATCCGCCGATAAGTGACTCGGTCAGCAGATTCGCTTGGCCTGCAAACAGTTTGCCCCGCCCAAACGGAAGCTCCGCGACCACGTTGCCTGTGAGCGCGTGGCGAACATCAAAGTCGGAGACGGCGCGATTTCCTTGCGGATTGTACACATTGATTATCTGGCTGAAATATCCGCCGTTCGATGTTGCGGTCGGTCCGGTGCGCTCGGCGTCGGAGCCAAGGTCGATGGACTTGGATAGCGTGTAATAGCCATCGAATGAAATGCCGTGAGCTTCCTGTTGATGAATAGCCAGTTGCAGTCCGTGATAGCTACTCGAGCCGATCGACGACCATACATAGAGCGAGGAATACTGCGGGTCAAAATAGCGATAAAGCTGGTTATCCGGCGTGAGGTAGTCGGGGATCGCGTCGAGTACGAACAGAGCCGAAGATTCATTCCCGCGGAAGGGGCTGAAGTTCTCATATGCTACTTGCGTCGCCGATAGACCGCCTGACGCCAGCCATGGAAACATGTTCTCCCAATAATCGATCGAGGTGACAGAGGAGACAGGAGTTCCAGCGTCCGACAACTTGTCGAGAGCGGTTGCGGCGGCGAAGTAATCTTTACCGCCTTTAGGATCCTTCAGATCGAGTGGCGTGGCAATATCGCGCATCTGAAGCAGACGCCGGCCGAGCCGTCCGGTGTAGTTCGACTCGATGGTCAGGCTCCGCGAAAGCTGACGCTGCAAGGAAAGATTAAAGACATATGAGTAAGGGCTTTTAAGATTCTGATCGATGCCCCATGCCAGGGCCAGATCGTTGCCCGGTACCACAGGAGTGGAGCCCGTCACTGTGATAGGCGGAATGATGCTGGTAGGCACCGTCGTCGCAGCGGAGAATCGTGGCGTTGTGTCGACATACTGTCCCACCGGGGACTTATCCGCGGTGACTAGGCCGAACTCGCCTTGCTGATCGAACGAGTCCACAATCCCCTGGCCGAAGTGATCGAAATAAATCCCAAAACCAGCCCGAATACTGGTCTTCGGGTTTGGCGCGTAGGCAATCGCCAGCCGGGGAGAAAAGTCCATCTTATCCATCGACCAGAATCCCGGCTTCCCATTGCTTCGACCGGACTGTTGAAATCCAAACGACGGCTGAACAACGTTACCCCCAGACGCAGCCTTGGCCCGCTGATCGAACCACTGGCCCAGATTGACGGTTGGCGCCACCTGTTGACCGTTGCGCTCGTAGGGTACCTGCATGAGCGTGTGCCGCAAGCCGAAGGTCAGTGACAGATTCGGTTTTATACTCCAGCGGTCCTGTGCGTAATACTCGACCTCGTTGGTCAAGTATTGATGGCTCACCCATTGACCCGCGGGCAGCGCATTCAACTGCCCATTGGAATAGCTATTGTTGTAATACTGCGTGGCGGATGTTATCAGGCCGGTTATCCCGGCGACAGCGATGTTATAGGCTGAAGCATAGTTCGAAGACACGGCAGGGAATCCAAACCCGGCAGGGTCGAGGCTGGCGGGCGGTTGGCCGGCGACGGAAGTGTTTGCAATTGCGCCCACTGCGAGCAACTCGTACGTCACCTCGGCCGAGTTAAAGAGAGTGGCGTCAGACGCACGGTTGTTATACACCAGTCGATAGTTGCCGCCAAATTGGAGTGTGTGCTTTCCCTTCGTCCACGTGACATCATCGACGAAGTTATGCGTCGGAACGCTGATGATCTGCGACGTATAGCCGGTAGCGGTGAGAGTGGCAATGTCCTGAAAGCTGACATAATTGGAGTTGGTCGAGCCGCGATTCGCGAAACCCTGGTGGACCAGCCCGTAGCGGAAGTTGTTGACCATCGAATTGGATAGCGTCCACACATCGCCGGCGGCGATTCCCTTCGAATTGTCGATGAGGCGGTAGTTCGGCGCCTGGCCGGGGAATTGCTCGGCGCTCGAGGTGTGGTCCTCTTGCGCATCTCCGCGCACAAATAGCCGATGGTTGTTATGAAGGTTGTAGTCGAGTTTGGCGATCAAGGTGTTCAAACTTTGAGGCGCCGGCGAGGCGAAAGTGTAGGAGGCGAGATTATACCCATCAGTTAGCTGTGATCCATTCGAGGCAGGCAATAGTGCATAGTATCCTTCGACCGCTGGATTGACCCCCGGACCCAGTGGACATGTGCCGTTGCCTGCGCAGTTTGGATCCATGGATGCAATCTGTGCAGGATTCAGCGTGGTGACGCCGTCTGAGCTCTCGTACGTCAAGTTACCGGCACGGAATCCAGCCATGGGAACTTCCTGCGTTACTTGCTGGTCTTCTGCTGTCCTCTGGCCTTCATAGGCCAGGAAGTAGAACAGCTTGTCTTTTTGAACAGGTGCACCGAACGAGCCGCCAAATGTGTTGCGCAGTTCCTTCGGCGCGACATTCGGTTCGTCTGAAGAAACCTCAGCCTGTTTGTTGAACCAATCGTTCGCGACGGTATTCGTAGGGCGATAGTACTCGTACACGCTGCCGTGATACTTGTTCGTACCGCTGCGCGTGACGAGCGAGACCTGTGCACCGGACGATCGCCCCGAATCCGCATTCGAGTTGGTGGTGACGACGCGAAATTCTTCAACCGAGTCGCGTGTCGAGCGTAAGACGCCGCTGAATGCGTATCCCTTGTTCTGATCGTTATCGTCGAGACCATCGAGAGTTACGTTGCTCTGGTCGGAACGGGCTCCATCTACGGCTCCGCTGCGGCTGTCAGTATCTTGCTGAGTCGTGGACTTGTCGCCTAAAAACAAAACGCCGGCCTGCAGGCTAAGCAGGTCAAGTACATTGTTTCCCTCGAAAGGGAGAGACTGAATCTGTATGGTGTCGAACGGCGTACCGATTGTTGCATCCGTGGTATTCAAGCCTGCGGTTGTGTCCACCACTTCGACAGTCTCGGTATTGGCGACGCGAACAGCGAGTTTGAAGTCGGCCGTGCGGCCCTGGTTAACAAGCAGTTCGACGTTTTGCTTTTCAGCGGAGAACCCCGGCGCTCGAGCCAGGATCGTGTACTTCCCCGGCGTGATTTGCTCGAAAGCATAGTCACCGTGTGCATCCGACACGCGTTCAGCATCGAATCCTGTATCGGGGTTCTTGATATCGATGTGCGCGCCGGGTATCACGGCTCCGGATTGATCACTGATAGTTCCATGTAAAGAAGTCAGGGCTGTTTGAGATACGCCTTGAATGAATGCAAACTGGCCGGCAGCCAGAGCGAGTAGCAAGAAGCGACGACAGGACTTCATTAAAAGTGGCCTCCAATGATGTACCGATACAATTCCGCCTTACCGTTGCAAGCGCGTCGAGCAAACGGAGAAAGTTAGTCGAAGTTTTTAGGAAATAAAAGATGTCTCCGCACACAACGGAGAATCGAAGAATCTGCAGCCTTTTGACGACTCGGTGTTCTATTTCAACGTGGTAGGGAAAAGAGGCTTGCGTAGAGCCTTGCACTGAGCGTTACACACGACTTGGAACGAGTCCATAGAGATAAATAAATTCGATACGGCGCAGAATCGAGCCTTATCCCTCAGCATCGACAACAAAAGTCTTCGTGACGGGCGGCTTCTGCGAACCCATCGTCTAAACTCGCAACCTCTTGCGA
Source organism: Occallatibacter sp. (assembly GCA_036488735.1). GTDB lineage: Bacteria > Acidobacteriota > Terriglobia > Terriglobales > Acidobacteriaceae > Telmatobacter. The sequence goes on from DASXHC010000030.1 coordinate 463,354, forward strand.
TACCTATCTGATGAAGACCTTCACGGGTCCATAAGAATTGGGCGCTTGAAAGTAACAAAACCTTCAACGCTAGTGCGCAGGCTGATTCCACTTGTTAGGCAACTGTTCTTCCTGGGTGCGTTTGAAAATCTCTTCCATCTGCGGGCCTAAACCCTTTTCTTTGGGATCAACTGGCCAGATGGTGAAGTCCCGCGTGGCGAGTCTGCGCGGCGCACGCGACATCGACTGAAGGCCATCTTCCAACTCAAGTAGCGTACCGAAGGTAAGTTCGAGGCAATGCTCGCCAGGATGATAGATCGAGCCGATCGGAAAGTCCTTGAACGGCGTCTGGGTTTGTTCGATATGATTGCCGAGAATGTGCGCCACTGGCTTCCCGTTCAGAAACGCGATCAAACGCTCAGTGCTGGCCTTGTACACAGCAAAGTCCTTCACATACAGGCGTCCTGGGTAAAGGTTGTCACCCGTCAATACGATTCCGGTGAGACGGTCGTACAGAGCGATCGCATAGTCATCGTGTCCGGGAATCGGGACAATATTGAGCACGCGCCCCCCGAGGTCGGCCTGGCCAGGTGCAGTTGGCCAGGCCGTGATGCCAAACGAACTGGAGGCAGCCTCCACCGTGGGCGCAACGAACTGGATCTGTATTGCCGGGTCGTTGAGAGCCTTGATTGCCGGGTCGCCGAATACATGATCTCCATGGGAATGAGAGTGCGTGACGATGAGTGTAATTCGTTCGCGATGATTGCGTTCAAGCCAATCGTGTACGACGCGCTGCAGGGTAGGTGCCAGATTCCCATTACGCGATCCGGTATCCCACAACAGCCCGCGCTCCTTGCCAAAGAACAAATAGAGGAAGGGCATCTCTGCATCGGTGCAGCCAGACTGTCTCAGGATATAAAGGTTCGGGTTATATTCATGGACCTGCCACTCGGGAATCTCCATACACTTCGGCCCCCCCGTGGTCCACTTGGCCGGCAGTACGCCGCGCTCCAGGTCGCCGCCATCGGGCTGAGGAAATTGCGGCCACGCCAGCGGCGCAGTCAGAGACACAGCGAGTAGCAAAGAAGTTAAGCGAGTCATATGCAAGATCTTTCTAGGCAATAGGGTGCCGATTGCTCTATCTTCACGCAGCGTTCCGTTGTTCTGCCTTCGATCTGATCTCAAGCAATCAAATCGTGAATGACATTCCCGGCAAGATCAGTCAGTCGATAGTCACGGCCGCTATAGTGGTAGGTGAGCTTGGTGTGATCGATACCAAGCTGGTAGAGAATCGTCGCATGTATGTCATGTACGTGCACTGGATTCTCTATGGCTTTCCATCCGAAATCGTCGGTGGCTCCGTAAGTGAAACCCTTTTTGAAACCGCCGCCGGCGAGCCACATCGTGAACCCATGGGGATTGTGGTCGCGGCCATTGTGCGTCTGCCCCCCCATGAATCCGCTGCCCACTTCAACCACCGGCGTGCGCCCGAACTCCGAACCCGCTACGATGATGGTTTCGTCAAACAGCCCGCGTGCTTTCAGGTCTTTGATCAAGGCCGCGAACGGCTGATCGGAGTCGCGCCCCGTCTTGCGGTGCATCTCAATGTCGAAATGGTGATCCCACGGATCGCCCTTGGCATAGTAGATCTGCACCATGCGCACGCCGCGTTCGATAAGCCGCGCCGCGGTGAGGCATCCCCGTGCTGTACTCCCTTCGCCATACATTTTGATCACTGCGTCTGATTCCTTGCGTACGTCGAAGACGTCGGGCGCTTCTGTCTGCATCCGATATGCAGTCTCCATCGCGCCGATTGTCGCTTCAAGTTGAGGATCGCGAGCATTGCCCTTTGTAGCCGACATGTTGAGTTGATCCAATTCCTTCACAAGGTCAATTTCCTTACGCTGTTGTTTCAGGTCGAACTCGTCATTGTGAATGTTAGCTATCAGCTTCAACGGATCAAAGTCGGATTTGGCAACGGCATCGGAAACATATGTGCCCTGGTGTACGGGTGATAGAAATGCCGAGGACCAAAGCGGCGGCCCAACTGTCGTGGGGACATCCGGACAAAGAACCACAAAGCCCGGAAGATTTTTATTGGTGCTTCCCAGCCCATAGGTCAACCATGATCCCATCGAAGGGCGTCCGGCGAAGTTGGCACCAGAATTCATCATCATCAGTGCCGGCTCGTGATTGGGTATCTCCGTGTAGACAGAACGGACGAAACACATATCATCGACACATTCTGCCAGATGAGGAAATATCTCGCTCACTTCGATTCCGCTTTGGCCGTACTTCTTGAAACTGAACGGAGACTTCATCAGGTTGCCTGTTTTGCGCTCGTGCTGTAACGCCCCGCCAGGCATCGGCTGACCATGATACTTCTCAAGCATCGGCTTGGGATCAAAACTGTCAACCTGTGATAGCCCTCCGTTCATGAAGAGGAAAATCACATGCTTGGCCTTGGGCTTGTCGGTGATCATCCATGCAGGCCGATCGATCGAACTTTCGGCGCGGGCCAGCGACTGGCCCACCAGGCTGGCCAGGCTCAAGTAGCCAAAGCCACAGCCCATCGTTCGTAGCGCATCGCGACGCGTGATCGCATTCTTCGCCGGCCTGAGCATGTCCATCTCCTCTGATTCCGGTTCAAAGCCGGACGCTTCCGTTCAATTCACAAACTGAAATTCATTTGAGCTGAGCAGCGCGCGCGCGTACTCACTCCAGGCTGTCACTGGCTTTCCCTCGATTGTATAGCCTGGCTTTTCAGGCGTGCTGCTCAGGAACTTTAGCCCCACCTGCAACTCTCCTGCGGTAGGCTTGCGCTGAAACACGTACTCATATGCCTTGGCGATGCGCGCCTCATCTGTCGACTCGCTGTGCACCCGCTCGGCAAGTATCCCCGCTTGCTTGTACACAACCGGATTGTTCATGAAGTACAACTGCTGCAGCGGCACGTTGCTCGAGAAACGCTGTTCCGACGTAAAACTTGGGTTGGGAAAATCGAACACCATCAAGTAATTATTCAATCGATAACGGCTCACCTTACAGAACACGGTACGCCGCAAATTGTCAGCCGTGAAGTCGCTCGAGGGTCCCGATGTTTCCTTCAAGTCGAGATCACCGGCCGCGGAAAGCATTCCGTCGCGCAATTCCTCGGCATCAAGCCGCTGACGGTTGAAGTGGGAGTAAAGCCGATTGGCTGCATCTTTGTCATGGGCCTCGGACGATTCCTCTACGCTCGTTTGGTAAGCGGCTGATAGCAGAATCTGCCGCTGCAGCCACTTGATCGAGCGGCCATGATTCACAAATTCCGCCGCTAGATATTCCAGCAATTCCGGATTCGACGGCTTATCTCCCATGATTCCGAAGTTATCGGGCGTATTCACAATGCCCGTGCCGAAGTGCCATTTCCATACTCGATTCACAAGCACGCGCGCCGTGAGAGGATGTTGGGCGATGTCCGCGGCGAACTCAAGCCGCCCGCTGCCGTCGGCATAGGGAGCCTTGTCGGGAGGACTGAGCACCGAGAGAAATCCACGCGGCACAACGTCGCCCAGCGAGTGCGGATTGCCGCGAACATTCAGTTTCACGTCCACAATCTTAGGTTTGTCCGCCACCCCGTTTACGTACGGATAGGTGGTTTCCTTCAATTCCTTTTCAAGAGAAGCAATCTGTTTCTGTTGAGTTTCAATGTAAGTCTGCCACTGCGGCCCTAACCGTCGCGCCAATCCCCAGCCCGTGAAGAACATAACACCGGGTTTGAATTTTTCGTCCTCATCTCCGGATTGTGTGACAAAAAGGTCGGAGTAAAGCTTTGCATCAAAGGTCGGCAGTGCCTTTAATTCCAGTTCGCACCCTGGACAAAACTGATCGAAGGTTTCAAATTGGCTTGGCTTGGCATCGAGCAGATGATGTTTGGGCACATCATTTTTTGCGCGCACTATGTCGTTCTGTTCTTCAACTTCCGCAGCCGCGGAACGCACCCGCATGACCCGTTTTTGAAAAGCATCGGCCAGCACTCTTGCTTCGTCTTCACTGCTGTCGGGCGAAGTCAGCATCGCCTTCCAGTCATCGAGGTAAGGGTAAGCATGATCCTTCCCGAGATAGTCGATCCACCGCTGCAGCACTTCAGGATCGAGATGCTTGCTTGCCGACACCTCGTCCACCGTCTTCTTCGGTTTGCCGAGCACGCTCCACGCTGCGGTTAGATAGTCCGACGTCTGGATCGAAAGCGCCTCTCCCAGTTGCTTCCCGACTGCCGAGGTGTAGTCCTGCAGATCGGCGCGAAGCTGCGCGGCCTCCAATGTCTTCTTGTCGTAGGCGGCTGCAGTCGCACTTGAAACCACCGGGTACTCGGTGTAGCTGGAGTTCGCGAAGATGCTGACAATCTTGTAATAGTCCTTTTGCGGGATCGGGTCGTACTTATGGTTATGGCAGCGCGCACAGGCAACTGTAAGTCCCAGTAGTCCCCGCGTTACAGCATCGACGCGTTCATTGCGTTCGTCGGCGCGTCCTTGAATCGGTTCAGCCTGATCCCACACCCACGGTCCGGCGCCGAGATACGTGGTGGCGGTAAGGTTCTCATTTCGCTCGCTCTCGGCCTTGGAGGGAACCTTGTCACCGGCAAGCTGCATGGTTACGAAGCGATCGTAAGGGACATCGTCATTGAAAGCCTTGATCACCCAGTCGCGGTAGCGGAAGGCTCCCGCAAATGGCATGTACCCGCGTCGTTTGGGATCAAGACCGCGCACATCGTCTTCTGCATAGCGTGCAACGTCGAGCCAATGTCGGCCCCATCGTTCCCCGTAACGCGGCGACGCCAGCAGACGATCGACGACCTTTTCCCATGCCTTGGGAGATTTGTCGCTGAGAAATGAGTCCACTTCCTGCTGCGTGGGTGGTAATCCCGTCAGGTCGTATGTCACCCTGCGAATCAAGGCGTGACGGTCGGCCTCGGGTGCGGGCGCTAGTCCGGACGTGCGCAGGCCGGCCAAGATGAAGTGATCGATCGGAGTACGGGCCCAATGCGCATACCGTGCATCTTCAATGCGAGGCGGTGTAACCGTCTTCAGCGGCTGAAACGACCAGAACTCTCTCTGCTTGTCTGTGATGACACCGCTCTTTGCAGTGACCGAGGTGATCATCGATGAAGACGTAGCGGGCCACGGCGCGCCCTTTTGCACCCAGGCCACAAGCGTGGCGACTTCGTCATCGCGTAGTTTGCCGCCTTTCGGCATCTTCAACATGCCCGTCTGCCTGATTGCCTGAATGAGCAGGCTCTTATCCGGATCTCCCGGTACCACAAGCGGTCCCCGCCCGCCTCCCTGCTCGAACCCCGCTTTGGAATCAAGCCGAAGCCCGCCTTTCGCCGATTCGGCGTGGCAGTCGTAGCAGTTGTTCGCGAAAATCGGCCGCACCTTATTCTCGAAGAAGTCCGGATCTGCCTCAGCTACGGTCTTTAGCGACGCTGAAGGGGAAGTCGTCGCCGCGGGCGGTGGCGCCGTGCCGTGAGCATCGCTCGCAACGGGCGCGGGCATTGTCGCATCACCAATCGCCCCGGCCTTCACCCATCCCTCCAGATCGGCGACTTCGGCGGGTGACAGAGAACTCTTGGGAGGCATCTTCAGGTCGCCAGTGCGCCGGACGGCTTGAATCAGCATGCTTGCTTCGGGGTCGCCCGGCACCACCACTACCCCGTCATCCCCGCCAAGACGAATCGCCGCGTAGGAGTCGAGGCGCAACCCGCCTTTTGCCTTTTCCCCATGGCAATCCAGGCAATTATTTTTCAGGATTTCCGCAACCCGCTTCGCATAGAACTCCTGCGCCCCGGGCGATGCGGCTGCGTCTGATGCCGACACGCCGTCCCCCGCACTGATGGCGATACCGGCCGCCACCGCGCATGCGCTTCCGAAAGCCAAAAGTAGCTTCATTGCAGATCGCCTGCCGTATCAAGGGGATCAGGGGTACCTTCTTCGCGATTCATCGACGAAGACTTGTATGCAAGCAGTTTGACACGCTCTCGCAAATCCTGGAACTCCGAACTTTGTTTGCGCCGGGCAAACGGGAGCCGGGCCGACGGAATTTCCACATCCAGGGCGATATTGCTGCGCATGGCGTCCTCCTCGCGGTGCCTCCCCAGCAAAATAAGGCGCGTCCCCAGGAGTAGTGCCTCCGACGTGTTATGCGTGACAAAAACGATCGTGGGTCGCGTCTCGAGCCAAAGAATGTGCAGTTGTTCCTGCAGGCTCGCGCGCGTCGAGGGATCAAGGGCGCTGAATGCCTCATCCATCAACAGCACCGGAGGCCTCATCATCAACGCCTGGGCGATTGCCACTCTCTGCTGCATGCCTCCCGAGAGCTGATGCGGATATTTGTCCATGTCCTGCGGTCTCAGTCCCATGCGCCCCAGGAATTCGCGAGCATCGGAACGCAGCGATCGGCGAAACCGCCAATACGACGGCCGCAACCGGCCAAGGGCTCGGCAACAGGCATTCTCGGGACCGTACATGACGTTGCCCAGCACGGTACGATCGGGGAACAGTGAATACTTTTGCGGCACATATCCGCAGCGCGAATCGATTCGCCGTACCTGTTTGCCATCAACTATGACGGTTCCGTTTGTGGGAAACTCCTGTCCTAAAATCAACCGTAACAGGGTGCTCTTGCCGCAGCCGGTCTCTCCAAGAACGACGACAAACTCGCCTGCCGAGATATCGAGATCGATGCCGGACAATACCGTCTTCGTATTGTTGCGCGAAACCGGGTACTCAACCGAAACGTCGCGCAGCGAAATCTCGGTCCGTTGCACGGCAGGCACCGGAGACCCGATCGGTTCGAGTTTTAGAGCGGCTGATACCACGGATGCAGCCTCCGGTTCGCGAAACGCAGCAGGGCATCGACAAAGAAAAGCAGCAGCGCGACCCACAGCAGGTAGGGAAGGATGATGTCCATGCCCATGTGCCGGCGCATGATAGCGATGCGATAGGCGAGGCCATCGGTTGAGGCGATCATCTCGCCGGCAAAAAGGAACAGCGCCAACGGCTTCAGGTTCAGGCGCACGCTGTTGATAATCTGCGGCATCACCTGCTTGAGAACGATCCGATACGCTACGTCGGCATTCGTCGACTTCAAGGTGAACGCCTTGACGATCTGTTCACGCGGCACGCTGCGCGCGATGTTGCACGTATCCAGAATTAGAGTGGGAGCAACCCCGATGACCATCAACATGATCTTCGACCACTCTTCGATGCCGAAGACAATGAACAGAATCGGAAGCAGGGACAGCGCCACGATCTTGTCAAAGAACAATACAAACCGTTGAAACACCGCGCCGGCATACGGAAAAATGGCCATGTGAAGCCCAAGCAGGATCGCCGGTATCAACAAAAGGAGTGCCACGAAAAATCGCCGGGCGCTCGCGACCGTATCCTTCCACAACATGCTATGCCGCACCCGCTCAAACAGCGGAGCGTTTGCATCGACCGGATCATCCTCCTCGGCAGGTTCGAGAACCGAAGCGCGCACTCCCTGCACCAGCTGGTGAAGAGAAGGAGCAACGCGGTCTTCCGGGTTCTCGCGATGCCGTGTGACCGAAAACTCTGCATACAGAATGATTCCCGCGATGAACAGGACCCAACTCAGTGATTGCGTCCACAGCCGGACAGGCTGGACCTGAATGCCGACCAGGTCTCCGGGACGGAACAAGGTCTTCATTGTCACAACTTTCCTTGCGCGGCCATCTGCGAATAAGAAACATCCATGCGCAACCGCACCCGGTCTTTCTTTCCTTGTACGCCTCCGTCGGGATACGCAATCGCCACATCGTCCACCGACTGAATGTTCTGCCCCAACAAAGAGTGACGGAAGCAGAACTGCCTCACGAGTTCCATTTTCTGCTTCAGCTCCGGGCTCGTTGCAAACTGCGTAGCCAGCTGCGGCGTCGAAAACAGATGAGTCGTTTGCAGCTGTTCCTTGTACGAGGTGGTGCTGTCATTGGAGGCCGCCGCGCTTCCGCTGATCGCACTTGCCGAAGACGGGCCGGTGCCGGTCAGTTGCGCCATCGTTTCATACCATGCGCCGGTAACCGCCTTCGCAAAGCGCACCCCTGATCCATCGCTGCGCTGCAGCACCTCGCTCCGCACTACAAGTAAGTCGAGTATCTCGCCGGGAATCTGCGAGGAATCGAATACCTTCTTCACCGATGAGTCCTGCGCGAGAATTTCCGAAACCAGAGGCTTCCAGGTCACGGCCACCAGGTTTCCCTTGTTGCCAAGAAATGCTCCTACGATATCGGAATCGTTGGTATTCAACAGTTTGAGTCGGTTCATCTGTCCGTTCAGACCGTTCATATCCATCGCGCGCTCAAGCAGGTACTCTGAGACAGTCTTCTGCACCAGCAGGATCGATTTTCCCGGTAACTGTCCGAGGGTCAGATTGTTACGCACCAGCACGGCATCGTTGCCGTTCGAATAGTCGCCGAAGATGATCGCCGTCGAATCCACGCCCGCGGCCGCCGGCATATCCAGTGCTTCCATGTTTGTCATGGTGCAGGCGTCGATGTTCTTAGCCACAAAGGCGTCCAGCGATGCGGCATAATCAAACCGCTGTACTTTGATCACGACTCCGTATTTGTCCGCCCAGCGCTTCAAGATCCCGGACCGGGCCATGTAGAAGTACGGATTCCATCCCGCGTAAACCGACCAGCCTATCGTGAAACTGGCAGGTGCGGCCGAAGCAGTCTGTCCGAATGCGGCGATAATCAGCGCAAAGACTACTAACAAGCTGTAAGGTAAAGTCCGCCTCACTGAAAGAATCGGGTACAAATCCTTCCACCCTTCGTGCGTGAATTGAGAGTCGATTGTGCGTCTTGCGCGAAGAAGATTAACGGGGCTCGCTGTCTGAACTCTAATTCACCCCGCGCTGCAGGTGAAGCCCATTCAAGTTTTTTATGCAGCCGATAAAGCGGACCGTTCCACCCTGAAAACAAAGGGCCGGCCGGCCTTGAGTTTAACGGGCCGGGATCGGCAGCCGCCACACTTTCGATCCCATCAGGCTCGTAAGCCAAATTGTTCCGTGCCCGACGCGAATGCTATCGCCGCCGGCTCCGTGCCACTGGGTCGTAACTGCATTCGTGGTTGCATCCACACGCGTAATCGGAAAATCAAAAACCGTCGCCCAGACAGCGTCGCCGCCGAAAGCAATTTCACCGCCCAATCCAGGAATTCCCGCTGCGATAACAGCAGTGCGTTTGCCGGTCTCGGCATCTATCCTTGCAATCGTTCCATCGCCCTGGTTGAGCACCCACACCGATCCTGCGCCCGTCGTCAGAAATCGCGGCCCCGGCCCAACCGGCGTCTCGCTCATCACCGAGTTCGTCTTCGGATCCACGCGCACTAACGTTCCGCCGGAATTCGAACTGACCCAAATTGAAGCGCCTGCATAAATAGGATTGAATGACCCCGGCGGAATACGGATATGCGCACTCACCTGGTTGGTGGCAGGGTCGATGCGCACCAGATCGCTCTCCTTCGACGTCACCATCCAGATGCTGCCGGCTCCGGAGCAAACGCCGCCCTCGGAGTCAGCGGGTCCGGCGGCAACCGTTGCCTGCGCAGTCCCCGTGGCTGCATCCACACGCACCAGCGAGTGATTGCCGCAGCTTGGAATCCACAGGCTGCCAAAATCCGCCACCAGCCCCGAGCAAGGCTTGGATACTGTCACTACGACGCCGGGCTGATTGGTTTTCGCATCCAGGCGCACCACGTGATTTGCATTGGAACTGGTAACCCACACGGCGTCTTCCGTAACCGCCATCCAATCCGGATGCCCCTGCACCGGAAAGGTCGCCAACGGAACCAATTCAGCGATGTCGTGCTGCACGCCCGGGTTCTTCACCCCGGTCTTTGCCGGGAACTTCGCCTCTTGCGCGTTGACTCCCATTCCACCCGCCGCACAATATCCCGCCATGATCAACACCGTCATCGCGAAAATCGGGATATGTCTTGGTTCCATTTCCGCCTCCTGAAAATCTATAGCTTAACGTGCGGCGCGCGCCGGCCGTGGTATCCGAAACGGGGGAAAAGCCGCCTGCGGTGTTCCGCCCGTTGCGATCTCAATGAATGCCTGCGCCGCGCGCGTCAGCGTCCGGTCCTTGCGAAAAATCAAGGCAAGTTCGCGATGTAACCGCATGCCTTCTACTTTCACAATCCTGAGCAGCCCCGCGTGTACGTCATCCATCACGTTCGTCCGCGGCAAAAATCCAACACCCATCTCGGCGCAGATCAACCGCTTGAGCAATTCGCTGGAATCCAGCTCCATGGCAATGCGAGGCTGCGCATCCAAGCTTCCGAAAAAGCCATTGATTAATGTTCGCTGCCGGCCCTGTTTAAGCAGCAGCATCGGAAATTGCAGCAGGTCCACCGGCTTGATTGATTCGCGTGTCGCCAGCGGATGATTGGGCGCCACCGCCAGCACGATGTCGTCGCGGTGAATCGTCTGGACCACCAGGCGCGGGTCCTTCACCGGAGTGGACACGATGGCGAAATCAACGTCCCGGTTCATCACCATTTCCAGCGAACGCTGGTGTTCCGCGCGCACGATACTGAGATTCACGCGGGTGTAGTGCTTTTTATATTGTGCGAAGACCGTAGGCAACACGTAGAGACTCGTTGCCTCACTGGCGCTCACCGATACTTCACCGCGGGCAGAACGGTAAAGCTCATTCACCGCAACAAAAATGTGGCTCTGGCATTGCAGACAGTGCTCTGCGAATGGCTCGAAGAGCCGCCCCGCCGCGGTAAACGTTACTTTGCCCCCATCCCGGTCAAACAGGCGAGCGCCGACCTCCTTCTCGAGCGACCGAATCTGCGCCGAGATGGCGGGCTGGGTCACACCCATTTTCTCCGCGGCGCGCGAGAAGCTCTTCAACCTGCAGACTTGCTGAAACGTTCTTAGTTGCTCAAAGTCCATAACGCACATCCGGTGATCTGGCCTCGCTGCGACCGTGCGGTGCAAGGCAATGAATTTGTGAAATGAGACCGCTTGTCGTTCCGCCGCAAAGCCTGCGCGATTTGGCGAAAGAAAAACAGTAGGTGTTTGTCACCTGTAGTGGCACAATTCAGTTACTGGGCTCAAACATCACAGGAGTCAGAATGTATCGTCGTTTACTCGCGCTGTTCCTTGTGGCTTCTTTCGCTTGCGTCGTTCCTCTGTTCCCAGAAGAAAAAACTTCCAGGCAAACCGTCTACGACTTTTCGTTAGTTGACCTGGATGGCAAAACCGTCCCGCTCTCCACTTACAAAGGAAAGATTCTGCTCATCGTCAACCTTGCCAGTCAGTCCATTTACAGTGACCAGTTCTCCGCTTTGAACGATCTTGCTAAAGACTATGCCGCACAGGGCCTGGTGGTCATCGGTATTCCTTCCCCCGATTTCGGTGGCGAAGAATTGAAAGACCCTGCAGCCCTCCGCCAGAACTACAACGACAAGTTACATGCATCCTTCCCCATCTTCGCTCCCGCCAAACTCCACGGCGCTGACACCATTCCCCTATATGCCTACCTCTGCAATCCCAGGGAGAGTGTCTCTGGAGAAAATATCCACTGGAACTTCACCAAGTTCATCATCGATCGTGAAGGTAAGCCGCTTGCCCGTTACGAGGTCGGCGAAGATCCCGCCGACGTTGGTTTTCGTGTCATCGTTGAATCCGCCCTCGCTGGAAAATTGAAAAAGCAAAAATCGGAGAAGAAGCAAGACGCGGAAAGCGATGACGATGATGACGAATAAATTCTCTCCCCTGCACCCGTAGCGCTATGCTTTCGCCGCGACGAACGTGCGCCAACCTCCTAGATTCGTAATCTCCCGGGCGCCCTCGATCCCCGCCGGCTCACATAGAAACCCTTTGACCATCGTTCCATTTTCAAGTCGTATCGTGCCCAGACAAAGCGGCGGCGGAATCGCGTTCAGAAAACTTCCCACAGTTTGCTCAGGCATCGCCCACACTTCCACTTCGATACCATCGCCTTTGAATCCGGGCGTAAACACCAGGCCCGGTTTAGGCGGAGTTGTATTGGCGAGTGCGTAAAACCGGTACTGGCCATCGGTGCGCGCGGTCGTTACCAGCCGCGCCTTCCTCTCCGTAAGCTGCCAATTGAGCGGCTGCCCGGTCAGATGCGCGCCCACAACGGCCATCAATATGCAGCCCGGGAGAACTGTCGGCGCAGGCATCGGCGGCGTCGGTGCGAGTTGGCGCCCGGACCCTCCCACCGTTGCGGAGAGGCTGCGATGCAGACGGTCGGCTATCGGCAACAGTCCATCCTCGCTGAACGGTCGCCCAATCAGCGACACCCCAAACGGCAGGCCGTTCGGTTTCATTCCGGCCGGTACCGCTAGTGCGGCCAAATCGAGCAAGTTGACGAAATTGGTGTAATAGCCCAGGTTGGAATTCAACTCCACCGGTGCCGCTTGCACCTGCTCGATTGTGTAGTGCGTGGGAACGGTTGGCAACAACAGGAAATCGATTCGTTCCCAAACAGCGTCCGTCTCGCGCTCAATCTCGCGCAATTTGTAAGCCGCCTCAAATGCCTCCACTGCGCTATATCCCGATCCTCCGCGAATGATTGCTCCTACTGTCGAATCCACAGTGTCGGGATCGTTCCCCAGAAAATCCTTGATAGCTGATAATCGCTCGGCCACCCAGGGCCCCTTGTAAAGCAAACCCGCGGCTTTGCGGAATGGTGCGTAATCGAAGGCGATTGCGACTCCACCCAGGTTGGTCAGCGCGTCCACCGCTGCCTCGTAACACGCAGCGGCTCCGGCATCCCCAAAGAATTCAAGTTCCTCCGCCGTCGGAACACCAAACCGAAAGCTCTTGGTTAAACTCCACGGTGTCGCAATCTGACCTGTTGCGGGAACACGCGAATATGCATCCGCACCATCGAAGCCGCGCGCTATTTCGAAAACACGCGCAGCGTCCGCGCAGGTCTCCGCGAAAATCGAAACGCAATCGAGCGTGCGGCACGCAGGCAGCAATCCGTTCGTGCTCACCCATCCGCGCGTGGGTTTCAAGCCAACCAGCTGATTGAATGCCGCGGGTACGCGCCCGGAGCCGGCTGTATCCGTGCCTAACGAAAAACTCACCAGGCCCCGCGCCACCGCGATTGCTGACCCCGAACTCGATCCGCCTGAGATGTATTCGCGATTGAATACGCTGCTGCAAACGCCGTACGGAGTGCGTGTTCCTACCAGTCCGGTAGCGAACTGATCCATGTTTGTCTTGCCGATCAGGATGGCGCCCGCATCCATCAGCCGCCGCACCACCGTGGCCGTGTTCTCCGCCAGGCGCGCAAACGCGGGGCATCCAGCCGTTGTTGGCAATCCTTCAACATCGAAGTTGTCTTTCACTGCAAACGGAATTCCGTAGAGCGGCAGCGAACGTGCCGCGGTGTTCGATTCCAGTTCTGCAGCGCGAGCCATGCTCTCCTCGCGTGCGACAAGTGTGATCCACACCGGGCGCTCACCCGTGCGCGCGATCTCATCGTAGATCTCCGCGATCACGCTGCCGGGAGTGAGGCTTCCCTCGCGATATGCAGCTTCGAGCGTCCCTATATCCATTCGCTGTTTACTTCCTATCTCAATTTGTCGACAAGATCATCAATTGCTGGCCCGCACTCACCATCTGGCCTACCTTGCAAAGCAATTCGTGCACGGTTCCCGCTGTCGGCGCGGTCACCATTAACTCTGTCTTCATTGCGTCCAGCACCACCAGCCGCTGGCCTGCGTTCACTCGCTGTCCCGGCTCGGCCGCAACCTGAAACACACTTGCCGTCATCGGCGCGCGCACTGCCTCGCAGCCGTCGGGAACGTCGAGTTCTGAGGGCTCCGCCTCGGACATGTCCGGAAGCATGGCCGCGGTCTCGAACTGTCCGTTCGCTTTCCAGCGCTCGCGCTCTTCGCGAAATGCCTGTGACTGCCTCTCTTTAAATTCGCGGATGCCCGGCTGAATGGAGGCTAGAAATGTTTCGTAGTTCGCCAGATTGAAGTTGCCTTCCTCCACTCGCGGATCGAACGCTCCATGAAGAATGTCGCGGCGCAACCCCTGCAACTCCTCTGTCGTGACGGGATAGAAGCGAATCTGGTCGAAGAAACGCAGAGCCCAGGGACTTCCTTCAATAAACGTGCGCGTAACCCTGTGTGTATTCCACACCTGCACCGTGCGGCCGACCAATTGATACCCACCCGGTCCTTCCATTCCGTATACGCACATATACGCTCCGCCGATTCCTACTGCGTTCTCCGGCGTCCATGTGCGCGCGGGATTGTATTTAGTAGTCACCAGGCGATGCCGCGGATCGATCGGTGTCGCAACCGGTGCGCCGAGGTATACGTCCCCCAGCCCGAGAACGAGATAGCTTGCGTCGTGCACAAAGCGATAGACATCGTCTCGGCTATCGAGCCCATTGATGCGGCGAATGAACTCGATATTGTCAGGACACCACGGTGCATCTGGCCGCACCGATTGCATATATTTTGCCTGCGCCAATTGCGTTGCCGGATCGTCCCATGAAAGCGGGAGATGAACGATGCGCGAAGGCACGTCGATCTGCGGTAGCGCAGGCAACTCGGCGTCGAATGCTTCAAGCGCGTCCAACAGGTCTTCGCGTCGCAGTTGCCGATTGTCGTAATGTATCTGCAGACTGCGGACGCCCGGAGTGATATCAATGATTCCCGGGAGATCGCCGGCGCGCAACTTGCCTTCCAGCAGATGAACCCGAAGACGGAGTCCCAGGTCGAGCATCAACGGGCCATATTCCACCAGAAGGTATTTGTCGCCATCGGCTCGAAATACGGTAGCTGGTTGTCGCACTTCGGTCGAGCGCAGTATCGCAGGCTCCGGCGTTATGCTTTCAGGCAACTCAGGGAATGGTCCTGCCAGAGTTGCGACCACGTGTTCTACTTCGTCTTCAAGCGCTTCAGCCTGCGCCAAAGTCAACCGATGGAAGCGCACCGCGTCTCCGGCTTTCAGTTGACCCATCTTCCATCGCTCGGCTTCGACAACTACTGCCGGGCAAACAAATCCACCCAGGCTTGGCCCGTCCGGCCCCAGTAAGATTGGCATGTCGCCAGTGAAGTCGATGGAGCCTATTGCGTACGCATTGTCGTGAATGTTCGATGGGTGCAGACCAGCTTCGCCGCCGTCCTTGCGCGCCCACTCCGGCTTGGGTCCGACTAACCGCACGCCAGTACGATCTGATTGGTAGTGAACACGCCACTCGGTGCTAAACAACATATCAATGTCTGCCGGCGTGAAAAATTCCGGCTCGCCATGCGGACCGTAGAGAACGCCGATCGTCCACTGGCGCGCGTAAACTGGCGCCGCGCCTTCAAAGGCCGCGTGCTGTGCGCGGGCGTCTGATGTGGGAAGGAGATGAACAACATCTCCGACGCGCAGGGCGCGGCCTCCATGTCCGCCGAATCTCCCCAGCATGAAGGTTCCACGGCTGCCGAGAAAACGTGGCGCGTCGATTCCTCCTGCTACAGCAAGATAGCTGCGTGTGCCACCGCCTTGAATCGCGCCCATGCGCAAAGTGCTGCCCGCTGGCGCAGTGAACGCCCGCCATTGCGGAACCTGCGCGCCATCGAGCGTGGCGCCCATATCGGCGCCCGTCAATGCCACCACGCTATCCACATCAAAACGCAAGCGCGCCCCCATGGTCGTCATCTCCAGCGCCGCCTTTGATTCCGGATTGCCGACCAGTCGATTGGCGAGACGAAACGCGAGCGAGTCCATCGGACCCGATGGAGGCACACCCACATGCCAATAGCCGAGTCGCCCCGGATAGTCTTGAATGGTTGTCTGCGTACCGCCTTCAATCACCTCAATCGCTCGACGGGCAGCGGTAAAGCTTTCGAGAAACGATGTGGTCATCGATCCACTTGCAAAAGTCTGCGAGGACGCTACGGCTCGCAAATAGCGCAGGTTAGTTTCAATACCATGCAGGGCGGTATCATCCAGAGCGCGGCGCAGTTTTGTCAGCGCATCGTTGCGATCTGAGCCCGTCACAATGATCTTCGCAATCATGGGATCGTAAAAGGGAGTCACAGTTGTCCCGTTCTCTACCCACGTTTCCACGCGAACACTACGGTCGGAAGGAAACTCAACATGCGTCAGCATTCCTGGAGCAGGCTGAAAATTTTTCACGGGGTCTTCGGCGTACACCCGCGCCTGGATAGCCCATCCACGCGGTTCCAAAGTAAGTGAATCCATCGCGGGTAGTTCGCCTGCCGCTTCGCGAATCATCATTTCCACCAGGTCAAGCCCCGTCACTTGCTCCGTGACTCCGTGCTCAACCTGCAGTCGCGTGTTCACTTCAAGAAAGTAGTAAGCAGTCGTGTCGGCGTCATATAGAAACTCCACTGTTCCCGCGGAAGCGTAGTTCACCGACTGCCCCAGCATCACAGCAGATTTGCGAATCGCACTTTCCATTGCGGCGTCAATTCCTGGAACAGGCGTCTCCTCAATCACTTTCTGATGTCGCCGCTGCGCCGAGCAGTCGCGCAAACCCAACTCAACCACCCCCCCCTTTCTGTTGCCTAGGATTTGGGACTCTATGTGTTTCGCCCGCTGAACATATCGTTCCAGATAGAGTCTTCCGTCGCCGAAACTGTTGCGGCTGAGGCGGGCCACGGAATCAAAGGCCTGGGTTAACTGGACAGGGGAGAGGCAGACGCGCATGCCGATTCCGCCGCCGCCGGCCGAACTCTTGAGGATCACGGGGTAGCCCAGCTTTTCGGCCTCGGATAGAGCATGGTCCAGATCCCTGAGAAGTCCGGTTCCGGGGAGCATCGGAATTCCGCAGGCCCGGGCCAGGTCGCGGGCCACGTGTTTCAATGCGAACGCTTCGATGTGCTCCACGCGGGGGCCGATGAACACGATTTCTTCGCGCGCGCATGCGCGCGCGAAGTCTACATTCTCACTGAGAAATCCGTAACCGGGGTGGATGGCCTCGGCGCCGGTCTGGCGGGCGGCGGCGAGTATGTTTTCGATGGAAAGGTAACTCTGGCCGGGCGGCGAAGGGCCCACGTACACGGCCTGGTCCGCCTCGAGAACATGCCGGGCATCGCGATCGGCGTCGGAATAGATCGCAACCGACTGAATCCCCATGCGTTTGACGGTGCGCAGTATGCGGCTGGCGATGGCGCCCCGGTTGGCCACCAGTACTTTCTTAAACATGCGCGTCCCACAGCAGAATCTGCACCGGCGTGGGATTGTAGGCATTGCACGGATTGTTCAGCTGGGGGCAATTGCTGATCAACATCAGCACGTCCATCTCGGCGCGCAACTCCACATATTTGCCTGCCTCCGAGACCCCATCTTCAAAGGTGAGTCCGCCTTCGGGCGTGACCGGCACGTTCATGAAAAAGTTGATGTTACTGGTGATGTCCCGCTTGTCCATGCCGTGCTTCCAATGCTGGATGCCTTTGAGAAAGCTCTGCCGGCAGGCATGCATCGATCGTTTCTCGATGGCGTAGCGCACCATGTTGCTCTCAGCCGCGCAGGCCCCGCCGAGTGTGTCGTGGCGCCCACAGGTATCGGCCACGATGGTCAGCAGGACGTTGCCTTCGGTTGAAACAAGCCTGGTTCCGGTGGTGAGATAAAGGCTTCGCTGCTCGCGGATGGTGTCCTGCGCGCTATACCGGTCGGCGTAGTCCAGGGCGTTGTAAAAGAGCGTATCCACGGCCTGGTTGCCCTCCAGATCGACGATGCGCACGATTTGTCCCTTCCTGACTTCCAGAACGAAGGGATCACCAGCCTCGACAAGGAAGCTGTGTTGCGCTGCCTCGGGTTTGAGCAGACTGACCTGCAAATTGAGAGTCGCCACGTTGCTGGTCCTCGCAGGTTGACTACAAAAAGTAGAATTCAGTGAGTAGAAAACCGCGCGTATTCTCACTGCAGAGCATGCGGCAAGGATCATCCTGCCGAGGCGCCGGAACCGTGGAGATGCTCAATTCCACCGGCCTGGGCGCATATTCCCCTTCCGCCATGGGATGGGGGCAGGTATTCAACAGCACGAGCACATTCATCTCCGCGCGCAACTCGACAAAACCGCCGGCCCGCGAATTGCCGGGGACATAGTGCAAACCGCCATCGAGGTCCACGGAGACCTTGCTGAAAAAGTTGACAGTGGCGTGGAGGTCCCGGGGGCCCAATCCATATTTCCCCAGCTCGATCAGCAGGCCGTCGCGCGCATTCTGATGCCATTGATTGCGTGCCTGCTGGTAGGTCGACTTGCCATATTTCTTTTCGACCAGGGCGGCATTGGAAGTGCCGGCAAGCGGGTCGTGCCAACCCACCGTGTCCTCGGTGATGGAGCAAAGCACCCTGCCCATGTCGGAATAGAGCACGTGCCCCCTGGTCAATCGCGCGGTGTGCTGGGCTTTCAACGTATCGGGCAGATTAAAGCGCTCGGCGGTCATTTCGAAGTTGAGGAAGTATGCGGCGACATTGGCCCCGCCCTCCACATCGGTGATGCGCAGCGCGGTGCCGCGTTTGAGCACATGCGACCACGTCGCTCCCCCGGGAACGGTCTCCGTCATGAGCACCCTGGACTCTGTCGACACAACGACCTCCGCATGCAGTTTTTACGCAATCGTCGAAAGTGTGAGGCTCGCCCCAGGCCCCAGATAGAAACCTGCCTTTGGGATCACGCTCGCGAACCCCAGGAATGCGTTTTGATTTGAATTGATCTGTTATCCGGGCGAGCAATCGATGAAGCGATACCGGTCAGGCTATCGGGGGAAACCGGTTGCCCACTGTCTAGACAGCAGTCAGATGCCAGCGGCGATGGGGAGGTTCGGCGGGCCACAGCAGACGTCCATGAAGGTCATGCGCAGCTGCACCTTGATGGCGGTACGCCGGATTGTGCGCCGTGTGGTCACTTGGCCCGAGCCTACCATGAATGGCAAAGCCAAGCCAGAGAAAAATCCTGAGGAAAGGCGGTACACGAAAGCCTTGCGTGTGAACGGCAGCAGATGGAGTGGAATGGCCAGGCGGAGTTCCATGCGGTGAGACAGTGAAACATTGCGGACAGAGAAGCTCCGCGGCACTACAGTCTAGTGCATCCATAAATATCCGCCTGGCCATTTCCAGCCGCTCCGCATATTGCGGGCGGCGCACGGACTAGTGCCGCGTGGCTTCAAACAAGAACCAGCTGCGGCGTTGCGATTGATCAATCCAGTTTTCGAGCAGACTGGCGGTGGCAACGTCGCCCGCATCATCACAGAGTTCATGCACTGCGCGCATGCGGAGAGTGAGGGCCTTCTCGTCCTCGTGGAGCTCGCTCAGCATGTCGGCCGGAGTCACGAAGTCGGCGTCATTGTCGGCGATGCGCTGGAGACGCGCGATGTGCCCGATGGAACGGATGGTGGTGCCGCCGATCTTGCGCACGCGTTCGGCGATATCATCCGTCATGGCGAAAATCTGATCTCCGTGATCGTCGAGGAGCAAATGGTAGTCACGGAAATGCGGGCCGCTCATGTGCCAATGGAAGTTCTTGGTCTTGAGATACAGCGCGAAGACATCGGCGAGCAGAGCGTTCAGCGCTCCGGAGATGTCCTTGACTGCAGCCGCATCGATGTCGGAAGGGGTCGAAAGGGGGGCTTTCTGGCGGGCAGTGCGTTCATTGGTTGTTGACATATGCCTTCTCCTTGGGGGAATTGCTGGTGGGCAAGATAAGGCTTCCAGCCTGGAAGTGGTCTTCTCCGATTTTCCTTCAGGGCGGCTGTTACTTTCAACAGCAGTCCAACCGGGTTTTGAGCTTTTGGAACAAAGCGAGGCCAGTCATCGAGAACGCGGATTGCGGCAAGAGCCTCCGAGTCAGCGCGAAATGGGGTGGAGCGAATTCATTCCAGTCGATTGCGCGTGGCCGAACGTGTTCCGTCACGATTTCACTTCCGGGTAGCACGTGAATTCCTCTTCCGAGAGCTGCCAGTAGGGGATGAATTTCCGGGCGGTATTACCGCGAACGCCGAAGTGCAAAGGGGAGTCCGCGATGGGCTCAAGCAGGCTGGCCAGCCGGCCCAGACTTTGGCCGCCATCGACGGCGAGGCCGTCCTGCGGAACGCCGACCGCCGCCAGCAAAACCGGACCGTACTCAAACGAGTAGCGTGTCTTGCCGGCTACCTGATCTTCGCCTCGATAGGGCTTGACCCGGATGGCGGCCGGCAATGTGAATTCGATGGTATCGCCGCTGGACCACGGACGTTTCAGCGAGAAATAGGTACCCGGCGTGCCCGCGCCGGCCGGCTGGCCATTGAGAGATACTTTCATTTCTCCTTGGGCCCAGGAAGGGACGCGAATGCGGAGATGGGCCACCGCCGGCGATGCAGTCTTCAGCGTGCATTGGACCTGGGTGCCGTAAGGAAAGCGCGTCTTCATGGCCAGTTCAAAGGGTTGCCCGTTTTGCTGCCAGCGGATGGTCGACGGCTCATAAAGATGAACGTAGAGGCCGTCCGGCGCGATGGAATAAATGTGTTCGGGCAGACTCCCGAGCAGCCGGGTTCCCTGGCCTTCGCAGCAGGTGTTCTCGCGGGTCGATTTTTCTTTCCTGCCTTCCAGGATGGTGTGGTAGCGGAGACCCCGGGCGCCATCCTGGTTGGCGATGCCGATGTTATAGATTGATTTCTCGATTTCTGTCGCAAACCGCTCGTCGTCGGGATGAAGAAGTTGAAAACGCTGATTGAGAAAGACCCAGAAACTGCTGCCGCAGAGTTCGCCGAGCTTCTGCCGCAGGTAGTTGCTGTCGGGCGGGTCTTTTTCGAACTCGATGATGGAGATGCTTCCGCCAGCCTGTTGCCAATGGGCTCGATATAGCTCCCACGCACCCAGCACGGCGTCGTAATAAAGCGGATCGCCGGTGATGAGGTACATGTCGAGATAGGCTTCAAGGTTGGTGAGCAAGTAACAGTGCGGCCGGTCATAGGGATACTGCCAGACTTGTTCTTTCTCGCGCCTGGCAAGGCCTTTGAGCCATTCGCTTTCCTGGTAGTATCGCTGGATCACCTGGGCGTCCGCGGGCTTTCCCAGAGGGCTGGTCCCCATGCGGGTGTTGGCCACCATGCCCTGGCCACCCTGGATTACGCCACGAAGCATCTCCGGCAAGAATGATTGTCGATTGAACCAATCATAGTAACCGCGCAGCATCGGCAATGCTTTTTCGTTGCCTGCATACGCCGCTTCGAGGAGGCCGTGGGTGAGCCACGCGCGCGTGTAGGCGGCGCGTTCCGAATAGAAGATGGAATCTTCAGGGTAGGCCATGATGTAGCCGTTGGGCTGGCGGCATTCTTCAATCCCATCGACAACCGCCTGGACGCGGCGCCGCAATTCGGGATTGTCGATCCAGCGCATGGAGTTGGCCGCGCCCATCAGAAAGCGCCCCGCATTGGAACCAGCCAGGTCTTCTTCCCAGAAGATTTGAGAGCCAGTGGGCTTGAAGTTCTTGATCTTTCCGGTGCGCTCATAGAACTGACGCAAGAGGTCGCCGGTGGAATAGGAGTTCAACAGATACTCGATGTTGTTTTGCATCGCGGCCTGAAATATGCCGCCATCGAGAGTGACGCCAGTCCTGGGGGCGACGGCCTTGCAGGGCGCGGGCTTCCAAGTGGAAGGATCGGTTACGGCGCGGGGATGGTCGTAGTGAATGCCTTCTCCGTCTTGACGGACCGGCCGCGTCAACTGAGCGGTGAGGCTGGGATTGCCGTGCTCCGGATCGGCGGAAACTTTGCAGCCAACGGCAACATCCCGACCGCGGGAGACGACCGCCATCCTGGCCACGGTGAGGGTGAAGCCGGCGCTGTCCTGGAGCTCGCCGCCCATCGGCACGCCGGCGGGGGGAGCGGTCTTAGTGGCACGCAGCCTTGTGGCGGTCAGCCGCACATAGCGGCCATTCCCCGCGTGCTTGAATTGGGTGATGCTGTCTTTGGGGTCGGGAAAATCGGCCTGCGTACAATCGGCGATGCTGGCCGGCGCGGCGAAATTTTCATTGTCGGAGACTTCAATCCGGAAGCGAAGCGGAAAACCCTCGCCCGCGTAATATTGATCGCGGCCGGGGTAGGATCGTTCCGAAGCCGGAAACAGTTGAACCGCCTCGATGGGAAGGCTTTTGCCGAGGTCGACCTGAATCCAGGTCGCGACATCTGGATTGTTTACCACCTGGGAGCGATAGGCTCGATAGGCAGTGGCCGGGGTTGCCGCCATGCGCAGGCCGGTGGCATACGCGGCCAAGTCGATTGGCTCCGCCCCGGCGCGCGGCAGCAAGGGCTCGAGGGTGCCGGTTACGGCAATTCCTGCGCCCAGGCACGTGGTGTTGCGAAGAAAATCACGCCGCGTCGCTGTCATTGTTCTGCTCCCACCGGCCCTGTCGAGCTTAAGCCATGCTTGCTTTTTCTGAATTAGACACCCTGTGGCGGCGGTTTGGGTAATGGAGGCGGGTTCGATCTTCGGCGGGCGTGATGGTCCGCGATGAGGGATGGTGCATCGGGGATGAGAAACTGCGACCGACGGCACGGATTTTCATCTGACTTAAGGTAACCGGTGCCTCAAATTCGTATCTCTCCATTGGCCCCGCTCCAACGAGGGCCGGTAATATCGTCGAACGGGGTCTAACGTTTAGTGGCCGAATCCTTGCCGTTCCTGCGTCGCATCTTCAGAGCGTTTCGATACCGTGATTTCCGGATCATGTGGCTGGGAGCGTGCGTTTCAACGATCGGCACATTTGTGCAGCAGTTTGCGCAAAGCTGGCTGGTGTACGATCTGACCAAAGATCCTTTTTACCTGGGCCTGGATCTCTTCCTCGGGCAATTGCCGATCATGCTTTTTTCGCTGGTGGGCGGCGTCTATGCCGACCGTCTGGACCGGAGAAAATTGCTGCTCTATTCGCAGTACATCCAGATGACCTCGGCGTTTGTGCTGTCGGTGTTGTTTGCGACCCATACGGTGAAGGTGTGGCACATTCTGTCGCTTTCGTTTGTGGTGGGAATCGGGCAGTCGTTTGGCGGGCCCGCGTATTCGGCGTTGCTGCCGGCGCTGGTGGAGTCGGAGGATCTTGCCAATGCGATCTCGATGAATTCGATCCAGTTCAATCTTGCCCGGGTCCTCGGTCCGTCGCTGGGGGGGTTGGCGTACACGATGTTCGGGGCGACGTGGTGTTTTGCGCTGAACGGGTTTTCTTTTATCGCGGTGATCGCGTCGCTGCTGGCGATCCAGGTGCGCTTTGTGGCGCCGAAGACACAAACGTCGGTGCTGAAAAGCATGAAGGAGGGGATCCGGTTCATCCGGGAGCGGGAGGGATTGACGCCGCTGGTGGTGCTTGCGTTTTGCGCCACGCTGTTCGGATTTTCGTTGACCGGATTTCTTCCGGTGATCGTGCAGACGATATTTCACCGCGGCCCCGGGACGTATGAGCTGCTGCTGATTTTTTCGGGGGCGGGGTCGATTTGCGGGGCATTGCTGGTGGCGGCGATGGAGAAGTTGAAGGGACAGGGCCGGCTGGCGGTGCTGACGCTGTTTGCGCTGGGAGTGACCACGGCAGCGTTTGCGTTTTGCCGGTTTCTACCGCTTTCGTGCTTGCTGATTTTCATTGCGGGAACGGCTGTGATGGCGTCCGCTTCCCTGATGCTGTCGCTGGTTCAGCTGATTGTTGCCGATTCGATGCGGGGGCGAGTGATGAGCGTGTACAACCTGGCATTTCGTACGGGAATTCCGCTGGGGGCGCTGATTCTGGGCAAGTTAATTCCGATCCTCGGGGTTTCGCTGGCGGTGGCGGGATTCGGCGCGGCGCTGGTGTGCGTGGCGGTTTACTTCCTGATCGTGATGACGAAGCTGCCCACGTTTCGGCGGCAGGTCAAATCCGAAGTGTGATGCGGGGCGCTAGTTTTTCGAAGCGGCTTCGAGCTCTGCCCACTCATCAGGGCCTATCGCAAGCGAAGCAGCGGCGATGTTTTCTTCGAGGTGAGGCACTTTCGAGGTGCCGGGAATGGGCAGCATGACCGGGGAGCGATGCAAGAGCCAGGACAGGGAGAGTTGCGCCGGGGTCACGGCGTAGCGCTGCGCGATCTGTGCCAGGAGCTGGGCAAAGGGATGGTCGGGCTTGAGGAGCTTGCCGGCGGCGATGGGGTACCAGGGAAGGAAGCCGACGTTGTGTTTTTCGCACCACGCGAGTGTCTCTTCATGGCGGCGGTCGGCGAGGGAATAGCGGTTTTGCACGGACACGATGGGCACGATCTTCCGCGCTGCTTCGATTTCCGCGGGCGTGACTTCGCTGAGACCGATGTGGCGGATCTTGCCTTGCTCCTGCATCTGTTTCAAGGCGCCGAGGCTCTCTTCAAGGGGAGTGCGCGGATCGATGCGATGGAGCTGATACAGTTCGATGCGCTCCAGCTTCAAGCGGCGGAGGCTCATCTCGACGCATTGAATGAGATAGCCGGCGCGGCCGACGTATTCGGTCCTGGCCGGACCCTGCCGGGTAATGCCGCCCTTGGTGGCGATGACGAGGCCCGCGGGGTAGGGATGCAGCGCCTCGGCGATGAGACGCTCGGCGATCTCCGGTCCATAGGCGTCGGCGGTGTCGAAAAGGGTGACGCCCAGTTCGACCGCGCGGCGCAATACGCGCCTGGCTTCTTCCGCATCGCTGGGTTCGCCCCAGGCGCCGTCTCCGACGAGGCGCATGGTGCCGTAGCCAAGGCGGTGAACGGGAAGGTCGCCGCCGATCAGAAACGTGCCGCTGGCTGTTGCCGATGGAGTGCTCATCACACATCTGATGCTAAAACCTTGAGCCTCCGTGTGGGACAATCAGCGAAAGTGGCAGCGCCCGGGCACAGCCGTCCGCATGCGGAACCGTGCAGGAAGCAGCCGCGTATTAGCTACCAGAAGGCACGAGGAGATTCGATCATGAGCGGCATTCCGTATCCGAATACGCAAGCGATGTTTTACGAACAGTACGAATCGGCGCGCCGCGATGAAGTAGTTGGCATCCTGCTGGCACTCTTTTTAGGCTGCTTCGGGATTCATCATTTCTATCTGCGACGGACGGGACTGGGGATTCTGTATTGCTGCTTTTTCTGGTCGGGGATCACGGCGCTGCTGGGGTTCATCGAGTGCTTCTTCATGCCGGGGCGGGTACGGGAATTCAATGCCATCCAGGCGGCGGGAATCGCGGCGGCGTTGGGAATGACGGTGCCGCCGGGCTGGGGCTGGCCGGTGAACGTGACGGTGAATATGCAGCCCGGGATGCCGGGGCAGCCCGGTGCGGCCGGAGCGCCCGGAACTGCAAGTGCAGCATCGGTGGCGGCGATCAGTTTGCCGCTGGCGGGGACGCTGCTCGCGTGCCAGCGCTGCCAGCAGACGAACGTCATGGGGTCGCGGTTTTGCTCCGCGTGCGGCGGGGAACTGTAGCTGGCTCAGGGACGCGCAGGTGTTGGCGAGTTAGTAACAATCGTGGTCCAAGAGACCATCCAAAAACTGGGTGCACAGCGAGAGTGTTTTTTGCCGAGTTGGGGCAGGGGCGAAAATCCGCGTTTTCGCGGATTGGGTGTAAGGCGTTTCGTTTGAAGCGAATACGGCCTATTTTTGGGAAGGCCGAAAAACCCGAAAAATTCAAATTATCGCGACGGGGCGATTTTTCGCCGTTGCCTGTTTCTGCAAGTCTTTAGTTTTGTTTTAGATCAATCGAGTTTGACGTTGATTTACAGCACCTCTTTTTAGGGCGTTTTTTGCGCACTTTGCGACAGGATGCGTGTGGAAGGCGCATGGATACTGGGGATTTGCGATTCATCGTTTGACGCCGTTTGGCGGGAAAATGCGCGACCGAAGGGGTGGGGGCCCGGAAGGCGCGTCAATATTGGGGATTTCTGTGGGCGCTCAGAGTTCACGACAGAGCCGGTTGGGGGTTGTGATCTCCCACCCTAGCGACAAAAACAAAAACGTCGCGAGGGTGGGGCACCCCGGCGTTGGGCTGGGTGGGATTGAAAAGACAAAGACGGTTGGGTTTGTGGTCTCCCACCCTAGCGAGAAAAACAAAGACCTCGCGAGGGTGGGGCACCCCGGCGTTGGGGCTGGTGGGATTGAAAAGACAAAGACGGTTGGGTTTGTGGTCTCCCACCCTAGCGACAAAAACAAAAACGTCGCGAGGGTGGGGCACCCCGGCGTTGGGGCTGGTGGGATTGAAAAGACGAAGACGGTTGGGATTTGCGGTCTCCCACCCTAGCGACAAAAACAAAGACGTCGCGAGGGTGGGGCACCCCGGGCGTTGGGCTGGGTGGGATTGAAAAGACGAAGACGGTTGGGGTTTGCGGTCTCCCACCCTAGCGAGAAAAACAAAGACCTCGCGAGGGTGGGGCACCCCGGCCTATGAGGCTGGAATTGGGTACCTTACATCACCCGGCCTATGAGGCTGGAATTGGGTACCTTACATCACCCGGCCTAATGAGGCTGGAATTGGGTAACTTACATCCCCCGACCTATTAGGCTGGATGGCTTGGATCCTCGTGCGGAGGTTACATGTTGGCGTGGCCGGAGCGCATGGATTCGTTGAACTGGGGCTTGGTGAAGTTGAGTGCGGAGTCGAGCGCGGCGCGGAATTCGGGGGCGCGATCCATCAGCTTGGGGGTAGCCGCGGCGAAGTCGCCGGTGAGCTCCATGAGTCCTTCGGCGGCTTCATCGCCGGCCATGCGGAGCAGATCGGCCTCGGCGGTGTTGAGATACTGGGCGTCGCGCGGATCGGCGATCCACACGGGTTTGCTTTCGCCCAGAACGCCGGAGAGCCAGTAGACCTTGGTGAGCAGGTAGGCGAGGCGCTCCTTGTCGTCGGTTTCAGTAAAGACGAAGCGCTTTTGCCAGCGGCTGTAGAAGCGGGTGGTGACGGGAACGGGCTGGCGATTGCCGGACTTGAGGAATTCGAGCTGCCCGAGGTCGACCGTCTTGCGAATGGCGTTGTAGACGAAGGACTCGGCGTAGGGCTGCTCCATGGCGGGCACGATTTCAGCGAAGGTCACGGTGACGGAAGCGGCCAGCTTGGCATGCAGGGCGTGGGGTCCGCCATCGGCGAGGCGCATGTCGCCATGCACGATATAGGTGTCGGAACCCGAAGTGGAGCGGTGAAACGGCCACTGGAAGTTGGTCAAGGCGATGGGCAATCCGGCGAGGGTGACGTAGCACTCGGGGTGGGGATTGCGCAGGCGCTTGGCGTGGGCAGCGAGATGAGCGGTCATGGAAGGCAGCAAGTCGGGCTTGTCGAAGTCGAATGTCTCACTCAGTTCAAGCTGCAATGAGCGGTCCCCGGTGGTGGGCGAGCCGAGTTTGAAGACGATGGTCGGCTGGCCGTGGGTGCCGGCACCCTGGGTGGCGGAGACGAGGACCAGTCCAGCCTGAGAGGCGGCGGATTCGATGGACTTGGTGAGAGACGACTTCGTCGGAACTGTCATGTGTGGGGAAGTCCTGCGGTGGTTTAGGTACGTAGATATCTTAAAGCAGTGGACAGTGGAGGGGACAGGGGGAGTGACGGAGTTAAAGAGTGATGGAGTGATGGAGTGTGCCAGGCCTGGCTCGCTTGCCGCTGGGATTGGCTAGCGGGTGCCGTTGGGGAGGGCGAAGTCTACGCCGGCGTCATGGTTGACGCGGGCGGTGGCGGGGAGGTCGATCTGGTCGATGGGAATGTCGCGGCGATGCTGGTCAAGCACCATGAGGGTGGTGGAGGTCAGCATGTAGTTATGAATCTGCTCGGTGGGGCGGCCGTCTTTGAAGACAAGGGTGACGGGCTCCTCGGCGGGCGGAGGAGCGATTTCGTGAGAGGCGGTTTGCGGGGTCGGCGACCCATAGGGCCACGGAGTGTAGGCAGGCGCTGAATCGTTGGGATCTGGCGGCGCCTGGTAGGGGCCGGACGAGTAATCGGGATAAGGCTGGGCGCCGGCATAGTTCTGGCCGTCCTGCCCACCGTCGTCGCCGTAATCATCCATGTAGCTGGGCAGATAGGGGTAGCCCCAGCCAGACCAGAGCGGCAAACCGCCCCAGGAATAGAAACCGAAGCGATTGTTCCTGCCGTAAGGAGAGTGATAAGGCATGCGGCGGTGCATGGGATCGGCGTAAGGAGAGCGGCCGGCGAAGGTGTTGGGCCTGAAGCCGCGATTGATTTGGGGAGAGCGGTTTATGCCGTAGCGGGGCGGGCCTGCGAGCCTGCCGGCGGGAGCGCTGAATCCGCCATGAAACGAGGAACCGCCGTGGCTGAAGAAGCCGCCGTGGGATCCGGAAAAGCCGCCGCCGTGGGATCCTGAAAAGCCGCCGCCGTGGCCTGCTCCGTGCTGGGCATAGGCGGTCCATGCGAACGAGGCAACGACCAGCGCGACCGCGGCGAGACGCTTCATACACAGATATTACGCCTGTTTTTGATTTTAGGAAGGGTGGAGTGAGGCCAGGCGGGATTCGAGGTTTGCCCAAGACTTGGGCGGCCCGGCTGGGCAGGGAAAGACGCGGGAGATTCGTGGTTGCCCACATCCGCGACGAGAATTCCGTCGCGGATACAGGCAAGCGTGATGCTCTGAATTTGGGGTCGGGCTGTCACAAGCAATTGCAACCTCGCGTTCGTTGATTGAAGAGGCGAGGGCGTATGTGACAGTGCGGACCGGAGGCTGGCGGGAGCTATCCATTTACAATGATGGATGTGCAAACTCAGCCTTCGCCGATCATCCTCGCAGA
The DNA here is from genome assembly GCA_036488735.1 of Occallatibacter sp. Lineage (GTDB taxonomy): Bacteria > Acidobacteriota > Terriglobia > Terriglobales > Acidobacteriaceae > Telmatobacter. The sequence goes on from DASXHC010000030.1 coordinate 492,073, forward strand.
GAATCTGACCAAGATTTATATGGCTGGACGCATTCCGGTTCCTGCGGTGCGCGGTGTTTCAATGTCGGTGAAGCGCGGGGAGTTTGTGGCGATTGTGGGGCCATCGGGATCCGGCAAGTCGACGCTGTTTTATCTGCTGGGGGGCTTGACCCGAGCGACGGAAGGGCGCGTCGTGATTGACGGCGTGGATTTTGCGACGCTGAACGATGCGGAGCGGACGCGGCTCCGGAAGCAGCGGATTGCCTTTGTGTTTCAGAAATTCAATTTGCTGCCGACGCTGTCGGCGATGGGCAATATCGAGATTGCGTACGCGGTAAGCGGGCGCAAGGAGCCGCTGGACCATGCGTACCTGGACCATCTGAGCGACCTGCTATCGATTCGGGGGCGACTGCAGCATCGGCCTGCGGAGTTGAGCGGGGGCGAGCAGCAGCGGGTGGCGATTGCGCGGGCGCTGATCACGCGTCCGTCGATTGTGCTGGCGGACGAACCGACGGGCAATCTGGACACCAAGAATTCAGAAGCAGTGCTGGACATGCTGGTGCGTTCGAACCGCGAACTGGGGCAGACGACGCTGATGATTACGCACAACCCGGAGGCGGCGGCGATTGCGGGGCGCACCCTGCATATGCGCGATGGGGAGATTGTGAGGGCGGAAAGTGCGGCTGGCACGAACTAGACCGAGGCCCGAAGCAAGGTGGGAGGCAGCCGCGGTTTGACCTCGTTTCGGGCCGACCGGTATACTCAGTTTTGCAACAAGCGGGAGTAGCTCAGTGGTAGAGCATCGCCTTGCCAAGGCGAGGGTCGCGAGTTCAAATCTCGTCTCCCGCTCCAAACCGCCCTCCGGACCCACCGGATTGGCTACGGCGGATTTGGAACAATTTAAAGCGATCCAAGGCTGCCCTGCCAAAGGCGCGGTACCCAAGTGGTAAGGGAGAGGTCTGCAAAACCTTTATGCGCCGGTTCGATCCCGGCCCGCGCCTCCAAATTTTCCCAAGTAAATCGCAAAATTTGCGCAGGCTGATGCGATTCCGGCTGCCGGCGCCACGCAACCCGCCCTGCGACTCTGATTTCTATGTTGGCGCTGACGAGAGGGGAACCGTCTCTTTCATGGTTATGGCTTCCCGCTGAGGGAGTTGGCTTGTGAAAGAAAGCACAGTGATGTCGTCTTCCTGGCCGAAGGCCTGGGCGGCGCGGGCGATCTCCTTCGCGGATGCGCAGCTGATGGCCTGTGTGCGTTCAAAGCCGAAGAGCTCGCCCTTTTGATTCCGCGCTTCAACCACTCCGTCGGTCAGGAGCGTAAGGCGGTCGCTCGGGCCGAGAGAAAAGATTTGCTCGGGGTACTCGGCGTCCGGGGCGAGCCCCAGAGGCAAGCCGCCAGGAATTTCCAGCTCGGTTCCATTCAGGTACGGGGCGAGGTGACCGGCGTTGGCCGCGGTGAGTTCTCCGTCGAGGGAAATCTTGATGACCAGGCAGGTGGTGAAGCCGCAGGTCTGGCGCCCGAGCAAGCGCTGATTCATGGCGGCAAGAATCTGGCCCGGGCATGGCTCGAAGTGCGCCATGGTTCTCACGGTTCCAACCAGCAAAGACACGGTCATGGCCGCCGCCATGCCTTTCCCGCTGACATCCCCAATAACAACCAGCGTTCCGCCCGTGGCGGCGGGCAGGATCTGGAAGAAATCGCCACCGACCTCGCTGGCGGGTATGTAGCTGCTCTCAATGTTGAATCCCGGCACGGCCGGACATTCATCGGGGATCAGGACCTGCTGCACCGACTGCGCGGCCTCGAGTTCGGAGGCATGGCGTTCTTCGTCGCGGCGGGTGCGGGCAAAGCGCAGCACAAGGATGGCGAGGATCGAAATCTGGCAAAGAAAGTCGGCGACGTTCTGCGAGGAAATGGGAAAGGGCCAGGTAATGAGATTCAAGTAGCGTTCGCGGAAGGCCAGGACGCCGATGTTCTGGGAGATGGAAAACACCGTTGCCATGAGAAGCCCTCCCAGGACCGTCGACCCAAAGGAAAGGCCGACTGGGCCGGCTAACATCCGCGCATCCAGATTGCCTCGCCGGGCGGCAAGAACGAGCATGAGAAAAGTGCCCACGAAGAATGGCACAAATGCGACGCAGATAAGGAGGATGGACGCGGCAATGCTCATCCATCCGAGGACGAGCGGCAGGAATAACAAAGTGCATGCGAGGATTGACCCGATCGCAAGCCAAAAGCACCATCCACGTCTCTCCTTCAGCAAGGTGACGAGGAACATGGCGCTACAAGTGCCCTGCGCGAATACGATGAGACCCTCTGCTGCGTAATAGCGCTGAAAGTCCGCGGCGTAGAACCATCGGTAGAGGGTCCAGGCGCAAAGGGCGGCATTGGCAAATTCGTATGCGGAGAACCACAGGTACTCGCGCTCGCGGGACCTCAATAGAAAGAGTCCGAGCCCGGCAACCCCAGCAAGGACGGCGCCGATCAGCAACACTATCTCCGCGGAGCTCGACCTGAATGTTTCGCTGAGTTGGAAAGATCTCCACTTGTTAAGAAGGGCGGTGTCCCCGATGAGAACGGGTTGAGTCGGGCCGCCGAGATTGTATGCCCAATGGGGCCAGTGCCAAACGCGAATGGCAATGGTCAGGGGGATTCCCCGAGGTTCTACATCTGCCGGAATGGGAATGATGTCGCAGTTGCGGGTGCCTCCCTGGACAGTTTGATGGGGAGGCATTCCGCCGAGCTTTCCGATGAGGCGGCCTTCGGCGAAGACCTGATAACTGGTGGAGAGCATAGGAATGCAGAGCGCCAGGGGCGGATGACTGGCGGGCAACACGACTTGAAACCGGTACCACGCGAAGCCGCCGTAGCCTTTGTAACCCTGGTCGCTCCACGGCTGGTCGGAGCGCAGCAGATTCCAGGACGAGTCGTCCAATGCCGGGCTCGCCCATCCGAGCTTGCCATCCGGGTCGTCGCCGGTGTGGAAACGCCAGAAGCCTTTCAGTTCGGAAAGAGCGACGCGGTCCTTCTCCAGGTCGAAGACCTGAGCGGGCATTGGGGCCGCCACGGCGACAAGGATCAAGAACAGACAGAGGTCTCTACTTCGCACGAGCCCTTCGCGGAGAAACGGAGTTGGGTGATCATTTCACGATCAGGAATGGCGCGCATCAACTTAATGCGCGATGCCGTTGTTCATAGCGACTTTCGGGTGACTGTTTACCGGCGATACCCGCAGGATGCTGACCGGCAAAGCGCTGGCGAGGCCTTCCATGGCGCGCGGATTCTGCTTACCGCCGGTGGCTTCAGGAACTACGCGGCGAAGATAGGCAAACAGTTCGCCGGCCGTGACGACGCCGTCGTGGTTCCTGTCGGCCTCGCCTTTCAGACCCTTGAGAAGGTAATAGGTGAAAACGCCGTGGCCATCTCCCCACTGGGCATCCTCAAAGGAAGGCTCGCTAATGTCGCTGGCGGTGATTACCGCGCGCGCTCCCCTGGCCGCATAACGTTGCAGGTACTGGTTGATGAGATTATTGCCGCGTCGTTTATCCCCGCCCCGGACGCCGCTGAATCCGAAGCTATGGCATGTATCCGCGATAGTGATGACTCTCTTCGCCTTCAAGACACGCTCAAAGACATCCTGCATTTGCCACATGGGAAATGCGGTGCCGCCCATGTCGTCGGGCTTTGAATCGGCGGTCAGCAGATAGAGATTTCTTGGATCGTGAGGGTCCTGAGCGCCATGTCCCGCGATATAGATGACGACGGTGTCCTGAGGCTGGGCAGCGGTTAGAAAGGTGAACAGCGCGTGGCGCACATTTTGCGTGGTGGCTTTCTCGTTGAGCAACACAGTTACCGCATCGTCACTGAGTCCGCCACCGGAAGCAGACTTCAAAAAATCCAGAAAGCCCATGGCATCCCTGTCGGCGAACTTCAGATTGCCGATGGTGGAACCGAACTGGTCGTAGCGGGAGATGCCGATGACCACCGCATAGAGCTTCGCAGCCCGCTTCTCCGGGGGCCGGTTGGGAGTCTCGAGGATGATGCCACGTTCCGCAGGCTGGCCTTGAAAGGTGATCAGGAAATTGAAGTACTTCTGCCTTCCGAATTGATCCTGGTATTCCAACTCGACGGAATTTCTTCCTGGTTGAAAACGGAAACCTCCCGCTGCCGTGAGGTCGACCTTGAGTTCGAATCCGTCGGAGCTGCTGGTGCTTTTAGTCGCGATATCCGCCGACTCTGTGTTTACCTTGGTGTGGATGGTGCCGTAGTTGATATGGGGGCCCCCGGCGGGTATGTGGACGACCATCGCCTGGACAGAGTCGGGAAGCTTGCTGAATTCCGCCGTATCATTTCCGGACACGCGACCATCGATATCGGGCAGGCTAAGCCAGGGGACGTGGGCGTCTTCGGCCTGTTCGCCAACTCCATCGAGGCGCAGAAGAGCCAGCCCGGCAAGGGCGAACATGATCATCCTCATAACAGTTCATAGTTTCACAACAGTTAGAACTATGCTTGACAAACGTCATCACGGAATTCTAAGAAAAATGTACTATAGGTCTGTCTCCCGGGCCCCCCAAGAATCCCGCTGCACAATTTTCCCAAATTTGCCAACACGAGGTTAACCCATGCGAGGCTTGCCAGCGAAGGCCGTTGTTTCTCTTTTCCTAGGTCTGTTCGGTGGGTACGCGATAGCCCAGATGCCCGGATCGGCCGCAGTTGCTCCTCAGTACAGTGACGCAGACAAGAAGAAAATTGCTGAGATAGAGCAGCGCCCTGAGGTCAAAGATGAGATTCAGGCACAGTGGGACGAGGTTCGCCGCCGCGATCTCAACTACATCTACAACATCAACTCCTCAGCGCACTTCAATGACTTGTCCGGCCCCGAATTCGCGGTTTTCCGGGAGCATTACGGGCAACTGTACAACAATCCGATGCTGCAGCGGTACATCAATGCGATTGGCCAGCGACTGGTGCCCAAGGACTCGCCGAACATCTACTCCTTCAAGATTCTGCTTGATCCCATTCCGAAAGCGGAGTCGTTTTCGACCGGAACGGTGCTGGTGAGCACGGGCTTCATTGCGATGCTCGACAATGAAGCCCAACTGGCGTATGTACTGGGGCATGAGATCGCCCACGTAGAGAGGAACCATTTCTACGAAGCTACGCGGATGCGCGTGATCGAAGCGGAGCTGAACAAGGAAAAGCAGGAGAGTACCGAGAGGAAGAGAGCGATCTTCACAGCCGCGGTCACTGCGGCCACGGCCGGCATCGGAACGGGCGCCGCCAATGGGCTGAAAGGCGCGTTAATTGGCGGTGCGCTGGGGCTGGGCTCGGGCGCGTTTCTGAGCAGGATCGTCTTCCGTGATCACACAACGGTAACGGAGTGGCCCGATGTCTTTGAGAATGACGCGGACGAAGCATCCCTGGGCATTATCCTTGACCAAAACTACGACGTTCGCGAAGCTCCCAAGTTGTATGCCAGCATGCAGGCTGAAGCCGCCCATGATCCCAGGGTGGGGCTTGGTTTTATTGCGCAGGCCACGCGCATGAAGGCGCGCAACGCAAAGATTCAGGAGTTGCTTTCGGGCACACTGAAGGCGACGATCGAGACCAAGCTGAAGAGCGCCGGCGGTCTGACCGGGTCCAGCGGTGAATTCAACCTGATCATGGCGACGCTCAAGCGGGACAACGGAATTATCGCCATCGACAGCGATTTGTTTGCCATGGCCAAGGACAATCTCGAAGAGGCTGTGAACCTCCGCACCAACGATGCGCGGGCGCAACTCTACCTGGGGAAAATCATCTCCCTCACCGCGCGCAATGATGACGAGCGGCAGGAAGCCGAGCAGCACTTCCTGAAAGCAATCCAATACGACGAGGAGCGCGGCGCCTATCCGGATCCCCACCTCGAGCACGCCCTGCATATGATCGGCCAGAACGGGGACAAAGGCGAGATTCGCAAGGAAATCGAGTCGTACGTCGCTCTTTACCAGCGCCAGCAGGCCGGATCGCTGCCGAATAATATGGCGATCTTGTACGACTACCTGACGCTGGTTGGCGAGACCAATTGGTACGCTGCACCCGCCGCGGTTATTTCCACGAAGAATGTCGAGCCCATTCATACCAGCAGCGGAGGATCGGGCACAGGGCTGAGCGGGACCGAGGTAATCGCCGCGGCTATCGCTCCGCGCGTAGCGCCGGGGCCCGCAATGCCGGCGCCGGTCGCGCAGTCCGTAACGAAGGCCCATCCCGCGGTGAAGAAAGTAAGTAACCAATGAGACGGGGATCAATGGCAACCCTGGTATTTTTCTTCGCCTGGTCTGCCTGTGTGACGGCGGGGGCACAGAAAGTGTCGATCGGGATCGCGCCAGTTTTTGACGCGGGCGGTGAAGAGTTCGGGCCCGTGGTGGTGCAGCATCTGACTCTCTTCGCCTACCAGGACCTGCTTGAAAGCCCGGCTGCGCACCCTGCGTTGCTCAGTCCCGGAGGCGTCTACTCACCGCTCGACTTGAGTTGGCTGGTGGACTACGCCCACGACAGAACGGATCTGGATCTGCTGTTGGTGGCGATTCTCAAACCGGTGGCAAACCCAGGCAAGGAGCGGTGGATCATCCCCGTCGATGTATCGCTCCTGAACGCTCGCACAGGCGATTTGCTGACTAAGTGGACAACTTCAGTCGAAATCAATTCCCACAAGACATTGATGGAGTACGGTCAAGTGATCCTGGAGCAGGGAAGCCAGGGCCGCTACAGTCAATATAAGGGGACCTACAAGATCACGCCATCGCGCGATTTTGAAAAGCAACCGCTCGGAAAAGCCACGGCGCACCTTGCCAAATCGATCCGCGAGACCCTGGAAAACAAGCTTCCCGGCCTGAGCATGGCAAAGCCGCCCCAAGCGGCGCTTGTTTCAGCCACAATGGCGCCGGCCGCTCCAAATTCGTGCCCTGTCAACGTGCACATCACGTATGGCTACAAGCACGCGGCCTCCCATACATTCCTCCTGCTGGTAAATGGTCTGGATCAGTCACTCAATCTAAAGGACGGGACGGCCAGTTTTTCCGCGCCGGAGGGAGAGATGCTGCTTCAATTCTCAGTGAACGACGCACCCTACAAACTGCAGAAGGAGCCGATGTACCAACTCTCAACCCAGCACGACTGCGCACAGAAGACACTTACGCTGGATCTGGGCGCGAGCGGGGACGCTCATCCGCACTGGGAGTAAGTGAGGCCGCCGAACGGCGTCCGATTGGAAGAGCCGCTTCCGGCGCCTGGTTAACAGGACGCCGGAGATGCGGGACGCTTAGCCTCCGATATAGCTGCTGAGCGGTTTGACTCCAACTTTCACGGTGGCGTAAGTAATGTCGGGGATCCGGCTATCGGCGAGGAACTTATTCATGGGCTGGTTCAGGTCGGTGTCCTGGTGTACGAGATAGCCCTGGAAGATATGCAGCTTGGGCAGGGCTTCCTGCAACTTATCGGTATCTTTTTTGGCAACGACAATATAGTCGCCGGGAATGAGCCCAATCGCGGGCGACTTGATCTCCGGATCATCCATGGCCTGCTTGGTGGCGTAAGCGTTCACCAAGTTGCCGTTGATGAGGAACTGAGTGCGATTCTCCCAAAAGCTGAAGGCGTGAGACAACGCGCTCATCGCGGTAACGCTCACCGCGGGCAGTGAAACCATGGGCGCGATCATATTTCCCGCGTCGATCATAGCGCCGAGGGCCTTGACGAACATGGAGTTCTTGGCGGCCTGCGAAATGTTGACCGCCATTCTTCCGCTCCCCCTGGTGAGCAGAATGTGGCTGGAAGAATGGATCACGCTATCGGACTGGAATCCGAGCTTGTCGAGCGAGGGAACGGACCCTGACTTGTCGGGAGTCAGCGATGCCGTCGAACTCCAAGCGAGGGGGGACATGAGGCCCATGAACGGGCGGTTCTGTGTTGCATCGACTCTGAGCTGGGAGGCGCTCCTGTGCTTGGCGTCTTCAACGCTGGGGCGAAACTGGTTCATCAGGATGCTTACCGAGACATCGCCCGAGTGGTCGAGAAGTTCAGCCTTCTCGATGGTGGTGGCGTAGCGGAGGCGTTTTTCTTCAGGTTTGAAGTGGAGGTATTGCGCGTCGAGCTTCGGGTCCGCCAGGCTTTCGCTTCCGCGGGTGGCCGCCTTCTGTCCGTAATCGGGGTTGGCGGGATTCACAGTGTCGTAGAATCCGCCCCAGAATGCCGGTGAATCGTGGGGGAGATCTTCTTCATTCGTGCCGCTGTCCTTGGCGTCCAGCGGGCCGGTGGTCTTTGCGTCCTGGAGGGCGCTCAATTGCTCTGGGGTAAGCAGGGTAGCGAGGAGCCCCATGGCGGCGGCGTTACCCAGGAAGTTGCGACGGGATACGGACATGACTTTCAATCCTTTCTGATTTCTTGGCCCGGTATGCCGACAGTCACAGCGGTGCATCTCTTATACAGCACGTTTGGAAGGTTGTCCTTGATGTTGTTGGAAAAAGCGCGATGGTTTCGGGGCGGACTTATAAGTCCGATACGGAATGCAACCCGACGAATGTATTTTAGTTTCTCTTCTTATTTCGGAACGCTCAGCAGCGGGATCGCATCGATGCTCCAGTTATTAGGAATGTCTGGAATGAGGTCACGAGTCCCGCTGCTTGCGGATGACAAGAGCTGTTGCAAAGGGTTGTAGTCGCCGCGGGTGAGGCGGTTGCGACTGGCCACGCCTTCGAAGTTTAAGGCGTAGGGGTCGGGCAAAGGTTCCTGGGTGCTGATCATCAAAACGGTATCGACCCCGTAGGGCGGGCCGATGCGCAGCGTGGGCGCTCCTGGGAGTTCAAACTCGCGGGGGGTGTCGGCGTCATTCGGGAAGCGGTTCTCGGCCGCGTTGACCGGATACATCAGAGTGCCCTTTCCATGACAGTCGATATCCAGCACATAAACCCACCGTCTTTGCGTGACCCGGCTGTCGGTGCTCAGATACATCTTCAGCCGTTCGTCTTGCTTCGCTGCTTCTCCCTCGGACAGAAGGGAATTGTCGGCGACACGCTTGAAGATCAACTTATAGTAGTTCGACTCCGACGCCGACTGATCCCCCGGCAGTTTCAGCCAAGCGTTGATCTTGGCGAGGCGCACCGCGTACTCGTTCAGCCTGGAACTCGCATCCGTCAGAGAAGTTAGATCGGGGAGCGCAGCCCAGTCACTGCTGACGGGATAAGGCGAATTCGTCGAGCAGCCGGCACTGTGGTCTCTGGTTAATTCGTGCGGCCCAAGCGCGAACTCCGACTTGTGATACCAGGCCCAATGCGGCCCACTCGCTGTCAGCGTTCCGGCCAAGATGTAGTCCGCGTCTTTGATGCTGCCTGCCGCCTGGACGAGGCTGCCCCCTGATTTAAGCGCCAGCCTGGCCGACAATTCCGTTGGGGGAGGCAGATTGGCCCATAGCCTGGCATTGGGTCGAAGTTCACGCTTCAGAGACTCCGTGGTGAGCGTCTTACCGAGGTGTTTCGTGGATGGCTCCACGATCCGATGGAGAACCCAGATACCGTTCTGCTTGTTGAGGAGAGCATGACATTCTTCGATCTTCGCATTGAACGAGACCGATGGGGCTTGCATCGCTTTGAGCGACTCCTCTTCCCCGGAGGTGACTGATTCATTGAGGCAAACCTTGGCATCCGGTATAGAGGCAGACTTCAAAGCTGCCGCATCGAGGGACGGCCCGATGCGTGTATCCGCAATATGCGCCGCGTGCTTGATCTGCCACTCCGCACCGTTCCATGCCAGCATGTCGGTCCACGGCTGTTCCACCGGGTCTTCGACCGGAATCAATCCGGACGCTTTGATGGCAGCGACGGCGGTGTCCAGGGACGCGTGGTTCAAGCTTGCCGGCCAGGTCCAGAAGCGCAGAACGTCGATACCTCCCTGCGACCACTCCTGCGGAACCCACTTGGTAAGGTCGAAGACTTGACCGACGCTGATCTTCGCATCTGGCGGCGATACGACCTTTGCCCTGGCGCGGGTGATGCCGTCAAGGCTCTCGACGCGCAGCCTGGTCAACTTGCCCGTTTCACTCCCGGCCAGCGAAGCGAATTCATTTCCTACCCGGATGCCGGAAAGCAGTCCCGCATCGAGCAGCACCGCGCCCTGGTTGTCGACTCCAAGAACGGCTGCCCGGCTCCTGGAGAGATCAGACATCCTTCCTCCGAACAATGGCTGACTCAGGCGGTTCGTGGATGCATCGACTTCGGGTGTCTGGTCGGCAATCCCTTCGCCTTCCATCGTAGCCCGCACCTGCCGATAAACGACCGACGCGGGTGCATCGGCGGGCAGGCGCTGCAGAGCCCTGATCAAAGCAACGGTGAATGCGCCGTGAGGAACGGCCGCGCCCGGCGTATCACCGAACTCACGCTCCTTGGCCGTCTGATCCTGTTGCGCGGCGGAGAAGATGAGTGCCGGGTTTACCTTGCGCTCGGCGGGAGCCGGCCGGGCCGTATGATCATCGAGCAGTTCCGGGCCTTCCTTGATATCTCGCGGGTCGTATCCGAGCGAGCGCTCCGTGAAGGGCATCTCCATCTCGACACCGCGGGTGAAGGCGCCGCTGTGGCAACTATCGAGAAGCACCGTCAGCTTGACACCCTTGTCCAGCGCGGCATGAAAGATGCGAGTCATTTCCCGATCGCGAACGTCAAAGCTCCCGGTCCATGCGTCGGAAGGCACCAGGGTGCTGTCGGCATGGCTGGGCCGTCCATTCACCATCATGGCCAGTTTGGTCCCGAGACTGTTGACCCGCAGCGATCCGTGTCCGGCGTAGTAGAAGACAACGGTATCGCCCGGGTGCGGCAAATCAACCAGGTATTTTTGCATCGCGGCCAGCAAACCATCACGTGCAGTGAGCGCTGCAGGCAGAGTGATATATGGCAGCGATGCAGCGGGCAACTCGGGATTGGTTAATACCGCGATATTGTTGGCTGCAAATCCGAACTTGGGACTGCCGAGAAGATCGCGCATCGCGGCCACGTCGTTAAGCGAGCCATCGAGGTTGCCGAATTGGGGCAGATCGCATCGCCCGCCCTGGCACCCGGCCGGGTGTTGCGCCTGGGTTCCCGAGGGTTGGTAGAGGTTGATGCCAACAAGCAACGCTCGCCGGGCGCCGGGCTTGGAGTCGGCTGTCTGCGCCTTGCACAGGGGCATCCCCGCAAGTGCCGCCAAGGCGAGCCCAAAAATCAAGGGCAATTTTCTGAAGGAGAGAATTCGAAGCGATGGCGACGCGCGCCGAGAACCGCGCCTGCCGGGTGCGCGAAGTTCAAGCCGACGCACGGTGTTCCGGTTCTCCATGAAATGAGTCTTCACGGTTCACCCTCTTTAGTTCCATCTCAATCGCCTGAATTCAACTGTGGGACGAAACCAGTATTTGCTGCTTGTTCAATGTCAAACGCAGCGGATCGCGCCGCACTTGTTCCGGTCTCTACTGTCGCAGAAAACAACAACTCAGAGGAAAGCATTTTCTTTTCTTTGACAACCTCGGTCTCTTTGAAGACGATAGTCCCAAGTATCAATTGCAAGTTTCGGCTCCGCACGCCGTAACGCTTCCGGGTCTTGGTCTCTCCTCTGATCTCGTTAGGATTCGAAATGTTCAGCCGCACATTCTTGATCGCCCTCATCCTTTTGCTCGGCGCGGCAATAGCCGGTGCTCAAGTGCCTTCTCCCACCCAGCAATGGCCTGTCACCATCCAGGGCACAGTGAATGGGCCCGGGGGGCAGCCAATCACCGGCGCACGGGTCGCGATCCTACTCCCCGATTCCAACGAAGACGACGATGTTTTCGCCGACACTGTCACCGACGTAGAAGGCAAGTTCGCACTGTTCGCTATCCCTCTCGCCCCTGGAAACTATGTTGTCCACGCCTCCAGGGCTGGATTCGCCAGCGACGAGAAACAGTTCGTCGTAAAAGCCGAGCCGGTGAACCTGTCATTCGACCTGAAGTTAAAGCTCTCGGCCAAGACCCGGGGCGAAAGCACCGCACACACCGTCGTGCGCATCTTCTACGCCACCGATCGCGAGGCAGTCACAGACAAGGAGTCGGTTGATTACGCCGGAATCCGTTCCGCGAAAAACCTTCTCTCCTTCGGATCGTGCGAGGTCAGCATTCCCGGGACGCATACTCTCGCTGAGATCGAAAGGCCATCGATCTGGAGACTCGAGTTCCATGCCGATCCTGAAAGGCACATGATCCTGCGGAAAGTAGCGCCCGAATCGAAGGACGTCTTCTTCAACCAGGTTTCGGCCGCTGTTGCTACATCGCCCTCAAAGGACGCGTTTGTTTTTATTCACGGATACAACATGAGCTTCGAACGGGCGGCTATTCGGACCGCGCAGCTGACTTACGATCTGGGCTTCAAAGGTGCGCCGATTCTTTACAGCTGGCCATCCAGGGCGAGCCTTCTCGGCTATCTTGCGGATGAAGATGCGGTCAACGAAACAACCGCTAATTTCAAGCAATTCCTGGAGGACGTAGCCAACAACACTGGCGCCTCGGTAGTTCACGTGATTGCGCATAGTATGGGGAATCGCGCTGCCTTGTCTGCACTCTCGCAACTCGCGAATGAACCGGACTTTCCCAACTTTGCCAAGTTTTCGACCATCGTTTTCGCAGCGCCCGACGTCGACCGCGACGTGTTCATCGATTCGATCGCCCGGATCCGCAAACGTCAGACAAAGATTACGCTTTACGTCTCCCAGCACGATCAGGCCCTCACGGCATCACGGTTTCTCTTTCACAAGGGACTCCGTGCCGGCGAAGGTGGCAGCGACTCGATTGTGCTGCAAGGCATGGACACCATCGACGTTACTCAAATCAGTATCGATGCCCTCGGCCACAGTTATTACGGAAACAACAGCAACGTCGTGCGCGACTTGCTTGAATTCTTCAGAGGACGGATTGCGCCAAGGCCAGGTCTTTCCCGCGTCCCGCTTGGCGCTCTCGCCTACTGGAAACTCACGGCGACCGCCAATGCGGCGAATTAGAGCGCGCGATCTTGAGTCAAGCTCCCGTTCCGTCGGATCAATGCCGGACGCGAGTCATTGGTTGACCAATAACCCACGAGTGGCCCCGGACGGCTAAAACATGAAATCGATGTGCGCAAGAAGATGTAACAGCATTCCAGAGAATGTGACTCACAGCTTGCTTGAGTTCTTCGTAGAATGCTTCAAGCGGCAAAATGCTTTTAAGTTCACGCTGATTCTCTTCCTTGTATCGCTTCAGGTCCTTTCCGCTCTTGCATGGGTGTTTCCTGAGCACCGTGATATTACAGTGCTCTCGGTGCAGAGGCTGGACTCCGAAAGGCAGATCCAACTGCAGGCGCTTTGGTCGGAAGCGCGCCGCGGGCACGAACAGCGGCTTTGTGCGCAGATGGCAGACCCGGCGCAAGGGCCAAGCCCAGCGTGCATCGACTTTGGCGCAATGGCTGCGCTTTCGGGAGACCACTCCTGCTCGGCGCGGGAGATGCTCGACACCTCACTCAATGCTCCCTGGATATTGGGCGTAACGCGCGTCGCAGGCCGGCTGAGAGCGAAACTCGCCGCCGCTTCGCGGCCCAGCGAACGAAGCAATGCGGTACGCAACTCCGATCTTGCGCTGGAGCGTACCGATCCCGAGTATGTCAGCCGCGCAAGTTCCAACAACGCGCACTTCCTGCTGGCGCGGTCCGACGTCGGCATGGCTCCCGAGGCGTACGGGCTACTGGCACTTAGCCCCGAGGCTGAGGTCAATGCTTTGGGAACCTATGTCTGGTATCACCGGCGAGCACTCGACAGGGCGCGCAGGATCGCTCGAGGTGAGGTGCCAGTTGAGGCCCGCGCCGATGCGGTCCGGGCGGCACTCGCCGACGAAGCTTTCGCCTTGCACTTCCTAGAAGACAGTTTCTCAGCAGGCCATGTCGCGGGCAACTGGGGCCGGCCCGCCCTGCGCAAGGGAACCCACGACTTCTACAGCGAGCGCGGCCTTGCGTTAGCGACCTGGAACGGCGACCACTTTGTCGGCCAGGGCGATGCTTATATGAAACCGGAGGATGCCGCCCGCGCTGCGAGCGCCGTTCGTGATAGCCTCGCGCAACTGGTCGATTCTTTTGCAGGCAAGGTCGAACTGAACGTTCGGGACCCCAAAAACTTCGAAGCGGATTCGTTCAATGTCTGCAAGGAAGCGCGATTTCCCGCAGCCATCCGTACGCCCAAGGATATCGACATCCTTGTGTCCATCCTCAAGCAGACGCCAGTGCCTGGGCTTGCCAGCGGGCCGGGTGAACTCCCGCGTTTCCGCACCGAGATGGGGACTTTTGTCGGCTTGACGACGGGATTCCGGGGCGGACTGTTAACCCATGGTTTTATCTCGGCCGAGTCCGGGGTAAGTGTATTCCCGGGCATCGAATTGGCGGCGCGCGCCGGCCTCGGTCTGGATGGTGTTCTCAACCAGTCCAGCGATGGTCTAGTGTTTATCGAAGGCGGCGTTCGCGATGACGCGCACGCCGGCGGGGCATTCACAGTTCCCGGCCGCGCCGCAATCACCGGCAGACTTCGGATGCCTTTTTGGTTGATACCGGGGGACGTGGCTCTGGCTGCACCGGTGCTTGCCTTCACCTCGCCCAGGCTCCTGCAAAAAATGGCAGTGGGAGCAGTCAACGGGGGAATTATCCCCTGGCAGGCCGGGATTGCAACCCGGGCTGGGCGCCTGCAGATGGTTCTTGGACGCGAAGTGGGCGTCAGCATCTTTCGCAATGGCGGCGATCATCCATTCAAGGTGCCCACCCCAGGAATACCATCGGCCGACGCGCCGCTCGTAAGCCTCGACTCCCTGCAAGTGGAGTTTCCTCTACTCGAGTATCGACCGTTCCGTGCTTTTTCTGTCAACCAGAGTTCCAGCGTGATGTTCCAGCCTTACGTGGGCTTCGACACGCCGACTGATATCTCAGTCATCTCGTCGACAGCGGCACGGGCTCCCGATGGACATACCATCGTGACGACGGGCCTTCGTGTCGTCTTTGACTGGCGACACTACATCAAATGATCCGAGTCCTTTGAAACGCGGTACTTGAAGACTCATCTTCAATCATTCTCAAGGGAGACGGGAGTTACGCCCTTCTTCAGAATCAGATTTCCATATTTGCGGAGTTCGCTGGTCATCACCACGGCGAATGCGCTTTCGACACGAGCATAGAATTTGTGACGCTCGATGCGCACGGGGCTCGGCGCCTGGGGCGCGTATTTCCGAATGGCTTGCATGTAATCCGACTCCACAGCAGGGTCGAGAACATCATTCTGCGTGGCGTCCATCATCACTAGCGAGGGCGAGTACGAATCGAGTTCGAACAACGGCAAGATGCCGTGCAGGAGCGCGGTGATCGTGAGGCCATCGGCGCGCAACACGCGCGTCTTTGACGAGTGACCCGGAAAATGAGCGTCGGCGAGCACGATCTCGTCTCCATGGCCCATCTCACAGAGGATCTTCAGCAACTCCGGACTGAGAACCGGCGAAATTCCCTTGAGCATTGCGACTCCTTTTTTCCTATGCCAGCTTTACTGTGCGACCGTCGGAGGTCAGGCCGAGAATGTCATTCCCGCGAAACTGACGACGCTTCGTTCGTCGATGTTCCACTGCGCGTAGCGGCGCAAGGTTCCCCGTGCGTGCGGCACAGCTTTCATGAACGAATAAATCGCAGACGATCCGCACCACTTCAGATCGTCCTGGTTTTTTTCTCGAATCAAATCCCAGAAACCTCTTCCGTCCGATGCGATTATGCGTTCGATGCGAAGCTCGTCCCGCTTTCTGACCGATGCCATCTCGCCCTCTTCAGCGCGCGCCGCGAATGCATCGCCATACCGCGCACCCATGTGCGCCATGTCCACCCCTAAAATCCAAACGAGTTGGTCTTTTTCCCGCGCGGCGATCTCTCCGAGTGCGCCCAGAAAGCGCCTGACGTCTTCGTCATCCTCCGGGTACGCGCCTTCGCCGACATGTCTCCCGAAAGAACCGCAGAGGATGGGGAGAATTCGCACGTCCGGTCCGTAAATGGACTGCAGGAAGACCACCTGAAATTCGATTGAATGCTCTACCGCGTGACAATAGTCCTCCATGAGCACCGCGGGTTCGAGTACCAATTGATTTACCAGCCGTTCGTTCGTTGTTGTTGTTCCGAAAGGCGTCTGGAAGGCCTTGCGCGTCAATCCGAACTTGTCCGGCTGTCCATAGTGCGAGGTTCCCAGCACAACGAAAGTGCGGTCGTGCAAATCGGGCGTGAGTGCCGCATAAGCGGCTCCATAACATTGCCACCCGCCTTCCGGACTGACGTGCGGCGCTGCGATGCCGATCGTTTTCTCCTGTGCTGATTTCGCTGAATGGATGTATCCCTGTAAAAGATCGTGCAGCGGCCCGGGTTCCGGCGGATAGGCTGACCCTGCAAATGCGGCCTCGCGTAAAGGACTTGCTGCGAACGCCCGGTGCCGTGCTTCTTTGAGCGTTGCATATGTCTCATTCACCAGGAATCCGGCGCGGCCGAGCGTCTCAATCAACTGCGTTGCCACGGTGCCGCTCTCTTCGCTGCCGAGCCAGGGAGCGAACGCCGCCCGAAGATCCAGGTCTGACCTCGATCCATCAAACAGGGCGAGACTATTCACCAGCGTCGGAGGTACAACGAGGATGTGGTCGGAATAGCGAAAGGAGTCGCGAATCAGCAACCCCGGGCGATCCGGAATGGGTGAGACCGTGAAGTCCAGGTCTGCCCTGAGCCTAGGCAGAATCATCTTCCAAGACTAGCATCGGACACGATCCGGGGCTCAAGCGTGATTGTCCTTAGGCTTTCTTACGATGGGCGGTACAGCCATCTGCGGACTGAGCGCGGGGCGCTTGAGGTGCCACTGTGTAGCCTTCTCGTAAGCGTTGGCCAGAGCCAGCACTTTGCCTTCGGAGAAACGCGGTCCAGCGATCATCATTCCGATCGGCAATCCGCTGGCCGACATGCCGCATGGCACGGAGATCGCAGGCAGGCCGAAGATATTGAAAGGTGTGCAATTGGAAATAAGGTCAGGCGCCTTCGGCTTGGTATCTTCTTCCCGGTCGAGTGAGTCTCCAATGGTGCGGGGCAGAATGCGCATGGTAGGAAGTGCAACCAGATCGAAGTCCTTGAAAGCGTCATCGATACTTTTGCGCATGAGGATAATGCGCCAATTCGAGTTAACGTAGTCGACGACCTTTTCCGAGCATGGCTCGGAGCTAACGTCATTGAGCGCTTTCTCTGCAGTCTCCATGCCCTGTCGTCCGGCGAGTGTATAGCGTTGCGCGTTGCGGCGGAAGAGTTCGATGTGATAGGCCTCGCGCTCGGCGCCTAAGGCCAGAGCATTGAATCCAACGGTGCCGGGCAAGTGGCAGTCGACGGTGCTTGCCGTCATCTTGCGCAACACGCCGATTGCCTCTTCGACAGCCTTGGCGGTTTCCTCATCGAGTTGATCGAAGAAAGGAGCGCGCGGAATGCCGAGGCGAATTCCAGATACCGGCCGCTTAATCGCCTCGACGTAGTTTTCCTTTGGGTGCTCGACGCTGGCCACGTCAAGCTTGTCATATCCGGTCATGTGGTTGAGCATCATGGCTGCGTCTTCGACTGTTTTGGTCATGGGGCCGCAATGATCGAGCGAGTAGACCAGGGGAACGATGCCTCGAATCGAAACCAAGCCGTAAGTGGGCTTGAGACCCACGATGCCGCAATAGGCCGCGGGCATGCGCACCGAGCCGCCCGTATCGGTACCGAGGGCACCGTAGGCAAGATCGGCGATGACTGCGGCCGCGGAACCGCCGGATGAACCCGCCGGTATGTGATCAAGGGCCCACGGGTTGCGTACCGGTCCGAAATAAGTTGATGCGGACGAGCCTCCAGCGGCGAACTCGTGCATGTTTGTCTTGCCGATGAAAACGGCGCCTGCCTCCTTGAGGCGCAGCACAATCTCAGCGTCTTCGTCGGGAACGCGATCATCGAACACAGCGCTGCCAGCGGTGGTGCGCGTTCCGGCAGTGTCGATGTTGTCTTTCAGCGCAATGGGAATTCCGTGAAGCGGTCCGCGAAATTTACCGGCTTTAGCCTCGCGGTCCATTTGCTCTGCGCGTGCGAGGGCTTCCTGGTGCATGGTTGTGATGAATGCATTGATTTTTGGATTGTATATAGCGATGCGATCGAGGAGGGCCTGGGTGAGTTCGATAGAAGTGACTTCACCGGCATGCATGCGTCTGGATGCTTCGCTCAGGCTAAGTGCGGTTAAATCGTCTTTGGATGTCGTCTGACCGGCAAACGACACATTCGTCGAGACAAGCACTTGCGATGCAGCAGCCGCCATGACTACAAACTCACGCCGGTTCATATTCGCCATCAACCTTGTTCCTCAATCCTTTCTTTCACGGTCTCAGCCTCAGGGAAAGCGAAATTGAGCGAAACGAGGCGCAGCAAACAATGTGGAATGCTTCGACCGCGCTCGATCGTCCGTGCGCGAAGCAGATGAAAATTTCCGCGACGCATTTCGCATATTTTCGCTTGCACCCGGGTCTGCGAGCGGCGAACCTCAACCCATGCAAAGGCAAAATTGGCAACGTACGATCTCGCGCCGCGAATTCGCGGCGATGTGTGGCGGCGCGCTCGCCGTGGGAAGCATTCTGGCCTCGCGGCCGGCTATTGCGGGCGCGACCATTACCAGCAACGCCGCCGCGGATGCTTCGGAAGAAGATCTTACCGCGCTGACACTTGCCGAGGCTTCAGCTCGCATCCACAATCGAACCGTCACTTCCACGCAGCTCACGAAGGCGCTGCTCGCTCGCATTGACATCTACAATCCCAAGGTCGATTGCTATATCACGGTGATGAGCGCGGAAGCGTTGAAGCAAGCCGCGCAGTTGGATGAGGAACAGAAGGCGGGCAAGTTTCGCGGACCGCTTCACGGGATACCAATCGCGCTGAAGGACAATATCGACACCGCGGGAACGCGCACAACCGCTGCCAGTCCCATGTTCCGCACTCGCGTCCCGAGCGAAGACGCAGAGATCGTGCGCAGGCTCAAGGCGTCTGGTGCAATTATTCTGGGGAAGCTCAATTTACACGAGTTCGCTTTGGGGTGCACGGGTGATGTCTCGTACTTCGGTCCGTCGAGGAATCCGTGGGCGCTTGACCGCGTCACCGGCGGTTCGTCCTCTGGTTCCGGCGCCGCCGTGGCAGCGGATCTTTGTTACGCGGCGCTGGGCACTGATACCGGGGGAAGCATCCGAGTGCCATCCTCCTGGTGCGGGATTGTCGGCATCAAGCCAACGACCGGCCTTGTTTCCATCCGGGGCATCATTCCATGCCTGGCTTCGCTCGATCATTGCGGGCCCATGGCGCGCACTGTCGATGATGTGGCCCTCATGCTCACCGAGATGGCGGGATACGACAACCTCGACATCTTCAGCGTCGAGCACCCGCGCGAAGACTACACCAAGTCAATGAAGCAACCGGTTGCAGGCTTCCGCCTTGGTGCCCCCGTCGAGTTCTACGACCACCTTGATCCGGAAGTCGCAGCTGCTGTGAGTGCGGCGTGCGAATTGCTCGCCAAACTGACGAAGGGAATAACATCGCGCGCCACGCTACCCAATATGCCGGAAGGCGAGAATTTTTATGACGCGATCGGCGATGCCGCGTCGTACCACGAACCACTCATCAAGGAATCCGGGATGAATTACATGCCGCCGACCGTCATTGACATGCAGTCCATCACGAAGGTTCCTTCCGCGGCGGACAGCGCTCGATCGCACGACAAACTAGTCATGATCCGGCGCACAGTCGATGCGGCCTTCTCCGACATAGACCTGGTTGTAGTTCCAACCACCACGAGTCTTCCGGCTATGATCAAGGATTCGCTCGCCGAGGAGATGCGGGACCGCAAGCCGAAACACGCATACGACTTTTTCAATCCAACGTCGGGTTGTACGAACACAGCTCCCTTCGATGTGTATGGAATTCCGGCGCTTAGTTTGCCATGCGGTTTCTCGAAAGACGGTTTGCCGATCGGGCTTATGATTGCTGGACCTCACTTCGCCGAAGGCAAAGTGCTCGCGCTGGCTTACGCATTTCAGCAGGCGACCGACTGGCAGAAGCGCAAACCGAACCTAACGCCGGACACTCAGGCGGCGCCGATTGTCGAAGCCGACAAGGATGAACCGAAGCATCCGTAATTGTCCGAGCGACGCGTGCATTGCGGGCGGTTTTCTACGTGTGCCGCGAAAGTCCCCGGATTTATTGAGCATTTCGTACCTTTTCGCTTTTGCCGCGGCTCATTTGCCACTAACGTCGCTGTAATACAGAGCCATTCGCGGGCGCCGATACCGCCAAGGTTTCCCCCGCGAGGGTGAGTGTCTGTCCAGGTATGAAAGACCACGCAGGAACTTACCAATCTACCAAACAGGTAACTAAGCGGACCCCATTCGAGGAGGGCAAGTGTCTATGCGTAGCGCGATCCGTTTGATCACCGTCACTGTATTCGTACTTTCAGTTTCATTCGGTGTCGCTCAGACAGCGACTTCGTCATTGCGCGGAACCATCACGGATCCCGGTGGCGCGATCATCGTTGGCGCAACGGTTACGCTTGAGAGCAAAGACACCGGATTTCATCTTGTCCACAAAACAGACAAGGACGGCAGTTATCAGTTTCAGCAAGTCCCGCCCGCCACTTATAAGCTCACTGTCGATAGTTCGGGGTTCGAAAGCGTTGCATCGGTTGTGCAGCTATTGGTATCGCAGCCATCTACCTTGAACCTGGCGATGCGAGTTTCCTCTTCGAATACGACTGTCGAGGTGGATGCGTCGGTGTCGGAGATACTGGACACCACGAATGCTGCGGTTGGCAATGCGGTCGAAGAGAAGACGGTTGAGGCGCTGCCGATGGAAGGGCGCAACGTTCCCGATCTGCTCAGTCTGCAACCGGGTGTACTTTACTTAGGCCATGAGAACAATCAGGATGGTGACAGTCGAAGCGGTGCGGTGGCGGGGGCGCGCTCCGATGAGGGCAACATTACTCTCGACGGGCTGGATAACAATAGCATCAAGGGTTATGCATTTACAGGCGTGCTTCGCTCGACTATCGATTCGGTTGACGAATTCAAGGTCACCACGAGCAACAACGGCGCGGATTCCGGGCGCTCCTCCGGCGCGCAGGTCAATGTCGTGACGCGCAGTGGAACCAATCAACTCCATGGAAGCCTGTACGAATATAACCGCAACACAGCCACGTCAGCGAATGACTGGTTCAACAAAGAATCTGAAGCGGCCGAGGGTTTACCGAACAAGCCGGGCGAATTGATCAGGAATACGTTTGGCGCCGCACTGGGAGGCCCTATCAGGAAGGACAAGCTCTACTACTTCCTTAACTTTGAAATGCAGCGGACGGCCGAAGCGCAGGAAGAAAAGCTTATCGTTCCCAATGCGGCTTTCCGCAACGGGACCATCTCGTATTACTACACCAATCCCGGCGGCGGACAGTCAGTCGAAACTCTTTCGCCATCTCAATTCGCAGCGCTGGATCCGCACTGTTCCGCGAATGGCACTTGTCCGTGGGGACCGGGAGCGAATCCAAATATCCTCAAGGTCTTTCAATCGTACCCTCTGCCCAATGGGTCACTCGCCGGTGACGGATTGAACACCGGGTCCTTCACGTGGGCAGCGCCAAATCCGCTGAATCTTTGGACGAACATCGCGCGAATCGACTATGCGATTTCCGACCGGCACCATCTATTTGGGAGAGCCAACCTACAGGACGACACTCAGTCGTCCGCGCCTCAATTTCCGGGTCAGTCGCCAGCGTATGTCACCCGTGACAACACCAAGGGATTTGCCGTTGGTGAAATCTGGACGATCGGTCAGAATCTGGTCAACAACGCTCGCTATGGCTTCAGCCGCCAGGGCTACTCGCAGCGCGGTGCATCGGACTTGCCATGGGTAACTTTAGCGAGCGTAAGCAATCCAACCGCGGAGACCTACTCGACGATCGTGCACGTTCCGATTCACAACGTAGTCGACGATGTTTCCTGGACACACGGAAAACATAACTTCCAGTTTGGCGTTAACTACCGTCTTGTTACTGCGAATACCAACACTAATAACTATTCATTCGACTCCGGGGCATCGTCCGGCGGCGAGTATTTCGACAGTTTGGCCAACACCGGCCAGGACCTTGATCCAGGAGCCTTTGGACTTCCGGCTGTCGCCACGAGCTTTGACAATTCTTACAGTTACGCAGCGATGAATCTTGCCGGCATCGTCGCACAGTCAAGCTTGAATTATGTTTACACGGTAACTCCGCAGAAGACCGGTACGCTGCTTCCGGTAGGCTCGTTCGTAGACCGCAACTTCAAGTCGAATCAGTTTGAATACTACCTGGAGGATAGCTTCCGAATCACGCCGAAACTAACCATCACCTACGGTATTCGGCATTCGCTCAATCAAACTCCCTACGAGACCGGAGGACAACAGGTGTCTCCCAGTGTGAGCATGAGGTCCTGGTTCAATACTCGAGTGAGCGATGCTGCCAAGGGTGTAGTGGATCAACCGAATTTCACGTTTATCCCGTCGGGAAAAGCAAACGGCGGAAAGCCACTGTACGACATGGATAAGTGGGACATAGCGCCGCGCGTTGGTGTGGCTTATGCATTCAATAACAAAACCTCCGTGCGCGCAGGTTTCGGAGAGAACTACGATAACTTCGGTATGTCGATCGCCAACCAGGTTGCAACGCTAGGATCGGCCGGACTGCTTGGATCGGAGTCGACGCTTGCGGGATGGGTGACGACCGGTGCGGCCCCGCGTTTCACGGGATTGAACGATGTGCCTCTTTCTCAATCCGGTCTTCTGCCCCCTTCCGGGACGTTGACGTTTCCCTTTACGCCTCCGCCTGGCGCGGAGGCTTTTTCAAACGTCGTTGACGACGGTATCAAGACGCCACACTCTGCGCAGATCGACTTCTCAGTGCAGCGCGAAGTGCCGGGCAGCTGGACGCTGGAGGCGCTCTACGTGGGGCGGTTCGGGCGCAGGACTCTGCAGAACATGGACTTCGGCATGCCACTCGACCTGGTCGACCCTGCCTCGGGGATGGACTATTTTCAGGCGGCGGATGCGATTGAGAAGGAGTTCTATGCAAGCCGGGCAGAGGGCATTGTCAATCCGAGGGCGACGAATACCGCCGTCGCGCCCATTGCGTATTGGGAAGACCTGTTTCCGGATGCGGCGGGGGCAGGCCCAACCAACAATGGCACGGCGGGGCAGACTGCAACCCAAAACGTATTCGACCATTTTGCCGCAAACCCGCGCAATGCGTCGTACGGAATCTACAGCATGGATGTTCTTTGTAATCCCGGCTGCGGTGGAACGCACAACCGATTCTACGCGAGCCAGTACAGTTCGTTGGAGACACTTTCGTCGATCGGGACATCGAGTTACCACTCCGGGCAGCTCATTATGCGCCACCCGATGCGGCATGGATTGCAAGTGGACGCCAGTTACACGTTTGGAAAGTCAATCGACCTTGGTTCCGATGCCGAGCGCGCCGGCGGAGGCGGAGGCAGTCCGTCATCGTTCACTTACTATTCGACGTTCAGCCAGATACTAGATGCATTTCATCCAAAGAAGAACAAGGCCGTATCTGACTACGATGTGCGCCACCTTGCCACGGGAAGCTGGGTCTACGAACTGCCCTTCGGCCGTGGCCGCGAGTTCCTGCCGAATTCGAACAGGGTTTTGAACGCAGTGATCGGCGGTTGGCAGAATTCCGGCCTAGCCCGTATCACGAGCGGCTTGCCCTTCGGAGACCAGATCGGGGCCGGATGGGTTACTTCCTGGAACTATCAGAGTTTCATCGTCAAGCAAGGCCGAGTCGCCATGCATAAGCATGTTATCCCGGGTGCAGGTCCGGAGGTATTTGCGAATCCCGATCAACTGGCGGCATGCGTCGAAGAAACAAGCTGTCCGGTTCGCTATCCGATCCCGGGCGAAACCGGGAGCCGGAACGCCTTTCGCGGAGACGGCTTCTTCGGGATTGACTCTGGTCTTAACAAATCATGGAAGGTAACGGAGCATGCATCACTCAACTTCGGGTACGAGGTGTTCAATCTCACTAACTCCGTACGCTTCGATGTAAACCCGAATACGTCCCTTCAATCTGTGTGGGGCAGCGGAGACTTCGGCGTCTACTCGGCCACGCTCACCCACGCACGCATCCAGCAGTTTTCGCTGCGCGCAAGCTTCTAAGCAATCGTTGAACCGAGTGGTCCGCACGTGCCGCAGGCGTCAATAACGATGCTTGCGGCATTCCTATGTTTCATTGCGAGACGGGGCTGCTTCACTTACGAGAATTCAAAAATGCAAAGTGTCGTGCGACCTGCTCATTGAGCGATAATGTAGCCTCGATTCTAAAGAAGGTTGGCCCCCATGAACATCTGCGACGTAGACGTATCCAGCGCGATCACCGCGATCACCGCGAGCAATTCGTATATTCGTTGTGTCAAGCTTCGATTGCTCGCGCTATTGGCGTCGATGTTTGTCGCCGCGCATGCCCAAGGGAATCTGAACTACCAGAAGCCGCCGCAGGCGATCGTAAACCTTGTGGATGCAAAACCTACTCCAAAGGTGGAGATATCCCCTGGAAATGGTCAGAGCGGCAGATGGCTCTTGATCGAGGCGCTGTCCGGATTACCCTCCATCGCTGATCTGGCTCAACCCGAATTCCGACTCGCCGGGCTGCGATTCAATCCCAAGACCAATGGTCCAAGCCGCGGCCGCTACGCAACCGCGCTGAGCCTCAAGGCTCTACCGGAAGGGGCAGAGCGGAAAGTAGAGGGGCTTCCCGCGAACGCGAAGATATTATTCGTCGCATGGTCTCCAGACGCGCGCTCTGTCTTCTTCGTGAATGCCAGTGATGGCGCTGAGAATGCGGGCCTGAGCTCGTGGATTGTGGATGTGGCATCGGCCCGCGCGCGCCGTCTTGCAGGGCTTGCCCTGAACGGAATTCTGGGTGAACCTTGCGAATGGATGCCAGATAGCAAGGGCCTGATCTGCAAAGCGGTTGCTGAATCAAGAGGGGAGGCGCCCACGCATAGAGAAGTGCCGACAGGGCCAGTGATCCAGGAGAGTCTCGGCCGCGTAACGCCAGGCCCAACCTATGAAGACTTGTTGAAGAATCCGGAAGATGAGGCAATCTTCGACTATTACGCGACGTCGCAGGTCGTGCTTGTCGGACTCGATGGAAAGATCACGCTAGTGGGAAAGCCCGGTGTTGTCGAAAGCGCATCGGCGTCACCCGACCAACGTTATGCGCTAATAAGCGCTCGTCACCATCCGTATTCCTATCTGCTGCGCTTCGAGATGTTCCCGGAGACGATTTCCGTGGTCGATTTAAGTACGAGAAGCACTAAACAACTCGTCGACAAACCTCTCGAAGATATGATTCCGAACATTCACGATGCGGTTGAGACTGGCCCTCGCGAAGTGGAATGGCGTAGTGACGCGCCGTCGACATTATTCTGGGTTGAAGCATCGGATGGCGGCGATCCGCGTAAAGACGCGCCCGTCCGCGATGGCCTGTTCACTTTGAGTGCACCATTTGAGGGAACGCCGCGGAAGATCGCGGAGCTTTCATTGCGCTTCAGAAGCGTGGAATGGGCAAACGACCGGGTCGCCATCGTAGAAGAACGACGCTGGAAGGATCGCAAGGTCATCATGCTCGCGGTATCGCCATCGGCGGCTGCGTCGCCGGCACAATTATTTGAAGGGTCATTCGAAGATCATTATCACGATCCGGGGCTGCCGTTTGAGGTGATGAATGATGCCGGCAAGTCCATTGTGCAGACAACGCCAGACGGCAACGGAATGTATCTGCATGGTTTGGGTGCGTCGGCGGAAGGAGATCGTCCGTTTGTCTCGGTCATGAATTTGAACATTGGAGAAATGAAACGGATGTGGCAATCGGAGGCGCCTTTTTTCGAAATGTCTTCAGCGGTCGTAGATGGAAATGCCCCTCTGATTCTGGTGGAACGAGAATCGCGCGAACGAAGTCCCAACTATTTCCTCAAGAATGTTGCAATGAACTCTTTTTTGCAAGTCACGAATTTCCCCAATCCCTACGGCGATGCGGAGTTGCCGAAAAAGCAGGTTCTCAAATACAAGCGCGACGATGGCGTGGAACTCAGCGCCAATCTATATCTGCCTCCGGGCTATAAATCGGGTGATGGTCCGCTGCCGACATTGATGGAAGCGTACCCTACGGAGTACAAAACCAAGCAGTCTGCGGGGCAGATAAGCGGTTCCCCCTACGAGTTTCCGTTCCTCTATTGGGGATCGCCAGTTCCGTTTGCGACTCAGGGTTATGCCGTGCTGGAGAACGCAACCATTCCCATAGTTGGCGAGGGGCAGGCGGAGCCGAACGACACATACGTGGAACAACTGGTGGCCAGCGCGAAGGCTGCAATCGATGAAGGCGTACGGCTGGGCGTGGTCGATCGAAGCCGCGTGGCAGTGATGGGCCACTCTTACGGCGCATTCATGACGGCGAATCTGCTGGCGCATTCAGAACTCTTCAAAGCGGGTATCGCGCGAAGCGGAGCTTATAACCGCACGCTAACTCCGTTCGGATTTCAGAATGAAGATCGAACGTACTGGCAGGCGCCGGAAGTGTATTACAAAATGTCTCCCTTTTCCTACGCGGATAAGATCAAGACGCCTATCCTTTTGATCCACGGAGAGGCGGACAACAACACGGGCACATTTCCTATCCAGAGCGACCGGCTCTTCAGCGCTATTAAGGGCCAGGGGGGAACAGTACGCTTTGTACTTCTGCCGTTGGAGTCGCACGGGTATGCAGGGCGCGAGTCGGTCCTCCACATGTTTTGGGAGATGAATAACTGGTTGAATACTTACGTGAAGAACCCACAGGCTTCGCCGGCCGCAACGCAACCGTGAGAGATGGCCGGGCTGAATGGTCGCGAATCACCGTGTTTCAGTGATATCTCCTTTTTTCCAAGCAAAGGGGCTGACGGCTAAAGTTTTCGCGCCCTTGTATTTTGCTACAGCTGTGCCATTCTGCTAAGCGTGTGGGGTTGTGGACCCCGTGATTGACGCCATCGGCCTGCGCATCGTGGGTTGTGTTCGCCGGCGGCGTGATTTCTGGATGCCCTTTGTGGTGGTAAAGCTTGGATCCACTCCAGCGATGATTGGCCCGGATGCCTGGTCCATCGATGCCCGCATCTTTGGCAGATAGCTAGTCCAAGGGCTGTTCTCCGCAAGTACTGGCACAAAACAGAATCAGACTCGCGTATCGCGGCCAAACCAGCGCGACCTGCTTTATTCTAAGCTGCAGGAGGCTCCGAAATTGGCCACCCTCACCCGATCACCTTCCCAGACCGCACAGAGTTCTGCGCGAATTCCGTGGTATTTATGGTGTTCGGCGCTGGCGGTCACATCCGTAACTATCGGAGCGCACTGGGACGTATCCTGGCATCGATCGATCGGGCGCGATACGTTCTGGACTCCAGCGCACATTGCGATTTACTTATGCGGTGTGCTGGCAGGAATCGCCTGCGGTTTTCTGATTCTGGAAACGACATTTCGCAAGACATCGGCGATGCGCGCAAGAGCGGTGCACGTTCTTGGCTTCAGGGGTCCACTCGGCGCATTTCTTTCTGCGTGGGGCGGAGTGACGATGCTTACTTCCGCGCCTTTCGACAATTGGTGGCACAATGCTTACGGCCTCGATGTAAAAATCGTCAGCCCCCCGCACACGGTGCTAATCCTGGGTGTATTCGCGGTGGAAGTAGACACGCTGATGCTGATACTGGCTGCGATGAATCGCAGTGAGAGCGGATCGCCGCTGTTTCGAAGTTTGCAAGCTCTGCTGCTTTACCAGGCGGGCCTGATGATGGTGCTCACCATGTTCTTCCGTATGGAATACACATGGGATGTCAAGTTGCATAGCGCAAGCGCCTATATCTCAGTCGCGTTGGGAGTTCCACTATTCTATTCCGTGGTGTGGAAAGCGTCGCGACATCGGTGGGCGGTTACATGGATGACTGGAATCTACATGGTGTTGTTGATTGCCATAATTCTAATCTTGCCGCTTTTTGCGGCGGAGCCAAAGCTGGGACCTGTATTTCAGCCTGTCACGCACTTCATCCCGCCGAAGTTCCCGATGCTTCTCATCATCCCGGCCATTCTTCTTGACTTAATATGGGCGCGGATCGGTGAGCGAAACGAACTGATGGTTGCTCTGTTGAGCGGGCCGGTATTCGTGCTGGGCTTCGTCGCGGTGGAGTGGCCATTTGCAAATTTCTTAACGAGTAAGGCGTCGGAGAATCGTTTTTTCGCTACCGGTATGCATGACTACAGTGTTCCGTCCTGGTCTGCCGAAGCGATGCGACACTTTCTGCATCCCGAGCATGGTCTTGCGCTTTGGGGTGGTTTGGGAATGGCGATGCTTTACGCCGCAATCAGCGTGTGGTTGGGACTACTGCTGGGTGAGTGGATGCGGAAGATACAGCGATGAGGATCACAACGTGGTTGGTCTGCGCGGTGCTTTGTTTATGTGCGCGGTATGCGTATTCGCATGTGGGCAGTCCGGATGTATATGCCGAAGGCCAGGCTGGACCCTACCACTTGTCGGTGGTGGTGCGGCCGCCGCTGGTGATCCCTGGTGTGGCGGACATCGAGGTGCAGGCGAGAGGATCTGAAGTCGACCGCATCACGATGACGCCGATTCCGTTGACCGGGGAAGCGGCGAAGTATCCGCCCGTCCCCGATGCAATGGAAAGGCCCAGCAAAGACGGGGAATTCTACACGGGGCACCTATGGATTATGGCCACCGGCTCGTGGCAGATTCGATTCGCGGTGAGCGGTGCGGCAGGTCAAGGAATACTCTCGATCCCGCTTCCGGCGGCAGCGATGGCGACGCGGCGCATGGAATCTGGTATGGGAGCAATGTTGGCAGGGCTTGGTCTACTCCTTGTGCTTGGCCTCGTTGGAATTATTGGCGCAGCCACGCGCGAAGCAAAGCTTGCACCGGGCACGACTGCTACGCGAGCGAATCGCCGCAATAGCTATGTTGCGATGGGAGTTGCGCTTTCGTTTCTGATAGCCGGGGTGATCTTAGGAAATGTCTGGTGGAAATCAGAGGCGGAAAGTTATTCGAAAAATGTTTACAAGCCTCTGGAGATGACAGCTGAGGTCGCACAGGGAAACAGAATGATCTTGAAACTGCGCGATCCAGGTTGGCTTCAACAGCGCAAACTGGACGACTTTGTTCTGGATCACAACCACCTGATGCATTTGTACATGATTCGCTGGCCGGAGATGGATACTGTATTTCATCTTCATCCCGAGCCGGTGACTACGGGAGAATTTCAACTGACACTGCCTTTAATACCCGCGGGAACCTATCGTCTCTATGCAGATGTTGTGCATGCGATGGGATTTCCGGAGACCGTGGTGGGGACAATTTCACTTCCTTCCATTGCTGGCCGACCGTTGTCGGGCGACGACGCAGAAGGGACAGCACCGCCAGTGAGATATGGTGAGCCGAACTTGTGGCAGACGGCAGGGAATTCCGCAGTTTCAAATGCTGGTGAGGAGCAGAGATTTCACCTCGGCGACGTATACACTATGCGCTGGTCAAAGCCCACGTATTTACAGGCTAGAGTACCGATCGACTTTCACTTTGAGCTAGTAGATCCTTACGGGAACCCCCCGCGCGACATGTCCCTCTACATGGGAATGGCGGGCCATGCAGCCTTTGTGAAGACAGACGGCAGCGTGTTCGCTCATGTTCATCCGAATGGGACGGTTGCGATGGCAGCCCTGATGATGGCCAACCCTCAACCGCCCATGACGGGCAACGACAATGGAGCCGGAGCGAGCATGAACAGCATGCCAGGAATGGAATTGGGCGCAAGCGCGCCTCCTGCGTTCGTGGATTTTCCTTACGGATTTCCATCTATTGGAAGTTACCGGATATTTGTCCAGATGAAGCACGGCGGTGTTGTCGAGACGGGGGTGTTCGATGTTACGGTTCGGTAACGGCGAGTGACCAATCGACGAATGCGTTCGCTTGCACGCCCCTCGAGAGTTCGGCCATTCCGATCACCATGGTTTTAGAGGCTTTGGTCACATTGGAACCTCCGTGGCGAGCTGACCTCCGATGTAGGTGTCGTCGATTCAATGGTAGTGTCGGGACCTCCCAATGAATGCCTTTGGCTTCCCACATGGCTTCGCAGAGCCGGTGAGCCACATACCAGGCAGTCTTGTAGGTCATGCCGATGTGGCGCCCAAGTTGACTGGCTGAGATGCTCTTCTCGGCATCACTCATTCAAGAGATCGACGCGAACCTTTGGTCAGCCGAAGATGCGAGTCATAGAACAGGGTTCCGGCCGTGGCACTGAACTCAAGCTTGCATGAAGCGCACTGGAACAAACGCTGCGGCCCCCAGTTTTGTTGGTGGACTCGATCGGCCAACACTTGCCGCGATCGCAGGCCACGCAACGAACACCCTTCTGCCTGCGGGTCCTGCCCGATGATCGAGTGCAGATTTCTCTGCAGGAAACCACCGCGTCAGACAGTAAAGATTCATCGCACGACCTCGGTTTTACTCATCATTTCTCCAAAGCAGACGTGTGCCATCGGGATAATTATTCCACTTAGGCGGGAGAAACTGTCGTCTTCATCGTTCGCAGTTGCCCGAGATCTTCAGAAAGTGATGCGCGCTGCGAGCTCCATACTGCGCGGACCCGCTCCCTCCGCGGTCTGCAGCGCGGTGATCGAACCGAAGCCCGATGAGTCCACCTGCATGTTGGGTGGCTCGTAATTGCGATGATTGAAAACATTGGCCGACTCAATGCTCAATTGCAGCTTGGCTTGTTCATAGATCGCCACGCTCTTCATGAGTGACAGAGAAAAGTTTGCCGTCCCAGGTCCGACCACGCCGCCGACAGGCGCGTTGCCGAAGCGGCCGATACCGGTGCCATCGGCATTTTGCAGATTCATGTATGGAAACGCCGCAGGGTTAAGCCACTGCGTCGTGGTCCGTTGCGGCGCGTAGATTGGCGCGTTGGCCACCTGGTCGGGCCGCGCCTGCCCAACCGTAGTGAGAATGTTGGTGTTGGCGGGATCGACGGATTGTTGAAAAGGGGTCAGGAACGGCCCTGACTGCAGCACCGCGACCCCGGCAATCTGCCAGTCGCCGATGACGCGGTTCAGCGCTCCGTCGGTGGAGAGCCAATGCTGATTTTTTCCGAAAGGCAAATCGCAAAGCCAGGTAGTAAGAAAGCGATGCTTCCGATCGTAAATCACATTTCCGTAATCGAGGCCGGGATGGAAGCGGTCGGTGAGATACGAGCCACCGGCCACGGCGAATGCATTGGGTGCCACGCCACCGGCATTAGAAAGGTCGCGCGTCCACGTGTAGCTGGAATCGAACGTGATGCCTTTGCCACTATGGCGCGATAGCTCAACCGTGCCGCTGTTGTAGTTGCTCTCGGCGGCGTTGGCCACGCTCTGAATAATGCTCCAGGCAGGATACGGCAAGTTAGCCGCGGCGGCAGAATATCCAACAGTGTTCGGTTGCACCTGGTTCAGATCGACCATGGCTTCAAGGTCGCTGCCATGGCTGCCGCTATAGGAGAAGCGCATCCCGATGCTGTGTGTCAGGTCTTGCTCAACGGTGAGATTCCACTGCTGCACCGTGGGGTCCGTGTAGTGAATCGGAAATGCATAATAGAAGCCCGCTGTGCCGTAGGAACTGCCCGCCGCGGTATTGAAAGGATTCGACAGAGTGAGCAGCGGCGTGACACCGTCCGCACTGTAGTCCTGGTTGTAGGTAGCGACATAACTCGAAGCAACGGCCCATCCGGATACCAGTGAGAAGCCGAGCGGCGATTCGATGAAGCCGCCCCACCCACCGCGCACCACGGTCGAGTCTTTGCCGTAAGGGCGCCACGCAAATCCAAGCCGCGGACCGAAATCGGTGTGGTCGGTGTAGCGCAACGCGGTAGGGATGCCCGCCTGCGTGGCGGTGAGGACGGGCGTAGGCGCAATGGCGGCCGCGAAATCAGAGGACGCCGTCGCAAGCGCGCCGGTATTTGAAACCACCACCGCGCCATTCACGGTAGAGCCGTCAGTACCGGGCCCTGTGTAACTGGGCATGAAGGCGGCGGTGTTGTAGTGCGTCTCGCGCAGCGGCGGATGCAGTTCGTAGCGAAGCCCGATGTTCAGCGTGAGATTGGGCGTGATCTTCCAGTCGTCTTGCCCATAAAACGCATACGCGTAACCCAGGCCGTTCATGGTGGGATTGTTGGTGGAACTGACTTCGGTGTAGTCGGGATTGCCGAGCAGGAACGCCGTGTAGGGATCGCCGATGGCCTGGCCAACATTCGAAGACCCGTCGAACACATACCAGCCGGACCTGTAGTTGCCGAAGACGTTGTCGTCGTGATCGGTGAGGCGTTTGAAGTCGGCTCCGAACTTGAAAGTGTGGTTGTGGCGCGTCCAGGTGAGGTTGTCGAGCAGTTCGATGATCTGGCCGCGCTGCACGCCGGGATTCCCGGCGCCCGTGGACATGAAGCCGTTGATCAGTACCTGTGGCGCTTCGGAGTATTGCAAATCGGGCTGCGGCACGGTGAAGCCGGTTTGATTCAGCAACGTTGCCGTGGAGTAGCTCTGCTCTTCGGATGTGTGCTGCTCGTTGAACCCGCCACGGAATTCATTCATGAGCTGGGGCGTGAAGATGTAGTTATGTGCAAACGTGAGGCCTTCGTCGATCTCCGGCGTGTTGTATGCGCCTTGCAAGGGGCTCCCCGCTTCCGCGCAGTACGTGAAGGTGCAGGCCGCGGAAGGCGCGGTGAGAACCTGGCGGTTTTTGTAGGAGAAGCGCGCGAACGCGGTCTGCTTCGAAGAAATGGTGCGGTCGAGGCGGACGTCTCCCTGGTTGGCGGAGATGGGTGCGGCGAAATTGACCTGGTAGTTGTTGGCGTACGCGCCCGCGGGACCGTAGTTGGGCATGGGCATCAAGTGCTGCAGCACATTGGCCGCGATAGGACTGACCGGCACGTTGGCGGGATCGATCGGCGTGACGCCGTCGGGCTGATAGATGGCGGCCACGGCCTGGCCTGCGAGATAGTCGGTGAGGTTGCCATTGCGCATGTCAGTCGAGGGAACGCTGAGGAGCATGGGCGTTTCGCGGGGCAGGCGGAGGCCCTCAAAACTGGCGAAAAAGAACGTCTGGTTTTCGCCGGCGATGCGACGGCCAAGGCGAAGCGGCCCGCCGAGCGTGCCGCCGAAATCGTTCATGATGATTTTCGGCTTGGACAGCGCGAAGGTGTTGTTGGAGTTGAAGACGGTGTTCTCGTGATTCTCAAAGAGGCCGCCATGATAGTGAATGGTGCCGGCTTTGGAGACGGTGGTGATATCGGCAACGCCGGAGAACTCCGCGTTGTTGTTGGACTCCGAGACACGGATCTCTTCGATGGAGTTGAACGAGGGAAACATCTCGTTGACGGGGCCGGAGTATTCGACGCCCACGCTGGAGATGCCGTCAATGGTGACGCTGAGCAGCGCGGCGGTTGTACCCATCACGGAGAGGTTTCCGGTGTCGTCGGTCTGCACGCCGGCTTCAGTGGTGAGCGTGGAGATAGGGCTTGTTGAGCCGGTGGAGCGCGAGTAGATGGCGACAGGCAGCTCGACCAGCTCATCGCCGACCTTGGTTTCAGCCAGGTTGGACACGTCGGTGTTGATGACGGGCGCGGCACTGTTATCGACGACCATCACGGTCGTAGTTTCGCCGGTAAGCTTCATGACTGCGTCGAGACGGCGTGTTTCGCGGGCGGTAAGGGCGATGGTGGGCAGCTCATCGCTTTGGAAGCCAGTAGCAGCGATTGTGATCTTGTATGTGCCCACATCGATGTTGCGAAAGGCGTAGTCTCCGTTCTCATCGGTGTCCGCGGTACGCGTAGCGGTGGTGCCGGTGTTCAGCAGGGTGACATGCGCACCGGAGACGAGCGCACCGCTGTCATCGTGAACGGTGCCGAGGATGGTGCCGTAGGTCGATTGCGCGAGGAGAGGACCAGACATAGCCAGTGTGAGTAAGGGCGCGAGGAAAAGTTGCCACGGTAAGTGCTCGCGCACACGGGCTGAGTGAAGGAATCTGTCCATCTGGTTACCTTTCAGGAAGAATTTACGTAAGAATGCGGTGCACCGCTAGAAATGAGACGCTTAATCCAATGTAGCGCCGTGTTAAGGTGCGATGAACGATTAATTACGAAAAATTTAGCGCGGTGAACGCCGCGAAATGTACTTGGATAAAGACGTGTCGCGAACGCGAGGTGAAGGGCGCGGCGGCAATTGATCGTGAGGATTGCACGGGCCGTGATAGTCTGCCGCTGTGAATAGCGAAAAAATGCCGGCGCCTTCAACGGCAATTCTGGAAGAGACGAACGAACGAGCCGAATTGAGCGGGTGGCACGCGGCGACGATCGCGCTGCTGGCGCTGGGCTATTCGGGATACTACTTCTGCCGCTCAAACTTGTCGGTCGTCTTGCCGGACTTGATTCACGACCTGGCACGGCACGGCGTCACAGCCAGCGAAGCACAGGTACGGCTGGGGTTTATTGCGTCAGCAGGCACGATGGCCTACGCGATCGGCAAGTTCATATCGGGGTCGATGGCCGATATGTTCGGCGGCCGGCGCAGCTTTGTCACCGGCATGGCGGGGTCGGTGGTGTTCACGATCCTGTTTGTGCTGAGCGGTGGATTTCCTTTGTTCACGCTGGCGTGGGTGGGGAACCGCCTCTTTCAATCCACAGGCTGGGTGGGCTTGGTGAAGGTAGCGTCGCGGTGGTTTTCCTACTCGACGTATGGCACTGTGATGGCGCTGCTGAGCCTGAGCTACCTGTTTGGTGACGCCGCGTGCCGCTGGGTGATGAGCGCGTTGATGGCGCACGGCGTGGGGTGGCGCGGCGTTTTTCTTGCGGCGGCGGGTTCGCTCGCCGTCCTGCTGTTGGCCAACTTGATGCTGCTGCGCGAGACGCCGGAAGAGCGCGGGCTGGCTTCTCCCAAGGCCAATCCGCTGAACGTATATGCCACCAATGAGACGGCAGCGGAGCGCGAACACACCGGCCTGAAAGCGATTTTGCGGCCTCTGCTCACCAGCTTTCCTTTTTGGATGGTGTGCCTGCTATCGCTGGGCACGACGCTGCTGCGGGAGACATTCAATTTCTGGACGCCGACCTACTTCGTGCAGTTTGTCGGGCTGACCAGCAGTGAAGCCGCGAGCCGCAGCGCGCTATTTCCGCTCTTCGGCGGAGTATCGGTGGTGCTGGCGGGCGTTCTGAGCGACAGGCTGGGTTTGAATGGCAGGAATATTGTGGTGGTTGCGGGAATGGCTGCCAGTACCATGTGCCTGGTGGTCCTTGCGCGCACGCCCGGACATGCCAGCCGCGTGACGCCGGTAGTGCTGGTCACGCTGGTGGGGTTTCTGCTGCTGGGGCCTTACTCGTACCTGGCCGGAGCGATGAGTCTCGACTTCGGCGGCAAGCGAGGCAGCGCCACGGCGGCGGGAATTATCGATGGCGTCGGATATCTGGCAGGCTGGATCTCGGGCGATACCATCGCGCGCATCACCGTCAGCTACGGCTGGAAGAACGCATTCCTGGTGCTGGCGGTGGCGGCATTTCTGACCGCACTGGTGGCGCTGGTGCTGTGTGGCATCAACGAATAGAGAATGCGCTCATCGAGGAGGGTCGAGGCTCATGAGGAAGTTGAGCACAGTGGACGAGGTATTTGCGGTGCTCGAGTCGGGCGGGGGCGAGGCCTATTTCGGCGAACCCGTGACAGTGTTGGAACACAGCTTGCAGACAGCCTCATTTGTGAACCGCAAGGGCGCGCCGGATGCACTGGTGGCTGCAGCGCTCCTACATGATGTGGGTCACCTATTGCACCTCGAAGGCGAGGACGCAGCACAACGGGGCGTAAACACGCAGCACGAGGAGTTAGCAGTGGTGGCTCTCAATGGGCATTTGCCGGCGGCCGTGCTTGATCCGATACGGCTGCATGTCGCTGCCAAGAGGTATCTGTGTTTTGCGGAGCCGCGCTATCTTGCCGCTCTCTCCGCTGCGTCGGTGGAGAGCCTGGCATTGCAAGGAGGTCCGATGAGTGCAGCGGAAGCGGAAGAATACCTGGCGCTGCCGCACGCACGGGGAGCACTGACCCTGCGGCATGCGGATGATGCGGCCAAGGTGAAAGGGCTGCGCGTTGCGGGTCTTGCAACGTATCGCCCGCTGCTGATGGGGCTGTGGAGTTGAGTCCCGAACCGCGGCCGCAGACTTGGCGCTGCTGAATGATTTGCAATAAACGTGCCGGAAATGTTTCAATCAGGTTATTGAAACAGGGGTGCTCCGATAGGTGGGGCTGAGAAATACCCTCGAACCCGATCCGGATAATACCGGCGTGGGAAGTTTCCGATGCGAACCGGCCTTCTTGACCACACCGCGGGCGCTCTTGTTTCGACTGGAAACAAGAGGATCGTATGCCCGCATCGCCCGACAACAAACTAAGAGATAATTTACGGCGCCGGCGCGCTCGCGCCTGTGCGCAATTAACCCTGGCAGTGGGATTGTTTTTGTGCGCGTCGGTGCCGCGTATTGCCGTCGCGCAGGACGCTGCAACAACACAGGCCGGCCCTGCGGTCCCGGTACAGACCATTGCACCGGTGACGACGACGGTGGTGGTGCACGGCGACGTCAAGGATGACTATCTCCCCGAGAACGTGACCGCGGGGACGCTCGACGGCGCGCCTCTAAGCCAGACACCGCTGTCGGCAACGGTGGTGACGCGAGATCTGCTCAGCGATCAAGTTTCGCGCGTGCTTTCAGACGTGGTGAAAAACGACGCGTCGATTGGTGAGGACTATGCGCCGGTGGGCTACTACGGCGATTTTGAGATACGCGGATTTCCCATTGATCTTGCCACCGGGTTGCAGGTGAACGGGATGACGATCGCGGGCGAGCAGGATGTGCCGCTTGAAAACAAGGAACGGGTTGAATTTCTGAAAGGCATCGCGGGCATTGAGAGCGGCGTGGCTTCAGCCGGGGGACTGATCAATTATGTAACTAAGCGTCCTGCAGAGATCGAGGCTGTGGACCTGAGCACCGATCATCGCGGCAGCGCGTTTGGCTCGGTAGACGTGGGGCGCTTCTTCGGCGCCCAGAAGCAGGTGGGCGCGCGCGTCAACCTTGCCGGCGAGCAGATCGAGAGTTACGTAAATGATGCCAATGGCTGGCGGGCCATGGGCGCGGGCGCGGCTGATTGGAAGATCACGCCCAGTGCCTTGTTGAAGACGGACTTCGAATACCAACACAAGGTGGAGCGCTCAGTTTCCGGCTATCAGCTGCTGGGCGGTACAAAGGTGCCGGGCCTGCATACCGTGTATCCATCGACCATGCTGGGCGAACAGACGTGGTCAAAGCCGAACACGTTCGACACGCTGAACGCGAGTGCGCGGCTGGACTACGCCATTCATTCGACGTGGCGCGCGTTTGCTGAGGGCAGTTACAGCCATTCCTTGATCGACGACAATGTTGTCTACGCCTACGGATGTTATTACGAAGCAGAGTGCAGTATGCCGGGCGGGCCCGCACCCTGGTTCTTCGCGCCCGATGGCACCTACGACATCTACGACTATCGCGATCCGGGAGAGACACGCGTGGATGCGATGGGCGAGGCGCTGCTCATGGGAACAGTGAAGACTGGCGGCATCAGCAACGATCTTGCGTCGGGGCTCGAAGTGTTTCATCGCAATGTGGGTTTGCCGGGAGCGCCGTCGGCGGGTTCGCCCGATACCGTCCAGGATGGGGCGGTATATACCTACGTGGGGTCGGAGAATATCTTTCAGCCGAACGTGCAAGTACCGATCGAAAGCCCGCAGCAGACCGCCGGACCAGTGCAGTTGGCGGATTTCGATCACCAGACCGCGGCGATTGTGCAGGACCGTTTAAACCTACCGGGGCATGTCCGCCTTACCGCGGGTGGACGATACACCTCCCTACGCGATTTCAACCTGCCCGCAACGCAAGGCGTGTGGCTTCCGCAATACGCGGCGACGTGGAATGGGACGCCATCGCTAATGGTGTATGGCAATTACAGCGTGCTGCTTTCACTGGGCCCGCAGGCGCCGTTCTGGGCAGGAGGACTTTATCTTCCTCCGTTTTATACGCGGCAGGCCGAGGCGGGCGCGAAATACGAAGCGGGACGCCGGATTCTGCTTTCAACAGCATTCTTTCACATGCGGGCACCATTCTTTTATCCCAAGGCAATCGACGACCTGGGCGATCAGAATTTCGTCTCCGAAGGCCGTGAGACGCATGACGGGATAGAGGTGAACGCCGAAGGCAAAGCCGCCGGATGGCTGCGCTTGAGCGCCTCGGCGGCAGCGATACGCGCGCAGTCAGGCGATACGGGGACGCCTGCATTCGACAATAAGCAAGTGATCAATGTTCCGCACTTACGGACTACGGTCTTTGCAGATATGGTGTTGCCGCATGCACGCGGACTGCACTTGATGCCGGGCTGGAATTATACGGGCCGCAAAGAAGCGACGCGGGACGATGCCGTCGGCGTCGCCGGCTATAACTTGTTCAATCTCGGTGCGCGTTACACCGTGGGCGGAGAGCAGGGGCGCATGACACTGCGTCTCTACGCCGACAACATTACCGACAAGCGTTATTGGAAGGACACAGGGGCGAACTACGGAGACACTTTTATTCACCTGGGAGCGCCCACCACAGTGCGGCTTTCGGCGCATTACACGTTCTAGTATTCTGGTGCGGTGCGCAGGTCGGCGATGGCTAGGACGGGCGCAGGATCAGGCTCCCGGCCAACATGGAAGGCATAGCGCAAGGCGCGTTGGCGCACGATGAAGGATGAGCAACTGACGATGGGCAACACCAAGGCACATGGGCTGGACGGAACGCTGGTGGAGGCGGATTGGCCGCCGTTGACCATGGACGAAGTGCGCGGGTTGCTACGCAATTTTCCCGACCTTGGCAGGCCCATCAAGATGCTTTCGATCAGCCCTCGGCCTTTTTCGGCTGCGAGTGTGATTGCGACACCGCATCAGAATGTCTTCGTCAAGCGCCATCACCAAACGGTGCGCACGGTGGGAGGCCTGCGGGAAGAACATCGGTTCATTGCCCACCTGCGGTCCAAGGGGGCTGCGGTTCCACACGTCTACGCGTCCGCCACCCGCGAGACGGCGATCAGGCTCGGTGAATGGGTTTACGAAGTTCACGAATCGTCCCAAGGCGAGGACGTATACGAAGAGGCGCTCTCGTGGACGCCTTTTCGTTCAACAGGCCACGCGCAGGCAGCCGGACAGGCGTTGGCGCGCCTTCACCTGGCATCGGAAGGATACGATGCGCCGGTGCGCGACGGACGTCCCCTGGTTGCGGGGTTTACGATTTTTGCGAGCACGAATGCATCCGCCGAATTAGATCGTTATGTCGCCGCGCGGCCTGCGCTCCAGCTATACCTGCGCACCAGGACCTGCCGCGATGAAGCGATGGTGTTACTCGCACCTTTTCATGCGCAATTACTTCCGCTGCTGCCGGCTCTTCAGCCGCTGTGGACACACAACGACCTACATGGCTCCAATTTGATTTGGAGCGATGCCGGGGCGCAGGCGCGCGCTGTCGCGGTAATTGATTTTGGCCTCGCGGACAGGACTGTCGCAGTGCACGATATTGCCCACGCGATCGAGCGCAATATTGTGGGTTGGCTGACCCTGGTGGATCATCCGTCGCAGCCCGAAAAGGTGCCTATTCACTTCGATCACTTGTACGGATTGCTCGATGGGTATCAATCGGTGCGGCCTCTATCGCTCGCGGAGTGCGTCGCGCTTGCGCCCATGACGGCGCTGTGTCACGCCGAGTTTGCATTGTCGGAGACGGACTACTTTCTGCGCGTCCTGCATTCCGAAGAAAAAGCGCGGTATGCCTGCGAGGGCTACTTCGTGTCACATGCCCGCTGGTTTCGCGGCGCGGGCGAGAAACTGTTGCAAGCGATTCGCAGTTGGGCTATGTCACGCGGACACACGACGCGCGGGGCATTGGCGCAATGAGCGCAACGCCGGTTACAGACTTCCTGAGAGATCACTGGATCGAGATTGCTGGATGGGTCGCAACCCTGTTGGGCATCTGGCTGACCACGCGGCGCACCCTGTTGTGCTGGCCGATTACGTTGGCGGCGGATGTCTTATACCTGGTAGTTTTCTATCGTGCGCGGCTGCTTTCCGACTCCCTGCTGCAAGCGTTCTTTGTGGCCTTCACGCTCTATGGATGGTGGCATTGGTGGCGGGGGGTGCGGCAGGAAGGCGAAGTACGCGTTGTGCCTCTGGCGGCGCGCAGCCTGCTGCTGGCGCTGGCGGCCGGAGCGGCGGGCAGCCTGGTTCTGGGAGAGATCGCGAAGCGCCTACATGCAGCGCTTCCCTACCTCGACGCAGCCCTGGCGAGTTACAGCCTGGTGGGAAGCTGGTGGCAGGCTCGAAAGCATATCGCCAACTGGTGGTTGTGGATTGTCGTGGACCTTATTTATATCGGCGAGTATGTGTACAAGGACCTGTGGCTGACAGCGGTGCTGTACGCGATCCTGGTGGCGTTGGCGGTGTTGGGATTGCGGGATTGGCGACGGGCGTCGGTGGTTACTGCGTAACGATGAGTGGTTGTTGTGCGCGTTCTTCCACATCTGACCGCTCGCTACGCCGGATAAATGTGGGGCCACTGATAGTATGCCTCTCGGTGCGTTCACTACACGGCGGCTTGGACAACGTTTTTGAGCGGCTCGTTGTTGATGTAGCGTTGGAGCTCCTCGGCAGCGATCTTGAGCGCGCGCGGGGTGAACTGGGGAGTAGAGCCGCCTACGTGGGGCGTGATGAAGAGGTTGGGGCATCGCCACAGGGGATGTCCGTCGGGAAGCGGTTCGGGGTCGGTGACGTCGATGGCGGCGCGAATCCTGCCGGAATTGAGAACCCCGACCAGCGCATCGGTCTGAACGATCGGTCCACGGGCGGCATTCACCAGAAGCGAGCCGGGTTGCATGAGGTTGAGCTGTTCTGCCCCCATGAGTCCTTGGGATTCAGCCGTCGAGGGCAGGATCAGCACCACAATATCGGCCTGCGGCAGCAGTTCGTTCAATCGGGAAACGGGATGCACGAGCGGCTGGGTGCGGGCGGTCCGCGCCACGCGAGTCAACCGGATGCGGAACGGCTCGAGGACTCGCTCGATTTCTTTGCCGATGGCGCCGTGGCCGACCAGGAGCACGGACTTTCCGGTAAGTTCTTCCTGCATGACGGGCGGATAAAGCGGACGCTGGCCCGGATGCATCTGCTCGTACAGTTTGTTGGCGTCGGAACGGCGCCGCCAGTCGCCGGCACGCTGAATCTCTGCATAAAGCGGGACGTATTTCAGCATGGTGAAGATGGCAGACAGGGTCCACTCCGCGGTGGACACATTGTGTGCGCCGCGCGCATTGCAAATGGTGACGCTGGGGCCAACGACGGCAGGCATCCACTCGGTTCCGGCCAGCAGGGCGAGAACCAGGCGCACGCCGCGCAAGTGGGGCCAGATGCGCTGGGCGCGCGTGGAATACGGATCCGGGATCCAAACGTCGATGTCGACATCGTGATCCAGACCATTGGCCAGCGGGATCAGCTCGATCCCTGCCGGCATCTGGCTCAACAACTCATCAGAAAAGATTGCGGGGTAACCGACTTTCAGCATGGCCCTTAAATCATGTTACACGGGGATTTCCGGCCGAGCCGACCGGTTAGTCGTGATTGTGGAAGACCTTACCGTTGATATCGGGCCAGAACTCCTTGACGATGTTGGCAAATCCGTCCAGGCCAATTTGCGTCACCCAGCGCTGACCGGTTTTGGTCCAGGTGCGCTCGTCCTGAGGATAGTAGAGGCAAGCGATGCCAGCGGCGGCTCCGTTGCCGACGATCTCAGAGAAGTTGGGCGATCTACCGCCGCTGTCAGTCCTGGTAATGAGCAGGCGCGAGACGATGTAGCCGGTTCGCTTGAAGGCGTTTCCACGGCCCAGGGTATAGAGACGCGGGTCTTCGTGGGTAGCGACGGGGACGAGGAACTCCGTCATTAGGTTGCCGTCGAGCGTATCCGCAAAGCTGTGCCAGTAGTAACGCGCGTAGCCGGGAGCTCCTTTATGGAACTCGGGGTAGGAATTCTCGGCCTCGGAGATCCCGGAAAGAATGCCTACATAGATGAAGTCGGAATAATCAAACGTATCGTAAAAGCCGAGCTTAAATTTCTCATGGGCATCGATCGGGGGAAGTTTTTCGTCGACGGTGACGGACCGGAAGTTGGGAATAATGCCCAGGATACGCTTGGTCTGCTTGCGCTGGAGATCCTGGGAGAGTTTGCTGTTAGGCGCGGCGGCTTCGGCCGGCTGCTGAGGCGCGGTGGGCTGTGAGGGATCCGCAGGTTGCGGGGGCGATTGGGATGAGGATTGTGCGGGCGAGGGCGCATTGGGCAGCGATGGGTCGGACGACGCAAGCTGCTGGGCGCGGGACGCCTGCGGTAGGATAGCGGCGGATAGCAATAAAGCCAGTATCAGGGAATTACTGGACATAAGTGAGGGACTCCATTCTGCGATTTCCGAGCGTGGGGTCGGTGGGAATCGGCCACACATGCGCTCCGGTAAGACCATAGACCTCAAGCGAGACACAATGGTCACAGGGGAAAGCAAACGATACTCACCAATCAGATGCGCGGGTTGCCCGAAAGGTCCGTTTTTGTTTACTAGCTTGAAAGTTCGGGGCTCTGAAAGCAAAGACATTATGGAACCTGTGGCAGGAAACTGGCCGGCATGTGTGTTTTTTCTACCACTCCTTCCGAAATCACGTCCCCTGTTCCGTGGTACACGAAGCAAGGCTGGGACGAATGACGAGGGAGTTGGAGGGTAAGATCGCAAAATGGACGTGTCGGGCCTATCGAAGCCGGTCGGTTCTTTAACTAGAAATAGCCGCATGTCGCGTCGGCTCCTCCGCCACCATCTCCCTCTGATGCTTTCGACCGCGACGTGTATTTCACCCGCCCCTATACGGACACGTTGAGCCGGGCCAGCTTTGCTACGGCCTATCCTGCGTTGATATTGCTCGCGGCGACTTTAACTGTTGGTCCGTGGAAGGTTTTGCGTTCGCAGGCGAATCCGGTCTCCAACGACCTGCGCCGCGATCTCGGAATATGGACCGGGATTCTGGGAATTGTGCATACGGCAGTGGGGCAATGCGTGCATCTGCGCGCACGGCCCTGGCTCTACTACGTTTATGGACCGACAGAGCATCATCACCCGATCCCTGTGCGCCATGACCTTTTCGGATTTGCCAACTACACCGGAGCGCTTGGAGTGTTGATTTTGGCGGGACTTTTTGCCATGTCGAATGACGCTTCCCTGCGCCGGCTTGGAGCGCCGGGATGGAAGTTGCTGCAGCGATGGAACTACGGCGTGGCAGTCCTGGTTGCCATGCACGCGGGGGGATAT
Organism: Occallatibacter sp.; assembly: GCA_036488735.1. Classification (GTDB taxonomy): domain Bacteria; phylum Acidobacteriota; class Terriglobia; order Terriglobales; family Acidobacteriaceae; genus Telmatobacter. The sequence continues at coordinate 535,684 of DASXHC010000030.1, forward strand.
CTGATTATAGAAAAGCAGCAGTTCAGATTCGTGACCGCAGTTATGGCGTGCATTGTGGCCGAGGCCGGCTTCCAGTTAGCGGGACTCATGAAACGGCGATCGCAGGCTGGTGCAACGAGGCGGTGCCAACCAGCGAGCGACGCGGAATGAAGGTCTATCTGGAAGTGAAGTTGAGATTCCGCGCAGCGATGCGCTCCGAGAAAAAGATGCCGCACATTTCGGCGCGCAGGCTCAAAGGATCGTGGAGCGCGTTCGACTTGGAAAATTGCCTTAGATCCCGGAAGCGCGGTTGACGCCCGGAATCGTGAGGAGGAGCATTTGGGCGCTGGATTCACAATTCCATACAGAATGACAAAGCACGATCAGGTTAGAAGTTTTTCCGGATAGCAGGCCTTCGGTATCCCGAAATCTTTCTGCTGCCTCGACACGAGTGAAAGCCGACAGGATTCATTGCCCGGGTTGGAAGGAGCATGTGATCCCGGCAGAACGCGAACATGGGGAAGTGCCGTTTTCGTGACACCTTCGCGGGCAGCCCTTGGATTGACGAGTGAACTCTATAAGTGAATGGGAGCGTACCGTCGATTGGAACTCTCCTCTACCGTTCGTTGAACGAGGGCGACCTTTTCTCAGAAAAACCTAGGGTTAAACCTAGTATCCAGCACACGGTCCGCGGGCTATGGTTGGTTAGCGTACACAGTGTCAAAGCCGACTAAATGTGTAAACGCGACTCTCTCTCGAGAACGTGCTGATTCGATAAAAGCGTTTCTCCCGAGGCATAGGCATCCTCGCGAAATAGTAGAGAAAAGTGTGTTTTCTATGCTCGATCATGCTCCCAATCTGTTACTCGCGTCCCTTTCAGTTCCATATCGGGCGTCGCTGATTTCGCGGTTGAAACCCGTAGTTCTGGCCGCGCGTGAAATCCTCTATGAACCTGACGAGCCGCCCAAATTCGCTCATTTCATGACGTCGGGCGTGGCCTCGATCGTCAGTTCCATGGCGAGCGGCGCCAGCGCCGAAGTCTGCATATGGGGAAAAGAGGGCATGGTGGAGAGCTTTCACCTGCTGGGCGCTGCGCGGATCCCTACGCGCGGCTTTATCCAGGTTGAAGGGACGGCGTTGCGGATGCCGTTCAAAGAACTACAAAAGGAATTCCTTGAGAACGAGGAGTTACACGGATGTCTCCTGCAGGGGGTGCAAAGCCAGGCCGCGATTATTGCCCAACTGGCGGCGTGCAATCGGCTGCACGAAGCAGAAGAGCGGCTGGCGCGCTGGTTTCTGATGGTACGCGACCGAATCGAAGGGGACAGCTTCTACCTAACGCAGGAGTTCCTGGCCGTGATGATGGGCTCGCGCCGCACCACCGTGACTGCGGCGGCTGGAGCCCTGCAGCGCAAGGGAATGATCCGATACAGCCGAGGGCGAATCCGCATAGTCGATCCGGTTGCATTGGCGCGATCGGCCTGCGAATGCTACGCGACGGTGCGAGAGATTCATCAAAATTTCTATTCCGAAGCGGCGCTGGCTTCATAACAACAGCTGCAGATTAACAAATCACGTAACTTGTTTCCCTGCCACACGTTATGATCGGAAGTTTGAGCCGGATGGGCGTTCTGGGGTCCTTGACGACTGCCTTCGAACTAGGGCTTACCCCAACAATCGGGTTCGCGAGACGCCACAACTAGCTGCGATAGTGAAAGTGCAACTCCTGTTCGCTCGGAACCGGCACACCGCCTTTCATTGCGGGTGTGTAGCTCCATTGCTGGACCGTCGCGATCACAGTTTGATCGATCGCCGGCCCTATACCTTTAAGGAGAGTAAGCCGCGCGATCTTCCCGTGCTCATCAATCACCGCATCCAGTATCACGTCGCCTTCCGTACCATGCGGCAAAGCGGACAGATCCGGTGTTGGATGAGGGAAATAAGTGGCGAGCGCAATGGTGATGTCTCCCTCGCCCAAGCCGCTTTGAACCGAGGTCCCGATGCCGGGATCAGACTTGGCTGCGTGAAGTTTCTCCGGTTTCGCCGCAACTGGAGTTTTACGCAACTTGGTGGGCGCGGCCAGCGTTTTAACTTTTCTGAGAGGGACGACGCTTGCCGCCGCGGGACGAAGGCTGCCCGGACTGTAGTACGTCAAAGTTGCGACCCCTTTAGAATTACCAGGCAAACGAAAGGGTGCAATTCGGACAGCGCGGGGAGCAACACTCACAATGGTCAGCAATACGAGGAGATGAACCGCGATCGAAGCCGCCGTCGTTCCTATACGGAATAGGCGAAGACGCGGAAAATTTTTGCGCGGTTTTATGTAGCAGTCAAATGGCACGGCCGCCCTCCTCTCTCGCATTGGCGACCCAGAGTCGAGCGGGGAACGGCCGCCAAGATGCCAGACTAGAGCTAAGTTACCACTAATTTGAGCTTTTCGATCTCGGCAAAAAGGGTCAACTTTCGAAAATGTTTCATCGTCGAGTTACAGAGTCGTTTATTGGAAAGATGTGCGTTCACCGGGTTTGCGGCATGATGAAGTGGACAGCCAGCGCGGCTTCCGATGAACCGCCAACGAAGACTGTATAGGGGCCGGGCTCCACAATCCATTTGCGGCCAGCACTCCACAGTGCGAGTTCGCCTTGTTTTAGATGAAAAACCTGATGGCTAGTTTCGCCCGGCGCGAGGTGGATGCGTGAGAAGGCTTTCAACGCTTTATCGGGGACCTCAACACTGCTCACATCATGATGAAGATAGAGTTGAGCTATCTCATCGCCCGGGACGCTACCGGTGTTTGTAACATCGACAGTTACAATCACGTCGGCGGCGTTGCCAGGCTGGACCGGTTCAACGGCCAGATGGTTGTACTTGAAGGTGGTGTAACTCAGGCCGTAACCGAAGGGGAACAGTGGTTTTCGATCGGCTTCGACGTACTTGGTCGTTTTGGACGGATCGAAGTTATAGAAGTCCGGTAATTGGCCGATGGTACGAGGGAAGGTGATGGTGAGTTTGCCGCCTGGATTGTAATCTCCGAAGAGTACTTCAGCTACCGCCTTGCCACCGAACTCTCCGGGGTACCAGGCCTCAACAATCGCGGGAACGTGTTGAGCGGCCCAGGGAATGGACAGAGGCCGACCGTTCTCGAGAACAAGAACGACGTGTTTCCCGGTGGCAGCGACTGCCTCGAGCAGGGATTGCTGGTCGCCGGGCAGATCAAGGCTATCCCTGTCGAAGCTTTCCCCCGAGATTCCCTGGAACTCACCCAAGGCGAGAATAACAACGTCAGCGGCAGTAGCCTGTTGCACAGCGGAATGAATATCAGAACCATCTGCGACAGTGATCTTCGCTTGCGGCAAGAGCGCACGCAAGCCATCGGCAATGCTGATCTTGTTTCCGTTCTTCTCTTCTTCATAATCGCCATAGCGGGCGATCGCGGCATTGGGTCCGATCAACGCAATGCGTTTCACTGTCTTGGACAACGGCAACAAGTGCCCATCGTTTTTAAGCAGAGTGATGGATTGGCGCGCAGACTGCAAGGACAGATCCAGATGCTGACTGCTGCGCTTGACGGCAGCAGTCAACGATGTATCCGTAAAAGGATGGTCGAAAAGCCCGAGAGCGAACTTGGCGCGCAGTACGGATGAGACGGCGCGATCCAAGGCATCGGTGGACAGAGTGCGGTCCTTCACGCCGGAAGCGATGGCGTTCTGAAAATCCTCGTGGCTAAAGTCATAGAACTGCATATCGACGCCTGCATTGATTGCCTGCACTATAGCTTCTTTGGGACCGGCGGCGACATGATGATCTTCCCAAAGTCGCCGAATCGCGCCAAGATCAGACAACACGAATCCGCGAAAGCCCCATTCATCGCGCAGTACAGTTTGAAACAATGCGGGGTCCGCGGCGACGGGCACGCCATCGATTTCGTGATAGGCTGCCATGACTCCCATGGCGTGCCCTTCGCGCAAGGCGGGCTCGAAGGATTTGAGCATAATGGTGCGCAACTCGCGCTCGCCAATATGTACGGGTGAAGTATTGAGTCCACTTTCAGGGGAACCGTGTCCTACGAAGTGCTTGGGCTCGGCGATCACCGTGTGATCGGTGGCGAGTGAATCACCCTGCGCACCTTGAACATAAGCCAGGCCTAGTTGTCCGGTAAGGAAAGGATCTTCGCCGAAGTCCTCTTCAATTCGTCCCCAGCGAGGCTCGCGGGCAACATCGAGAACAGGCCCCAGAACCATGTCCACGCCGGCCGCACGCATTTCGCTGGCAATTGCAGAGCCTGTGCTCCGCGCGAGATCAGGATTCCACGTCGCGGCGAGATTGATCGGTGCGGGAAATACGGTGCCATCGCTGTACCCGTGCAGACCTTCTTCGATGAAGATGGCCGGAATACCCAGACGGGAATGATCGATTACCCAGCGCTGGATTTCATTGGCCAGTGGGGCACTTGGATATAGATCGTGAATGCTCCCGACACCTAGTGAACCAAGTAATTTCGCTGCCACATCAGGTTTGAATCTGGCATCGTAGGCGGCGTGGGTTTTGTCTATCGATTTATCGATGAGATCGGGAACCCCGGCGTACATGTCGAGCTGGCGGGCCTTTTCTTCGACGGTCATGCGACCGATCAAGTCGCGGACGCGCTCGTCAATGGGCAGATTCGCTTGTTTGTAAGGCGCATTTGAATCAGAAGCAGATTGCTGAGCTGGTATCGTGACCGCAACGAACAGGAGCGCCAAACCGAATCCTTTTGTGAGCATGGTTGATATTGTCGCAGAGGTCCCCGACTTGACGTGCCGAGTTGGTTCGAATAGTTTTGCTAGCCGGGCCGGGTAAACGTTCTCCGGAGCGCAGCTTCAAACCTGGAGCTCTGGGCGTGCACTCTTCGATATGCTGTTCCTGCGGTTCGTAACCGCTCCCCTCTCCTTCGGGCAGGTTGAAGCATCTCTAACTATCGACACGACGAAGCCAATAGCTAATGTAAGCCTCCATCTCTACGGGATCATGACCAAAGAGATCAATTATTCCTACGATGGCGGGTTGTACTCATAGTTAGTAAGTAACCGCACGTTCCAGACAAACCGCGGGCTGAGCCTCAACCACTGGACGCTGATCCAGAATGGCAGCTCCCGAGGCACGATTGAGACAGATAAGTCAACGGGGCCAAATGCGGCTATTCCGGATAGCCTTTAGTGGTGTTCGGTCGCCGCAAGGGAAGGTTTCGAGGCCGGATTCTCCAATGGAGGCTTCTGGGGGGATGGCAGTTCGCCCAGAGACCACATATCTGGGAGCTTTTATGCCAAAACTGACAGTACTGCGATCGGCGGCCTGACCATCAGGCTTATCAACGACTGACTGACGTTTCGCACAATTCTATAGGGCGATCAGGCAGGCTTATCCTGATCTACAGATCGTTGCGGCGGCGCCAGTCAAGACGTTCGTCCCGACATCCTGGATGATAATGATTACGCGTTCCTATCGCACGGCGCAGCAGTTTTTTCAGGATGTTCATCGCGATGAGGATTATGACCGCAAGGGGGCAAAGATACTGGTGGGAGAATGGGCGATGCGGAGGTCTGGACGATGGTTGCTGAGGGGAACAAGTCAGTGTAGATAGAGCCACGCTCTTACCCGTCTTTTCTACCGGGCTGCGATGAGCCGCCATGCCGGATAGCATCAAACCGAGCGAAAGCCGCTCACGCGGGAGACACGCACGCGGCCTTCTGTTCTCGGGCCGCCGTGAAACCTTTATCCTGGCAAGCGGCCTTACCAAAAGGGAGAAATTCAAGGCGCTCGCGTCAATCGACCTATGCTAGGCTGGGCATTATGAGCACGGCGAACGAATCCGTGACGGAGCTATTGCAGCTTTCTCGAACCGGCGACCTCCAAGCCATGGAGCGGCTCTTGCCCCTGGTTTATGACCAACTCAGGCGTCTGGCTAATCACTTAATGCGTGGGGAACGGCAAGGGCACACGCTGAGCGCGACGGCCCTGGTTCATGAAGCCTACTTGCGCATGGTGTCGGGCAATGCGGGGTGGCAGGATCGACTCCACTTCTACGCAGTTGCGGCGCGGGTGATGCGCCATGTGCTGGTGGATTACGCACGAAGCCAGGGGCGAAAGAAGCGAGGATCCGGAGCGGAAAGAGTGACGCTTGACGATGCGCTCGCGGTGGGGCCGGAACTCTCGCTGGACTTGATTTCATTGGACATGGCCATGCAAAAGCTGGCAGAGCTAGACGCGCGAAAGTGCCAGATCGTCGAGTTGATGTTCTTTGGCGGCATGACTGCGGAAGACGCGGCGCAGGTACTTGCGATCTCGCCGGCAACGCTATTTCGCGAGTTGAAGCTGGCAAAAGCATTTCTTTATGGCAAACTTTCGCCCGCGGAAGCATAATCCAGCCTGAATGGCAAACCTGGAAGAGCAAGAACGGTGGCTGCGGCTTGAGCCTCTCTTTCACCAAGCAGTGATGCTGGATGCGGTGGAGCGCGACGCGTTCCTTGACTCGAAATGTGCCGGAGACGAAGTACTGCGGCGGGAATTGGCGATTTTGCTCGCCTCGTCAGATCGCACGCTGGGCCAATTGCAGGAGCCGATTCGTCAAGCGGTGGACGGCTTGACCGGAATTGCGGCGGGGCAATCGATTGGCCCGTATCGCGTGCTCAGACTGCTGGGCGAAGGGGGCATGGGCCGGGTCTACCTGGCGGTTCGCGCCGACGAGCAATACCGCCAACAGGTCGCCATCAAGATGATGCAGGCGGGACGGATGGCGCCGTACAATCTGCTTGCACGTTTTCGCGCGGAGCGGCAGATTCTGGCCGATTTGAACCATCCAAATATAGCGCGACTGCTGGATGGGGGGATCACTCCGGAGGGGGTTCCTTACATCGTGATGGAATACGTGGAGGGCGTGCCGATCCATGCCTACTGCCGCGATCATCATCTTCCAATAGCGGAACGGTTGCGGATCTTTCGGGACGTATGTTCGGCGGTGGATTACGCGCACCGGCATCTCGTGGTCCATCGCGATCTGAAGCCAGCCAATATATTAGTGACAAAGGACGGAGTGCCCAAACTGCTGGATTTCGGCATCGCCAAGATGCTCGCGCAAGGTCCTATCTCGGGAGAGAATGCGCCGACGCAATCGTTCGAACGGCTGCTGACGCCTGAATATGCCAGCCCGGAGCAGGTACTGGGCCAGCCGGTTACAACGGTCACGGATGTCTATAGCCTGGGGTCCCTGCTGTACCAGTTGCTCTGCGGAACCCCGCCGTTTGTGCTGGATACCAGGAATCCGCTGGAAGGGGCACGGCTGATCTGCGAGGTGATGCCACAGCCTCCCAGTGCGGAGACCGCCGTACATCCCGAGGAGGCACCTCCGGATGCGGCGCTCGTCAAAGGTGATCTGGACCGAATTGTCTTGATGGCTTTGCGCAAGGAACCGCAACGCCGCTATGCTTCGGCCGCACGACTCTCTGAGGATGTGGCCGCGTGGATTCAAGGCTATCCTATCGAAGCTCGCGCAGCCACGTGGACCTATGTGACCCGACGCTACGTGGGTCGACATCGATGGGCTGTGACTGGAGCGGTATTGTTCGTAATGACGCTGATTGTTTTCAGCGCCGCGATGGGTTATTTTAAGCGGCGCGCCGATCACCAGGAGACGATTGCGAGTCAGCAAGCGAGTTACCTGGCGGGGATGTTCCGGGCGGCGAACCCGGAGGCCGCGCGGGGGCGCAATATTACAGCGCGCGAGTTGTTGGATATCGGCGCGCAACGGATTGAGCACGACAACGCAACGGATTCTGAAGTACGCGCCGCGCTCCTGTATAACATCGGGGTCTCTTATCGTTCACTGGGTTACTACAGCGAGGCCTTCGGGATCGCGCGTCAAGCGTATGACATTCAGTCGAAACTTTACGGCGCTCAAAGTCCGCGCGCGGCAGAAGCGCTGCGGTTGCTGGCATCTTCGTACCGCGATGCTGAGAAATTCGAAAACGCGGAACCGTTGTTCCGGCGGCTGCTGCAGATACGGCAGACTGCATCGGGGCCAAACAGCATTCCGTTGGAGGATGCCTACGCGGACCTGGGTGAATGTCTCTACCTGGAGAACCAAAACACGGAGGCGGAGACGATGCTTCGAGCGGCCCTAGCCATCGATCAACAGCACCAGAGCGCAACGGGGTTTAAGGTACGCAGCTACCTTGCATTGATCATTGAGCGCCGCGATTCGTTTCCGGAGGCGGCGCAGCTACTGAGCGAATCGGTTGAGATTGCAAGAAGGTATGAAGGAGTGGACAGTCCTAACTATGCCATCTCGCTGCACAACCTGGGTAGCGCTCAAATCGATGCCGGCAACCTGGCGCAGGCTGAAGCAACTCTACGAGAAGTCTTGAAGATCCGGATCAAGGTGCTTGGGAACGATCATCCGGATACTGCTTACACATTGAACAACCTGGCATTTGTATTGCTCGAAAAGGGCGACTGGGCGTCGGCAATGCCCTTTGCGACCAAGGCCCTCGAAATCTGCCGGAAGTCTCTAGGCGAAAAACATCATATGACCGGCACCACAACGGGGAATGTGGGACGGGCACTCGAAGCGAAGGGCAATTATCGAGAGGCGGATGCGAAATACGATCAGGCGCTTGGGGTTCTTCGCGTGTCTGACGGTCCAAATAGCCTGGCGGTCAGCCGCATGCTCGACTACAAAGCTCAATTACAGTTCGACCAGGGGCATTATGGAGAAGCAGAGAGTCTGTGGCGCCAGTCTCTCGATCTGCGGCGAAACATCGACGCGAAGTCGACTTATGTCGCTTTGTCGCTCATCGGTATGGGGGAATCTCGCGTATTTCAACACGACGCAGCGAGTGCCGTGCCAATGCTGCGTGAAGCTTTGGAACTTCGACGCATCCATTATGCGGCGACGCATCCGCTGGTCATCGCTGCCAAGGTGCGGCTGGGTGAGGCGCTGTGGGTTGCAAATTCCGGTGAGCAGGCGGAGTCGGTTCTGCGGGACGCTCTTCATCTTGCTGAGACGGCGCCATATCCGTTGTTCCCATGGCAGATGGCCGAAGTGAAGAGTGCGTTGGGCGCGTGCCTCAAATCACGAGGACGAAGGGGCGAGGGAACTCAGTTGTTGGCCGATAGCCGCGCGGAGTTAACGAACGATCCCCGACCGATCTTCAGGATCTCGGCCGATACTCGATATCGGCGTTAAATCTGATCTGCAAGTTTTGCCAACCTTTAACGCGTTTATCGAATGAGCCGAGGTAGGTTGTGTCCGATCCCTGACACGCGCGGCTGTACCGCGGCCAGCGGGGCCAGTGGATCAGTGGCAATGATTAGTCTAATATCCGCGTCTTGCCTAACTGGGAACGATTGGCACAATAGACGAACGAAAGCGCTAATACAACCAAGCAGTGAGCAGCGGCTTCGTGAGGGTGGTTACGATGACTCTGCATGCGACCAAAACCGTGGCGGGCTCAACAGACTCGGAGTATTTTGGATTGGCTATTGCTACGACTGCAGGGGCCGCAGCGGCATTGCCAGCCGTCTTTCAGGCAGCCACGCCGGCGATGGCGGTTCCCGCAATAAGCCGGTCAACGAAAAATAAACAGATGCTTGAAGGAATGAGGACACTGATGCCGAGGAGGAAGCCCATAAATCCGGCTGCTCAGACCATTTTGAGACTGAGCGTTGTTCCCAGAGCGAAAGTGAAAAAAGGAATGTGTGCTGGCGCAGCCTCCCCGAGAAATTCACGACGGGAGGGATCGAGGTTGCCGAGAATCAAGCCGACAACAAGCGGAAGGACTGCACCTAACATGGATTGCCGTGGAAAGGCCGAGAGGCCGGCGACGCCGAGTGTCACCATGGTGAAGAAGGGTCCTGATTCCAGAGCATTACGGAGCAAGATGCGGTTCCTTCCGGCGGCCATACATAAATCGCCAACATAATATCAAGCGATATGAACTCGCGGCGGTCCGCGATAAATTAGCAAGTAAGCCAGAATTGTTGAAAGAGGGAACGCTGGGAAACTCCTGTGGAGCTTTCCTACGATTTGCATTGCGGAAATGCCGTGATGCGAAGCTTCGCAGCAGCGTACGGTAGCAGCGTGATTGTCTCTTCGGGATGATCAGTGACAACCGGACTTCTTGGCAAAACGTTAGCTACGCCGTCCTCGGCGCGCCACTCGTCAAGTTTGCGCGCCTTAACGCTGAGACGAACCGGAGTACGATGGCTTGTAAATGGGCCTTCGCCGACTTCAGATTCTGAGACCACAATACTCTTGACCGGCGAATCGGCATCAACATTCAACGCATAGTTCCAAGCAGTGGTTGGAAATACCTGCCAATCCGCTGTCATCCCCCGATCGCGGAGCTTTACCCAGCTTTCTCCGAGACCGTAGGAAAAGACCAGGGGTCCCCGTTCGATAGCGATGGAGTTGTTGAACCATCGGGATACACGCGGCTTCATGGGAAATTCAACTTCGACTCGGTCCCCGGATTTCCATGTGCGCTCAATGCGAGCAAAGGAACCAGCAATGGCCGCAGTGCTGGCGTGGCCATTCATTTTGATGATCGTTCCTTCAGCCCATGCAGGTATCCGTAGCTGCAAACTAAAATTCACCGCCGACGCAGCGTTTATGGTGAAGTGCACGGAACCATGAAAGGGATAGCCGGTCTCCTCCACGATGTGAATCGCCACGCCGCGCAATGATGTGCGCAGTTCGCAAGGACCATACACAGCAGCGACCAAACGATCTTCACTACCTTTATCATTTGCACCAAGCATGAAGAGACTGTTGGTAAACTTGGGCCATCCCTGATGGTAGTTTGCGGTACAGCAGCCGAAGTTAGGCTCAAGCCCAAAAAGATTGGACTCCGGCCCATCGGTCGTCCAGGGCTTGCGGTGCAAACTGCACTCCACCTGGTTCGGTTCCTGATTGTATTGGTGCGCCCACATATCATCCGTGAATGTGCCAGGCAGCGCGTTGAACGCCAACTGTTCCAAGCGGTCACCTAGCGCGGGATCGCCAACGATGGCGAGCGATTGCTCGAGTGAGAACATGTATTCCACTACAGTACACAACTCGGAACCTTGGGAAGGGTCGAGACCAGCCAAGTGCTCATCGCAAGAGAACATACCCATCGGCAGGCCGTGATACTTATTCAGCTCTGAGATCATTTTGAGAACAGCAGAACGATCCGAATCGGATGAGGAAATCTGCGACCATACCGGCCCAGTCTTTACGGCCTGTCCATTGTTCACTCCATGAGTAGCAAGAGCGAGATCCTTGAGTCCCTCTCCCTTCTCGAGTTTTATATATTCCGATGTGACTCGTTGGGTATATGGAAAGTCATTGAATTGTGCCGTCCAGTCGTATCCTTGCTCATGCAGCAGATGCGCCAGATCGAGAAGATAGTCAGACCCAGTGCGGTTATAGAGCCATATGATACTCAGCAATTCATCTTGCCAGCGGAACTTGCTCCAATCACGAAGGGGGCGCTGAGGTAGTTCTTTGAGTTGAAAACGAAAATATTTGTCTATCACAGGGATCACCCGACTATCACCAGTGAGTTCCTGATATTGAGTCAACACCTTCAGCATTACGATGCGGGGCCACCAGTCGTCGTTAGACGCAGGCCCGATCATGCCGCTGGGCGCCTGATGATCGAGAGTCCAATCGATATACCGCTGAGCCTTCTCCTTGAGTCTCGCATCGTCAAGTAGATAAGCGAGCGGGACCAAGCCATCAAGGAAGTAAGGCCCCCGTTCCCACGATTCTCCCTTTCCCCCCAGCCAGCCACTGTCGGGACCCACGTCCGCCCAGGTTTCGTCGAGATGCCCGCTCAGTCCATCGGCTTGTATGCGGAGTTGCGCTTTAAGCCATCCGCCCGGCCGGATAGAGCCCAAAGGCAAAAAGTTGTATGCGCTCGAGGCAAGCGGCTCACGGTTTCTGAACTTCTCCCGAGAGTTTGAAGTTGTGGTTGAGGATGCATGAACACTCTCAGCGGAAGCATCAAACATGCGAGCAACGGGAAAAGAAGATACCAAGCTCAAACAGCCGAGCCGATTTAGAAATGTACGGCGAGTAGAAAGCCTCTTCGAGAAGTGCGACACGTATGACTCCTGGTTACAGTTCGTCACTATACTATCTATTCAGCGTTTGCGTAAGCTGTTAGTTAAACTCCTTGCGCTGTCGAAGAACTTCAACCACCGAAGACATATCCTCTTCGGAGTGACCCGCGCCAGCCGCACGTTCGAAGAGCTTGTTAGCGCTCGTTGCAGTTGTAAGTTCGACTCCGCATTTTTGAGCTGCACTATGAGCGTAGGCAAGATCTTTAGCCATGAGGCGGAGTAGAAAGTTCACGTTATAATCCCGACTAACCATGCGCGCCGAGATCGCTCCCAGGAGCGGACTACCAGGAGCACCATTCTTCAGGATTTCGAGGGCCTTATTCCTGTCGAGGCCGCTATGTTCGAGCCAGGCCATTCCCTCAGCCAGGGACGCCACTTGAACGCCACACAGAAAGTTGTTTAACAGTTTCATCTTCGCGCCGCTCGTCGCTGGGCCCAGATGAATGATCTCCTTGCTCATGGCCTTCAACACCGGAGTGGCTTTGGCCACCACCTGCTCTGACCCGCCAACCAAAAACGTGAGTTGCCCTTGTTCCGCTTGCTCGCGGCTTCCGGTGACGGGCGCATCGAGTAAGTTCGCGCCATGGACCTCGGCAAGGAGCGCGAGTTCCATAACCCAGCTCGGACTCAATGTGCTCGATTCGATGAGGATGGTTCCTCGCTCAACGGCCGAAAGTGCTCCCTCTTCGCCGGCCCATGCCTGGCGTGAAGCACTGTCATCCGCGAGCATCGAAATGACGAATTGCGCACCCTTTGCAGCTTCCGCAGCAGACCCGGCAATGTGTGCACCCTGACTTGAAAACGGTTCAGCTTTGGATTTCGTCCGGTTGTAAACGGTCAGAGGGAAACCGGCTCTCAGCAAATTCGCCGCCATCCCGCTCCCCATGGTTCCCAGGCCAAGCAGGGCTACCGATGCTCTTTCCATTGACTCTCCCTCCAATTGCGAAACTTATAGGGAACCCACGCGAATGGGCTGACTTGACTTAGCCTCGGTACGGATTGAATTACGCAGCGCACGGCCAAAGTCGTCGAAGTTGATCTCCACGATGTCACCCTCTTGAAGCGCGATACCTTCTCCGAAGGAGAGAGCGTCGGCGCCAAAGAAATGGATGTGGACACTCCCAGGCTGGCGATGTCCCGCAAATTTGAAGTGATGATGCTCGATGTTGGCCACGCTGTGACACATGTTTCGCTCTCCGCTGGCTACGTGTTTCTTCCAAAGAGTTGTATTATCGCGTTGAATCCGTACTTCCCCGTGAACATCCGCAAAAGACGCGCCTACGATCAATTCCGGACCGATACTACAAGTCCGCAGTTTGGAACCCGCGAGGTTCAGGTAATTGCGCTTCTCGAAAATGTGATCGGAGAACTCGTTCCCTTGTACGAAACCCACCCGGTACGGCAATCCATTATCGGCCACAATATAGACGCCGGCGAGCTCAGCCTCTTCGCCTCCATCTTCCGCGTGGCCCGGAATCTCCAATTCTTCAAATGGTGCCCGCACGATCGAACCGTCGCCTTTGTAGAACCATTCGGGCGCCACGCCGATAGTGCCGTCTTTCGGGCATCCACTCTCGAGGCCCCATCGAAACATACGCATACTGTCTGTGAGAACTTCTTGGGATTTTGCCACCTCTTTCGCGAGGTGCATCGACTGCCGCTGGCGTGCGCTTCCGACATGCGTCAGCCCCGTGCCGGAAACGAGCAGGCGCGATGGTTGATCAGGAACATCGATCGGTGGGAGCAAACGCCATTGTGATCGGCCCAAGTAGATATCGTCGTAGAGGACGGTTTCACTGACAGGAGCGGACCAGACATAGTCTTCGAGGGAACGCGCATCACGAAGGCATCTTTGAGCCACTGAGTAAATGGAAGAAACATCGGCCAAGCAGTGAAGATTTGGCTCGTTAACCAAAGCTATTCGGCGGACAGCGCCGTCGGTAATCTGAACCAGATGTGCGGTCATGACATCCTATCCTACAACTTTGAATCGTTTGAGCGATTCTTCATTAACTGTAAGTCCGAGACCGGGAACGTCCTCATCAAGATCGATATGGCCATCCGTAGGCACAGGTTCGCCTTCGAAGATGTACCAGAAAAGTTCATTGCCAACCTCGACGTCAACTTTGGGGAAGAACTCGGCAATGGGTGAGTTGAGGTTGGCCATGACGACGTGATAGTTGTGCATCTGGCCGGCGTGCGGAACCACAGGCACCTGAAAAGACTCGGCCAGTGCGGAGATTTTACGAGCCTGGCTGATGCCGCCGACGCGGTTGGTGTCGAACTGAATGTAATCGAGGGCGTTGTCTTCAAGAAGTGCGCGGAAGCCGAAGATGGTAGACTCGTGCTCGCCGCCCGCGATCGGAACCCGTCCATATTTTTTGAGTTCGCTGTATCCGCGCGTGTCGTCGGGAATCACCGGTTCTTCAAGCCAGCGGATGCCGAAGGGCTCGATGAGCGGGAGCATGCGCTTCGCATAGTCGAGAGTCCATCCCATGTAAGCATCCGTCATGAGATCGATTCCATCGCCAATCACTTCACGGACGTTGCGGACCAGTTCAACATTCTTCATCATGCCTTCTCGGCCGTCCATTGGTCCCCATCCAAAACGCAACTTCATGGCGGTGTAACCCGCTTTCTTATATCGCTCCGCTTCTGCACGAAGTTCATCGAGAGGCATTGCGTAAAGGCGGCTGGCATAAACAGGGATGCGCTCCTTAGTACGGCCTCCAAGCAGGCGATAGACGGGCTGCTTTGCGCTTTTTCCCAGAAGATCCCACAGCGCAATGTCGACGGCGGAGATCGCAGTCATGGCCACCCCCTTGCGGCCGAATGCTATCGTGCGACGGTACATTTGCTGCCAGAGGAATTCGACATCCCATGGATCGGCGCCTACAAGAAGAGGTTTTAGATAGGTGTCGATCAACAACTTAGTCACCGCAGGTGAGAGCGCGGCGTTGCCGAGGCCCACAATACCAGCGTCTGTAAAGATCTCTACTAGAACCCATCCATGAAAAGAGAAATTTCCCATTGACGCCTCGCGATAACTGACAAGATCCATGGGGTTGGTGCAGAAGTGTGGCGGAAGTGGCATCGTCTTGCCCTCCCACTGAACGACGCGAGTGCGAACTTCGGTTATTTTCATAAGTTAGCCTTTATGTCCCGAAAGTCATGATTGCAAAGAGGCTGAATCCGGCCTCCGTAAAACACGATGACGAGAAAGCCGAAGAGATGAAAAGTTCCGATGAGCATAAAGAGCACGCCGTATCCAAAGTTGTGTCCCAGCAGGAAACCGGCAACCATCCCAAAGATGGCCCCGCCGATGGCCCCACCAAAGCCGACCAAGCCTGAAACGGTGCCTACCGCGGAAAGAGGGAAGATGTCAGCCGGAACAGTTATGATAAGTCCCGACCATGATTGCTGGCAGAAGAAAGCGATGCTGAAAAGCAGAATCGCCCATTGGACGGGAACGAGTGGGACGAGCATAACAACGGGCATGAAGGCCGCGCTGAGCCCGAGTGCCAGCTTGCGAGATTTATCTAGTGGGAGGCCACGATGCAAAAGCCGACTGGAGAGGAGTCCTCCGAGAAAGCTGCCCAGACCCGACGCGGCATAAGGAATCCACGCGTAGTAGCTCACCCGCTTTATATCAAAATGGCGAGCGTCATAAAGATATTTCGGAAGCCAGAAGAGCAGGAAATACCATGCGGAGTCGCTCATGAATTTTGCGAAGATAAGCGACTGCACGTTGCGCATTCCTAGAATCTTGAGCAGGCGGAGCTGATCAGTGAGAATCCGGGCATCAAGCGTGTTAACCGAGAGTGTTAAGGAGTTCATGCGGTACGAGCTAATCCACCAAAGCGCCCACAATAAGCCAACGACACCAGCTGCAAAAAAGACCGTTCGCCAGCCGCTGTGCAACAGAATGATTCCTATAATGGGCGGAGCCGTAACTGAGCCGACCGCAGTACCGGCGTTGATGAACCCTACCGCTGTGGATCGCTGTTCGCGGGGGATCCACTCGGCCACGACGCGTACTGCCGCGGGGAAAGCTCCGCCCTCGCCCATGCCGAGGAGGAAGCGAGCACACAGCAATAAGCGAAAGCCGGACGCAAGGCCATGCAGAGCGCACGCGAACGACCACCACACCATAATTACCAAAAGGCCGCGACTTGTACCCAGTTTGTCGAGAAGGCGCCCTCCTCCGGCATAGAGGGCCGCATACGAGAGCAGAAAAGCAGTAAGAGAACTGCTGATCGGAGATCGGAATGTTTCGCTGGATAGAGGCGATGGCAACTGGAAGCGTCTGGCGGTCGAAGTAGGCTATCGCGATGGCGGCGGTCACGAGCACAATGGGATACCAGCGGTGGTTGATTTTGCCGCCCGGCGTCCCTTTATTGGTTCCCTCGGAAAATCTCATTTCGTCCGGATATTACCACTTGAGGCGAAGCAGTGAGATGGCTTCCCGCGGCATTTCTGTCGACACCGTAACACGGCCGCCGGATACGGCGAACCATTCCGGCGATGTAAGGAGCTGGAGTTGTCCAGATTCCTGAAGTTGGGCGTATTGTTCCGAGGTCGGATGTTGAGGCGAACCCATCTTTTGCCACGCCGTATAAGCGTTGCTATGCGTTTCATCGATGCGATAGTGTTCTAGTAGAACGCGTTCGACGCCAGGAGGAATTCCGCTAATCGTAACTGTTGCGGGGGAGGCAGGAGCCGGCAAATTGAGATCATGATAATTCCATAACAAGATTGCGGCCTCATGCGTATTGCGCGTTGCGAAGGCATCGAGATCAGGATCCTGGCGCACCCCGGTTCTGACCAGTATTTCGAGGGGTATCTGGCCTGTACTACCCGTCTTTACACGTTCACCGGACATCATGCCAAACATCCGGAAGATATTCAAGATCGGTTTGTCGACACCGTTCGTGGCCAGAGAGCGGAAGCCTTCGAAGTAATCCTTGTCTTCAAACTCAAACGACCAACTCAACATGGAAATCAGATTGACGGCCTGACGATCACTCAATTCAAAGAGGCCCTTAAAGGCCGCTGCGGTATACGCGGGATATAGCGTGCCATTGCGATAGTTGTTGGCCGGGTTAACTTTCGAGGAGCAAGCAGCACAGCCTTCGGGATCGGCCTCACTAATAATGATTGGCAAATTACGGAACTTTGGAAAGCCTGCAATCAGCCTGAACCCTTCGTCTGCATCATTGAGCTCGTGATTCAGGCCCATGGTCACAGTGCCTGCATCGATAGTAGGAAGTCCCTTGGCATGGAAAGATATGAAGTCGATAGGGACAGGACCGCCGTTTGCCGCACTCTTGCCGGTGTCCACATGCTCAAGGAAGCGCTTGAGGAATAGATGGGCCTTCTCACGGCCAGGGCCGGTGCTGGCTGGGCCGCCAACCTTAGCTTCCGGAAGAGCGGCCCGCACACCTGCCACCGCATAGTCGTATAGTTTCCAATATTCCTCTTGCGTAGTGTGCCAATAGTCGATGTCGGGCTCATTCCAAACTTCGAAATACCAGTTCAGTACTTGGTCTCTTCCGTAGCGCTCGACGAGATGCTCGGTGAGTACTCTGGCCAAGTCACCCCATTTCTTATAGTCCTTAGGTGGGTTATTCGATTTGCCGGAGATGGTGGATTGGGGATAGTGGACTTGATACGGCTCATGGCGGTTAGGCAGGTCAGCCGCCAGGTCCTTCGGCATGAAGCCGAGTTCAACCATGGGGCGTACGCCAGCAGCTTTGTACGCATCGAAGATGCCGTCGATGGTAGTGAAGTTGTAAATAGGGTTCCCATTCGAATCTTCACTATAGATGTTCGTCGAGCTGAACTTCAACTCCGCTTTGCCATCGCCCGAGGTAAGAAGATGATGTACACGAATGTAGACCGGCACGGGGCTTAAGTCGTGAAGCTGTCTTAGTAATTCACGGCCATGCGTCATGGTTGTGTAGTTGGCTTCATCGTAGCCAAACCAACTGTATATGGGCTTGTACGAGCCGATCTTCTGGTCGAGTTCAACATTGATCGCGACGGCACTTTGGATGTTGCCAGCCTGTGGAATGGACGAAGGGCCTTGCGCCCAGAGGTCGCTGCCAGGGACCGCGAACAATAATATGCCAAATGTTAAGGAGATGGTGCTCAAAGCTCGTGTGATTGTAACCATTCTTCACTCATCTCCCTTACGAGTTGTACTGAGCGCAAATTGAGTATCGCACGAAGGAACTGATGTGCTGGTTGTTCGGGATCTGGTTGTCTGTCGACAGTCGCTGAATAGGGGGTAGGCAACGGAGCCGATGTCGCCACTTCGACTTTTGTTGGGCGGGTCCGACGATCAATTTGAGGTCTTCTCGAACGATCTAACCGGCTCCACTTCGGTTCTTGACGTTGCGGGGCCGTCACATATAGAGGAGCCACAACGGAGAGGGTATAGACGACCGGAGTCAGATTCCAAAAGCGAAGATGAAGGTAGTACCTTTAGAAGTGACTTGTCAACTCCCGGGAGCCAACCTAGCAATTGTTTATGGCCTTTTCATATTAGAGACGGAAGGCAAATGAAAACATGAGCGTGCTTTATTGGTATTACCTAATGTGCTGCTCAAGAGAACTTTCCTTGACTTTGCATCGCGCGTCCGCCCAGTATTGTGCTCATGGGAAAGAGCCAAACCGCCCCAAAACGGAGCGCCCCAGTGCCTTGTCTCGACGCCAAAGAGGACCTCACGCATCTTCTGATTCTTCGCTTTCAGCAGATGATGAGCGACGGAGTCTTGAGACCAGGCACCAAACTGCCTTCAGAGCGGGAACTGGCCGTCCATTTTAAGGTCGACCGCTCCACTCTGCGGCCTGCCCTGAAAGTATTGGAGATGATGGGGGTAATCCAGCAGAAGATCGGGGATGGAAGCTATCTAAATCAGGATGCTTCTTCGGTTCTGGCGATGCCGATGGAGTTTTTGTTCCTTCTTGATGGCACGTCGATCGAGGAACTCACGGAGTTGCGCCTTCTCATTGAGCCCGCCTTGGCCGCCAGGGCCGCTGAACGCGTCACTTCTGATGACATCGCTTTACTTCGCCAATCCATCAAAGAACTCGAAAGCAGCAAACAAGACCGGGTCAAGCTCATTGCTTCGGATCTACTCTTTCATCGGGCCATTTTTGAAGCATCGGGCAATCGCCTGACAGGGCGACTTTTTCACACCATTCACCGCGCAATGTTGAACATGATGATGACTTCCCAGCTTGTCGATCTCGAGCACACCGTCTCATTTCACAAGCCGATTTGCGCTGCGATCGAGCAATGCAATCCTGCTCTGGCATCGAAATTGATGGCTGCACACCTGAAAGACGCGGCCAGGCTGCTCGATCAGATCCGTCGGCAAGAGAAGGAGCGGGATCTCCGACAGCACTTCACGACGGCGAAGTCAGGTTTAGTTAAGAAGGGGAATTCCGCTCGACGGTTGATGTCGCCGGTCCTATTCGCCAAAAAGAACTCAATCAGGCTCTGACGGCTCACATTGGTCACTTCGTTGGCTTTGCCTCTAATGGCTCATGCATGACATACTCTTCACCGGATACACTGCGGCTAATTCATTTTGGTGACAATGGCCTGCGGTGAATTCGCACTAGAGGATGAAATGGTCTACAGCAGGGATGTTGCACGCCGAAGTGTGTTAGGTGGTATGGCAGCCGGAATGGCTCTCACATTGATTGATCCATACCTTTCGAGAGCGGAAGCCGGATTCCCTTCCAAGCGTCCCGCTCCCTCCGTACGCAAGTTTCGCAGCAAGACTGTCGACTCAGCCATCGAAGCAACGGCCGCCAAACTCCGCGATCCAGAACTCGCATGGCTCTTCTCCAACTGTTTGCCCAACACACTCGACACTACGGTGCAATTCGGCCGATTCGAGGAAAAGCCCGACACCGTAGTGGTCACGGGGGATATTCCCGCCATGTGGATGCGCGACTCATCTGCGCAAGTTTGGCCTTATCTCAGCTTCATCTCCCAGGATCCCGAACTTGCCCGCCTCATCGAGGGTTTGATCCGGCGTCAAACCCGCTGTATCCTCATCGACTCGTACGCTAATGCCTTCATGCCTGACCTCGCGACTGCAGAACCGCTCGAATGGAGCCGCCATGACGAGACTCAGATGAATCCCGGTGTTGGTGAGCGCAAATGGGAGGTCGACTCGCTTTGCTACCCCGTGCGCCTCGCTCATAGATATTGGAAAGAGACTCACGACACTAGCCCGTTTGATTCACGTTGGGCAGCCGCCATGTCTCGCGTCATGGACACGTTCAAGACGCAGCAGCGCAAGGCTTCATTGGGACCATATTCCTTCCGCCGCTCTTCTCCTGCACCCACCGATACTCTCAGTGGGAGCGGCTACGGCGCTCCCGTCCGCCCTGTCGGCCTGATCGCTTCCGGCTTTCGCCCCTCCGATGACGCGTGCGTCTTTTCCTTCAATATTCCCGGGAATTTTTTCGCCGTGCAGACTTTACTCCATCTAGAAGAAATGTTTGCGGAATTAGTTCGAGATGATACAGCAGCACGCGACGCCGCCCGACTCGCGGGAGAAATCAAGGACGCGCTCAACGCCCACTCCCGCTTTAAACATCCCAGTTCAGGAGAGATCTGGGCCTACGAAATCGATGGCTACGGCAATGCCATCTTCATGGATGATGCGAATGTGCCCAGCTTGCTTGCGATGCCATATCTCGGCAGTTGCAGGATCACCGACCCTGTTTACCAAGCTACGCGAAAATTTGTACTAAGCGAATCCAATCCCTACTTCTTCCGTGGTTCCGTGGCTGAGGGCGTAGGCGGACCGCATATTGGCCAGAATATGATCTGGCCCATGGCGATCATTGTGCGCGCAATGACGACTAACGATACATCCGAGCAGCTTCAATGTGTTAGATGGTTAAAGAGCTGTCACGCCGGCTCAGGTTTCATGCACGAGAGCTTTAATAAAGACGATCCTAGAAAGTTCACCCGCGACTGGTTCGCGTGGGCCAACACGCTATTCGGAGAACTCATACTTAGACTCGTAAACGAATCTCCGGGAATCCTCCTCGAGGTTTGAGGATAGACCGATCGGCCGAGTATTTGTTGATCGGGCGCTACCTATGGGGCAACTCGGCAAGCAGCGCCTCATACGGCGAATTGGTTCGGTTTATGCCAGCGTTGGCGCTGGTTTCGCGAGTAGAACGCCCAGAGCGCAACTGGCCATACGGGCCAATTCCCCGTCCGCGCGACTGGTAAGAACGATCGGAACCTTTGCTCCCACAACAATTCCTGCGGCCAGAGCGCCAGCAAGATATTGAAGCTGTTTGAAAAGAATGTTTCCTGCTTCCAGGTTAGGGACCATCAGAAGATCGACGTCTCCTGCAACCGGGGATTTGATCTTCTTGATGCGCGCGGCATCGCTTGAAATCGCATTATCGAAAGCCAGCGGTCCATCCACGATCGCCCCGGTTATCTGGCCGCGATCTACCATCTTGCAAAGGGCCGCTGCATCGAGCGTCGACGGAATTGCAGCGTTTACCGACTCGACCGCCGACAGGATCGCCACTTTCGGATCGACAACTTCCAACTTCAGCATCATGTCGATGGCATTCTGGAGAATGTCAATTTTTGTTTCAAGATCAGGTTGAATATTGATGGCTGCGTCCGAGACGAAGAGGGTCTTGTGGTAGGATGGCACATCCAATGCGAACACATGACTAATACGTCGTCCGGTGCGCATTCCGCCATCGCGTGATACCACAGCACTCATGAGTTCGTCCGTGTGCAGCGAACCCTTCATGAGCATTTGGACCTCGGCTTTGCGCGCCATTCCAACGGCGTGAACCGCAGCGGAACGGCTGTCGCCGACGTCAACGATTTGAATCGCCTCGAGGTCGACTTGCATGGTGCCCGCGAGGCTGCGAATCTTTGCCTCGGAACCCACCAGAACTGGAACGATCAAATTATCTTTGAACGCCTGGACTGCTCCTCCCAGCGATACTTCATCGCAAGGCCAGACGATAGCGGTCTTAACAGCCGGCTTCGAGGTGGCGCGCGCGATCAAGCCCAAATAATGCCGGTAGGGGTTGTTTACGATGAGACGGGGCACGGGTAGCGTCGACCAGCGAAGCTTTGTCAAAGGCGCTATTAACTGCGCAGTACCCGTAAAGATGGGCTTGCCGGCACCGTTGTTGGCCGTGCAATCAAATGTGATTTCTTTCTTTGAATCGTGCTTGGCGGTAACTTGCACCCTGACGAGTATCCGATCTCCGACGCGAATGCGATCGTGAAAGGAAAGAGATACATTAGTCAACGTACATCCGGGCCCGGGTATATCCATGCTGAAAAGTCCAGAGATAAGAGAGGCACACCACATATTCGGCCCTGTCGGAGGAATGCCGCCAGCACGATTGATGAGTTCTTCGGAATTCAAAACCGAGTGGAATCCGGAAATCGACGCAAAAGCCATAGCGTCATCTGCGGTCAACACGTGCTCGGTCCTGGCTGTATCGCCAACAGAGATCTCCTCGTATGTCTTGCTCTCAATAATCCCCAGATTCATCTCGGTTCCTTTCCCGGCCGCTCGCCGGCTGCGTCTTATGTGCCATCGTATGAGCTGCGAGCAGACTTAGAAGTGACTGTAGTCACTCAGGCTGCTGTTCGGATTGGAAAACAAGACATTGCCCCACACTATTCGGCTTTGCCCACTAAGTGCTCCGCGTAAACCTTCTTGAAAAACTCGAAGGCTTGCTTCTTTTCTCCCTTCTCTGAAATCAAGCCCTTCCGATTGTAGCCATCCTGCAGTTTTGGAATGTTGCGCGTCGGCGATCGAAAATCCATCAATATCCAGGGCGTGGTTCCTCGCAGCTGGGGGATTTTGTTGAGCATGACGGTCTGGTGCCGCAGGACAAACACCTGCTGCTCTTCAGTCCAGCGCTGATTGACGTTTCCGTGGTTGCCGAATTTGGCTTCGGCGCCAAACTCGCTCATGACAATCGGCTTCTGCGGAAAGGTCCAATGAATATTGTCGGCATCTTCCGGGGTCATGTCATACCAGCCAACGTACTCATTCTGCCCAATCACATCCAATGCCTCGCAGAGAGGATCGTTGTTGACCATCTCGAATCCATCTGGTTTAGGCCCGATGATGGCGGAGGTAATGAGACGCGTGGAATCGAACTTTCGGGCTTCGTTGGCCAGCTCCGTCAGGAACTTTGTGCGGCTCGGGTTATTGGGTGTTTCGTTCGAAACGGACCAAAAGATGACTGATGCTTTGTTCCGGTCGCGTCGAATCATTTCTTTCAGCATTGCGACATCCTTGGCGTAGACCTCAGGCTTGTCAAAAGAAATGTGTTGCCAATTAGGGATTTCCGACCAAACCATGATGCCGTTGCGATCTGCTGCGCGCTCCATCCGCTCGTCGTGCGGATAATGAGCCAAGCGGACAAAGTTGGCATGCATTTCTTTCAGATAGCTGAAAATAGTATCGGCGTCCTGCTTTGAATAGGCCCGGCCCCCGCGGATGGGCGCCTCCGCATGCATATTAGCCCCCTGAAGAAAGATTGGTTTCCCATTGAGAAGGATACGGGTACCTTCAACTCGAATATCGCGAAAGCCAATTTCATCGGTCAGCCTGTCTTCACCCGCGCTTAGTGTTACCTGGTAGAGTTGGGGAGAGTCGGGTGACCACAGTGCAAGCCTTGCGGCATGGAAGCGGAATAGAGCGGTCCCTCCCACATCGGTGCTTACAGTCGTCTTGGCCCCGGCTTCAGGTATATCGATCGTGACCGCGGTTCCGACAGGCGCATTAAGAAGATGGACATACCCAGTGATCTCCCTGTCGTTCATGTCGAAACTGGAGTTATGCGCGAGATGTACGTCGTAATCGTCGATAAATGCCTCGGGGACTGTCACCAGGGACACGTCGCGCGTCAGGCCTCCATAATTGAACCAGTCGATACCGACTGACGGAATGCCATCGATGAGCCGGGTTGCATCGACAGCGATCACCACAAAGTTGGAACCCGCGTGAAGCACCGCTGTGACCTCGCAGTCAAATGGTGTGTAACCGCCTTCGTGATCGCAGACTCGTTTTTGATTCACCCACACGTGTGAGCGGTAGTTTGCCGCACCAATGTGTAGAAACGTCCGGGCATGTAGCTTGGGATCGGCATCGAAATCGCGCTGATACCACAGCACGCCCTCGTAATTGAAGAGTTCCGGCACCTGCGTGTTCCAGTCACCGGGCACTTTGATTGTGGGAGCAGTCAAAAAATCGTACTCCTGATTGTGTTTGCCCACGATGTTCGGACGTTCGTTTAGGGCATAGGACTTATTGTTGATCTCACCGGTAGCCTCGTAAAGAGCGCGGCCCGGCGCCTGGTCGACAAGATAGTGCCAATCCCCATCAAGGCTGCTGACAGTGCGATGATCGACACCCACTAGAAGGGTTTGCAATTGCTGTGCCGGTGCATTGAGAAGAAACACGAGACAACCAAGCAAAACTGCGCTCTGATGGAGACCAGACTTCAAACCGGTTGCGATAGGCGACATTGTCATTGGGTCCGAAACCTCGATATCGAGCTTAATGCTTCAAAAGTACAACAGGCGAGCCCTTAATCGAGTTCGAGCACCCTCGAAAGTTGAGACGGCTTCAAATACATTTTTTCCGGCGGATCGCAACAGAGAATTTAGGCGGAACCTGAGACGAACACGGCATGGAGTCGCCGGATAATATCTGTGCCCGCACGTGCTATGCTTCGCGCATGAAGCTCCGAGTCGTACCTGTGGTCTTTATGCTTCTCGTTGGTCTGTCCGGATGTAAGTCCGGACCTCAGCGATCAATGGCAGCGCCAGCAACTTCCCGACAAGAGAACCCTGCAACAGGGACGGCGACCACATTCGACTTTTATCTTCTCAATCTTTCCTGGTCGCCGAATTTTGCTCTTCGCACTCGTCCGCCCCAGAGTGCGCCTCACGCCCAACTTTTGTGCTCCACGGCCTGTGGCCCGAGAACACAGATGGCACCTATCCGGAGAATTGCTCCAACGCTCCCGGCCCCGCCTACCCCTCTCAATACAGCGACATCTACCCGGACCCTAGTTTGCTGCAGCATGAATGGCAAACGCACGGAACCTGTTCCGGGCTCGGTGTGGATGCCTTTTTGACTGCGGCACGACGGGCCTTTCAATCGGTTGCGATACCGACTCCTCTCGCCGCTCTAAAAACTCAAACCTTGATGTCGCCAGATCAAATCCTGAGCCTTTTTTCTGCAAGTAACCCCGCGATACCCCGATCAAGCATGGCCTTGAGTTGCGGCAATAACTACCTGACCGCCATAGAAATCTGCATGGACAAAGGACTGCGTCCCATCGCTTGTTCCGGTGTAAAGTCTTGTCGAGCCACCATATTACGAATCCCGCCACCGTAGTGCATTCGGGAAGCTATTTAGATCTCATAGGACCAAGCGGCGCACTCATCGCAGGGCTCGAATCAATGCCCAACGAATTGCACCACGGTCCTCTCTGGAGTTGCCCATGCCGGCGCGCCATCGTGGATAAAGCTGCTTGCAGCGTTCCTTCCAGTGCAGGTGCGTAATTATGCCGTCTCCGCTCTCGTATACGTAGGTCTCGCCGTCATCGCTATTAAGGGTGAAGTCGGCGTCAGCTCCGGAATAAATCCGAACATTGGCGATCGATTGCTGCTGGTGCGTGCTCTCGAATTCTGTCCCCATCTGAACGATGCGTGCCAGAATTGACATTCTCTCGATGGCTGCCATGATGTAGCCCGTCAGTGCCCCGTCCTCCAATCTCTCGTTTCCTACTTGACCGATCATGAACAATGATTGTTCGAAGGTGCTTCCAAATCTTCCGACGAATCTCGGCCAATTGGATCTCCGTGATATCGGCATTGAGGCGGCTGGGAATCAGCTACCATCGCTCTGCACCTCAACGGGCATGCCCATGTATTTACTGAGGACATCCACCAGACCTTGATTTGGCACACACCGCTTTACCGAAAAGGAAGACAGGATGTGATCCAGTTCATTCTCGGACTGGCCTTTGAAGAGGTTGGCATACATGGGCTGCATCAGGGTTCCCGTGTAGAAGCACAACAAGGTCTGACTCATGCACCGAGCATTGAGCCGCGCATCGAACTGCGGATCACCAATCACGTGACGGATCTGGTCAGCAAGCTGCGCTGTTGCGTCCTTAACTGGCGTTGATGGTAGCCATTTCATCCAATCGTCAGTGCCAAGAGCTATTTTCTTACGGAGAAGGTCGGTGATGCGCTCCATGTACGGAGATTCAGGGTTGAGTGTCAGCATCCCCATCACGCCAACATCTTTGTAGTTCCACGTTGTCCAGTGCGCCTCGTGGCTTTCAAAGATGCCAATCTGATCATCCAGCGCGCGAAGACGGTCACCACTCTCATCGGAGGGCCCGTTAAAGACAGACCCAAACTCGCCAACCCACAGCGGAACGTTATGCTGTTGAGTGAATCTCGTTCCCTCCGCATCGAGGAAGTTCCGTTCCTGTTTTGCCCGATCCCAGTCCTGAGCGCTGCCCGCCGCGGCCGATCTCGGATGGATGGTGCCAGGGTATTGGCCAGGTCCAAACCCAGGCACAGTGTAGTTATGTGAACTGTAGGCCAGGTTATCGTCGAAGGGTTTCTCCAGCCCTGAGAAGTCCTTTGCATAGTCGTCACCTTCAAGGAAGATAATGTGTCTGGAATCGATCTTGCGAATCTCTGTAACCAGGCGTCGGTAGACGGTATTCATGCGGTCAAAATTGGGCCTGTAATTGGAATTCACATTCCATGGATAGTCGCCTATGGCGTTGTTCGCACATGGCTCGTTCAGCAGATCGTATCCGGCGATCACAGCCCTGTTCTTGTAGCGCCGCGCAAACTCCTGCCAAAGGGCAACGAAGCGATCCTGATAGATCGCGATCTCCCAGAAAAGGCTGATGCGCGATGCGTTGTCAGAATGCCAGTGGACATTCTGCCACCCCGGTGCCGAATGAAGGTCCAGAATGACGTAAAGACCATGTCTTTCGCAGTGGCTCAACACGTTATCGAGACGGTCAAAACCCGTCTCCTTGTATTTGTATGGAGCGGCATCGTCCTCGAAGTGTCGATAGTTGAGAGGTATCCTGACGACGCTGGCGCCTGCCTTCCTGAGAAAGATGACATCGTCTTCATTGAAGAAGTAATCCAGCATGCGCTCGAAGAAAAACTGTGCTCTGGCCCGACCAAGTACTTCTGCCATCTGTACTCGAAGAGTATGCTCCGCGCCTGGGTGCCCATTAATGAAATCCTCCATGTTCATCCAGCCGCCCGGACAGGTTCCTCTCAGGCGAACCTGTTTCCCTTGCGAATTGACTATGTGACGGCCGCTCACACGAAGGAACTCCATCTTGTCATCCCCCTCATGACTGTCCGCTGCTTGTGGACCAGCATCTTGTTCCCCTGCGGCTGCCACTCCTTTTCCCGTGAGCGCTGCCGCACCTGTAAACGCGGCCAGCCTGAGAAATTCACGCCGCGGCTTTAGATTGCTTGCTTTCGTCGTCATAAAACCTCTTTCGGTACTTTGGTCTGGCGGTCAACGATCGCGATGGGGGAGCCCTATTTCAATTCGAATTCTAAGCTTCATTTGAGTGAGGGGAAAATCACACCGAAAAACACCACCAAACTGCGGCACATTTAAAGGGTCTTCGCGTGAGCAGTGGCGTCAGTGGGAATTTAGTGATTTGCGCTCACTGCTGTATCACTCCTGTGCATAGGCAATCGTTCGCCGATGCGTACAAGCGGAATCCATGCCGAGTCCGACTTCAGACCAGCAACCAAGTTGCTGTATAACCGGCTACCGTCGAAGGTGCCGACAAGCTGACCCGAAAGGCGACTCGAACGAAGCCGCTGGCGCGGCGGACACTGCCTTGGCGTGCGGCGATCAGCAGCAGTGGCTACGGTAGGTTGATTCACAAGGAAGGAGATCCTTGTGACCAACTTACGCAAGCGGATGCTGGAAGAG
>DASXHC010000036.1:0-2563 GCA_036488735.1 Occallatibacter sp.
CCGGTGCAATGCGGGCCGCGCGGGCTCAAGGGGACGAGCGACAACCTGTATCACAATCGCGGCGACGGCACCTTCGAGGATGTCTCCAAGCAAGCCGGTGTCGACGATCCGCATGGATTCTTCGGGCTGACCGCGGTGTGGGCGCACCTTAACGGCGACGGGCTGCCCAACCTCTTCGTAGCGAACGATGGTGAGCCGAATTTTCTCTATGTGAATGATGGACACGGGCACTTCTCCGATGTCGCCTACCCGTCCGGAGTGGCGGTCAACCAGGATGGCACGGAGCAGGCCAATATGGGCGTGGCGCTGGGCGACTACATGCATGCCGGCCGTTTCTCCATTGCGATTTCGCACTTCAGCGAGGAGTACGCAACGCTCTATCGGAACGACGGCGGCATGAATTTTACCGATGTCTCGTACCCCTCCGGGATAGCGCGCAGCACCACTCCCTATGTTGGATGGGGCGACGCATTCATCGACCTCAACAACAGCGGCTGGCTCGATTTCATCCTGGTGAATGGCCACGTCTACCCGCAGGTGGGCGCGTCCGGAACCGGGACCGTGTATCGCGAACCCAAGCTGGTGTATGCCAACCAGCACGATGGAACGTTTCGCGATGTCAGCAAAATGAGCGGCGTCGCCGTCGAGATACCGCAGGTGAGTCGAGGACTCGCAGTAGGCGATCTGTTCAACGATGGGCATCTCGAGATCGTCATCGAGAATCTTGAGGGCGGCCCGATGATTCTGCGCGCAAACGCGGATGCGCAGAACCACTGGATCAGTTTTGAGTTGCACGCGACGAAGGGCAACCTGCTGGCACTGAATGCGCGCGTCAAGGTGACGGCAGGCGACCTTGTCCAAGAGGACGAGGTGCGCAGTGGCGGCAGCTATTTATCGCAGAATGATCTGCGGCTGCACTTTGGTTTGGGAAGTCATCCGCGTGCAGAAAAGGTTGAGATCACCTGGCCCTCTGGCGCGAAGGAAACGCTCAACAACCTTGCTGTCGATCGCTTCTATGCCGTGCAGGAGGGCAAGGGCGTCATCTCAACCCATCCAGCCGTGGCCTCGCCACCATTCGCACACTGAGTTGTCGTGCGCATCCCTGCGTCAAGTTGCTCGTGTACGTTACCCATAAAACGCGCCTGGATCCGATCCGCGAACCGCCCCGCAGTTCCGCGCCGATGCTTTCCGCTTACGGCACGGGCAGCCAATCCACTCCGCGGGGAATCACAGCGTGCATGGCGCGACCTACATGGCAAGGACAGATTCAGATCTCCCTCGTCTCTTTTGGAGTTAGCATTGTGCCGGCGAGCACGTCGGCTCGGCAGGTGGCCTTCCACGAGGTCGATCGCAAGACCGGCGAACGAATCCATCACCGCAAGGCCGCCGCGGACGACGAAGCTGTGGAGGCAGAGGATGTTGCCAAGGGGTACGAATACGAGAAAGGTAAGTATCTCGTGATCGAGCCGGAGGATCTGAAGCGCCTTCGCCTGCCGGGACAGAAGACCGTGACCCTGGAACACTTCGTTCCGCGCAATGAAATTGACCCAGCATACTTCGAGCGGCCTTACTTTCTTATCCCCAAAGATGAAGCACAGGCGCGCACCATGGCCACCATGAGCCGCGCGTTACGCGAGAGTGAGCGCGTGGGTCTGGCCGAGATCACCTTCAGCGGGCGTGAGCATTTCGTTGCCATCGCGCCACCTGCGGACACAGATTCTCCGTGGCTCAACATGTACTTGCTGCGCTATGAAGAAGAGCTGCGTGATCCAGCAGCCTACTATGGCGATCTCAAGAAGCCGTCCATCGATAAGAAGCAGCTTGCGATGGCGCAGCAGTTGATCGAGTCCTATAGCCAGTCCTTCGACCCTGCCGCGTTCAAGGACGACTTCGAAGCCGCTCTCCGCGAGTTCGTGCAGGCGAAGCTGGACAACAAGCCCCTTCCGAAACGTCCTTCGGAGGCAAAGCCGGGCAAGGTGATTGACCTGATGGATGCCTTGAAGCGCAGCCTCGCAGCGCAGAAATCCGGTCACGCCGCACCTGCCGCCGGCGGGCACGCGAAGGCCAAAGCCCGCCGCCGCAAGGCCGCCTGATGCCCGCACGCGCGAAGAAGAGCACGAAGCAGGCAAAGAGTCCCGCCGCCGCGGTGGACGCACAACTCTCCCGCTATCGCGAGATGCGCGACTTCTCCACCACCGCAGAACCCCGCGGCGCCCCCAAGGCAAAGAAACCATCCGACGGTCTGCCCTTCGTCATCCAGAAGCACGCCGCGACGCGCTTGCATTACGACTTCCGCCTGGGCTGGAATGGCGTGCTCAAAAGCTGGGCTGTTGCCAAGGGGCCAAGCTACGTTGTCGCGGACAAGCGGCTTGCCGTCCAGGTCGAAGACCACCCCATGGAATACGGCGGCTTCGAGGGCACCATCCCCAAGGGACAATACGGCGGCGGTACGGTGATGTTGTGGGACACCGGGACCTGGGAGCCGGTGGGCGATGCGAATGAAGGCCTCCGCACCGGCCGTCTCAAATTTATCCTGCACGGCCACAAGCTGCAGGGGCACTGG
>DASXHC010000038.1:0-77576 GCA_036488735.1 Occallatibacter sp.
TCCCTGGCGCGCCCTCTCCGTCTCCGCAGCTTTCCTGCTGCTGGTCGTCGCCCTGCGGGTGTACATCGGACGGCTCGAACTTCTGCTTGAAGATCACACCGTCTTTGGTGGAGTCACCTACACCGATGCTCACGTGAACATCGGGGGCATGCTGGTGGTTTGCGTTGCCCTGGTTGCTGGTGCGGCGATTGCGCTGATGAACCTCGGCCGCCACCCACGACTGCGATGGCTGGGGTTGGCTCCGCTTCCGGCAATCGCCTGTTACATCATCGTGCAGATGGCTGGATGGTACATGACCAACTTTATCGTCAAGCCCAATCAACTGGTGCGCGAACAGCCCTATATCGCTTTCAATATCGACTTCACGCGCAAAGCGTATGCGCTCGACAGGCTGGTGCAGCATCAGTTTCCGGCCGAAACAACCCTGGGCGCGGCCGATCCCGACCACAACCAGGCGACGCTTGAAAACATCCGCCTCTGGGATTGGCATGCGCTGCAGGACACCCTCCGCCAGATCCAGGAAATCCGGACGTATTACGACTTCCCCGACATCGATCTCGATCGCTACAAGATCGATGGCCAGGTGCGTCAGGTCATGCTGGCGGCACGCGAAATGAGCGTGGAAAAGCTCCCCGAGTCGAGCCGCAACTGGATCAACGAAAAGCTCATTTATACCCACGGCTACGGCATCACCATGAACCCGGTCAACGGATTCACGACGGAAGGTCTGCCCACGTTGATGCTGAGCAACATGCCCATTCAAAGCACCGTGCCCAGCCTCGCCGTCAAGCGCCCCGAAGTCTACTTCGGCCAGCTCACCGACTCCGACGTCTATGTAAAGACCCGCCAGAAAGAATTCAACTATCCCCAGGGCGAAACCAACAATCTGACCTCCTACGAAGGCGAAGGCGGCATTCCCATGGGCGGCTTTCTGCGCCGGGTGCTCATCGCTTTCGATCGAGGCGACCTTGCCAAGGTTCCCTTCAGCGACGACATCAACGCCGAGAGCCGCCTGTTGATGCGCCGCAGCGTGCAGGAGCGCGTCCGAACGCTTGCGCCCTTCCTGACTTACGATTCCGATCCCTACATCGTGGTCGGCGACGACGGCAGCCTGTCCTGGATGCTTGATGCCTTCACGACCGCCGAGACCTACCCCTACGCCAGCCACTACGCCCTCGGCGACAAGCAGATCAACTACATGCGCAACAGCGTCAAGGTAGTGATGGATGCTTACAACGGCGCCACCACGTTTTACGTCTTCGATTCCGCCGATCCTATCCTGGCCGCTTATCGCGCTATCTTTCCGTCGCTGTTCAAAGATGCTGCCGCCATGCCCCAGGACCTGCGCCGCCACGTGCGCTATCCCGAACTTCTGCTCAAGATGCAGGCCGCGGTGTACGGCCTTTATCACATGACGGACCCCACGGTCTTCTACAACCGCGAGGACCTGTGGACGGTAGCCTCCGAGGTTGGCTCCAAGCGCTCCGGCGAACAGGGCGCGCAGCCCATGGAGCCCAACTTTGTGCTCATGAAGCTGCCCGGCGAGTCCGATGTCGAATTCGTCGAAATCCTGCCCTTCACTCCGTCCAATCGCAATAACCTCATCGGCTGGATCGCGGGGCGCAGCGACGGAGCCAATTACGGCACCTCGGTTGTTTATAACTTCCCCAAGACCCGCCTCATCGATGGCCCGCTTCAAATCGAGGCGCGCATCGACCAGAACGCCCAACTCTCCGGCCAGCTCACCCTCTGGAATCAGCAGGGCTCGCATGTCAATCGCGGCACCCTGCTGGTGATTCCCTGCGGCAAGGCCCTTATGTACGCTGAGCCCATCTACCTCCAGGCCGAGCGCAGCCCCATGCCGGAGCTGCGCCTGGTCGTCCTGGCGCTTCAGGACAAACTGGCCTACGGTTCCACTTTTGAAGGGGCCATGCGGGCGCTCTTCGGTGGAGAAGCGTCGTCAGTCAGCGCCGAACCGGCCAGCCCCGACCAGGGGCACGCCGCTTCTGCCACAGCCGGCGCTCCCAAGCCCGCAGCCGATTTGAACTCTCTTATCGACGGCGCCGCACGCGATCTGAACGACTATCAGCGCCTCACCGCCGAAGGCAAACTCGGCGAAGCCGGCCAGAAGCTCGAGCAACTCAAGCACAAACTCGAGGAACTCAACGCCCGCAAAAAGTGACCGGGCAATAGGCAGCCCTGTTCAATGAAGCCGCCCCTTGAAGTGGTTCGTCTTGCTACAGAGGTCCAATCCCGGTTGGGCTCACTTGTCGTGCCGCACACTGCGGCGCTGCGGGGAGCGCGGCGACAGTTTTCTCGGGAAATTGCGACGGCTGAACCGCGGATCGTCAAGCAGCTCGCTTTGTTTCTGCTGGCTCAGAAGTCAGATCTGCTCAGGTTTTTCTCGTACGAGATGATCTGTCAACATGGGCCGACTTTCGAAGGCATGACGACGGACGACCTGCTCAAACTGGGAGAGGGCATCGATAGCTGGTCATCGGTCGATTGTTTCGCCATGTATCTCTCCGGTCCGATGTGGAAACGGGGGGCAGTCTCAGACAGAGAAGTCGCTGCGTGGGCCCGCAGCGAAGACCGATGGTGGAGACGTGCCGCGCTGGTCAGCACGGTAGCGCTCAGCCGGCGCGGCGAGCCGGATGACTGTCGCCGAGTGATCCGCATTTGTACTTTGCTCGCGGCAGACAGGGACGACATGGTGGTGAAGGCTCTATCGTGGGCATTGCGCGAATTGGCGAAAAAGCGTCCGGAAGACGCGCGCGCATTTCTTGCAGACCACGGGCATGCGCTCGCGAGCCGCGTGGTCAGGGAAGTGAATAACAAGCTCGCTACCGGTCTGAAGACGCCGAGGCGCACCAATGCTCGCAAAACCAAGTGAGGCCGGCGGCAATTCCCGTAGCTATTTAATCCTCATCTCCGCCTTCCGGCATGGTGTCCGGATGACGCTCCAAATTGATGGGCGGCAGGTGCGCCTCACCGAGCTTGCGATTCAACTCCGGCAGCGCCGTCTTCTTCAACTGCTCCCATTTCTCCAGGACCTCGCGCACTTCGCCGCGCACCTGCTCTTCGGCAGCAATCTGCGCAGCGGTAGGCGCCGCATCCACGCGTCCTACTTCGCCGTAAAGCCCCGCGGCTTCTCCAGAAACACCATCGAGTCCGGGCTCGCCCGCGCCGCTTGCGGTGCGCGGTTTGCCATCCAGCAATTCGCCCAGCGCCTTGTCCTGTTTCCCGAGCGTCTCTTTCAGTTCTGCCTGCGCGCTGCTCGAAAGTTTCTCGACCTGCTCGTGCACGGAGTGCGCTTCCAGGGCAGCCTTGGCGCTGTTCGTTACGGTCCCCGCCAAGTCCGACTCCATCTTGAACAGGGTCGCCAGTTCGCTCTGGGTGGCGGTGACGCGCGGATCCATCTTGATCGTCAACGGCGCAGTCAGTACTTTGCCATTCGCCGTCAGCCGTACGGTGTAGGTTCCCGGCATCGCTGATGGTCCTTGCGGAAGCCGCGGCGTATCATGCGGCACTGCGGAAATTGGATACTCGTACCGCGTCGCCGTCGGTGTTGTGTAGTGCAGGTCCCAAATCCACCGATGCATGCCTGCCGTTGCCGGCAGAATCTTCGGCATGCGCAGCCAGTGCAGCGGAATCAGTTGCTTCGCCATCTCCTCCTGCGTCTGATCGGGCGCGTCCGTGCTCGCAAACCGCCGCACCACCTTGTTGCCCGCATCCAGAATCTCGAGCGTCACCGGGCCTTGTGTCGATGCGGGCAGGGAATAATCAATCGCCGCTCCATCCGGCGGATTCTCGCCCGTCGGCTCATCCGGCGGAATCGGCGTGTCGCTGTAGGTGCTGCGCCTCACGCGATATGCCGCTCCCGGCTTGAACAACACCGCTTCCGACTGCGTCTTCGCACCGTCAAGATCGCGCAGCGCGGAAATGTCGTCGAGAATCCAGAACGACCTTCCATGCGTAGCCACAATCAGGTCGTCGCCTTTAATCGCCAGATCGCGCATCGAGGTATGCGGCAGGTTGTATTGCAGAGGCTGCCAATGATCGCCATCGTCATTCGACATCCACACCGCCGTCTCCGTTCCCGCAAACAACAGCCCCTTGCGCACCGGATCTTCGCGCACCGTGTTCACTGGCGAATCTTCCGGCAACCCCGCGGTAATCGTCTGCCACGTCGCGCCGCCATCATGGGTGCGATAGATATACGGATGCAGATCGTCGATGCGGAAACGGCTCACCGACACATAGGCCGTCGCGTCGTCGAAGTGAGACGAACTGATCTGGGTAATCTTGCTCCAGGGTGTCAGCTTTTCGGGAGTAATGTTCTTCCAGTTCTTGCCGTGATCGCGCGTCATCCACAGCAATCCATCATCCGTTCCCGCCCACAACGTATCGGTGTTCTTGAAGGATGCCGCAAGTGAATAGATGGCCCCGCGCCGCCGGGCCGTATCTTTTTCCGGCAGCGGCGCCAGCGATGCCGGCTGCCCCGAGTGCTCGCGCGAAAGATCGGGACTGATCTTCTGCCACTGTTTCCCGTAATCCTTCGTCTCCCACAGCACGTTGGTCGCGTACCACATCAAGTGTTGATCGACCGGCGAAAACATCAGCGGCTCCGTGCGGTCCGCGCGATAGTCAGGACTGCGCACCGGGATCGGCGTGACGTTCTGCACTTGTCCGGTTCTGGTATCGAACTTCGAAACTTCAGTGCGTCCCGCGCCGTAAACAATCTCCGGATGCAGGGGGTCCGGCGCCGCATAGCCATACTCGATGATGCCGGCGGGATGCCACTCGCGCTCCGTGATCTCGCCATCGTTACCCCGGCTTGAGATGCACACGGAGCCGCTTTCCTGCTGCCCCGCGCACACCTTGTAGGGAAATTCGTTCGTCGTCGCCACGTGATACAGCTGCGCGGTCGGCTGGTTATACCACGAACTCCAGCTCTCGCCTTTGTTCACGCTGACCAGCGCGCCCTGGTCGCTCACCAGCAAAATGATGTTCGGATTTTCAGGATTGATCCACAGGTTCTGGTAGTCGTCGCCTCCCGGCGCCCCGCGCAAACCGCTCCACGTCTTGCCTCCATCGGTGGAGCGCATGGTCACGATGCTGGCGCTGTACACAATGTCAGGGTTCTTGGAGTCGACCGCCGGCACCGGCAGGTCGCCGCCGCCGATCTTCATCGCCGGCCGTGGATCGTCCGTGATCTTGCTCCAGCTTTCACCCCCATCGTCGGAGCGATAGACACCCAGCCCCGCGCCTGATCCGTAGCTGCTCTCTTTCGTCGTCGACAGCGTGATATACAACCGGTTCGTATCGCTGGGCGCGATGGCAATGTCCACCTGCGACAGCCCATCCGGCAATCCTTTCGTCAACTGCTTCCACGTCTCGCCGCCGTCGGTCGACTTGAACAGCCCGCCATGCGCGCCGTCATACTGGTTGCCGTCTTCCCACGGCCCAAGCCGCGACTCCCACATCGACGCATAGACCACATCGGGATGCGCGGGGTCGATCTTCACGTCCGATCCGCCCGTATTCGGGTCTTTGTAGAGCACTTTCTTCCAGGTCTCGCCGCCATCGGTCGAGCGATAGATGCCGCGCTCCTCGTTGGGCCCATACGGGTGACCGAGCACGGCCGCCAACAGCTTGTTCGGATCGCGCGGGTCCACCACCAGCGCAGGAATCTGCTGTCCCTCGCGCAATCCCAGATGCTTCCACGTCTTGCCTGCATCGCTGGAGCGGTAAATGCCGTTGCCGACGGAAAGATCAGGCCGGTGCAACCCTTCGCCGCTCGCTACGTAAACAACATTGCTGTCGGACGGAGCCACTGCGATGGCACCGACCGACTGGGAAGACTCGCGATCGAAGATCGGATTCCAAGTGCGCCCGTAGTCGGTCGACTTCCACACGCCGCCATTCACCTGGCCCACGTAGAAGACGTTGGGCTCTCCCGGCACGCCCGTCGCGGCCCGTGTCCTTCCCCCGCGAAATGGGCCCACCAGTCTCCAGTGCAATTCCGGCTGCCATTGCGCACTGCTTGCTGCGTCCTGCGCAGCGGCGGTGACTTCAAGAGAAAGCAACACTGTAGCCGACACCAACAGCAAAGCACAGCCGGCACGAGGCGCAAGACGCAAAAAACTCATAGGGAAGGCTCCTCAAGAAGACACAAGCGTAACGCCATCTTAATGCGTCCCCGTGACCTTGCTGGCCGAAACTATGACTTCGACCGCGTCAGTTTTTGGCGATGCTCGCGTAGGCGATGCGCCCTTCGCTGATCGTCCAATGCACTTTGCCCTGCATGGTCCAGCCGTCGAACGGCGTGTTCTTCGACTTCGACTTGCCTTCCGCGGCGCGATACGTCCACTCCGCCTTGGGATCGAAGATCACCACGTCCGCACAACTGCCCACCGCCAGCGTGCCGCGCGCCTTCAGCCCCAGCAACGCGGCGGGTTGCGCGCTCAGCAAACTCAGCACCCGCCCCAGCGGCATCTTCCACTCCCGATGCAGCCAGCGCAGACACAGGCCCAGCGCGGTCTCGAGTCCGGTAATACCATTCGGCGCGCGCTCGAACTCCACTTCCTTTTCATGCATGGCATGGGGCGCGTGATCGGTCGCAATCGCATCCACCACGCCATCGAGAATGGCCTCGATCATGGCGTCGCGATCTGCCGCCGAGCGCAGCGGCGGGTTCATTTTGAAGTGCGTGTCGTAGCAGCCGATGTGTTCTTCGGTGAGAAGGAAATGATGCGGGGCCACCTCGCAGGTGACGCGCAGTCCGTTGCGCCGCGCCTGCCGTACCGCCGCCAGAGCGGCCGCGGTTGAAGTGTGCGCCACATGCAGGTGAGCGCGCGCCTCGCGCAGTTCCGTCACCAAGCGAATGTCGCGCTCCACCAATCCCGACTCGGCTTCCGCCGGCATTCCGCGCAGCCCCAGCTTGAAGGCCATCGGCCCCGCATTCATGCAAGCGCCTTGCGTCAGCCGCGTATCTTCGGCGTGTTGAATCACGCTTAGACCAACGCGCGCCGCCGCCGCCAGCGTCTCGCGCATCACGCTATCTTTCAATATCGGATGTCCATCGTCGGTCACCGCCACGGCCCCCGCCGACTTCAGCGCGGCGAAATCATTCAGGGTGTCGCCCTTCGATCCCCGCGTGGCCGCCGCAATCGGAAATACGCGGATCGACGCGCGCCGGTCCGGCGACAGCATCCAGCGCGTGATCTCCGGCGAATCATTCACCGGCGTGGTATTGGGCATCGCCGCCACCGCCGTGAATCCGCCCGCGGCCGCGGCCGCCGTGCCCGTGGCAATGGTCTCTTTGTAGCCTTGACCCGGCTCGCGCAGGTGCACGTGGATGTCGATTAGCCCCGGGGCCACGACCAGGCCCCTGGCGTCAATCGACTCTGCCCCGTTCGCCAGCTTCAGCTTGCCCGGCGCGGCCACCTCCACCACGCGTTTGTCATTGAGCAGAATATCCTTGGGTGCGTCGATCCCGGCGGCCGGATCTACCAGCTGCCCGCCGCGAATTACAAGGGCCGTCATGCGCGGCCTCCATTCTCTTTGGCCGCGGTCAGCGCCCGCTCCACAACTGCCATGCGAATTGCCACGCCGTTCCTTACCTGGTCGAGAATCGCCGATTGCGGACCGTCGGCCACGCCCGCGGTTAGTTCGAGCCCGCGAATGATCGGCCCCGG
The DNA here is from genome assembly GCA_036488735.1 of Occallatibacter sp. Taxonomy (GTDB): domain Bacteria; phylum Acidobacteriota; class Terriglobia; order Terriglobales; family Acidobacteriaceae; genus Telmatobacter. The sequence goes on from DASXHC010000038.1 coordinate 7,701, forward strand.
ATGAAGCACCAGAGCGGCGGGAGCCAGGTCGCGCAGGCGCTCCCCGTTCAGTTGATAGGCGGCCTTGTATTGCTCCAGATCGAGTTGCATACCCGCCAGCCGCTCCGCCTGGATGCGCAGCATCATCACAACTTGCGATTCGCGCAGTGCCGCTTCAAAATCCCGCTTGATGAAGATACCGGGACCCGCTCCGGTGGCCAGTTCCGGCAGGAGCTGCGGGGGCCCGCACAGCACCACGCGCGCGCCCAGCCGCGGCAGCAGCAGCATGTTGGAGCGCGCCACGCGGCTGTGCAGAATGTCGCCGGCTATGGTGACCGTCACTCCCGCCAGGGTGTCTGCCGATACTGTCTCGATTCCTGGCCGCAGGCGGGCCAGTATCGTTCGCAGGTCGAGCAGCGCCTGGGTGGGATGCTCGTGCATCCCGTCGCCCGCATTCAACACCGGCAGGCGCGTTGCCTCTTCCAGCAGCCAGGGGGCGCCGGAGGAGTTGTGGCGGATAATGATGGCTTCCGCGCCCAACGCCCGCAGCGTCAGGCCAGTGTCTTTGAGCGACTCGCCCTTTTCAATGCTCGACGACAAGCTGGAAATCAACGCGGTGTCCGCACCCAGGCTTTTGGCGGCAAGTTCGAAGCTGGTCCGCGTGCGCGTAGACGACTCGTAGAACAGCAGGGCCACGCGCTGCTTGGCCAGGATGCGATCCCGCGCCAGCGGATCCTGATTTTCCAGTGCCGTCGCCCGCGTCAGGATATGGTTCAGCCCATCCAGGGTCAGGTCTCGAACCGAGAGCAGCGATCCCGGATTGAATGGAGATGAGGACGAGGCGGGCTGCGGAGGATTGAGTTTGCGGCGAACGGGTATTGCGGTCGTAGTCATGCGATCCACACCGGAGCGCCGGGCTCCGATCCGGTTGAGAGGTAATTTGTGAGCAATCGGTCGTGCGAGACAGCGCGCCAGTTGCTATCGGTTCAAATCTGCGAACTCTAATCCACTCGTTCTACCAGGAGAACCTGCTCATCCTGGTCGACTTCCTGGAATTTCACTTCAATAATCTCGCGGCTGCTGGTCGGCACGCGCTTGCCAATATAGGTAGCTTCGATGGGCAACTCCCGGTGACCGCGATCGATCAGAACCGCTAGTTGCACGCGGCGCGGACGGCCATGATCGAACAGCGCATCGAGCGCCGCGCGAATGGTGCGTCCTGTGTAAAGCACGTCATCGCATAGCACGACATCGCGACCCGCAATATCGCAGCCGATCGCTCCGGGCGTCACCACGGGACGCACATCGGCCGTGGATAAGTCGTCGCGGTAAAACTGAATGTCCAGAACGCCGGTTTCAACCGGATGCTTTTCAATCCCCGAAATGAGTTTGGCCAGGCGGTCCGCCAGCGGCACGCCGCGCCGCTTGATCCCGATCATGACCAGGCCTTCGCTGCCGTTACTCTTCTCCACGACTTCGTGCGCCAGGCGCACCAGGGTGCGCTCAATTTCAGAGGCAGACATCAACCTGCCTTTGACGCGCAGGGATGGCTTGTTTTGGGCTTCGCTCATGGATGCTCTCTCGACGCTCCAGCTTGATAGCTTATCTCTCGTGGGATGATACGAGGGTACGGCACTTCGCGGCAAGTTCGCTACCACGCAAGTTGTGGAGATGTGGAACTGTCGGCGCTCGCTCGACCGGGGGCCCCTGGCGGCGTCCGGAAATTCGCTGCTATTTCTTCGGCTTCCTGTAAAACGGCAGGGCTACCTGCTTCGCCCTCACCTGGTTGCCCCGCACCTGCACCAGAACATCGCTTCCGTCCACCGCCACTGCGGCCGGCACCAGCGCCATGGCGATATTCGTCTTGAGGAAGGGAGCGGGCGATCCCGACGTCACTACGCCCATTTCCTTGCCTTCCAGGTTCAATACCGGGTAGCCATCGCGTGCAATCCCGCGGTCCACCATCTCCAGCCCGATCACCTTCCGCTTCGGGCCGCCCGACGCCTGCACCGCCTCCAGGGCTGCGCGCCCAATAAACTCGCCCTTGTCCATCTTCAGCCAGCGCTCGAGACCCCCTTCCAGCACGTTGATGGTTTCCGAGATCTCGTGCCCGTACAGGCTCATGCCCGCTTCCAGCCGCAGGGTGTTGCGCGCGCCCAGACCGCACGGCCGGATTCCGAATTCATTACCCGCTTCCATCAGTGCGTTCCACATCTTTACCGTGGTCGCCTCATCCGAGGAGATGTAGACCTCAAAGCCGTCTTCGCCTGAATACCCCGTCCGCGCAATCAACACATTGTGAATGCCCGCGACTTGTCCCCAGGTGAACCAGTAGTTCTTGATCGCTGCCAGATCCACCTTGGTCAACTTCTGGAGCGTCTCCAGCGCACGGGGCCCTTGCAGCGCCAGTTGCGAAGAGTAAGGCGAATAATCGCTGATGTGGATCCCCGGCCGCGCGCCCACCTGCTTGCGAATCCAGGCAAAATCCTTCTCGGTCGTGCCTGCGTTCACAACCAGCAGGTAGTCGTTCTCGCCCAGACGGTGCACCAGGATGTCATCGATGAAGGTGCCTTCCGGCGTCAGCAGGGCGGAGTAATGCGCCTGCCCGTCCTTCAACTTCGAGGCATCGTTCATGGTGATGTGCTGTACTGCTGCCAGCGCCCCCGGCCCGCGAAACTGGATCTCGCCCATGTGGCTCACGTCGAACAAGCCCACTCCGGTGCGCACCGCCATGTGCTCGGCGATCAGCCCGCCGCCCGCGCCGGGGTATTCCACCGGCATATCCCAGCCGCCGAAGTCCACCATCTTGGCCTTCAGTGCGCGATGAGTCGCATTGAGCGCGGTCTTTTTCAGCGTAGGCATTGCCGGAGCAGCGGGAGTTGTCATGAGCAGTCCTTTCCATTCACCTTACCCCTCCACGATAGGGAGTCGGCAGCAGCCCGGTCAAACCCATCCACCGGCATTACCATGGAAGAAGCCCGCAACCGGCAGAAGGATTTCTCATGGATAAAGTTCGCGGCATGCTCATGTTGATCGCCGGCGCCCTGGCTTTCTACCGCGGCTTCATGGTGCGCAGTCGCAACGATGCCTGGCTCGCCTTCGGCCTCGGCGTCCTTGCCATTGCGCTGGGCGTCTGGCGGCTTACGCGCAAACCGCCCGGCCGGCTCGTCTAATTCCGTTACCGTCCTGCAACTTTCCGCACCTGCTGCCGGAACGGAAACACCCCCTTCTTCGTATGGATACAAAAGCAGGACGCCGGCCTCGACGCGCCCGCGCCGGTACCGTAGTGCTCTCGTTGCCGGTCATTTCGCTCCACTGGAAACTCAAGTTTGCGTACACTGGAATTGTCCGGCATGGAGGCTGCGGGAAGCGCAGGGCGCGCTGGCCCCGGTAATCTTCCCTTTTTCCCCCGGCCCGCAACCGGCGTCCAGTTCACGCTCAGAAAGCGGCATCATGCAACTGATTGAGGCTTTTCGACTCGCGCTGCAATCCCTGTGGGGAAACAAGATGCGCTCTATCCTCACTCTCATCGGCGTGGTGATGGGCGTGGCCTCCGTCATCATGGTCATCACCCTGGTCAATGGCGCCAACAAATATGTCAGCACCAAGCTCTCCGGTTACGGCGCCGACGTCTTCACCATTACCCGGATGTCCAGCGTCATTTTCACCCCCGAGGAGTACTTCAAGTACCAGAAACGCAAGATCGTACGCATCGAGGACTACCAGGCTGTCCGCGACGGATGTACCGAATGTTCTGAAGTGGGCGCTCTCCTCAACAAGTCCACCAACATCGTGGTCAACGGCAAGTCCAGCAACAACACCGGTGTACGCGGCTACACCTGGACCATGCTGTCGCTCAACAATGTCGATATCGCCATCGGCCGCGGCTTCACGCCCGCCGACGAAGAGCACGCCACCAAGAATGTCATCGTGGGCTACGACATCGTGGACAACCTGCTCCCCGACGGCGATCCCGTGGGCAAGGAAATCCGCGTCGACGGCATCCCCTACACCATCATTGGCGTCGGCGATCGCCAAGGCAAAACCCTCGGCCAGTCGCAGGACAACTGGGTCGCCATTCCCATCACCACCTATCAGCAGATCTACGGGTACAACGATTCAGTCGACATCTACGCCCGCGCCGATGGCAACGCTGAAGTCATGGAACGCGCCAAAGACGAAGTGCGCGTCCTGATGCGCACCCGCCGCCATGACGCCCCCGGCACCCCCGACGACTTCGAACTCGAAACCAATGACACCTTCCTCGACATCTGGAAGCAGATCAGTTCCCTCTTCGCCTCCGTGGTTCTGGGCCTGGCCTCCATCGCCCTGGTCGTCGGCGGCGTCGTCATTATGAACATCATGCTGGTCAGTGTCACCGAACGCACCCGCGAAATCGGCGTCCGCAAAGCTCTGGGCGCCAAGCAGCGCGACGTACTCCTCCAGTTCCTCATCGAGAGCGCGTCTCTGGCCCTGATAGGCGGCGCACTGGGCGTTCTCGGAGGCGTGCTGGTCGGCAAACTCATCACCCTGGTCGTCGGTTTTCCCACCGCCGTACCCATCTGGGCCATCTTTTTAGGATTGTTCCTGGCCACATCGGTCGGCATCTTCTTCGGCGTCTACCCCGCCAGCAAAGCCGCCAAACTCGACCCGGTCACGGCCCTGCGGGCGGAAATGTAACAGCACAGTGAAAGAGTGAGGAAGTGAAGAAGTTAAGTATAGCGGCAATTCACTCCTTCACTATTTAACTCCTTCACTTTTCACTTGTTTCACTCTTTCACTTCTTCACTCTCCCGGAGCACCCCATGGCGCAAGGACAAACCCGCGAATCGGTCAAGATGGCCCTCTCCACCCTGAGGGGCAACAAGCTGCGCTCCGGACTCACCATCCTGGGCATCGTCATCGGCGTCACTACCGTCATCACCATCTCCTCGGTCATCAGCGGGCTCAACAACCGCGTCAACGACTGGGTCAGTTCGCTGGGCTCCAATGTCTTCTGGGTATTCCATATGCCCGTCATCGGCGTGCGCCCCACCACCGAGATGCTGGCGCGCAAAAAACTCAATCTCGATGAAGTGTTGGCTCTCCGCACACTTCCGCATGTGGTCGCCGCCGACGGCGGCTTTCAGCACGTGGGGCAATTCCGCGTGGGCGCCGTCAGCGTCAAGTACCAGGGCAAGAAAGTCGCCGGCACTCTCCTCCAGGGCTCAACCCCTGAAGTCGGTATGGTCACCGATCTGACTTTCAGAGAGGGACGCTTGTTTACCGATCAGGAGGATGCACGCGGGTCCCATGTGGTCGTTCTCGGTCACGATACCTGGGAAGAACTGTTCGGCGACCAGCCGGCCGTCGGCAAGGAAGTCAACATCGAGACCGGCATGTACACCGTGATCGGTGTGCTCGACAAGCAGAAACAGCCCTTCGGCGGCGGCAAAAATCAGGCCGACAACCAGGCCCTTTTCCCCCTGCAGACCTTCCACAACCTGCACCCCGAAGATAAGGACATGTGGGTCAGCGTCAAGTACGACGACCCCAAAAACAAGTCCCTCGTCGAAGAGGAAATCCGCGAGCGCCTGCGCATCATGCGCAGGGTCAAAGTCCAGGCTCCCGACGACTTTGAAATCTTCGGACCCGATTCGCTCTCCAAGCTCTGGGGTCAGCTCACCGGCGGCCTCGTCCTCTTTATGATCGCCGTCTCCAGTGTCGGCCTCATGGTGGGCGGCGTCGGCGTAATGAACATCATGCTGGTCTCCGTCACCGAGCGCACCCGCGAAATCGGCGTCCGCAAAGCCATCGGCGCCACCAAGCGAACCATCCTCACCCAGTTCACCACCGAGGCCGTCACCTTGTGCGCGGTGGGCGGCATCATCGGCATTCTCGTGGGAGCCGTCCTCACCTATATCGTCTACTTCCTGCCCATCGGCCTGCCTGCAACCTTGTCCACCGCGTGGGTCCTCATCGGCTTCGGAGTCTCCTGCGCCATCGGCCTTCTCTTTGGCATCTATCCCGCCTGGAAAGCCGCCAACCTCGATCCCATCGAAGCCTTGCGTTACGAATGAAAATCAGGCCTCGTCCCTCATCGTCCGTCGGCTTTACCCACTCGGGCGATGACCTTCTTGAAGCGTAACCGGAAGCTCTGCACTTGGCATAAAGCCAGCAGAATCAATCCCGTTTGAGGTTCGGTGACATGATCTTCCTTTATACGGGCAGCCTCTGGCCACCCGGGTCCGACGCCGCGCCGGAACATTCTTCGCGTCCGCCACGTCCCGCGCGCATCTAACCTGTGAGAGTGTCGAACTCAATCTGACGATCCGTGGAGCATCATGCCGATACCCGCAAAAGCCTGCGAGGGGCGCTTTAGTGAAGAAGTGCAGGAAATTCTCACCAAAAATATAGATCGAGCCCAATGGGCAAACCACACCTGCCAGGTATGCGGCCTTTCTGTCGGCGCGAAGCAGGACCGGGGACAATGGGTTCCCGAACAACACTGGCCTTCAGTGAAGTACCATGCGCGCGGTACGGCCCAGAAGAAGCAGCACGACGTACGGGCGGAAGACTCAACGGCAGAAGAGGTTGTGTCCGATGACATCGCTGACCTGGCCGGGTCTGCCTCCCACTGATCTCGCAATGCCTGAGTTGCCCATTACCGTAGAGAGATTTGTGCGCGCTTGTGTCTGCTTAACCGCTAAGTTGGAAGCAACTCCGCGCTACCCCCGGTGAAGGGGCTCAACGGGCTCAAATCTCCGGCCGCCGCGACCGAGCCAGAAGCCTGGCCCCCATTGCTCCACCCGCGGATGCGAACAACAGCAGGAACACCGCATTACTCGCCAGGCCGAAGACCTCAATTCCCGCATGTCCCTCGGGGGACATCATCAGGTTTTTCTGCGCTTGCAATTGCGCCGCGTCCAGCATTCCCATCTGCGACATCAACTGCTGGGTTAGTTGATTGCTTTCATCCACCTGGTTCTTCCATTGCGCATCGATCAGATTGGCCTGGTGGAAGACAAATCGCTCCGTAAACAGCGCGCCTCCGCCCACCGTGAACGCCAGTGCCGCTGCCATTAGCCCCGTGACCAGCCCAATGCGTGCCCCTGCGCCCATCGTGATCCATGCCGGCCGCTGCCCGCGTACATATATCGTCACCGCCCACGCCGCCGCTGCCGACATCCAGAAAAGTCCCAGCATTCCTACCGGAGAAATTCCGCAGGACAGCAGGCCGGCTGGAACCGACAGGAGCATCGCGGCGCGCAGCGCCGGCTTCCAGTCCACCGAACTGGCATCGCGTACGACTTCACTCGACCGCTCCGGTTGGGCCGGGCTTCCGCCATTGTCGCTGCTATACACCAATTGCGGCAGACCGCACGCCGGGCAGTAGCAGTTCTCCGCCGCAACCGGCTGATGACAACGAGTACAGGTAATCTCCATCTATCTATGAGCCTATAGCATTTCGCTTCGCGTCTGGACGCGTTTCTGCAAACGCAGCTTCACGCGTGCCTTCAATGCGAGCCTTCTCAGCGTTTTACGGTCGCTTTGCGCGCTTCTTTCGGTGGTATTCGAAAACCCAGGGGATCCAGGCATACGATCGCTGCTGGCATGAAAGACACCGCACCGGAAGTTTGAACATCAACAAGCGTGTGATGTCGGAGAGCCTGAACCGGGAAGGTCGAAAGCGGCGGGACCGGCAGCCGTCGCAGAGCTTTTCCATGTCACCACCTTGGTAGCTTGATTGGAGAAGAGTCCCCTGAGGCTTCGATGAATGAAGGCCTTCGCGGGTTTGATAAACAAGTGGGCTTTTGAGGGAAGAGGAAGCTTCCTTGACGGCTTTATTGTAATCCGAAATTGGTCGCTGCCAAGATGACTTTAACTAAGGGGCGGGTTTTCAACTCCCGAAGAATGCCGCATAAGACGCTTCTGTGCCGATTCAATCTGAGCCCAATTCCTGCTCTTCCTTCTCATTTTTCACTCTGTACTTCGTCCCTCGCTCACTTCCACCCGATCTTCGACGCAACAATCTCTTCAGCGGCCGCAACCGCCTCGTCCAGCGTCATATTTGTCGAGTCCAGAAGAACCGCGTCGTCCGCTGCCTTCAACGGCGAATCTGCACGGTTCCGGTCTCGGCGATCGCGTTCCCGCAAATCCTTGATGACTTCCTCAGCCTGCTGCGAGACCTTGGGGCCAAGTTGGTCGAATCGGCGCATCCCGCGAACCTCCGGGGCCGCATCCAGAAAGATTTTCGCATCTGCATGCGGAAACACCACGGTGCCGATATCGCGCCCTTCCATCACCACGCCGCCCTCGGCACCCAGCTGCTGTTGCAATAGCACCATCCACGACCGGATCGGCGGATAGACGCTCACCCGGGATGCTGCATCCGTCACGGTCTGATTGCGAATCAGTCCCGTTACGTCTTCGCCGTCAACCAGAACCCGATTCTCATCGCCGCCCGTTTCCAGACGGATGGAAGTTTCCGCAGCCATCCTTTCGAGTGCGTCGCAGTCATCCAAAGGAAGGCCGGCACGCAATGCCTTCAGGGCGAAGGCTCGATACATCGCTCCGGTTTCAAGGTTGAGCAAACCGAAATGACGGGCGAGGTGCCGGGCTATCGTACTTTTCCCGGCCCCTGCGGGCCCGTCAATGGCAACTATAACTTTCTTCGGGGCGATTCCTTGTGAACCCACTTTACGTTCGTCGTCCGAGCTCATCCGCGCTTCTTGGTTCCCTGCTTTGGCCGTGCTGTAAAGCCGAAGCGCTTGCTGTTGCCCGCCTTGGCTCCGGCTGTCAATCCAGGCTTCCGGCTACCGCGCGCGCCGCGCGCTTCGGTCCGCGATTCCTTGCGGGCCGCGGTGCCGTTTCGCGAGATGGCATTGGTGCGCGATGAACTAGTCGGCCGGTCCGCGATTGCGGAACTATTGCTGCGCTTGCTCCACGAAGCTGTGGATTCCGCAGCCCTCGATCCGTTGTTGTTTGAATGGCCGTTTCCGTTCTTGTGCTCACCGCTTGCCGCCGCGCTGGCGTGGTGTCCATTCCCGTTGCCGTTCTTCGCTGAACCCGAATTCCAACGGCCGTTGTTCGCTGGGCGGGAACCGTTCGCCGGACGGGATCCGGAGGGCCGAGCATCTGAAGTTCGCCGTGCGGGACGAGCGCCTGAAGCGGATTGAGCGGGCTTGCGATTTCGCGCATGAACCGATGGCCTGGCGAAATGATTTCTCGCCGCCACCGGCGCACTCTCGCCGGCTGGCGTGTGCCCGTTCGAAACCCCGCTGTTCACCAGCTCTGGTTCGCTCGGTGTCTCAATTTCACTCGCCCGCTTTTCGCTTGCATGCCTGACCGGTTCCGGCGCCGGCGGCTCGGGAACGCTGTCTTCGTGATCGTTGAAACGCGAGAAATATCCGCCCGCGGACATTGCGGAACTCGCATAAATCGTCGACGCTGGAGCGAACTCCGGCAATGTTCCCGCAACATAGAAATGCGGTGCATGACCCATCGACAACGTATGCACTTGCCGGGTCGCAACCAGCCCGCGCAAAACTTCGCGGATCTTGCTGCGTGCGGTGAGCGGAGAAAGAAAGATCTCCACTTCTTCCATGCTCGCGGCAATGACCGCTTGCAGGTAGATCGAGGCAAGCACAGAGATCGCAGTCACTTGCGAAGTGGAAGCGCCCTCCGCAATGGCCTTTTGAAAACGATGACGCAGAAGCTGCCACTGCGCCGGCTGTCCCGGTGCAGACACGATGGGGATAATGCGAAGCTGCTGCCACAGTTCCGTGATGGCACGCAAAACGCCGGTCTCGGAAACTTCGCGGCCTAACGCGCGCGTCAGTTCAGAGATCGTTGCGTCTCCGGCTTCAAGCCGCTTGTAGGCCTGCACAGCGAGTTGCGAAACCTGGCGCGAGCCCGTGAGTTGAGGACAGCGGCGCCAATCGCGGTCGCCTCGCAACGCATACACATAAGGCAATACCCACGCTGCGACAACATAGTCTGGCTGCTCGCCTGGCTGGCCAAGCAGATTGAGGCGAACGGCTACGCCGTCTTTCTCCAGGCGCACCAACAATTCTTCTGCTAATGCAACCTGCGCTGGATCGGGAGTGTTGTTTTGCCGGCCTGTTACGGCCTCAACAAATGATGGGGCCAATGAGGAGGAGTACTGCCGCCTCGGAAGGAAAAGGCATAGCCCTGTCTCTTCCACCCATGTCCGGGCATCTTCAAGTGTCAGTGCCCCGTTTCCGTTCTGGCGCATCCGTTCGGCGCGCGCTGCGTCCAATTGCTCCGATGTCAAAGAAGAACCTCTTTTCAAGGCTGGCGGTTAAAACTAAACCACAGATTATTGCGTCCTGTGTAGGCCATCCGAAAGGTCGGCGCTCTGCAAAGCCGCGTCGACTAAGGCATTACATTTCCGGAAACTTCGTCTCGAATGAAATCACCATCGAAGCCGTCTTCATTCATCGACTTCAGCGATGTCTTCAATGATTGAAGTCCCAAATTTACTGCCTGGTCATGCCCCCTGGGGGGTTTAGATCCTTTGGAAGGCCCGCTGGATCTCTCTCCAAGAATACAGCAAAGCGATTGGACGTCCATGCGGGCAGTTTGTCGGGTGTTGCGTTTTGCCAAGTTCCAACAATAGCCATTCCATACGTGCGGGGTCAAGGGGGGTGTTGACCTTGATGGCGGAGTGGCATGCGATGGAGGCGGCGACCCGCGAAGATAGCGACTTAAGGTCATTGTTTGGTTCGACTTGCTGGGAGTCGGCGTCGCACTGCTCGATGACTTCGGCGAGCATGCGTTCGAGGGCCACGCCCTCCAGTCCGACGGGCGCCGCCTTGACGGTGAGTGTTTGCGGACCGAAGGGTTCCACCTCGAAACCGTTGCGTTCGAGCTCATCGGCAATGTTAGCGAAGACGACCATCTGCCAGGGCTTAAGTTCAACCAGGAGAGGCATTAACAGGCGCTGGCGCTGAACTTTTTCCACGGAGCGATCGCGCAGAATTTTTTCAAAAAGAATGCGTTCATGGGCGACGTGCTGGTCAATGATCCAGAGTCCGTCGTTGCCGGCGGCGAGGATGAAGGATTCCCGCAACTGTCCGAGGGGGCGGAGGGAGCCGAGCTGATTGAGGGTGCCGGCGGCCTGCTCGGCCTCGATCCGGGCGGTCTCGACGGCAGTGTCCGGGGTGTATGTGTCTGGATTGCCATGGCTTGGGGAGCACTCTTCGTCCGGTGGAGGGGTGGGGGGTTGGAAGAGGGCGGCGGCGGCTTCCCCCCAGGCCTGGGTGCTGAAGGAGCCGGGGCGGAAGGGAGCCGGCTGGAAGGGGAGGGTGCCGGTGGTGGCGGCTGGGGGCCGGGCGGTGAGGCGGAAGGGGGCGGCGTCGGCGGGGAGGATGGGGTCGGAGTTGGCCAGGCCGGGCGGGGGTTCGTGCTCACCCACCCTAGCGACAAAAACAGAGACGTCGCGAGGGTGGGGCACCCGATCGTCTGTTATCCCGGACGCGGGCAACCGATCGTTTGGTATCCCGGACGCGGGCACCCGCTCATCTCCTGTCCCGGACATAACCCCGCGGGGAGGGTCGGGGGAGCCGGGGAGGGGTGAGGAGGGGGGCGGCATGAGGGAGGGGCTGGCGAGGGGGGCGGAGTCGAGGGCGGCCAGGAAAGCGGCGGCGGGGCGCGCCTTGATCAAGGCGGTGCGCAGGCTGTCGCGGACGAAGTCGTGGACGATGGACTGCTGGCGGAAACGGACTTCAGTTTTGGCGGGATGGACGTTGACATCCACCTCCTCGGGGGGCATTTCGAGGAACAGAAGCACGACCGGAAAGCTGGTAGGGGGAATGACGTTGCGGTAGGCCTCGGTGATGGCGTGCATGAGCAGCCGGTCGCGGATAAGGCGTTTGTTGATAAAGATGTAAATCGAGTTGCGGTTGAGCTTCTGCAACTCCGGCTTGGAATAGAAGCCGCTGAGACGGAGGCGGCCGGGGTGGCGCGGCGGCTCGTCCGGGTCTTTCTTCCAGGGAGGCGGCTCGGGCAGGCCGGGATGCTGGAGGGGGATTTCGGCGGCGACGGGGAGAAGCTGGCCGAGGGTGTCCTTGCCGAAGATCTGGTAGATCCTTTCGGCGGTGCGCTGGACCGGGGGTGCTGCGACCAGGGTGTGGCTGGCGGAGAGGAGCTCAAAGTGCTTGTCGGGGTGGACCAGGGCGTAGTGGGTGACGAGGGCGGTGACGTGGGCCAGCTCGGTGGACTCGGCGCGGAGGAATTTACGGCGGGCCGGGGTGTTGAAGAACAGGTCGGCGACGGCGATGGTTGTGCCGCGGGGGAGGGCGGCATCGTCCACGTGGAGGATTTTGCCGCCGGCGATTTCGAGGCGGGTGCCGGCGGGGTCCTGCCCGGGCTCGGGGTCCGGTGCGGTCTCGAGCGTGACGCGCGCGACGGAGGCGATGGAGGGGAGCGCCTCGCCGCGAAAACCGAGGGTGGCGATGGACAGCAAGTCGTCGGCGGTGCGGAGTTTGGAGGTGGCGTGGCGCTCGAAGGCGAGGAGGGCGTCGTCGCGGTTCATGCCATGGCCGTCGTCGCTGATGCGAATGAGCTTACGGCCTCCCGCCTCGACTTCGACGCGGATGCGCCGGGCCCCGGCGTCGAGGGCGTTCTCGAGCAGTTCCTTGACCACGGAGGCAGGGCGGTCTACCACTTCGCCGGCGGCGATCTGGTTGGCCACCTGGTCGGAAAGAACGCGGATGCGACCCATGGGGTTAAGGGTAGCAAAGACGGGGGGAAGGGGCAGTGAAGCAGTGAAGAAGTGAAGAAGTGAAAGAGTGAAAATGGCCCGTTGGCCTGGGGTGCCGGTGCGCTGTTCACTACGCACCGTCCACTGCGCCCTGTCCACTGTTCACTTGTTCACTGTTAATAAAGTGGTAAACATTTGCGGCCTTGAGCGGGCGGAAAAGGCTTTGCGTAGAAATAGAGTGTTTTTTGCCAGAATGGGGCAGTGCGGGTTGGCGGGAATGGCGCGGGTGCGCATTTGCTGGGGTTTTCGAAGAATGGGATGGATTTTGGGGACGGATTCGGTTCGAAATGGGGCCGTTTTGCGGTGCGGGCGTCAACGCATTTGTGCCGGGATGGCGGCTGGTTAAATTATTCATTCGATGGGGGATTGATGAATATGGAGAAGCAGGACGGATTGCGAAAAGCGCTGGAAAGCGATTTGCGCGTGTTTCAACTGGGGCGGCGGGGCATGCGGAAGAAGGAGTGGCTGCGAGGGATCCGGCAGGCGAGCGGGGTGGGGGTGAAGGAGGTGGCGCGGCGACTGGGCAAGAGCGAGTGCGAGGTTTACCGGATGGAGAAGGCGGAGAAGCAGGGGCGGATCGAGGTGAGGACCCTGCAGGCGGGGGCGCGGGCGTTGGGGTGCGAGCTGATGTATGTTCTGGTTCCGCGCGAGGGGACGCTGGGGGACCTGGCGGCGGAGCAGGCGGAGTTGCGCGCGAAGAAGCGGGAGTCTTCGCGGGAGGCGCGGAATCGGGCGAGGGCGCAACGGTTCCGCGATGTCGGCGGGCCGGAGGCTTTGCGCCGGGCGCTGCGGGCGGTGATGCGAGGGGAGGGAATCCGCATGCGGACCAAGCCGCGGGGGCCGGAAAGGCTGCGGATCGCGATGCCGGTGGAACTGGAGGCGGCGTACCTGGTGGTGGGAAGAGAGCACAAGGCACCGGAGTAGGAAGAAGGGATCCGGGAGCAGGAGGGACCTTCCATTGACCTCGACCCGCAAACCCGGTAAACTACTCTAGTTTGGCGATTCCTGCCTGTCGTCGTGGAGCCAGACGTTCGTCCTATGGGTTTTAGGACTTGAGCGTACCACGGCGCGGAAGTTTTCCGCCCGAGCTATTTTGAGTTTTCGGGAGCAAGTGCGCGACGTTTGCGTGCAGCTCTGGAGGGGTTATGTACGCAGTTTTACAGACCGGCGGCAAGCAGTATCGCGTAGCGCCCGGCGATGTAGTGAAGATCGAAAGCGTGGTTGCGCCGTCCGACGACAAGACCATTGAGTTCAGCGAAGTTCTGGCGTTTTCCGGGGAAGCCGGGAGCCTTCTGAAGCCGGGCTCGGCGAAGATCACCGCCGAGATTCTCGGCGAAGGCCGCGGAGACAAGATCCTGGTGTTCCACCTCAAGCGCAAGAAGCAGTACAAGAAGATGCAGGGACACCGCCAGAACTTCACCGAAGTGCGCATCAAGTCCATCGAAGCGGACGGCGTGACCTATACCGCGTAAGAGAACGCGCGAACAACGATTTAGAAGGGGATTCGGCAATGGCACATAAGAAGGGTGGAGGCAGCTCCACAAATGGACGCGACTCGAATGCACAGCGGCTGGGCGTGAAGGCGTTTGGCGGCGAACTGGTAACCGGCGGCTCGATCATCATCCGCCAGCGGGGAACGAAGATCAAGCCCGGCTTGAACGTGGGAATCGGCTCCGATGACACGCTTTTCGCCAAGGTGACGGGGCGGGTGAAGTTTGCCGACCGCGGCAACCGCGGACGCTTCGCCTCCATCGAGCCCTTCGCCGCAGAGTAACCAGCGGCGCTCTCCCGTATTCCCAAAAGCCACGGCATCGCCGTGGCTTTTGCGTGTCTTGAGCCGTACGGCCCGGATTGCGAGTCACCCCAAAAACTGAATGGGAACGGGATGGCAGCGATTCCCTCAGAAGTTTCATCCCGCGCGGGCGCAGGATACGCAGGGCTATGGCTTGACGATTGGCTTGACTGGATCGGAAGACGAGGGGAGATTCATCTTCCCCTTTCCAATCGAGGAAACCGAGGCTGCGGTTCCGGCGCGGGAACCCCACAAAGCAAGCGGGCCGAAACCCTTAGGGTTTCGGCCCATCTGTCGCTTGACTCCCCCGAGGAGCTAGCAGAAAGCCTTCAGGATTTCGATTCGCTCTCCCGCAGGTTGCGCGTCAGTACCTTGTCCACAACCTTTTCGACATCGGTGAGGAAGAAGCTGGATGCAGGCTGAACCACCGCCACCTGGGTTCCGGTATGACCGAGGGCGGAGGCGATCTCGTTCCACCGGTAGATGGTCGAGTTGGCCGGGACCACCACCGGCCTGCGGGCCGGCTCGGGCAGCGCAAAGTATGTGATCCAGATACCCACGGAAGCCAGGGTGAGCCCTTCACTGACAAACTGCAGCGGATTGGTCAGGGAGGAATAGCGTCCCAGCAGCAGGCCCAGGACGAAGTCGTTGGTGGAGAGGAGCCCGAATCCGAGGGAAATACCAAACACCAGATCGCGGACCGACAAGCGCAAAGCATTCATGCTGAGGCACAGGAAAGCCAGGAGGCAGAGCTCCAGAATGCTCACCGACCGCATGAGGCCGAGGGCGATGTCAGGGATGACCATGATGCCCTTGTGGGCGAAGGAAACGGAGGTGAGACTGACGATGACAGAAACAATGGCGGCCCAGCGAAAGATCACGGTTCCAAATTTGGCCAGGCCGGAGAAGGCGGACAGGGCGGAGCGGAACACTTCCATGGCGACGAAAAACAAGGTCACCGCGCTGGCAATATAGACCGCCCAGTAGGTGTAGAAATAGGCGGCGTAGCAATAGTCATTCAGCCAATGCCTCGATTGGCCGAACAGCAGCAGCAAGAGAACTGGCATGGAGCCAACGCGCAGCAGCAAGTAGGAGTTCATGGCCGGGAACCGGCGACGCAAATTGCGCGTCCAGAACACGTAGCCGAGCACCGCCCAGAGGAGGAATTCCGCCCCGCTCATCACGGCCATTGCTAGATTCAAAGGCATAGAGACCCGTCCACCATCCCGACAGCAACCTCAGGATAGCGCCTATTGCTCCTGGGCTCAAACGAAAAAACGCGTTTGTCCCCTAGCACTTTTGTGCCATTACGGCAAAAGATTACTGGCCGTCGCCGGTGGGCGGGGGGCAAATGTGCGGTCCGCAGGTGGGCGTGGGCAGGGTCTCAGTGGCGGACTGGTGGCTGGAAATGGAGCGAACGGAGGAGGAGGAGACGGAGGCCGCAGCGGCACCAGCGATGACGACGGTGAGAGCGAAGATTCGGACGGCGAGTTTCATGATGATCCCCTTTTTTAAAATGATGAAGTGGGCGAAAGCTGCCTTCCGCTATTATAAATTGGCTAACCCAAAGTAACAGCACTAAGTCCACTCATTTCAGACATATTGCTATCTTTCTGTAATCGTTAGGTCATTATTACCGAAGGTTCGGTAACGCGCAAGAGGTTACTTACGGGGGAGGGTGCCTTTCGTACCCTATGAGAAGCTGGTCCGTGCTAAAATAGAGCCAGGCGAATTCGCGCAAACCCCTCTTTTTTTCAAGTGGTTAATCCCCCATAACGACCATTCTGCAAGACGGACGCGGGGGCGACGAAGAGCGGGAATTGGAAGCGAAAGCCGAACGGACATTATGGCGACTGAAGCACCCAGCATTCTCCCCGTTGCCGGTGATAACGACAGCTACACCGGCGAAAACATTAAAATCCTGGAAGGTCTTGAGGCAGTTCGCCTTCGGCCGGCCATGTACATCGGGTCGACAGGCGAGATGGGCCTGCACCACCTGGTGTACGAAGTGGTGGACAACTCGGTGGACGAGGCCCTGGCGGGCTACGCCAAGCGAGTGGACGTGATCATTCACGTCGACAATTCGATCACGGTGGTGGACGACGGGCGCGGCATTCCGGTGGACACGATGACGCTGCCGGACGGCACAAAAATGTCGGCAGTGCAGGTGGTGCTGACGAAGCTGCACGCGGGCGGGAAGTTTGACGCGTCGAACTATAAAGTTTCGGGCGGACTGCACGGCGTGGGCGTAAGCTGCGTGAACGCGCTGAGCCAGGAATTCAACGTTGAAATCTGGCGGGACGACCACACGTGGGAGATGGACTTCAGCTGCGGTCTGGCGGTGAGCGAACTGCGCAAGGTAGGCACGAGCAAGAAGAAGGGGACGAAGGTTCATTTCCTTCCCGACAAGAGCATCTTCACGGTGACGGAGTACAACTACGACACGCTGGCGCAGCGTCTGCGGGAGCTGGCGTTCCTGAACAAGGGACTCGAGATCACGCTGACGGACGAACGGACGAGCGATCCGAAGACGGGCGAGTCGAAGCGGACGGAGTTCCGGTACGCGGGGGGGATTGCGGAATTTGTCAAGCACCTGAACCGGGGCAAGCAGGTTTTGCACGAGAAGCCGATCGTGATGGAAGCATCGCGCGACGGGGTGGAAATCGACATCGCGCTGCAATATAACGACAGCTACTCGGAGAGCGTGTTTAGTTTTGCGAACAACATCAACACGGTGGACGGGGGAACGCACCTTTCGGGATTTCGGACATCGTTGACGCGGACCATTAACGCGATCGGGCAGTCCCTGGGTCTTTTCAAGGACCTGAAAGAGAACCTGAGCGGCGATGACGTGCGCGAGGGGTTGGTGGCGGTGGTGAGCGTCAAACTGCCGCAGCCTCAATTCGAAGGCCAGACCAAGGGGAAGCTGAATTCCGATATCGCCGGAACGGTGCAGGCTTTCGTCAACGAACGGCTGGGGATGTTCCTGGAACAGAATCCGCCGATCGCGCGCAAGGTGATCAACAAGGCGATTGAGGCCGCACGGGCACGCGAAGCAGCCCGCAAGGCACGCGACCTGACGCGGCGCAAGGGCGCACTGGACGGGGGCGGATTGCCGGGCAAGCTGGCGGACTGCAGCGAGCGCAATCCCGACCGGTGCGAACTGTACCTGGTGGAGGGCGAAAGCGCCGGCGGGACGGCCAAGCAGGGACGGGATCGGCGCTTCCAGGCAATTCTTCCGTTGAAGGGCAAGATTCTGAACGTGGAGAAAGCCCGGTACGACAAGATGCTGGGCCACGAGGAAATCCGCGCCATGATCACGGCGCTGGGGTGCGGGATCGGCAAGGATGATTTCGATGTCAGCAAGCTGCGCTACGGCAAGATCATCCTGATGACGGACGCCGACGTGGACGGATCGCACATCCGCACGCTGCTGCTGACGTTTTTCTTCCGGCACATGACGGAATTGATCAAGCGCGACAACGTGTACATTGCGCAGCCGCCGCTTTTCAAGATCAAGAAGGGCCGTTTCGAGCAGTACATCAAAGACGAGCGCGAGTTTGTGAAGGTGATGGTGAAGCGCGCGTCGGAGGGCCTGATCGTTCGGCACGGAGAAAACGCCAGCAAGATCGAGGGCGCCGACCTGACACGCTTCATGGGTTATCTCAACGAGTACCTTTCGTTTGTGGAGAAGGTGGACAAGCGCATCCGCAACGAGAAGCTGACGGAGATGCTGGCGCGTGCGGAGCTGGTACATCGATCCGACTTCGCATCGAAAGATGGCAGCCGGATGCCGGAGAAGCTGCAGCACCTTCACAAACAGCTCAGCGGAGTTGCGGCGGAGCTGCAGTTGAAACTGAATCCGCCGGTGGAGGACGAGGAACATCACACGTGGTCGCTCTGCTTCACCGATTCACAGGGGGCTACGCGATGCATCGATTGGATTCTGGCCTCGAGCCCCGAGTTTCGGCAGATGATGGCCAAGTACTCGCAGATCAAGGATTACCTGGAGCCGCCGTTCCTGATCGAATTTGCAACCAAGGGCGCGGCCGAGACGCCGGCCGAAGAGCTGGAAGGCACGGAATACGAGGAAGGCGAAGCTCCGGCCGAGGCCAAGGCTGAAGCCAAGCAGACACGGCGCGCCACGCGGATTCCGCGCGATCCAGTGGAGAAACAAACCGCGCGCGAGTTGTTCGCCTATATTGTGGAGCAGGGCAAGAAGGACTACCAGGTGCAGCGCTACAAGGGGCTGGGCGAAATGACGTCGAGCCAGTTGTGGGAGACCACCATGGACCCCGAACGCCGCACTCTGCTGTCGGTGAAGCTGGAAGATATCGCGGAGACCGAAACGATCTTCACGACGTTAATGGGGGAAGACGTTGAGGCGCGGCGCAAGTTCATCGAAGACAATGCGCTGGACGTGAAGAACCTCGATATCTAGGCGGCTGAAGGAAGACGAAAGAATGAACGGATTGGCGGCCGTATCCAAGCGGCCGCTCGATCCGGGATGAGCCTCGGTCCCATCGACCCGGCATTGCGCACTGCGCAGACCTACGCGCCCATGTTGCAGGGATTCGCTGGAACGGGCCGGGACGGACGCACACTGCGCTCAGTCCCGGCGCGGGAACCAGGCATTGGCCTCAATCGCTGAAAGCTCCTTAGACTGGCCAACTTAAGACTGGCCAACTTAAGACTGGCCACCTTAAGACTGGCCAATTTAAGACTGGCCAACTCGGCAGGACCGATCCCACCCGTATTCAATGAGTGTTCTTCAATCGAGCCGGTCTTTGTTCAACGACCGTTCCTGTCGATGGCAGCATGGGATCCCGCTGTCATTCTGCCAAGGGGTAGGACACTTCCTGACACCGGCACGAATCTGCGTGCTCCACCACAGGGGCGGGTGGTCACAGGTTCTCTACCTCTACGGTTGACATTCGATCATACCCATCATATTGTTATGCCTATGATTGCTACACCTAAGTCGGGAATGCCTACGGGCGCGCTTCCCATGCTGATTCTGCGCGTCCTTCAATCCGGGTCGTTGCATGGCTATGCCCTGGCGCAGCGTATTCACATTCTGTCCAGCGAAGTGCTGGCGGTAGAAGAGGGGCTGCTCTACCCGACGCTGCAAAAAATGCTGGTCAAGGGCTGGGTGACGGCCGAGTGGGGCATTTCGGAGACCAACCGCAAGGTTCGCTTCTACCGCCTCACGACCGAAGGGCGCAAGCACCTGAAGGCCGAGCTCACGGAGTACGATCGCGTGACGCAAGCGATTCAGAACATATTGCGCACCGCATAACAGACACAACCGACCAGGAGGCCTTCCATGGGTGAAATCTTCCGGCGCATTCGCTACCTGATCAACCGCCGCCGCTTCGACGCGGAACTGGAAAGCGACATGGAGTTTCATCGCGAGATGGCCGCGCGCGCGGGGCGCAGCAATTTCGGCAATACGCTGCGCATGCGAGAACAAGCGCGAGAGGCGTGGGGCTGGACCTGGCTGGACCGGCTGGTGCAGGACCTGAGCTATGCGGCGCGCACGCTGGCGCGCTCGCCCGGATTTACGTTAACCGCGGTACTGGTGCTGGCGATCGGCATCGGTGTGAATGTGGCTGCCTTCAGCCTGTTCAACATGGTAGCTCTAGAGCCCCTGCCGGTGCGCGATCCAGGGTCGCTGGTGCGATTGGAGCGGCGGTCGCCGCAGAACTACGCGAGCGAGATGCCGTATCTGTCGGCGGTTTTTTATGGGGAGCATGCGAAGTCTCTGCAAGCGATGATCGCGGTGCTAGGGATTCCGCCGATGCAGGTGGACGATGATGATCTGCAAACGACAAGCGCTTCGTTTGCGACGGCGAATTACTTTTCAGAGTTGGGCACGCGGGCGGCGGTGGGGCGGCTGTTTGATCCGGCAAGGGAGAGTGAAGCAACGGCCTCGCCGGTCGTGGTGCTGAGCTACACGCTGTGGCAGCACCGGTTCAACGGCGACCCTGGGGTCGTGGGCCGGACGGTGAGGCTGAACCGGAAGCCTGCAATGGTAATTGGCGTCACGCCGTACGAGTTTGCGAGCCTGGGCGAACAGACTCCGGATGTGTGGATGCCGATGGTGCAGCAGCCTTATTTTGTATCCGGCAGCACGGTGCTGAACGACCCGGGAGCGAGCAGCGTCCGGATGTGGGGGCGTCTGGCCCCGGGGGTGACGGCGAAGGCGGCGGCGGAGGAGTTGAAGGCGCTGACGAACCAGCTGCGTCGACAGAATCCGAAGGATATTTGGGATGACGAGTACATTGACATCCACCCCGGCGGGCACTTGCAGGTGATGCAACCGGAGATGTACCAAGTGGCGGCCATGGTGGGTTTACTGACGATGCTGATACTGGCGGTGACGTGCGCAAACCTGGGAGGGCTGCTGCTGGCGCGGGCGGTGACGCGGGAGCGCGAGATAGGGATCAGGATGGCAATTGGGGCGACGCGGGCACGGATCTTTCGACAACTGAGCACGGAGAGCGTGGCGCTAGCGCTGTTGGGGGCGACAGCCGGGCTGGGACTAAGCTCGTTGGGAGTTCGAGTGGCGCTGACGGAGTTCCACGCGCAAGGATGGCTGAGCGCCCGGCCTGACTGGCGGGTGCTGTTCTTTACCTTCGGAATTGCATTGGCGGCGGCGGTGTTTTTCGGATTTGCGCCGGCGCTGCAGATTGCACGCCAGAGGCAGCGCAAGACGATGGTTCGACAGGTGTTGATTGGCGCACAAGTGGCGGCGAGTTGCATGCTGCTGATTGTGGCCGGACTGCTGGTGCGGGCAACGCTTCACGTGCTCTACACGGACCCGGGATTTGCCTATGAGCAACTGCTGAGCGTGGACGCGCACCTGGCGCAGCATAACTACGCGCCAGCGGAGGCGCAAGCCTACCTGGATGCCATGCAGGAGCGAATTCGAACGCTGCCGGGGGTGAAGTCAGTTTCCCTGGTGAAGCTGCCTCCGATGGGACATACGGTTTCACGGATGGATGAGGAGATCAACGGGCATCCGGTGCCGATTTATCCGAACTGGGTTACGCCGGGACTGTTCGAAACGATGGGCATTCCGGTGCACCTGGGGCGAACGTTCTACGCGGGCGAAAAGAATGCGGTGATTGTGAGTGAATCGATGGCGCGGAGGGAGTGGCCAGGGCAGAATCCGATTGGTCAGCAACTGCCGAACGGCGACGCGAAGGACACCGTGGTGGGGGTGGTAGGCGACGCGCATGTGAACGCAGTCAACGACGACGACGCGGTAGAGCAATACTGGCCGGCACGACAGGCGGACATGCCGGATATGGTGGTCATGGTGCGGACGGCCGGCGAGCAGGGCCATCTGCCGACGATGATCAAGGGGATCAGCGAGAGCATGAATGCGAAGCTGTTTCCGGAGATCAGGCAGATGAAGGTGCTGTATCACGACAATGTTCTGGAACTGATTGAGAATATCGCCAAGTCGGTAACGCTGATCGGTCTGGTGGCCGTGCTTGTGGCAGCGGTGGGGATCATCGGGCTGGTTTCATTTTCGGTTTCGCAGCGAATCAAGGAGATTGCCATACGGATGGCGCTGGGAGCCGGAAAAATGCAGCTGCTGAGCGCGGTCCTGGGGCAGTTCCTGTGGCCGGTGGCAATTGGCATGGCGGCAGGGGCTGGAATCGCGGCGGCCGCATCGAGATTGCTGCGCATCGTCCTTTTCGGAGTGAGCAACCTTGACCCGGCGAGTTACGCTGGGGCGATTCTGGTGTTGGTTACGATCGTAGGCCTTGCGGCGCTCTTGCCGGCGCGGCGCGCGCTGCGGCTGGATCTGGCCAAGACATTGCACTACGATTGATTCCGCGTCCACCGCAGGCTCTCGGGGCGTGTGCGGACAAGCGCACGGCTGCCGAAACCGTGCGACACCGCTCATCTACCGGACTTCTCCATTCCCGAGCAGACGCGAGTGCCGAGGAAACACGGGCCTTTCAACGCACCTGCGCCGCGAACAATGCGTGATGGGCAAGAATGAAGAGCGTCCGGTGGCCGGGTCCTCCGAAGATCAGCTGCAGAGGCCGCTCCGGCACATCGATTTCTGCGATCTGCCGCCCATCCTCGGCGTATACAAAAATCTGCCCGTTGGCCACGTATACGTTCCCGCGCGCGTCCACGGCCACGCTTTCGCCTCCTCGTTGCGCGAAGGGTTTCAGCTCCGCGAGGGTTCCGTCCGGTCTCACCCGCGCGCTGTAAGTAATGTCTTCAGACTCACTGCTGACATATACCTGCTGACCTGGCTCTGCGACCATGAACCCATAGGTATCGAGGTTGTCGCTGAATCGCCAACCCGACGTTTGATTGGCAGGACCTTGCTGGAACACCCGGCCCGCTGGCAGAAACAGGCTGGCATCCGGGGAGAGATAATCGCGCGTCTTCGGCGTGCCCGCGTCAGCGGCAAACATTTCCGCCAGTGTCGTAAAGCGCATGGTATCCAGGTTCAACTGGTCTTTGAACTCCCCGTTGTTCCACCAGTTCACGGGCAGGATCACGGCGCCTTTTCCGTGAGGCGCGGCATCCTGCGGTGTCAGCACGGTGAGTTCTTCCGCCGAGGTTCCGGGCCGGAAAGTGTACACGGTGCTCTGCGGTCCGGCCGACGAAACCACCACCAGGTTGCCTGATTTGTCGACCGCCAGATTTACCGGATCGAGCGGATTATCGCGTTCGACCGTGAGCCCATCTTTTTCGTTCCATCCGTAGATGCGCTGGTTATGGTGGTCAACAAAATAGAGATTGCCCGCCGCGTCTACCGCCGCTCCGGAGATCGAGAAGAAACCCTCCTCCAGCTTTTTCACGCTTGTTCCCCTGTCCAGCACAGCGGACGCATCACTCGACCGCGGCTTGTGGGGATCGGCCGGAATGTCCAGCACGGCAAACTCGCGTTCCCGCACCTCGAGATGGTGCGTCCAATCTTCGATTGCGTTCTCGTAAGGAAACTTGCTCAGGCGCAGGAAGGTGCCGCAGCCATTGGCGTCGCAAGTGCCATACCCGCTCTCCGCGTTCACATGCACGTTGCGGAAGTGGATATCCGAAGAACGATAGATGCGCACAGCCGCCGGAAACGGCGCTCGCGAACGGGTTACGCGATAGGCGTGATAGTTCGCAACGGTTAGACTGCGGCAGTCGTCCATCTCCAGGGAAAGTGCTTCAGGGCTCTCTCCTGCCTCCTCTTCGGTCTGCGGCGCGTTGATGTCCCAGTTCTCCACGTGATCGAACTTGATTTCGTTGCGCAGGTGATGCTCGTTCGACAACTCATATACGTGGCCGGGCGTGGTGGTGTTCGACACCAGAAAACCCGCCTGCGCAAAGGTGTTGGGCGTCCAGATGTCTGCGAATGTCCCTCCGCCCCCATCCGCAACCCACAGGCTGGGATACTGCCCATCCCAGCGCTTGCGCAGGTCAGAGTCAGCGGTCTGGTTGTTGTTGTAAGGATTGCTGCCGCTGCCGTGCCCGCCGAGAAAGCGCACATCATCCAGCAGCGACTGTTCGCCCGCCTTCCACAGCACGGCGACCGCACGCGGGTTGATGCCGCCAGCGAACACGCCGATCCCGCTGACGATGTTCTTCCCGCCGGGCGGCGCGAGAAGCACGGCCTTCGGCGCACCGACGCCCTGGTAGCCGGGGGTCTCATCGAGGAGGTCGATCTGGGTGAGCGTGGGATGGAGCCCGATGAGCACGGAGTCCGGCTGGAGCGTGAGCGTGTTGCGCACCACGTAATGCCCGCCTGGAAAATAAAGGATGGGATGCGTGTCGATGGCTTTCTGCAAGGCCGCGGTATCATCGGTGGCCCCGTCGCCCTTCACTCCCAGAGAAAGCACATTTACCCATTCGCTGCTGGGCGGGAATGCGCGAATCGCCGGCGGACGTGGTGCGGGCAACGAGGCGAGCGGCGCCGCTTCATACTGCATGCCGATTGACCCCATCTGGCCTTCGCCCGGGACAATGAGCCCGTAATTGAAATTCTTTACTTCGTACACTGCGCCTTTTCCGGCAACCGTCTTGCCGCTCTCGCGCAGCCGTGCGAATACCGGGGCATTGCTGAGAACCGCATTTTCGAATCCAACCTCGGTCAGCGGGCTCTTTTCCAGGCTGATGGTCACGACTGGGCCGCTGATATTCTCAAAGCGCGAGTCCTTCACCCAAAGCTGGTCCGGATATCCATCGTCGATATCGAGCGCCTTCGGCACGTCGCGAAAGGTATTCCGGATGAGCGTCAACCCCGCTTCATGCTCGCGGATGGCGGCTTCCTTCTGCCCCTGGAACACTGAGTCAATCAGCGTGAACTGCCACGCCGGCGAGGTTTTTTCTGTCAGGATTCCGTAGCGCCCGCCATAGAAGCGCAGGTCCTCCGCCTCATTGCCCGCCTGGTAGACGCCGGCCAGCCCCGAGGCCAGGTGAAAATCCATGTGCGCGAGAAACGAATGCTGCGCCACATGAAAGCGCACCGCCACTGCCGCAGGATTACCCTCCGCGATTTCGAAGTCGATGTTGCTGATCGCCGAATAAAACGTGTTGGGATTGGCATCGGCCACCTCGTCATTCGGAGGAACCGATCCCGGGGGAGGAAACGCAATGCGATTCCCGGCCCGCGGATGCTCATGGGGGGTTAGACCCGTGAACATCACCATGACGCCCATGCCCTTCTGAAAGCCTGGTGTATTGGGCGGCAGGACGAACACAGGGCGTGTGGCGCCATAGCCGATAAGCCGCACGCCCGGCCACAGAAACACCGTGCGGGTTAGGGGGTAGCGGCCCGCCGGAACGAACACGATCCCCTCGCGTCCCGTGCCCGATGCCTTATCGATGGCGGCCTGCAAGGCGGCAGAATTGTCCCCGGTCGTCGCTGGTGCGTCCACATAAATGGCCTTGGGATCCTGGAGACGGGTATTGATCGTGGATGCGGCGAAGGACGCCGCGCAAAAGCACAGCGCGACAACGGCCACTACAGCGTTCTTCATGGGGCTCCCGGGAGAAGCGATCTAGAGCTGAACTGCGGAATCCAGCATACCGGAATTGTTATGCGCGCCGGAGATGGGATTGCGGCGTGCTAACATCCACTCATTCGGCTCGCCAACCGGCTAGAGCCGCGGAGGTTGCAATGAGTCCAACCACACGACGTAGTTTCCTCAAAACAGGTCTGGCCGCCGGAGCCATGGCGACCGTGGGAACCCTTCCTCTGGCCGCCAAGCGGACAGCGACCGATACGGTGGTGCTGGGCCGCTCCAAAGTTGAAGTGTCGCGGCTGGCCTTCGGGACCGGGACGGACGGTGGTGCTGTCCAGGCCGCGCTCGGGCAGCAGGAATTCACGCGGCTGGTGCGCTATGCGCACGAGCGCGGCATCCGGTTCTTCGAGACGGCCGAGGCTTATCAAACTCCAGCAATGCTGGGCGAGGCGCTGAAGGGCCTGCCGCGCGACAGCTATCAGCTGATGAACAAGGTAACAACGTTCCATGAGGGCATCGATCCGCAGGCCAAGTTCGACGAACTGCGGCGCACCTCGCAGACCGAATACTTTGACATCATGCTGCTGCACTGGCAGCACACGCCCGACTGGCCGGAGACGACGAAGCGCTGGCAGGATGGGATCCTCCAAGCGCAGCAAAAGAAGACTATCCGCACGCATGGGGCCTCGGTGCACGGGCTGCCCGCGCTGCGCCAGATGCCGGGCACCAATTGGCTGGACGTGGGACTGATCCGCATCAACCACAACGGGGCGCGCATGGACGGTCCGACTTACGAGGACACCAACCACCCCGACAACGTGAGCGAAGTGGTCGATCATATTCACCAGTTGAAGAAAGAAGGGCTGGGCGTGATCGGTATGAAATTGTGCGGCGGGGGGCAGTTCCAGAATAGCCATGACGACCGCGTGAAGGCGATGCGGTTCGCGTTCCAGAATGCGGGCGTGGACTGCGCGACGGTCGGCTTCAAGAGCAGGCAAGAAATCGACGAGGCTATCACCAACATGAATCTGGCGCTTGCGTAGAGCTTCTGAGCCGATTCTTCAAAGGCCCGTAGCGCAAACGCGGGACCGGTAATGATCAGCGCCAGTCTGCCGCGAACCGCGGCGCGTGCAATGTCGACCGCCGCAAACAAGCGAAAGCGCCCATCGCAACAATCGGCAAGCAGCTTGCTTCGTTCACGGAGATCACTTTTTAACTCCGGCGGATGAGTAGCCGAGCCAGATGTACTGGAGCGCTTCGGGAAGTGTTTGTTGCTTCACGGCCCTGTCAACGTGTCCTGCGTTGCGGGCAAACACGAACTGGTAGTGATAGTTCTTAGCCGCGAGTGCGCTGGCCATTTTTTCGTTGGCGAGAACCCAGTCATGCATGTTGTCACGCATCACGTTGGGATTGAGAAGGTCCTGGTCGCCGACTTCCATCCAGATGCGGATCGGCTTCGCCGGCATACCCGGGATCAGATGCTCATGAAATTCCCAGGCGCCGTGAGGGGTTCGCGGATCGTACGGCCACTGCTGATTGATATAGGTTCCTGAATAGGTAAGAACACGGTGATAAAGTTCCGGATGATACCAGGCCATGATCAGTGCACACGAGCCTCCCGAACTTCCACCCATAGTTGCCCTTCCGTCCGGGTCGTGCGTAAGTTTCACGTGAGCTTTACTCTCAACCAAGGGCAAAACTTCCTTCTCCACAAACTCTGCATAGAGCCCCGACATGGTGTCGTATTCAAGGCCGCGTTCGCTTCCTTGCGCATCCCCGCTTCCATTGGCGATGGAAATGGCGATCATGACCGGCACCTTATGCTGAGCAATCAGGTTGTCCAAGACCGAAAAGAGCAACGGGTCGGGGCCGTCTGCCCCAACGATGAAAGGCGCGACGGTCCCGGGGACGTACTGACTGGGAACATAGACAGCTACCTTGCGCACATACGGAGCGGAATGGCTTGTGGTGACCACGAGCTTTGCGGGATCGGCAGGGTCCACGGTTCCGAAGGTACCGGGGTCCCGTGCGATGCCTGGATAGATGGCGCTCCCTGACGAATTCATGGTGAATTCGATCACCGTCCCCTTGAGGACGCTGTTCGGAAAAGAAATTTCGGGAGCTGCAACGTGTATGGGACCGAGGATGAAATTCCCATCCGCGCCGACCGGAGGAATGGAGCCGGCAGGTAATTCCGTCGCTTTTACGTACCCTGGACTATTGGGGTCGCGGGTTGGCGGCTCGGGGCGCTCTGTGTGTTGCGCAGGCAGAGACTGGCTGTAAGCCGGAGTAAGAATCGCAACCAGGCCAGCCAGCAGGGCAACTTTCAACGAAGGCGGAACGAAAGGCATGTTGCCATTTTTGCAGATGGAGGCTTCCAACAGCTTCGCAGTTGTGAAAAAGACGGAGACGTTCCCTTTCGGTCTACCGGCTGAAGTGGGGATCAAGCTTTGTGTTGAGCCTTGAATCGGCGCGCCTTCATGCGGTTCCCGCACAGCTTCATATCGCACCAGCGCCGCGTATGGTTTTTGCTCGTGTCCAGAAACAGCCACCGGCAGTCAGGCTTCTCGCACGCTCGCAATCGTTTCATATCGTCCGACAGCAGCAGTTTCTCCGTATGGATCGTCAACATCCACATCGGCAAATACGGGTCGCATTCAGACGCTGGCCATTCCCACTGCAGGCAGGGCTTTGACCACGCGAGGTGCTGAAGTCCGCGGGCTTCCTTGAACATGCGATCGAGACATTTCAATTGTGAAGGCGAAGGAGTGCGCCCGTCGACAATGGCGTAGAAGACATCGGCAGCCGCTTCCCGCAGCGCGCGGCAATCCACCAGTGCAGCCGCTTCGGCGCTATGTGTTGCACTGCGCAGGATCTGCTTGATTTGCCTGGGAGCAATCATCTCCGCCTGGGCGGCAAAGCGCAGGAGATCGTCGTAACTGTTCAGCAGTTCTTCAGATCCGTTTTCCCTGAAGCGCCAGTCGAGCGTGTTGACCAGGTCGAGCGCGGGATTTCCCGCGATGAGCTCAAAAGAACCGTCCTGCGCCAGCGAAGCCATAGTACAACTAACCCTTGAATACAGTTTGACAGGTTACCGTGGCATCTGTAAAGTGGTAACTGTTTATGATTGCTACAACGGTTACCAACTCGAAGCCGTCTTTTGTGGGATCCTTTAAGTTCCGCATGATCCTGGCATTCTTCGCCATCTATTTCTTGTGGGGCACAACCTTCCTCGCCATTCGCATCGCGGTCGCCGAACTGCCGCCGCTCTTTGCCGCCGGATCTCGTTTCTTCATAGCGGGCGTTCTCCTCTTCGCGTTTATGTGCCTCAAGGGCGAGACCAGGCCCACCCCAACCCAGTGGCGCAATCTCCTCATCATGAGCCTGCTGATGTTTGTAGCCGAGTACGGGCCCCTGTTCTGGGCGGAGAAATACGTTCCTTCGGGCGTCGTCTCCGTGCTCGCAGCGACCATTCCCATCATCACCCTGGTGTTGGAGATGATCATTCTGCGCCAGCAAAAATGGCGGACAAGCCTGGCGATATCGACAGGGTTGGGGTTCGCGGGCGTTGGCGTTCTGCTGCTGCCTGAGGGTGGACAGCACTTCGGGCTTCTTCCTTGTCTCGCAATTCTCGCCGGGTGCACGACGTGGTCATTGGGTTCGGTCCTGACGCGCTCCATGGACTTGCCGAAGTCACGTCCTCTGTCTGCGGGTGCAACCATGATGCTGGGCGGAGGCATCCTGCTCGTCCTCTCCGCGAGCATCGGCGAAATGCGTCCCCTGCCGCACGTTTCCCTGCGCGCCGCGCTGGCCGTGCTGTATCTCGTCGTCTTCGGTTCGCTGCTCGCGTTCACCGCCTTCGTGTGGCTACTCGCGCACATGCCCGCAACGCGCGTTGCCAGCCATGCGTATGTCAATCCCATCGTGGCCGTGGCGCTGGGCTACTTCTTCGCTGGAGAAGCCGTTACTGCGCGGACCCTGGCGGGAACAGCCCTGGTATTGATCAGCGTGTTCCTGATTCTGCGCAAGCAGCCGAGATAAGACATGATGCCGCGATATCGGCAATGGGGATGCTCAGGGGCGATCCTCCTTCTATACTGAAGCCACTATGAGTTCGCACCCGCCGTCCCTAGCTCACACGCGCTCGCAGGCCCTGCAACAACGCGCCGAACGCCTTTTCCCCGGGGGCGTCAATTCCCCGGTCAGAGCATTTCGAGCCGTGGGGGGGGCCCCGCCGTTCATCGAGAGCGCCCAGGGCGCCTACCTTACCGATGCCGATGGCAATCGTTACATCGATTATTTTGGCTCGTGGGGACCGATGATTCTCGGCCACGCATTTCCGCCGGTGGTGGAAGCCATCCAGCGCGCCGCCCGAAACTCTTCCAGCTACGGCGCTTCGACGGCGGCGGAAGCCGATCTCGCCGAACGGGTGATCGCCTGCTATCCGGCCATCGAAAAGATGCGGTTTGTGAGCTCTGGTACGGAAGCGACGATGTCGGCGATTCGGGTGGCGCGCGGGGCTACAGGACGCAAGATCATTGTGAAATTCGAAGGCTGCTATCACGGTCATTCCGATGGACTGCTGGTGAAAGCGGGGTCGGGCGTAGCGACCTTCGGCATACCGGGTTCAGCAGGGGTGCCGGACGAGATTGCCCACCTCACGCTGGCTTTGCCCTTCAACGATCTTGCCGCGGTGGAGGCCGCCTTTTCCGCGCACCTCGGGCAAATCGCCGCCGTGATTCTGGAGCCGGTTGTCGGCAACGCCGGATGCATTCCGCCCGCCGCTGGATACCTTCACGCTCTGCGCGAAATTACTCAGCGCGAAGGTGCTTTGTTTATCGCCGATGAAGTGATGTCGGGCTTCCGCATCGCACTGGGCGGGGCGCTGGAACTTTATAACATCGACGCAGACTTAGTAACGTTAGGCAAGATTGCAGGGGGTGGCTTGCCGGTGGGTGTCTTCGGCGGCAAGCGCAAGTTCATGGACATGCTTGCTCCGCTCGGACCTGTGTACCAGGCCGGAACGCTGAGCGGCAATCCACTGGCAATGGCGGCGGGCATCGCGACTATCAGTTATTTGCAAGATCACTCCGCCGAGGTCTATACACGCCTGGAAACCACGTCGAGAGCTGTAGCAGACGGTGTTGCCGCCGAGGCCGACAAAGCAGGCGTTGCTGTGACGACTAATCGCGTAGGCGCCATGTGGACATGGTTCTTCACGCCGAATGCAGTGACCAACTACGATCAGGCCGCGCATGCGGATACAGCTGCTTTCGGGCGCTTTCATAACGCCATGCTCGATCGCGGCGTTTGGCTGCCGCCCAGCCAGTTCGAAGCCGCATTCTTAAGCACTGCGCACGGGCAAGAGGAGACCGACGCAACGATTGCCGCAGCGCGCGAAGCATTCAAGAGCGCACATTAGCGGCGCACGCACGACGCATCAGACCAGTTGCACGGCAGGCGGCCACGCGTCTACGGTCACGAATGTTTTCAACCTGGCATAGCGCATGAGGAGTTGGTCAGCTGCGGCGACGGATGGACCGCGATCGGCGTTCAGGCCGTGATGGCTTCCGTCGTGCAAGACGATGTTAGCGGCGCGGCCGCGGCGATGATGCGCATCGATCTTCTCCACCAGGTTTAACGCGATGCGGCCCGAGGCGCGCAATGCCCAATCGGACGTCATGGCGTTCCACATCACCGGTGTCATGCCGAGCGCCCTCGCGGTGCGCAACACGGCGGGCCGGCGCGCGCCAAACGGTGGCCGAAAATACTGCACCCGCTTACCGGTGATCTGCTCGAGTGTTGTGCTGGTTCGTTCGAGTTCTTCGCGCACGCGGCGGGTTGCGGTGCGTGCAAGATTCGGATGGCTCCATGAATGATTGCCTACCAGGTGGCCGCCGTCCGCGATGGATCGCGTCAACCGCGGCTCTGCTTCAGCGAAATGGCCGACGAGGAAGAACGTCGCTTTCACGCCATGTTGCGAGAGGATGTCAAGCAGGCGCGGAGTCCATGCGGGGTTGGGGCCATCGTCGAACGTGAGCGCCAGCTCGTCAGGCCGCTGCGGCGCAATCAAGGTAGACCCGAAGATCTGCGAGGCGGGCCACATGGCGGCATAGGCGCAGGCGCCCGCCATCAGTCCTAAAGCGCCTGCGGCGCCCAGTCCGACGGAGACTCCGGATGCGATTGAAGAGAACATTCACTATCAGTCTGCGGCTCGCCACCGTTCCACGGCAAGGACCTCAGAGCCCCGTGAGCGCGCCGCGGGGGGAGCAGCGCCAATTCACTTGCGCAGTGCTCCGCACCATGTTGCGCAACATCGGGGCGCTGTAAGTTGTTGTGAGGATGCGACAATAGTCGCAGCGAGCGGCCTGCCCCGAACGTCTGGGCCGCGGGGGAAACTCTTGACGATGCTGCGAGTACTTTCGACCCACTTGTTCCTCAATCAACGCCTACACCCGGGACTTCTGGAACTTGCCGGCCGGTCTGGCGTGCAGGCAGTGGAGATTTTCGCGGCGCGCCAGCATTTTGACTACACCAGCCGCGAGCACGTCCGCGAACTGGGCGAGTGGTTCCGCTCCAACACGCTGGAAGTTTTCTCACTGCATGCGCCGCTCTATCCGGACCGTGAAATGGGCCGCGCCGGAGCGCCTGCGGTCAACGTGCTTCATCCGGAGAAGTCGCGACGGATCGACGCCATGGACGAGATCAAGCGGGCGCTGGAGTCAGCCGAGCATATTCCGTTTCGCAACCTGGTTGTGCATTTGGGCGAGCGCTCCGATGGCTGGTCGCCGCGCACGATCGAGTACGCAGAAACCGTCCTGGAACATCTTGGGGCGTTCGCACGACCGCTCGGCGTGCGGCTGCTGGTGGAGAACCTGGTCAGCGAACCGACCACGCCGGAACACCTGATCACAATTCTTGAACTTGGTCACCTCGACTCGATCGGGGTGTGCCTGGACCTGGGACATGCGCACATGACCGAGGGCGTGGAGGAAGCGATCACGGTGCTGAACAAGCGCATCGTTTCATTGCACGTCCACGATAATCACGGCATGAAAGATGAGCACTTGTGGCCGGGCGACGGCAGCATCGCGTGGCCGGCCACGGCGGAAGGGCTGAAAGCACTGGCCACGCCGCCAGCGGCGGTACTTGAAATCCAATACAACCTGGGAGACACGCCGGCCACGATTCCAGCGCGTGTGCAGGCGGCATTTGAATTATTGGCCTGACAGCAGATTCGATTGCCAATGTGTTGCGGGCAAGTGGAATTCACTGCCTACGCGCAATGCTGACCGGGATGGGAGTGGCGCGCGACGGCACCTGCTGTCGAGTGTGTCCCCAGTTGGTCACCAGCAAGTTGGCGTCGACGGAACCAAGCCCGGTGGCGAGATTGAAATCTGCTCCATCGGCGCTGAATCCTTGCACGCCGGGCACAGTGTTGTCTCCCGCGAACGTGCGATGAAAAGGATTCGGAGATACGCCCGCCTGCTCGTATAGACGTCGATTTATATTGCCTTGAGCCGATTCGCCACCTTTTTGCACGATCAAGGCTGTGATGCCGGCGAATGACGGGGCGCCCGCCGATGTGCCGGAGACAATCCAGTACGATCCGTTCTCATAGATGATGTATCCGTCATGCGCGGCAGCGGTGAGTGCAACGTCGGGAACGGCGCGCATTCCATTTGCTGGGGCGGCGCCGGGTACGCCTATCTGCCAGGAGGGTTGCGCGTACACAGTGCTGGGGCCTCCCCCCGATGCCCATAATCCTGCGCCACCATTGGATAAGCTCTCGTTCCATACCGTCTCGGGGATGTAGCCCAAGGCTGAACCGCGCCCCGCGCCGTTGGCTGTCGACCAGTATTGCGCGGCTTGGGGGCCCTCGTGTAATTCGGTGCCGCCCACGCAGGTTGCGTATGAGGAACTGCACAAGCCATTCACCGCGGCCACCGAGCCAACGCTTGCGGAGCCCAGTTCGCAGCCTGCGGCGCCTGAATCGCCGGACGCCACAAACACGCTGATGCCCTCGCTCGCCGCCTGCTCCCACAGGCTGTCGTAAAAGGCCTGCTCGGTTGTGCCCATGGCCTGTTCGCAACTGCCATAGCTGACACTGAGCACCTGCGCGGCAGCGTGGTCGACGATGTAAGCCGCGGCCAGATCGATGCCGTCGGTGGTTGCGGTCGAAGACTCGGTCACCAAAGTGATCGCGGCCGCGGGAGCGATGGCGCCCGCCCACTCGACATCGAGAGTCGACTCATCCTGATCGCCATTGACCAGGCCGGGATCGTCGCCGGGCATCATCACCCGCGGCGTTGCCGGTGCGAGGGCCGCGGCGGACCGGAAGGCCGCGACGTCGGCGATGTTGATGCTGCTGCGCCCGGCGATGGCGATGGTTGCGCCGGCGCCGTTGATGTTTGCCGCATAGAGTGGAACGAGGTTGTAGATGGCCGCGAAGTCGGCGGGAAACAGATAATGGGCGCTGCCGAAGTTCCATAGCGGACGTGCGGCGAAGGCGTGCATCGCCGGCATGCGGCGAAAGTCGTGCAGCGAGACCACACCGCCGACCACGCCGGAGAGGGCCAGGGGGATTTGCGGATCGAGGACATTGGCGATGTGTTGCGCAGCGTGGAAGCGATAGCGCCGAATTTCGGTATGGAAGGTCTCCGCAACCTGCGCGACTGTACCGGAAAAGACAATGGTGCGCCGGGCGGCGGGAATCTCATTCACGACAAATCCGTGTGTACGCAGCCAGTTCGTGATGCGTGCGAGGTCACGGGGGCTGGCGCCGAATTGAGCACCGTAGTCGGCGGGCGTGAGCCAATGATGATAGAGCCGCGAGGCCGGATCCTGCTGCGCGGCGACTAACGCATCGAGTGCTTTCTGACGGCTGGCCGAGGGCTTGAGCAAAAGCACCATGCGATCAAGCTGCAGGCTGGATGCGACGAGGCCGGATTCGAATTCGGGGCGAGCGAGCGGATGCGTATTGCCGTACAGGGTGGCCACGCGAGATTCGTCGATGCGGGCGGGAACGCGATCCGGCGCCGCGGAAGGAGCCTGCGCGCAGGCGCACGACGCCGACGCCGCGAGCGCGAACGCTGCGGCTGAAGACAGCCACGTTGTCGTCACAGAATTGGAGTCACCTTTCGGGAGCGGGAAAATTGAGAGGGGCCAAGTTTTCCAGCTTCTGAATTCCTTCTAATCTTCGGATATAACTGGGGGATATGTTATGGCTAAGTTCGCCAATTATCAAAAGCTTAATCACCGAGGTAATTTTGATTTGCAAATACTGTATGGAAACGAATCATATGGGGTCGCGCGATAACTTGGTGCGCGTTCCACTTACTGAATGGAATGTTACGTATCAGCAGATGCGCGGCAGTTGTTCGCCGATTTGAATCGGGATGACGCGGTTGGCGCCCATGGAGGTGCGGGCGACTAACATGCGCGGATACTGCGCGGTGACCTGGCCGATGCGCGCGGCATCGCGGCCGAGCGCATGCGCGCGCAACACAGCGAGCACATTGTCTGCTGCTTCGGGGGCGACGAAGAAGACGGCCTTGCCTTCGTTGGCCACATACACGGGATCGAAGCCGAGCAGTTCACATGCGGATTGCACTTCAGGGCGCACGGGCAGGCTGGGTTCGTCGATGGCGATGCCGACGTTGGAGGCCTGTGCGATTTCATTCAGCGTGGAAGCGAGGCCTCCGCGGGTGGGATCGCGCATGGCATGGATCGCGGGGCCGGCTGCATCCAGTACATCGGCGATCATGCCGTTGAGCGCGGCGCAGTCGGAGCGGATCTGGCTTTCGAACTCCAGTCCTTCGCGCACGCTCATGATGGCCATGCCGTGGTCGCCGATGGTCCCCGATACGAGGATGGCGTCACCGGGCCTGGCTCGTTGCGGGCCCACGGTGATGCCCGCGCGCAGCACACCGATACCGGCAGTGTTGATGTAGCATCCATCACCGTGGCCGCGCTCGACGACCTTGGTGTCGCCGGTAACAATCTGCACGCCCGCGATGGCGGCTGCGTCGGCCATGGATTGCACGATGGCCGCGAGTTGGCCGAGAGGGAAACCTTCTTCGAGGATGAAGCTGGCGCTGAGATATTTCGGTTCCGCACCGGAGACGGCAAGGTCATTGACGGTGCCGTTGATGGCCAGTTCGCCGATGGAGCCGCCGGGGAAGAACAAGGGCTGCACAACGAAGGAATCCGTGCTCATGGCGAGGCGGCCGCTGGCGAGATCGAGCACCGCGGCGTCGCCGAGATTTTCAAGAGCCGCGTTGCGGAATGCGGGCAGGAAGAGATGCTCTACGAGTTCGTTGCCGAGCTTGCCGCCGCCTCCGTGGCCCATCACGATGTTGGGATAACCGACCAGCGGCAGAGGACATGACCAATTGGAAAAATCAGGCGCGATTGCCGAAGGATCTTTCTTCAACTCCTCAGCCATTGACGGCCCCTGTAAGAGCAGCGCCGGCGTCGGCAAGTTGTTCCGCGGAGATGAACCGCCCGTAGTTATAGTATGCGGCGCAGGCGCCTTCGCTTGAAACCATGGTGGCACCGAGGGGATGGCGCGGTGTGCATTCCTTGCCGAAGGCCGCGCACTCGGCGGGCTTGATGGCGCCGCGCAATACGTCGCCGGAGCGGCACAGCTTCGACTCCTCAGTGTGGATGCCGGTGATGTGGAAGCGCTCTTCGGCATCGTATTCGCGATAGGCGGGGCTGAGGCGCCAGCCGCTCCTTGGAATCACGCCGATGCCGCGCCAGGCGCGATCGGTGACTTCGAAAACTTCTGCCAGCAATTGTTGGGCAGCCTGGTTGCCGTCGAATTTGACGATGCGCGCGTACGCGTTCTCAACTTCGTGGCGGCCCTCTTCCAGTTGAATTACGGCGCGGCGAATGCCATCGAGTAGATCGAGCGGTTCGAAGCCGGTAACAACGATGGGAATCTGATACTTGTCGGCGATGGGCGGATACTCCCAATAACCCATTACGCTGCACACATGGCCGGCGGCGAGAAACGCCTGTACCTGGTTGCCCGGGGAACTCATGATGGCCTCGATCGCGGGCGGCACGAGGACGTGTGAGACCAGCACGGAAAAATTCTTAAGCCCGCGACGCTTGGCGAGGTGCACGCTCATGGCATTGGCGGGGGCGGTGGTTTCAAATCCGACGCCAAAGAAGACGACTTCGCGCTCGGGATTCTTGGCGGCCAACTCCACGGCGTCCAACGGCGAATAGACCACGCGCACATCGCCGCCGTTTCCTTTGACCTGGAAGAGGTCGCCGTCGGTGCCGGGCACGCGCAGCATATCTCCGAACGAGCAGAAGATGACTCCCGGCTGGGAGGCGATGGCGAGGGCTTTGTCGATAAGTTCAAGCGGAGTGACGCAGACCGGGCATCCCGGTCCATGCACCATCTCGACGCCCGCGGGCAACATCTGGTCGATGCCGTTCTTGATGATGGAGTGGGTCTGGCCGCCGCACACTTCCATGATTTTCCACGGACGCGTCGTGACCTGGTGGATTTCGCGCGCGATGCGTTGCGCGATCTCGCCATTGCGAAACTCGGTCAGATATTTCATAAGGCACCACCGGTGTGATTCATAAGATGTGACGCTGTGCCGCCGTCTGGCGCTGGAGACGGAGCGCTAGTTCTTAAACTTCACGCTGGGGATCAGAACAGGGGCGCAGCTTCCGTCAGGGCAGACAGACTGAGGAGACTGAGCGGCCCGCGCAAAAGCCTCTTCCTCGGTCGCAAGCTCCTCGTCGAGGACGCCCATGGCGCGAAAATCGTCGAGAGTTTTCTGAGCGGTCTCTTCATCAATCTGGGAGATGGCAAAACCTACATGTACAAGCACATAGTCGCCCACCTTGGTTTCGGGAACGTAATCAACACAGACTCGTTTCACTACGCCGCCGAAGTTCACGCGAGCCATCCGGATCAGGCCCTCGGTTGCAATTTCTTCCACGCGTCCAGGAATCGCCAGGCACATACCAGACCTCTACTCCTCTTGTATCAACTCTGTCCAGCCGAGTTTGTGATTTAAATCACGAGTAGAGCAGAGAATCATCTCGACACGGCCGTCAGGGCGGAGAAATGGAACGAGCTGCTCCCCGTGGGTTAACGGGCTTTCTTTGCTTCATTTTGGGCGATGCGCGCCTTAACGATTTTTTTCACTAATGAGGCTGGGAGCGGCTTGTCGACGGGAAATTGGATCGTGCCTTTCGAGGTCTTGTAAGCCGTCAACTCGTCAGCGAACTCCTCGATCAGGCGACCGCTCATCGGGAAAAAGCTGCAATGCGCCTTGAACGCCGCGTAGGCAACCAGGCCTCCTTTGTATTGGAAGGACGGCATACCGTAGCTGATCGCTTCGGTCGTTTCCCTGGGGACGACGGAGCGAATGACGGCGCGGATTTTCTCGAGGGTGCTGCGATGGGGCTCAGGAACGGCGGCCAGGTACGACTCAACGTCCGTGGCCTTTTCAGGGCCCATGGTGGGCGGAACGATCACGTCTTCTTTTATCTTTCCCATGAGTCTGCCCCGTGGATCCATGATTTATATGGCCGCGCAATGGGGTGCAATGAAGTCAATCAACGAGAAAAGGAAGAGGAGCCCGGCCAATTTCGGACGGCGACTGAAAGATACAGCATTCAAACAGCACGACTTGCGTCCGGCGGCCAGTATAAGCCAGCAGGGACGGAGACAGGCAAGAGAGAATTCTTATTTGTGAAATGTGCCGGATCGATCAGGCACGGCGCGCAGCTTTTTCTTCTGCCAGGTAATCGAGCCATGGATTCATTCCAAGGCCAGTCTTCGCCGATGTCTCGAATATCCGGATGTCGGGGCGAATCGCGCGGATATTACGAAGTGCCGCTTCGCGCTCGAATCCCACTGCTTCCGCAATGTCGATCTTCGTGAGGACGGCGGCGTCCGCCGAGTTGAACAGGGTGGGATATTTGAGAGGCTTGTCCTCCCCTTCAGTGACGCTGAGCAGCGCCACACGCACCTTTTCGCCCAGGTCATAGCTCGACGGGCAAACCAGGTTTCCAACATTTTCGATAAACAGGTAATCGAGGCCTCCGAGTTCGACGCCTTCCCAGTCTTCCAGATGCCTGCTCACCATTTCGGCTTCCAGGTGGCAGATACCGTGGGTGTTGATCTGGCGCACGGGCGCGCCGCTGGCCGCCAACCGCCGCGCATCGTTATCGGTTTCGAGATCACCGACCAAAGCGGCCACGCGCGATCCTTGCTCGCGCAACTGGCGCAAGGTCCGCTCCAGGAACGCCGTCTTTCCGGTGCCCGGGCTCGATACAAGGTTGAGAACGAGCACTCCGGCGGCTTCGAATCGATCGCGCAGTCCGCGAGCCAGTTCATCGTTCTTTTTCAGGATTCCCTGCCGCAGTTCCACAATCCGGGTTGTCATTGTTCCTCGCTTTTCAAGCCTTTCTCGGCTTCTTCGATCTCGATCGAATCAATCTCCAGTTCGCGGCCCTGGCGCACATCGCTGGCCGGCTCTCCACAGTGAGGACAGCGAAAGTTCTGCAGGCTCTCGATCGCGCCAACTTTTTCGCACGCCGCGCAATGCACGGTAACGGGAAGGACGGTGACGACCAGCCGCGACCCCGCGAGGGGCGTGCCGTCGATGGCAATGCCGTAGCAGAACTGCAGCGAATCCTCAATCACCGACGCCAGCGCACCGACTTTCAGGCGCACTTCGACGACACGCGCACCGGGATACTTTTCCAGCGACTCGGTTACCGACTCAACGACGCTCGAAATGAGGGATAGTTCATGCATGGCTAGGACCTGTAGCTGAAAGCACGATTTTACCCCCGAGCCCGGACCAACCAGAGTGGCAACCGGCACTCGACTGTTTCGTTTTGGCCCAGATTGTAAGATGGAGTGCAAAGGATTTCCCCGTGGCCCAGACATCCGCACCCGCCTCCGCCTTCGACGCCCCATCCGTCTCCGTCGCCGCAAACATTCCGGCGGCGACGTCCCGCCTGGCCCTGAGCGAATTGGCTCCCGGCGTGATGCAATCAGAAATTCGCGCCATGACCACGGAATGCGATCGCATCGGCGGCATCAACCTGGCCCAGGGAGTCTGCGACACGCCGGTCCCGAAGCCCGTGGAGGAGGAGGCCATCGCGGCCATTCGCGCGGGATACAACATCTATACCCGCCTCGATGGCATTGAGCGGCTGCGCGTGGCCATTGCCGATAAGCAGAAGCGCGACTACGGTCTGGATTACGACCCCGAAAACGAAGTTCTGGTAGCGAGCGGTGCCACGGCCGGCCTGCACGCCGCCACCATGGCGCTGCTGAACCCCGGCGACGAAGTGCTTTTGTTTGAGCCTTTCTACGGGTATCACGTGGCGACGCTCAAGTCGATGCGGGTGAAGCCGGTGCCGGTGGCGCTGGCCGAACCGGACTGGGCTCTCGACAGCGATGCGCTGCATGCGGCGATCACGCCGCGTACCCGCGCCATCATTCTGAACACCCCGGCGAATCCGAGCGGCAAAGTCTTCTCGAGGGCAGAGATCGAGGCCGTCGCGGATGTCTGCCGCAAGTACGACCTGTTCCTGTTCACAGACGAGATCTACGAGTACTTCGTGTACGACGGCGCGCGCCACATCTCGCCTGCCACGCTGCCGGGGATGCGCGAACGCACCATTGTCATGTCTGGGTTCTCAAAGACTTTCAGCATCACCGGATGGCGGCTGGGCTATGCCACGGCCGATGCGCGGTGGATGGGCGCCATGTCCTACTTCCATGACCTTACCTATGTCTGCGCGCCTTCGGCATTTCAACACGCCGCGGCCGCGGGTCTCGAACAGCTGCCGCCCAGCTTCTATACGCAAATTGCCGCCGACCACCAGTCCAAGCGGGCGCGCATGTTGGCTGCGCTGCGCGATGCGGGGTTCGAACCCAGCGTTCCAGCCGGAGCCTATTATGTGCTGGCAAAGGCGACACGGCTTCCCGGTGAGAACGCGGCGCAAAAGGCTCGCAATTTGCTGGCTGCCACGGGCGTCGCTTCGGTTGCCGGAAGCGCCTTCTTCCGCCCCGGCCGCGGGGAAGACCTGTTGCGGTTCTGCTTCGCCAAACAGGATCACGACCTCGACGAGGCCTGCGCACGCTTAAGAAAACTCTAGCGGGATCGATCACGATTGTGTTGTGGAATGTGTCCCGCGGAGGCATGAAGCATGCAATCCGCGGGAGCACAAACTGCGCGTCGCGTTTGGGCGACATGTTAGTTTTCGTTTTGCGCATGAAAGAGAAAACCTGGGCAAGGCCGCAAGGGCCGGACCTCAAAAGACAACAACGCTGATCCCCGAGGCAATCGGAGTTTGCACTCAACTGGATTTCGGAACATGCGCCAACCGATCAGCGGTTGGCGCCTGTCACACTCCCCCGACTAACACCATTTAACCCCAGACAGCGGCAGTAGAATTTCGTTTCAGGCAGGGATTGCTCTTCGAAGAGAGCCCTTTCGCTGCACACATCTCTCCGCTGTACGGAAAACCATCTGGCATAAGAAAAGAAACGGCAGTGAGACGCCAAATTGTGGGACGCGGAATTCGCGGGTAATGAAGCATTTTGTTTTTACCAGATTTTCATGTTATTTGGAATGTGGGTGTCAACGGAATTTACAAGATTTGACAACCGGGTAACAGCGGGCTGAAAGCCTTGAATGGATGGGGGACTCGCTGCCAACCGATGGTGGAGCGCGAAGCCGCGGGCCTGCGCCTGTAAAATCAAGCCGTGCCGTATTTTCCGCCGGCGCGCGAGGCGACAAGTGACTGATTTTCCGCATGCCATGCTGCGTGAGATTTACGAGCAGCCCGACGCAATCGAACGCACGCTCGAACTCTATCTTCACCAGAACATATTCGATTTCAAGGCGTTCGCTCCGCTGTCGCAGTGGCTCAATCCGCGCGGCGAGGTTTTGATCGCGGCAAGCGGATCCAGCCGTCACGCGGGACTGGCCGCGGAAATTCTCCTGGAAGATTTATGCGGCCTGGCCGTCGATGTTGAATACGCAAGCGAGTACGGCTGCCGCAGCGTTGCGAACCCACGCAACCCGTCACTTTTGGTGATCTCGCAGTCGGGAGAAACTTCAGATACGCTGGCCGCATTGCGCTGTGCGCGCGCCGGCGGGCAGCCCACCCTGGCCATGGCCAACGTCGCCGGCAGCACCATGTTGCGCGAGGCATCGGCGGCTATGCCCTTGGCGGCTGGTCCGGAACTGGCCATTCCGGCTACCAAGAGTTTCACCTGCCAGCTTACGGCGCTCTACGTGCTGGCGCTGTATGAGGCACAACAACTCGGAACCATCGGCGATGTCGACATCACGGAAAAGATCGCCGAACTGCGTGCTCTGCCCGAACAGATCAAGCGCCGATTGGATGGTTGGCGCACCCAGACCGCCGCTCTGGCAGCCAAATATTCGGATGCCACGACATTCCTTTATCTCGGGCGCGGGGTTCATTACGCCATCGCCCGCGAAGGCGCGCTCAAGATGAAGGAGGCTTCGTATGTCCATGCCGAGGGCTACCCGGCAGGCGAACTGAAGCACGGGCCCAATGCGCTGGTGAGCGAGCACGTGCCGCTGGTGGTCGTCGCCACAGTCGACAGGGAGTCCCCAGACTCAGTCAATCGCTACGAAAAAACGGTTCAACTGCTCGAAGATATGAAAAAGCAGGGGGCGCGCGTCATTGCTGTCGCCAACCAGGGAGATCGAGAGATCGCATCGTTGGTCAATGATGTGATCGAGGTGGAACCAGTTTCAGAGCATCTGCTGATCATTCCGGAAGTGATTCCGCTGCAGTTATTCAGTTACTACATGGCACTCGAACATGGGGTGGATGTCGATCGTCCGCGCAATCTTTCTAAGGCGGTGATCGAGGTATAAGCCGCGCGGCCATATCTACGCGCGTGCGTACTCTGGACCGCGCGCTATTTTAAGGTTGCCCAGATCACCAGGTTCAACGCCACCATCAGTACCGATGAAGCAGGAATCAGCAAGAGGGCTTTTCTAAGCCGCAGCGGATCGCCCCCGGCGATGACGCCAATGATGCGTGAACTGACGGCGA
This sequence comes from Occallatibacter sp., assembly GCA_036488735.1. Lineage (GTDB taxonomy): Bacteria > Acidobacteriota > Terriglobia > Terriglobales > Acidobacteriaceae > Telmatobacter. The sequence continues at coordinate 50,317 of DASXHC010000038.1, forward strand.
GCCCGGCCCATCCGCACGTAATCACGAAGCCGATTGCGGTAGCGGTTAAATGCGGAAATGCTGTTCCCGTGATGGCCAGCGTGGTCGGAAAGACGGGGGCCATCGCCATGCCGGCGATAAAGACCAGCACCGCGGCGGTTCCGGGTTTATTCGTCCTCAGCATGAGAAATGTTGATATCGACATGGCAATGGAGGCGGCGAGCAATACGACAACGGGAGTGACCCTGATCAGGATTGGCGACACGCCGACGCGGCCCACCAGTAATCCAAGGGCGAACCCGAGCGAAAGAATATTGAGCGCCCGCGATTCAGGAATGCCTTGCGCGATCAGGTGCCGCACGAGCCAATTCCATACTCCTACCTCGCAGGAAATATAAAGAAACAGAAATGCGCCCAGCAGGAACAAGAGAGGCCGTTCGAGAACCAGGCCGGCATGGCGCAGTTCAAAGCCTGATCCTGCCACGGGAGCAGGCATGGAGGCAGCGGCCTGCACGGCAATCGTGACCAGGGTTACCGCCACGACCGTGTAGCAGAGCCGGACCCAGTTGTGCTTGAAGAGATTGGCGGAGATAAACGGAGTCGCCAGTCCGCCCAGGCCAAAGAACAGGTTCACGAGATTCAATGCCGTGGCTCGATGCGCCTCGCTCACGCCGCTCACCAATGCATTGGCGCCGGTGACTACAATGCCGCCCCCGACTCCGAGCAGGAATAGCAAAAACACGATGCTGCCGTAGCCCCCCGATCGGGGGAGGACGATTAACGCAATGGCGATCAAGGCCAGGCCGAGGATCAGGCCGATCTTGTCGCCTTGTGAGTCGAGCAGTGGGCCCACCCCCCAAGACGCGAGCATCAGTCCCAATGCCTGGGCGAATGCGATGGTGCCGTTCTGGGTGGGGGTCAGACGAAAACGTTCGGACAAATCGGGAAGGATCGTGCCCAGCATGGCGGCGATCATTCCATAGACAAAAATTGCCAGGATGGCAGCAAAAATCAGCACCGGGGAAGGTTCCTCTCAACTACTCAGGAAAGGATACTTTGGGCACGCGCCATTCGTCACAAAAGCGGGGCTCACTGCTCCCTGTCTCCTCAAGCGAGCGTCAACTTGAACAAAGACCGGTACGTGCGCGTCCATTTCATCAGAGATTATTGTCGGCACGCTAACGCCTTCTCCCGCAATTTCGTTCAATCTTCAGGATTGGAGCAGAGCCTTGGGCGACCTTTGGAAAGACGTCAAACACGCGATCCACCTTTTTGTGAAGAGTCCAGGCTTTACGATCGCCGCGGTCTCTGCACTGGCGCTCGGCATCGGGGCGAACACAGCGATTTTCACGGTGGTGAATGCGGTGCTGCTGAAGCCGCTCTCCTACCCGGATGCCGAACGCATCGTGGCCTGCGAACTGTCTTCGCCGCAGGGGAACTTTCCCGGCGCGTCCATTCCCAAATACATGATCTGGAAGCAGCAGACCAGCGTCTTCAAAGACGTGGGGGCGTACGACTTTGCCGGTCCGGGGTTCAATATTACGGGCGACCGGCCCGAACTCGTGCACGGCATTCACGTGAGCGAACCGTTTTTCCGCGTCTTCGGGGTGCCCATCATCCTGGGCCGTTCCTTTACGCCGCAGGAAGATTTGCCGAACGGCGCCAAGGTGGTGGTGCTGAGCTACGGTCTGTGGCAGCGCAAGTTCGGCGGCAACCCCGACGTGATCGGCAAGGCGCTGCCGCTTGGAAACGATCCCTACACCATCGTGGGCGTGCTGGGCCGGGACTTCTCATCCGATCCCGAAGCCGACATCCTGGTCCCTTTTCAGTTCGACCCCAACAGCACCAACCAGGGCCACTTCTTCCGTGCCGCCGCCATGCTGAAGCCGGGCGTCACCCTGGCCCAGGCCAATGCCCAGATGAAGCTCGGGTATCAGCAATACCTGCGTGCCTATCCGCAAGCCAATCCTCAAGGCGGGTTCGCGATTGAGCCCTTGCGCGACCAGATCATCGGTGATGCGCGCAAGTCGCTGATGGTGCTGCTGGGCGCCGTGGCACTGGTGCTCTTGATCGCCTGTGCCAATGTCGCCAACCTGCTGCTCGTGCGGGCCACGGGGCGCAAGCGCGAATTCGCGATCCGCGCGGCACTCGGCGCCCGCCGCGCGCGCATCGTTCGCCAACTGCTTACCGAGGCGGTTCTGCTTTCGGTCACCGGAGGCGTGCTGGGCCTGCTGCTTGGGTTTGCCGGGGTGCGCGGGCTGCTGGCCATCAGCCCCGCCGGGCTGCCGAGGATCGGAGAAGACGGCGCGTCGATTGGAATCGACTGGCGCGTTCTTGGATTCACAATTGGAGTTTCGCTCCTCACCGGTATTCTGTTCGGGCTTTTCCCCGCATTCAGCGCTTCGCGCACCGACCTGAATACCTCGCTGAAAGAAAGCAGCAATCGTTCCGGCACGAGTTTCCGGCAGGGCAAGGCGCGCGCGCTGCTGGTCATCAGCGAGGTATCGCTGGCGCTGGTGCTGCTGATCGGGTCGGCCCTGCTGATTCGCACGTTTGTCGCGCTCCACGCGGTCAATGCGGGATTCGATTCCCATAATGTCATCACCATGGAGATGTCGATGACGGGGGCGCGCTTCGATAAGACTGCCGCGGTGGCGCAGGTTTCACACGATGGCCGCATGCGGCTGAACGCCATTCCGGGAGTCGAAGAGTCAGCGTCCACCTGTTGCCTGCCGATCCAGGGCCAGTTCGGGCTGCCTTTCACGATTGTGGGCAAGCCTGTCGATCCATCGAAGGGTCCTCCCGGCGCGGGATGGATGAATGCGTCGCCTGACTATTACAAGCTGTTCCGGATTCCGATTTTGCGGGGGCGCGAATTTACCGACCAGGACTCGGCGAGTTCGCCGGGCGTAGTCATCATCAATGAAGCACTGGCCAAGCAGTTTTTTCCCAAAGAGAACCCGATCGGCCAACAGATGATCATCGGCCATAGCGTCGGGCCGGAGTTTGAAGAGCCGGCGCGGCAGATCGTCGGCGTGGTCGCCAATACCCACGATGGCGGTCTCGGTCAGGATCCTCGCCCGCTGATGATCGTCCCGAACGCCCAGGTCACGGACGGTATGACGAAGTTGAATTCGCTGATCGTGCCTACGCGCTGGGTGGTGCGCACACACAATGACCCGCGCCAGCTGATGCCGGTCATCACCGAGCAACTGCGCCAGGCCAGCGGCGGATTTACTGTGAGCCGCGTGCGCCTGATGGACGACGTGGTATCGCGATCCACATCGCGGGAGAGCTTCAACATGCTTCTGCTCACGATCTTCGGCGTCGTTGCGTTGGTATTAGCCGCCATCGGAATCTACGGTCTTATGGCGTATTCCGTCCAGCAGCGCGCGCAGGAGATGGGCATCCGCATGGCTCTGGGGGCCGATCGCTCCTCGATTCGCAACCTTGTGGTGTGGCACGGCATGCGGCTGGCGATTGTGGGTGTCGTCCTCGGCATTGGCGCGGCCTTCGGACTCACCCGCTTCCTGGCCAGCTTTTTGTTCGGCGTGAAAGTCTGGGATCCGATGGTGTTTGTGGCGGTGCCGCTGATTCTTGCGGGGGTCGCGTTGCTTGCAGTGTGGCTGCCTGCCATGCGTGCGTCGAAGCTGAACCCCATGCAGGCGCTGCGCGTGGAGTAGCAGCGCTGCAAAGCTAGTCCAACTTGTCACCGGCGAAAGAGAATTATTTGCGCGAGCCTGGTATTTTCAGGGAATTCAGGCATATTTTCGCGCCTTTTTTGGGTACGCGCACGGGAAGGCCTCTTGACATGCGGGAGGAAGAGCGAGCGGAAAAGGCTTGTGCGGATTGAGGATTACGGCGGCAAGCGGCGATGCGCAATAAAGATCGGCAAATTTTTTAGCCGGTTCGCAACATAAAAAGGGGGGGGTGGGGGGTATCGACTTTTTCAACGCCGTTTTTCGAGGTGCAATTCATGGCAATAACCGGGGATGAACGGGCCGGGCGACACCTCGATGCTTCCAGTATGCGCCGCGACGGCGTAATTTCGCGCAACTCGCGGGAAATGAAAATAAGCCGGTCAGAGAGATTCAGGCTGTACGCGCGCGGGAGACCTTCGCGGCCTTACTTCCCGATTTGGCGAAGCGCTTCGCTTCTGCCCGGGGGGGAGCCCCATCTCCGGCCTTGCCGGATCGGCGCAGTTGCTCCAGATCCCTCTCGGTCTGATCGGCATAGAGAACCCCAAACTTCGCCAGTGCCTCCGCGAAGCCATCGCCTTCTCCCACGTAGCCGGAAATCATCAGGGCATCGCCGGATCGCGCATGACCGCGCGCCAGGAGTTCGCCGCAGACCTGCGCAAATGCCTCAAGGCCGGTGCCGGCGAGATCTTCAATGGCGATACTTCCTTTGTGGTCGTTGAGTTGCCGCACCAGGTAGTCGCGGCCCTCCATATGGGTCCAGCCCAGAAATGGATCCGACTGCACCTGCATGGCACGCTGGCCCTCGACGACGCGCTGGCCGTTCTGGTGCGCAGGCTTGGCGTCGGGCAGATAGGCGGTGTAGGCCGAAGCGGGCTCTTCCTTGATCTGCAGGAAGAGAGGATCGCCGGGTCCGTTGCCTTCGAAGTAGATGCAGAAGTCACGGGTCCCCACGGACCCTGTGCCCACGACTTTGAATGCCACATCGATGGGCCGATACTGCGAAAGCAGATGCTGTCTCTGCGGCTCCAGCATGGTGCGATAGGGCCCGAGCGCGCCGAGTACCGTTTGGGCCTGGCGGCCGGTGACGCGGGTGAGGGTGGGCTTGATCTCCCTGAATCGGCGCGGCGCACCGGCTTTGGTGGAGCTCGGTTCGGTCAGCATCTCGAGAATATGGCAGGGCGTGGCGCGCTCCGCTTTTAACAGGGCGTCGTGAATCGGCACGACGGAACCCAAGCGGTGCACGGGATAGCGTCCGACTTCGAGAATCGGCATCTGCGCGAACATGCGCATCTGGGCCGCGTAGCGCTCGATGCATTTTTCCACCGCGGTCCGGGCGACGACTTCCTTGTGCCCCGATTCCCGGCCCGCCAATACCAGCGAGGCAGCCATGCGTTTCAGATCCCACTCAAAGGGCCCGCGAATGGTCTCGTCGAAGTCATTGATATCGAATACCAGGCGGCCGTCCGGGGCAGCGAACGCGCCCAGGTTGCGCACATGGGCATCGCCACAGATCTGGGTAATGATGCCAGTATTGGGCAGCACCGAGAGATCCGCGGCCATCACTGGAACGGCTCCGCGAAAATAGCCGAAGGCCGACTGGGCCATGAGCTGGTATTTCAATTTCAGCAGCGAGGGGACACGCCCGCGGCCGGCCCGTTCGAGCAACTTGAGAGCAGGGATATGCCGCGCTTTGCAATTGAGCTCGCAATGCTGCTGGCGACCCACCTGTTTGCGCCGCGCCTGTCCAAGCGAGCGCCGTTCTTCCGGAGTTGTCCATTGCATGAGCGCACCATACACCGTGGGGCGGGGTGACGTAAAACGGATTGCATGTGGTGAACAATTCCGGTCATTTCGAATCTCTTGCACCTGCCATGCGGGTGAGTGCTTCCAATAGACTGGACGAGCGTATGAGCGCCGCAGCGGCCGAGCCCCGGCCACTTCCCCAGCCCGCTTCTGTCACCGCCTGGAGACCTAAGCGGAATCCGTGGCTGATTGCCATTACCGTCACACTGGCTACGTTCATGGAAGTGCTGGACACCTCCATCGCCAACGTCGCATTGCCCCACATTGCCGGCGGCCTTGGCGCCAGCCAGGATGAAGCTACCTGGGTGCTCACGAGCTACCTGGTGGCGAATGCCGTCATTCTTCCGGCTTCGGCGTACCTGACAACGTTCCTGGGACGCAAGCGCTTCTACATGATCTGCGTGGTCTTGTTCGGCATCAGCTCCGCACTGTGCGGGCTGGCGCCATCCCTCGGCCTGCTGATTTTTTGCCGCGTATTGCAGGGTGCGGGCGGCGGAGGACTGGCGCCCAGCGAACAGGCCATCCTGGCCGACACCTTCAAGCCCGAACAACGCGGACAGGCTTTCGCTCTTTACGGACTGGCGGTTGTCTGTGCGCCCGCCATCGGACCCACGCTGGGCGGATGGATCACCGACAACTTCGACTGGCGCTGGATCTTTTTCATCAACGTACCCATTGCCATGCTTTCCCTGTTCCTGACCAGCAGAATCGTCGAAGATCCGCCGCACGTGGTGGCGGAAGTGAAACGCGTCCAAAAAGAAGGCCTGAAACTCGACTTCATCGGCTTCGGCCTGCTCGCACTGGGATTTGGCTCACTCGAATTCGTGCTGGACAAGGGTCAGGAAGACGACTGGCTGGGGTCGCGACTGATCACTACCTTCATCATTCTCTGCGTGACGTCGCTCATTTCGCTCATTTTCTGGGAATTGATCCAGATCAAGCGTAAACGGCGACCTATCCTCGACCTCACCCTCTTTAAGAATCGCAACTTTGCCGTGTCGTTCCTGCTGATGGGGGTGCTCGGCGTTGTGCTCTTCGGCACCACGGTGCTCATTCCGCAATTCGTGCAATCGCTTCTTGGCTATACCGCGGAACAAGCGGGGCTGGTGATATCGCCGGGCGGACTGATGGTCATGTTGATGATGCCCATTGTGGGCTTCCTGGTGAGCCGCGTGGACCCGCGCTGGATGATCATTTATGGATTTACGATTTCGTCGTGGGCGCTTTTCACCATGCTCGATCTGAATACCGGCGTGAGTTACAAGCACGTGGCGCTGCTGCGCGTGTTTCAGGCGGCGGGGCTGGCATTTCTGTTCATTCCCATCAACACCCTGGCCTACAACGGTATTCCGATGACCAAGAACAACGACGTGAGCGGCCTTACGAACCTGGCGCGCAACATCGGCGGAAGCGTCGGAACCGCTTTCGTGGTGACCATGCTGGCCCGGCGCCAACAATTTCACCAGAATCGTCTCGGCAGTACGATTTCACCCAACAGCGGATTGCTGCAGAACCAACTGGACGCGCTGGGCCGCTACCTGGTTGAACATGGCGGCCGCGCGGTCACCCTGGCGCAGGGCAGGTCGCTGGCACAGGGAAATCTCTATGGTCAGTTTCTGCGCCAATGCACCATGCTGGCCTATCTGGATGTCATCAAAGTACTCGCGCTGGCCATGATGTTGCTTATACCCTTCGTGTTCCTCATGCAACGGCCGCCGAAGCGTAAAGGCGGCGCGCCGGTGGGTCACTGAGTCACCCCTCACAGAATGAGCCCAGTCAGTGAGTTAGACTTTCGCTGGGAGCCTTGCGATCCGGCGCCCCCGCTGAAAACACAGCCGGGCTCCGATGGAGGAACGCCTTTTGAAGCGCAGTGCCGCTCTTGTGCTCCCCACCCTCCTGGCGTTTTCGTTCCTGGTGGCTGCCCAGGAGCCAGCTGGCCCTCTCACCGTAGAGAAGATATACGCTCACGGGCCGTTGATCGGCAGCCTTCCCAGTGGCATGACCTGGTCCCCGGACGGTAAGCACCTCACTTACCTGGATGGCGGCGAACTGATCGATCTCGATCCCGGATCGGGGAAGCCGCATGTGCTGGTAAGCCGCGCCAAGCTGTCTTCGCTGCCCGAGGCCGACGGCACAGAACAGGACCGCGATCATCGCGAGCGCTACAAGCTGGCCAGCTATTTATGGGCGCCGGATTCCGATCATCTTCTGTTCGACTCCAACGGGAGGCTCTGGTACTACGACCTGCACAACGGCACCGGCGTTCAGGTGGGGTTCGCCAATGAAATCGCGAACGACGATCCAAAGTTCTCTCCCAATGGAGAGTGCGTGTCGTTTGTACGCAATCATGGGCTGGCGGTGGTGCGGCCGCGGGACCCGAATAACCTCATGGTTTTTGTCGCGGCGCCGCCGGGCACCGGCATCCTCAACGGTGAAGTGGATTGGGTCTACGAAGAAGAACTGGATGTCCGCAGCAACTATTTCTGGTCTCCGGATTCCAGGAACATCGCGTATCTGCAAATGAACGAATCGCAGGTGCCGGAATATCCGCTGGTGGACTGGATGCCGACCCACGCGCTGGTGGCGAGCCAGCGTTATCCGCAGCCCGCCGATCCCAATCCTGAGGTTCGGGTCGGTGTCGTGAGTGCGTCGGGCGGCAAAACGGTGTGGATGAAACTGCCGCTGCGCGAAGGGCAGGACTACATCCCGCGATTCGGCTGGGTCGATCACAGGACGATCTGGATTGAAACTTTGACACGCGATCACAAGCATCGCGATCTGTTTTTCGCAGACGCCTCCAGCGGCCAAGCCCGCATGGTGCTGGAACTAATCGACGATAAATTTGTTGATGAAAACTACGATGTAGATGTTGAGAACGGCAACATCCTGCTTACCAATTGGAACGATGGACATAACCATATCTATCTATACAGCTACGACGCGTCTAATCCTACTTCACGTACCGCCAAGTTAGAGGGGCAACTCACTAAAGGGGAATTTGAAGTAAGCGGCATCTCTTCGATTGAATGGAGCAAGAAGCAGGTTTACTTCACATCCAACGAAGGCAATCCCTTAGAGCAGCAATTATGGCAGGTTGGCTTCGATGGAGAGCGCAAGGCCTTGACAACCGCGGCCGGATATCACGATGTGAACTTTTCGCCCAACGGACGCGCGTTCGTTGATACGTTCTCCACCCGCATGACGCCGCCTTCCCTGAGCTTGTGTAAAACCCCCGACGAGTGCAAGACGTTCTGGTCGACGCGGGTGCTTGAACCCTACAATCTGCGGGCCCCCGAAGAGATCGAAGTCCAGGCCCACGACGGCACCACGCTCTATGCAACGCTTATGTTGCCGGAGGGGTCCACGCAACCTGCAAGCGTTCCGCTGATCGTCAATCCATACGGAGGACCCGGCGCACAGACCGTGGTCAACCGCTGGGGCGACCACGAATGGGCCGATAACCTGCTCTTTGACGAGTTGCTTGCGCAGCACGGTTTCGCGGTTCTGCGCGCTGACAATCGCGGCATGGGCTTCCGCGGCCGAGCTTTCGCGCAGGCCGCATATCACAACCTGGGCCCGATTCAATTTGAAGATCAGCTCACGGTTCTGGACGCGGTGCTGGCGAAGTATTCCCAACTCGACAAGCAGCGCCTGGGCTGGTGGGGGTGGAGTTGGGGCGGCACGTTCACTCTCTACGCGCTTACGCATTCCGATCGCTTTCGCGCCGGTGTGGCCGTGGCGCCGGTTACCGATTGGCACAACTACGACTCGATCTACACCGAACGCTACTTGAGCCTGCCGCCGGAGTTTCCGTCCGGCTATAAGGACTTCTCGGTGGTGAATTCGGCCGCCAGGCTCAAGGGCAGGTTGCTGTTGGTCCATGGCACCGGCGACGACAATGTGCACATCGAAAACACGGTTCAATTTACGGAGGCCCTGATTCAAGCCGGCATTCCGTACGATCTCCAGATCTATCCCAGAAAAACGCACTCGATCTCCGGATCCGATGTGCGCACGCACCTTTTCAATCGAATCCTCGATCACTTCGAGGTATATCTCAAGCCGGAAGATCACTAAGTGGGGGCTACTCCGATGGATAACATCGCCGCTTACTTGCGAAGTTGCGAAGAAGCCCTGCTCGATGCGGCGATTCGCAGGGACAGGAAGCAGGTGGAAGCCCTGCTGGCCGAGGATTTTCTGGAGTTCGGTTCTTCCGGCCGCATTTGGACCCGCGCGCAAATATTAGACCTGCTTGCAACCGAGATTTACACGGCGGCAACAGTTAAAGACTTCGAATGTTCGCTGTTGTCTGAAGAAGTTGCGCTGGTTACATATCGCGCAGAGCGGACGCGGCCCGACGTGCAGGGATCCAGCCTGCGGAGTTCGATCTGGACAAAGAAGTCTGGAGCATGGCGAATGCGGTTCCACCAGGGAACACACCAGCCTTGAGAGTCGATCCGACAGTCCTACGCCTGGCGGCGCCGGAACAGATCGTCCTTCTCGCGGCACGGACACTTCGCACATCCGAGACAGCAGATCAGGAGCACGGCGACTCCGCCGGTTACTACCAACGCAGGCAGACTCCCGCTCGTCATCACCCAATGGAGAAAGTTATGCATAGTCGAGAACCACTCGGAACCAACCGACAATTACTAAGATGCGGATTCCCTCATGTGCGCCGTTTCTGGCTCGCCATAGGCGCCAGCTCATTTGAGGTGCCCACAGTGTAACATCGGGCAAATTGCACTGACCAGCTTTAAAAATCCGCTTGTCTGCAGGTGAATAAAAGGCGAAAATAAAGGCAAGGTGAAAACCACCTCCATTTCGGGAGTCGATCAGGGAGAGCCGCCGGCGAAGACTGGCACCTATCCCACGGTCAACTGGCTCTTCGTCGACCTCAATTCGTACTTCGCTTCAGTGGAACAGCAGGACCGGCCCGAATTGCGCGGTAAGCCGGTGGGCGTAGTCCCGATGTTAGCCGACACAACCTGCTGCATCGCCGCGAGTTACGAAGCCAAGGCCTGCGGCGTCCGAACCGGGACCATCGTCGCCGACGCCAAACGCCTGTGCCCCTCCATCACGCTGGTCGAGGCGCGTCATGAACTCTACGTTGAATACCACCATCGCGTGGTCGAGGCGGTGGAGAGTTGCCTGCCCGTCACGGCGGTCTGCTCCATCGACGAGATGGCTTGCCGTCTTATGGGCCGGGAACGGCCGCTGCTGGCCGCCATGGAAATGGGGCGCAAAGTCAAGGCGGCTGTCCGCGAACGCGCCGGCGAAATGCTGCGTAGCTCGGTCGGACTTGCGACCAATCGATATCTGGCCAAGGTTGCGAGCGACATGGAAAAGCCTGACGGGCTGGTGGCCCTTCCTCTCGACATTCTGCCCATGGCGCTCCGCGGTCTCACCCTTCGCGACCTGCCGGGCATCGGGGCGCGGACCGAGAAGCGACTGAACGAACGCGGCATTCACACGATGGATGACCTGATGAGTCTTGACTGCGAACAGGCCGGGCAGTTATGGGGTTCGGTTTGGGGCGAGCGGCTGTGGCACTGGCTGAAAGGCGAAGATTTTGACATGTCGGAGACCGACCACCTCAAGTCCATCAGCCATCAGCACGTGCTGGCGCCGGAGATGCGCACACAGGAAAAGGCGTGGGCCGTGGCGCACAAACTCCTGCACAAGGCGGCGATGCGGCTTCGCGCCGTGGGTCTCTGGGCCAGCAGCATCGGCCTGGCCGTGGGATTCGCCGTGCCCCGCGGTGAGAATGCGCCCGTCAGCCGCTTCGGGGTTCCGTCGAAGGGCTGGCATGGGGAGATCAAGCTAAGCGAGTGCCAGGACAATCCAACGCTGATAGCTTCTCTCCGCCGACTTTGGGAATCGCAGCCCAAAGGCAGCGAATTCGCACATCCATTCTTTGTCGGAGTACAACTTGGAGGGCTGATCCCGAACCGGCTGCATACCTTGAGCCTATTCGATATGCTTGACGAAGAGCAGAGCCGCGCGCGGCTTCTGACCGCGATGGATCAGCTCAATCAGAAATACGGAATGAGCACATTGGCGCCTGCGACCATGCTCACCGCGTATAAAGCGGCGCCCACGCGCATCGCCTTCCACAGTATCCCCGACTTATTCTGACTTATAAACCAAACTGCCCGACGTTAGTAACTCAGCGTCGGGCAGTTAGTTGTCATTTCAGGACGGACTTACCAGCGGTAGACGGTCATTTCATCCAGGACTACCGTGGATGAACTCCAACTGTTGCTAATCCCGTCAACCTGGAAATTCGTGACGAGCTCCGGACCCCATCCCAGCGCGAAGGCGGAGTTCGTGGTGCGGTTGATTCCCTGTTGATTTCCATCCAGATAGACCGATTGATAGTTGACATTCCCCGAGTTGTCGCGGGAATAGAGCACCTGGACGTGATGCCATGCATTTCTGCTCCACGCACGGGGGTTGCAGTAGGCACCGGAATGCAACCAAACATCTTTGGGCGAAGTAGGTGATCCTTGATTGCCGGTATAGTCCCAAGTCGAAGTCCAGCCATCGCACTGGAATCCGTAGATGACGGTCTGGCCGTTTTGCATGGTCTGGTTCATGTCGAACTCAAGGTTAGCAATATTGACCGCATCATCTGTCAGGTAGACCCAGACATCGTACATGAAGTTCGTTGAAGTTTGATCATCGCCGAACGACATATGATATTGCTCCCCGCCATAACCTGTTTCCGTCGAATAGAACTTGCGCGCAAATCCGCTGCGCGACGGCGAGTTTGTAACGCTCATAGCGCCGGTCGAACCACCCGTGGTCCCAGGATCATGTTGCTGCTGCCAGTTGCTCGCGGCCTGCAGGCTGCCTACGCTAATCGCATTCGAGGGAACGATCGATCCGCCCGAGATATTGATAGCCACGTCCGTTACGCAGGTCCCGCCTCCGTTGCCCCATGCTTTCACGTGCAAAGTGTGGCTGCCCGTCGAATACCCTACGGAAGCACTAATAGACTGGCCATTGATAATGGAGTTCGAAGAGTTACTGTCGAAAGAGTAGCCCATCGCGACCACGGACTGATTGCCGCACCAATTCGCCCAGGCTGAGAGCGAAAACGGCGACGAAACGGTGGCCCCTCCGTAAGGCGCATTCACGATGACGCCTGCCATTGCGGGGAGGGTGAAGGTGGCGAGCAGAAAGGAAAGGAGAGAGAGCTTCTGGAAGATTTTCATGTGCAATGCCTTCGAATCCGATTAGAGATTTTTGTTCGGGTCTTGCGGTCTATGGTCTTTCCAAATCCGAAATGAGCTACAAGAGCCTGTCCTTGGGAATTTTTCACGTCGGCAACCGTCATTTGTTACGCCGCATCTACATCTACAAGACATGGCACCTACTACGAAGTTCGAGGCGTCGATTCAGGTGAGTTACAAGCCACAGCAATACCTATGAACGTTTGCGCCATTCGAACAACGCCGTTCTTGCGGTTGCAGTCAGTCTTAGTTTGAAGGCTGAGTGAGTGATTTTGGAACGCACGACTCCCTAAGTGCTCTTTCTCTAAGAGGAGCCCCACAGTTTACTTGAGAATGATTGGGCTGGTCTGAGTTACGCGCCGCAGTAACTACTCAGCAAACCTCTCTAACTAAGTTCCTGTGTGCAGGACCGAAGACCTGCATCTTCGCTCCACACGTTTCCGATCTCTAAACTCACAAGCTCAAGCGAGAAAATAAGAACTGCGGATCTAACATCGGACTTCCGAGTATTTTCTCTGCCTGTCATCGAGCCGCGATCGCAGGCAACCGTCTATGAATATCCAAGGCCATAGTTACACGTTTACATGGGGTCGACAACCCCTTCGAGAATAAAAAGTTAAATTATTTTTCAGAGTCAGGCAGCCTTGCAATAAATACGTGCATCATGCAAAAAGTACCATTCGATCCGGTAATAATTCCCTCATTTATATACCCTTCAAGAAGCAATCCTGAACTTTTTGCCCGGCTCCACGTACTTTCTGCATCCCTAACCGCGTTTGTCTGCGGATAAGAGAGTAGAAGCCGGAGCCCATGGCACCCGATTGGTACCGCGATTTTGAACAACTTGTGGATAAACACCAGTCCATGGTGTTCTCGCTGGCCTTGCGCATGACCGGCGATCGAGGGCTGGCCGAAGAGATTGCCCAGGACGTATTTCTGGAGTTGGACAAGGATCTCGGTAAATTGGAAACGCCTGAACATGCTTGCTACTGGCTGCGGCGGGTCACCATGAACCGCTCGGCGGACGCGCTGCGGAGGCGGAGGGTGCGGGGCATGGATCTATGGGTCGAAGTAGAGGAATCGCACGGCGCGCGCACTGAGGAACGCAGATCGCCGCTGGGCGCGCGCATTGAACACCTGCTTACGACGTTGCCTGAAGCGCAGCGCGCGGCGCTCGTCCTCCGCTATCAGGAAGACATGACGCCGGAAGAGATTGCGTCCGCCCTGGATGCGCCGCTGGCAACGGTCAAGAGTCACCTGCAGCGCGGGCTCAGGCTGTTACGCGCCAAGGCCACAAGCCATTTGGGGGAGTACATCCGTGGAATTTGAAGACATGGAAAATTTCGAAAAGGAACTTCGGCAGGCTTTGGAGCGCCGCCCGGCTCCGCCCAGCCTCAAGCGCAAGGTGATGCAGCGTCGAGGCCTGCGCAGCGTGGAACGGCGCCGCAGCCATTCCCTGATGTGGCAGCGACTGGCCGCTTCGCTGGTGTTCGCTGCGCTTTTGGGAGGGGTCCTGGAGTGGCAACTGCGCCGCTCCGAAGAAAACCGCAGAGGCGAAGAAGCACGCCGCCAGGTTATGACTGCTTTACGCATTACCGGTCATGCCCTTGACGAAGTCAATACGAGGCTCGCAGCACATAACCGCGGAGATCAGTAAGGGGAATCCTGATGAAAAAGATCAATCAGTTCATTGCGGCGGGCTCACTCTTAGCCGCTCTTGCCGGTGTGGCTGCCTTTGGGCAGAATACGCAGTTGCCGCTGCCCCCGCCGGTTGAAAAAGAATTGGCGGCGCGCGCTTCAAACGTCACCGAGGTCACCCTGGGCAAGAATATGCTGGCTTTCGCCGCCAAGTTTATGAACGGCAAAGATCAGGATGAAGCGGCGACCCGGCACTTGATCGAAGGTCTCGATGGCATCTACGTGCGCGAGTACGAATTCGACAAGGACGGCGAGTACTCCATGGATGATATCCAGAAACTTCGCCAGTACTTCGAAACCAGTGACTGGTCGCCCATCGTGCATGAGCGCGAACGCAAGACCGGTGAAAGCACCGATGTCATGGTCAAGCTGGTGAATGGCGAGACCCACGGTATGTTCATTCTTTCGGTCGAACCGAGGGAACTCAGCATCGTGCTGATTCTTGGGCCGGTTCGCATGGAGGACCTGGGCAAACTTAAGGGAATTGGCGGACTCGGCGCGCTCGGCAGCATTCAATCCGCACCGCACGGCAAAGACAAGACAAAGGACAAGAAGGGAGATGTGCAATGAGACGATTTCTGTTTATCCCGGTGTGCTTCGTGTCTCTCCTCGTCCCGGTCAATGTGCTGGCGGGCGGTGGCGAAGGCGGCTTTGACGGCGTGGTGCGCACCATCGAGACTCGCTATCGCGTGCGGGCAACCAGGATCCCCTTCATCGGCCTCATCAGTTTTGTATCGCGCAAGGCCACCAGCGGCGGCGTTTGCAATCTGCACATCGCGGAGTTCGAACACTTCAGCCCGGCAATGGACGGCGAGGAATTGAATCAACTCGTCGAAGCAAAACTAGGCGCAGGATGGGAGCGCGTGATCCGCGAAACCAGCCGTAGCGGAACCTCGCAAACGTTGATCTTCATTCATCCCGAGGGCCCGCGCATGGGCTTGTTTGTTCTCGATGCCGATGGCAAGGAGATGAACGTCGTGCAGGTTTCGGTTGACCCCGCTCATCTTTCCGAGAACATCAATCACTACGACCACAATCATCATGACGGCCCGGACGACACCCACGACCTGGGCACATCCAACTGATCTTCCGTACCATCTCCGCTATATCGTGCGCGCCCGCACCTCTCTACAATAGTTGCGAACGTGTCCAGCATAACTCCAGTGCCGGTGTCCGATTACCGGGGAAGACTCGCGCCTTCACCCACCGGTTATCTGCACGTGGGCCACGCGCGCACGTTCTGGACAGCATGGCAGCGCGCGCGCGACGCGGGCGGCACCCTGGTGATGCGCATGGAAGATCTCGATCCGGACCGCAGCCGTTCGATCTATGCCGAGGCGGCCTGCGACGATCTACGCTGGCTGGGAATCCGCTGGCACGAAGGACCCGATAAAGGCGGTCCCTTTGGTCCTTATCTGCAAAGCAAGCGGCGAGCGACCTATCTTGACGCGTGGCGAAAGCTTCTGCGCGATGGTTACCTGTTCCCCTGCCGCTGTTCGCGCAAGGATCTGGAGGCCGCGGCCAGCGCGCCCCATGAGAGCAACGCGCGGGCGGGCCAACAGGCCTCGGGGCTGGAACCGCTCGACGATGAGCCCATGTATCCCGGGACGTGCCGTCATCGCCAGGCCCGCGCCCCCCAACTGCCCGGCCCCACGGGCGTTGACACTGAAACTCCCGAAGGAATCAACTGGCGTTTTCGCGTGCCCGATGGCGAAGTGGTGGAGTTCGACGACCTCAACCTGGGGCCGCAGCGCTACGTTGCCGGCGTCGACTTGGGCGATTTCGTGGTTTGGCGCCGCGATGGGGTGCCCAGCTATCAGCTGGCCTGCGTGGCGGATGACGCGGCCATGGGCATCACGGAAGTGGTGCGCGGGGCCGATCTGCTCAAATCGACTGCCCGGCAAATCCTTCTCAACCGCGCCCTGGGATTCAAGGATCCACAGTGGTTCCATTGCCGCCTGATCGTGGACCACAACGGCCGTCGCCTTGCCAAGCGCCACGATGCCCTCAGCCTGCGCGCCATGCGTCAGCGCGGTCTGACCCCCATGAATATTCTGTCCGCGGAATTGCCACTCGAGACTTGAAGCGTACCGCATCCTTGTCAGAAACAAAAAGCCGGCCACTTATTGAATGGCCGGCTCGTACTTTAAAGTTCCCCAGGGTTATTTGTGCTTGATGAACTTCCCGCTCTGCAACTCGCTCATCGCCTGGCGAAGCTCAGCCTGCGTGTTCATCACGATCGGTCCGTACCACGCCACCGGCTCTTCCAGCGGCTTGCCTGAAACGAGCAGAAAGCGTATGCCTTCGGGGCCGGCCTGAACCACGATCTCATCGCCGCGATCGAACAGCACCAGCGAGTGATTCCGGGCGTCGTACACTGCGGGAGCATTGGGATCGGCGCCCGATTCAGTCAGTACTGCCTGGGGGTCCGACGCGTCGCGGAACGTCCCCGCTCCCGCGAAAACATACGCGAAAGCGTTCCGGGTGGTCTCCACCTGGATGCGCTTGCGCTTGCCGGGCGGCACGGAAATATCCACGTAACGCGGATCGGCCGCCACGCCTTCCACCGGACCCCGCCGGCCCCAGAACTCACCGCAGATAATGCGCGCGCGGGTGCCGTCGTCTTCGGTAACTTCAGGGATTGCGCTCGCAGGAATGTCCTGGTAGCGCGGGTCGGTCATCTTGAGCGATGCGGGCAAATTCGCCCAGAGTTGAAACCCGTGCATGCGGCCGTTCTCATCGCCTTTCGGCATTTCCTGATGCAGAATGCCGCTTCCGGCCGTCATCCACTGCACGTCGCCGGCGGTCATGCGGCCTTTATTCCCCAGGCTGTCGCCGTGCGCAACTTCGCCGGCCAGGACATACGTGATGGTCTCGATGCCGCGGTGCGGATGCCAGGGGAAGCCGGCAAGATAATCAGCCGGATGCTCGTTGCGAAAGTCGTCGAGCAACAGGAATGGATCGAATTCCCTGGTCTTGCCAAAACCGAAGGCGCGTTGCAGCTTCACGCCGGCGCCCTCGATGGTCGGCGTGGTTTGAATGATGTCCTTCACTGGACGGAGAGACATGTGAACCTCCTTGCCCTACACTTATTTGATTCGCGAGCGAGATATTCGTTGCAACAACTATCTGTGCGCGGCTCGGTCTCTTATTGCCATCCGCCGTTGGCCCGATTTTCTTGAAAAAGGTGTGCCTGGAGCACACCTTTCCGGGCTCGCTGTGGGCAAACGAGTTGACTGAGCAGACGACAGTTGATGCGGCGCAGCCCGCCGTTTATCCCCTGATGAACTGCACTTCGAGGGTAATTTGCACGTCCTCGCCTACCAAGACACCGCCGGTCTCGAGCGCTGAATTCCACGCCAAACCGAAGTCCTTGCGATTGATTTTGGTGGTGGCAGAGAGACCGATGCGGGTATTGCCCCACGGATCTTTTCCCGGAGCGCTCGGACCGTCAACCTTAAAAGTCACGGGCTTGGTAACGCCGTGCAGGGTCAGATCGCCGGTGACGAGGTATTCGCCCTCACCTTTGCGTTCGACGTTCGTCGACTTGAAAGTCATGGTCGGGTACTTCTCGACGTCGAAGAAATCCGCGCTCTTCAAATGTCCGTCGCGCTGCGCGTCGCCGGTGCTCACGGTGGACACGTCAATCGAAGCCTCGATGGCAGACAGACTGGGGTTGGCGGCGTTCTCGGTGAGGGTGCCGGTGAGGCCGCTGAAGCTGCCTTTCACGTTGGATATCATCATGTGCTTGACTTTGAATTCGGCGCTGGAGTGGGCAGGGTCGAGTTTCCAGGTGATCTCGGAAGCGGGAGTAGAAGTGGTAGTGGCCATAGGGATGGCTCCTTTCTGTTTCTTGGATGCGGCGGGGAGATATTCGTTGCAACAACTATTTGACGTGACGGGGCAAATGTCTGGCTGCGCGATGTGCCCACTCTCGGACACCACCTCACCGATTCTGCACACGCATGCGATACACTGGCAAACACAACCGGCCGGCAAATCTCTGAAAACAGAGAAGTCACGATCGAGGGATTTGTGGCAATTCATCTGCACCATCATCAAAGTACACCTGTCCCCGGGGGGCCGCATGCAAACTTTCTTCTACGATCTGCGCTACGCGCTGCGCCAACTCCGCAAGTCGCTGGGAATCGCATTGCTCGCCACATTGACCCTGGCTCTGGGGGTGGGAGCGAACACTGCCATCTTCACGGTGATCGACAGTGTGCTGCTGCGCCCTTTGCCTTATACCCACGCCGATCGCTTGATCTACATCGGCGGGGATGCCGACAAATCCGGATTCGTTTCCACTTCCTGGCTCAATTACCGCGACATTCGCGCGCAATCGAAGTTACTGGCTGACGCCGGCGGTTTCTCTGAAGACATCAGCGTATTGCAAAGCCAGGATGCTTCGGTGAGCGTGGCAGCACCGCGCGTTACCGCCAATGTTTTCTCCATCCTGGGGCAGCACGCGATGCTGGGCCGGACATTTAGTGAAGCCGAGGGGCAAGCCGGCGGGCCGGCCGTCGTTCTCTTGTCGGAAGTCCTGTGGCGCGATACCTTTCACGCGGATCCGAACATTGTGGGTAAAGTCGTTTCTGTCGGAGGCAAGCCGCAAACCGTCGTTGGGGTCATGCCCCGCAATTTTCGTTTTCCTGAAGAGTTGGGTCCCGACGTGCAGAAGGGGGTGTGGCTTCCCATGCAGCCCACGACCGAAATGCTGAAGGATCGGGGCTACCACTTCTTCAATGTCGTGGGAATTCTGCACGAAGGAGTGACCACCGCGCAGGCGCAGCAGGAAGTGAACGCCATCGCCGCTCACCTGCCGAAATCAGATCTCGGCGCCACGGCCAGTTTCCGCGTCACGCCCTACCAGGAAGTGCTCACCGGACCGGTCAAGCCGGTGCTGTATGCGCTTCTGGGAGCCCTAGGCCTTGTATTGCTCATTGCATGCGCCAATGTGTCGAACCTGCTGATCGCACGATGCCTGGGCCGCCGCCAGGAGTTTGCGGTGCGCGCGGCGTTGGGCGCGGGCCGCTTCCGCCTCATCCGCCAGATGCTGGCCGAAGGTCTGTTGTTGAGTTTGTTCGGTTGCGGGATCGGCGTGCTGCTTGCGCAGTTGGCCGTGATCGGTCTAGGCAAACTGCCTGAGGACACGATTCCGCGCGCCGATGCTATCGCGATTCACTGGAGTATCTTGCTGGTGTTGGCGGCTGTCGCCATTCTTACCACGGTGCTCTCGTCCCTGTTGCCTGCGCTCCTTGTTGCGCGCGCCAATCCGCAGACAGCCCTGCAGGCTACATCGCGCGGGATTGGTTCGCGATCCGTGGGAGGGAGGCTCAGCGGATGGCTGGTGGCTGGAGAAGTGGCTCTTTCCACCCTGCTGCTCATCGGGACCGGTCTGCTGTTCCGCACGCTGTGGAATCTCGAGCAGGCCCGCCTGGGTTTTGAAACCGCCCACATTACGACCTTCACCGCGATGCCCGCCGACGCGGCCGGCTTCTCCGGCATGGCCGTATCGGAAGATACCCAGAACGCGCCGGCGTCCGTGGCGACGGTGACGTATGCGCCGGTGCTCAGCCAGATCCGCCACATCCCCGGCGTGGAGAGCGCGGCCCTGGCCACCTCGCCGCCTCTCTCGGGAATGGAGCTAGGCTCCAGTTTTGAGATACTCAACCAGCCGAAGGATCCATCCAATCAGCCCCAGGCACGGGTTTCTGCCGTGAGCGGCGACTACGCCCGGACCCTGGGAACACCGATGGTGCGCGGGCGCGCAATCACCGACTCCGATACCGCCGCAACACCGTTCGTCGCGGTGGTCAACGAAGCCCTTGCCAAAAAATATTTTCCCGGCAAAGATCCGCTCGGCAGGCAAATAAACCTTGGCGGCAAAGACACCGGCATGGTCAAGCCATTCACGATTGTCGGCATTCTCGGCGACCAGGTGGACAAGACGGTCGGCGTCGACGCCCAGCCCATTGTCCTTTTGCCTCAACAGCAGATCCCGACCACCTCGCTGTTCTATCAAGCGCTCTTGAAAACGGTGGTCACATTCGTCGTCAAGACACGCGGCAACATACCGGTGGCGCCCACGATGCGTTCAGTGTTTCACCAGGCTGCCCCGGGGTTCGCACTCGATAACTTTCAAAGCATGCAGGAGGCCGTGGACAAGAATACTTTCAGCCAGAGGCTGGGCTTGTATCTCGTCGGGTCGTTTGCCGGACTTGCGGTTGTGATGGTGGTTGCCGGGCTGTATGGAGTGTTATCGCAGTTAGTCAGTTATCGCCGCCGGGAGATCGGGGTGCGCATGGCCCTGGGTGCAACCCGGGGCAGTGTCGCGCGATTGATTCTCGGCCAAGGAATCACGTTGATTGGCGCAGGGCTCGCCGCAGGACTGGTCCTGGCGTTTGTATCCGGACGGCTGATCGCGAATTTTCTGTACCAGGTGAAGCCGCTCGACGTGTCGACTTACATGGCTGTCGCGGTGACCTTATTAATCATCGGACTGACGGCCGCGCTTCTCCCCGCGCGCAGAGCCGCATCCATTCAACCCATGCAGGCATTGCGCGAAGATTGAGATACCCGCTATCGCGATCCATCAAAAATCAGCCCCAGGCCGTGCAGCCAACCTGGGGCTGTGATCAATCCGCTTTCAACCGCGTGGCTCAGTCGTTATCGCCGGTCGCCGGTTTGGTAAGCCACGGCGTCGCGCTCAGACTTGCGCCACTGGTGCTGGAACATCCGGAAGCCCCCGGGCCCGCGGCGCATCCCCAGTAGTTTTCCGAAGCGTTAATCTGGCCCGTGCAGGGAGCGCTGTCGAAGGCGCAGATGTTGGCCACTCCCACTTTGCCGCCCAGAAGGTCGTTGAGATGGATGTTCACTGTCCCCGGTGTGTTGACTGCGATATCGACATCTTCATCGGTAATCACATTCGCCGAAATGACTGTGCCCCAAATGGGAGTGCCGCCCTTGCCGCTGTTGATGTTGATGCCCACGGTACCCGGCGTGGCTGTATCGTCGAGGTCGGCAAGATTCCCGGAAATATAGTTGCCGATCATCATGTTGCCACTCATATTGTCGGCGGCGAGACCGAACGCAGGTCCCACGTGCGAATGAATGTCGATCCCGCCCAGCCCGTTGCCGGTCAGCTTGTTATGAATGATCACATTCTCCGACACCCGCCCCGGTCCCGCGCCATCGGAGAACATGCCTGCTCCGGCGCCGCCCACATCCACCCCGTTCTCTGAGACCGAATTCTCCGAAATGGTGTTGTGGTCGACCCCATAATGGGTGGCAAAATTCGGCGGCGCCGAGCCGACCGGTGGGTGCGAGGCGAGAACGATTCCGCATTCTCCCGGATTCTTGTTGACCGTGTTGTGTTGAATCAGGTTGTCGTGGCTCTCGCCGGTCTCATCGCTGATCAGAATGCCGTCGTCGTTTTCGGTGATGAGGTTATCGGCAACGATCGAGTTCCACACCCCGATCAGGTGCAAGCCGCCGCCGCAATCGCCCGTTTCGTCTCCTTCGAACACGGGCTGCCCGGCGCAACCGGTGGGCGCGCCCGTAAACACCGCGGGAGACTTGTCATTCTCTTCGATCACGTCTTCGCGGATGGTGACGTCGGCGGCGCTGACGGCTAACACCCCCTCATACTGGGCGTTCTTCACAGTAAATCCGGTCAGGGTCACATGCGTCAGTCCGGGATGGTCGTAGCCGTCGATAAATACGCCATTAGGCAGTCCGGTTGCATCGATTACCGTGTCATCCGCGCCCGCACCAATCAGCGACAGCGGAATGCCAATAACGACATCTTCCTTGTAAATGCCTCTGGAAACCTTAATTACATCGCCGGGTGACGCGTGGCTAACGGCCCCGGTAATCGTTGCATAACAACCTCCGGAACCTCCGTGTTTGACGCAAAGCGTTGCAGCGGAAGCGTTGTGAGAACAAACCGCAAACAACGCGGCACAGCAGGGGATAACAAGTCGCGCAGCGTGGGGAACGTGCATAGGACCTCCTTCAAAGGCAGACCATGATGGCAAAGTTTTTTGTCATTAGACAAGGGAAAAAATTATGAGTTCCGGGCGTAACTTGACGCATAAACTAATCTGTGAATTGTTCCTCTTTTCACTTGGCAACGCTGAAGTTTGCTTTGACGATTCCTCCGCGCCCCGGGTTGAATGCGAGGCACATCGCGGCTCCGGCGCCGCGCCAGGCCGCCGCATTATCCTTGAACAAAGACCCCCCGTGTCCGACTTCGCACAATCCGTGAAGCAGCAGGCCGACATCGTCAAGGTGGTCGAGGGCTACATACGCCTGCGCAAGGCCGGGGCGACAAACTATGCGGGGCTGTGCCCCTTTCACCGGGAAAAGTCCCCCTCCTTCTCCGTGCACGCGGTGCGCCAGTTCTACCATTGCTTCGGTTGCGGGGTCTCGGGCGATGTCTTCTCGTTCGTGGGAAAAATCGAAAACGTCTCCTTCCCGGAAGCCGTCCGGATCGTCGCCCAAAAAAGCGGCATCCCTCTTCCCAAGAAAGAGTATTCGTCGCCCGAAGAAGCCGCCGAGGCCCGTCTGCGCCGGAAACTCCTCGATCTGCACGAAGCCGCCACCGCCTTTTTCGAAGAGCAGTTGCGCGGCCCCGAAGGAGCGCTTGCCCGCGAATACCTGGCCGGCCGCGGCCTGACTCCCGAAGGCATCAAGGCATTTCGCATCGGCTACGCTCCCGACAGCTTCCATTCCCTGCGCGAGCGCCTCAGCGCCATGGCCGACAACGAAACTCTCCGCGCCAGCGGCCTTTTCAGCGCCAAGGAGCAGGGGGACGGAACGTTCGGACCCCTCTACGACCGCTTTCGCAAGCGCGTCATGTTTCCCATCGCCAGCGAGAGCGGCCGCATCATCGCCTTCACGGCGCGCACCCTGGAAACCGGCGAGAAGGCCGGCCCGAAATATATCAACTCGCCCGAGACTCCGCTCTATTCCAAGGGACAGGTGCTCTTCAACCTCGACAAGGCGCGCAGCGTGATCCGCCAGGCCGGATTTGCCCTGCTTGTGGAGGGCCAGATGGACTGTATCTCCGTGTTTCTGCGCGGCATACAGAACGTCATGGCCACCAGCGGCACGGCCTTCACCGAGCAGCAGGTCGCGATTCTGCGCCGTCACACCTCCAACGTGGTGGTGAACTTCGACCCGGACACGGCGGGCGCCAACGCTGCGGAAAAATCGATCAGCCTGCTGACGGAGGAGGGGTTTTCCATCAGGATCGTGACCCTCGATGGCGGGCTCGACCCCGATCGCTATATCCGCGAGCGCGGCGTGGAGGCCTACTCCGCCGCCATCCGCGCCTCGCGCTCCCAGGCCGACTACCTCATCGAGCGGGCGCGGCAAATGTTTCCCGGAGCCGGCGCCGACCAGAAGGTGAAGGCGATGAACTTCCTTCTACCGCATATCCGCCGCATCCCGGAAAAACTGTCCCGGGACCAGTTCGCCCACGATGCGGCTCAGAAGCTGGGTATCGACTCGGCGGTGCTGCGCGAGGAGTTGCGCCAGGCCGCGCTCCGTCGCCGCGACCACATCGAAGTGCGAGCGGCCGCCCTGAGTGAAGTGGAAAAAGTGTTGCTGCGGGCTCTGGCGGTTGTCGACCCGGAGCACCAGGAGGCGCGCCGCCTGGCTGTTGCGGCCCTGGTGCAGCAGCCTGAATGGTTTGAGCAACTTGGCGTATTTCCAGCATTGCAGGCGCTGGCTGCCCGTCAGTCCAACGACCCCATGGATGCGGTTGAAGATCCAGCCCAGCGGTCTCTTCTGGCTGAGGCGTTGCTGGGTGAAACCAAGCCTCCCGGCGAAAACGAAGTTGCCAGTTCGCTCCAGCAGATCCAGGAACATGCCATCGAGAATCGCCAGCGCGCCCTGCGGGGACTCATTGCCGAGGCCGAACGGCGTGGGGATTTCGCCGAATTGGCGATTTTGACGATGCAAAAATTGGACCTCGACCGAAATCTCCGTCGACTCCATAACCAGCATCCCCCTGAGCGCTAACGGCGTCTCGCTATCTCGAACAAAACCTGCGTCGAATCTGCATATTCCTGCGTCTAAATAACAGGATCAGGGTGGGAAAACGTATTACGCTCCCGACCCGGCGGAGAAGCTGCCCGTAAGGGTGCTGATTCCTGCATCGGCGATGGCACTGGATGAGCCGGTAGGGAATGTGGTAATCTATTGATCTCTGTGAGGATGCGCGCCCCTTTGCCCCACACATGAGCTGCGGCTCGCGGGCGTACCAGGCGAAACCTGAAGCGCGATCATCCTGTTCCGAGCAACTACTTGAGACTGCTTTTTTGCGGATGACCGCAGGTCCGTCTGTGTGCGCGAGAAATTTTCCGTTAGGTGGAATTTTCTTCACGAAGCGTTCCACTGGCTGGAAATCCGTGCGCAACTACGTGAACTGAACTTGTGATAACCGTTTCACGCAGCAGCGCATCATCCCAGAAGACGAAAGTCTCATTGAACTCATTCATCGAGGAACGGCTGACAGGCAGCGAGGGACCTGCAAGCGAGCCGGACCGGGCTGGTCACCCACAAAAATGACCCAGAGAGCAGGGATACTTTGGCTATTGACGACAAGTTTGAAGACGACATTCACAATCTGATCGATACCGGCAAAGAAAAGGGCTATCTTACCTACGGCGATGTCAACGACATGATGCCGGAAGAGATGACCTCGGCCGACGACATCGACGATCTGATTACCACCATCGGCACCCAGGGCATCGATCTGCTCGACGGCCCCAAATTCGGCGCGGACAAGGATTTCGAGCTGGAAGAGGGCGAAGACGTCGAGCTCGACCTGACCCCGGGGACGCTTGAAAAAACCAACGACCCGGTGCGCATGTACCTGCGCGAAATGGGCACCGTCCCACTGCTCACCCGTGAAGGCGAAGTTGAAATCGCCAAGCGCATCGAGCGCGGCCAGATGCGCGTGCTCAAGGCCATCTCCCGTTCGCCCATCGTGATTCGCGAAATCGTGGCGCTCGGCGAAGACCTCAAGCGCGGCGTCCGCAACGTAAAAGAGGTGGTGATCTTCGACGAGGAAGAGCTCACCGAAGACGTGGTGCAGGCGCGCGTGCGCTCCACCGTCGCGCGCATCGACGCGCTTGTGAAGCACCAGAAGAAGATTGCCGGCTTCGATGAAAAGGCAGCCACGCCCGCGGTCAAGGCCAAGGCGAAAGAAGCGCGCCACTACCGCTGGCTCATCGCCCGTGAGAAGGTATTCATCTCGCGCATCGTTCGCGAGCTCAAGTACACCGGCCTGGAGCGCAAGCGCCTCCTCGACAAGGTCAACAAGACCGTCGACACCATGCGCACGCTCGAACGCCAGATCCGTTCGCTCGATCAGAAGTTCGACGCCTCCAAGAGCGAGGAGCTCAAGAAGGAATACCGCCGCCAGCAGAAGAACTGCCGCGTCGATCTCGAAAAGATCGAAGGCGACGCGGGCGTATCCATCGCGGAGCTCAAGCGCACGCAGCGCGAGATGATCCAGGGCGACATGGATGCCGAGCAGGCCAAGAGGGAGCTGATCGAAGCTAACCTCCGCCTGGTGGTTTCCATCGCCAAGAAGTACACCAACCGCGGACTGCAGTTCCTCGACCTCATTCAGGAAGGCAACATCGGCCTGATGAAAGCCGTGGACAAGTTCGAGTATCGCCGCGGCTACAAGTTTTCGACCTACGCCACGTGGTGGATTCGTCAGGCCATTACCCGCGCCATTGCGGACCAGGCCCGCACGATTCGTATCCCGGTGCACATGATCGAGACTATCAACAAGCTCATCCGTACCTCGCGCCAGCTGGTGCAGGAACTGGGCCGCGAGCCCTCCAGCGAAGAGATCGCCCGCCGCATGGATATTCCTGTGGCCAAGGTCCGCAAGGTGCTCAAGATCGCGCAGGAGCCCATCTCGCTGGAAACGCCGATCGGTGAAGAGGAAGATTCGCACCTTGGCGACTTCATTGAAGACCGCCAGGCCGTATCGCCTTCGGAAGCTGTCATCAGCGTCAACCTCAAGGAGTACACCTCCCAGGTCCTGCGCACCCTGACGCCGCGCGAAGAGCGCGTGATCAAGATGCGTTTCGGCCTCGAAGACGGCTCCGAACACACCCTGGAAGAGGTAGGCCAGTCCTTCCAGGTCACCCGCGAGCGCATCCGCCAGATAGAAGCCAAGGCACTCCGCAAACTCCGTCACCCCAGCCGCAGCCGCAAGCTCAAGGCCTTCGTCGACGGCGTCAAAGACATGTAAGGACATCCAACATTTGCCGTCAACATCGGCATTTTTACAACGGGCGGTAGCATACAAGCTATCGCCCGTTTCCTTCGTTCCTGCTGTAGCGCTCATTCAGATTTATTGGGAGTCGCCCGTGTCGTGCAGATGGATGCGAAGGACAGCGTCCACATGTTGACGCCGTCGGAGGTGAAGGTGACCTGGACTCATCGCAGAATATGGTCAAATTGGCGTCAGAAAACGCGTGATCCCCGGAAGCAGCGTGGTACATTTATTGCGTCTCCGGAGACGCCAACGACCGATGGGCGGGATTCAACTACAGGAAGCGACCGCTGAGCCGCAGACCGGCATCAAGGCCTCATCGGGACTGACCTTTCTCTGCGCCGGCTTTGTTCTGTTCTTACTTTGCCTGCCTACTTTTTCGCGTCACGTTAGAAATCCCCCCACATTTCCACTTTTCTGGGCCTCCGGTTCGGCAGCATCCAGATGAGCGAATCCCTATCTCGCCTATCCCGAGACCTACGCATCCCACATGACCATCTCTGGGCAGGTCCGCCCTGTAGCGGAGATCAACCT
>DASXHC010000035.1:0-1938 GCA_036488735.1 Occallatibacter sp.
GCCGAATCTATGCTGCTGACCACTCAAGCGGGGGCATTTACCCCAGGCGAGGTGGGTAAAAACCTTAGCGTCGACAGGGCAGGCCCGGTGCAGGAGTTGTGCACATCGATTAACTAGGAGTGTGTCCGAGAAATATTAATTTGGCAGGTTTGCTAGGAGCCTGTCCGAGAAAAATTCCGGTTTAAGTTGATCCGGTGGTTGAGGCGATTAGCTATTGATGAATCGGACGCCAAAGGATCCTGAGAAGCGCTGGTTCGCCGCGGTTAGAAACAGGTGCGCCGTTTGCTGCGGCAGTTTCTCGTGCCAGCTTGGATGATTGTTACGCATAGCAGAGCCGATACAACTTCAAAATGTTGTGGGTGAGACAGACCAGGGCCCACTCGCCACGGACTTTAGCCAAGCCGCGCAAAAGGAAGTGGCGAAACCCGCGCGCCTGTTTGATCTGGCCGAAGACCGGCTCCACAATCGTTTTGCGAGCCGCATAGACCGCCCGCCCCGCCCGGGTCTGGAGCTTGCGCTTCATTCGGTCGACCCGCGTCGCATTCCTGGGTAACGGTCCGCACGGGCACGGCTGGCGGTATTCGTCATGCTTCTGCTTGCCGGTCGCGATATAGGCATCGATCGGGTGTCCCGCCTGGCCGGTAGTCGCCAGATACTCCAGGTTCTTCTCCGAGCAATAGCCATTGTCGGCCAAGATGCCAGCCGGTCGCTGTCCGCTCTGTTGCTTGATCACCTGCACCATCGGTTCGATTTGCTCTTTATCGTTGGCCGCCGGCGTCACGCTCTGTCCCACGATCAACTGCAACCCCGGCTCCACTGCCGCCTGTGCGTTGTAGCCTTGCACCAAACCCTCGCGGCCCTTCATCAGGCGCGATTCCGGATCGGTAAAATTGTATTGCTCTTTGTCCGCGGGTTTGGCCTGTTGCACTTCCGCGCTCGGCTTTCCTTCCTTCTCTGCCTGCTGCCGCGCCCGCTCCTCCAGTGCCCGTTTCGCCTCGCGAATCCGCTTCAGCCGGGTCTCGCGCCGCTGCAGCTCCGCGGGTAACTCGTCGCCCCGCCGATCGGCCCCGTAGTGCGCGTCTTCCGCGGCGTCTGCCGCCTCGGCTTGGGCCAGCAGTTCCCGGACCTCGGCGCGCAGTTGCCGCTCTTTCTCCTTCATCCGGCCATAGCTCATCGCTTTGTGCTTGCTGGCATTGGCCTGCACCTTGGTGCCATCTAAGGCTACCCGCCCCAGTTTCAGCGCCCCCGCTTCCAGCGCGAGCTTCAGCACCTCCTCAAACAGCCCTGCCAGCGTAGCCAGGTGGAGCTTGCGAAAATCCGCGATGGTGCGGAAGTTCGGCGCATTGCCCGCCGCCAGCACGCGAAATCCCACATCCTCGGCCAAGCGCCGCTCAATGCGCCGCGAACTGAACACCCCCACGCAATACCCGTACACCAGCACCTTGGTCATCATCCGCGGATCGTAGGGCGGCTGCCCGCGCTGCTCGTCGCCATACACCGCATCCAGCGCCGACAGGTTTAGATTGTCGACCACATCGCTGACGAAGTAGACCAGATGATTCTCCGGCAGCCACTCACGCAGGCTGGGAGGAAGCAGCAAGTCCTGATCCGGAAGGTACGTACGATAGCTCTTGCCCATGACTCATTATGCACTGCTCCTGTCCCTATGCATCCAGCACCATCGCTGTTCTCCACAGTCGGCCATTCGCCGACTCCACTCCTACCCTCAGATCACCCCTGACTATTTCTCGGACACGCTCCTAGCGTGCGGGGACCCTCCAAGGCGCCATGCGGAAGAACAACCGATCCCGCAGGATCAGCGTGTGAAACAGAACAGCCGAAAAATGCGCGATGAAAGTGACGAATAAGAGGTAGGCGAGAATCGTGTGCGCCTTCCGCAATGCTGCGTACAACATCACGTTATGCGGAAGGATGGGG
>DASXHC010000007.1:0-238774 GCA_036488735.1 Occallatibacter sp.
TGTCGCGAGGGCGGGAGACCACGAATGCCAAAATCGCCCATCATCAATGCGCCGCGACAAGTTCACCGGCCCCATGCTTCGCAAACGGGCACGGCTTCCCGTCCAGGTGATCCTCAAACTCCTTGCGGAACTTCTTCACAAAACCGATGGTGGGCATCGCCGCCGCATCCCCGAGCGGGCAGAAGGTGCGGCCCATCATGTTCTCGGCGAGGTAGCGGATGTTGTCGATATCCTTGGCGACGCCGAAGCCGGCATGGAAGCGCGTCAGCGACTTCTTCAGCCAGTCAGTGCCTTCGCGGCAGGGGATGCACCAGCCGCAGCTCTCGTGCTGGTAGAAACTGATGGTGCGCAGAGCAAATTCTACGATGCAGGTCTGGTCGTCGATGACCACAACACCTCCGGAACCGAGCATCGATCCAGCCTTGCCTACCTGGTCGAAATCCATCCCCAGGTTTTCGATTTCTTCGGGCAGCAGCACAGGGGTCGACGATCCGCCGGGAACGACGGCCTTCAGCTTCCGCCCGCCACGAACGCCCCCGCCCACTTCGTAGATCATCTTTTTCAGGTTGTAGCCCATGGGCAGTTCGTAGACGCCAGGGCGCTCGATGTGACCGCTGAGGCCGAAGAGGCGGGTGCCCCCGTTGCGCTCCGACCCCACGGCCGCATACGCTGCACCGCCCATGGTGATCACGTGCGGAACCGAGGCGATGGTTTCCGCATTGTTGATAACCGTGGGTCCGCCATAGAGGCCAACGACAGCAGGGAACGGCGGCTTGATGCGCGGCACTCCGCGTTTGCCTTCAAGCGATTCCATGAGTGCGGACTCTTCGCCCACTTCGTAGGCGCCCGCCCCGGTCTGCGTGATCACTTGAAACTCGGTATCGGAGCCGAAGATGTTTTTGCCGAGAAAGCCTTTCGCATAAGCGTCGGCTACGGCCTTCTCCATGATCTCGAGCAGGTAGCGATATTCGCCGCGCAAATAGATGAAGCCGGTCTTGGCGCCGATCGCCAGGCCGGCAATCATGGTTCCTTCAATAACTGCATGCGGATCGTGCAGGAAGATCAGGTGATCCTTGCAGGTGCCGGGCTCGCTCTCGTCGCCGTTGACCAGGACATATTTGGGCTTGGCTGACTGCTTGGGAACGAACGACCATTTGAGGCCCGTCGGAAACCCCGCACCGCCGCGGCCGCGCAGGCCTGAAGCCTTCATCTCGTTGATGATCCACTCGGGACCTTGTGCGAGACACTTCTTTGCGGCTTCGTAACCGCCCAGTTCAAGGTACTTGTCGATGTTTGCCGCGCCCTGTCCGAAGCGGCGGGTGACGATCTTGACTTCATCGGGATGAGAGACCAGCCTGGGCATTTTATTCTTGTCCCTCAAATTTGGTTTTGTATTCGGCAATCAGGCCGGGAACGTCGTCGGGAATCAGTTCGTCGTGGAAGGCGTAGTTGACTTGAATGGCCGGAGCCCAGCAGCAGGCGCCGATGCACTCCACTTCTTCAAGAGAAAAGACGCCGTCGGCAGTGACGCCCTTGTGTCCGATGCCGAGCTCTTCCTGAAAGCGCTCGTAGACATCGTAGGCACCCCGCAGCATGCAACTGATATTGGTGCACACCTGGACGTTGTATTTGCCCGCGGGCTTGAACCTCAGCATTGAATAATAGGTCGATACATTGCGCACATCGAGCGGGGTAATTGAGAGGCGCTCCGCGATCTCTTCGATGACGGCGTCGGACAAATAGCCGATCTCATCCTGCGCATAGAGCAGCATGGGAATGAGCGCCGAGCGCTTGACCGGGTACTTATCCACCAGCACATCAAAGCGCGCGGCCAGTTGCGGCGAGAAGATAGACAAGGTTTCACCCGACATTGGAGTTTCATTCGGCATGCATCAACTCCCGCGCCCAGGCCTCTGCGGCTAGATCCATCTCTTCTTCCTCACCCTCGCCGGATCGCAATCGTCCGGCTTCAGTCAACTCAAGCATTCCCGTTCTTCCGTCGTTGCGCTCCCAGTGTATCTGGGAACCGGCGCGTTCGAGATTCATCCAGGCGTTTCCGCAGCGCACCGTGATTCGATCTTCGCCCAACTCCACCGTGGCTTGCTGGCTGCGATTCAATCCATGGGCCGCGGTGTAGCTGCGAAGCAGGGAAGCCAGCGATACCCACAGTTCCACAAATACCGAGGAGTTGGAATCAAACAAAGCGACCACGAATGATCCCCGGCGTGATTTCCTGCGCGATTTCTTCGGGTGAGTGGGCAGCCCCTCGGTCGGGAAACCCCTCGACCAGCGGTTTGTAGGCTTTCACGTCCACCGCCTCCCCTTCGAGCAGATAGTGCATCCTGCAGCTCACTTCCCCGGATTGGTTCAGCAACTCCACACTCAACTTCGATAATCCCATCTGCGGCGCGGTGCTTCCGAGAATCAGCCGACAGGCTGGTTTGCGTACCCCGAACGACAGTTCGACTTGTTCCTCATTCTTGGCTGGCCTGAAAGGGCCCTCAATCGTCGGAGCCCCGCGCCTTTTCAGTTCTTGATTGGCTTTGGCCATTTCCTCACCCAGGGCAATTTCTACGTTCCGGAAAAAGGCGACCAACTCAATCTCTCGCTTTCTCCGCGCCTGGGCATTTGCAATTGCCGAATCCCTTCGCGCATTTTCCTCGTCCAGAAGCTTTGCATAATCGACCATTTGCGACCCCGGAGTTTATCTGTCAATCTCCCCAAGAACGATATCAATCGATCCGATTACGGCCACCACGTCAGCCAGCATGCGCCCTTTGCACATGGTTTCAAGCGCCTGCAAGGTGGCAAAGGACGGATAGCGCATGTGTACCCGGTAGGGCTTGGCGGTTCCATCCGAAACGACATAGTAGCCCATCTGGCCGTGTCCCGATTCAATACCCTGATAAACTTCGCCGGCCGGAACTGCAAAACCCTCGGTCACAATCTTGAAGTGATGGATGAGCGACTCCATCTGGGTCTTCATCTGTTCGCGGTCGGGTAACACGATCTTGGGCGCATTCGCTTTGATGGGGCCTTCGGGCAGCCCGTCCAATGTCTGCTGGATGATCTTGGTACTCTCGCGCATTTCCTCCAGGCGCAGCAGGTAGCGAGCCCAGACGTCACAGTCGGTGGAGACTGGCACTCGGAACTGAAACTTCTCGTAACTGCAATACGGCATGTCGCGGCGCAGATCGAAGTCGATGCCCGAAGCGCGCATCACGGGGCCGGTCACCGCCAGCGCGATAGCGTCTTCTTTCGACAGGTAGCCCACGCCCTTCAGCCGGTTGAAGAAGATTGGGTTGCCGGTGAGCAGGTTCGAATATTCGTCGATCTTTTCGGGAAAGGTCTTGATGAATGCCTGGATTCGCTCGAACAGGCCAAGAGGCGGCTCCATGGAAAGCCCGCCGATGCGGAAATAGCTGGTCATCATCCGCTGCCCTGAAACCATCTCGAAGATGCGCAGAATCTCTTCCCGCTCTCTGAAGGTATAAAGGAAGACGGTGAGCGCCCCGATGTCCATGGCGTGTGTGCCGAGCCAGATGAGGTGCGAATTCAAACGGGTGAGCTCGGTAAGCATCACACGGATCCACTGGGCGCGCTCCGGGATTTCGAGCTGAAGCAATTTTTCGACGGCCAGGCAGTAACACAGGTTGTTGGCCATGGGACCGAGATAGTCCACCCGATCGGTCATGGGGACCACCTGCTGATAGAACTTGGCTTCGCAAGTCTTCTCGATGCCGGTATGCAGATAGCCGATTTCGGGATAAAGACGGACGACGACCTCGCCATCGATTTCCAGAACCAGGCGCAACACACCGTGGGTCGACGGGTGCTGCGGACCCATGTTCAGCACCATGTGCTGATCTCTGTAACCTTCGGCTACCGGAGCTTCGAGAATCGGGGTACCGACGATGTCAGGCATTAGCGGTAGCCCTCCACGGGATAGTCCTTGCGCAAGGGATGGCCGGTCCAGTCGTCCGGCATCATGATGCGGCGCAGATTGGGATGACCTTCGAAGCGAATTCCGAAAAGATCGAAGACTTCGCGCTCATAGTAGTTGGCGCCCGGCCACACCGGTGTGATCGACTCGACGGAGGGATCGGTTTCGTCAACCATTACCCGCAACCGGATGCGCTCCTTGTACGAGTGCGACAGAATGTGATAGCTCAACTGGAATCGCGGGGCCGAGGGATACCAGTCCACCGCGGTCATGTCTTCAAAAAAGTTGTAGCCGGCGGCTTGCACCGTAGCGGCGGCGTCGCGAATGTTGTCCTCAGCGATGGTCAGGGTTAGTTCGCCGAAATCGAACTTGGCATCGGTGAGAGCGTCCGCATTCCAGGCCAGAACGGCTTTCACCGCCGGATGTTCCGGAAGTCCTTCGAGGACAGCGGCCTTTCCGGCCAGGGTGTGGGTCTCGACAGCGGCCATGCTAGAGATCCGCCTTGTCCAGACTCCAGTCAAGGATGCCTTTGCGCACAATGTAGTACAGTCCGACTGCGACAAATCCCAGGTAAACGATCATTTCCCAGAAGCCGAACAGGCGATGACCCGTGATGGCGGGGAGTTTCCTGTAGATAACAGCCCACGGCATCATGAAAACCGCTTCCACGTCGAACAGGATGAAGAGCATCGCCACCATGTAAAAGCGCACGCTGAAGCGCCCGCGGGCGTCGCCTACCGGCACGATGCCGCACTCATACGCACCCAGTTTCACAGCGGTATTGCGGTGATGGCCGATGAACCAGGATGCCGTGACCATCGCGAGGCCCATGCCGAATGCGACCAGAATCTGCAACAACAAGGGTAAGTACTGCCAGTGGTAGGGAATAGAGGTCATCGCGTCCTGTCCGGAAAAATCAAAACATCGGGTTGGGCCCAAATCACCAGCCACGAAACCACCAGTGCGACGGGCCGCTGGTTTGAGCTTAGGTTTTCAACCTCGTCCCGTCAAGGTGAAGCGCGGTAGAGCCTCAGCGTTTCCGAATTTCATCCAACAGGAAGCGGGCGGACATCATCGGTGATCTTGGTCACTTCGATTTCCGAAAAGGAATCGCATACTTCAGTGTCCCGAAACGAAATGAGTACTTGTGTCATCTGAAGAAGTAGGCTTCTGTGTCCGAAGAACAGAAGTGAGGATAAACAGCATGGCAACCACCACGACTGCAGGCTTTCCTGTTCCTTGTGCAGAACGCGAACGGGTCGCGGCCCCGGCGCGAGGGCCCCGAAAAAGAAAAATCAGTCCGGAGGCGGGACGGGCTCTCGAGATTCTCGGCCATGCCATCGAATACCTCACCGATGAGTTCGTTCACGAAAACGGCGCCATTTTTCCGCGCGATGCGAGACTGGACGCGGTTCAATTGTTGATGGCGCGCAATCGGGAAGTCTACTTTGCCTGTCCGGAGATTCCACGTTTAAGCGAGCGTTGGTCCTCGTTCCTGCACCCGCACCACCCCTAAAGAAATCTACGTCAGGTAGGATTCTGCCCTTCATCCTGAAATCGCAATAGAGCGCGATTCGGGGGTGCGCTACGGCGAGTTATAGAAAAGCTTCGGAATGGTAATCTGAGGCCGTGAACTCATTGTGGGCGTGCGAGCGATTAAGACCTCTGAATCAAGCTTGCCGCCGTCTCTTCCTGACCATCCTGGTCAGCTCGTTGGTAGCGCACGCTGCTCCCGCCGTTGTGGCTACTACAACCGACTCGGGCCCAACCCTGACCTTCTCTCAATTCAAACCTGGCACCACGATGCGCCTCGCGGTTTATGGGGACTCGCGGTTTACTGATCCGTCCATCACCTCCGGAACCAACCCCCACATTCGCAAGTGGCTTGCCGAACGCATTGGAGAAGAACATCCCGACGCGTTGCTCCTCACCGGCGACACTCCGTTCATAGGAGCCAAATCAGCGGACTGGCAGGCGTTCCAAAACGAGACTCAAAGCTGGCGCAGCCATCACATTCTTCAATTGCCGACAACCGGGAACCACGAAGCCCGGGGCGGCGCCGGTCCCGGAATCGCCAATTACCTCGCCAACTTCCCCGATATTGCCAATCATCGCTATTACTCGGCGCTGCTGGGCAGTGTCGAGGTCATTTCGCTCGACTGCCTCTCGCCCACCTCGGTTTCTTCCCCGCAGGGAAGATGGTTCGCCTCCCAACTCAACCACGTGCCGAAAGAAGTCGATTTCTTGTTTATCCTTTTTCACCTTCCGTGGATGGCCGACCGGCAGTCTCAATTGTTCGTGGGTCTGCCGAATCCGGAATCCCTCGCGCTCCGAAACATGCTTGAAGCGCATTTGGGGACCATACGGGCCAAAGTCGTGGTCTTCAATGGCCACATCCACAACTACGAGAGATTCGAGCGCAAGGGTGTGGAATATATTGTCACCGGGGGCGGCGGCGCGGAGCCATATCCGATTCTTTTCCGCGGACGCGCCGACCTTTATCGGGATCTCGGCTTCCCGGTCTATCACTATCTGACTATCGACATCAGCCATCGCCAGTTACACGCTGTGATGTGGAAGGTAAAAGACCCTGAAGCGGGTACGCCTGAGGTGGAGGAGAAGGACGAATTTACTCTGGCGGCCAATCCAGCCAAAATCCCGGCGCGGAACCACGCGCCAGCTGCATCGCCGAAGCGCTGACCGAGTCCAGTCCGGGTCCAGATCAGGTCGTTCCTATTGGCCAACCGCAAGCACAGCGAGCAATAAAATCCATGCCAGCCCCAGCGTGTGCCAATACCACGCGGTTGCATCTACAGCGATTTGCCGGAATTCCACTTTTCTGAGCCAGCCCAGCGCAAACAGAGAAATGCCCAGAGCCAGCACGCCCAGCAGCAGGTGAGCCGCATGAAGTCCGGTAACTACGTAAAAGAAATAGCTGGCCGGGGTTGACCAGTGATCGAAAGCAAAGCCCTGCGCCGTGAGCTGCCGCCACGCGATGATCTGCCCACCCAGAAAAAGCATGCCGAGCACCAGGGTGGCCCCCACCCACGGTAGAGTACGTCGTAATGCGGGACGCCCAAGGCCCAGCCATTCTTCCAGCACATCGATTTCGCGAAAAATATTGCGCCGGCCGAATTCCATGGCCAGGCTGCTCAGCAGAAGGATGGCGGTGTTCAGATAAACGATGGGCGGGAGCATGATCGGGTGCCAGTCGCCGATCATCTCGTGACTGCGCGGGTCCATGTGAATGCCGGACTGGCGTGCGAAAAACAACACTACCAGCGCGGCAAAGAACATCATGTCGCCTGCCAATGCGAAAAACACAAAGAAGCGAATCCGGTGAAGACGTTCGCGCGGCCCACGGTGTGGGTTTTGCCAATCGTCGTCGCCTCCGCCCCCTCCGCCGCCGGTGGGTCGCCGGTCAACGGGGGGTTTTCCGCCAATTCCTGGTTCTTTCCGTTCAATTTCCGCTGGGGCGCGCGTGAAGGTAACGGGCATTCTGGCCTCTGTGCTGTAGAGATTACTCCCCACAAATGCTTGGACGCACGAGGAATCGTGGAAGATGGTCGAGATTGAAAGGGAATTGATCCGGCGCAAAGAATTACGAGCTGGACGCTGCTTGTTTGGCGTCAGTGCAAGCTGTGATCACAGAATCAACAAACAAACGGTGTACCCGACGGTCCGCTGACAGCTCGGGATGGAATGTAGCCGCCAGCAGCTTTCCTTGCCGCACCAAGACCGGAAAGCCGTCCCGGCGCGCCAGCACTTCAACTCCTGCGCCGGTATCTGTGATGCGCGGAGCCCGAATGAATACCATCTCCAACGGTTCTCCAGGAAGAGAAGTGGGTTCTGTCAGGATGGCGGAGTCAAGCTGGCGTCCGTAAGCGTTGCGTTCTACCACCGCGTCGAGCGCCCCCAGGCTGCGCTGGGCCGGGCGCCGTACCTCGCGGGCCAGCAGGATCGCGCCGGCACAGGTGCCGAAGACGGGCTGGGTGTTGGAAAACTCTTTGAGTGCGTCAAAGAGTCCCCGCTTCTCCAGAAATTTGAGCATCGTCGTCGACTCGCCTCCGGGCAGAATCAGCCCGTCCAGCCCTGCGAGTTCCTCAGGACTGCGCACTTCGACAGCCTCGGCGCCCACTTCTGCCAGGGCATCGGCGTGCGCGGCATAATCGCCCTGAATAGCAAGAACTCCGATGCGAGGTCGAATTGCTTCTATCAATCTGTTCTGCTCCGGGGCTGGCGGGTTTTAGACAAAGACGGCTTGAGACCGACATGCGTACGCGTCGGTGGGTGGGCCGCTGCTCGATTCGACTCGCCGCTCCATCCCCGCGCTTTCATTCCCGCTAGGATGGGAGCGCCCTCCCTGCGAGCGAACGGCGTGCAGGCGGCCGCACCGCAGTGCCTACCAGCCGCGCGTTTGCAGCAGTTGCGATTGCTCCAGGGCGGCTGCGGCCAGACCCTTCATGGTCCCAGTGACCTGCTCGCTGGCTTCTGCCACAATCTTCGGTTCATTGAAGTGCGTCGTGGCGATCACGATGGCCTTGGCGCGGGATACGGCTTCTTCCCGCTCCTTGGGGTTGTTCTCCACGTCCAGCGGTGTGGCGCGCTCCTTCATGAAGATTCCGGAGCCCACAAAAATCGCCTCCGCGCCCAGCTGCATCATCAGTGCGGCGTCGGCGGGCGTGGCGATGCCGCCCGCCGAAAAGTTGGGCACGGGAAGCTTGCCGGACTGAGCCACCATGCGGATGAGCTCATAGGGTGCCTGGTGTTCCTTAGCCGCATGGTAAAGCTCTTGTTCGCTCAGCACCGTGAGTGCCTTCATCTCCTTCACGATCTGCCGCATGTGCTGTACGGCATGCACCACGTCGCCGGTTCCGGCTTCGCCCTTGGTGCGGATCATGGCCGCGCCTTCCGCGATGCGGCGCAACGCTTCACCCAGGTTGCGGGCCCCGCATACGAACGGAGTGATAAAGGCGTGCTTGTCGATGTGATGGGCCTCGTCGGCCGGCGTCAGGACTTCGCTCTCGTCGATAAAGTCGACGCCCAGTTCCTGCAGAATCTGCGCTTCGGCAAAATGCCCGATGCGTGCCTTCGCCATGACCGGAATTGAAACCGCTTCGATGATTCCTTTGATCAGGCGGGGATTGGCCATGCGAGCCACCCCCCCTTCCGCGCGAATCATGGCCGGCACGCGCTCCAGAGCCATGACTGAAACGGCTCCCGCTTCTTCGGCGATGCGCGCCTGTTCGACGTTCATCACATCCATGATGACGCCGCCTTTGAGCATCTCGGCCAGGCCGATTTTCAGGCGCAGACTCGTTCCGGTAAAACTCTTGTTTCCATTATGTTCTGACATGTTTTGACCCTCGGCCGGGGTGGTATTCGCGGCAGTTTGCTGCTACCAACCAGTGTAGCAGCGAAGAAGGAACGCCGGGCAGGAAGGGCGAAAGGTGAAACAAACGCAATTCTTAAACCATTCCAATCGTTCTGTTTCGTTTCCGGTCACAGTCCTGCTTGCCTACCGGGCATGTCCACTCCGGCTCACATACCAGCTCCGGCTCATCTGCCGAGTCCGGCCGAGCGTCCGGTCTCAACCAGCTTGAGCGAGACATCGGCCGAACAGGCCCTGATCGAGGCGTCTTCGGCTGAACCGGGAGCATTGATTCCACCCAACTCCCTGATGGCGAGGCTGCCGGTGGAGTTGGACGTTGCGATTCCATTACGCAATTTCAGGGTACGTAACCTCTTGGTTCTGGAACCCGGCGTGATTGTGGAATCCCAATGGACGAACGGAGCGGACGTGCCTCTGGCCGCCGGAAACGTGCAGTTGGCCTGGAGCGAATTTGAAGTTGTCGATACGTGGCTGGCAGTGCGCTTGACGCGTCTGGCTTGAACAATCTGGGAGAAAGTTGCAGCGATGGATACAGGC
This sequence comes from Occallatibacter sp., assembly GCA_036488735.1. Lineage (GTDB taxonomy): Bacteria > Acidobacteriota > Terriglobia > Terriglobales > Acidobacteriaceae > Telmatobacter. The sequence continues at coordinate 9,873 of DASXHC010000007.1, forward strand.
ATTCGCACCACGGAAGAAGTTGCTACCAGCGGAAACGGGCTGGCGGGATGGCTGCTGGCGCGCTTGCGCCGCGTTCCGCGCCGCCAGCCCAGTCTCGCGCTGCTTGAGCGGATCAACCTCGCGCCGCGGCAGTCCTTGGCTCTCGTGGAAGCGGAAGGGCGCCGGTTCCTGGTGGCCACGTCGCCCGAGGGTGCGCCGGCCTTCTACGCGCTCGACCGGGCCGAGCCTGGGAACAGGATCGCAAACCAGAGACCGCTTCCGGCCCCGTCGAGGGTTTCGTCGAGGGTCTCATGGTAGCCATGCTGCTCGCCGCGCGTTCGGCGTCAACGCCCCTGTTGCCCGACCTCACTGCCAGGCTCCATCCTTCGGACTCCACTCCCTGGACCATCCTGTTCGTCCTTACCCTGATCACCTTGTTGCCCGCCATCCTGATGGCGATGACGCCTCTGGTTCGCCTGATGGTGGTGTTTCACTTCCTCCGCCAGGCGCTGGGAACCCAGACCGCGCCTTCCAATCCCACCCTGCTCGGCCTGGGGCTGATGATGACCTGGTTTCTCATGACGCCGGTTCTGACGCAGGTGGACATGCAGGCGGTCGAGCCCTTTCGCGCCGGTCAGATCACGGGCCTCGAGGCGATTGACAAGGGCTCCCAGCCGGTGAAGTTGTTTCTCCTCCGCTACGCGCGTGAAAAAGACCTGGCCCTGTTTACCGCTGCCGGCCAGATCGCCCGGCCCAACACCCCTGCCGACTTGCCCATGCGGGTGGTCATTCCGGCGTACATCCTCTCCGAGTTGAAAGCCGGTTTCGCCATCGGGGCCGTTCTATTCCTGCCGTTCCTGCTCATCGATATGGTTACGGCGTCCATTACCACTTCCATCGGCATGTTCCAGCTGCCCCCGGTGGTCGTGTCTACGCCCCTGAAAATTCTGCTGTTCGTGATGGTGGACGGATGGAACCTGCTGGCCAACTCGCTGCTGAAGAGCTTTTGACAAGGAGCCCTCAAATGACCCCCGACATGGTGGCCGAACTGCTGCGCCAGTTGATGAAGGAAGCCATCCTGCTATCGGCGCCATTGCTGGTGGCTGCCGCGGTGTTAAGTTTCGCGCTCAGCCTGGTGCAGACCCTGACCAGCCTTCAGGACCAGTCCCTGACCTCGGTGCCGCGCCTGTTGGCCGTGGCCGTCATCCTTCTCGCCGGCATGCCCTGGTTTCTGGGCCGCATGGCGGACTACACGCGCCTGCTGTTGCTGGACCTCCGCCATTACCTGGGATGAATTCCGCGGATCAACCAGCCCGGAGATGGATCGATATGCCGCATGGAAGTGAACTCGACTGGGCCGCATTTTTGAGCGCCCTGACCCTGGCCCTGGTGCGGGTGAGCGGCATGGTGGCCTTTGCCCCCTTCTTCTCTTCGAGCGCTCTGCCGTCGCGCACCAAGGCAGCACTGGTGCTGGCACTGGCGTATCTTCTTGCTCCGCTGGTCGCCGCGCTTCCCCATGCCCGCGCCGAGATCAGTTACACCGCCCTGCTGGGCGAGGTTTGCGTGGGCCTGGTCTATGGCCTGACCCTGGCGCTGTTGAACGAAATGCTCCTCTTCGCGGGACAGATCGCCGGGGTTCAATTCAGCTTTTCGCTGGTCAACCTGATGGATCCTTCCACCCACATTGAAACTCCGCTGCTGGGCGACCTGTTTCAGATCATGGGCACATTGGTTGTCATCGCCGCGGGACTGGACCGCGTTCTGCTTGCTTCTCTGGTGCGCAGCTTTCGCGCGGTGCCCCTGGGCGGCTGCGCGCTCGGTCCGCTTTCGGCGATGGGCCTCGTGCGCGCGGCCGGCGGCATCTTTCTGGCCGGGGTTGAACTGGCTGCGCCCATATTGGCCGCCACCATGCTGGTCGAGATCGCCGTTGCTCTCATGGGTAAGCTCAGCCCGCAGTTGCCGGTAATGTCCCTGACAGTTCCCATCAAGACCCTGACCGGCTTTGTCGTGCTGACCGGCTCTCTGGCTTTGTGGCCGCGCTTCATCGAGGCGCGCTTTGCCGGACTCCTCGATCTGGCGGAGCACCTGGTGGCCGGGCCTGCAACAGGGACAGGGGGCTGATCGATGCCGGGCGAGCGCACCGAACAAGCCACGCAACACCGTCGCGACAAGGCTCGCAAGGACGGCGACATCCTCCACAGCCGCGAGCTGACCGCTGCCGCCGGCACCCTCGCCGGCGTGATGGCTCTGGGCGTGTTCGGCAACCGCTTCCTGGATTCCTGGCGGAGCGCGTTGGCCGGCTTCCTGGCGCTGGGCGCAATGGATCGCTGGGAACCGGCGCAGATCGCTCCCACATTGGCCGCCGCCCGCACACTCTCCCTGTCCGTGTTGGGGCCTGTCGGCCTGGTCATGGCCGCGGTGGCGGCGGCAGCGCTGGGTGCCGCGATCGTGCAGACCGGCGGTGTGAATGTCCATGCCAGTGCCGTGGGCTTCAAGATGGACCGCATCAATCCCCTCAGCAACGCCAAGAATTTGTTCTCTTTGCGCGCTGCCGCCCGGCTGGGCAAGTCCCTCATTCCCGCCGCCATCCTCGGGGTCTTCGCCGTGCAGCGTCTGGCCCGCCAGTTCACTCTCCCGCCATTTTCCGCCGCGCGCATGGAATTACTAAGCGCGGATGTGTTCGGCCTCCTGGAGGCGGCCGCCTGGCTACTCTTCGCGTGGGCCGCCATCGACTATCTCGTCGAATGGCAGAGCCGCGAGTCCCGCCTCAAGATGAGCAAGGAAGACATGCGCGAGGAGATGAAAGAAACCGAAGGCTCTCCCCAGATTCGCAGCCGCATCCGCGGGCTGCAGCGCCAAATGCGGCGCCGCAAAGTGAAGGCCGATGTCTCCAAGGCGGCCGTGGTGCTGACCAATCCCACTCACTATGCGGTAGCCCTGGGTTTCGACTTCGCGGTCATGGACGCGCCCAAAGTTCTGGCCAAGGGCCGCAACCTTCTGGCCGAAGAAATCAAGGCCGAAGCCCGCTGGGCGGGTGTGCCGATCGTCGAGAACCCGCCTCTGGCGCGTTCGCTTTATCGCTCCGTTGAGGTCGGGCAATCCATTCCCGTCGATCTCTACGCAGCGGTGGCCGCCATCCTCGCCTATCTCTACCGCCAGCGCGTGGAGAGCGAATTGCGCGAACGGCGCGCGCGCGAGGCAGCCCGCGCACGCGGCGCGACGCAGAACCGTACCCGCAACGCGGGCCACGCAACCGATCGTTCGGCCATGCCGCCGATGGGAGGTATCTCATGAGCACGACTCCGGCCCCGGTGGCCGCGATGGCGCCCGTTCCCATCCTCGAGCGCCTGCGCGAGTTCGCTTTGCCGCTCGCTGCCATCAGCGTGATCTTCGTGATGATGGTGCCTCTGCCCGCCGCCGCCCTTGACCTGCTGCTGGCACTTTCGATGGCGGCATCGATCATCGTGTTTCTGGCGTCGGTGCAGATCCGCCGCGCCGTGGAACTGTCCGTCTTTCCCACTCTTCTTCTGCTGCTCACGCTCTTCCGCCTCTCGCTCAACATTGCTTCCAGCCGCCGCATACTGCTGCACGGCTCTGAAGGCACCGCGGCGGCCGGAAAGGTCATCGAGGCCTTCGGACAATTCGTCGTGGGCGGCAACTACGTCGTCGGCTTCGTGCTCTTCCTCGCCTTGATCGCCATTCAGTTCCTGGTGGTCTCGCATGGTGCGGTGCGCACCGCTGAGGTTACGGCGCGCTTCACGCTCGATGCGCTGCCCGGCAAGCAGATGGCCATCGATGCGGACATGAATGCCGGCCTGATCGACGAAGCGGAAGCGCGCCGCCGCCGCCAGGCCATCGCCCGCGAAGCCGAATTCTACGGCGCCATGGACGGAGCCGCGCGCTTCAACCAGCGCGACTCGCTGGCTACCATCCTCATCACCGCCATCAACATCATTGCCGGGCTACTTATCGGAACCCTGCAGCAGGGCATCGATCTTGGCGAAGCCGTGCGTACCTACACCATCCTTACCGTGGGCGATGGACTGGTTACCATGATTCCGTCGCTGCTGGTTTCGGTTGCGGGCGGCATCACCCTCACGCGCGCCAATTCCGCCGGCATGCTGGGCGGCGAGATACGGCAGCAACTCCTGGGCAGGCCGGCCACGTTGTACCTGGCCAGTATCGTCACCGGTGCCATGTGCCTCATACCGGGACTTCCCAAGATTGCCTTCCTCCTGGTTGCGGCGCTCTTGTTTTGGGGCGGAAGGAGAGTCGCCTCGCGCCCCTCGCCGGTTGTACCCGCCGAGACCGGACCCGCCGAAAAAAAGAAAAGCGAACATGCTCAAGGTTCCGACCTCGCCCAGTTGCTGCGTCTGGAAGATCTCAGCCTGGAGATCGGGTTTCAGCTCATTCCTCTGGTGGACGAAAAGCAGGCCGGCCAGCTGCTCAGCCGGGTTCGCTCCCTGCGCCGCCACCTCTCCGCCGAGATGGGCTTTCTCATCCCGCCCGTCCACATCTCCGACAACCTGCGCCTCAAGCCGCGCGAATACCTCTTTTCCCTGCGGGGCATGGAGATCGGGCGCTGGCAGACCGAGGGCAACCAGCTGTTGGCGGTTTCTGGCGATCCCCACCGCCGCCCCCTGGCCGGCCGGGAAACCCGCGAGCCTGCCTTCGGCGTGCCCGCTCTCTGGATACAGCCGGCCCTCGAAGAGCAGGCCATCGCCGCCGGCTATTCGGTCGTGGATGCGGTTACCGTCATCACCACCCATCTGGGCGAAATGATCCGCCGCCATGCCTGGGAGTTGCTGGGAAGGGCGGAGATCAAGCGCCTGCTGGATTCCCTGAACGACAGCCACCCCAAGCTGATGGAGGAACTGGTGCCCAAGCTGCTCACCCTGGGCGAGGTGGGCCGGGTGCTGGAACAGCTGCTGCGGGAACGGGTTTCCATCCGCGACCTGGGCGCCATTCTCGAAGCCCTGCTTGAAACCGCGCCTGTCAACAAGAGTCTTGAGAGCCTGGTGGAAGCGGCACGCCAGGCCATGGGCCGCCGCCTGGTGCAGCCCCTGCTGGACGGCGAAGGACTCCTGCCCGTACTCCTGCTGGACCCCGCCCTCGAAGAAGAAGTCCTCTCCACGGTATGCCCCGACTCCGGCTCCCGGGCTCTCCCCGCCGCCCATCCCTCCGGTCCTCCCCTGGTGCGCCGCCTCATCGATTCTTTGAATCGCCTTATCAACTCATCCTCCGCCGCGGCCCCCCCCGTGCTCCTCTGTCCAGGTCCGGCACGCTATCACGTCAAGAGGTGGCTGGAGCCGCTGCTGCCGCGGCTGGCGGTGGTATCGGCAGGGGAGATTCCTCCCGAGGTCAGGCTGCGGCCGGTGGGTACAGTGCGATGAAGCGGAGCGGTTTTTCTCCGGCTTGAAACAGCGGTTTTTCTCCGGTTTGGGACAAGTGAGGGCACGCAATGATCGAAACGGCAGAGGCGGTAAAACAGGGTGGACGCCGGCCCGCGGTGGGCTACGGACCGGGTGGGGCTGGGGGAAATGTCTTTGCGGGGAGCTACCCCCCCCTGCCGGGCGGCGTTCCCGGACTGACGCTGGAGCAGGAAAAGGTCCTGCTCGAGCATCTGCCGGTGGTGCGCTTCCTGGCTCGCCGCATCCATGAGCGTCTCCCCAGTACGTCGACATCGAAGACCTGGTCTCTGCCGGCGTGGTGGGGCTGATGGATGCCTTCACCAAATTCGACCCGGACAAGAAAGTGCAGTTCCGCAGCTATGCGCAGTTCCGTATTCGCGGCGCCATCCTGGACAGCCTGCGCACCCTGGACTGGAGTCCGCGCGAGCTGCGCCGCAAGGGGCGCGCTGTGGAGGAAGCCATCCGGGTGCTGACGGCGCGGATGGGACGGGCGCCGGGAGAAGGCGAAGTGGCCGCGGAGATGGCTCTCTCCCTGGAGGAATATCAGCAGCTGTTGGGCGACCTGAAGGGCCTCGAGATCGGTACCCTGCACATCGAGCGTAACGAGGACTCGGGCGAGGACGAGCTGGCGTATGTGCCCAGCCGCCCCGAAGAAGATCCGTTGTTTCGCTGCCTCAAGGGTGAACTGGTGGACCGGCTGGCGGAGGCCATCGCCAATCTTCCCGACCGCGAGCGCCTGGTGATGACCCTCTACTACTACGAAGAGATGACCATGCGCGAAATCGGGCTGGCGCTGGGGGTGGTCGAGTCGCGGGTTTCGCAGGTTCACGCCTCGGCCGTGGTGCACCTGCGTGCGGCCCTCAAGGACCTGGCGTCGCGCGAAGTATTCGATCGCAAGGCGCGGGGCAAACCGTCCCCAAGCCGGCGTATGGAACCGGTCCCGGCGCGCCCCTGAACCCGTTTCGGGAACCACGTCCCCGATGGGGAATTGCACCGCGTGATTGCCCCGCCCGGACCACCGCACTCCAGGCAAACCGGCTATCAAAGAAGTAGGAAGCGGAAGTGGGAAGCAGAAGTAGGAAGCGGAAGTGGGAAGCGCCCCAGGAAGTGGAAACGGCACGGCATGGAGAAGATTCTCAAGCAGGACGAGATCGACGCGTTGTTCGAAGCGGCGCGCACCGCCGCCCCGGAGGCCCGGCAGACCGAGGTCAGGGCCCGCGTGGTGCCCTACAACTTTGCCTCCTCGGGGCAGATATCGACCGACCAGCTGCGCGCCATCAGCATGCTCAACGACTTATTTGCGCGCAACCTGACCCACAACCTGGCCGCTTGGCTGCGTACCCGCTTTCAAGTCAACCTGGTTTCGGCCGAGCAGATTCCTTTCAACGAATTCCTGCTCCGCATTCCCGAGATCAGCTACGCCGCCTCGGTACGCCTGGAGCCCCTGGGCGCCCTGTCGGTTTTGCAGCTGGACCTGGCCCTGGCGCCCCCCATCATCGACCTGCTGCTGGGCGGCGACGGCAAGGAAGGTCCGCTGCGGGAGCTGACCGATATCGAGGAAGCCATCCTCGGCTCGGTGGTGGAGATCATCTGCCGCGAGTTGACGTCGGCCTGGCAGCCGGTGGGACTGAGTTTCAATTTCGAGCGCCGCCAGATGCAGACCCAGGTGGCGCGCATCATGTCTGTCACCGAAAAGACCCTGTGCCTGAGCTTTGAGATTCGCATGCCGCACAGCTCCGGACTGCTCAATTTGGCCTTTCCCGCGGTGGTGGCCAACACCATCCTGCGCCGCCTGACGTCGGATCGGGGACGCATCCGGCGCCACGCCCCCGAGACCCGCGCCCGGCTGGAGGCATCGGTGCGGCGGATCCGTTTTGGCGGTTCTCTGGAATTGCCCGTCATGCGTCTGCGGGCCGCGGCGGTCGAGTCGCTGCAACCGGGCAGTGTTCTCCGCTTCGATCTGCCCGCCAGCACCATGGCGGAATGGCGGGTCGGCGGACAGGTTCTGGCCCGGGCGCAGGCCATTCGCCAGGGCGCCCATCGCGCCGTACGGCTGGAAACCGGCATGGAGACGGGAGACGCATGATGAACTATGGGAATTGCTGGATGAGCACAGCGACAGCCCTCTTCGCGCAGGCGCTGGCGGGCGAGCCGGTGCTGGCCGAATCGCTGCCCAAGCCGCTGCCGGGTGGTTCTTTCGGATTCTGTGCCACCATCGGTGGTGCCCAGCAGGGCCGCTTCACGGTGCTCCTGGACGGCACGCTTCTCGACGCGTCCCTCGTCGGCGACGGCATGGATCAGAAGGCGGGCTGGGCAGAGCTTTTGCGCGAGGTCGCGGAAGCCGCCGCCGGCGACCTGCTGGCGCGCACCGGGCAGGCTTGCCGGGTGGAACGTTTTGAACCCGCGGAGGACCAGAGCCAGGTCACCGCCGCCTTTCAACTGCGCACCGCGAACAGTTCCTGGACCATCCTGGTGCGCGACGAAGTGCGTGTCCCCAGGGCCGAACCCAGAGCCGCGCCGGCGGCCGCGCAGCGGGTTGCCGAACCGCAGCCATTGCCGGACGAGGCAGCTGCGCTGCCGGGCGTCAGTCCCGGAGTCGAATTGCTGCTCGATGTCGAGCTGGAAGCGACGCTGCGTTTTGGCTGCCGCGAGATGCTGCTGGGGGAACTGCTCGAACTCGGTCCCGGCGACGTGGTGCAGCTGGACCGGCACATTACCGATCCCGTCGACCTGCTGGTGGGAGACAAGATCGTGGCCCACGGCGAGGTGGTACTCGTGAATGGCAATTTCGGCCTGCGGGTGCTGGAGGTAGCGGCTCCGCGTAAGCGTCTGGAGAGCATACGATGCCTTTTCTAAGCCGCGCCGCGATGGGAGAAATACGTTCTCCGGCGCAAACGGCGGGCGCGATGACCTGGAGCGACGCTGCGCGCCTCGGCGGAAGGGAAGCCGGCCGCCCAGGGCTGCTCGACTCATGTGCCAACTCTGGGTGCTCCACGGGCTGGCTGCATCTGTGGCGTAGCCGCTCGGGCCGCGTGTTTGAAGGCGGCTGGACTTGTTCCCCCGCCTGTACGGCGGCGCGGGTCCACAAGGCGGTGCGCCGCGAACTGGATGGGCGGAGCATCGCCGGCGAACAGCATCGTCACCGCGTGCCCCTGGGCCTGGTGATGATGGAACAGGGCTGGATTACCCCGGCACAGTTGAAAGGCGCTCTCGAAGCCCAGAAGGCCACCGGCGCGGGGCGGCTGGGAACCTGGCTGGTGCAACGCCAGGGTGTGAACGAGCGGCTGGTGACCCGGGCGCTGAGCCTGCAGTGGAGCTGTCCTGTCCTGCCGCTCGAACATCACGATCCGGAAGCCCTGGCTTTTGCCGCTCCGCGGCTGTTCGTGGACGCATTTGGAGCTCTGCCTCTCCGCGTGGCGGCGAGCAAACTGCTGTATCTGGGTTTTGAGGAGCAGCTCGATCCCGTGTTGGCGCTGTCGATCGAGCGCATGAGCGGCCTGCGGGTGGAATGCGGGCTGGTGCAGGGTTCCCTGTTTCGTCCCGCCCACGCGCGCATGCTGGAGTCCGTCTTTCCGGCCGTGGAGCTGGTGGAGGCCCGCTCGCAGCCGGCCGCGGTGCATGCCCTGGCGCGGGCGGTGGAGGGCGCGCGCCCGGTCGAATCCCGCCTGGTGCGGGTGCACGATTGCCTTTGGCTGCGCATGTGGCTGAAAGCCCAGGCCGGTCCCATTCCCGACGTCTCCTGCATCCGCGACGTGATCTGCAGCATCGGGGCCGTATAGCTGGGCCGGCGGCGGCGCCGGCCGCGCGGGGAAGGATCGGTTCGCCCGCGGGATCGAACGCGCAGCTTTTCTCCCCCAATCAAGACCGCCCCTCAAGACCGCCTCCGATACGCCGATAAGGTCAGCAGCAAAGGAGCCAGGGCATGAGTGAAGTAAGAGCCCTGATCGTGGACGATTCCACGGTCATGCGCAAGATAGTGGAGCGGTCATTGCGTCAGGCGGGCCTTGATCCGCTGATCGTGCACGAGGCCGGTTCGGGATCGGAGGGCCTGGAGGTGCTGAAAGCCAGGCAGGTCGATTTGATTCTTTCCGACATCAACATGCCGTCGATGGATGGGCTGGAGTTTGTGCGCCAGATCAAGGCCCAGAACCTGGCGCAGGGCGTACCCGTGGTGATGATCACCACCGAATCCAGCGAGGAACATGTGCGCCAGGCCATCCAGGCGGGAGCGCGCGGATACATCCGCAAGCCCTTCACCGCCGAGCAGGTCAAGGAACGGGTGCTGCCGCTGCTGCGGGTGTCGTAGGCCGGGCCAAGCCGGGCAGAATGCGCCGGCCCGCCGGCATCGGGGCGAAGGCAGTTCGAATGACGTGAGCCGGATGGGAAGCGCGCGGGGGGAATCCGGGGGAACCACCATGGTATTGAATGGAGTGCGGGCCGTCGCCATTGCAAGATCGTCGGCAACCGGCGGGCTCATGGAGAGAGCGATGTCAGTTTCGTTGCGTAAGTCGGTGGAAATGGTGGCCGATCCCTGCCATCTGGATGCCAGCGTGGATGAGGTTTTCCAGATGATGCTGGGGGTCAAATGCGAACCCGCGGCGGGACCGTTGGCGATGGAGGCGGACTCGGTCACCGCGGTGGTGGGTTTCGGGGGACTCCTGAGCGGGGCCTGTGTCTTCCGCTGCGGCGGCACCACGGCCATGGAGATCGCCGCGCGCATGACGGGCATGGAGTTTGGGGCGATCGACGACACCGTCAAGGACGGCATTGGCGAGATCTGCAACATGCTGGCTGGGGCATGGAAGAGCAAAGTGCCTAACCTCGCCGCCCACTGCGGCCTGTCGGTGCCCGCCGTGATCACCGGGCGCGACTACCATCTGCACGTGCAGGCTCCGGAGTTCCAGCTCCACCACAACTATGTCCACCAGGGCATGAGTTTCGCGGTCACCATCGTCTGCGACGGCCTCCAGTAGAAGCCGCCCCTGGCCACTTCCCCCCGGGACTTCCCCCGGCGCTGCAAGGAGCGGCTCCGACGGTTGTCGTGCGCGAGGGTGGCGCCGGCTGCCATAATTTCTTCTAATCTATCCGCCCGCTTTCCGGTCACCCTTCTGCTCCATTCCGCTCCATGGACAGCGGATACTATGCAGCGGTGACCGGGTGGATGGCGCGCACCCAGGCCCTGGACACGGCGGCCGCCAACCTGGCCAATGCGCAGACTCCCGGATACCGCGCCGAGCGTGAGTATTTCCGCTCCGTGGTGCTCGGTCCCGACGGCGCCAACTCGCAACTCGGCCAGACCATCAACAACTATGGCTTGCTGGGCGGCGACCGGCTCGACCAGGGCCAGGGCGCCCTGCAGCAGACCGGCAATCCGCTCGATCTGGCCGTCGAGGGGCAGGGCTATTTCGAAGTGCAGACCGCCAACGGGCTGCGCCTCACCCGCGATGGCGGCTTCCATCGTTCCCAGGCCGGACTGTTGACGACCCAGGCCGGTGAGCCGGTGTTATCGGCCGCCGGGCAGCCCATTCCGATTCCACCGGGCCAAGTCTCGGTAGGAGCCAGCGGGGTGCTTTCCGTGGCCGGCGGGGCGGTCGCCACGGTCGGCGTCTTCACCGTTCCGGCCGGCGTGCAACTCACTCCCGAGGGCTCCAACCGCTATGTCGCGCCGGCGGGCGTGACTCCTTCCGTGGTGAAAGACTCCGCCGTTCACCAGGGCTACCTGGAGGCGGCCAACCAGGACGTGATGCAGGGAACGCTGGACCTGGTCGTCATGCAGCGCCAGGCGGAAATGATGCAGAAGGCGCTCACCATCTTCCACACCGAGTTCAACAAGTTCGCCACGGAAGACCTGCCCCGTGTCTAACCACAAATCTGTTCCAAAGCGAGCAAAAATATGATGCGAGCGTTGTATACGGCGGCCAGCGGAATGAGCGCGCAGCAGATGAACCTGGACACCATCGCCAACAATCTGGCCAATTCCTCCACTACCGGCTTCCGCCAACTGCGCCTGCAGTTTCAGGACATGGTGTATCAAAACCTGGTCACGCCGGGCGCCGCGCAAAGCCAGTCGACGGTAGGCGCGGGCCTGCAGATCGGCCTGGGAACCAAGTCGGCGGCCACCGAAGTGATTATGACCCAGGGATCGCTTAACCAGACCTCGAACCCGCTCGATGTGGCCATTGAAGGCAGCGGCTTCTTCCAGGTGCAGCGTCCCGACGGGACCATCGCCTATACGCGGGCGGGGCAATTCCACCTCAACAACCAGGGAACCATCGTCACTACCGACGGGGATCCCATCATTCCCACCATCACCATTCCCGCCAATGCCACGGCCGTCACCATCACTCCCTATGGCGTGGTGAACGCCACCCTGTCCGGGCAGCAGAATCCGTCGCAGCTGGGGCAGCTGCAGTTGGCCACGTTTCCCAACCCCGGAGGCCTGGAAAGCATGGGGGCCAACCTTCTTCAGGCCACGCTCAGTTCCGGGGACCCGGTGCTGGGCAATCCGGGCGGAACCGAAGGGCTGGGCACGCTGCAGCAGGGATACCTCGAAAACTCCAATGTCGACGTAGTGACCGAATTTGTGCAGATGGTGCTGGCCCAGCGGGCCTACGAATCGAATTCCAAGGTGATTAAGGCTGCGGACGATATGTATTCCCAGGTCAACAATATGACCCGGTAAATCGACATTTCACGGGAAAGTTTGAGGAGCCGGAATGTTCAAAAATGCGCGGGTCGAGGTTGGTTCGATTGTGGTGCCGCTGCTGATGGTGGGAGCCGTCTCCTCCCTGTCCGCGCACCCGCCCGGGACGGTTGAGGCCGCGCGCATCGATACGCCCTCCGAAAACTCCCTGCGCCTCATCGACGATCCCCATTCCGGGGCGCGCTGGTTCCTCTTCCGCGATCCGGAACATCCCGGGGGCCCCGGCCGGCTGGTCCTGGAAAGCACCGGGCGGCCCGCCGGCAATCCGACCGCAAGCTCTCTGTCGGGGATCTCGCAAATGGAGTCCGCGGCGCTGGTCCATCCCGGCGGCAGGTTGATTGTTGAAGATCACGCCGCGGCCTTCGATGCCTGGCTTGAGGCTACGGTCCTGGAGAAGGGCTCCGCGGGGGCAGTGGTCGCGGTGCGTTTGAAGATCAGCGGCCGGGTCGTGCGCGCCCGAATCCTCTCCGCGGACCGGGCGGTTCTGGTGGCCGCCGCTCTCGAGGTGCGCCCGTGAAACGGAACCCGCAAACCGCGCTTTGTCTCTGTTTGGTTGCCGCGCTCCTGGCCGCTCCTGGGTCGGCCAGATCGAAAAAGGCGAATCCACTGGACCCGGGCAGGACGCCGCCCCAGGCCGCTCTTCGTGCCTACGTGGAGCGGGTGCGCGCTCAGCAGGCTGCGGAGATCCGGACGCCGGGCTCGATCTGGAGTCCCGAAGGGCGGCTGGTGCGCCTGGGCACCGATGCCAAGGCCGTGCGCCTGCACGACGTGGTGTCCGTGGTGGTGACGGAAAGCCTGGCCGCCTCGACCGATGGCCAGGTCAAGAACACCCGGGCCTCGAACGCCAGCTCCAGCATCAGCTCCCTGTTCGGAGCGCTCAAGGCCAGTAACGCCATGCAGAACCTGCTCGGCCAGACCTCCGCTTCGGGCCTGACGGCGCAGGGCCAGAGCACCACCAATTCGAGCCTCTCAACCACCTTCGGCGCTGAAGTCGTGGATGTGCTGCCCAACGGGATGCTGGTGGTGCAGGCCACCCGCCAGCTGACCTTTTCGCAGCAGACCCAGTTGATCAAGTTGCGTGGCCTGGTGCGGCCTGAGGATGTGAGCGCGCAGAACCAGATCCTGTCCACCGCCATGACCGACCTGGAACTGGAAGTTACGGGCAAGGGCATCGTCAACGACTCCACCTACAGGCAGAACCCGCTGGTGCGGTTTCTCGAACACCTGGTGGTGTTTTAAGACAGGGATTAGGGATGAGGACGTGCGATGCAAAGGCTGGATAAAAGTCGGCGGTTCCAAGGGCAAGTGGACCGCATGCCCTTGTGGATCTGGATTGCGCCCATATTTGCGCTGGCCTGTGTGGTCGCGCCCGCTTATCCCGCTGCGCCTGGCGCACAGCAGGCGCGCATCAAGGACGTGGCTTCCATCGAAGGCATCCGCGATAACCAGCTGGTGGGCTACGGCCTGGTGGTCGGACTGCGCGGCACCGGGGACAGTTCGCAGACCGTGTTTCCCGCCCAGACATTGGTCGCCGCTCTGCAGCGCCTGGGCATCACCGTTCCCCAAACCGGCTCCAACAGCGCCAGCAACATGCAGGTCAAGAACATGGCCGCCGTCTTCGTGGCCGCCCTGCTGCCGCCCTTCAGCCGTCCCGGCTACAAGCTCGATATCACCGTCTCCTCCGCCGGCGATGCCCGCTCCCTCGAAGGCGGCATCCTGTTGATGACGCCGCTCTACGGGCCCGATGGGCAGATCTACGCGCAGGCGCAGGGGGCGCTGGTGCTGGGGGGCTACATGGCGTCCTCCAACGGCAACTCCCGCCAGATGAATCACCCCACCACGGCGCGGATCCCCGGCGGCGCCATCGTGGAGCGGCCCGTGCCCTTCGAATTGAAGCAGATGCAGACCGTCAATGTAGTGCTGAACGATGCCGACTTTCATACCGCGGAGCGCATGGCCGACGCCGTGAACGCGGCGTTGGGTGCGGGGCGGGCTCATGCCGTCGACAGCCGGCGGGTGGAGATTTCTTCCTTCGCCAACGAGGATCTGGCGGCCCTGCTCGACCGGGTAGAAGCGATCGAAGTGGAAGTGTATCCCCGCTCCCGCGTGGTGGTGAATGAGCGAACCGGAACGGTGGTGATTGGAGGCACGGTGCGGCTGCAGCCGGTTTCCATTCTCCATGGAGGTTTATCGGTCAACGTGGTTTCACAGCCCCTGGTGTCCCAACCCGGTCCACTGTCCGGCGGGACGACTCAAGTTGTGCAACAGACCACGGTGCAGGCACTGGACAAGCCGGTCAACCGCATCGACCTGAAGGAAGGGGCCACGGTCGAAGATCTGGTCCAGGAATTGCAACGTACAGGAGCGGGGGCCCGCGACGTGATCTCCATCCTGCAGGCTATGAAAGAGGCCGGCGCCCTCGAAGCCGAGCTGGAGGTGTTGTGATGCTGGCCTTTGGATCGGCCCTGCCGGCTGCGACCGCCCATGCGGCAGGCGGCTCTTCGCCGCGACTGGTGCGGGCCGCGCACGAGTTCGAGGCCCAGATGCTGAAGGAGCTTCTCAAGCCGCTTTCCCAAAGCAGCGGACTGCTGGGCGATGAGGACGAAAGCGGCCCAGGCGCCGGCGGCGTGCTGGGTGAGTTCGCATCCGAATCCTTCGCCGCGGCCTTGAGCGCGCAGGGTGGATTCGGCATCGCACAGCAGATTGTGCGCGACCTGTCCCGATCCGGTAATGGGTCCGTAATGACACCGGTAATTGGAAATCCGCAAATCGATACCGTGATAAGCAGCGGCAAATGACTAGAGTGATGAGCAGAGCTGCCGATACAAACAGGTAAGGAGCAGCAGGTATGGACATTCGCAACAGTCTCGATGGTTTGAAGAATCTTCTCGGAGTCACTTCGCCGACGTCGTCCGCAGCCCCGCGCGTCAAGAGCGGGCAGGCAGCCGAGAGCAGCTCCATTTCGAGCGATCGCGCGACGTTGAGCAGCGCCGGCAGTGCCATGGCGATGAACGCCGCGGACGGCGGCGTGCGCCTGGACAAGGTGGCGTCGATCCAGTCGGCGCTGGCCGCCGGAACTTACAACGTTCCCGCTGCGGCGGTTGCCGACAGCCTGGTCAACTCGATGCTGGCGTCCAGCAATTAACCGTCTGCTCTGTGGTCTTCTGCGGAGCCGGCGCCGGGCCCGTCATGGGAAGTGGCTATGTCGCCTATACCGGAAAAAACGCCGCAGTTGCGGGCCCTGGTCGTCGAGGCATCGCACGCTCTGGCGCGTCTGGATGCCGACCGGCTCGATGAACTGGCGCTGTCGTGCCAGGCGCTGAACCGCGAACTGACCCCGATTCCCGAAGGGCGGCGCGCGGACCTTGCCGCGCAGTGCCGAAATGCGTCTGCCGACTTGGCATTGCTGGGGCGCGTGCTGGAGGCAACGCGGGCCAATCTCGCGGTCATGAGCCGCCTGCGCGATCTGCGCCAATCCCCGCTGGAGTATCGGCCGGGACCGGCACTCGAAGGGACTGCGGCCTGGGCTTCGGTACCGTCGGAGACACGCCATGGGAACGATTAACTCTGCCTTCAGTGTGATTACAGGGGCTCTCAACGCTGACCAGGCCGCCTTGAGCATTGTGGCCAACAACGTCGCCAACGCCAACACCACGGGCTATACCGAAGAGGTTTCGACCTGGAAGGAAAATCAGCCCATCTACGTCAATGGCGTCTTGTGCGGTACCGGTGTCTCCGAGACCGGCGCGTCTTCAGTGCGCGATCGCGTTTTGAACCAGCGTCTCAACCAGCAGCAGCAGCTGGCCTCGGGGTCAGCCACGCGGCTGGCAGCTCTCGGCAGCGTGCAGGCGCTCTTCACGCCCGACTCCGGAAACAGCAGCAGCACGGCCGGCGACATCGGCAGCGACATCACCAGCTTCTTCAACTCGTTTTCTTCTCTGGAAGCCAATCCCACCAATGATGCGCTGCGGCAAAAAGTTCTATCGACCGCCACCACGCTCTCCGGTGATATCTCCAACGCCGCGCGCAACCTTCAGGCGCAACAGACGGCGCTCGGTCAGGAAGCGTCCGGAGTGGTGTCGCAGGTGAATGCTCTCACCAGTTCCATCGCCCAGTTGAATATGCAGATCCAGTCCACGTCGCCCAACGGCGATGCGGGCGCCCTGGAAGATCAGCGTCAGCTGGATCTGAACAAGCTGTCGCAGTTGATCGGCATCAATCAGAATTCAACCGAGAACAACGGCCTCTCACTCACCATCGCGTCGGGGCAGGCGTTGGTCTCCGAGGGCTCGGCCTTCACCATGACCGCGGGCAAGGTCAACGGAGTGGCCCACTTCTTTATCGGGACCTCCGATGTAACCGCGCAGATTGCCGCCAGTGGCGGTTCGATGGGCGGGTATATCACCGCCCGCGATCAGGACATCCCCGCAGTCCTGTCCTCCCTGGATCAGCTTGCATACAGCATCGCGACCAACGTGAATACACAAAACAACGCGGGCACCGATCTCAATGGAGACAACGCCAGCACGGCGGCGCTGAACATATTCACTCCGCCTGTTGCGGTCAGCGGCAGCGCGGCTTCGATGAGCGTGGTGATGACCGATCCCAGCTTGATTGCGGCAGCGGCCTTGGGAGCGGGTACGGGCGACAATTCGAATGCCGTTGCCATGGCCGCGATGGCGGGCCAGGGAATCGTGAATGGTAGTTCGCCGAGCACTTTCTATTCGAGCTTCGTAACCGCGCTGGGCTCGACCGTGGCCGAAGTGCAGACCGACAGCACTGCGCAAACGGCATCGGTATCCCAGTTGCAGAATCAGAACAACGCGCTCACCGCGGTGAGCTTGAACGGCGAGGCAGCCTCGATGCAGCAGTTCGAACGCAGTTACCAGGCGGCTTCTCAGGTGTTCACAATTTTGAACACGCTCATGAACTCGGCATTGAATCTTGGCACACAAACCGCGGTGAGCTGATGCGCGTCATCCAGCGCGGGAAGCAGCCGGTCGTCGGCAGAGGGAGCGTGACCGCATGCGCGTGAATCCGTTTTACGTTTCAAACCTCGCAACCTCGCTCAACCAGGTGCAGGCCACCGACCAGCAACTGACCGCCGAACTATCCAGCGGTGTCCGTGTCAACGCATTAAGCGACGACCCTATGGCCTCCGGCGAAAACGTTTTGCTGTTGAACCAGATGCAGAGAGACGACTCGTTTACCCAAACGTCGAGCTTAGTCCAAGGCCAATTGCAAGTAACCGACACTGCGATGGGGGGGGTTGTGGCGCAGATAACGCAGGCGATTTCTCTTGCTACGAGTGGAGCAAACGGGACTCTGAACGGGAGCAATCTGGAGTCGATTTCGAACCAGATTGCGGGGGTGCGGGACGAGGTTCTGGCGTTGGCCAACACCAGTTACCAGGGCCAATATATTTTTGGCGGGAGCCGGACGGGGACGGCGCCGTTTTCGTTGTCGAACATGACGACTCCTTCGACGGTGACCTACAACGGGGACGGGGTGGTGAACTCCCTGGTGACGCCCAACGGGCAGAACATTCAATTGAATGTGCCGGGGAACCAGATTTTCACCGGCCCGGGCACGAGCAACGTGCTGGGAGCTTTGAACAAACTGGTGGCGGACTTTGCGATGGGCACGCCTTCGAGCACCGCGATCCTGGATACGACGGCCCTGGGCGACGCGTTGAACTTTGTATCGCAGCAGCGCGTGATTGTTGACAATTCGCTGACCCGGCTTACGGCGGCGACGGATGCGGTGAGCAGCGAGAAGACGCAACTGACGGCGGCGCAGACCGACCTGATGCAGGCGGACGTGGCCAAGATCTCGACCCAGCTTTCGCTGGCCGAGACGCAGCAGACGGCGCTCGAGGACGTGATCGCGCAACTGGGCTCGGGCAGCCTGTTTGACAAGCTGCAGGGGTGATTCTCAGGGCGCCCCGGCACGCGTATGCCCCACCCTGGCCGCGCTGGAACGCGCCGTGGGAAAACGAATCCTGGGGTTGACTGACTGGTAAACTCTGCGCCCAGGCCGTGGAGCGCGGAACTCGATCTAGACGGAGAGTCTTTTTTGCCGAGTTTGGGCAACGGGCATTTTCGCCTTTTCAAGGTTTGCGTGTAAGTCGCTCCGTTTCTTATGGATGCGGGGAACGCGGGAACGTGCGCAAATGCGCATTTTTGCCGTTTTTGCAATTCGGCGCGCAGAACGCGTCCGGCACCCGGCCATAACACTATGAGTCGGAAAGAGATACGGTCTGCGCGCCGCACATTTTCGCAGCCTGTTTTCAGGCCCGAAAATGCGATTTTTTCCGCCGCGCGCCGGACAGCGTTTCGAAATCGCCGCGACTGGAGCGGGTTTCCGCGTGTTTTGCCGATGCGCCCACCAGCCCGGCAGCGCACATCCAGGCCGCCGAACCCGCGGTTATACTCGATGGGACAAGGAACGCATCGATTGTTTGCCCCCATCCGTTTTCTTTGGAATGCCACGCGTGGATCGCGTCTGCGGCCCTGGCGCAGCGCATATTTTCGCTGGCGCGTGGAGACCTATTCGGGCATGTGGGCGGAGAAGATGACGACGCGGCAGATGATCGCCTTCGTGTGGTCGCAGCGGTGGGAACTGTTGCGGTTTCTGGCCTGGACAGGGCGGGTGCAGAAGGAAGCGCGGAGGAAGGTGTAAGACAGGGAATTGGGAACAGGGGTCAAAGCCGCGGTGGGGCTGATGGGCTTGGGTCTGTCGGCACTGTGGGCATCCATCCCAGGTCTCAAAGGCGAGACCTGGGGCACCCTGGTGTCAGGGGTCAGGGATCAGGGATCAGGGGTCCCTGGAACAGGGGTCAAGACCGACGGGTGTGACGGTACGGGAACAACAGAGAGAAATCGGATGCAGGGAACCGGCACATTGAGGTGGACGCGGCGGCGCCTGGGGAAGACGGCACTGGCGCTGGGAGCGGCCGGAGCCTTGCCTGCCTGGTTGCGGGGCGATCCGGGTGAATTGAATTCCACTCCGATGGTGGGCGGGGCGGATTCGCTGCGGGCGCATGCCGCGGCGCGGGGACTGCTGTATGGAGCGGCCGTCAATCCGGCGCTGCTGGATGTGGATGGAGCGGGGGCGGGCACCAGCGCGGACGGCTACACGCAACTGGTGCAGGCGCAGACCAACATCCTGGTGGCGGAAAACGCCATGAAGTGGAAGGGGCTGCGGCCCACGGCGGCGGGGTTCGATTTTGCCCAGGCGGACCGGCTGATGCGGTTTGCGGCGCTGACCGGGGACAAGGTGCGGGGCCACAACCTGTGTTGGCACGAGGCGCTGCCCGACTGGTTCGCGGGCACAGTGACGAAAGACAACGCGCGCAGGATCCTGACCGAACATATTCAAACGGTGGCGGGGCGGTATCGCGGGCAGATCCACAGCTGGGACGTGGTGAACGAGGCGATCGATCCCAAGAGCGGACGGGCGGACGGGTTGCGGGCGTCTCCGTGGCTGGGGCTGGTGGGGCCCGAATACGTGGAAGTGGCGTTCCAGACCGCGGCGGCAGCCGATCCGGCGGCCCGGCTGACCTATAACGACTACGACATCGAACTGGACACGGCGGAGCAGGCCGAGAAGCGCGGGCAGGTGATGATGCTGCTGCGGCGGCTGAAGGCGCGCCAGGTTCCCCTCCACGCGGTGGGGATTCAGAGCCATCTGAAAGCGGACGGACCGCAGCCGGGGGCGGGCCTGCAGGCGTTTCTGCGCGAGGCGGGGCAGATGGGTCTGGCGGTGTACGTGACGGAGCTGGACGTGAACACATTCCGGCTGGAGGGCGGGCCGGCGGCGCAGGATGCGGCGGTGGCGCGGGTGTATCGCGATTACCTGGGCATGGTGCTGGCGGAGCCGAACGTGGAGGCTGTGCTGACGTGGGGGATCACGAGCGCGCATACCTGGCTGAACGAATCGAAGCAGCCGTGGGCGCAGCGCGCGGATGGGGCGCGGCAGAGGCCGCTGCCGTTCGACGATGGGTTGCAGCCGACGCCGGCGTTTGGGGCGCTGCGGAATGCGATGGATACGGCGCGGACGGTGGCACCGGCGCCGGGAACTGCGCCGGCGCCGGCCGCCGATCCAAATAATTTGTATAAACCGTTTCCGGTGCCGGGGAGTCCGCCGGCGGCGCCGCCAACGGACCGGGATTAGAGAAAAGCAGCGATCCGACTGGTGCGGTTGTTTGCGGCGATTGAGCATCCATCCCAGGTCTCAAAAGCGAGACCTGGGGCACCCCCGATTTACATCCACTCCGGGCCCCCGATGTAGATCCATTCCGCACCCCCGGTGTACATCCACTCCGCACCTCGGTTGGCATCCATCCCAGGTCTCAAAAGCGAGACCTGGGGCACCCCCGATTTACATCCACTCCGGGCCCCCGATGTAGATCCATTCCGCACCCCCGGTGTACATCCACTCCGCACCCCGGTGTAGATCCACTCCGGGCCCCCGGTGTAGATCCATTCCGCACCCCCGGTGTACATCCACTCCGCACCTCGGTTGGCATCCATCCCAGGTCTCAAAAACGAGACCTGGGGCACCCCGATACACTCTTTCGCGAAATCTAAGAACAATTGTTCTTGTGATTTGCTGAATTGGTTTTGTATGCCTCTTCGCGCGGAGATGGGCCACGCGACAGCGGGCGCGAGCCATCTAGGCGTAACTGGATTTTTCGCTGTCGGAAAATTCCTGGGCGGGAGCCTGGGCTCCTACGAATACGGTTTCGGCCGTTGTGTTGAAGGGTGGTGCGCCCGATTCCGATTGAGGAGCGTTGGGAGGGTTGGTTCCGGGAGGAGGGATGGCGGGCAGAATGGAATCGAATTTTCCGACCGGAAAATCCTCCATGGAGTAGCGCCGGGACCCGTCGGAGGATGAGGTTTTCCCGGCAAGACCAAAGGTCACGAGCTTGAGTACGCCGGGTTTCATCAGCCATTCGTCGGTGAGGCTGGTGTCGGGACTCCATTCTCTTTCACCAATCGTCCTGTCATTGAGGGCGACGCTTTCCAACTGGTACAGGAAATCGGGCTCTCGCGTGAGGGTGGAGCGCAATTCGGGATAGCGGAGGATGAGGATGAGAAACTTGCCCAGCCGTTCCGGTGTCACTTCGGCAAATCCAGAGTGCTGATCTACCACATCGAGCAGACCCTGCGAACTGGCAATGTAGAGCGCGAGGCGGAACGAATTGAGGAAATTCTTGATGCGGCGAGGGCTGTACTGGACGACTTCGCGGACCATCATGAGCACGTCACGGATGCGTTCGGATTCTGCGCCGGACTCGATGCGCAGGGCGCGGCGATAGGACTCTCCGGCGGAGTTGGAATCGTTGGCGACGGGCCCTGTCGTCGCAGCGGGCGCCGGCTTCGAAGGATCGGTGATCAGGCTATCAATGAACTTGCGGGCTTGTTGTTCGTTGGAGGAGATCGGAAGCCGAAAGGAGAGTTGTATGAACTTCTCCAGAAAGTCATCGCCAAAGCGGCGCATATGGTCAGGAGACTCGGAATGGAACGAGGGGTCGATATAGGGGATGATTTCGCGGAACTTGAAGGCGATGGCGGAAGCCACCTTGGCACGATCGAGGCCGAGGATGAAGATGAGCGGATTGCCGTCGCCGATCATGAGGTTGATGGCCTGCATGAGGTCGGCGGCTTTGGGCGCTTCGCAGCGGTCGAGGTCGTCGATGAAGACGAAGATCTTGGCGTTGCTGGGGGGAGAGTAAGCCTCAATCATGCGGGAGAAATCTTCAGAGAAGGTGTCGACGAAGGCGGCTTTGCCTTTGTAGTCGGGCTTATCGATGTAGCGCTCCAGTTGAGCTTCGAACAAACGCTTGCGAATGCTTTCAGGGATTCTGCCGAGGAGGAGGAGAATCAGGACGCCGGCGCTGAGGGAGGGCGACCAGGAGAGCCACTCATAGAAGGGATCGAGAGGAGCCGGGGAAGGTTTCGGCGGTTTGGATTCAGAAGAGGTCCTATTCTTGTCGGCTGCGGTGCTTTCCTTGGAAGCGACCAGGGCCTTGAAGAGAGTGAGACGCTGGGGATGGGAGGCGCGCACGGTCCAGACCACGACGCCGATGGAGCCTGCGAGCAGCAAGAGCCAGAAGATGACGAGCGCCAGCAGGGACAGACGCTGGCCCCAGCCCTTGATGCGGGTTTTGAAGAGACGCACATCGGAAATCACGCGGTCGAACCACTTCATGGTTGTGCGCAGATGGCGGGTGACTTTGAGAGCGAAGGCGGCCCACAATTCTTCCTGCTTGTCGTATTTCCAGGCATTGAACTCGATGGTGCGGCAATTGGGGTCGGCGGCGGCGAGACGATTGCGGAGCTGGAGCATGAAGGAGGATTTGCCGCTGCCCCAGGAGCCCTCAATGGAGCAGGTGAGGGGAGCGCGGGTATTGGGGGCGACGAGGAAGTCGGCGATGGCATTGACGTAGAGTTCGAAGCCGAGTTCATCGACAGCGGCGGCGCTGTCGCCGACGGAACTGGTCTGGACGTAGAGCCGTGGTTCGGCAGAAACGGGGGGTGCCTGGGCAGCGGGGGCGGCGGGGGCGGCGGGGGGGTGATCGCCGTACGCGGAGGCTTGTTTGGAGCGAGGAGGCGTTTCTGTGCTGGGGTCGATTTTCATGCGGGGGGCTCCGCGGCACTGAAGGATGTCCCACGGTAGCGGCAGATTCATGGGAAGTCAATATGAAAGCAGGGCCGGAAGGGTCTTTGCGATTGAATCGCAACGACACCCGATCGCCTATACTCGTGCGCATGAAAATTGCGGCGTTGTGTGGGCTTGTGGCGTGGGGATGCGGGCTGAGTTGTGCGGGATTGGCGGCGCTTGGCGAGCAGCGGCAGGTTGTGCCGCCGCTGCATACGGATGGATATCGGATTGTGGATGCGGCGGGGCGCGGGGTGAGGCTGACGTCGGTGAACTGGTACGGCTTCGATCAGAAGGAGTTTGTGGCCGGGGGGCTGGATCATGCGCCGCTGCAGAGGATTGTTGCCGAGATCAAGGAGATTGGGGTGAATTCGGTGCGGCTGCCGTGGGCGAATGAGACGGTGGAGCACGATCCGGTGGTGGCGGAGTATGCGGTGGCGGCCAATCCGCAGTTCAAGGGCAAGCACGCGATGGAGGTGATGGACGCGGTGGTGGCGGCGCTGGCGGGGGCGCACCTGATGGTGATTCTGGACAACCACATGAGCGATGCCGACTGGTGCTGCAGCGAGACGGACAAGAACGGGCTGTGGTGGAACGATGCGTATCCCGAGACGAAGTGGCTGGCGGACTGGACGGCGATGGCGCGCCGGTATGGCAGGGAGCCGTGGGTGGTGGGCGCGGATCTGAGAAACGAACTGCGCAGCGGCGCGGCGTGGGGCGGGACGGATGCGAAGCGGGATTGGCATAGGGCGGCGGAGCGGGGCGGGAAGGCGGTGCTGGAAGCGAATCCGCGGCTGCTGGTGATGGTGGAGAGTCCGGAATATTCGACCAACTTCGCGGGATTTGACACGCTGCCGGTGCGGTTGCCGGTGGCGCACCGGCTGGTGTATTCGCCGCATGCGTATTATGCCAAGGGCATGGACAGCCTGGAGGCGCTGCGCACGGCGTATGAGGCGCGGGCGCTGTTTCTGAAGCATAGCGGTGCGCCCGGCGCGGGGCCGGCGACGCCGCTGTGGGTGGGGGAGTTTGGAGCGTGCCAGACGCTGGCGTGCGGGGCGAATGGGGAGTGGTTGAAGCTGTTTGTGGCGGTGTTGAAGGAGAATCCGGAGCTGGGGTGGAGCTACTGGCCGTTGAATGGCACGCAGTCGAGCGGGGTGGGGCGGAAGTACGACACAGTCGAGAATTATGGTCTGCTGTCGACCGACTATCAGCACATCGCGGCGCCGGGCGTGGTGGAGTTGTTGCGGACGGTGGAGGGGCAGCCGTAAGGCGTCGCAACGCGTGCGGGCATGTGCGGGCACGGGGAAGGCGATTGGGTCGTGCTACTGCGGGCGCAGGCGGCTAGCCTTCATCCGGGAAGGCGTAGAGGGGCGCGGGGTAGGGCGCGGGGCGCGTGTTGTGGCCGACTTCGAGGCGGAAGAGCATGACCGTGAGCGCGATGGTGAAGATGATCGCGAGGACGAACAAGAAGGTTACGATGCCGGCGAGTTCAAGGTTGTTGCGGGTGAGGGTGTGCCGGCGCTGGGCGGGGGCGGCGATGGGACTGGTTTCAACGGGCATGGCTGGTCTCCAGGGAGTGCGGGGCGTGGGGTGATTCTGTGCCTGCGATCGAGGGGATGGTCGTGATGCAATGACCGCGTATGCGCTCGATGCTGGTGATGAACGTAGCGCAGAAGGAGTGGCGGCGTTTGCCGCTGCGCAAGGAGGCTGTAAAGCCTTGTAAAAAGCGGATGATAGCTTGCGTTGAGGATGCCGGAGGGGCGGGTGCGCGGAGGGTGGGAAGGACCGCCTATGATCGTAGTGGGAGCCTGGCTGCGGATGCGATTGTCATTTTGGATTTTGGGTGGCGTGATGGGTGTGGGATTGGCGGGCGTGGCGGCGAAGGCGCAACAGGGGCCACCCGCGGAGCCGCCGCAGCCCTTGCCTGGAGCGCAGGGGCCGACGCTGCGGATTACGACCAACGAAGTGCTGGTGCCGACGCTGGTGGAGAAGCGGGGCGGCGGGATTGTGTATGGGCTGAAGGCCGACGACTTTGTTCTGGAAGATAACGGAGTGGCGCAGAAGCTGCGCGTGCAGGAGGAGATGGACACGGCGCCGGTGGCGCTGGTGGTGGCGGTGGAACAAGGCGGGATGAGCGTGCTGGAGTTTGACAAGGTGGCGAAGCTGGGGCCGCTTCTGGATCTGTTTTTGTCGGATCCGCGCAGCCAGGCGGCGCTGGTGGGTTTCGATTCGCAGCCGCACTTGATGAAGGATTTCACGCACGCGGGCGAGGACTTGAACGAGACGCTGAAGCACATGGATTCGGGAGATGGCGGGGACGCGATCCTGGACACGGTGAGCTATGCGGTGGATTTGCTGCAGTCGCAGCCCAAGGAGTTTCGGCGGGTGCTGCTGCTGATCAGCGAGGAGCGCGACCACGGCAGCAAACATAACAAGCCGGAGCACGTGATCAAGAAGATCGGGCAGTCGGATGTGCTGGTGCTGACGGTTTCGTTTTCGCCGATACGGGCGGAGTTTGCGCATGACGTGAAGGACTCCGGCGAAGAGCGGACGATGAACATGGTGTCGGCGCTGGTGGCGCTGGTGCAGGCTTTCAAGAAGAATGTGACCAAGGAGATCGCGTCGATGAGCGGCGGGGAGTATACGACGTTCACCAGCGACAAGAAATTCGAGCAGCGGGTGGTGGATGAGGCGAAGCACGCGCGCAACCGCTACCTGCTGACGTTCAGCCCGTCGAATCCCACGCCGGGGCTGCACACGCTGAAGGTACGGCTGGCGCAGGATTACGGGGCGCACATCGTGGCGCGGGCCAATTACTGGGTGGCGGAAGAGTAGGGACGCCGCGGCGGGCGGCGGGCGACGGGACCGGGCGGGCACCGGGGCCTCCGGAAGAGCCGAACCGCGAGTTGGAAGATCCCCTCTCCGGTGCAGGAGCGTCCCGATATTCGCCTCTTCCCGGCGCGAGATCGATGAGCCGGAGGCGTTTTCTGGGAAGGTTCAACGGGGGAGCGCGGGTTTGCCGGGCAGGTCATTCATGGTAATCTCACATTAGACACTTGAGAGTGGACTGAGAACGCAAGAGGAGTAACACACGCCGTGCTGGCGACTGCAAAGAAAACTACCCTGATTGAACGCTTCCGCACCCACGATTCGGACACCGGATCGCCGGAGGTCCAGATCGCGATTCTGAGTGAACGGATTGGCGAACTGACCGAGCATTTTAAAACCCATAGCAAAGACCATGCCTCCCGGCGTGGCCTGCTGATGCTGGTGAGCAAACGCCGCCGCCTGCTGGATTACCTGAAAACGCATGACACAGATCGCTATCGCGACGTGATCGGCAAGCTAGGGATCCGCAAGTAATCAGAAAGCAAACATTGAACCGGAAGCGCCCAGACCGGAACCTGGTCACGGCCCCTGATTCACGTGGAACCTGGGGCCATGGTGTACCTGGCGAACTCGGAATGCTGCCAGGGCATGCGCACAGCTATCGGCTGCGCGCTGTCCTCGGCGACACGCTGGGAGCGACTGGCTCCCCACGCGTGGCTGGCCGCGCAAGCGGCCGGCACTCCGCATTGAACCCGGCCCGATGTGCCGCTTCCCGTAATACCCCCACGCATTTTCACTTCGCAGGTGGCGCTCATTGCGCCCGGCGAGCTGGCTTTTGCTTACAGCAAGAGCCACGCGGCCGCGCCGGTTGGGTGCGGAGCCAAAGAGGGAATGCGGTCTCCCAAGTTTCCCAAGCGAAAAATGAAAAGAGGACACTATGTCTACGAAACAAGAAGTAGCCGTTGAACTTGCCGGCGGCAAGCGGCTGGTCTTTGAGACCGGGCGCATGGCCAAGCAAGCGTCGGGCGCAGCACTCGTCACCTCGGGTGAAACGGTCGTCCTGGCAACCGCAGTCGCCTCTCCAGACCCCCGTGAAGGCATCGACTTTTTCCCGTTGACGGTCGATTACCGCGAATACACGTATGCCGGCGGACGCATTCCCGGTGGATTCATCAAGCGCGAGGGCCGTCCCAGCGAAAAGGAAATTTTGACCGCCCGCCAGATTGACCGCCCCATCCGCCCCATGTTCCCCGACGGTTTCAAGAACGAGACGCAGATCATTGCGCTGGTTTTCTCGGCGGACAAGCAGAACGATCCCGACGTGATCGGCATCAATGCGGCCGCGGCGGCGCTGGCCCTCTCCGACATTCCCTTCAATGCCACCGTTGCCGCGGTGCGCGTGGGACGCGTGAATGGCGAGTTCGTGATTAACCCCACGTATGAGGAACGGGCCGGAACCACGCTGAACATCATGGTGGTGGGCCACAAGGACGGCATCGTGATGATCGAGTCGGGCGCCAAGGAAGAGACCGAAGAGGTCATCCTGGCGGCGATCGAGTTCGCGCACATCGAGATCAAGAAGATTGTGGCGGGGATCGAAGAGCTGGTTGCGAAGGCCGGCAAGCCGAAGCGGGCATTCACGGCTCCCGAGTTTGACGAAGCGTATTATGGCGAGCTGAAGGCCAAGGTCGGCGACCGGCTGAAGGACGCGCTGGACACCAAGACCCACGGCAAGACGGAAAGCTATGCGCTGATCAAGCAGATCAAGGACGAGCTGGCGGCCGGGCTTCCGGCGGACGATCCGACGGCGAAGAAGAAGCTGGCGACCTACTACGAAGCATTGCGGGAACGTTCGTTCCGCGAGCAGGTGACGAAGGACCGTATCCGTCCCGATCGCCGCGCGTTTGACGAGATTCGCGAAATCACCATCGAGACCGGCGTGTTGCCGCGCACCCATGGATCGGCGCTCTTTACCCGCGGCGAGACACAGGCGCTGGTAACGGCCACCCTGGGCACGACCGACGATGCACAGCGCCTGGAAAGCTACGAAGGCGAGCAGCGGAAGAACTTCATGCTTCACTACAACTTCCCGCCGTTCAGCGTTGGTGAGACGGGACGTATGACGGGCGTGGGCCGGCGTGAAGTGGGCCACGGAGCCCTGGCGGAGCGGGCCATTACCGCGGTTCTGCCGAGCGCGGAAGAGTCGCCTTATTCGATTCGCATCGTTTCCGACATATTGGAATCGAACGGTTCGTCGTCGATGGCTTCAGTGTGCGGCGCCAGCCTGGCGCTTTACGATTCGGGCATCAAGCTCAAGGGAGCGGTGGCCGGCGTGGCGATGGGCCTGGTGAAGGAAGGCGACGATTACGCCATCCTGACCGATATCGCGGGCGCGGAAGATCACTACGGCGACATGGACTTCAAGGTGGCCGGAACGCGCAAGGGCATTACCGCTTTGCAGATGGACATCAAGATCGGCGGGTTGACGCGCGAGATCCTGCAGCAGGCGATGGAGCAGGCGCGGCAGGGGCGGCTCTTCCTTCTGGACAAGATGGATGCGGTGCTGGACGGACCGCGCACGGAGCGTTCGCAGTATGCGCCGCGCATCGAGACCGTCATGATCCCGACCGACAAGATCCGCGACCTGATCGGCAAGGGCGGCGCCACGATTCGCGGCATCATCGAGCAGACAGGCGCCAAGATCGATGTGGACGATACGGGCCGCGTGAGCGTGGCTTCAAGCGACGCCGATGGGCTGAAGAAGGCCCTGGAGATGATCGGCAACATCACCGCCGTGCCGGAGATTGGCAAGATTTATCTGGGCAAGGTAGTGCGGCTGGCCGAGTTTGGCGCGTTTGTGGAGCTGTTCCCAGGTACGGACGGACTGCTGCACATTTCGGAGATTGCCGAGCATCGCGTGAAGGAAGTGAAGGACGAACTGCGCGAAGGCGACCAGGTGATGGTGAAGGTGCTGGCCATCGAAGGGAACCGCATCAAGCTCAGCCGCAAGGCGCTGATCCGCGAGCAGAAGGCCAAGCTGGCGCAACAGTCGACGGTGGAAGCGGGACCGGTGGAAACCGAAGAGGGCGAAGCTCCGGCCGCAGCCGCTCCGGTGCAGGCAAGACCGCCGCGCGTGGAGCCTGAAGACCGGCAGCCGAAGTCGAACCAGAGCACGATCCTGATTGAAGGCGGAGACGACTTCGACGAGGAAGAGGGCGAGGAATTCGACGAAGAGAACGAGCCCAACTTCAACCGCGTTGAGGGAGCGCCGGTACCGGCAGGACAAGTGGCTGGGGCTGGTGGAGCGCGTCCCCCGGCGGCCAACAATAACAATCGCCGTCGTCGTCGCCGTCGCGGCGGCCGTCCCGGCGGCGGACAATAAGTCTGTTGCGAGGAAGATGAAGCGAAGGCCCGGACCGCAAGGTCCGGGCCTTTTGCGTGTGCGAGGGAAGAAGTGAATGAATGAATTAGTGAAGAAGGGAATGAGTGAAGAAGTTAAATTAGTGAAGAAGTGAATCAGTGAATGAGTGAAGAAGTGAGGCCCTTGGAGGAGAAAGGATAATCCCGATGGCGACGAATGAGAATTTGCTGACGCCGCGTGAAGCGTCGCGGATGCTGGGGATCAGCTATCCGACGATCAAGAAGTGGATCCTGGACGGCAAGCTGAAGACAGTGCAGACGCCCGGAGGGCATCACCGGATCGCGGAGGCTAGCCTGAAACCCTTCATCATGGAGGATGCGATGAAACCTGTTACGAAATCCCGGAGCCGTTATCGCCGCGTCAGCGGCAGAAATCAACTGGCGGGCAAGGTTGTGAGCGTGCGGGTGGAAGGATTGCTGGCCGAGGTGGTGCTGTCGATCGGCGATGCGCAGGTGACAGCGATCATCACGGCGAGCGCGGTGAAAGAACTGCAATTGAAGAAGGGCGATACCGCCGCGGCTCTCATCAAGTCGACCGATGTGATGATCGAGCGGCTTGACGATGAAGAGGAATGACGCGCGGCCTTGGTCCGTTGCGCTTAGTTTTTTGAGGGGGACGCGCTGGCGGGCGGGAGGGGACGCGGGCCGGTGCGATGGACCATGGGATGCGTCCAGAGTTCGAGGCCGACCAGGAGCAGGGTCACGATGGAGAGGATGACCTGCAGGCGTTCGGATCGCTTCTTCTTTTTGCTGAGTTCGCGGCGGCGCCATTGTGCCGAGGGACGAGCGCGCAAATGCCAGATCCAGGCCAGCAGGGCAAGATTGAGGACCGCGCCGGCCGCGGCGAGCGTCAGCATGGGGATGCGTATGGCGTCCTGGTGGAAACCGCGTGCGGGCGCATAGATGCCGGCGGCCGCGGCCAGCGCGGAGAGGCCGATGGCCACACGAAAACCGCTGACGGTGAGCAGCGCGGTGCAGAGGCTCTGCAACATGGCCAGCATGAAAGTGGCGCCACTGAGGGCTTCAAGGGGGGTTGAAACCGCGTTGTCATGGGCGGGGACCGGGGACGGATTTTGCTCGGGGGCCACTAGTGAACAGAGTAACGCAGCCGTACCCGGGGGCCAATCCGTTCGGCGTGCAGTCCCGTATATTCACCAGTGGAACCTGAAAGCAAGATTTTCATTTCCACAAGCCGGGGATTCGCTGTAACCTTTGGCGCAGGTTCGCACTCCTAGTGTGCGGAACCAAGGATTGTGCAGGATCGATTGTTGCTCTCCTGCACCGATGCAACCGCGGAGACCGTCCGCCACAACCCCCCAACGAGGTCAAAAATGAAGAACAAGCTTAATGCGATGCTTCTGACGGCGGCTTTGTCCGGCCTGATCGGTGGAACCTCCGTAGCGGCCCAGGCGGCCACCCAGGGCCCCAGCGGCACCAGTGTGAAGGCAGCCAGCGCCGGCCTGCGCCTTACCAGCGCCGACAAGCCGCCCAAGCACTCCTGTAAAGGCCAGAATGACTGTAAAGGCCAAGGCGGATGCAAATCCAGCGACAACGGCTGCAAGGCCAAGAACAGCTGCAAGGGCAAGGGCGGATGCGCCACCGACGGCTCCAAGATGCCGAAGTTCGTCTAAGGAAGAGCGGGGATCAGCAGCAGGTTCATTGCGGCCGGGAGGCTGCGGAAAATCAGCGGCTGATCCCATCTTCTTTTTCCCCATCGACCTGGACAATTGAAATTACCCGCAAGTGACGGACGTCGGCTCGCGCAGACGCTCGTCTGATTTCGAGATTATGGCCGGCAATCGTTTCAACGCATTTTCAAATCACGGCATCGGAATTGGTCTCAGAATTCCGCACTACCGTCACATTTTTTCGCGCAAGCCGGTAGTCGATTGGTTTGAGATCATCTCTGAAAATTTCATGATCGACGCGGGACGGCCGCTGTATGTACTCGATCAGATACTGGAGCAGTATCGCGTGGTGCAACACGGGGTCTCGATGTACTTCGGCTCGGTGACCGAGCCCGATCCCGAACATCTGCGCCGGTTAAAAACACTGGTGCGGCGCACAAAGACACCGTGGTTGAGCGACCACTTGTGCTGGGGCAGCGTGGACGGAACGTATACTCACGACCTGTTGCCGCTGCCGTATACGTGGGAAGCCGTGGAGCGCACGGTGGAGCGGGTGCGCAAGGTGCAGGACTATCTCGAGATCCCCATAGCGGTGGAGAACGTGAGCAGCTATGCGGCGTTCACGGGTTCGCAGATGACGGAGTGGGAGTTCCTGACGGAAGTGGTCGAGCGCGCCGACTGCGGCATTCTGCTGGACGTAAACAACATTTATGTTTCGTCGATGAATCACGAGTTCAATGCAATGGACTACGTGAACGCGGTGCCGGCGGAGCGGGTGGCGCAAATTCACATCGCGGGTCACTCGAAGTATGAGAAGTACATTCTGGATACGCACGATCATCCGGTGATCGATCCGGTGTGGGCGCTGTATGCGCGGGCGATCGAGCGCTGCGGGT
The DNA here is from genome assembly GCA_036488735.1 of Occallatibacter sp. Classification (GTDB taxonomy): domain Bacteria; phylum Acidobacteriota; class Terriglobia; order Terriglobales; family Acidobacteriaceae; genus Telmatobacter. The sequence continues at coordinate 41,404 of DASXHC010000007.1, forward strand.
TCACGCCCACGCTGCTGGAGTGGGACGACCATATTCCCAGCTTCGATGAAGTGCATAACGAAGCGAGGAAAGCGGAGCGGTATCTGCACAAGCACGCGCCGGCGCTGGCGGGAGTTGAACCATGAGCCAAGCGATGAGCCTGGAAGAGTTGCAGCGCGCCATGGCGGCGGCGGTGATGATGCCGCTGACGGCAGAGGAAGACATGCGCGCGGAGGCTCCGGATGGCCGCGCGATGACGGATGTGGCGGCTTCGTTCATTGCGCCCAACAGCAGGCTGAACCCATTCGAGCGCCTGGAGATTTATAACCGCCAATACTGGTATCGCGTGATGGGCGCGCTGGCGGAAGATTTTCCGGCACTGCGCGCCGTGGTGGGCGGAAGCACGTTTAACGCGTTGTCGATTGCGTATCTCAGCGAGCATCCGAACAAGTCATTCACGCTGCGCAACCTGGGATCGAACCTGGTGGAGTGGCTGGGGACGCATCCCGGGCGGGCCGGGCGGCGGCACGAACTGGCAGTCGACGTGGCGCGGTTGGAGTGGGCGTTTGTCGAGGCCTTCGACAATGCGGAGCGCACGCCGCTGACGCTGGAAGAGATTGCGACGCTCGATGGCGAGTCGCGCCTGGCATTGCAGCCCCATGTGCGGCTGTTGGAGTTGACCTATCCGGCGGATGATTTAGCGGTGGCGCTGCATAGCCAGGAGAAGCGGCAGACGAGTGAAGCAGGCGTGAAGCACGAGGAGGACGCGGACGTGCCGGCGCGGCTGCCGCGGTTGCGGCGGCGGAGGACGTGGCTCGCGGCGCATCGCGTGGACTTCCATGTTTATTATCGGCGCATGGAGCGCGAGGAATTCAGGACGCTCTCCGCGCTTCGCGATGGGATGGCTCTGGTGGAAGCGCTGGATGCGGGCTTTGCGGATTCGCGGGTGGCGGTGTCGCGGCGGCCGGAGTGCGTGCGTGGCTGGTTCGCGACCTGGGCGGAACTGGGTTGGATCTGCGCGCCGGATCTCGAATCGTTGATCGCTTAGGCTAACGAGCAAAGATTGATTGTGGATTGCGGTGAGAGCGGTGTGCCTGCGCATTGCTGAAGCTTGATCGCAAGAAGAAAGGGAACGTCATGGCAAAGATCGTCAATGCGGCCGCGTCGGCTTACGAGGGATTGGTTCTGCTGCTGAACAGCTTGCGTACTCCGCTGCTGCTCGCGATCCGGCTGTATTGGGGCTGGCAATTTGCGCAGGATGGGTGGGGCAAGCTGACGCATCTGGACAAGGTAACGGAATTTTTTACGACCCTTGGTTTGCCGGCACCGGGAATGACCGCGCTGGCGGTGGCGTTGATCGAGTTCGTGGGCGGCATGCTGTTTGCGGCGGGAATTGGAACGCGGCTCGTGTCGCTAATTCTGTTCGTCAACATGACGATGGCGTTTTTAAGCGTGCCGGACGATCGCACGAATTTCTCCCATATCTTTTCAAAGCCGGAAGACTTTTATGGGGCCAGTCCGTGGACGTATTGGTTCGCGGCGCTGCTGATTTTGATCCTGGGGCCGGGCCTGGCGGCGGTGGACACGCTGTTGGGCAAGTGGATGGCGCAGAGGCACACAGCAGTCTGAGCGCGGTATGATCGTTCCACACTTCACCGTGGAATGAAATGCGCATTGCGTACGTGCTGAATTCGCTGGGCGTAGGCGGAACGGAACGCCAGGTGCTGTCGCTGGCCGGGCGGATGGCGGCGCGGGGCCATGCGGTGACGCTGCTGGTGCTGCGCGGATCGGGGCCGGAGGATTGGACGACCAGTCATGAAGTGATGCGGCTCAACATGCGGAAGACGCCGTGGAGTTTCTTCTCCGGGCTGCGGCACGGGGTCGAACACTGGCGCAGGTTCCGTCCGGATGTGGTGCATAGCCACAATTTTCATGGAAACATTCTGGCGCGGTTGATGCGCGTGGTGTGTCCGGCTCCCAAGCTCATCGCAACCATTCACAACGTGTATGAAGGCGGATGGCCGCGCATGATTTCCTACCGGCTTACGGACGGGTGGAGCTGCGTAACGACCGCGGTGTGCGCAGCGGCGGCCCAGCGCTACGTGCGCATGAAGGCGGTTCCGCGGCGGAAATGCGTGGTGCTTACGAATGGCATCGAGGTGGGCGGCTTTATGCCCGATGCGGGCCGGCGCACCGCGATGCGCGGGCAGATGGGCGTGGCGGATGAGTTTGTTTGGCTCGCAGCGGGGCGCGTGACGGCGGCGAAGGATTTTCCCAATCTGATGCAGGCATTTGGGAAAGTATGGAGTGCTTCGCCGAGGACGCGGCTGTGGATGGCGGGCGGAGCGGGAGTGGGAGAGCGTAAACCGGAGTACAGCGCCTTCTGCACCGTTCACGGCGCGATGAATTGTGTGCGCAGCCTTGGCGTGCGTGACGACATGGCCGCGCTGCTCGATGCGGCGGACGGTTTTGTTCTCAGTTCGGCGTGGGAGGGAATGCCGCTCGCCCTGGGCGAGGCCATGGCGATGGGGAAGCCGGTGGTGGCCACGGATGTGGGCGGGGTGCGCGAGCTGGTTGGAGAGGCGGGCGTGCTGGTGGCGGCCAAACAAGCGGAGACGCTCGCGGAAGGAATGTTGTCCGTGATGCTGCGTTCGCCGGAGCAGCGCGAGGCGATGGGTCGCGCCGCCCGGGAGCGGATCTCAAAAGACTTCAGCATGGATGCGAAGGCGGATGAGTGGGAAAGACTGTATCGCTCCGTGATCGGTTGAGGCTGCGTCGGCGCGGGCGCGGTGGTAGTCTTATCCCCGGAATCAGAACCATACATGAGCCGCCACGCGCTTCCATTTGAGCGGCCATGGAAGGAGTGCGATGCGAAGAGCGATTGCGTGGGCAGCTGCGTGCTGCGTGGGCGTGGCGGCGTTGTTGAATGGGGGGAGCGTACAGGTTTCTGCGCAATCGAGCTCGGCGAATGTGTTGGTGGAACTCGACCATGGATGGCAATTCCGGCAGGCGGGCGGATCGAGCGAGGGTGGATGGCTGCCGGCAACGGTACCGGGCGATGTGCATCTCGACCTGATGGCGAACAAGCGCATTCCCGATCCCTTTTTTCGCGACAATGAAGCCAAGCTGCAATGGATCGAGCAAGCGGGTTGGGAGTATCAGCTTGACTTCGATGTGCCCGCGGCGGTGCTGGCGCGCGCCCACGTCGAGCTGGTGTTTGACGGCCTGGATGCGGTGGCGGACGTTTATCTGAATGATGCGAAGGTGCTCAGTGCGGACAACATGTTTCGCACCTGGCGCGTGCCGGTGAAGGCAAATCTGCACGCGGGCAGGAATGTGCTGCACGTGGTATTTCCTTCGCCGCTCAAGGCAGCCGAAGCAGTCGCGGCCAAGGACCCGTGGCAGCCGAAGACCAAGGTCGAAGCCAAAACATACATTCGCAAGGCAGCCTATGAGTATGGATGGGATTGGGGCCCGCGGTTTGTGACCACGGGAATTTGGAAGCCGGTGCGCCTGGAGGCGTGGGACAAGGTGCGGATTGCCGACTTCGCGATTCGCCAGCGCGATGTGAGCAGGGAAGTGGCGCATGTGGACGCGGAGGTTGAGGTTGAAGCGGGCAGTGCGGGACAGGCCACGGTGACGGTTCAGTACAGCGAGGCGGCCAAGCCGGCCTCGGTGAGCACGACAGCGAATCTGCATGCGGGGCGCAACGTGATCGATGTGCCCATCGAAATCAGGCAGCCGAAGTTATGGTTTCCCGCGGGGTACGGCGCTCAGCCGATGTATGAATTTTCAGCGAAGGTGAGTGCGGGCGGATCGGCGGCGGAAGAGCGCAAGACCAAGGCAGGGCTTCGTTCGATTGTGCTCGACAGGCATCTCGACCAATGGGGCCGGTCGTTTCAACTGGTTGTGAATGGAACTCCGGTTTTTGCCAAGGGCGCAGACGTGATTCCGTTCGATAGCTTTCCCAATCGCGTGACGACGGCGGACTATCGCCGCATTCTGGAGTCGGCGCGCGACGCGAACATGAATACCATCCGGCACTGGGGCGGCGGCTATTACGAGACCGACGAGTTCTACTCCATCTGCGATGAGCTGGGCATCATGGTGTGGCAGGATTTCATGTTCGGCAACGACTGGCAGCCGGGAACCTACGCGTTCAAGCTGAACATCGAAGCGGAGGCTGAGGACCAGGTACGCCGTCTGCGCAATCATCCCAGCATCGTGATATGGAGCGGAAATAACGAGACGGAAGCGGCATTCAGCTGGGGCGTGCGCACAACGTTGCCTGCGGATGTGAAGTTCCAGATGTGGCAGGACTACCTGACGGAGTTCAGCGGAATTCTGCCGCGCGTGGTGGCGCGCCTGGATGCCGAGACGCCGTACTGGCCCAGTTCCCCAAGCGCTGACTACGAAGAGACCAGCGCGCACTACCAGACCGGCGATGCGCACATATGGGATGTGTGGCACGGGCGGGTTCCTTTTGCCACATATGAGACGCATAACGCGCGGTTCGTAACCGAGTATGGATTCCAATCCTTTCCGGAGATGAAGACGGTGGAGGCCTTTACGCAGCCGGAAGACCGGACCGGGATCTTCACGCCGGTGATGCTGGCGCACCAAAAGAACAATGAAGGCAACTCGATCATTCATGACTACCTGCTGAAGGACTATCCCGAGCCCAGGGATTTCCCGAGCTTTCTCTATGCCAGCCAGGTGTTGCAGGCCGAGGGTATCAAAATTGGCGCGGAACATTTTCGGCGCAGCATGCCGGAGACCATGGGGTCGATCTTCTGGCAGTTGAACGACTGCTGGCCGGTGGCGTCGTGGTCGAGTATCGATTACTACGGGCGATGGAAGGCGCTGCAGTTTTATGCGCGGCGCTTCTATGCGCCGATACTGGTTTCGCCGCACGTGGAAGACGGATCGGTGAAGGTCTATATCGTCTCCGACAAGACCGAAGCGAAGGCCGCCACGCTGCGCGTGCGGTTGATGGACTTCGATGGCAAAGTGTTGCTGGAAGAGAAACAGGATGTCAGCGTGTCTGCATTGACAAGCAAGGTCTATCTCGACTGGCCGTTTTTGAAGTTGACCCAGGCTGGCGCTTCGGACACGTCGCGGGTTTTCGTGGTGGCCGATTTGCTGGATGGCGGTAAAGAGCTTTCGCGCAATCTCACGTATCTCGCGCCGGTGAAGGAGATTCATCTGAAGCCTGCGACGCTGCAAGTCGAGACCAGCGAGTCGGGCGGCAAGACACATATTCGCGTGAGCTCGGCGGTGTTGGCGCGCAGTGTCTATCTGTCCTTCGGCAACCTCGATGTGAAGGTGTCGGAGAACTACTTCGACGTGCTGCCGGGAGAGGCCGTAGACATCGAGGCTGATTCGAAAGCGACGACGGATGAGTTGAAGTCGAAGCTGCACGCGATGTCGTTGACCGATGCGTTTGCGGTGAACCCTCAAGCGGCGGCGATGGGGGCGGCACGGTAGGAGGCAGATTCCCTTTTGCCGTGCCGGCCTGTTGAGGATGGACAGGCTCGAGACGCTTGCAGGCCCGCTCGGCTACGTTCTCCACCAATTGCCGTAGATGAGGCGCCGCACGGTGTTTTCGTCCACCTGGCGTCTGCCGTGGAGGGTGCGTTCGTAGAAGTCTTTGATGGGTTGACCGGCCTCGAGCGCGGAGATCCGCATGCCGTCGGGCCAGAAGACGTCGAGCGGGTCGCTATAGTCGGTTTTGAATGTCTCCTGCTCCCCGTGGCGGATCATGGGAGGACGAGAGTCGGGCGCGTTCCGCATTTCTCCCGCTGCCTTGACGAAATACTGAAGATCGAGAAGCATCTTTCCCTGGGCATCGGTGATCTTCTGGGTCTTTTCGTCTTTGCGGAAGCTGAATACATTGTCCTGCGGACGGTCTTCGGGAACGATGGCGTAAATGTCGTAGTCGGAGTAAATGTACTCTGCCTGGGAACGATAGACGGGCTTGTAGATCACGCAGCCGTAGTGTTCGTGCTGCCGGTTCATCTGCACCGTGTAATGCTTGCCCGCCTTGTCCGCGGCAAGATTGGCGCCGAGGTCGTCGGGATTGAAGATGTAGATCTTTTCCCGTTCGAAGTCGCGCCAGATTTCCTGGGCCTGGCCTAGCCGGTGAGGGGAAAAGGCGGCCGGCACCAATACGGGGCGGGTCACCAAACCTGCGTATTGCTTGTAGTCGGCATCCGCGGTTTTTGCTTTGCAGTCGGCGGGCTTGGGGATGTAACCGAGTCTCCCCACCCATCGTAGAGCGTTCTTGTTCCCGCGCCGGACGAGAATCCAGACTTTAAACTGATGGGCTGCCCGTTTGAAGGCCTCTACCTGTTCCGGAGGCATGTACGTGTACACAACGACATCTTGCGTCAAGCTTTCTAACATGACCGTCGTCTCCTGCCGTGCAATGCTACCGCAGTCCGGCGGATTCGGGAACCTCAGGGGTCACGTCCGTTTAAGGGGTGCGGAAGAATTGCGAGAGGGGGAGCAGGCGGCCGGATTGGAATGCATCAGGGCCGAGGCATTTGCCCCGGCCCTGGTGGGTGGCGTTGCGTTTTTATTTAGAAAACGAAGATCACCTGGGCGAAGATGCGGCGGGCGGCGGAGCCGGTGGAGAAGATGCCGCCGGCGAGGGTGGTGGACTGGTCGAAGCGCTTGGTCCCGATGGTGCCGTTGGGGCCGCCGTAGTCGATGTTGTTGAACAGGTTGAGGGCCTGAACGCTGAAGTTCAGCGAATACTTGCGGCCGCTTGGCGCTCCGCCAAACATGCCGCCGCGTCCGCCGCCGCCTCCGCCCAATCCTCCCGGCCCGAGTGAACCTCCTGGAGGTCCGCCACGACGGCCGCCGCCTCCGCCGCCTCCGCCATCCGGGGGCCCGCCACCGCCCTGGTTGTTGGCATTGGCTGCGCTGTTGGTTTCAGGACCGAATCCGAAGCCGCGGCTGATGCGCAGGTTGACGGCAACGGCTGCCGGGCCGTTGCCGAGATTGGCGGGAATCAAGCGCTCGCCGGGCTGAGGCACCTTGTCCAGAACCCCCCAGGGCGTTTGCACCTGGTTGGCGGCCGGAGTGCTGGCCGAGGCATACGTGGGGCGCTGGTTGTTGAAGTTGTTCAGCGGATCCGTAGGCAGAACGATGTTGAAGGGCTTGCCCGACTGCGCGATGAGAAATGGATTGAAACGAATTCCCCAGGGGCCGCTGTAGTTGGCCATGGTGAAGACCTGGTTGCGCGAAACAAAGGTGGCCGGGCCGTAATCCTGGCTGATGTTGTAGGCGTTGGATGCGTTGGAACCGGCCCCGCCATCGCTGTTTGAATAGCCCAGGGTATAAAAGCCGACCAGGCTGAGATTCTTGGACAGGCGGGCATTGACGCTGGTGATGACCTGATTCTGCTTGAAGACTGCTTCGGGTTGGAACTGGTAGAGGTACCCGCCGGTAGGGTCGAGCGGATAGGTTCCGTCGCCTTCCATCTGGTTGGCGTTGATGGTCACCAACTGGTGCACGCCGAACGAATGCAGGTAGGTGACGGTAGCGCTGGTTCCTTTGTTCAATTGCCGTTCGATGCTGGCGCCGAGCTGTCCGGTGTAGGGCGAATGAAACGTGGGATCGACACGATAACGGACCGGCACCGCCTGGGGGTTGGCCGCGGCGGAACTGCTCTGGCAAGCACTCAGGTCGATGGTCTGCAGAGAAGTGGCGGTGGTGTTGCACGATGGAAAGTTGAGGAAGATCTTGTTCTGCGTGTTGGCATGCTGCACCGACAGCAGGTTGGTGACCGTGAAGCGGTCGTAGAAATCGCCGTATCCGGCACGCAGCACGGTCTTGGCCTGCTTGCCCTTGCCGCCATCGAGCGCGTAGGCCAGTCCGACGCGGGGCGCCCAGTCGTTGTGATCGGCGATGTGGTTCTGCGATTCCCAGCGCATGCCGCCGGAAACGGTCAGCCGGGGGCTGACCTTCCAATCGTCCTGTACGAACACCGCGGCGTCGAACATGTTGGCGACCGCCGACTCCGTGCCGGTGGTGAAGCTGGCGGTCGCGGGTCCAAAGCCCTGCGCCACAAGCTGGTTGAACGTTTGACCGGAAGCCAGGCCATTGGCCATGGCGGCGTACACCTGTCCGGGCGAGTAAGTAACGCCGCCGATGACCGCGGGCGAAAAGCTGAACGCGCCGTTGTAGTTGGAGTCGGAGAAGTTGGCGTCGCGGGTATCGCGCAGACGGGTTCCGAACTTGATGGCGTGGGCTCCGTGACTCACGGTCGTGAGATTCTGCAACTCCAGGCGGATGGTGCGGTCGCGGCTCTCCTGCGCGGGATAGCCGCCCGCGGTAAAGTCGCCCGCGCCGACGATGGTGCGCGCACTGGAGTCGGGGTAATGGTTTTCGTTCTGCTCCTCAAACTGCGCCCGCGTTTCGTTGACCATGTGATCGTTGAGAACAATGGCGTCGCTTACCTGCACGGTGTGGTCGGTATTGGATTCGTGGGTGGACGCAGTGGGGAGATAACCCGCGCTCAGGTCGCCGTGCTCCGATTCATTCCAGAATCCGTAGCGCACCGTGAACGTGTTTTTGGCGCCGAGCTGCCAGTCGATGCGGGCCGAAGCATTGTCGCGGATGCGCAGGTTCAGGAGGTTGACGCCATAATTCGGAGTGTCGGTGAAGACGCCCGGCGAGGTTTCAAGCACGGCGTCGGGAATGAGCCAGGCGTTGACGTTCTCAATATTGCGGCGCTCGGCGCTTACGAAGAAGGAGGCTGTCTTGGAAATTGCGCCGCTCACCGTGCCGTTGAATTGATAGCTGTAATACGGAGGGATGGTGCTGGTGGTGGTCCCGTTGCTTCCGCCGGTGAAGGGGTTGCCGGTGTTGAAGCTCTTGTCGTTGCCCTGGATGAAGAACTGGCCGTGCAGCTTGTCGGTGCCGGGCTTGGTGAGAATCTCGATGCGTCCGTAGCCCAGGCGGTCATACTCCGCGGAAAACGGGTTCTGGTTGATGCGGATTTCGCGAATGGCCGACTTGGGCGGTAGCTGGCCGCCGGAAAACCCGTCGATAAAAATCTGCCCGCCATTGGGACCGGCCGAGGGGCCGGCGAGAGCGGAGAGCTCGTTGGACAACTCGTCGGGATCGTCGGAGAGTGCGTCGAGGTCCTTGCCTTTAAGAACGATGGCGTTGGCGTTGCCGGCCGCTTCCACGTTGACTGTGGGCGAGTCATCGGTGACGACCACGTTTTGCTGTTCGGCCTGGATGGTCATGGCGATATCTACGCGTTTTGCCTGCCCGCTCGCCAGGGTGATGGCCGGGGACTGGAAGGAGGCAAAGCCCTCATAGTCCGCCTTCACGATGAAGGTTCCAGCGGGAAGGCCGCGCAGTTCGTACGCGCCGCCCGCATCCGCCGTGGCCGTACGCAGTGTTTTTCCCTCGGCATCGGTAATCGTTATTTTCGCACCGGGGATGAGAGCGCCGGTCTGGTCGGTGATGTGGCCACGCACGGTGCCGGTGGCGGCCGTCGCCGCAGTTTGGGCCGGGGGTGCAACTTGCGAATCTGGCGTCGAAACCGGCGATTGCGCCAACGCCGGAAGCCCCGCCGCGATCACTGCAATATGGATAAATCGATAAAGTCTTGAATACACGAGTTCCTCTTTATTCCTTACCGGATCATGTGCTTCGATCAGGATCTTCTGCAATTAAACCTATTGAGTTCCGCCGCCTTCAGCCGCGCCGCCGGAGCCCATGCTCCAGTTGGAGAGCAGATTCTGGCTGGCTGCCGGAGCCTGGAGCAGCGGTTCGACTCCCGCGAGCAGGGTGATTGCTGTGACGCCATTCGTCCCCTCGGTGGAGACAAGCATGACCGCTTCACCCTTCTGGAGATCGGCTAGTTGAATCGCCGGGGCCCGGCTCAACATCATTTGGAGATCGCCTCCGCCCGAACCTCCACCCGGTCCGCCGGCGCCCGGCCCTCCACCTTGCCCACCGCCGCTCGAGCTATGCTGTTGGGGCAGGCCGCCGGCGGGCGGTTGCCCTGCGCCACCGGGCCCTCCGCCTGCTCCCGGACCTCCTGGTCCTGCGGCTCCGGGTGCCCCGCCGCCCTTCAAGCGGGTTGCCAGCATCTGCGCCATGCGTTCGGGGAGGCGGCGCATCTGCGATTCCGGCGTAACCAGAACCGTCACTGTTTTCTTGGTCGCCAGGTCCTTGACGACAAAGGACGAACTGGAAGCGTCCAGCGACGCAATGGTGCCCGACACGTTGCGGAAGCTTCCCGACACCACTTCTTCCGCCGTAATCTCGGAGCCGTCCGCGCTCTTTTCGCCGCGCGCGCGCAGTTGGTCGCCAGCCTTGATGGCATCGATCCCTGCCGCCTTGGCTTCATCGAACCGAACCGAACCGGGCGCATAGCGCTTGAGAGTCGTCGCCTTGTTCGTGTGCACGGTGACCGTTTTGGCGGTTGCGCCGGCGCCCGTGGTAACCACAAGAGTTCCCGAGGATGCGTCGACGCTCTTCACAAGGCCGCCGATTCCGCGCCGCTGCCAGTCTTCGCTCTCCTTCTGCTGCTTCTGAGCCAGGTCTTCCTGCTTGACGGCGATGATTTGCGCGGCCTGGGGCGTAGCGTCCTGCGCATCGGGGTTGAGCCGCACCAGCACGCGGTCGCCAACCGCCAGGTCGGCGAACGTAATGGCTGCGGCCTTGCTCAAGTCCTTCTCTCCGGGCGCGATCCGCTTGATGGGCGTTTCGGCCGGAACTCCGACCTGTTTCTGGTCGCCAGCGTCGGTTTTTACGGTCAGCGTCGTGCCGCTGATTGCCGTAACCGATCCCACGAAGCGCGCCGGAGCCTGGGCCCGCAACAGGGACACGCCCGTTAACAGGACGGCCAACAGCAAGGCACCGAGTGCCGGCGAAATAATCTGACTTTTCAGCGTGCTTTTCATGGTCAATCCAAAATGTCCAAAGCCGTGGTGAGTGCGCGGCGTGTGCTGGTTCTCTCTTCGGGTAGACGAGATAGTGCAGCAAAAGGTTGAAAGCGTGCTTCAAGCTGTGGGACTTGCTTCGAAATCTGAAGGAGTTCGGGGCTTTTCACAAAGGGGGAGGGTGGCGGCAGTCCTTATGGCGTGAGCTCGGCGGTCTCAAGGAAAGTGAAGCTGCCGGAGGGGGTGGGGAGGATGTGGGTGAGCCGCTTGTTGTGGACCACGACCGTGTCGCGATACCACAAGTTGAGCGCGGGCAGGTCGGCGGCAAGAATCTTCTGCGCTTCCACGTAGTCGGAGCGGCGCCGCGCCTGGTCGGTGCTCTCGGTGGCGTCGTCGAGCAGGGCATCAAGTTGGGCATTCGAATAGTGGCCGCGATTGGCGCCCTTGGGGGAAAAACGCGCCGTGGAGAAGGCGTAGCTGAAGATGTCGGGCTGCTCATTGCCGCCGATCCAGCGCAGGGAATACATCTGAAAGGCCCCGCGGGTGACGTCGGCATAAAACGTGGCAAATTCGTAGCTGCGAATATCGAGAGCGATGCCGACCCGCGCCATTTGCTGCTGCAGAACGGCGGCGAGCAGGCGCACATCTTCGACGGAACTGGTCTTCATGGTGAGGTGAAAACGAATGCCGTCGGGTCCGGCGGGGTGGCCGGCTGCGTCGAGTAAGCGGGCGGCGCGGGCGGGATCGTAGGCGAATTGGGGGCCTTCGCCGGTCCATGCCCAGTGCGTAGGCGGCAGCATGCTTTGGGCGGGCCGGGCGTGGCCATCCATCAGGGAACGAATAATGAGATCGCGATCGATGGCGCAGGAAATGGCCTGGCGTACGCGCGGATCCTTCAGCAGCGGGTCGCGCACGTTGAAGGCAAGGTATTGAAGCTGGGTGCCGTCCGCGTCGTCCACCTGGATGTCGGGACGCCTTGCGAGCACGGGCAGCGCATCCATGGGCAGGGAATTGATGGCGACGTCTCCCGAGCCTTTCTCCAGTTCGAGCGATTCGGTGATGGAATCGGGGACCACGGCGAAACGTACACGTTCCAGCTTGGGCACCGCGCTCCAGCTGGCAGGATTGCGTTCGAGGACGATGTCCTGGTCGATCTGCTGGCTGACAAAGCGAAAGGGGCCGGTACCGATGGGGTGACGCCAGAACTCCCGCCCGCTGCCTTCCGGAACGATGCCCATGGCGCCGGTGGAGAGATTGGTTAGCAGAAAGTTGTCGGCCTGCTTGAGATGGAAGATCACGGTGAGCGGGTTGGGAGCTTCGATGGCAGCGACGGACGCGTAGGTGGCGGCCTTGGGCGAGATCACCGCGCCGTTGCGCATGGAGTTGATGGTCCACAGCACATCCCGCGACGTGAGTGGGCGGCCGTCATGAAAGTGAACCCCGGGGCGCAGATAAAAAATGAGGGTCTTCGGGTCGGGCTGCTCCCAGCGCTCCGCGAGAGCCGGGGTGAAATGGAACGTGGAATCACGCGCGACCAGGCCGTCGAAGATCAGTTCGTCGATGTGCTCCGCGATCCCGTCGGTACCGACCCGCGGGTCAAGATTAGCGGGGCTGCTTTCGATCAGGAATACGACCGTGCGCGGGTCGCGCTGCGAAGAGCGGCAACCGATCAGCAGGGTTAAGGCGGCGGGCAGCAGGATCCGCCAGCCGAATCTAAACATACGTCACCTGTCCAAGAATGGCGGGGCGCGTTGCGCCGGTGGCAGCAGGCACGTTGCCGGGCAGATGGTGCCAGGTTTGCCATGCCAGCAATCCGAAAGCGGCTGCTTCTTTCGCTTCGACGGGCAGGCCGTAGTTGGAGGTGGCGGCGAGGTTGCAGCCCAGCGGCTCGAGACGTTCTGCAAGCATGCGCATCAGTGTCGCGTTGCGCGCGCCGCCGCCGGAGACGATGTAGTCGACAGAGTCGCTCGTCATGAGCGGCAGGACGAATTGCCTGTAACTGCGGGCGATGGATTCCGCGGTAAGAGCGGTTGCGGTAGCCAATGCATCTTCCGGCTTGCGGCTTTGCCTGCGGCAGGCGGCAAGAAATCGTTTCGCGTATTCGCGGCCGAATTGCTCGCGGCCCGCGGTGCGCGGAGGCCTTTGACGGTAGTACGGATTGCGCAACTCGGCGGAGAGGATCGCGTCGAGGATTGTGCCGCTCGCGGCTGCGGCTCCGTTGCGATCGTAGGGTTTGCTCAGGAGCTGCTGCGCCAGGACATCGATCACCATGTTGCCGGGACCGGTGTCGAAGGCCATCACATCGGACGGCGAAGCGCCCGCGGGAATTGCGGTCAGGTTGGCGATGCCGCCGATATTCTGCAGCACGCGGCCGGACTTCGCGTGCGCGAAGAGCGCGTAGTCGAGCAGGGAAACAAGTGGTGCTCCCTGGCCTCCCGCGAACATGTCCGCGGGACGGAAGTTGGAGACAACCGGAACACCGATGGCCGAGGCAATGGCAGCGGGCTCGCCGAGTTGCCATGTACAGCTAAAGCTGCGGCCGGCGTAAGAGGAAGGGCGCGCCTGGTGGTAGAGCGTCTGCCCGTGACATCCCACCAGGTCGAGTTGCGTGCGATGCTTTTTCAGAGTTGCGCGCAGGGCATCGGCATACGCGATGCCCAGGCGCCAGTTGAGACGGGCGAGTTCCGCGGTTGCAATCGACGTCGCATTCATCGCGGCGAGAACGGCGCGGCGCAACGCGGCTGGATAGGCGAATCCTTCATGAGCCAGAAGGGTAAGTCCAGGCCGATGGTTTTTCCGCGAACCGCTGCGCGCAATGCGCACTACTGCCACGTCGATGCCGTCGGCCGAAGTCCCGCTCATCACCCCGGCGACTATCATGGGGCGGGCCATCAGGACGCTTCCGCCGGCGCCGTGGCGCGCGGAGCTACCGTTTCAGTTTCCGCAGAGGCTGCGGCCACCGTGTCGCGGAATTTCAGCACCCCTGCGCGCAGCGCTTCGAATTGCCTGGTTGTGCAGGGCGGCGCGATGCCGCCCCCATAAAGCCGGGCCCGCTTGCGGCTGCACTCGCGCGCTCGGGCCAGCAGCAGGTTGCGAAACGCGGCCGATCGCTCGGCTTCCGCGATCAGCGCTTCATACGTGCCAAGAATGAGCTCTGCGCTGTGGCAGATTTCCAGCAGGTCCGAGCCGGCGCGAATGGCTTCAACCGCGGCTTCGTCGATGCGCAGGAATTTGAGGATGCCGCCCATCTCCAGATCGTCGGAGAGAATGATGCCGCGATAGCCGATGCGCTTGCGGAGCACCGTCGTGATCCAGAAACGCGACGCGCTGGCAGGCATGTTTTTGCCAGGAGTGTGCGGGTACGCGGCGTGATTGGTCATCACCATGGGCAGGGCGGCGTGCAGTTCGCGATAAGGAACGAGGTCCTCGCTCCATATCTGCGGCCAGGTGCGGTTAATCTCCGGTGTCACGAAGTGCGTATCGCTGGATGCGCCGCCCAGGCCGGGAAAATGCTTGCCGCAACCGACGATCTTCCGGGCGGCCAGGCCGGCGAGGAAGGCGCGTGCGAAATCAATCACGTCGGCGGGGTTTGGCGATACAGAGCGTGTCCCCATGACTTCGGCGGATTCGGGCAACGCGAGATCGACGACGGGCGCAAGGGTTGTGTTGAAGCCGAAAGCCCGCACCGCCCGGGCAATTAATTCCCCGAACTCTTGGGCGACAGCAGGCTTGCGCGTGTGACGCATGGCCGCGCCAACGGCCTGCGCCGACGGCATGGGCGCGAGTGCGTCGCGGAGGCGATTGACCGTGCCGCCTTCCACATCGACATAGCGGACATGGTTCGGCACGCAGGATGTTGTGGCGGCGTCGAGCAGAGCGCGGGTCTGGCGGGGATCGAGAATGTTGCGCTTGAACAGAATTACGCCGGCTGGCCGAATGAGTTTGAGCCAGGCGCGTTCCAGGCCCGTGAGTTCTGTTCCTGAAAGCCCTGCGACGATCAGACTGCCGGCCGCGTGGCGCAGGTTCGCCGTCATGCCTTCTCCTTCAATTCCTGCTGCAATTCTTCCAGCAGATTCAATGCCTGCAACGGGGTGAGCGCGTTGACGTCGACGGCTTCGATGCGATCGACGATGCGCTGCGAGAGCGGCGTGAAGATCGTCATCTGCATGGGCTCGGGAGCGGTCTCCTGCTGCACGTTTTGCCGCTCCTGCTTTTCGTGCTGGCGCAGGATGCGCTTGGCGCGTTCGATAACGACCGCAGGCAGTCCGGCCAGTTTGGCAACTTCGATGCCATAACTCTTGCTGGCTGCGCCGGGCTCGATGTTATGCAGGAAGACGATGCCCCCGGCCGCTTCTTTCACGCCCACGCGTAAATTGCGCACGCGCGGCAGCTTTTCCGCCAGCATGGTGAGTTCGTGGTAATGCGTGGCGAAGAGAGTACGCGCGCAGGTTTCAGCATGCAGGTATTCCACGGTCGCCCACGCCAGGGACAAGCCATCGAAGGTCGCGGTGCCGCGGCCCATTTCATCCAGCAGGATGAGAGACCGGTTGGTCGCGGTGTTCAGGATGGTGGCCGTCTCCGTCATTTCCACCATGAAAGTCGAACGGCCGCGGGCTACATTGTCGCTGGCGCCGATGCGGGTGTAAATGCGATCGACCAGGCCGAAGCGCAGGCTCTGGGCCGGAACAAAGCTGCCCATCTGCGCCATCAGCACTAACATGGCGGCCATGCGGAGATAAGTGGACTTACCGCCCATGTTAGGACCAGTTATCAGCAGAAGGGTTGGTCCGGTGTCGGATGCGCTCAGATACAAGTCGTTGGCGATAAATCGGCCTTCGCGGGTTTCTTCCATCCATTGCTCGATCACGGGATGCCGGGCGGCCACGGCTTCGAGAAAAGGCTCGGCGGCCAGTTGGGGCCTGGCATAGCGCCGTCCGGCGGCCAGGTGCGCGAAGTTGGCCAGGAGGTCGGCCTCCGCAACGGCTGTGGATGCGCGCCGGATGCGGCCTGCGGCCTCCAGGACGATTTTGCGCAGCTCCGCAAACAAGCGCTTCTCGATCTCAATGGATCGATCGTGGGCAGTGAGGATCTTGCGCTCGTACTCCTTGAGTTCAGGCGTGGTAAAGCGTTCGGCATTCACCAGCGTCTGCTTGCGTTCGTAGTCCGCGGGCGCGTGGGACAAGTTGGACTTGGTGATCTCGATGTAATAACCGAAGACCGAGTTATAGCGGACCTTGAGCGAACTTATGCCCGTACGCTGCCGTTCGCGTTCTTCAATGGCCGCGATCTGCTGGCGGCCGCTGGTAGAAATGGCGCGCAACTCATCCAGCTCCGCATCCACGCCGGCAGCGATGGCTCCGCCATCGGCAAGGGTCAGCGGAGGCTCCGCAACCAACGTCGTCGCAATGCGCAGCGTCAAATCTTCGAGCGTGTCCAGACGTGTGACTAACTCCCGCCATAACGGTGCGGCCGCCGCTTCGACAGATGTCTTGAGCGCCGGCAGGCGCGCGGTACTTGCCGCCAGTGCGCGCACGTCGCGAGGCCCGGCCGAGTCGAGTGAGATGCGCGCCAGCAGACGTTCCAGGTCGAGGATTCCCGCAAACGCCCGTCGCAGCTCTTCGCGTTTCATCAGGTCGGCGTGCAGTTCGCCCACAGCCTCGTAGCGCGCTTCAATGGCTTCCGCGTCCAGGAGCGGACGCAGAATCGTGGCGCGCAAAAGCCGTTTGCCCATGGGCGTGCAGCAGGCATCGAGAGTGTGAAACAGGGTGGCGCGGTCGTCCTGCCCGGAGAACAGCGGTTCGACCAGCTCGAGGTTGCGCACCGTCACCTGGTCGAGTTCGAGTGCGGTGGAGTGCTCCTGAAACTTCAGCGAATCAATGTGCAGCGCGTCGTTCTTCTGCGTGGTGCGCACATAGTGGAGCACCACGCCGGCGGCGATGGCGGCGCACTCATGCCCGACCAGGCCGTAGCCCTCCAGCGACCGGACATTCAGTTGCCGCTCCACCAGCGGAATCGCAAAATCATGCGTCCACACCCAATCTTCAACCCGGGTGCGCGCCGGAATGCGTTCGAGAGCTGCGGGAATCTGCCCGGACGAGGCAAACAGGACTTCGCTCGCGCCCGCCATCAGGATCTCGTCAACCGCCTGCTGCCGCGCCGCCGGCCCGGTAAATTCCGCCGTGCGAAACTCGCCGGTGGAGATATCGAGCAGTGCGATGGCATAGACGGCGGTGCGTCCTTTTTCGTTCCCGGTGTCGAGAAATGCCGCCAGGAAATTGTTCTGCTCCTGCCCCAGGGCCGCATCCATCGCGGTGCCCGGCGACAGAACCCGCGTTACCTCGCGGCGAACGATCTTCTTGGTGAGCTTGGGATCTTCCATCTGGTCGCAGATGGCAATGCGGTAGCCTTTGCGCAGCAGCCGCGCCAGGTAGTTTTCGACCGCGTGGTAGGGAACGCCGCACATGGGCTGGGAGCGTTCGCGGTCGCGCGCCGTCAGAGTAAGCTGCAACTCGCGGCTCACCACCACCGCGTCGTCGTAGAAAAGTTCGTAGAAATCACCCATCCGAAAGAAGAGCAGGGCGTCGGGATTCTCCCGCTTGGCCACCGTCCACTGGCGCATGAACGGGGTCAGCTCCGCCGCTGCTTTCTCGGCCGCGGGGTGGGGCGCCAGAAGTTCCGGCTGGGAGGTTTCCGGAATTATGCCGGGTTGAATGTCTTCTCGGATCACGCTGGATTCAAGAGTATCGTGGCGGGTTGGAATCGGGTGGCGTCTTGCGCGCGGTTGAAGGGTTCTTTCGTGGAAAACGCGGTCGCTATTTCTGCCCGCCTAAGCCTGGGAAGGAGCAGCGCCGGTGGGAAATACGCGTCTGGCCGTATGCGGGATGGCGCCTCTCTCGACGTAGTGAAAGCCGGCAGTAACCCGGATGAGAGAGTCGTTTGCGTCAATAGGCACAATGTGGGTAATCACCTGGCGAATTCCGGGCCGAATGAAGTAGTACTCCCCGAATGGCGGGATCAGCTGTTTCCGGGGCAGGATCCGGCGCTGAAACTCAAGCTCCCCGGTCGCCTCTTTCGTCTGCAGGTTCACTTCGGAATCCAATGCGTGTACGGAGACGGTCAGGTTATAAATCCGGTGTTCCACGAAGCCCTTGTTTTCAAAGCAGAATTGGAGCTCGGCCACTTTCTGGTTTAGGTTCCCGGCCAGAGGGTAGACCTTGCAGTCCACGTCAAACTGAATCCGCTGTTTGGCTTTGCTGGTCCGAAAGAACCAAAAAGCGGCGGCACCGAGAGCCAGGATGGATCCCAGGCTGCTCGCGATCTGGAGGGAACTCTTGATGGTTTCAACCGGGAATGCTACAAACATGCTTCTCTCCGATCGGTCCGTGTGCAGTTTTAAGAGCCCTTTTCCGAAGAGGGGAGTCTGATTTCATAAGACGTGCGGGCGCCTTCTGGTTTTGGGTCAAAGTGCAATTGCCACATCATGATCCGGCCCGATTGCTGCTCCCCAACGATGCCGAGGGGTGATTTGCGTCACAGTATACTAATTGGTTACATCTTAAGGTAAACAACGGAATGTACTTGCTTTGGCTCAGAGTTGCGGCTTGCCTTTACGCGGGAGCAAGTATCGCTGCCTTCCCCACCGTGTTGTACCAGCACCAGGGGTGGCGCAAGTTCTGCGTCCATGTGGGCGGCATGGCCTTTTTCTTCCACTTCGTTTCCGTCGTGGAGATGCTGGCGCTGGCCCATAGCTGGCTTCCCGTGGGCGTCCGCGAAGGCGAATCCCTGCTGGGCCTGGTGGTGGCGGCCCTCTTCTTCCTGGTCTGGTGGATCTACGGGACCATCTCCCTGGCTGTGTTTGCCTTGCCCATTACGTTCTTCATCGTTTTTGTTCCTTCGCTCGGATACGAACGCTATATTTTTCCGTCGTCGGGCGTGCGCATCAGCTGGCTGGTAGCTCATATCGTGGCCCTGCTGGCCGCCTATGCCGCCCTGGGTTTCAGCATGCTGGCGTCCGTCCTTTACCTGCTGCAGGAGAGGCGCATCAAAAGCAAGCTTCAGCCCGGCGGCGATAGCTGGTGGGCGCCGCTGGAGTGGCTGCCGCCCCTCGACACCCTGGAACGGATCGCTCACGCCACGCTGCTGTTCGGCTTTCCCTGCATGACGGTGGGACTGGTCATCGGCTCGGTGCTGGCCCAGGAGACGGTCCTCGGCGCCGCCTACTTCCGCGATCCCAAGGTCATTGCTTCCTTTGTGATGTGGGCGGTCTATGTGCTGCTGCTGTTCGTGCGCAACACCGCCGGCCTGCGCGGGCGCAAGGCGGCCTATCTGTCGGGCGCCGTGTTTCTGGTCATGCTGGCCGTGTGGGCCGCCAACCAGTTCAGCCAGGTGCACAGGTACGGTGCTCCATGACCCTGGCCCTCATCGGTGTCAACCACAAGACTGCTCCCATCGAACTGCGCGAACGCATCGCGATCTCGCGCGAGGATTTGCCCGATGTCACACGGGCCCTGGCTGCGGTTCCCGGGGTTTCCGAATGCATGATCGTCTCCACCTGCAACCGGGTGGAGATCCTGACCGCGGTCGAGTCGCCCGCCATCGATCTCAGCGAGTTTCTTCAAAACCATTTCGGTCTGGACCCGGCAGTCCTGAAAGATCACTTGTACCAGCATTGGGATCAGGATGCGGTGCGGCACTTGTTTCGCGTGTCGGCCAGCCTGGACTCGATGGTCGTCGGGGAATCGCAGATCCTGGGACAGGTGAAAGAGGCCTTTGCCGTGGCCCGGACAGCGGGCACCGTCGGCGGCCAGCTCGAACACCTGTTGCAGAGCGCCTTCGCCGCCGCCAAGAAGGTGCGCACCGAGACCGAGATCGGTTCGAATACTGTTTCCGTGGCCTCGGTGGCAGTCGACCTGGCGCGCAAGATCTTCGGATCCCTCAATGGCCGTACGGTATTCCTGGTGGGTGCCGGCAAGATGAGCGAACTGGCCGCGCGGCACCTGGTGCAGCAGGGAGCGGGCGCCATCCTCGTCACCAACCGGACGCGCGAACGGGCCCAGCGCATGGCCGCGCAATTCAGCGGCCGCGTGATTCCGTTCGATCAACTGTACGAGGCGGGTAGCGAAGCCGACATCATCATCACCTCGACGGGCGCGCCGCATCCCATCTTCCGCAAGGAGCACGGGCAGGCGTTCATGCATCGCCGCCGCAACCGGCCCATGTTCTTCATCGATATTGCCGTGCCCCGCGATGTCGACCCGGCGATGAACAAGCTGGAAGGCATCTTCGTCTACGACATCGATGATCTACAGTCGGTAGCTGCTTCGCACATGGCGGAGCGCAGCCGCGAAGCGAACAGCGCCGAATCGATGATCGCCGCTGAGGTGGAGCGCTTCCACCAGCGCCAACGAACGGTCAATGTCGCGCCCGCCATCGTAGCCCTGCAACGGCAGGCCGAAGAGCTTCGTCAGGGCGAACTGCGCAGAATGCAGGCGCGGCTGGGAACATTGACGGTGGAACAGATCGCCGCGGTGGAGGCGCTGACCCGCGGTTTGGTCAACAAGTTTCTGCATCCGCCCATGCAGGCGCTCAAGCAGGCCGCCCGGGACAACAACTCGGCGCGCGTCGACGCGTTGTGCGAAACATGGTCGCTGCCCTCGGTGCCCGCTCCGGAAAACGAAGCGGATCAAGGCGCCAATTCTCCCCGACCTTCAGACGCCTCAAACACAAAGGATGCACCCGTGATTCCAACCAGCATAGCGGGGCGCCGATGAACTTGCGCATCGGTAGCCGCGGATCCCAACTCGCCCTCTGGCAGGCAAACCATATCGCCGATCTCCTTCGTGGACGGGGTCACGCGGTCCAAATCGAAATCATCAAGACCACCGGCGACCGCCTGCAGGAAGTGACGTTTGCCCAGGTCGGCTCCAAGGGCATGTTCACCAAGGAAATTGAAGAAGCGCTGGCGGACGGCCGGGTCGACCTGGCGGTGCACTCTTTGAAAGATTTGCCGACGGAATTGCCGCAGGGATTTGCACTGGCGGCGACCCCGGCGCGGGTGGATCCGCGCGACGTCTTTGTGTCGGTGAAGCATGCCGGCGTGGCCGCGCTGCCGGCGGCAGCCAAGGTAGGCACCAGCAGCGCGCGGCGGCGGGCGCAATTGAAGGCTCTGCGTCCGGACGTGGTTGCGGTCGAGTTTCGCGGCAACGTGGATACGCGGCTGCGCAAGCTGGCCGAGGGCCAGGTGGAAGCGATTCTGCTCGCGGCCGCGGGGCTCGACCGGCTGGAAAAGACCGAGTGGGTGCGGGAACGGCTCGATCCGAAGGATTTCTGCCCGGCGGCGGGACAAGGGTCGCTGGGCATCGAGACGCGTTTGAACGATGCGGAGACCATTGCGGCGCTGGCGTTTCTTGACGATGGCATCACTCGTTTTGCAGTGACCGCGGAGCGGGCCGCGCTGGCGGCTCTGGGCGGCGGCTGCCAGGTCCCCATCGGTATTCATTGCCGCGCCTGCCCCGCCATTGAAGGAGAACCCGACACCGCGGAGTGGGAGATCTTCGGCGTGGTGGCCGATCCCGAAAGCGGCAAAGCCACGCGTGCCTACCATAGCGTTCCCAGGACAACCACCGACGCCGTCGGGTTCGGACGTACCATCGCGGAGATGCTGCTGGAATCGGGTGCCGCCGGGATGCTGGCCGGGGTCGCGTCGGAATCGGGCGGAGCGGCCTGATGCCGGATCTGCCGCTGGCCGGACGCCGTGTGCTGGTGACCCGGGCAGCGCACCAGGCAGGCAGGCTCAGCGACGGACTCAGGGCGCTGGGCGCGATCGCGGTGGAAGTTCCGGTGTTGAAGATAGCACCCCCGGCGAGCTTTGCGGCCCTGGATGCGGCGCTTCGTAAAATCGACGACTACGACTGGATCATTCTCACCAGTGCCAATACCGTGAAAGCGCTGCGGTCGCGGGCCGCGGAGATTGGAGCTTCGGAGCTGAAGCCGGATGCCAGGGTTGCCGCCGTGGGCGCAGCCACTGCGTCGGCGGCCACCGAGGCTGGGTGGAAGGTCGATGTCGTCCCGGATCACTACGTAGCCGAGGGCCTGGTCACCGCGTTAGCCGGCAACATCCAGGGAAACCGTGTTCTGCTGGCCCGAGCCGCCGTAGCCCGCGATGTGATTCCCGACGCGCTGCGGGCGGCGGGCGCGATCGTCGATGTGGTGGACGCCTATCGCAACGAAATCCCTGAAACTGCCCCGGAGCGCCTGCGCCAGGCAGTCGCTGACCGGCTGGATGCCGCCACGTTCACCAGTTCGTCCAGCGTGACGCATCTGGCCGAGGTGGCGAAGGCGGGGGATGTGCGGTTTCCATTCGCCGCAGTAGCGGCAGTTTCCATCGGGCCGGTCACCAGCCAGACGCTGCGCGAACTTGGGTGGGAGCCTGCCGCCGAGGCCGATCCGCACGACATTCCGGGGTTGATCGCCTGCGTGGCGAGAGTTCTCGCCTGAACTGCAAACAACAGTCCCCGCAAACCGTCAGTTTGCCTGAAATTATGCGATCCGCGGGCATACTGTAGACAGTCGGTCTCGAGAAGGGTTCAAGCTTCCATGGCCGGGATGCCACTCGATCGACTCCTGAATCGGTCCGTACCCCGGGTGAATACCCCCCTCCCCCCCTCCTGTGCTCCAAAACCGGTGCAAAAATTTGCCGGTCATTTTCCCTGTCCAGGAAAACTAGCCGCTATCTCCAATTCGCACAACGACTTCTCCGCTTCGTCTCGTCGCGCCTGTCAAGCCATGAATGTGCGCGCCCCCTCAAAAAGAGCCTGAAAATACACCGAATTCCCGCAAAATCCGCATCCGGCTTTGAATTTTTTTCAAGTTTGCTGCGGTTTGCAGCCAATCTACGAATGCCAGGTCTTGTCCTTCGAATGGCAGAGCTGTTCCAGGTTACAGACATTGCATTTCGGCTTGCGCGCGATGCAAACCTGGCGTCCGTGATGGATGATCTGGTGGGAGAAATCGATCCAGCGTTCCTGGGCAATTACTTTCATCAATTCTTCTTCCACCTTTTGCGGCGTGTCTCCCTTCGCCAGGCTCAGGCGATGTGCGATGCGGAAAACGTGAGTATCCACGACCACGCCTTCCGCCAGCTTGTAGGAGACGCCAAGGACCACGTTGGCGGTCTTGCGCGCTGCGCCGGGAACGGTGATTAACTCGGCCAGCGTGCGCGGTACTTCGCCGCCGAAGATTTCCACGATGGCCTTGGCCGCGCCCTGGATGGACTTGGCCTTGTTGCGGAAGAAGCCCGTCGTGCGGATCAGGTCTTCGAGTTCCGGCAGAGCCGCCTTCGCCATCGCGGCTGGAGTAGTAAAGCGTTTGAACAATGCCGGCGTCACCATGTTGACGCGCACGTCGGTACACTGCGCCGAGAGAATGGTAGCGACCAGCAATTCCCAGGGAGTGCGATGGTCAAGCGCGCAGACGGCGTTGGGATAGGCTTCATCGAGGCCCTTGAGGATGGCGGCGATGCGCTCGGGAGCGAGATCTCCGCGCCCGGTGCGACTGGGCGCTTTGGGTTTTGCAGTCTTTTTTGCTGCGGTGGGCGACATGCATTCGAGTGTAGCCGGGACACATCCGCAAAGCCCTGACCGGCGGTGGAAAATCTTTGCAGCGACGCCCGTCGTGAATCAGTTTTCATGGAGCCAAAATAGTGGGGATTCTATCGTGACCGCGCTGCTCCCTGTGGCATTGCCAGGGAGATGGCCAGGCCTTCGCGGGTATGATCCTTTTTAGCTGCTTTCGGGGATATCGCGAGCTTTGACAATGCGCGTTTCCTGAGAGGGAGGAAAACATGAGTGTCGCCACCGTCCCGATGATTCGCGCACCACGGGGCAGTCAGTTGCGTTGCCAGGGCTGGCAGCAGGAAGCCGCATTGCGCTGCTTGATGAACAACCTCGATCCGGAAGTGGCGGAGCGGCCCGCGGACCTCGTGGTGTATGGCGGCATTGGCCGCGCCGCGCGCAACTGGGAGTGCTTCCACGCCATCGTGCGCGAATTGGAAAACCTGGGCAGCGAAGAGACACTGCTGGTGCAATCGGGCAAGCCGGTAGGCGTGTTTCCCACCCATGACATGGCGCCGCGCGTAATCATTGCCAATTCCAACCTGGTGGGCAAGTGGGCCAACTGGGAACACTTCAATGAACTCGACCGCAAGGGCCTGATGATGTACGGCCAGATGACGGCGGGAAGCTGGATCTACATCGGCACGCAGGGCATTCTGCAAGGAACGTTTCAGACCTTCGCCGCTCTGGCCGACAGCCACTTTGGCGGTTCACTGGCCGGCAAGCTGGTGGTGACGGGCGGCGTCGGTGGCATGGGCGGAGCGCAGCCGCTTTCCGTGACCCTGAACGGCGGAGTCGTGCTGGCGATCGATGTGGATCGGGGCCGCATTCAGCGGCGCGTCGAGACTCGCTACTGCGACCGCGTCACCGAGAGTCTCGACGATGCGCTGGGATTATGTGAAGCAGCGCTGCGCGAAAGGCGGCCGTTCTCGGTGGGCCTGGTGGGCAATTGCGCCGATGTGCTGCCGGAGATCGTGCGCCGCGGCGTGCAGGTGGATGTGGTGACTGACCAGACCAGCGCGCACGATCCGCTGAATGGTTACGTGCCGCAGGGTGTGACGCCGAGCGAAGCGGAGGAGCTGCGTCAGAACGATCCCGGCGAATATGTGCGCCGCTCGACAGCGTCGATGGTCGTGCATGTGGACGCCATGCTCGCGATGCAGCGCGCCGGTGCGGTGGCGTTCGATTACGGCAACAACATTCGCCGCTTCGCGTTCGATGCGGGATGCGCCGATGCGTTTCTGATTTCGGGATTCGTGCCGGAATATATTCGGCCGCTGTTCTGCACGGGAGCGGGACCGTTTCGTTGGGTGGCGTTGTCGGGCGATGCGAGAGACATCGATCGCACCGACGAGTTGGCGCTCGAATTGTTTCCGGATAACGAGATTTTGACGCGTTGGCTGCGGCTGGCACGAGGCCGGTTCGCTTTTCAGGGATTGCCCGCGCGCATCTGTTGGCTGGGTTACGGCGAGCGCGCCAGGATGGGACTGGCCATCAACGAACTGGTGCGCACAGGCGAGATCTCCGCGCCCATTGCCATCGGGCGCGATCACCTCGACACCGGATCGGTCGCCAGCCCGTATCGCGAAACCGAGAAGATGCTGGACGGGTCGGATGCGGTTGCCGATTGGCCGATTCTGAATGCGCTGTTGAATACAGCTTCCGGCGCCACGTGGGTGAGCTTCCATCACGGCGGCGGCGTAGGCATGGGCTATTCGCTGCATGCCGGCCAGGTGACCGTGGCCGATGGCACGGAGAATGCGGCTCGACGCATCGCCCGCGTGCTCAACAACGATCCCGGCATCGGGGTCGCGCGGCATGCGGATGCGGGGTACGAATTGGCGCGGCAGACGGCGCGGGAGAAGGGCATTCGCATCCCCATGGCAGGCGACCCGAAGGCAGGCGGATAAAGTGACGGTTGCGGTGGTCAACGTGAATCAGCTTGTCACCATGGCAGGCCCTGCCCGTGCGCGCGTCGGCGCTGAGTTGAACGAACTTGGCCTGATCACGGATGGGGCCATGCTGATCGAGGACGATCGCATTACGGCTGTCGGCACATACGCGGAATTGCGGACTAAGATTCCGCCCCACGCAGTGCTGATCGATGCGCAGGGACGCTGCGTGACACCGGGCTTTGTGGATGCGCACACGCATCTTGTATTTGCCGGCAATCGCGCCGATGAGTTTGAACAGCGCATCGCGGGAGCCACGTATCAGCAGATCGCCGCTGCGGGCGGAGGCATACTGCGCACGGTAAAGCTGACGCGCGCGGCCAGGGAAGATGAATTGCTGGCGGCGGCGCGGCGGCATCGCGACTGGATGCTGCGCGGCGGTACGACGACCCTCGAAGCCAAGTCAGGTTATGGGCTCAATCGCGAAACCGAGTTACGCATGTTGCGCGTGATCCGGCGGCTCAACGAGGAAGGGCCTGCCCGCATCATTCCCACGCTGCTGGCGGCGCACACGGTGCCACCGGATTTCAGCGACCGACGCAGTGAATACGTGCGCTGGATTGCGGAAGAGCTGATTCCCGAAGTTTCCGCACTGGGGCTGGCAAGGTACTGCGATGCGTTCTGCGACGATCATGCGTTCACGGTGGAAGAAACGCGCGTGGTGCTTGGCGCGGCAAAGAAAAACGGCATGGGATTGCGCCTCCATGCGGAGCAGTTTCGTCCTGGTACAGGCGCGGCGTTGGCGGCAGAACTCGGCGCAGCGACCGCAGACCACCTGGAGACCGTTACGGAAGAGACGCTGCGTCAACTGCGGGATGCGGGCGTGCAGCCGGTTGTCCTCCCCGGATCGGTATTCGCATTAGGGCGTAAACAGTACCCGCCGGCGCGCAGGATGATGGAGTTGGGGTTGGCAATCGTGCTGGCGACAGACTTCAATCCCGGGTCATCGCCGGTGGCGTCCATGCCGTTTATGTTGTCACTGGCGTGTCTGCAGATGGGTTTGTCGCCGGCGGAGGCGCTTGCCGCAGCCACCATCAACGCGGCGTGGAGTTTGAATCTCGGCGACCAGGTGGGTTCGCTCCAGACGGGCAGGCAGGCCGACTTTTTGATTCACGAATTCAGCGACTATCGAGAGCTGGCTTACTTCATCGCTGCGCCGGCGAGGCCGCGCGTGTTTATCGCGGGCAGGGAAGCAGGCGTGTAGATGAACCGATGCGTGCGGTTTACACCGGGCGCGCACTTTGCTGCTGCACAAGCCTGCGCCCTTTGTAGCGGCCGATAAGGAATACGACGAGGCCCGAGCCGATCATCAAAGCCGTGCCGCCGATTACTTTAATTACTGCCATCGACTTGTTGGGCTCGTCGTCGCCGGGAACAGCGGAGAGCACAATCGTCATGGCAGTGCTGACGAGGCCGATGGATGCAAGTGCGATAGCGACCGGCTTACCGCCGGGGACGCGGCGCACCTCCGGGCCTGCGGGCTCGCGCTGCAGCCGAATCATGGCGGCGAACAAAAACAGATAAGGCAGGAAGTACGAGATAATTCCCATGCTCACCAGCACGTCATAGGCGCCGCGGACAGTGGTTCCGGCTTGTCCGAGAAGGGCGACAACTATTCCCGCCAGCCCATAAACACCGATGGCGACCCACGGGGTGCGAAAGCGCGGGTGAATCAAGCCGAACTGCGGTGGCAGATAGTGATCGATGCCGGCGACGAATGGCAGGCGCGATGTGGAGGAAAGATAGGCTGCGGCGCTTCCCACCGCATTCACGCCAACCAGGATCGCGATGGGCGCCATGAGCCAGGCGATGCCCAGTCGCGCGGTGAGCATATGAATGCCATTGACGAATCCGTCGGGCCCGCCGACTGCACTCGGGGGAAGCGCGATCAGCAGCGCGCTGGTACCAGAGATGTAGCCGAGGGCGAGAATGCTTCCGCCCGCGAGAATGGCCCACGGAATGACGCGGCGCGGATTCTGAATCTCGTCGCCCATGGCGGAACCGGCCTCGACGCCGCCGAAGGCAAAGAACACGCTGGACCAGAAGACCGCGTTGCTCAACGTCATGTGGGGAACGAGGCCGCCTGCGGTGAAATGCGTGGCCGCGCCGAAGCGCGCGTACGAAACTGCAGCCATGATCAGCAGCGCGGCCAGGGGAAGCAGCGTGCCCAGCGCGGCCACATTGTTAAGCCACTTGCCCACGTTCACGCCGCGGATATTGAGCAGCGTGATGATGCCTAGCCACACGACGGCGAAGGCGAGGTAGTAGAGCGAGTTCGAAGCCAGGGCGCGGCCGCGCGACCCAAATGCAAAGAGGGCGGACGCGGCGCCGAAGTAGAGAACGCCGGAGAAATAGGGAAGGTTGCTCATCCAGTAAGTCCACGCAGCCAGAAAGCCCGATGAGTGGCCGAAGGCTTCGCGTGTCCAGACGTAAAGACCGCCTTCTTCGGGATGCCGCGAGGAGAGTTCCATGACACACGCGGCCAGTGGCATAAAGAAACAGAGCAGCGCTGCAATCCAGACCAACAGAATGCTGGGACCGGCCGCTGCCGCCATCGCGGTCCAGCGAATGCTGAGGCCGCTCACGACATAGAAGAGTACCAGGTCGCGAAACCGGATACCGCGCTTGAGGGCTGGAAGAGACGCCATGTACGGCGGAGCATAGCAGAGGCTCCGCGACGGTTGCAGCTAAATTCTGTCGAGATGCTGATTCATCTTAAGGTCTTTCAAAACCGCCATGGCGGCATTGCGGCCATTGATGCCGATGACGCTGCCTCCGGGGTGGGTGCACGCTCCGCACAGGTAGAAGCCGGGCATGGGCGTACGCGCGGTGAGCCGCTTCTCCCACATGTAAGGCGGCAGGCATTCACCCTGGAAGATGTGGCCGCCCGTAAGGCCGACCTTGGTCTCGATGTCCGGCGGGCCAAGCACCTGCGCGTCGATCACCGCACTATCGATGTTTGAAACGAAGCGGCCGAGCGATTTCAGAGCGAGTTTACGTACTTCGTCGCGTCGGCTGTCCCAGTCTCCGTGCGCAAACTTGTATGGCACATACTGTGCAAAGACGCTCATGGTGTGGGTTCCAGGAGGCGCGATCGAGGAGTCATGCACGCTTTGGAAATAGAGTTCGCACCAGAGATGTTCGGGAAGCCCGGCCAGACGCGCGGCCGCATATCCGGTCTTCCATTCATTTTTTGTCAAAGGCGCGTTGATCTGGCCGTAGTGGTGCGGTTCGTTGGTGCCGGGACGCGCAGTGAAGTTGGGCAGTTCGCGCAGATGGACGTTCAGCTTGACGGTGCAGCCTTCGATCGGGACCTGCTCGATGCGGGCGCGCCACGATGCATCCGCGGCAGAACCGAGAAGGCGCAGCGCCTGGCGTGGATCGGCATTGCAGACGACAGTGCGTGCGGCGATGCGTTCGCCGCCTTCGAGCCGCACGCCTTGGCCGGGGACGATCTCGGCGACCGGCACGCCGGAGATCACGGTGGCGCCGGCCTCGCGTGCCGCATCGCAAAAGTAAAACGACACCATGCCCATGCCGCCGCGCACGTATCCCCACATGCCGGTTAAGCCGCCGAGGCGCCCCGACGCATGATGAAAGCGGATGGACGCCGTGCCTTTGTCGAAGGGGCTGGCGTTGGTGCCGATGACTCCCTGGCCGAGATAGGCGATTTGCAGCCGCTCATCTTCCAGGTACTTCTCGACGAACTCCGCCATGGACCAGTCGAAGAACAGGGAACGTGCTTCCTCATCGTGACCGAGCCGCTCTTCGATCTGCTCAAGCGTGGGCGCATCGTTCAACCATAGATCGCCTTCACCGGGGGGGCGAAGCGCATCGCGAAGGCGTCGGATGACATCGGACATCTGCTTCCATCCGGCCACATCGCCGGGCGCGAGAGCGCGCACTTCGGCGGCGCAGCGTTCGTCGTCGTCCCAAAGCTGGATGCTCGAACCATCGAGAAAGGGAACGAAGAGGCCATTGACCGCAGGCGTCCAATCGAAGCCGCGCCGCGGCAGTTCGAGCTCTTCGACAACCTGGGGATGAAGAAGCCCGGCCAGGTAAGCGCAGGGGGACATCCGTACGCCGGGAAAGGGTTCTTCAATGGTGCAGGCGCCGCCTACGCGCGATCGGCTCTCAATGACCAGCACGCGTTGACCGGCCTTGGCCAGGTAAGCCGCGCAAGCGAGTCCGTTGTGGCCGGCGCCGACAACGATCGCGTCCCAAGTTTGGGCAGCCAGTTTGTGGAGAGGGAGCGGAAGCCCGATTTCGCCCAGAATGGCGGCAGTGGGAGAGGTCATATTCGTCTTAAGTTAACATTCCCGATGGCGGGATGATGGGCATGGCCGCGTGGCTGGCGCGCGGCCGATGCATAGGTGTGCTGTCGGTCACGCGGGAGGTTGAGTGTTCGCTTGGTATCATTGGACGCGAAAAAATTGGCAGAACGGCTGTGTGCCAAATTCAGCAAGGAGATCCAATGACCGAAGCAGTTAGCGTGATTCCCACCAAAATCCTGGTTCCCATCGATTTCAGCGCCTCGTCCCATGCAGCCCTGGATGCTGCCACCGAGCTGGCTGAAAAGTTTCGTGCCGAACTCTTTCTTCTGCATGTCATTCCCGAGTTTCCCGTGGTTGCGTTGCCGGAAACGGTGTCGGAAGGCCTGATTGTCGAAGCGGCCAAGAAGGCGGCGGAAGAGCATTTCGAAGTTTCGCTTGCAGGGCTCAAGTCCAAAGGCGTGAAGGCCAAGACCAGTGTGGAAGTCGGCCAGGATGTGGCAGGAAGCATTCTCGATGCGGTCGAGCGCGAGAAAGCAGACCTGCTTGTCTTCGCAACCCATGGTCTTTCCGGGTGGTATCCGCAGGTTTTCGGATCGAACGCCGAGAAACTGGTGAAACTGGCGCATTGTCCCATTTTGCTCATCCGCACGGAGAAGCCGGAGAGCAGCGCCAAGGTTCCGTTCGGCCGTTCCATGGAATGGTGGTAGCAAATACGAAGGCCGCCCAGGTTGCGCGTCAACGTTCGCGCACCAACGCGGCCTTCTTCAATTGGATGATCTAGCGATGAGCTTGCGCAAGGTGACGTTGCGCGAGCGATTCCGGCTTTGAGGCGAGGTAGCAATCCACGGCGGCAGCAGCCTTGCGGCCTTCGGCAATCGCCCACACTACGAGCGACTGTCCGCGGCGCATATCGCCGGCCGCGAAGATGCCATCCACAGACGTCTTGTAATCCGTGGTGGCGACATTGCCGCGCGCATCCACTGCCACGCCGAGCCGATCGATCATTCCGGAACGAACCGGCCCCAGGAATCCCATCGCCAGCAGCACCAGGTCGACATCAAGGGTAAACTCCGATCCTGCGATGGCCTCGAATTTCGGCGGCGGTCCCACCCGCACCGCGTGCAATTGCCTGACGTTGCCGTGGGCGTCGCCCGTGAACTTGATGCTGTTGATGCTCCAGTCGCGCATGCCGCCTTCCTCGTGCGAACTTTCGGTGCGCAACTGCAAAGGCCACTGCGGCCAGGGTGTGGAAGCTGCCCGCGTCTCCGGCGGACGGGGCATGATCTCAAACTGGTGCACGCTGCGCGCTTTCTGGCGATGGCTGGTGCCCAGGCAATCGGCTCCGGTGTCGCCGCCGCCGATGATCAGCACGCGCTTGCCCTCCGCACTGATGGCAATCTTCGGGTCCACTGTATCGCCTTCGCAGCGACGATTTTGTTGCGGCAGGAACTCCATCGCGAAGTGAATGCCTTTTAACTCGCGGCCTGGAATTTTGAGATCGCGCGGGTATTCAGCGCCGCCGGCAAGAAGGATGGCGTCATAGTGTTCCGTAAGAGCTTCGACCGGTATGTTCACGCCCACGTGCGCATTGGTCAGGAACGTTACGCCTTCGGCGCGCATCTGTTGAATGCGGCGGTCGATGATGTGCTTCTCGAGCTTGAAGCTGGGAATGCCGTAGCGGAGCAGGCCGCCGATGCGGTCGTTCTTTTCGTAGACCGTGACGGAGTGTCCGGCGCGCCGTAACTGCTGCGCCGCTGCCAGTCCAGAAGGCCCGCTGCCTACGATCGCGACGCGCTTGCCCGTGTTGTGTTCAGGAAGCTCGGGACGAATCCAGCCTTCTTCCCACGCGCGTTCCACGATGCTGCGCTCAATCACCTTGATCGACACCGCGGGTTGATCGATGCCCAGCACACAGGCGGCTTCGCAGGGCGCAGGGCAGATGCGGCCGGTGAATTCAGGAAAATTGTTGGTTGCGTGCAGACGGCGAATTGCCTGTTCCCAGCGATTGTTATAGGCGAGGTCGTTCCAGTCCGGGATCAGGTTGTTGACCGGACATCCGGTGTGACAGAAAGGCACGCCGCAATCCATGCAGCGTGCGCTCTGGTCGCGCTGCTTCTCCAGGGGAAACGGTTCGTAAATCTCAAACCAGTCATGCACCCGCTCATCCACTGTGCGGCGCGTGGGCTGCTCGCGTTCAATCTCAAGAAAGCCTGTAACCTTACCCATGTTGCACCTCGGTTGCGCCCACCAGAGGCGACGAAGTTGTGGACTCGGCGTCGGGAGTTTCATTCCTTGCCACGCCGAGGACGCGCTTGAACTCATGCGGAAACACCTTGATGAAGCGGCCCTGTGCATCGGTCCAGTTATCCAGTATCCATGCAGCTCGCGGACTTCCTGTCAGATCGCGGTGGCGCTCCAGTAGGCCGCGGACCAAAGCAACGTCTGCACTGGCCGCCAGCGGTTCCAGGTCCACGCTGGAGTGATTGCACCGGCGGGCAGGAAAATCGCCGCGATCGTCAAAGACGTAAGCAATGCCGCCGCTCATGCCCGCGGCAAAGTTGCGTCCCGTTTTGCCGATCACGATCACTGTTCCATTGGTCATGTATTCGCAGCCATGATCGCCAACGCCTTCAACCACGGCGACGGCGCCGGAGTTGCGCACCGCAAATCGCTCACCGGCGATGCCATTCAGGAAGGCCTCACCGCTGGTGGCGCCATAGAGCACCACGTTGCCCACCAGGATGCTCTCTTCGGGAAGGAAGCTGGAAGTTTTGGGAGGATATGCGATGATGCGGCCGCCGGAGAGGCCTTTGCCCACATAGTCGTTGGAATCGCCTTCGAGTTCCAGCGTCACGCCGTTGGGCACAAAGGCGCCAAAGCTTTGCCCGGCCGAGCCGGTGAATTTGTAATGAATGGTTCCATCGGGCAATCCCGCCGAGCCATAGCGGCGTGCGATTTCGCCGCCCAGCATCGCGCCGACGGTGCGGTGCACATTGCGAATGGCGAAGGCGCCGGTTACCGGCTGTTTCGATTCGAGGGCGGCCTTGGCCTTCTTGATCAGCGCGTGATCGAGCGCGTTGTCGAGGCCGTGATCCTGCGCAATGACGCGCCGGCGCGCCACGCGCGAGGGCAGAGTGGGGGAATAGAGAATCGACGAAAGGTCGATGCCCTTGGCCTTCCAGTGCGCATCGGCGACCGAGGCGTCGAGCCGTTCGACGTGGCCCACCATTTCATCCACGGTGCGGAAACCAAGCTTCGCCATGTGCCCGCGCACTTGCTCCGCCAGGAAGAAGAAGAAGTTGACAACATGCTCCGGCTGGCCTTTGAAGCGCGCGCGCAACACCGGATCCTGGGTTGCGATGCCGACCGAGCATGTGTTCAAGTGGCATTTGCGCATCATGATGCAGCCCATGGTGATGAGCGGCGTGGTAGCGAATCCAAACTCCTCCGCGCCCAGCAGGGCAGCGATCACCACGTCGCGGCCGGTTTGCAACTTGCCGTCCGTCTGCACTCGAATGCGGCTGCGCAGATCATTCAGCAGTAATACCTGTTGTGTTTCCGCAAGGCCGAGTTCCCAAGGCAGTCCCGCATGCTTGATGGAACTCAATGGCGATGCGCCTGTGCCGCCATTGTCTCCGGAGATGAGCACCACGTCGGCGTGCGCCTTGGCCACACCGGCAGCGACGGTGCCGACACCTGCCTCGGCCACCAGCTTCACCGCGATGCGCGCCTGCGGATTCACGTTCTTCAAGTCGTATATAAGTTGCGCCAGGTCTTCGATTGAATAGATGTCGTGATGCGGCGGCGGCGAGATCAATCCCACGCCGGGAATCGAATGGCGTGTCTTGGCAATGACCTCGTCAACCTTGTGGCCGGGCAACTGTCCGCCCTCGCCGGGCTTGGCGCCCTGCGCCATCTTGATCTGAAGCTCGTCGGCGTTGACCAGATAGTTGGTGGTTACCCCGAAGCGGCCGCTGGCTACCTGCTTGACGGCGCTGCGGCGCAGATCGCCGTTCGCATCGCGCGTGAAGCGTGCTTCGTCCTCGCCGCCTTCGCCGGTGTTCGACATGCCGCCCAGCCGGTTCATGGCGATGGCGAGCGTCTCGTGGGCTTCCTTGCTGATGGAACCGAAGCTCATCGCGCCGGTCGTGAAACGCTTCACAATCTCTTTCGCCGGCTCTACTTCTTCGAGCGGGATGGGCGCTTCGGCGTACTTCAGCTTGAGCAGGCCGCGCAGGGTGCACAGATGTTGGCTCTGGTCGTCGAGAAGGTCGGTGTACTCCTGGAACGTCGCGGCACTATTCTGCCGCACAGCGTGCTGCAACTTGCTAATCGTCTGCGGATTCAGCAGGTGATATTCGCCGCCTTCGCGGTATTGATAGTGTCCGCCCACGACGAGATCCGTCTCGGAATCGGTGAGGGGCTGGAACGCATACGCATGCTTCATCTGCGCTTCGCGAGCCAGCACGTCCAGTCCAACGCCTTCGACGCGCGATGCAGTTCCAGAGAAGTAGGTATTGACCAGCAACTCATTCAGGCCCACCGCCTCAAACACCTGTGCGCCGCGATAACTTTGCAACGTGCTGATGCCCATCTTCGAGAAAGTTTTCAGCAGGCCCTTGTTGATGGCCTTGATGAAATTCTTCTCGGCGTGGCCGGCGCTTACACTATGGGGCAGCAGACCGCGCCGCTTCAGATCATGCAGCGTTTCGATAGCCAGGTAAGGATTGATGGCGCTGGCGCCGTAGCCGATGAGCAGGGCAAAGTGCATCACTTCGCGCGGTTCGCCGCTTTCGATAATGAGCGCGACCTGGGTGCGCGTTTTCTCGTCCACCAGGCGATTGTGGACCGCGGCCATGGCCAGCAGGCTGGGTATCGGCGCATACGTCGGATCGACGCCTCGATCGGAGAGGATGAGCAGCGTGTAACCGGAATCTACCGCCAGCGAGGCGCGTGACCCGAGATCGTCGAGTGCATGCTTCAGGCCCGCTTCGCCGTCGGATGCGCGGAACAAGGTCGGCAGCGTCGTCGCCAGCAGGTCGCCTGAAGAAATGCGGCGCAGTTTCTCAAGGTCTCGATTGGTCAGGATGGGATGAGGAAGCTTGAGCGTGTGGCAATTTTCCGGAGCTTCATCGAGGATGTTGCGCTCCGTCCCGATGTAACTGATCAGCGACATCACCAGCTGTTCACGAATGGGATCGATGGGCGGGTTCGTGACCTGTGCAAAGAGCTGCTTGAAATAGTTGAAGAGCGGCTGCGGCCTGTCTGACAGACAAGCCAGCGGCACATCGGTGCCCATGGAGCCGACCGGCTCCGCACCGGTAGCTCCCGTCGGGGCAAGAAGAATGCGCAGATCCTCTTCGCTGTAACCGTAGGCACGCTGGCGGCGCAACAGCGTTTCGGAATTTGACGCGATAACGCGGGAGGGCTCGGGCAAATGCTCGAGAGTGACTTGTTGTTCCTGCAGCCAGTTTGCGTAGGGCTGCCGGGCGGCCAGCTGCTTCTTGATTTCCCTATCGGAAACAATGCGTTTCTGCACCGTGTCGACCAGAAACATGCGGCCCGGCTGCAGGCGGCCCTTCTTGCGAATGTCCTGCGGCGGCACGTCGAGCACGCCTGCTTCCGATGCCAGCACCACCACGTCGTCCTTGGTAACGATGTAGCGGCCGGGGCGCAGTCCGTTGCGGTCCAGGGTGGCGCCGATGACGCGGCCGTCGGTGAATGCGATGGCAGCAGGTCCGTCCCACGGTTCCATCAGCGACGCATGGTACTCATAGAATGCGCGTTTGTCTTCGTCCATGTCGGGATTGCCGGACCACGCTTCGGGAATGAGCATGGCCATGACATGGGGCAAAGAACGGCCCGACTGATAGAGGAATTCCACTGCATTGTCGAGCGAAGCGGAGTCGCTGCCGCCGGGCACAATCACGGGGTAGAGCTTGTCGATCTGTTCCGCGTGCAGCGGGCTCGCCAGAACCGACTGGCGCGCATTCATCCAGCTGACGTTGCCGCGAATGGTATTGATCTCCCCATTGTGCGCAACGTAGCGATAGGGATGCGCCAGCTTCCAACTCGGGAATGTATTCGTCGAGAAACGCTGATGAACCAGGGCCAGGGCACTCGTAACCAGCGGATTGGCGAGCTCGAAGTAGAATTTCTCAATCTGTGGGGCCAGCATCAGGCCCTTGTAGATGATGGTGCGGCATGAGAACGAAGGAACGTAAAAGTCTTCCTTGCCTTCGATGTCCGAGGCTTCCATCTCGATTTCGGTGCGGCGGCGTACGCGGTAAAGCAGGCGCTCGAACGACTCTTCGTCCAGCATCGCAGGCCGGCCCACGAAAAGCTGTTCGATGTAGGGTTGCGAAGCCCGCGCCTCACGTCCGATGGCGTCTCCATCGACCGGCGTATCACGCCAGCCGATTACTTTGAGCCCTTCTTCGCTGGCAATACGCTCCAGAACGCCCTCGCATTGCAGGCGGCTGTGCTTGTCAACGGGAAGGAAACACATGGCCACGCCGTAGGCGCCGGGTTCGGGCAACTGCATCCCCAATTCGCCGCACTCGCGCGCAAAGAAGACATGCGGAATCTGAATCAGAATTCCGGCTCCATCGCCCGTTTCCGGATCGCAGCCGGCCGCACCGCGATGGGCAAGGTTCAGCAGAACCTCGAGGCCTTTACGGATGATCTCGTGACTTTTCTCTCCGCGAATGTTGGCGACCAGGCCCATTCCACAGGCATCGTGCTCAAATTGCGGATGATAGAGTCCCTTCCGACCAGGGACACGAAGACGTCGTTCCGATCCTTGCATGGTTTTCCTTCATACTCGTGCAGATTCGACGACCGACACTTGGCGCGGCCGGATGGATACAACTGCGCCGTATCTCTCAGACACGCGCCGCTGAGGCTCAATTGGGAACTGCCGACCAGGAGCGATGAGGGCCGATGGGCAGTTTCTGAAAAGACAATACGGTGTTTTTAATATAGCCGAAAACCGGTGGGGAGGCGCGAATTTCAGCGTCGCGCCTGCCTGCGATGCTGCCCTGTGCCTGCTAGAGACGGCAGATCAGCAACTCGCGCTCGTAGATCATCTCGGGCGGCAAATGATCGTGCAATTCGATGAAAAGCCCTTCGTGTGCAATCACTTCCTGCCGCCACGCCTTGGAGTCGACATGCATCAACTGGTCGAATGTCTCGCGAGAAAATTCGAGGCCGGACCAGTCGATGTCTTCATAGCGCGGGATCCAGCCGATGGGCGTTTCGCGGCCGTGGGTGCGCCCCTGCACGCGGTCCACGATCCATTTCAGGACCCGCATGTTCTGGCTGAATCCGGGCCACAGAAAGCGCCCGTTTGCATCCTTGCGAAACCAGTTCACATGAAAGACGCGCGGCGTCACCGACAATCCCCGCTGCATCTTGATCCAGTGACGGATGTAGTCGCCCATGTGGTAGCCGCAGAAGGGCAGCATGGCCATGGGGTCGCGGCGCACCATGCCCACGGTTCCGGTGGCGGCCGCGGTTGTTTCCGAGCCCATGGTGGCGCCCATATACACGCCGCTGCTCCAGTTGAAGGCCTGGTAGACCAGCGGCAAGGTGTTCGAGCGCCGTCCGCCAAAAATAATGGCGCTGATGGGCACGCCCTCGGGTGATTCCCAGGCTGGATCAATGGTCGGGCACTGCGACGCGGGCGTGGTGAAGCGGCCGTTGGGATGCGCCGCGGTGCGTCCCGTCTCCTTGCCGATGGCGGGAGTCCAGCGTTCGCCGCGCCAGTCGAAACATTCCGCGGGTGGCTCGTCCGTCATGCCTTCCCACCAGACATCGCCGCTGGGGGTCAACGCCACGTTGGTGAAAATCGTGTTCCGTGAAAGCATGGCCAGCGCGGTGGGATTAGTCTTGGCGCTGGTGCCCGGGGCCACGCCGAAGAATCCGGCCTCGGGATTGATGGCGCGTAAATCCCCGTTGGCGTCGGGCCGGATCCAGGCAATGTCGTCGCCCACCGTTGAAATCTTCCACCCGCCCATTTCTTTGGGAGGTATCATCATGGCGAAGTT
Source organism: Occallatibacter sp. (assembly GCA_036488735.1). Lineage (GTDB taxonomy): Bacteria > Acidobacteriota > Terriglobia > Terriglobales > Acidobacteriaceae > Telmatobacter. The sequence goes on from DASXHC010000007.1 coordinate 79,178, forward strand.
GGTCTTGCCGCAGGCCGAAGGGAATGCCGCAGCCACGTAGGTCTTTTCGCCTTCCGGGGTTTCGACGCCGAGAATGAGCATGTGCTCGGCCATCCAGCCCTCGTCGCGCGCAATGTTGGAGGCGATACGCAAGGCGAAGCACTTCTTGCTGAGGAGGGCGTTGCCCCCGTATCCCGATCCGTACGACCAGATCTCGCGCGTCTCGGGAAAGTGCACGATGTACTTGGTTTCGTTGCAGGGCCAGGGCACATCCGCCTCGCCGTGTTTCAGCGGCATGCCTACCGAGTGCAAACACGGCACTACGCGCTTTTCATCCTTGTCGATCTCGGCAAACACCGGGGCGCCGATACGCGCCATGATGCGCATGCTGACTACGACATAGGGCGAATCCGTGAGCTGCACTCCGATGCCGGACATGGGCGATCCAATCGGCCCCATGCTGAACGGCAGCACGTACATGGTGCGGCCGCGCATGCAGCCGCGGAAAAGCTGCTTCAGGCGGCGGCGCATGGCATAGGGATCTTCCCAATTATTGGTGGGCCCCGCCGCATCCTTCGAGAGCGAACAGATAAACGTTCGGTCTTCCACGCGCGCCACATCGCTCGGCACCGAGCGCGCGTAGAAGCAGCCGGGCCAGCGCTCCGCGTTCAGAGGCGTGAATGTGCCGCCCTTGACCAGCCGGTCGCAGATGAATTCATACTCAGCCTGCGATCCATCCACCCAGTGAATGGAGTCGGGGCGGCACAGGTCGGCCATCTTCTCGACCCAGCGAATCAGGTGTTTGTTGGTAGTCAGTACCTTGCTTCCATGAATCTGATCGACGGCTTGAGTAGAAGATTTCATCGAGGATGGCGTACTCCTGAATCGCATTTTATCTTTACACGCGCAAGTTCTGTTGCCACAGAGTGTCCGCGACGTCTGATCGTCCGTTTTGGGCTATGGCCCGAATCTCCGCATCTCCGTCTTCGCGCGCCATCTAACTCGTTTATTGCAATCCTACTTGCAGGCTTGGGATTCATACATGTTTAGGAAACGTTTCTCGGCGCAGACGCATCCCTAGTCCGTATGTCATTAGAAAAACGGTTGCTGAACTCCCCCCTTGCGAACCGTCCCGACACTTCCATCACCATTGATGGCGTTGAGGTGCCTGCTGCCACCGGAGAACTCCTCGTAGAGGCTGTGAACCGGGCCCTTCCAAGGAGGAATCTTCCCCAGGTTTGTTATCACGCGCAGATGGGTCCTATCCAAAGTTGCGACACGTGCATGGTTGAGGTAGAGGGGAAACTGGTTCGGGCATGCGCCACCCAGGTCGTACCCGGAATGAGGGCGATGACGGAAGGTCCTCGGGTTGACATGGCGCAGCGCGAAGCGTTCGACCGCATCCTCGGGAACCACGACCTGTATTGCACCGTCTGCGACAACAACAACGGCAATTGCACCATCCACAACACCACCGAACACATGCACGTGCAGCACCAGGCGCGTCCGTTCTTGCCCAAGCCGTACGAACAGGATCACTCCAACCCTTTCTATCGCTACGATCCCGATCAATGCATCCTGTGCGGACGCTGCGTGGAAGCCTGCCAGAACGTGCAGGTCAACGAGACCCTCACCATCAATTGGGAGTCGGAACACCCGCGCGTGCTTTGGGACGGAGGTGAGCAGATCGCCGGCTCCTCGTGCGTGTCGTGCGGGCACTGCGTTACCGTCTGCCCCTGCAATGCGCTGATGGAAAAAAGCATGCTCGGTCACGCCGGCTATTTCACCGCGCTGCCGCGAACGGCGCTCGACCAGATGATCGAGGCCGTGAAGGCTCTTGAGCCGGAAACCGGCTTCGGCCCCATCCTCGCTATCTCCAATGGCGAATCAGCCATGCGCGAAGCCCGCGTCAAGCGGACCAAGACGGTGTGTACGTACTGCGGTGTGGGCTGTTCGTTCGATATCTGGACCCGCGATCGCCACATCCTCAAAGTCGAGCCGGCGGAAGGACCAGCCAACGGCATCTCCACGTGCGTGAAGGGCAAGTTCGCGTGGGATTATGTGAATGCCGAAGACCGCCTCACCACGCCCCTCATTCGCGTCGAGTCGAAGCACGGTGAGGCTACCTTCCGCGAAGCCACCTGGGACGAAGCCCTGACCCTCATCGCCGAAAAATTCACCAGCATCCGCAAGAAGCACGGTCCGGACGCCTTGGCCTTCATTGCCTCTTCCAAGTGCACCAACGAAGAGAGCTACCTGATGCAGAAACTGGCCCGCGGCGTGATCGGCACCAACAATGTCGATAATTGTTCGCGCTACTGCCAGACCCCCGCCACCATGGGGCTCAAGCGAACTGTCGGCTACGGCGGCGACACCGGATCCATCGCCGACATCGAGAAAGCCGGTCTCGTCCTCATCGTCGGCTCCAACACAGCGGAGAGCCACCCGGTGCTGGCCACCCGCGTCAAGCGGTCCCACAAGCATCGCGGCCAGCGCCTCATTGTCGCCGACATTCGCAAGCATGAAATGGCGCGCCGCGCCGATCTCTACTTCCGCCCCGAACCTTCCACGGATGCCGTCTGGATCAATGCCGTCGCCCGGTACATCCTCGACCAGGGCTGGCATCAGCAGTCCTTCATCGACAAATGGGTGAACGGGTTTGAGGAATACAAAAAGTCGCTCCAGCAATACACCCTGGATTTCGCAACCCGCGTTACCAAACTTCCGGTCGAAACGCTGAAGCAGGTTGCCCAGGAAATCGTGAAGGCCGATGGCGTGTGCATCCTGTGGGCAATGGGCGTCACCCAGCATTGCGGCGGTTCCGATACTTCCACCTCCATCTCGAACCTCCTCCTTCTCACCGGGAATTACATACGTCCCGGTGCCGGTTCGTATCCACTGCGCGGACATAACAACGTGCAGGGCGCCAGCGACTTCGGCTCCATGCCCAACACATTCCCGGGCTACCAGCCGGTTCAGGACGAGGAAGTCCGCAGGAAATTCGAAGCCGCATGGGGGGTCAAGATTCCCCCCAGGGACGGACTCGACAACCACGAGATGATTCGCGCCGTCCACGAAGGCAAACTCAAGTCCATGTACATCAAGGGCGAGGACACGATCACCTCCGACGCCAATGCCGGTGATGTCGGCGCAGCGCTGTCCATGCTCGACTTTCTCGTGATGCAGGACGTCAATTTTTCTGAGACCTGCCGTTTCGCCGATGTGGTTCTGCCCGCCTCTCCTTCTCTCGAGAAGGAAGGCACCTTCACCAGCACTGAGCGCCGCATCCAGCGACTCTATCGCGTATTCTCTCCTCTCGGTTATTCCAAGCCGGACTGGGAGATCATCCAGGACATCGCCAACCGTCTCGGCGCGGGGTGGAACTACAGTCATCCATCGCAGATCATGGACGAGGTTGCGTCGCTGACGCCGCTGTTTGCGGGCGTGAACTACGAACGCCTCGAGGGCTACAAGACGCTGCAATGGCCAGTCGAGAAAGATGGCAAGGACTCGCCGCTTCTCTTCACCGAGAAGTTTCCGTTCCCGGACGGCAAGGCGAAATTTCATCCCATCGAGTGGATCGAGCCCTGCGAAGAGAAGTCGATCGAGTTCAACCATCACTTGAACAATGGGCGCCTGCTCGAACACTTCGAACAGGGTTCCATGACTTATCGCAGCAAGGGGATTCGTGAGATCACGCCCACCAACTGGGTTGAAGTTTCGCCCGAACTCGCGCAGAAGCAAGGTTTGACGAGCGGCAGCGTCGTTAAACTCCGCAGCTTGTACGGAGTAGCCACCGTGCCTGTCGTCGTCACCGACCGGGTCGAGGGCGATCAACTCTACATGCCGCTCAATTCCATCATTCAACCGGTGAATCGCCTCACCGGATCCGATGTTGATCGCGCCACGCACACGCCGGCTTACAAGGAGATCTCGGTCAACATGATGGTCCTGCCGGAGACCCAGCCCAATCCCATTCCGCCGCAGAATTTTCGCCACGGCCATCCCACGCCACAGACCGGCGTGGAGGTGGAACGCAAGTGGAAGCGCGCTGATTACGCTCTTCCCGGCACTCATCGCGGAGAGAAACTCGTGCAGATCGAAACCAGCAAGGCTTAGCGTCAACTTCGGAGAAGAGCATGGCAAACCCAATCGCGTTTTCGCCCAAGAAGGCCGACCCCCGCGTCGAACTGCAGCGGCGTCTGGCCGCGGCTCCCAACGAGCACGCCGAGGCCCTGCTGGTGGCGTACGACCTGCTCGAAGAGGCGCACAAGCAGGGAATCCTGGATGCACTGCATGGCGCTGTCAAGGCCAAGGACACCATCATCAGCCTCCTGGCCCAGCACGGCACGCAGCCCGTTAACATCAATGCCGTGCGCCACATCATCGCGGTGGGACAGATGGTGGGCAGCTTCGATCCCGAGCCCATCTCTAACCTCGCCAGGGAAGCCTATAGTGCCATGGAATCGGAACGGCGCGAAAGCAAGGCCCCGTCGTTATGGCAACTGTTTCGGCGCATGACCCACCCCGATGCGCGCAGGGGACTTTCTTTCGGCCTTTCGATGCTCGCCGCTTTGGGTCGCGCGTGGCGCTGATTCACGCATCTAAGCCCATACGAAGACTGCGGGGATATCCTTATGCGACGAGCGGCGGACCAGCATGCGCACCACGTATTGATCACCGGCGGTGCCGGCTTCATCGGCACCAACCTCGCCGCACATCTGCTGGCACGGACCGATTCGCAGATCACGATCTTCGACAATCTCTCCCGCCGCGGGGTTGAACTGAATCTTGCCTGGCTGAAAACTCTGGACGCATCGCGCCGGTTGCGCTTCGTGCGGGGGGACGTTCGCAACGCTCCGCGGGTAATGGAAGCCGCGAAGGACGCAGACGAGATCTATCACCTCGCGGCCCCGCATGCCGGACCGGAACTCCTGGCTGACCCGCGGCTTGATTTCGATGTCAATGTCACGGGCACTGTGAACGTACTGGAAGCCGCGCGCAAACACGGTCGAAGTCCCATGGTGCTGTTCGCTTCCACCGGCAAAGTTTACGGCGCTTTGGATTCCATTCCCCTCAAGCGGGAAGCGACTCATTTGCAGGCGGCCGACCCCGCTTTTCGCGGCGTCTCTGAACGGATGCCGGTCGATTTCCATTGTTCGTACGCCTGCACCAAGAGCGTCGCCGACCAGTACGCGCGCGATTACGCGCGGCTTTACACCTTGCCGACCGTGATTTTTCGCATGGGATGTATCGCGGGCCCCGGCCAGTTCGGCAATCAAGGCCAGGGATGGGTGGCCCACTTCGTTTATTCAACCCTGGCAGGGCAGCCCGTTACGGTTTACGGCGATGGAATGCAAGTCAGGGATGTGCTTCACGTCGAAGACCTCATCAACGCCATGCGTTCGGCGCGGGCGTATATCGAAATCACTGCCGGCAAAGCCTTTAACGTCGGCGGTGGTGTGACGCGTGCGGTGTCGGTGAATGAAATGCTTCGTATGATTGAACAGATCTGCCATCGGCCCGTTCAGTGTACCTATGAGCCCGCGCGGCCCGGCGATCAACTCTTCTACGTATCCGATAACGCGCGCTTGACCAATCAAACCGGATGGTCGCCCCGTCGCACCCTGGAGCAAACCGTTCGCGATATCGCCGCCTTCTGGCATGCCAACCGCAAGTTTGTGATGCGCCGCTCGGTGGAGTCGGGAAGACGGTCACTTCAGCCGGCCGCATAACCAGACGGACTTCCCGTATTTTGAAAGAGAAAGAAAAGCCCCTCCAGCCATTGCCGGAGGGGCTTTCTATATTCGGGTTAAACCGCCGTAGTAGCCCACGGATCGATAACGATCTTTGTTACCTGCTCCTTCTTGTCGCGCCAGACCTTGTACATCTCCGGCGCCTGGTCGAGCGTGATGCGGTGCGAAATGATGTAGGTGGGATCGATCTGCCCCTTCTCGATTCGCTCCAATAGCGGCTTCATGTACTTGTGCATGTTGGTCTGGCCCATCTTCATGGTGATCCCTTTGCCGAATGCCGCGCCAAAGGGAACCTTGTCGAGAAGTCCGCCATACACGCCGGGAATCGAAAGGGTTCCGCCCTTGCGTACCGCCTGGATCGCCTGCCGCAGAACTGCGGGCCGATCGGTCTCCAGCATCAGTGCAACCTTCACCCTGTCGTAGATGTTCTGCAGATCGGTAGTATGCGCTTCAAGACCCACCGCATCGATGCACGCGTCCGGTCCGATACCGCCGGTCAGGTCCTTGAGCGCGGTGAGCACGCTGACATCTTCCTCACTGTAGTCGACCGTGATAGCGCCGATTCCACGCGCCATGGCCAGTCGTTCCGGTACGCGATCGATGGCAATCACGCGGCTCGCGCCCAGCATGAATGCGCTGGCAATTGCGAACTGTCCGACAGGCCCGCAACCCCACACCGCAACCGTGTCGCCTTCCTGGATCTGCGCATTCTCGGCCGCCATGTATCCAGTGGGGAAGATGTCGGAAAGAAACAACACCTTCTCGTCCGGCAGGTCGCTCTCGATCTTCAGCGGGCCTACGTTGGCAAACGGAACGCGCGCATACTGCGCCTGTCCGCCGGCATACCCGCCCATCATGTGCGAATAACCAAACAGCCCCGAACCCGAATAGCCGTAGAGTCCTTCCATCAGGTGTGCATTGGGGTTGGTGTTATCGCACGCTGACCAAAGCTGCTTCTTGCAAAACAGGCAATTGCCGCAGGCGATCGTGAAGGGAACAACCACGCGATCGCCGCGCTTCAGGTTGGTTACATCCTTGCCGGTATCTTCCACGATGCCCATGAATTCGTGGCCGAGTACGTCGCCGGCTTCCATCGTAGGAATAAACCCATCGTATAAATGCAGGTCCGATCCACAAATCGCGGTGCGCGTGATCTTGATAATTGCATCGTGAGGATTGAGCAGGACCGGGTCTGCCACCTCCAACGTCTCTACCTTGCTCTTTCCCATCCAACAAACTGCCTTCATTGCTCACTCCTTCAAGTTAGCGGAACAGTCCCGCGCGACGGACTCCGGGATAGGGATCCCGGGGCGTCGATGGTAAGTCTTCCTGGCTAAGTGAATGTGCCTGGCTAGCGTCCCTCTCCCGGAGGCACTCCAACGGTCTCGCCGTACGTGGAGGCTTTCATCTTGCCCACGGTTCCGCGCGGTCCGTGCGGCTGGCCTTCGGTCCGGGGAATTTCTCCCGTCTCAGCGAACGCCTTGAAGTGGCGCAAATTTTCGATTACTGCCTGCTTGGGATTGCGGCTGAAGATGGTTTCCGCAGCCGTCGCTATTTTCCCTTGGCGAAATTCCTGCAGCACCGTCACAATCGTTCCGCGTCCGCCGGGCGCTGCGTCGAATACCACTTCGCCGGCCTGATTGACATCTCCGCCGATAGAGTGCCAGGCGATCCTCCGCCCCGGTTCGTCGGCCAGAATCTCCGAATCCCACTCGATCGTTTGGTCCCCGGACTTCATCACCCAGTGCGATGTCTTGGGACCGGTCTGAATCACGTCCGCAATCATTTCCTGCCATTGTGGAATCGACTCGAGATCGCGCCACTTGGCGTAGAGATCCTGCGCGCTCGCTTGGACAAGAGCCGTGGCGCGCGCCCAGATCTTGCCGTCTTTGTCGGGCGGGGGCGCCATGTAGTGTCCGTTCAGAACCACACCCGCGCTGCTTTCACTAGGCGGCTCTACCGCTTTCGGAGCTTCTCTTAATGCATCTGCCATTGTGTTTCCTCCTGTCGGGGTTGCGCTCACCTTTCCTTCTCGCTCATGGGCCGTGCCATCTTTTCGTGCATTGCGCCTTTCATGTTGCCGGGGACCGAGTTGGCCAGTTTGCCTTCGATCTTGGTCTTCAGCGAAGCCGCGTACACGTGGTCCTTCCCCTCAAACAATGCTTCGATGCCCTGGCGCGCCACGTCTTCCGGCGAGCTTTCCGACTTGCCCTCGCTCCCCACCTGCGTGTTGTCCATGCCCGCGCGATGAAAGAAATCCGTATCGGTGGGGCCGGGCTGCAGCGCTGTCACTGTTATGTCCGTGTCCTTCAACTCGTACCGCAGGCTGTGCGCGAAAGACAGCACAAATGCCTTGGTGGCCGCATACACCGCCTCCCGCGGAGCCACCATCTCGCCGGCAATCGAGGAGGTAAACAATATCCGTCCCGCGTTGCGGCCGGTCATTTGTTTTACTACATATTTAGAGAGATGAATCGTGCTCGCGCAATTCAGATTCACCATGTTCAGCTCTTCTTCCAGATCGCTCTCCTGAAACAGGCCGCCCAGGCCAACCCCCGCATTGATGCATGCCACCTCAACCGGTTCTCCTAACGACTCAACCTGCGCCCAAAGTTCTTCCACGCCTTCGGTCGTGGCCAGGTCCACGCTGGCTTCCGTCACGCGGCGCCCGAAAGACCGCAATCTCTCCGCCGCCGGCGTTAGCCGCTCCCCAGCAGACGCAACCACCAGGTCGTATCCCCGCTTCGCCAACTCAACCGCTAATTCATATCCAATCCCGCTCGATGCTCCTGTCACCACAGCCAGCATTTTTTTCATCTCCCAGGTTTCTGATTAACGCGACGTACTCTTTCGTTCACCCCCTCTGATGCAGGTTTTTTGAAAAAGGGCTGTTCGTTTCCAAAGGTCGATTTCATACGCCATTTCAGTACCGCCATCGAGCGGATTCTGTTCGTTCAACCGGCTTTGGCGGGCATCCAACCTTGCAGATGAGCTCACCGGGCGACATAAGGATCGGCATCTCCGGCTGGCGCTACAAGCCATGGCGCGGAACGTTCTATCCGGCCGGACTCGCCCAGCGCCGCGAACTGGAATTTGCCTCGCGCCGCCTCAATTCGATTGAGTTGAACGGCTCGTTCTATTCCCTGCAGCGCCCCCAAAGCTTTGCAGCCTGGTACAACGAAACCCCGCCGGACTTCGTCTTCTCCATCAAGGGGTCCCGCTTTGTCACTCACATGCGCCGCCTGCTGAACGTGGAAACGCCGCTGGCCAATTTCTTCGCACAGGGACTGTTGAGCCTGAAAGAGAAGCTTGGCCCCATCCTCTGGCAGTTCCCTCCCAACTTCAAGTGCGACCCGCCGCGGCTCGATGCCTTCTTCTCCATGTTGCCGCGGACCCACAAGGAAGCAGCCCGGCTCGCTAAGCGACATGATGAACGTCTCGAGGGAAGGTCGTGGTTCCGCGTGCAGCGGGATCGCCCTCTGCGCCACGCCATCGAAATTCGCAATGAAACCTTCGTTTGTGAAGAATTCATCGCCCTGCTGCGCAAGCACAACATCGCTCTGGTTGCCGCGGACACCGTGGAATGGCCGCTGCTGATGGATGTCACGGCGGACTTCGTCTATTGCCGCCTGCACGGCAGTGAACAGCTCTACGTCAGTGGATACGAGCGCGAAGCCATCGATCAGTGGGCACGGCGGGTCGTTCTCTGGGCCCAGGGCGGTGACGTAACCGACGGTCGCAAGGCGAGCAGCGCAAGCGGGCCTGCGGCCAAAGCCCGCGATGTGTACGTCTATTTCGACAACGACGCCAAGGTGAGGGCGCCATTCGATGCGCTGCAGTTGAGCTCAACCATTCTTTCCATGATGCAGAACGCGGGCGCTGCGACCTACCTTTCTTGAACGGAATCAGGTCGCATCCAACTTGAAGAGAAGTCCATCAACTCAACAGGGAGTCAATATGCAGCGGTTGCAGGGAAGAGTCGCCATCGTCACCGGGGCCGGTTCGGGAATCGGGCAGGGAATTGCCAAGCGCCTGGCTTGCGAGGGCGCCAAAGTCATTGTGGATTACGTGGGTACCCCCGAAGGGGCCGAAGAGACGCAGCGCGCCATCGAAGCCGTGGGTGGCGAGGGCGAAATTGTTCAAGCCGATGTCACTCGCAGTGAAGAAATTCTTAAACTCATTGACGCCGCGTGGACCCGCTTTGCCGTCGCCGACATCCTGGTCAACAACGCCGGCATGGAAAAGAAGTCCGACTTCTGGGACACACCGGAAGAGGACTACGACAAAGTCATGGCCGTCAATCTGCGCGGGCCCTTCTTTCTGACGCAGGCCTTTGTTCGCCGCTTGCGCGATGCCAGGAAGCCCGGCCGCATCGTCAACATCAGCTCGGTCCACGAAGACATGTCCTTCCCCGGTTTCGCCACCTATTGCTGCAGTAAAGGCGGCATGCGTATGTTGATGCGCGATCTCGCCATGGAACTCGGACCGCTGGGCATCACCGTCAACAACGTTGCTCCCGGGGCCATCGCCACCCCCATCAACAAGTCCCTGCTCGAAGACAAGCCCAAGCTCCAGGCCCTGCTCAACAACATCCCCCTCGGCCGTCTCGGCACGCCCGACGATGTTGCCGGCCTGGTGGCCTTTCTTGCGTCCAACGACGCGTCCTACATCACCGGTTCTACCTTCGTCATTGACGGCGGCTTGATGCGCAATTACCGCGAGCAATAGGGATCCCATGGCCGCAAAAATTGAAGACTACGCCTTGATCGGCGACTGCGAAACCGCCGCGCTGGTCGACAAAAATGGCTCTATCGACTGGCTCTGCTGGCCTGACTTCTCTTCAGAAGCCTGCTTTGCTTCTCTCATCGGCACTGAAGACAATGGCTACTGGCGCATCACTCCCTGCGACGGCGACTGGACGTCGACCCGCCGTTATTGCGATCACACGCTGATTCTTGAAACCACATTTGAGCATGCCGATGGGTCCGTCCGGCTCATTGACTTCATGCCCATCCGCGAAAAGTTTTCCGATGTCGTGCGCATCGTTGAAGGCATCCGTGGCAAGCTCGACCTGCGCATGGAACTCGCACTCCGTTTCGGTTACGGCCGCACCGTCCCCTGGGTCACAGGGATCGACAACGGTATTCGTGCCGTCGCGGGCCCCCATCTTGCTGTACTGCGCGCGTCGGTACCGGTGCATGGCGAAAACCTGAGAACAGTTGCCGAATTCACCGTGAATGCGGGCGATCGCGTTTGGTTCACCCTCACCTATGGCGCGTCACATCGGCCCGACCCCGAGCCCATCAGCGCCGAGCAGGCCCACGCCGACGCCACTCAATTCTGGTACGACTGGAGCAGCCGCCTCAAATGCGATGGCCTCTACCATGAAGCCATCGAACGCTCCCTCATCACCCTGAAGGCCATGACTTTTCGTCCTACCGGCGGCGTCGTTGCCGCCATGACCACCTCGCTCCCGGAATCGATCGGCGGCGTGCGCAACTGGGACTACCGCTATTGCTGGTTGCGCGATACCACGTTCACCATGCTCGCGCTCATTAACGCGGGTTATTACGACGAAGCCGCCGCGTGGCAGGACTGGCTCTTGCGGGCCCTTGCCGGCAGCCCTGAACAAGTCCAGATCATGTATGGCATCAAGGGCGAACGGCAACTGGTGGAGTGGGAAGTCGGTTGGCTCGCGGGGTACGAAGGTTCGCTCCCGGTGCGCGTCGGCAATGCCGCGGCTGAACAAGTGCAGCTCGATATCTACGGCGAGGTGCTCGATTGCTTTTTCCATGCCCAGCAAAGCATGGCTCGTCATTCTGAAGACGATTTTCGCGTGCTCGCCCTCCTGCTCAAACACCTTGAAGAAATATGGCAGGGCCCCGACGAAGGCATATGGGAAACCCGCGGCGGCGCCCAGCAATTCACTTATTCCAAGATGATGGCGTGGGTGGCATTCGATCGCGGCGTCCTGATCGCACAGCATTTAAACTACAGAGGTCCCATCGAGAAATGGCAGAAACTCCGCGACACCATTCATGCCGAGATCTGCGCCCGGGCCTGGGACGAAAACAGGAATACCTTTGTGCAGGCGTATGGGTCCGATCAGCTTGATGCCGGATTGCTGCTGATGCCCTTGGTCGGTTTCTTGCCCGGTACGGATCCGCGCGTAATAAGCACCGTCGAGGCCATTGAACGCGCATTGATGCCCGACGGTTTGGTGTTGCGTTATGACACGTCGAAGGTGCAGGACGGCCTGCCGCCGGGAGAAGGCGTTTTTCTGGCGTGCAGTTTCTGGATGGTCAGCAGCCTGAAGGCGATCGGCCGCCAGGATGACGCCCGGGCGCTGTTCGAACGGCTTCTCACGCTGCGCAACGATCTCGGCTTGCTTTCAGAGGAATACGATATCCAACGGAAAAGACTGGTTGGAAATTTCCCCCAGGCCTTCTCCCACATCGCCCTCGTCAATGCGGCCTTCGATTTGATTGACGGAACGGACGCGCGCGATCGCTCACAGCGCGGGAATAAAGACGCCGCAATGCAAAACTGAACTGGACTGGTTTGATCGCTGCGAACCCAGCGCGCCCTGCGACAGCGTCTTCCAATTTCCACCCCGCGCGGCGCAACCCGCTGCGCCTTCCGTCCCCCAGGCGGGCCCGGAATTTCTGAGGCTGTATTTCACCAACAAAGATCGTATAGTTGCGTATGGGGTCATTTCGCCATTTTTCAAAACGCCCTCCGTGTCTCTCCTCCCCGACGAGGGCTGTGAACGGTTTTCCGGCGCATCGACCGGCTTATCTGGACGAGAGTTTGCTGGATCCCCGATTCGATTCTGAAAGTTGCGGCGTCGGGTTTGTCGCGCAGCTTTCAGCCGAACCGTCGCACTCGATTTTGCAGCACGCATTGACAGCCCTTGCACGTCTCGCCCATCGCGGCGCCGTTGCCGCAGACGGCAAATCCAGCGATGGCGTGGGGGTCACCACCGCCATCCCCCGCGCCTGGCTTCTAGCCCAGGTGGGAATCAAGCTCGCCGCAACCAAGCCTCTGGGTGTCGCGGTCGTCTTTCTGGATTCCGGTGATATCGATTCCAAACAGGAAATCGAATCCGCCCTTGTCGCCCAGGACTTGCACATGCTCAAGTGGCGCGAGGTGCCGGTCCGCCCCGAAGCCTTGGGTGAAATCGCCAACTCCTCGCGTCCGGTCATCTTGCAGGCGCTCATCACCGCCGACGATTCCACCAACTTCGATCGCCGCCTCTACCTGGCGCGCAAGCAATACGAGCGCTCCCAGCTTCCCGGCTACGTCACCAGCATTTCGTCCACGACGATCATTTATAAAGCGCTTTGCGCCGGACGGCTGCTCGCCGACTTCTATCCCGATCTCGCCAATCCTGAATTCAAGACACCTTTCGCTCTCTTCCATCAGCGCTATGCCACCAACGTGCTGCCTTCGTGGAGCCGCGCCCAACCCTTCCGCACCCTCGCCCACAACGGCGAGATCAACACCATCTGGGGCAACCGCGCGCGTATGGAAGCCCGGGCCGCTACACTGCCGCTCGATCTCTATCCGGTGGTTACCGCAGGCGGGTCCGATTCCACCTCCCTCGATGAAGTGATTGAGCTCTTGGCGCACAATGGCCGCACCGTTGGTGAAGCCGTGCGCATGCTTGTGCCCCCGGCCAACCCCGGCAACAGTTCTCCGTTCCTGCAATACAGCGGCGACATCATGGAACCCTGGGACGGCCCCGCCGCTCTCGCCTTCACCGATGGACACCAGGTGGGCGCCATTCTCGATCGCAACGGACTGCGCCCCTGCCGTTATGCCGTCGACAACCAGGGCCTCGTGGTTGCCGGCTCCGAAGCCGGTCTCGTCGACATGGATCCCGACCGCATCATCCACAGCGGCCGTCTCGGGCCCGGTCAGATGATCGTCGCCGATCTCGATTTCAACCGCTTCTTCGAGAATGATGAGATCCTCCGCATCTACGATCAGAAGCGCCACTACGGAGATTTGATCCAGCTCGACGTTCCCCTGGAAGAAACAGCCGAATTCCTTCCTCCTTTGGGCGTCGCCGAACTGAATCGCCTCCAGCACCACTTCGGCTTCACGCGCGAAGACGTGCGCATGATCCTCGCCCCCATGGCCGCTGAAGGCAAGGACGCGGTCTGGTCCATGGGCGACGACACCGCCGTGGCTCCGCTGGCCCGCGCACCCCGTCCGCTCTACGCTTTCTTCCGGCAGCGTTTCGCCCAGGTCACCAATCCGCCCATCGATCCCTTGCGTGAGGCCGTGGTCTTGAAGATGCACACGCGTCTCGGACCCTGGCCCCATATTTTTGAGTTGCGCGCCACGCTGCCCGGTCTTTCGCTGCACTCCCCCTTGCTCACCCTGGCCCAGATGCACGCGTTGAAGCATGGCGAACATCCGCAGGCAGCTACCATGCCCCACGCCATTCTCAACTGCGTGTATTCCCCTGACTCCACCCTCGAGGTAGCGGTCGACATCCTTGCCGCGCGCGCGGTGGAACTGGTCGCCAACGGCGCGGCCCTGTTGCTGCTCACCGACCGCGGCGCTTCGCCCGACACGCTTCCAGTGCCCATGGCGATGGCTACCGGCGTAGTTCACAATGCGCTCACCAAGTCCGGCGTGCGCGCTGAAGTCGGCCTTGCTGTTGAAGCCGGCGACTGCCGCGAAATTCACCACGTGGCCGTTCTTCTGGGCATGGGCGCTGGCGCGGTATGCCCGTGGCTCGCCCTCGAAACCGCACGCGATCTGCAATCCGAACAGGGCGAACAGAACCTCCTGCGCGCCCTCGAACTCGGCTTGGCCAAGGTCATGTCCAAGATGGGCATCAGCGTCGTCGATAGCTATCGCGGCGCCCATCTCTTCGATGCCATCGGCCTTGCCCAGACAGTCGTCGACAAGTGCTTCCCCGGAGTGCCCGCGCCCATCGGCGGCCACGGCTTCGACCAGATCGAGGCCCAGGTGCGCGCGCTCTGGGCCGCTCCGCCCCCCGCGGAAGAACCCTCGGAAGGCGATGCCGCGGTCATCGCGCCCGCCAAGGTACGCGACCTGCCCGACTACGGATTCGTACGCTTCCGCAAGGCGGATGAGGCCGAATCCCATTCCTGGCAGCCGCAGATTGTGCGCGCGCTGCAAACCGTCGTCGGCTCCACAAAACAAGGCGCTGCCCTCGCGCTCACGCCCTTCGCCAGTTTCGCCGCGCAAACCGTCGAGGCCATTCCCGCCAACCTGCGCGATCTGCTGGAAATCCGCCCCGCCGGTCCCGAGCTCGCCCTCGACCAGGTCGAATCATCCGGAACCATCGTGCATCGCTTCATCGCCAGCGCCATGTCCTTCGGGTCGCTTTCCCCTGAAGCCCACCAGACCATTACCCAGGCCATGAACCTGCTCGGCGCGCGCTCCAATACCGGCGAGGGCGGCGAAGACCCAGCCGTCTACGCACCCATTGACGGCGCACCTTCTCTCTTGAACAACAAGATCAAGCAGGTGGCCAGCGCCCGCTTCGGCGTCACCGCGGAGTACCTGGCCCACGCCGAAGAATTGGAAATCAAAATCGCGCAGGGCGCCAAGCCCGGCGAAGGCGGCCAGTTGCCTGGCCACAAAGTCACCGAGCTGATCGCGCGCCTCCGCCACGCCCAGCCCGGCATGCAGCTCATCTCGCCGCCCCCGCACCACGACATCTACTCCATTGAAGACCTCGCTCAACTTATCTGGGATTTGAAGCGCGTCAATCCGCGCGCCGCCGTAGGCGTCAAGCTGGTTTCCAGCTGCGGCGTCGGCACCATCGCTGCCGGTGTCGCCAAGGCCTACGCCGATTACATCGTCATCGCCGGTCACTCCGGCGGCACCGGCGCTTCGCCTCTCTCCAGCATCAAGTACGCCGGCAACCCCTGGGAACTCGGCCTCGCCGAAGCCCAGCAGGTGCTCATCCACAACGGCCTGCGCGGACGCGTACGCCTGCGTACCGACGGCGGCCTGCGCACCGCGCGCGACATCGTCATCGCCGCCCTTCTCGGCGCCGATGAATTCGCCTTCGGCACCGCCGTGCTCGTCGCCCTCGGCTGCGACATGGCGCGCCAGTGTCATCTCAATACCTGTCCCACCGGCATCGCTACCCAACGGCCCGAACTGCGCGCCAAGTTCCGCGGCAAGCCCGAGCATGTGGTCCGCCTCTTCGACGAACTGTCCGCCGAAGTGCGCCAGTTGCTCGCCAAGCTGGGCCTGCCGTCTCTTGCCGCTGCCACCGGCCGCACCGATCTGCTTGAACAGGTACGCTGGGACGCCGGCCTCGACCTCAAAGAGGCCCTCGCCGCGACCGCCATCTCCGCCGAGGTCGGCGGCCCCGTCGCTTGGGAAGGCGGTCGCAACGACCGTCCCGAGGAGCATGATCCCATCGACGACGCATGGGTCGTCCCGGCGCTCGAAGCCTTCAAAGCCAATAGGCCCTACCGCGTCGAAACCCATGTCACCAACGAAGACCGCACCCTCGGCGCGCGCCTGGCCGGGCAGCTCGCCCTCTTCAAAACGGAGAATCCAACCGCCACCGGCTCCGCCCTGACCTTCAAAATGCAGGGAACCGCCGGACAGTCTTTCGGCGCCTTCGCCGTTTCCGGCATGACCCTTCAGCTGGAAGGGCTCGCCAACGACTTCGTCGGCAAGGGCCTCTGCGGCGGGGAACTGGTCCTCCGCGGTGTGGGCAAAGCCGCAGAAGACAGCGCACAACACACCCTCCTCGGCAACGTCGCCCTCTACGGCGCCACCAGCGGCTGGCTCTTTGCCGCCGGACGCGCCGGCGAGCGTTTCGGCGTCCGCAACTCCGGCGCCTTGGCCATCGTCGAAGGCGTCGGCGATCACGGCTGCGAATACATGACCGGCGGACTGGCCGTCGTGCTGGGCGTAACCGGGATCAATTTTGGTGCCGGGATGACCGGTGGCCTGGCCTGGATCTACGACGAAACCGGCGCGTTCCTGGCCAAGGGCCGCTACCACCACAGCTTCCTGCAACCCGAAACCTGGGATGAACTCGACCACACGTCCCGGCAGTCCATCCGGGAATTGGTCGAGCTGCATTTCACCAAGACCGCCAGCAGGCGTGCACAGTGGTTGCTCGCAAATTGGGAAACGGAATCCGCCCGGTTCGTGCGCATGACGCCGAAGGCCCAGGCATAAGCCGCAGCCCCGCGGCAGGTTAGCGGGGCTGCAGCTTCCGGCCCTTCTTGTGTTCGTACATCGCTTTGTCCGCCCGTGCCAGTAGGTCTTCCAGCGTCTCGTGGCTTTGGTATCGCGTGGTAACGAACCCGTGGCTGAAACTCAAAGGAAACTCGCTGCGGGCATCGGGCAATGCCGACTCCGATGCTTCCTCTAACCTTTGCACCGCCATCGCCATCCCCTCGGAGTTCAGCTGGCCCGCCACGGCGAACTCGTCTCCGCCCACCCGTCCCACCACGTCCGTCTCGCGAAACGTGGTCTGCAGAAGAGCCGCAATCTCTACCAGGAACGCCGAACCCGCTCCGTGCCCCAGCTGATCGTTAATCGTCTTCAGGTTATCCATGTCTAAATACAATACTGAGAACGGCAGCCAATCTCTTTGTGCCAGCCGCAGCGCCTGCTCGGCCAGAAAATTGAATCCGCGCAGGTTGTAGAGCCCGGTCAACCCGTCGCGCAGGCTCAGGTCGTGAATCTCCTTCTCCAACCCGTTGATGTGCCGCGCCAGAACCATCAGAAACGCAAACGAAAGAACCGCGGCCGACGAGGCCAGGACCGCGGTTGTGTAGTGCTCCGGAAGCAGATGGTTGTGGATCAGCCGGATCCTCCCCATCTCGCGCAGGAAGGGCAGTATCAGGAGAATCGGTGTTAAGATACGCGCGATTTTGCCCCCGATCCCTCGCCGGATGAGAATCGCAAACACCCCATGTTCAGCCCTCTGTCCGAAAGCAACAAGGCACAGCAGTCCCAGCGAGATCATGGTCTGCGGCGAGGTCCAGTTGTTGGGCGCTACCCTGACAGGCGACGTGGCGCCGAAAATAAATCCCGAAAGAAGGACAAGGACCAGGAAGCCGACCGAAACCACGAGGAGATCGGCAGCGTACCCGAATACCCCTCCTTCCGCCCGTATGAAAAACAGGACGATTGCCAGCATCAGGAACATCAAGGCAGCCTGGGTCGACATCAATCCCGGATGGTAAGACGAAGTATCGGCCGCCAGAAGGGTGTCGAAGCCGAACGAGATGCCCAGCACGTGCTCCAGCAGGCTCTCCGCCGCCAGCAAGCCCACTGGAATGGCCATCAGGCGGCCAATCAGCAGCGCATGCTTCGACCGCGGTGGCTGCGACAAGGTGAGGCTGACGGTGCTTAGCAGCAGTGCCAGGACCGTATTGATCTTCATCAGCGTCAACCCGGCCGGAAGTCTAAGTCCAAGTCCTGCCAGTGTCCAGGCGCCCAAAGTAAGCACCGCCACAAGCATCACGATCGCAAGGCTGATTCTCTGGAACTTCGCCAGGTAATTGGTGACAACGGGGTCGGATCGGTCAAAAGACACGAGTGGGTGATGGTTCATGGAATTCAGCGGCGGTCTCGGGAACGAGCGGCGAACCGTGAAGGGCTGTTGTGTCTAGTTTACTGTCAGTCCTTGTTTTGTGAATCATTATTTCAATCCCCGCTCTCCGTAGCAACAGCTATAACGTCAAGCTGATACACTCTCGATTGGTCGTTGCGCGTTTGTCTTTGCGCCCCCCGTTCATATCAAATGACACCGATAGGCACCATCTCCACTCTCAATGACCTGTTTCGTCGCCTCGCCGCCGCCGCCAATCCGCGCGCCATTTTGTGGCAGGACGAGTTTGGCCAATGGCAGCCCATTTCTTCCGATCAGATCTATCAGCGGGTGCGCGCCCTCGCCAGGGCCCTCCTCGGCTGGGGCGTCCAAAAAGGCGAGCGCATCGCGCTGATCGGCGAGAACCGCTGGGAATGGGCCGTCTCTGACTTCGCCACGCTCGCCATCGGCGCCACCAATGTGCCCATCTATCCCACTCTGACCGGCGAACAGATGAGCGTCCTCATCCAGGACGCCGCATGCCGGGTCGCCGTGGTGTCCACACGCCAGCAATACGACAAACTCAACGCCGTCCGCCATCTGACTCCGTTGGAGCGCATCATCATCATGGATTCAGCCGCCCCGCCCGATGGCGCCATCGCTTTCAGCCAGATCGTGGCCGGTGCCGATGAGCTTGGCAGCCAGCGCGACTCTGTCTTCGATGCCCTGACGCGTTCCGTCGAGCCCAAGGACCTGGCCACCCTCATCTACACTTCAGGCACCACGGGCGAACCCAAGGGCGTCATGCTCACCCATGGCAATCTCGCCGCCAATCAAAACTTCGCCGCGTACGAGTTCTCCTTCGGTTCATCCGACGTCTGCATCTCGTTTCTGCCCTTGTCTCACATCACCGCCCGCGCTCTCGACTACGTGATGTATGGCTCCGGCGCCCAGATCGTTTACTGTTCTCAGTTCGACAAGCTGCCCCAGGCCATGCGCGAGATCAAGCCCACCGTCTTTGTCGGCGTTCCCCGCGTCTACGAGAAGATCCGCCAGGAAGTCGAGCGCCGCGCCGCTCTCTCTCCGGTCAAGAAACGCTTGTTGGCGTGGGCCGTGAGCCGGGGAGCAAAACATCAGGACGTCGTCTACGGTGGCGGCCAGCCCGGCTCTTCACTATGGAAGCTCTCCAAAAAGCTCGTCTACGCCAAGGTTCACGAAGCATTTGGCGGCCGCGTCCGGGTGTTCGTATCCGGCGGAGCCCCTCTCGGCATGGACACCGCGCGCTGGTTTGCTTCTGTGGGCATTGCTGTTTGGGAGGGCTACGGTCTTACCGAAACCTCCCCCGTCATCGCCCTGAACTCTCTCCCCAATCACCGCATGGGTGCCGTGGGCAAGCCGCTGCCCAACGTTGAACTCAAATTCGCGTCCGACGATGAATTGCTGGTGCGTGGCCCCACCGTCTTTTCCGGCTACTGGCACAAGCCTTCTGCCAACGCGGAATGTTTCGATGCCGAGGGATGGTTTAAAACCGGCGACATCGGCCACATCGACAAGGACGGATTCCTCTACATCACCGATCGCAAAAAGGAACTGTTGAAAACATCGGGTGGGAAACTGGTGGCTCCCCAACCCATCGAAAACAAGCTGAAGAACAACGTGCTCGTGGCCTACGCCGCACTCGTCGGCGATAAGCACAAGTTCATCTCCGCCCTCATCTCGCCCAACTTCACTGCCCTCGAAGAATGGGCGCGTCACCACGGGGTCGACGCCCAAACCCGCGAGGCGCTGGTCGTGGATCCGCGCGTCATCGCACACTATGGAGAGATCGTGCGCGATGTCAACGCCGGTCTCGCCAACTTCGAAACCCTGAAGCGCTTTCGTGTCGTGCCTGACGAGTGGTCGATTGACACCGGCGAACTCACGCCCTCTCTCAAACTCAAGCGCCGCATCCTCACGGCGCGCTACGCGGCGGTGATCGACGAACTCTACGCGGACGAAGCAACCGCACGCGGCGAATAGACGACCTGAAGCCGTTACCCAGACCTCTGCCGAATAACCCGCGCCTGCTCCACATCCGGTTCAGGCCCTGGAAGAACGGCGCGCCCCACGCGCCCACCGCCAGCACGCTGCCGAACAGGATCACCGCGTCGATGCTGATGCGGCCTTCGCGGCTCCAATAGGCATCGGGCGCCAGGTTCAGCCATAGCGAAAACTCGTCCAGGGTCAGCGCCGCGCCCACCCCGTAGCTCACCGACATCAGCCTGCTGAAGAAAATCGACATCGGCGAGTGCGACCTGCCCAGGTCGAGAAGCCATCCATATCCCACCAGCAGGAGAATGAGAATGCCCCACACCAGGTGATGAATGTGGCGCCCTCCCACCACCACCCATTGAAACGGGCCCACATGGTGGGCAATGAGCTGGACCAGCGTACGCACCCCGACAAACGTCAACAGGAACGCCACCGACGCAAGAAACATCCGCCGCCGTGGCCGGTCCGGGATCGTGCTGCGGACCAAAAAGCCCAGCCGCGTCAACTGCAGCAACACCAGCAGCACCACCACGACCAGGCTCGCGAAGGCTAGCAGCAAAAAGGTTCCGGTTCCGGGCATAGGCAGTTGAACCATTATGACGCGCTGACCCCTGTTTCAGAATGATGGATGGTGGAGTTTCCCCGAGTGAGCGCGGTCACGATTCCACTTTACAGCGCCAGAGTACACTGGGTAAGGCGTCAAGAAGGGCGACGCACCATTCCGGGAACTGGGTTCCCATGCGGGCCCGCGGTCGCGCCTAATTTTGTCAGGAGATTCTTTCGATGCGAGTTGCGTTATTGACCGGCGGCGGCGACTGCCCCGGATTGAATGCAGTGATTTATGCGGCTGTGAAAAAGGGCATCAACGCTTATGGCGACGAGTTCATCGGCTTCCTGAATGGATGGCGCGGCGTCCTCGATAACAACTGGATCCCGCTTACGCTGGAGAGCACCGACGGCATCCAGTTGAAGGGCGGCACCATTCTCCATTCTTCGCGCACCAATGTGAAGAAGATTCCCGGCGGCATCGAAAAAGTTCAGGAAGTTCTGAAGGCCAACAAGATCGACGCTCTCATCGCCCTGGGCGGCGATGACACACAATCAGTCACCCTCTTCCTGAGCGAAAATGGCGTCCCCAGCGTGGGCGTTCCCAAAACCATCGACAACGACATCAACGGCACCGACGCCACTTTCGGATTCGATACCGCCGTCATGATTGCTACCGAGGCCATCGACCGCATTCACACCACCGCCGACTCGCACAACCGCGTTATCGTGGTTGAGGTGATGGGCCGCGATGCCGGCTGGATCGCTTACGCTTCCGGGGTCGCCGGCGGCGCCCATGTCATCCTCGTCCCTGAAAAAGAAATCGACATCGACCACGTTTGCGCCTTGCTCAAATACAACTACGACCACGGCAAGCACTACGGCGTCGTCGTGGTCGCCGAGGGCTGCCATCTTCCTGAAGTCGGGCAGGTCATCGGCTCCCAGCAAGTCGACTCCTTCGGCCACGCCCGCCTCTCCGGCATCGGCGAAGCCCTGGCTGAGCTCATCGAGAAGAAGACCGGCTTTGAAACCCGCTCCGTCAACCTGGGCCACACCCAGCGCGGAGGCGTGCCCACTGCCTACGACCGCCTCCTCGGCCAGCGCTACGGCCTGCACGCCATCGACATGGTCCATCAGAAGAAGTGGGGCCGCATCGCTGTCCTCCAGGGCACCGACATCACCGACATCACCATCAAGGAAGCCATCGCCACCAATCGCCGTCTCGATCAGCGTTTCTTCGACGTGATCGCCGCCGTCGAAGCCAAAGTCTAATCAAGCCCCGCAAATGCGGCAGCCCGAGTCCGTCTCTTCACCTCCGTAAATGAGGTGGTCCCCGGTCTCGCTGGTCGACTCCGTAAATGCGGGTGCCCCAGGTCTCGCTTTTGAGACCTGGGTCCTCCATCCCTCCCCCACAGCACCTGTCGTGTTAAACCAGGTTGCACAAGAAGCCGTCCTCCTGTGAGGATGGCTTCTTGTTGTTGTCCGCATTGCCGAGATCCCCTTTTGCAATTCCGCCACTACCATCCCGACGACTTCGCACAGATTTACGCCATCGAGGAGGTATGCTTCGAGCCACCTCTCCGCTTCTCGCGCCGCTACTTGCGCGAATTACTCTCTCGTCCCCGCAGCGTTGCGTGGGTTGCCGAAGAACACGGCCGGATCGCTGCTTTTGCCGTCGTTGACCTCACCCCCGGGCCCGAAGAGATCGTCGGCTACATTGAAACCATCGAGGTCCTCCCCGTCCACCGCCGAAAGGGAATCGCAGCCGAACTGTTGCAACTCATCCAAAACTCCGCGCGCGCCGCGCAAGCATCCCTCATCTGGCTCCACGTCGACTCCCGCAACCAGAGCGCCATCCGCGTTTACAGCGCACACGGCTATCAGCGCCACGGCGCGCGGCCCAATTACTATGGCCGCGGCCGCTCTGCCGAAGTCTACGTCAAATTCCTCCACAGCACCGCTGTTTGAATCCTTCCCAATTCCATCCGCGTTCCCCCGACCGCATGCGCACCGCCAAGCGCGTAAGATAGAAGTCTCCATCATGTCCATCAGTAATCCCAACCTGCCGAAGTCCGTCCTGGCGTTGCGGACCTACTCCATGCAGGCCTTCTTCCACGACCTCGGTGCGGGCGTCACCGTAGGCCTGGTCGCTTTGCCCCTGGCCATGGCCTTCGGCATCGCATCCGGCGTCACCCCGCAGGCCGGGCTCTATACTGCCGTCGTCGCCGGCTTCCTCATCTCCGCTCTCGGCGGATCGCGCACCCAGATCGGCGGTCCCACCGGCGCCTTCGTCGTCATCGTCGCCGGCATTGTCGCCCGCTTCGGCATGAGCGGCCTCGCCCTCGTCACCTTGATGGCGGGAGTCCTCCTCGTCGGCATGGGCCTCACCGGCCTCGGCGCTGCGGTGCGCTTCATCCCCCGCATGGTGGTCATCGGATTCACCAACGGCATCGCCATCCTCATCGCTTCCACCCAGGTCAAGGACTTCTTCGGCCTCCGCACCGGCCCCGTGCCCAGCGAATTTCTCCCCCGCGCCCGCGTCCTTGCTGCTCATTTCAACACCATCAATGTCCCCGCTCTCGCCATCGGTCTCATCAGTCTCGCCATCCTCCTGCTCCTCCCCCGCCTCACGCGCCGCGTGCCCGCCTCCATCGTGGCCGTCCTTCTCTGCACCGTGGCCGTCGCCGTCTTGCATCTGCCCGTCGAAACCATCGGCAGCAAATTCGGGGGCATCCCCGCCGGACTTCCCCCGTTCGCCATACCCGACTTCCACTCCGAACACATCCTCCCCCTGCTCCCCTCCGCATTCACCGTGGCCTTGCTGGCCGCGCTGGAGAGCATGCTCTCCGCGGTTGTGGCCGACGGCATGACCGGCGACCGCCACAATTCCAACGTTGAATTAGTCGCCCAGGGCATCGCCAATATCTTTTCGCCCGTCTTCGGCGGCATTCCCGCCACCGGCGCCATCGCCCGTACCGCCACCAACATCCGCGCCGGCGCGCGCTCTCCCGTGGCGGGCATGGTCCATGCGTTCACCCTGCTGGCCATCCTGCTCGTCGCCGCGCCGCTTGCCGGCTACATTCCCCTGGCCACCCTGGCCGCTGTCTTGTTTGTCGTGGCGTACAACATGGGCGAATGGCACGAGATCCGCGCCATCTTTCAATTGGACTTCACCGCCATCTCCGTCTGGCTCGTCACCTTTGCCCTGACCGTCTTCGCCGATCTCACCGTCGCCGTTGGCGTGGGACTCACCCTCGCCGCCCTGCTCTACATCTATCGCGTCGCCGACACCACCACCGTCTCCCCAGTCAATGACGACTACATCCGCGACGGCCTGCCGCATACACTCCAGGGCCGCATCATTCCGCCCTATGTCACACTCCTGCGCATCCACGGCCCATTTCTGTTTGGCACCACGGAGAAACTCGTCGAAGCCACCGCCAATCTCGAAGCCTTCGAGCCGGTCGTCATTCTCCGCCTGCGTAACATGACCGCCATCGATGCCACCGGCATTCATGCCATCGAGACCTTCGCCAAACGTCTCAATGTTTCAGGCCGCACGCTCATCCTTTGCGGAGCCATGGAGCAGCCGTCAAAGCTCCTCCAGCATCCCCGCTTCCTCGATCACGTAGGCCGCGAAAACATCATGCCCAACATCCAGGCCGCCCTCGACCGCGCCAGCCAGGTCCACGAGACCAGCCTCCCCTTGGCCCTCTGACTGCACTACCACCCCCATCGGAGCGCAACCGCAACACTCCCGGAAAATTCCGCGGGCAATGGGATCGCTTCCGCCCCCGCATCGTGCACAACCGCGCCCCCTCAAAGGTGAACCCACGGCCTCCGATGCGATCGCGGGCCGGGAACCGCGCAATCTGATTCTTCGCAATTGAATTCTTCACTGGTCGGACAGGTCTTATACTCGTTATCACCATCGTGGAAAACGCCGACATAGCGACGAGTCCGTCACCGGCCAAACCTTCGCGGCCGTTCGATGTCTTCCGCCTGGCCGCGGCCGTGTTGTTGCTCCTGCCCGCCGTATGGTTCTCTTGGCAGACCGTGGACGGCCTTTCCGCGCGCCGCCTCTTGCGCACCGACTTGGCTGAGATCACGCATGCGCGCTACGGCATCCTGAGTGCCGACCAATGGCGGGACATCATCGGCCCCATACTCAACGCACAAGTCGACAAGCTCGATCTCAAAGGACAGAGCAAGAGCCTCCGGCCCATGGTTGAACGGTCGCTCAACGCCCTGCTGGACAACATCAAGGCCCAGATGACGTCTCCCGGCGCCAAGTCATCCGGGATGCCCGGCGGCGGCAACGCGATGATCGTGAACATGATCATCGGCTCTCTCCGTCCCCATGTGCCGGAATACACCAGCGTCGTGATGGCTGAATTAGGCAAGTCGGACACGCAGAAGAATTTCAAGCAATCCATCCGCGCCGTCCTCGCCGATGCCGTCAGAAACACCTTCAGCAACACCGACATGACAACCTATAACGCGATCCTGGCGCGATATGGGTGCGCCACCGGCGCGGCCTGCGAACAGACTCTCGGCCGGCGGATCGAACAATCCGATAAAAAGCTGAATCGCTGCTATCTCATCGTGCTCGCATCCGCGGCCCTGGGATTCATCCTCCTGACGGCCGGCAGGCCCACGCTCTCGCGAGGCTCCGTCGTGGTGCTGATGTTGTACTGCATCACCATGCTCGCAGGCGGCGTTCTCAGCCCCATGCTGGAGGTCGAAGTCCGCGTCACCAAGCTGGACGCAACTCTGCTCGGCACCCCCTTTGAGTTTCGCGAACAGTCCCTCTACTACCGCAGCAAGACCGTGCTTGAAGTGTCCCAGACATTGATCGAGATGGGACGCCCCGAAATGACCCTGGTTGCCGTCCTGGTGATCTTGTTTAGCGTGGTCTTCCCCGTGCTCAAAATGTTGGCCCTCGGCGCTTGTCTCGTCCGGCCCGCCCTCTTGCGCACCAGCCGTTTCGTCAAGCTGCTGGCTTTCGACCTGTCCAAGTGGTCCATGGCCGACGTAATGGTCCTGGCGATCTTCATGTCCTTCGTCGCCTTCAACGGCGTGATCACAAGTTCCTGGGACGGCGTCCGCAGCATGCCCAACATCCAGCAGGTATTGATCCCGACCAATGCTTCCAGGATCCTGCCCGGCTATTACTTGTT
Source organism: Occallatibacter sp. (assembly GCA_036488735.1). GTDB lineage: Bacteria > Acidobacteriota > Terriglobia > Terriglobales > Acidobacteriaceae > Telmatobacter. The sequence continues at coordinate 105,226 of DASXHC010000007.1, forward strand.
CATTGGTTTCTGCGTGTCGAGCATCTTCCTGTCGAAAAAACTGGAGCGCGGCATCGCTTCCAGTTCCACCTCCACACCAGGCTAGTCTGGCAAGGAATGCTGCTGCCCTGGCCCGGAGGCGGTATCCGCGTGGTTCCTTCTACGGAGTAGGGAACTGGTTGGCGGAGCTCTTCACCCTATCGCTCTGGCCCCTGGCCTGCATTGCGCTCGATGCATGTTCACGCCTCAGGGAATAGGCGCGCTCGGGACCGGCGCAGCGCCGCAGATCGCCGGCGCGCACGCCGGCAGGCTCGGAGTCGGGATCAGCAACTCGTTACCCTGGGTCGCGGCCGAACCACCTCGCATGCAGGCCCCCGTATAGGTATCGCTGTTGGCATAAGCCTTCGCGTAACCATCCGACAACGTTTGCATAAATGCGACGATCTGGTTCTCCTCCTGGTCCGTGAGCCCAAGGTTACCGCTGGTCATGTCCAGATTGTTGCGCACTTCCGGCATGGGCCAGCAGTCTACTTTTTCTGTCGTTCCTTTGGGGCAATGTCCGGATGTCACCGCGTACGCATACTTGTCGCGCGTGTTGTAGAAATGCACCACCTGCTTCAGGCTCTTGAAGTAGCCGTTGTGAAAGAAACCCTTCTGGAAATACGGACCGGGCGCCTCGGTGGTGGGACATTGTGCCGGCGTCATCGCCACGTCACGCACGCTCGCCACCTGCATCTGGCCGTCGACTGTGGGCGCATACTGCCTCCAGCTCCCGTTCGGGTTGGGGCCGGAACCAAACCCGCTTCTCAGAAAAGTCCCCAGTCCCAGGTCCCGGTAACCGAAGCCGTAGGGATTGGCGACGAAGCCGAAGGCATCCGGCTTGGTCTGATAGTAGAAAACATCTCTCGGATTCAGCGGTACGCCCTCGTTTGCAGACCCGAAGCAGGTGAACATCGGGTTCACCTGGGCGGCCGCGCTGGTATCGGTCTGACCGGATTTGAGAGTCGTGCCTCTTCCGTCGAGATGGCAGGAGTTGCAGTTGCCCTTGCCGTTGAACAGTCGGAAGCCCGCCATTTCGTCCGCGGAGAACGTGTACTTGCCGGCCAGGAAAACATCGAATTTCGACGAGAAGGAACTCACCTGCACCGACTGCTCGTAGGAGTCGATGGACTGCGCCCAACGGTCATACACCGTGTTGGCGCGGGTTCGATCGCCCGCACTGAGTGGAATCGGCATGCTGCTGCCGCCAAACTCGGCAGCCCCTCCCGGCGTGGAGCAAATCCGCTCGGTCTCGCTTGGGAACTTGATATCGAACGAGCCTTGACCCCATACCTCTTCAAAGAGAGGCCTGTAGGCGGCCTGTGACAGGCGGAACGCAATGCACGCCGTATCAGGGAAGCCCATTTCCTGCGTATCGACAGGCGGACCCTGGGCCTGTTCGCCGTCCGGAATCCTTAACCTGTATCCAGTTGCGCGCGAATCCCAGAAGTTCCCCCCAAAGAAAAGACCCTGCGCCTGGTTGTATTGGAGTACCGGGAAGAAGGGTGCATACGGGTGTCGTTGCGGTGTTCGCTTCCCGGCACGAAAGTGAACCGTCCCCGGATACGCAATCATTGTCAGGTTGACCGAGGGAATCGGTCCGCCAAATCCGGAATACGGCATGTGGCAGGACGCGCAGGCCTCGTTCTTGCCCGGGGAGATTTTTGTGTCGTAGAGCATCAGCTCGCCCAGCGTTTCGATTGCTTCCGTCCCCGCATTCTGAAGAACCGGCGGTTGTCCTGTCAGAAGCGGCTGCCCTAAGGCTCTCCAGCGTGCAAACGCCCGGCCTTCGATAAGATCCGCCTCCCGCTGGACCCGGGTGATTTCGGAGTTTAAATCGGACGGTAAAATCCCTGGCGGGTACGGGTCGTAAGCCGGTGCGGACCCGGCTGTCTGTGTTTCGCTGTGTCCGGGGAGGTTATGAAAGTAGACGGATGTGGCGATCACGATTCCAACCACGACCACAGCCAGTGCGATCAATCGTGCGTGTTTCACGAAGACCCCCTGTTAAACAATTAGGGCTTCCTTCAGTATTGGTAATTCCTCTGTGTGTCCTCGTGCAACGGGAATGGCGGGCTTCCCACCGCGTCGTTGACGCGAAATCGCTGGGTCTTGAACTGGGCCGTTGCTTGAACCGCCCGTCCAGTCCAATCACGGCTGCTGGTCGATATCGTAAAGGGAGCAGTTTCACGGGGTGATTAAGCGGCCCGTCAGTCCGCGCCTCTCTCCCGCGGCGTCGGAGGGCCGCTTATTCACCGGGCCTGGAGCTTCATTTCGTTTTCAAGAGCGCAAGGCACGCTCACGCAATGATCGTTTTGACCGCATGGACACAGGCGATTATCACGACCGGTCGTCTCGCGAAAGACAAAATATGTCAAAAAGTGGTGTTTTTCAGGCACCGAAAAAGATGCGCAACTCATCCTTAATCAATTACTTACAGCGTAATTGGTGTGCGCAAAGCGCATTGCGCGCTGAAAACGCTTTTTTTTGCTCTACCGCCGATCGGGCGCATCTGACTCATTCCTGGAGAGTTAAGCCTAAAATGACTATTTCTCAAAATGTACGCTTGCCCACTTTAGGCAAAAAATACTCTCGCTGAACATACCGTTCCGCACGGACCCCGTTTGGGCTCGGTTGTTACTAAATCGACAACACCCCTGTGTCGCGAAATGAAGCGGCTTCCTTCCTCCGGCCCACGCCGGAAAAAAGAAGCCGCTCACTCCTCGTATCTTGGCCTTGCGTTACTTTCCCAGTGCCTTCTTGTCGTCCGCCTGGGTCCGCGTAATAAACTCCGCCACCCGATCGTGAAGCAGCTTCAGGCTCTGGTCGTGCACGTAAACCATGTGCCCCGATTCATACCAGTCGTACTCGATGTTCTTCGCCAGGGTCTGCGGAATGGGAAGATGCTTCTCTTCATACTGCGCCGCAAAAAAGGGCGTGGCCAGATCGTAATAGCCTCCGTTCACCATCACCTTCAACCGCGGATTGGTCTTCATCGCTTCGGCCAGGTCGTTGGCAACGTTCAGATTGATGGGGTTGCCCTTGTGCGTCAGGCCCCATTGATACGACCCGAATAAAGCCATGGGCAAAAAGTTCTGCGAATCCCCGTATTTCAGGTCTTTTCGCACGTAATCGTTGAACAGCGAAACATAGGCGGAAGAGATGGCGGAACTCTGCGGATCGTAGTCGGCAGACTCGCTCAGCGGATCCATCGACGGACCCGAAAAGCGTGTATCGAGACGGCCCGTGGTCAGCCCCTCCGCATCCTGCAGCGTCTTCTCAAACTGTCCCCCGGCAACCCGCAGGTTAGCCTTCACCAGGTACGCCGCCGGCAGTCCGATGTAGCCGTGCAGCTTCTCCGCGACCGCCTGCTTCTCCTGTTCCGTGATGTCCGTCCCCTTCGCCAACGCCTCGGCGTAGGGTCCCATGGCGAACTCTTCCACTTCCTTGAGGAAAGGCTCCAGCGCCGCCGGCTGTTGCGGCAGCTTCTTGTGATACCACGCCGTCGCCGCGTACGTCGGCAGCGCCAGCTGGTACGTCAGATCCACCCCCGGGTTCGAACTGGCCGCGTCGATGTCGGTCGTAAAATTGAAAATCTGCGACAACAAAATCACTCCATTTATGTCTATGTTCTTCCCATTCTCCAGAACATCCGCCAGCACCGCCGACCGCGTTGTGCCGTAGCTTTCACCGAAGATATACTTGGGCGAATTCCATCGATTGTATTTAGTTATGAAACGAGCAATAAAGCGTGCGAAGGCGTTGGCATCTTCATCAACTCCCCAGAACGCTTTTTCGGGGTCTTTGCCCATTAGGCGGCCGAAGCCTGTGCCGGGCATGTCGATGAACACTATGTCGCTCACGTCGAGAAGCGAATACGCATTGTCGACTAACTTGTATGGAGCAGCGGGCAAATGCTGATCGCCACCGGTTGCTACATGCTTGGGTCCAAGTGAGCCCATATGCAACCACACCGTTGAACTTCCAGGGCCGCCGTTGTAGAAGAACGTGACCGGCCGATCTTCAGCCCTGGCATCCTTCTTGAAGTAAGCCACGTACGACATGCGCGCCGTCGGGGACGCGTCCTTCGGCTCTTTAGGTTCGGAGTTCGCCAACTGGCTGCCTGGTTCCGGTTTGCCGTCCAATCCAATTTGCGCATCCTGCGTGTCCGTCGCGCCCACTGTCAGTGTTCCCACAATCGCGTTGTACGCAATGTGTTGGCCTCCCGCGTCGATGGCGCCTTGCGTGGTCACTTCGGTGGGCGGCGCCTTCTCGGTTGCCTTGTCGGTTGACGCGGCAGGCTTGGCTGCAGTGTCGTCGCTTGCATGCATCGCGGCAGGTTGGCTAAGCAACGCTGCAAATAACAAAGTGAAGGCACTTGTCAGCCGGCTGTCTATGAATTTCAAAGGGTCTCTCCAGGAAGGAACCAACGAAAATCAGTATAGAGCCTTGATTAACAGTTGCCGCAATAAAGTTGAATGGCAGACAACTTCAATGAGACTTTTGTGACCAATGTGATCGGAAAGAGGCTGCGAAACGAAAACTTGCCTGCCGTCACCATTCATTGCCCAACTCGCTACGACGCGGCAACTGAAATTGAAATGTGGAGCGCGCGAGCCGAGCATTTACAACATGGAAAGTGGCAACGATGGCGAATCGAGATAACTTCACCAACTGGCAGCGGGATGTCACCTTCGCGGTGAGCGCGCGCGAAGTGCGTCTGCGCTGGCGGGAAGACTTCAGAAACCGCGCCGGTGACTACTACATGTGTGCCCACTGCCGCTTCGTCAGTGACAATCGCGCTTATTTCGAAGTCGACCACCTTGTATCGTGCGAGCATGGCGGCAACGCCAATCGCGAGACCCTGCAGAAGATCGCGGATCTGCAAGCGCAACTGGAGCGCCCTCTCGACCGTCAGGACCTTGGAGTTTTGGTGTCCGCGAATCTGAACGATCAACTTCTATGCCATGGCTGCAATCAAGGCAAGAAGTCCAAAGGCATGCGGCCCGACGATGTTCCGGCGGGCTGCGGATTCGCTTACCGACGCCACGAGGAAGACTTGAATCCTGACCATATTCACAATGGCGTGCCGACACCCATTGGTTACGTCCATCCCCGATACAGACAGCCGCTCTGAAGGCAAGCCGCATTCGCGCGCGTTTTTCCGCGGAACTTCGCGATCGCAGCGAAATTATTCCTTCTGCTTCTTCTCGAAGGGCTGCTTGTCGGTGATCCGCGGGCGGTCTTCGGCCTGCAGTTCTTTCGCTACCTGCTGCACTTCGCGGAAGACGCGCAGCAGATTGCCCCCCATGATCTTGCGGCAGTCCTCCGCGGAGTAGCCACGCTCCATGAGAGCCGCTGTGATCTTAGGCAGATCACCCACTGAGTCGATGCCTTCCGGAAGCTGACCGCTCACGCCGTCGAAGTCGGATCCGATGCCTACGTGATCCACGCCCGCAACCTTGGCGATGTGGTCGATGTGATCGATCAGCATCGACAGGGGCGGCCGCGGAATGCGATCGGCGAGTTGCCTCTGCACTTTTTCAATTTCGGCGTAGGTCACTTCCTTGCCATCCGCTTTCGCCTTGTCCTTCAGTTCCTGCACCGCCTTCTTAGCCTCTGGCTCCATTGCTTTCTGCGCATCCCGGTATGCCGGTGAAATGAATCCCGAATAGAAGTTCACCTGCACCACGCCGCCCTTGGAGCCGGGGCCGCCGGAATTCGCTACTGCGCGCAGCATGTCATCGGTCATGTTGCGCGGCACGTCGCATAACGCACGCGACGACGAATGAGAGGCAATCACCGGAGCCCGCGTGATCACCAGGGTCCGGAAGAAGGTGCGATCCGAAACATGCGAGATGTCCACCATCATGCCCAGCTTGTTCATCTCGTACACCACGTCTTTGCCGAATTCGCTGAGGCCTTCCTTGGTGTGCGGAATGGATGTGTCGTTGATGTCGCCTGAGCTATCGGCCCAGCTGTTGCTGTTGGACCATGTGAGTGTCATGTAGCGCACGCCGAGCGCATAGTACTGCCGCAGCAGGCCGATGGAGTCTTCGATGGAGTGGCCCCCTTCGATGCCCATCAGCGCAGCGATCTTGTGTTCGCGGTGGGCCACTTCGATGCCTTCCGGCGTGGCCACGAACATCATTTGGTCGGGGTGCCTGGCCACCTGCTGCTTGACCGCATCGATCAACTCCAGGGTGCGCTTCGCATAATGGTCTTTGTAGAGAGCGGGCTCTACCCAGATGGAAAAGAATTCCGCCCCCAGGTTCCCCTTGCGTGCGGACTCGAGGTTGAAGTTGCCTCCCTTCAGCGCATCGCCGAGATCGTAGTTCTCGTCCAGAAAACGCTGCGGGGTATCGGCATGAGTATCGATCACGAGGGAGGAGCGGTGTACGGCTTCAGGCGTTAGTTTCGCGGTCATCTTGGGTGAGGGCTTGGGTTGGGGAGCTTGGGCTGAGGTCTGGCCGCACAACATGGCCGTGATGGCAGCGAGCAGAAAGGCGATTCGAACACGAGTCCGCATAGGCTTGGCGTAAGTATAGACTGTGCCGTCCAACGGACCGGCCGCTTGACTACCCAGGTTTCCCAGATCCATCGGGCGCGGAATCCGATACCGCAAGCTCCTGTGCGGAGCTGTGACGTGAAACTCCGCTTTAACCTCCTCCGTCCTGATAACGTATCTCCGGAGGAATTTGCGATGCTTTTTTGTTTCCAGGCCAGGTGTGCCATGGCGGCGGCCGCGTTACTGATGGCTTTACCGCTTGCCGTGCATGCTGCCGATCCGCTCGTCGTAAAAACTGAACAGGGCAAGGTTCACGGCAAGACCATCAATGAAGAGAAGGTCAAAGCATTCCTGGGGTTACCGTATGCCGCCCCGCCTGTCGCCGAACACCGCTGGAAAGCTCCGCAGCCGCCTGCCAAATGGAAAGACGAGCGCGACGCGACGAAGTACGGCGCGCATTGCGCTCAGGGCCGGGTGTTCGAGGACATGGTTTTTCAGGACGCCGGTCCCAGTGAAGACTGCCTGTTTCTGAATGTTTACGCGCCCGCCGATGCCACTGAAAAGAGCAAGCTGCCGGTCATGTTCTGGATTCATGGCGGCGGTTATTCGGGAGGCGGAAGCAACGAGCCGCGCCACAACGGGGATTTTCTTCCACTCAAAGGCGTGGTGCTGGTGACGATCAATTATCGCCTCGGCGTCTTCGGCTTTCTGGCCACCGCCGATCTAGCCAAAGAGGCGAACGGGATTGCGGGAAATTACGGCTTGATGGACATGGTGTCTGCGCTGCAATGGGTCAAAGCGAATATCAAGGGGTTCGGCGGCGATGCGAACAACGTTACGATCTTCGGCGAAAGCGCCGGCTCGTTCGCGGTGAGCACGCTGATGGCTTCGCCGATGGCCAGGGGATTATTCCATAAGGCAATTGGCGAAAGCGGCGGGGCGCTGGGCCGCGGCGCTCTCAACTACGATTCATTGGCCGAGCGTGAGACCAAGGATGCGGAATGGGTGGCCTCGACCGGCGTGACCTCATTGGCACAGCTACGCGCCATGCCGACGCAGGCGATTCTCGACGCGGTGAAGAATAAGCAGGGGGTTGGCTTTCCCCCAGACATCGACGGAAAACTGCTGGTTGAGCCGGTGGACGAAACGTATGCCGCGGGCAAGCAGGCCCATGTTCCGCTGATCGCCGGTTGGAATAGTGACGAGGGCAGCTTCTTCGCGATGCGCGGCATGACCGCGGATCAATGGAAGACCATGGCAACGGGGCTGTTCAAGGAGCGCTCGGAAGAATTTCTCAAGCTATATCCCGGCGCGGATGATGCGCAGGCGCTTCGTTCGGCGATCGATTACGGCAGCGACTCGTTCATCGCGCTGGGTACATGGCGCTGGCTCGAGGCCCAACGCAAAACCGGCGAGTCCCCGGTTTACCGTTATCACTTTGAGCTTGCGGCCCTGCCGAGCAAATATCATCCGGGCACTTTTGCATTTCACTCCGACGATATCGAATACGTGTTCGGCACGCTCGATACGCGACCTGGCGAAACGGTGAGGCCGGAGGACCGCAAGCTGAGCCAGGACGTGATGACGTACTGGACGAACTTTGCCAAGACCGGCGATCCCAATGGTGCGGGCATGCCGGTATGGCCGAAGTACAACGACGAGGGCTATCCCTTGATTCACCTCAACACGACGGTAACAGCGGGTCCGGACACTCTGCGCCCGCGGTACGAGTTCCTGCAAGCCGGGATGCCGCCCTTCAGGATGCAATGAATCAGCAGCTCCCCTGAAGTCCACTTAGTGGAGCTTTGGGGGAGTTACTCACGAGTTATACTTCTGCGAACTATCGGCGTTTTTTCGAATAAGGGACTGCCGCAGAGATCCGGTTCAGGATGCTGTTCTTTCCAACCATGCGAACGAACAGTTGATGTTTTCCTGGTGCAAGATCTTTCAGCGGGTAGGTGCCGTTGGCTTCAGCCGGCATGCTGGTCAGCAGGCTCAAATCTTTTCCGTTTTTGGAATCGTAGATCTCTACGTGCGACACGGTGGAGAGGCTTGCGAATGGAGTTCCCGCGGGATTGAGAATCCAGGCCAGGTCATCGTCGTGAATCTGCGCGCTCACCGTATAGCAGTTATCAATCCCGGACTCGATCTCTGTGCCTTCGTTGTAGTCATTCCAGGTCGCAATCTGCAGATAGGGAAGTGCGCTGCCGCTGTAATACTTGTTTGCCTCGGTAAGCGACGAGAGCCACACTTGTCCGCATTGCTGATCCATGATGCGATCCGGTCCCCAGGCGGCTTTGGAACTGTTGAACCCCTTGAATGCTCCTCCAAAGACGAGTTGATCGGGATGCTGCAAGGCAGCCTGGTAGAAGTTATCCAGAGTGCCGGGGCTCGATGCGGGACTGATGTTGAGGATGAACTGGTCGTGTGCTGGATCGGTTCCCTCGGGCTTCAACCAGTAATACGCTCCGGAGGTAGCAGCGTGCGAGAATCCTCCCGCATTCTCAAAGAGAATCAGAGGAACACCGTTGTCTGCGTTGTAAGGAGGCGTCGCACAGTTTTTGGGCAGATCGTGATTCCATTCATCGACATGAAGCCACACATCGGCCCACGAAGGAGCCGCTCCGAATGCGGGAATGACCGCATAGTCGGGGAAAATCATCACAATAGGGCGGCCATCTGCTTTCTGATAAGCATCGTTGCCGAAGTGTTTACCGTTCATGTAGCACATATCGTTTCGTATGTGGGCGACGACGCAGTTCTCATAGTCCGCATTCGAATTCCCGTTACAGCTTGCTCCGGTTGTGCCCGGGATCTTAGTCGGCATCACGGTGTATCCCACGGAAGGTCCGTCATACAGGATGAAGTACATCAGATCGCACTTCTGTGGTCCCTTGCAGTGGTTTGCATTGAGATAGCCCTGCAGCTTGAGCGCGGTTGCATCTTCGAAATTGCCTGCGCCTTCCCATGTCATGACCGCGCCATCGATATGACGCCTCAGCATGTCTTCGGCCTGCGAAGCAACGGTCTTCCTGTCGTTGGATGAGTAACCGGACTGGACATTGTTGTGGCAGCGCTCGGTATCGGAACTGGTGCAGAAGCCGGGCATGATATTGGCGAAGACCCTGGTGCCTGCGCCGACCGTCAGGTAGCCATGCAGGTCTTCGTCGGAGACATTTCCGGCCGGGCTATCGAACTGCGGCGTGGCCACCTGGGGCCGGGTGTCGGTTTGGCCCGTAAATGGCTTCTCGCAGTGAGCGGGCAGCTTGCCGCTGGACGGGCATGCGGAGGTGTTGTTGGCGGTGAGCGCAGAGAGGCTCGTCTGCGCCTGGGCTCTCACAAAGCAGCAGAATAGAAGGAGGGAAAATAGGAGGTGTTGACGGGCGGTGATCGAAGAACCTCGGAAGTTCAGCTTGGGTAGTTTTGGCGGCCGGACAGCCGGCACTCATCCGTGCGGGGTGGGTTCGCCTGCGAGCACCACTTTTTCGTGCCGGGGACGGACCTCGATGAAGAGACCTTTGCCGTGAGCCAGGATGGTTCCATCCGGGTCGAGGATGCTGGCTTCGGCCCAGTGTTTGCGTCCCTCGTTGCGATAGACTCTGCCCTCGAGGCGGATGGGCGAAGCGGAAGGAACGGGGCGGCGGTAGTCCACTTCCATGTGGCGCGTCATGCCGACTACGTTGTGCGAGCGGACCGCTTTGCTCATGGTTTCGTCGAGCAGGGTGGCGATGATGCCGCCGTGCACATAGCCGCGCGGACCCTCATACGTATTGGGGATGTTCGCGAGGCAGACGACTCGTTCGTCTTCAGCGAGCAGGAACTCGAGACGGAGGCCGGCAGGATTTGCCTGGCCGCAACCGAAACAGCGGTTCTGGGCGGTGTGAGCGAGGGGAGTCAGGTTTTCACTGCTGGCTTTCATTGTGGGTCCTTGAAGGATTTAGATGGCCTCGGATAACACCTGGCGATAAATTTCGCGGTCAACGTTGCCGCCGGTAAGGACGAGGCAAATCCGCTTGCCTTTCGTTTGATGCCGTTCCTGAAGAGCCGCGGCGAGTGGGGCTGCGCCCGCGCCTTCGGCGAGGTTGTGGGTGTCCTGATAGTAGATGCGCATGGCCGCGGCAATATCGGCGTCGGAGACCTCGACGATGCGCGCGACGTTGGCCCAGATCACTTCCATGGCCTGGGGGTTGGGACGGCGGCAGGCAAGGCCGTCGGCAATGTTGGTCTGCGCGGGGGCATCGACGATCTGACGCTGCGCGAAGCTCAGGGCGTACGACGGAGACGCGGACGCGACAACACCGATGATCTCGGTTGTCAATCCGAGAGCGTTGCGCGCGGCGGATACGCCGCAAATGGACGAGCCGAGCCCGATGGGCACATAGATACGGTCGAGCTGCGGGGCCGCGACGAAGAACTCCAACGCATAGGTCGCCGTTCCCATCACCAGGCGCTCATGAAAGGAGTCGACTATGGCTAGATCGCGATCGGCAGCCAGAGTGCGCGCGAACTCCAGCGCTTCCTGGAAGTCGTGGCCTTGTTCGATCAATTCGGCGCCCTGGGCGATCATGGCGCGATTCTTCTCTTTGCTGTTGCCATAGGGGACAACGATGACCGCGTTCATCCCGGAGAGCTGCGCGGCCATGGCGACACCCTGGCCGTGATTGCCGCGGGTCGCTGCCACCACGCCTTTGAGTCCGGGCCGGTTGTGCTTGAGCCATTGCACATACACCAGTGCTCCACGCAGCTTGAACGCGCCGACCGAGGTGTGATTTTCGTGTTTAATCCATGCTTCGGCGTCGAGGCGCTGGTTGATCAGGGGCCAACTGAACTGCGGGGTGGGCGGCATGTGGCGGTAGAGAACCGCTTGCGCTTCATGAATCTGGGCCAGCGTGGGAAGCATCATGGACTCAGGATATCGAACAGGACGTTGAGGTGTGCGCGCGGTTTGGATGGCGCCAAAATTCATTTGACGCTTGGCGGCTGTTGCGATCAGACTTTGACTACCCCTGGACACTTATAGAGACTTGGAGGTCTTTCAAATCATGATGGATCGGCGAACTGCCCTTAAGTACGTTGGCGGCGCGGCCAGCGCTCTGTTGTTGACCGAAGCCCTTGCAGCAGAGGGCGCAACCATGGAGCAGGCTCCGGCAACACCCCCCGCCGCAGCGGCGGCGCCTCCTACAGGACCCTTCAAACTGCCCCCATTGCCTTATGCCTACGAGGCCCTGGAGCCCAGCTTCGATGCGGAGACGATGCATTTGCACCACGACAAACATCACCAGACGTACGTGAACAACTTGAACATCGCGGCTGCGGCGCATCCAGAGATTGCCGGCAAGAGTGTAGAAGAGCTGGTCGCGAACTTGAGTGCGGTACCTGAGGCGGCTCGAGCGGCGGTGCGCAACAGCGGCGGCGGGCATGCGAATCACTCGTTCTGGTGGCCGACGCTGGGCAAGGGCGGATCCGCCGCGACGGGTGAACTGGCCAAGGCGATCGATGCAAAGTTCGGGTCGGCGTCCGCTTTCCAGGACAAGATGACGGCGGCGGCTTTGAGTGTGTTCGGAAGCGGCTGGGCGTGGCTGGTGAAGGCGTCCGACGGAACGGTTTCGATTGAGACCACGCCGAACCAAGACAGCGTTTTGGCGCTGGGTCACAAACCGGTATTGGGTATCGATGTGTGGGAGCACGCCTACTACTTGAAGTATCAAAATCGACGCGCCGATTATGTGAAGGCATTCTTCCAGGTGGTGAACTGGGATTATGTCAGCGGGCAGTTTGCGCAGAAGGCCTAGAGAGACGATCCTGAATGAGTGAGTGTCTTGTTCGCACGGGTATCGGCGATCCTGGCAATGGCAATCTGCGTTGCCGGATGGAACGGATGCCATTCAGCGCCATCCCTTACTCCGCAGGAGACCGAGGGCAAACATTTCTACGCCGGGCGTTGTGCGCATTGCCACGAGGACAACGACCTGGCGTTGAAGAAGGTTCCGCCGGATCTGCACGGTGTTTTCAAGCGGTCGAAGCTGCCAAGTGGCGCTCCAGCGACGGACGAAAATGTGCGCGGCGTGGTGCTGGCTGGCAAGGGGATGATGCCGTCATTCGCCGGGCGCTTCAACGAGGAGGAGATGGCCGCGCTGATTGCCTATCTTCATACCGGGCTACGTTGAAGACGCGAATCCGTCGAGCTCGCTGCAACAAGGAGTGCAACCAAAACAAATTGCGTTCCTGCGCAAAGATCCCTTCGGCCTGCCTCTACGAAGGGGCGCGGGCCGAAGGGATCATGCTTTAAGGCGGGCGCGGCGGTTTGCGATCCAGGCCCAGCCAGAAAACGCTAAGGCTAAGCCGTGGTCCTGGCGCAGAACTCGTCGAAGGCGCGGACAAGTTCACCCGCGATCTGCTGCGCGGTGGCTTGCTCGATGACGAAGCGCTGCATGAGATACACCAGTTTGCCGTCGCGAAGGATGGCGATGGCGGGCGAGGTCGGAGGATTTCCTTCGAAGTAGCCACGGGCGCGCTCGGTGGCTTCGCGATCCTGTCCTGCGAACACCGTGATCTTGTGATCGGGCGCATTGGCGGTATTGGAGAGAGCCAGGCGGACGCCGGGGCGCATTTTGCCGGCTGCACAACCGCAGATCGAGTTCACTACCAGAAGGGTCGTTCCGGGTTGGGCCAGAGCGGCGTCGACGTCTTCAGCGGTACGGGTTTCCTGGATGCCGGCGCGGACCAGTTCTTCGCGCATCGGGATCACCATCAATTCTGGATACATGTAACCTCCGGCAGGGAATTATGCCTGTTTCTATTCTACCGGGAAATCGTCCGAAGCGCTTCAGGGTGGTCGCGGCTCAGGTATTTTGCGGATCAACGGTCTTGAAGCCGGAGGTTTCGTAGCGCCACTCGACCTTGCCGGCGCGGAGGCTGACTACGGTGAAGCCCTCCGGTGTTCCCCAACGCGTGCCGTGCCACCAGTTGCCGCATACGGCGCCGGATGTGACGTAGTGGATGCCGCGAAAGGTAACCACCTCATTCAAGTGTGTGTGGCCCTGAAAGACGGCCAAGGTGTTGTGTTTCTGTAACTCATTCACAACTTCATATGCGTTATCGACGATCAACTGCGGGTGTTTTGGAGCATCGGCAGAAACGGAAGCCGGATGCGATTCTCCGTACGAGGCGACGCCGGAAACCAGGGGTACATGGGCGATGGCGACAACTGGAGTTGCCGGAGCAATGGCGCCGAGATCGGTCTTGAGCCATTGAAGTTGCGGCGCGTCGATGCGTGCTTCCCAGGAGCGGTCTTCTGTGGCCTGCACGGTATCAAGCACCACGAAGTGATAGCCCTCATGGTCGAACGAGTAGTAGGTAGGCCCAACGCGGTCTTTGTAGAGCTCCTTGCCGTATCCGCGACTATTCACCTGCAGACCGCTCTTGGCGAGGATGGCGAATTGGTCGTGATTGCCGATGGTGTGGTGGACCTTCACACCAAGCGCCTGTTCGGCGTGTGCGTAGAGATCGAAGAGGCTGTCAGCGCGCTTGCGGTCAACGGCCATGGCATCGAAGACGTGATCGCCGCCGTGAATAGCGAAGTCGGCTTTGATATGCGCGGCCTTGGCAAAGGCCATGTCGCAGCCGTGGGGCGCGTCCAATTCGGGTTCGATGTGAGTGTCAGTGATGAAGAGGAAGTCAAAGCTGCCGGGTCGACCTGGTGATGACAGTGCATCGCTCCTTGTGGCGGTGAGGGTTGCGCCGGCGGCCAGGGAAGCAGTGGTGAGGAACTGTCTACGATTCATCGATTGTGAGGGTAGCATACGGCCAGTGAAAGCGCTGCGCTGCGGAGGCTGATCGGCGGTCTGCGAAGAATGGGGAGTGATGTAGCCTTAAGTCAATGCTCATTGAAGAACACAAGCTGCTTGGTCCGTTCACGACCCTTGGAATTGGGGGGCCAGCGCGTTGGTTCATCGAAGCCCGGACGGAGGACGATGTGGCCGAGGCGTCCGAATGGGCGAGCAAGCATCCGATGCGGCTATTTGTGCTCGGGGGCGGGAGCAACCTGGTGGTGGCGGATGCCGGATTTGACGGGCTTGCAATACATATCGGCCTACGGGGAATTCGCTGCGAGGCGCAGGACGCGTTTGGCTTGAGGACTTATCGCGTGGCCGCGGGGGAGGATTGGGATGGTTTCGTGGAGCGCGCTGTCCGGGAGGGCTGCGCCGGAATCGAATGCCTCGCAGGGATTCCGGGAACGGTCGGCGGAACTCCGGTGCAGAATGTGGGCGCGTACGGGCAAGAAGTGTCGTCGACCATCGAGCGGGTTCGGGCATTCGATCTGGACGAACGCAGGTTTGTTGAGTTCGCCGGGGATGAGTGTGGGTTTGCCTATCGTCGCAGCCGTTTCAATTCTACGGAACGCGGACGTTACGTAGTCACGCGCGTTGACTATCAACTCGCGCCGGGTGGAGCGCCGAGTCTTCGCTACGCGGATGTGCAACGATCATTTGCTGAAAAGGAAAACCCGACTCTCGCCGAAGTGGCGGCTGCCGTGCGTCGTATCCGTCAAGCAAAGGGTATGCTTCTGGTCGATGGGGATCCGGACTGCCGAAGCGCGGGAAGCTTCTTCAAGAATCCGGTGGTAAGCGAAGAACAAGTGAGGCACATTGCGGAGCGGGGCGCGAAAGA
Source organism: Occallatibacter sp. (assembly GCA_036488735.1). Lineage (GTDB taxonomy): Bacteria > Acidobacteriota > Terriglobia > Terriglobales > Acidobacteriaceae > Telmatobacter. The sequence goes on from DASXHC010000007.1 coordinate 120,422, forward strand.
ACCGCCGCGGTTTCCGGCGGGCGCAGACGCGGGGAGTGCGGATCGCGTGAAGGTACCCGCGGCATGGCTGATCGAGCAATCGGGATTTGCGAAGGGGTACAGGCAGGGTTCGGCCGGGATTTCGTCGCGGCATACGCTGGCACTGATCAATAGGGGAGGAGCGACTGCAACGGAGATATTGACGCTGGCAGAGAAGATCAAGGGCGTGGTGCGAGATCGGTTCGGCATCACGCTCGAAATGGAGCCGGTCCTGCTGGGGTTCTAAACGTGCAGGAGTGAGGTCGGGCCTGGACATTCAAGGTGGAAGTCCAGGCCGGAATGGATTCATCTGAAAACGGGGATTACCGGTTCGTGCTACGCGAACTGGACATGAACAGCATTGCCAACCAGCCGAACATTGGGATGATCTTTGTAATATTTCCCTAATCCCGCTACGAGGCCGGGCATCAGCGCGACCATTCCGCGTTCAGATGCGTAGTGCATGACCAGATGCTTGTCGCCTTGCCATTCGTAGCTGAAACGGGGAGGCTTGGCCGATTTTACAGACCGAGTCATGGCTACGTGGACATTGTCGAGATTCAGGAGGAACTGGCGCGTGCTTTTGGCGGCATCGAAATAGGACTTGTAGACCCTGGGCGCGTAGACGGTGGACCAGTATTCACCAAATGCACTCATCACCTGGGCCAATGAGAGAGACGCGATAACCGCAATGGCTTTGATGATGGCCATTACCTCGGCGTCAGGCACGTCGTCGAATGTTGAATAAAGTTTGCTTTCCGGCAGGCCCGCGTTTTTCAGGCATTCTTTCCACTTGGCCGCCCCAAATTTTCCGCCGACCAGTTCTTCGATACATTTAACCACGGTACCTTTCATGCCAAATCTTCCTCTTTGGATTCGGGGCGTCGCTTCGCGCACTCCTGTTCTCGATATCGGCGCAATCCAGCCCATGTTTAGCGGGTTGGCAAAGTTGTGGTTCGGATAGGAGAGCCCGGGAATGGCACAGGACTTCACCATTCCGATTCATCTCTCACTCGCGAAGTCGCTTTCGTTGAGGCGACGCTTGAGGCGTTCGCGTTCCTTGACCAGAACAGCGACCGCGGGACCTTGTGCGATGATCTTGCCGTCGCGTAACAAGGCAACCTCAGCGCCTATCGAGAAAGCGTCGGTTGCGTCGTGGGTAGCGAGTATAGTCTGCACACCGTGGGCAGGGAGCCAGGTTTGGAGGCGGGAGAGCAGGGTATCGCTGGCGGCGCCATCGAGTGCCGAAAAGGGCTCGTCAAGCAGCAGCAAGCGCGGCCGCGTGGCCAGCGCGCGGGCTAAAGCTACGCGTTGTGCTTCGCCTCCGGAGAGATGCTGCGGACGGCGCGATGCCAGATCGCCGGCATCGACGAGCGAAAGCATCTCATCAACCCGAGCCTGCCTTTCAGACTTGTGCAGATGAGTCAGGCCGTAGGCAACGTTTTGATTCACGGTCAAATGCGGAAAGAGTGCGGGTTGTTGCGCGACCAGCGCGGTCTGCCTTTCGCCAGGCCTCAACCAGGCGCCATTGCTGGAATCGGCCAATACGGAATTGCCGAGCGAGATGCGGCAGCGGCTGTGCGTGTTCACCATGGCGCGGTCCAGTCCGGCCAGCAACCGCAGGAGAGTGCTTTTGCCCGATCCGGAAGGCCCGAAGACCACCGTCCATTCAGCAGAAAAGCGGCATTCCACCTGCAAATGAAACGTGCCGCGACGCGCGTCCAGTGCCAGTTCAACCACGGAGACCTCCACGCCGACGACCGCCAGCATAGATTGCGGCGAGGGCCGCGACACTGAGGCCCAAGAGAATGGCGGCGGTGCGGTTGGCGGCGGCATAATCGAAGTTCTCAACCTGGTTGTAGAGCACGATGGATAGGGTGCGGGTAGCGCCGGGGATATCGCCGCCCAGCATCAGGACAACACCGAATTCGCCGACCGTATGCAGGAAGCTGAGTACGATGGCGGCCACGATGGACCGGCGGGTGAGCGGAACCAGGAGCGTAAAGACCAGACGTACGGGGCCAGCTCCCAGAAGCTGTGCGGCATCGACGAGGGATGGCTGTACCGCGGCGAAACCCGCAACGATGGGTTGCACGGCAAACGGCAAGCTGTAGATTACCGACCCGACGACCAGGCCAGAGAAGGAGAAGGCTAAAGGATGACCAAGCATTGCGGTGATGCCGCGTCCGATTGCTGTATGCGGGCCGAGCAAAATCAGGAGGAAGAAGCCGAGCACCGTGGGCGGCAGGACCAGAGGCAAAGCGGCCAGCGCTTCCAACGCCGCGAGCCATCGCCCCCGGCCGAGCACCAAAGTTGCGGCCAGCGGTATGGCGACGGCCAGCAGGATTGCCGTGGTCACTGTTGCCAGTCGAAGGGTCAGGAGAAGAGACTGCCAGTCCATAATCACTTGGCTGGCATCAGGCCGCTCTTGCCAAGTTGCGCCTGGATGGGAGCGGACAGGATGTAGTCCATCAACTTGTGGGCTGCCGAGCGTTGGGTGGTCTTGCTGATGATGACTGCTCCTTGCTGGATAGGTGGATAAAGGTCACGGGGAATGACGAAGTAGGAACCGGTTGATGCGAGTCGCGGCGTGAGGGCCGAAGTGAGGGAGATGAGTCCGGCATCGGCGTTGCCGGAGTCGACGAATTGCGCGGTTTGCGCGATGTTCTCGGCAATCACCAGCTTTGGCTTGAGGCCGTCGTAGAGTTTGAGGCTGTTGAACACGGCGACGGCAGCGCGGCCGTAGGGAGCCCGATCGGGATTGGCGACGGCGAGACGTTTGAGTTCAGGACTGCGCAGGAGGTCGAGCGAGGGAGGTGGCAGGCGAGAATCTTTGCGCGTCCACAACACCAGCGTGCCCTTGGCATACGTGATAGGCGTGGAGGAATCGGCAGTGCCGGCGGCATCCGCCAGACCTGCATCAATCAGGCGCCGCGGATAGCTGAGATCGGCGGAGAGGAACAAATCGAAAGGGGCGCCGTTTTGGATTTGCGTGGTGAGTGCGGCTGACGCTTGATATGTCACTTCGACGTGGATGCCGCTGGTCTTTTCAAATCCCTCGAGGATGGGAGGCAGGACGGGTTGAAGGTCGGCCGCGGCTGCGACACGCAAGGGTGTCTGCGCAACGGCAGAGGCGATGCATACGAGTGCGAGCAGAATGGTGCAGATTCGTTTGAGCATGTTGGGCCAGCGCGAACCTTGGCAGGCTAAAAATCGCCCTGCGCTGGTGGTAGGCTAACACCAGACATGAACGACAATCTGCACCAGTTACGTTGTTTCGGCTGCGGAGCGCGCATCTCCGGGGCTGCGGCTCGGCCGGATTTTCGCTGCGCCGAATGCGGTGATCTATTTGAAGTGGATTATCCCGGCTGGGGTCAGCGCAAAAGTTACGACCGGCCGAATCCTGGCGCCCTGAAGTGGTTGTGGCGGGAACGCCGTTGTTCGTCGGAGATCGTGGACCACTCGGGAGTGTGGCGTTTTCGCGAATTGCTCCCCATACTCGACAGCTTCGGTAACGCCGTTACATTGAGAGAAGGGAATACGCCGCTGTATTCGCTTCCGCGAGCGGCTAAAGCGCTGGGCATCGATCAACTGTTCGCCAAGCACCAGGGCATGAATCCAACCGGGTCGTTCAAAGACACAGGCATGACGGCGGCGTTGAGTGTGGCGCGGGAGCGGGGCTTCAAGTGGGTCGCATGCGCGTCGACGGGGAACACGTCGGCGGCGATGGCCGCCTACGCGGCGCGCGCCGGCTTGCGCAGCCTGGTGTTGATTCCCGAGGGCAAGATCGCCTGGGGCAAGTTGTCGCAGGCCATGGATTATGGCGCGCTGACCTGCCAGTTGAAGACGGACTTCGACGGTTGCATGCGGGTGTTGACGGAGATCGTGCAGCAAGCGCCGATTTATCTCCTGAATTCGGTGAATCCGTATCGTCTGGAAGGACAGAAGACGCCGGCGTTCGAGATTGCGGAGTACTTCGATTGGGCGGTTCCCGATCACCTGATTGTTCCGGGCGGCAATCTGGGGAACAGTTCGGCTCTGGGCAAGGGATTTCGGGAGTTAAAAGAACTGGGACTGGTGGCGCGGATGCCGCGCATTTCGGTGATTCAGGCGGAAGGCGCCAATCCGTTGGCGCGCAGCTTTGCTGCCAACGAGGGGGCAGCGCTGGAGCCTCTGGAGGCGCACACGCGGGCCACGGCGATTCGTATCGGCAATCCGGCTTCGTGGCGCAAGGCAGCGCGGGTGGTGCATGAGACCGGCGGCTGGGTGCTGGACGTGAGCGAAGCGGAGATTGCGATAGCGAAAGCAGAGCTTGGCGCCGAGGGATTGGGGTGCGAGCCGGCATCTGCTGTCACGCTCGCGGGGCTGAAGAAGCTGCGCGCCAAGGGATCGATAGCACCCGGAGAGACCGTGGTGCTGGTGCTCACGGGTCACACCCTGAAAGATGCCGATTACACCATCGACTTTCACCGCGGTACGCTTCTCCGTCCGGAGGAATTAGCCGGAAACGAAGCGCAGGTGGAGTCGTTGCGGCGCAACGCGGTTTCCCTGGAAGCAACTCCGGAGTCCGTTCTGGCTGCGGTGAAGGACAACGACTGATGGGGGTCGCGCCGCCAACCAAGGCCGGGGCAATCCGGCTGCGGCTGCCTGCGACTTCAGCGAACCTGGGTGCGGGATTCGACGCCTCTGCGGTGGCGCTTAGTTTCTATCTGGAAATCGAGGCGGAAGCCGCAAATGGGTTTTCGATTGATTGCACGGGTCGCGACGCCGTTCGCTGTTCGCAACTTGAAGACAACTTGGTATTGGGAATTTACCGAAAGATCCTGGAAGAAAACTGTCGGCCGATCGTTCCGTTGGCAATACGGATGGCCAACGACATTCCGCTGGGGATGGGCTGCGGGTCTTCAGCTGCCGGGAGACTTGCGGCCATCGCACTTGCTGTTCATTTCGGCCATCTGGGCTGGAGCGATGAACGGATCCTTGAAGAGGCCTCAGTCCTCGAAGGACATCCCGACAATGTAGCGGCATGCTGGCTGGGGGGATTTATAAGCGCGGCGACCGAGGGCAGAAGGATACACGTGGTGCGCGTTGCGCCACCTGCGGAGTGGCGTGTGATCGTTGTGCTCCCGAATGAGCCACTGGCGACCAGCAAGGCCCGCGCGGTTCTTCCGGACAGCTATGCGAAGGCAGATGTGATCGCAAATCTCCAATCGCTGGGCCTGCTGGGTCTTGCGTTTGCCCAGGGGCGTGGCGACCTGCTTCGAGTCGCAATGAGCGACCGTATCCATCAGCCCTACCGCTCCACGATCTGTCCGCTGCTGCCCCGCTTGTTGCCGCTTGCCGGCGACCATGCAATACTCGGCGTTGCCTTGAGTGGCGCAGGTCCGGGGGTCCTGGCTGTTGTGGAGGGGCCGTCGTCAATCGACAGGGCGTCGAGTGCCATTCGAGCGTCGCTGGGAGGTATGTCGGAAGCCGAGTTGATTATTTGCGGCTTCGAGGCCTTAGGGACCGTCCGGACAACGGTGCAGGCTATTCACTGATGGCTGCAACTTTCGAGTGATCCGGGATGAACCAACGGGAGTTTCAACGCGAGGCTGCCCTCCCCAGAATGGATCCCACCCTGCTGAAGTTACCTGGTAGCTAAGCCATTGTTAAACAGCCATTTATTTCAAGGACATTTGTTTTCGGAGCGATCGATTTGCAGTCCCGTTTTGGATTCAGCGGAACGTACGTCCCTCTTCAGTTATCAGGGTTTGGATTACCTAAGATTGCTTGCTATTCAGAGCAATTGCACCTAGTCTCTGTCCGTGGACAGTTCTGGGGGAGGGCTGGCCATGGCGCCCGAGGTCCCACGAATAGGGATCCGGGCGTCTTCGTTTTTGCCTGGACTTGCTGATTTTCAACCCTGTTTGAAGCGGAGAACGGGCACCTCTTGCGATCCATCAGGGTAACCCGTTGTTCGCCATGGTTCTGAGGCGGCATGCGACTTTCCTTGCCAGTGCCGCATCCCATGAAAGGACGATACACTGGGTAGGTTGAGGGTGTTCGGTAAGGAGGATCATGGCTGGAACGAGTGCTTTGGTTTTGGAAGTGAGCGACGCAACGTTTGACCAGGAGGTGCTCAAGAGTGAGCAACCTGTTCTGGTGGATTTTTGGGCAGGCTGGTGCGGGCCCTGCAAGATGATTGCTCCGTTTGTGGATGGCATCGCGACCACATACGCGGGCAAGTTGAAGGTTGCCAAAGTCAATGTCGACCAAAATGGGGCGACCCCTTCGCGGTTTGGAATCCGTGGTATTCCGGCTCTTTTATTCTTTAAGGGTGGCAAGGTAGCCGATCAAATTGTAGGCTACGTCCCGCAGGAAGTGATTGACGAGAAAGTGCAGCGGATTCTCGCCTAGCGCGAATCACCTTGAGAAAAACGGCCCGGCTAAATTAGCCGGGCCGTAGCGTTTTGGGTTGCGGGTTGGTACTTACCGATACTTGCGCAACACTCCGAGGACGCGGCCTTGAATGGCGACCTGGGCGGCGGGAACGTAAATGGGATCCATTTCCATATTGGCGGGCTGCAGTCGAACTACATTCCCTTCCGAGTAAAACCGCTTAAGAGTGGTCTCGGCGCCGTGCACGAGCGCGACCACGATCTCCCCTTGCCGCGCGGTGCGGGTGCGTTCTACCAGGACGTAGTCGCCGCTGATGATGTGTTCGTCCCGCATGGAGTCGCCCCGTACCTCGAGAGCGAAGACGTCGCGGTTGCCGACCACGTCATGGAGAGAGATACTCTCTGAGGTTTCCGACGTTTCAACAGGAAGTCCGGCGGCGATTCTTCCCGCGAGGGGCAGGCGATCGCTGGAGCGGGTGCGTGTACCCGGGGGGAGAACGTCGATGGACCGGCTGCGGTTGTGAACGCGGTCGAGCAGGCCCTTTTTCTCAAGGTTGGTGATGTGCTTGTGCACAGTGGCCAGGCTTTTCAACCCCATGCCTCGCGCAATTTCCTCAAAAGACGGCGAATAGCCATTGCGGGTCACAAATGTTTCAAGGAAATCCAGAATTTCTTTTTGTCGCCGAGTGACTGCCATGGGTGGCATTATAGCGAATAAAAAGCGAATTGCAACAATTTGTTTTCTCGTCTCCCGCGTACCGCGTGCAGGTTGCGTTGAAACCGATGACCGCTCTCCGCGGTCCCACCGGCAAACCGGCGTCCCACAGGCAAAGATTGATATCCCGTTGTCGAGATGTTCTCAACTTGCAGGGGTCGAAGAGACGATGCTCTGCAACTGCCGAGCGCCGCTAAAGGTCACGATGCAGTCTCGTGAAGTATGGCGCGGTCCTGCCGATAAACGTCCACAGAGTATCGATGCACACACCGGGGACAACAATGCGAATGGTCGTTCAGTCCGTGCGCGTTGGAGACACGTGTGCCAATCCCTGGGCGCATCCGTGCGAAGAGGTCCAATGATATCGATCCGCAAATATCTCGAAGGTTCGGAGCCCGCAGGAAGACTGCCGGCCGCAGAAGGTTCTAGGTCGATTCCAAAAGGGAATCTCATCTCCTCGGCCCTAAGCGGATATTGTTTGACGTTGCGGGAAATGGCTCGATGCGGGACGGAAATTTGTCCGGCACAAGGACGGGAACTCGGCGAGGCACTCGTTAAAGCGGCAGAAGAGTTGGCTCACACCGAGTACTCCGAGTCAATCGTAACCACGACCGAGAGCGTGCGACGCCACTTACAGCAGTGGGCACGTTGCACGGGACGCCACTATCAACACAAGGCGGACGAGGTTAAGGAGATTCTTCTAGCCATGGCGCGCGCAGCCGAGTCGATGGGAGAAAGCGATCAGCGCTGTGCGGAGCAGATTAGCGAAGTTACCTCTCAACTCAAAAAAATCGCCAATCTCGATGACTTGACCGAGGTGCGCGCTTCGATTGAGAAGAGCGCAGCCGCCCTCAAGAATTCGATCGACAGGATGACGGCCGAGGGAAAGGCCGTCCTCGAGAAATTACGCATCGAGGCATCCAGCTACCAATCCAAGCTCGAGGAAGCTGAGCAACTCGCTTCCCGCGACGCCCTGACGCGGTTGGGAAACCGGCTTTGGGTGGAGGGTCAGATCCAAAACCGGATCGAAGGTAAACATCCATTCTGTGCAGCGATCCTGGACATCGACGATTTTAAATATGTCAACGATAAGTACGGGCACGTGGTTGGGGATGAACTGCTGAAGCAGTTTGCCACAGAATTGCGCTCTGCATGCCGATCCACCGATGTGATCGGGCGGTGGGGCGGCGACGAATTCATCGTTCTGCTCGACTGCGGGTTGACCGAAGCCGAGGCGCAAGTCGACCGAGTGAGCGAGTGGGTGTGCGGGAATTACACGGTAAGTGGGAACGCGGGGCCGACGAGAATTGACGTCCGTGCATCCATCGGGGTGGCGGAACATTCTGGTACCGAAGCGATGGAACAAGTTCTGGATCGCGCCGATGCGCAGATGTACCAGAATAAGCCCGAAAGTCGCCGTCGAAGGAGAGAAACCGGGCGGTGAGCAACTGGGTGCACGGGGTAGAGCCAGCCGCATAGCCAGTTGCCATTGCGAATCTCCAGCCAGATTAAGTATTTCTGTGTTCGCCAGCACAGGCCCACGTTCACGTGTCCTTAAAGGGACTTGCAAAAACGAGCGCTCTTGTTTGCGGAACGTCTTCCTTAACTTTCTTCCTCCGATCTTGAGTTCTTTCCCACCTCGCGCGAACGTAGAGGTGTCCCGCTAATTAGCACGTCCTAAGACGAGCGGAACAGGGGCGGCGGGAAAGACTGATTCGCGTCAGCCATAAGTGGAGAGGCTGTGATGAGGGTATTGATCGCGGAAGACGACGAGGCACTGGGACTATTCCTGAGTCGGGGCCTGGAGGCGGATGGGCATCGGGTACGCCTGGCCACGAATGGAGGCGCGGCAGTGGAGGCATTCCGTCAAGACTTGCCAGACCTGACGATTCTTGACTTGAACCTCCCGGTGAAAGACGGCTTGCAGGTTCTGGAAGAAGTTCGTGTGCTGGACGCGGATCTGCCCATCCTGGTTCTCACGGCGCGGCAAGAGGTGGATACGCGCGTGCGCTGCCTGGACCACGGCGCGGACGATCTGATGACCAAGCCATTCAGCCTGCATGAATTGCGCGCCCGCTGCCGCGCCCTGCTGCGGCGCAAGCGGGAAGCGCGCCTGCTGCTGCGGGCCGGCGATTTGGAACTCGACCGTATGAATCACACCGCCAATCGCGCCGGGATGCCGGTGGCGCTTACCAACAAGGAATTCGCCCTGCTCGAACACCTGATGCTGAATCGGGGCCTATGCGTCTCGCGTGTGGAGTTGCTGGAGACGGTGTGGAAGATGGAGCCCGCCCAGACCACCAACATTGTGGACGTCTACGTGAACTATCTGCGCCGCAAGCTCAAGGACCCTGCCCCGGGCAGCCTTATCCGCACCGTACGGGGACAGGGTTACGTGGTGCCTAACCAGGCACATCCCGGCCTCGAAATCAATGTTGTTCTGGGCGCACAGTCGGCTTTGCCGGGCGCATCCTTATCCAATCTCAAGATCAACTAATCTCCGGCTCCAGCCGGCTTTTCAGGAGAACTCCAGTGCAGCCATTTTCCGTTCCGGTACTGCCCTCGCACGCCCCTCGCATCCGTCCTCGCACCGCAGTGCTGGCCAGCTCCGACCGCAGCTTCCGGCAGCGGTTGAATGAAACCTTGACCGGCTTGCGCTGGCAGGTACGAGAGGCCGAGAGCGGCGCCAAGGCCTGGGCCGAAGCCCAAACTTCGGTTCCTGAAGCCGTCATCGTCGATTCCTGGCTTCCCGATCTCGATCTGGCGGAATTCGTAAAAGATTTCCGTTCTTTCTTTCCCGCAGTGGACCTCGTGACCAGCGAGGGATCGGCCCATGAAGGGGCACGCAGTCCGTATCGCCAAGAATTGCTGTACGCCTTGCGCATCTGCCAGGACAACGACACCGCGGTCTGGAATGTGCGCGGCTCCACGACTGCGGAAGATTCACGGACGGTTCAAAAAACAGCCGGCGGTTCCAGCCTGCGCGCGGAAGCGGGCGGCCGGTCCCTCGTGCCTCCTCCTTCCCAGGTCGAAACTGACTCGGCCCTGACGGGAACGCCAGGTATGGCCGCTTTCGTTGTTGCGGCAAAAGCGGCTACCACTCAAAGTGCTGAGACCGCATTCAATGAGAGGCTGCCGGAACTGATCGGGAAAGCGCCGTCGATGCTGGATGTGAGCCGGCGTATCCGCCTGGTGGCGCCGCGCTCCACCCAGGTACTGATCGAAGGGCCCACAGGCTCGGGAAAGGAACTGGTCGCCGAGGCTCTGCACCGGCTTTCCACGCGCAATCGCAAGCCATTCGTGGCCATCAACTGCGCGGCGATTCCGGAAGCCCTGCTGGAGGCGGAACTCTTTGGCCATACCCGGGGAGCGTTTACCGGCGCTGTGCAGGGCCGCGTGGGACGCATCGAATCCGCGGACGGAGGAACGCTGTTCCTGGACGAGATCGGTGAAATGCCGCTCAGCCTGCAATCCAAGCTGCTGCGCTTTGTAGAAAGCGGAGAATTGCAGCGCGTGGGGGACAACGAAACAGTGAAGGTGGACGTACGCATTGTTGCCGCCACCCATCGGCCGTTGGCCAAGCACACCCAGGAGGGCACCTTCCGCGCCGACCTGTATTACCGGCTGGCTGTGTTCTTGATCAGAACCCCGGCACTCGTCGACCATGCCCAGGACATACCGTTGCTGGTCGATCATTTCCTGAAACAGATGGGACGAGACGAGCCTATGAAGCGTGTGAACGGCGAGGCCATGGCCAGCCTGGCCGCGCATAGCTGGCCGGGCAATGTCCGCGAGCTGGAGCATGTGTTGGAACGGGCCGCCATCCTGGCCGGAGATTCGAACACCATCACCGCCCGCGAGATCGATTTTGGCATGATCTTGAATTGAAGAGTGGACGCTGTTGCGGTGCAGGAACGATGGCAGGAGCGGAACATGCAAATTGAAACCACGTTGAGCGACCGGGTAGAACGTTATCTTGACCTGGCAACGGGCCAAGCCAAACTGACCGCCCAGAACATGGCCAATGTCGACACCCCGGGTTACAAGGCCGTCGGGATTGACTTCGAGGCGGAGATGCGGAAAGCGATGTCCGGCGTCACTGAAGGACTTCCGTCCACAGCGGCGGCTCGCGTGGTGCGCGAAGGTGGGCTCGTTGCTCGGCCGGACGGCAACAACGTCTCCATGGACCGCGAAAGCCTCAACCTGGCCGAAGCGCAGTTGAAGTTCCGCACCGGGGTCGCGGTGTTGCGCCAGCAGTACCAACTCGTCATGGATGCGATCCACATGGACAAGTAACCGGGAAAGCGAGGCACGGCTTGAACTTATTCGGATTGATGGAAACATCGGGAAGCGCCATGCAGGCCGAACGCGTGCGGGCCGAGGTTGTCTCCACTAATATGGCCAATGCCGAAACCACGCGAACCGCGTCGGGAGGGCCCTATCGTCGGCAGCACGTTGTTTTTGCCGCCAACCAGGGTCCAGGTTCCTCCTACGGCCCAGGGACTGGCCTTTCAAATTTCGCCGACTCCATGGCGAATGCATCAGGCGGTGCTGAGCTGGGCGTTGCAACGTCTTCGCTTCGATCACTGCCAGGATTTCCGGGCACCCGCCAGCCGGCGGGAGGAGTCCATATTGCCCAGGTGGTGGAAGATACCGCGCCCCCACTCAAACGCTATGATCCGGGACATCCGGACGCGGGGAACGATGGATATGTCTCATATCCGGACATTAATCCGCTCACAGAGATGGTGGACCTGATGGGGGCAACGCGTGCGTATGGCCTCAACGGATCCGCCGTGCAGGCGGAGAAGGGCATGATCGGCTCGGCCCTGGAAATCGCCAAATCCTGATAACAAAGTAAGTGGGTTAGAGAGTCGTGCGGTGGTAAGTTGCGAACCAGTGCATTGTAGTTGGAAGAGTTAGCGGCTATGTAAGTAGGGACAGGTAAGCGGGACGGGTAAGTCGGGACCAGTAAGTCGGGAGTGCAGAGAAAATGTCAGCAGCAATGATGCAAATCGCAGGTGTTACCGCGAACGCCGCGGGAGCAGGGACGTGGCCGCCCACCATTCCGAGTCTGGCCGCCACACCGTCCGGAGGCACGGCTGCGCCGGCGCCCTTCGCGGACCTCTTGAGGAGTGCGGCAGGGGAAGAAAATCGCCTTGAAGAGCAGGCGCAGAAAGCCGTCACCGGTCTGATGGCGGGAACCGGCGTGGATGTGCACCAGGCCATGATCGCTACCCAGAAAGCCAGTATGGCTTTCGAACTCTCGCTTGCGGTACGCAACAAGGCGGTGCAGGCCTATCAGCAAGTCATGAGTCTGCAGTTCTGAGAGATTATCCGGCGCGAACGATCTCTCCGCGCACGGAACAGTAAAAGATAGATCCAACTTAACAGGACACGGGAACCATGGCCACCGGAACGCAGCTGGAAAAAAGTCCGCCGGGAACGCAGGGTAAAGCTCAGCTGGCGGCCGCCGGAATTTCGGCGTTGTGGGTCCGCGGCAAGGTGCAATGGGCTTCGATGCAGCCGTCGCAGCGCACCTGGGCCACGGTGGCGGCTGTTTTGGTGGCAGGCATGTCTGCGGCATTGATGTGGTACATACTGCGCACCGACTGGCGCACCCTGTATGCCAATCTCGATGCGGACGACGCACGCCAGGTGGGAACCATCCTGACGGGCTCCCAGATTCCCTTCGACCTGACGCCCGATGGTTCCGGTATTCGCGTGCCTGCTACTCAATTGGACAAGGCGCGCCTCGCCACCGCCGCCAAGGGCGGTCTCAAGAGCGGCCGTCTGGGTTTTGAAATCTTCGACAAGCCCAATTGGGTGGGCTCGGAATTCGACGAGCGGGTCAACTACCAGCGTGCCCTGGAGGGAGAACTGGAGCGGACCGTGGGCTCGCTCAGCGATGTCGAGTCGGCGCGGGTACACCTGGTGATGTCGCATGACTCCCTGTTTCGCGAACAGGAACGGCCTGCCAAGGCGTCGGTGGTTTTGAAACTGCGCCATCGCTCCCTGGCGGACGGGGAGCCGGAGGCCATCCGCAATCTGGTGGCTTCGGCGGTGGATAGCCTGACGCCCGATCGCGTGGTGCTCGTGGATGCGGCTGGACACCTGCCGCTGGGTCCGAAATCCGCCGATGCCTTGCGCTTGACGGCGGAGCAGTCCCTTGAAGAAAAGCTGATTGCCACCCTTGAACCAGTGACGGGTCCGGGCAACGTGCGCGCCTCCGTCACCCTGGACTATGATGGCGCTGCCTCCGAGGAGACCCAGGAAACATACGATCCCGACCAGACCGTCACGCTTTCCATGCAGCGCACGGAGCAGACAACGGGGCCGCAGGCGATTGCCGCCGGCGTGCCGGGAACCGCGTCGAATACGCCCAACACGCAGGCTCTGCCGGTGTATCCGCCCCAGAGCACTCCACCCGAGAGCGCCAAGTCCGAATCGGGCACCTACGGAGCTTCGAAAGTTGTTCGTCATAAGGTCGAGAGTCCCGGCCGGGTGCGTCGGATGACCGCCGCCATCGTTGTCAACGACCGCCTGATGCCGGCGGCCGGCAAGGGAAAAGCCGCCTCCTGGCAGCCGCGCTCCGCCGATGAGCTGCGCAACCTGACCGCCCTCGCCCAGGCTTCCGTGGGGTTCGACGGAGGCCGCGGAGACCTGCTCAGCGTGCAAGACCTTGCCTTCGACGAAAACCGCACCTTGACGCCGGTCTCTCCCATGGGAAGGGTTATAACCGCGGCTGAAAATTCACCCGTGCTGGTTAAATACGGCGCGCTCCTATTGGCGATGCTGGTGGTGATGGCCTTCGGAGTGAGGCCCGCTCTGCGGCGGGCGGGCGCTTCCGTCCAGGGCTCTGTGAAGTTGGCCGGCAAGGAATTGTCCGCCGAGAAAAAGGCCGCATTGAGCGCGCCCGAAGCCCCTCTGCCGGATCCGGAACGGACCCGAGCCCAGGAGATATTTGAGCAGGTGGCGGGCCATGTGAAAAGGGAACCAGCGCAGAGCTCGCGGCTGCTTCAAAGCTGGATTCATTCGGATTGATTCCGACGACCGCGTAGAACTCGCCAAGCGGCGAGGACCAAAACGGATTCTTAAGGGCAATCGAAAGGAAGTACGAACTTGGCAGAGCACGACACCCAGGGCGGAGAAGCAAGGAAGCGTCAGTCCGCGTCGATGAACGGCGCGCGCAAGGCCGCGGTCCTGCTGGTGGCGGTGGGAGAGGAACTGGCCAAGGAGATTCTGCGCGCCCTCCCGGAAGCCGACGTGCAGCGGCTGACCGAGGAACTGGCCGAATTGCGCGGCGTGACCCCTGAGTTGTCGACCGATGTGCTCGAGGAGTTCTGGGAACTCCTGGAGACCCAAAACTTCATGATGCATGGGGGTCTGGATTACGCCAGCCGACTTCTTACCGACACTTTCGGCAAGGACCGCGCTGAAGACCTGCTGATGCTATTTCGCCGCTCCCAGGAAGCGTCGCAAGGCAATCTTGCCAAGTTGCAGCGCACCGATCCCGCGCAATTGGGGAAGCTGCTGGACAATGAGCATCCGCAGACCATTGCCCTGGTTCTGGCCCACCTTGACCCTCGGCGGGCCTCCATGGTGCTTGACAACCTGAGCGAAGAGCACAAGGTCGTCTCCATTCAGAGGCTGGCCGAGATGCGGCAGTTCTCGCCGGAGATGGCACAGAAGGTGGCCCACATCCTCCATCGGCGCCTGGAGACCGTGGGCGACACCGCACGCAAGAGCTACTCCGGTTTCAAAGCGGTCGCCGATCTCCTGAATCGCCTCAACGCCGAAGAGTCGAAGAACATCCTCGAAACCATCGAGGACGCACAACCGGAGCTGGCCCTGAGCATACGCAATCTCATGTTCACTTTCGAAGACCTGGTAACGGTGCCGGCGGCCACGATCCGCGAGATTGTCTCCGGGGTCGACAAGCGGCAGCTGGCACTCGCGCTGCGCGGCGCGAATGATGAACTGCGCGCCCAGATCTTCAAGGCGATGAGCTCGCGCGCGGTGGAAATGCTGAAAGAAGACATGGAGGTACTGGGGCCGGTACGCTCCCGGGAAGTTGCGCAGGCGCAGCAGGAAATTCTCAACCTGGCGCGCCGCCTGGAAGCCGAAGGCAAAGTAATTCTGAAGCTGGAGACGGGAGACGAAATGCTGGCCTGATAGGTGAACGCCCATATCGGTAGTATTGGGAGCTCGGGACTTTTGATCTGCCCGCACAAAGACGCGCAAAGGCCTATGCACCGGATTCGCCCGACCCGGATTGGGCTTGCCCGATCCTATCCGAAAAGAAGAACCCGGCGGGAGCGAAGGGATGGCAGCGGAGGTTCAGGTGAATTCAGGACAAACGATCGAGATCTTCCGCTACGTCGCGGGGCCGGAGCCACCCATAATCTCCTGGGACGCGTGGGGCATCCCTGTTTTAAACGAGAATGTGCCGCTCTCAGTTTCTCCAGTCGCGAGCGATCCTCAAGAACAGCCAGCCCTCGTTGAGGATCACCGGAAATGCGCGGAGCGATTGTCGGAGGAAGTACGGCGCAGCTTCGAATCGGGACGGGAATGCGGTGAGCAGCAGGGCCGGACTGCAGAAAGAGAAGCGCAATCCGCCGCAGCCATCGCCAGAGACAGCGCATGCCGGGCCGAAACCGTGCGCATGCTGGAAAAGTTCAGCCAGGAACGAAGTCGCTATTTCGAAGCCGTGGAACCGGAGGTCGTGAAGCTGGCTCTCTCCGTTGCGGCACGGATCCTGCGCAGGGAAGCCCAGATGGATCCCCTCCTTTTGACGGGCGCAGTGCGGGTCGCCCTGGGTCAGCTGTCTGCTTCCACTGAAGTCAAGGTGCGCGTTCCACCCGCGGAACTCGAGCTGTGGACGGACACTATCGCCCTTCTACCCCGTCTGGCAATCAAGCCCACCGTGCAGCCCGGGGAAGGCATGCGGCTGGGAGAATGCGTGATCGAGACAGGCATGGGCACTGTTGATCTCGGGGTGCGAGCCCAGCTAAGCGAAATCGAGCGTGGATTCTTTGATCGCGCCGGGCACCGACCGCCTGCGGATACGGATCGGGCGTCTCAATCGCCAGCGGAGGACGCTTTATGACCGCGGTCCTGGGACGCTATTTCCGTTCCTTGGAACGCGGGCAGCCGTGGCGCTGGTGCGGCCAGGTAATGGAGTCGGTAGGGCAGACCGTCGAGTCGGCGGGACCCTTGGCTTCGATCGGCGAGTGCTGCGAGGTAACCGACCAGTATGGCCGTCCGCACCTTGTCGAGGTGATTGGTTTCAAAGGTGCGCACGTGTTGTCGATGCCCGTGGAAACCACCGAGGGCATCCGCTTCGGAGACCGTATAGCGGCGCTGGCTAAGCATGCAGAGATCGAAGTGGGGCCCGCGTTGATGGGAAGAGTCTTGAACGCGCTTGGGGCGCCAATCGACGGCGGCACGCCGCCGCTGGGGGCAGCCAGCTTTCCACTCGACGGCCAAGTGCGGTCGCCATTGGATCGGGTGCCCATTCGAACTCCGCTGGGGACCGGGATCCGTACGCTGGACGCGCTATTGACAGTGGGCCGCGGACAGCGCGTTGGCATCTTCGGCGGTTCCGGCGTGGGCAAGAGCACGTTGATTGGAATGATGACCCGCAATACCGAAGCCGATGTCACGGTTGTAGGCCTGGTGGGGGAGCGCGGACGCGAGGTGGTCGAGTTTATCGAGGATGCGCTCGGCGTGGAAGGCCGCGCCAGGTCGGTGGTGGTGGTGTCGACTTCGGACCAGTCCCCGCTGTTGCGCATGCGTGCGGCGTTAGCGGCCACCACGATTGCCGAGTATTTCGCTGCCCAGGGCAAGCACGTGTTATTAGTACTGGATTCACTGACCCGGTTTGCCATGGCCGCGCGCGAGATCGGACTGGCGGCCGGGGAACCTCCCACCGCCAAAGGATATACGCCATCGGTTTTTACCCGGCTGGCGCGACTGGCGGAGCGCACCGGGCAGTTTCGCACCGGCTCCATCACGGCTTTCTACACGGTGTTGATGGAAGGCGACGATCAGCAAGACCCGCTGGTCGATGCGGTGCGTTCGCTGCTTGACGGTCATGTGGTGCTGTCGCGGGCTTTGGCGTCAGAGGGTCTGTATCCGCCGATCCAGGTGCTGGATTCGATCAGCAGGCTGATGCCCTCTGTGACTCAGCCTCAGCATCGCGAACAGGCGGCGTTGGTGCGCCGGCTGATGGCAGTCTACGCGCGTTCGGAGGACCTGGTGCGCATCGGGGCATACAAGGCCGGTGCCGATCCCGATTTGGACCGTGCCCTGCGGGCTCGGCCCACGCTGCATGCGTTTCTGCGACAGGATGTGCAGGAACGGCCCCCACTGGAACAATCGTTAGGTCGGCTCACCTCACTGGCTGCCGAGGTCTGAATCCATGGCTGTCCCTACCGCGCTCGAAAAGCTTTTGCGCATCCGCAATCTCGAAGAGGAGCAGCGTCAACAGGCTCTCGGGTCCGCATTGGCAGAACTGCATCGGCTCCAAAGCGCCTTGGATTCTGCCGCGGCGCGCGAGCGGCAGGGGAGGGAACTGGTGACAGAGAGCGCTCGATCGGGCCAGGGCGCGGATCGCCAGTCTGGCCTGATTCAAACTCTCTGGGCCCGGAAACAGGCAGATGCCCTGGGTCCGCGCATCGCAGCTGCGGAAGTAGAGACAATGCGGCTGCGCCAGGAAGTGCTCAACAAACGCGTGGAGTGCCGCCAGGCCGAGACCCTCATCGAGGAAACGGAACTCCGGGCTACGCTCGATACGGGCCGCCGCGATCAGCGTTTTCTGGATGATTGGTTTGGATCCTCCAAGTTTCGCGGCGGGACTCAATTCCATGCGGAGAAAGCAAGAGTCGAGTGCGGAAACCCAGGGGGCGCCGACGGACCGGACGAGAACTTGAATGAGAATCCACCAAGAGATTGATTGGCTTTCCTGATATGGAGCGTTGGGCCAAATTGTGACATCCTTCTAACCTGTCTTGCGCTTCATTGGCACCGCGTCTGCTTCATGTCTGCCCATGGAACTCGCCGTTGCAATGCAAACCGGGGTAATTCAGATGGGGCCATGTCAGGCTGGGTTACAAGAGGCTGGGGCCGTCACTCCCGGTGCGGCTGTATCCAGCACCGCAGTCGTAGACGGCGCATCTTCCGGGACCCTGAGTTTTCGTTCCAGTTGGAACGACTCCCTGCTGGCGCTCGAAGCCCAGGTTCAGGCGTCGGCTCATCCAGTGATCGGGGCAAGCATCCCGCAGAGCGCCGAGGCCGTTACCAGTACCGAATTCACAAAGAGCGGTGTTTCCTTCAAAACGGCATTGCGAGGCTCGCCGGCAAAAGTCGCAACGGCGGAAAGCGCGCCGGCTTTCTTTGTAAGGAGCGCGGAAGGCACCCAGTCCACAGCAAAATCGGCATTGCCGGGCATTCGGCGAGCGAAGAACGACGCAGAAGAAAAAGCGTCTGGAACCGGAAATGAGTCGGGTGCAGTTATGCCATCGGCGATTCTGCCCGTCCCCCCGCCGACAGCCTTGCCCGTACAGACCGTAAAAGACCATATCCAAAAGCAGGACGAGCCCGGTCACCCGATCCTCTCGATGAACGAGCCTGCCGCGAAAGTCAAGCTGAGCCATCAGCACCCGCAAGAGGACATGCCCGGCGCATCGCAAAGTGGCTCGGCCACAATGATGGGTATGAACGACGCGGGGACCGAAACGATTTCGGTTCATGTCCCAAGCAATCGCACTAATCAATCCGCCAGGATGGACCAGAACCAACCGTATCGGGTTGCCGCGGCATTCGTTGCGCCAACCGCTCCGACGCACGGAAATGGCCTCACTTCGGTGCCTTTGACCGATGCGAATGCTGCTCCGTTCGCAATGCCTCCGCCCACGCATACTGCGGTCGCAAATCAAGCCGAGGTCTTTCAGCGGACGGCGCGCTCGCCGGATTTGATGCGCCCGCGAACGGTGCTCAAGACGCCAAACGCATCTGCAATTGCAAGCAGTGCGCTCAACGCAAACTGGAGCCCGCCGCACCAGCCGTTCATCGGCGCTCAGGACGCCAACGCTCCTGCTGGTATCCGGAACCTGAATGGTACTGGCGGAACAGGAAGTCCGACAGACACCGCGCGCGGCCTCCCGGTAGACAACAATAGCTTTTCCAGGACCGACCCTCTCAGCGTTCTTGACGCCGACCGTGGAGCGCCTCCGGCCGCCTGGTTCCATGCTGGCACCCATCACGCCGAGGCGGGTTATCTCGATCCATCCCTCGGATGGGTGGGTGTCAAGGCAGACTCGGTGGCGGGCGGGGTGCACGCCTCCGTGGTTCCTGGCTCGCCCGAAGCAGCGCAGGTACTCGGCAGCCATCTTTCCGGCTTGAATTCCTTTCTGGCTGAACAGCACCCGCAGACTGCAACGGTGTCGATTGCGGCTCCTCCAGGCGGACAGGACGATTTCGGCCTGACCCAGGGCACCGGAAGCAATACGGGCCATGCGGATCGTCACAACCCGGAACAAGGCGGCAGTCCTGCCCACGACTCCAAGCCGGTGATAGCAACACCTTCGCAGACGAAGCCCATTCATACTCCAACCGCAATGAGCGGGCCGGAAATGTCGGGGGGAATCCACATTTCTGTTCTGGCCTGAAACTCAAGGCAATTGTCGCCGGCTACGGAATGCGGCGATCACCAGGAAGACCGAAAGGAAAACAGAGCGGCGATGTCAAATGTAACAGGAATCTGGAATCCCTCCATCGGAGCTGCCAATCCACTAATGAACGCGACCGGCAACGCAGCCACGACCAACACCACTTCCAGCGGTGCGGCATCCACCATTTCGGCGAACGACTTTCTCACCTTGCTTGTCACCGAGATGAAGAATCAGGATCCTACTGCAAACAACGATCCCAACCAGTACATCAATCAGCTTGTTTCGGTAAACAGCCTGGAGCAGTTGATTGACATCAACCAGAATCTCACCACCGCGCTCGGCACCGGTCCAACCACATCCAGCCCGGGTCAGAAGCCCGCGGCCGTCCATTCGGCTGGCCTGGCGTCCACTCCTTCGTCTGTCCGCAATGCCTCTGCCTCCAGCGTCCATGCAGCCTGGACCGACAGCGCGGTTGCGTCCAGTCCTGCCGCGGCCAACCATAACGTTCGCGCCCGGGTATCCGGTAACCTGAGCATTCCCGCGGCGCAGCCGGCGGCACACCGCGTTGCCGAAGCCTTGAGCGGACAACATTGATGCAGCTGGTAAATGACGTCAACTTCAAACCAAGCATGTACCTCGTATCAAGTGAGAATCGACAGGAGATCGAAAGATGGCAAGTTTCTACATTCCACTTACTGGACTGACCAGTGATTCCACCGCACTTAACACCATCGCCAATGATCTGGCCAACATGAATACCACGGCTTTCAAATCGCAATCCGTGAATTTCTCCGATCTCTTCTATCAACAGATCGGCGCCACCGGGGCCGGCGATCCCATCCAGCGTGGTTCGGGCACGCAGGTATCCTCCATCGCAACCGATTTCACGACCGGCTCTCCCAACGCGACCGGCGTAGACACCGATGTGGCACTGCAAGGCGAAGGCTTCTTCGTGGTCGGCAGCGGCGGCAGCCAATATCTGACCCGAGCCGGAAACTTCTCGACTGATTCGAGTGGAAACCTGATTACGTCCAACGGCATGAGCGTGTTGGGATATCCGGCAACCAACGGGGTAGTGAACCCCAATGCGGCCCTCACTCCGATCAACATTCCGAAAAGTGCCAGTCAACCGCCGAAAGCAACCAGTTCGTTCGGCATGGATGCCACCCTGAACTCGCAATCGCCCATCGGAACCAGCAATTTTGGCCAGGTCAAAGTCTACGACTCCCTGGGCAACTGGTATGAGGCCACTGTCACCTATACCAAGACCGCGAATAACGTGTGGTCCTACAATGTCACCATGCCTGACCAGCTGACCCCCAACACCAGCATCTCGGGGCCAACGACGACAATCAACTACAATTTCGGCTCCAGCGGAGGCACGCAAGCTACTCTGAACGCGGGTACCAACCTCACCATCACGGGACCCACTGCCGGCGGCAGTACCGCAACCATCGTCGCGCCGGCCATCGCAGTCAACGAGTCGGTTTCTACCTATGCTGCAAATCTCACCACGGCCATGGCCGCAGCAGGCATCACGGGCGTTACGGCCACCGCATCGCCTGCCGGCATCCTCACCATTACCGGCAACAACATGTCGACCACGGGATCCGTCATTCAGGACCCGGTGACGGCCGCGAACAACAGCGGCGTGCTCACATTCGACGCCATGGGAAACCTTGTCAGCCCGGCCACGAACATTCCCGGGATCACTTTCGCAGGTCTGTCCGATAGCGCGGCCACCCTGCAGATGACGTGGGATCTCTATGGCGCAGGTGGCAAGCCCGTCATCAGCCAGGTCGATCAGACGTTCAGCGGTGGTTCCACTACCCAGGATGGCTACGCGAGCGGCGAATACAGCGGGTTCTCCATCGGTTCCGATGGAACCGTGACCGCAGCATTCAGCAACGGGCAGAAGCTCAACGTAGGTCAACTGGCCCTGGGGACAGTGAAGAACCTTCAGGGCCTCCAAAACCTCGGCAGTGGACAATACGCGCCCACGCTTGCCAGCGGAACCGCAACCATCGGCATCTCGGGAACGGAAGGGCTGGGAACGATGAACGGCGGTGCACTGGAAGCTTCCAACGTAAACATCTCGGCCGAGTTCTCTAACCTCATCATCGCGCAGCGCGCCTTCGAGGCGAACTCCAAAGCCGTAACGACGTTCGATACGGTAACCCAGGAAACCATCAACATGATTCACTAGACCGCTTTGCCCGCCATGCGGGAACCGGCAACGCTCCACACCGCGCAGCCCATAGCGTGGTGTGGAGTGTGTTCTTTCAGCCGTCCCTGTGCCGGTCTCAAACGCTGCGCTCTGATTTTGCGTGTCGCCTCCTGGCGCTGAACAAGTGGCCGATCGCGCCGTCGAAGGGAAGTGTTTCTTTGCTCGAATAGGACCTCAATGCAAAGGGCCACCCGAAGGCGGCCCCTGATTGGCGCAATACGCCGTAGTGCCCTATTGATTGACCCCTGCGGCCGCAGCAAAACCCGCCGCCTGTGCGGGAGGAATTGTGCTTACCGGCGCTGGGGCTGCGAAGGATGTGCCGGCCGCGTTGATTGCACCCGAATAATCCGGGCCCAGCCCGAGTTTCTTCAATGCGCGGGAATCGGGCATTAACCGGGTCTGCCATCCCTGGTCGTTCTGATACTTCTGCATGGCTGCCTGCGTGGTGCTGTCCCAGTTTCCCGTGGCCTCGCCGCTCAAATAATGCTCGCGAATCAAGGCCTGCTGGATCTCGGTCACGCGTGTCGAGTCGATGGCCGTTTGACCGTGCAGTTTGTGCGACTTGGCCGACTGCTTGGTTGACAGTTTACGGGAATGCCGCGAACGGCCCGTCGCGGGTGCCTTATGGGTCGGTGTCGCCAACGCGGAAACCGTCATGAGCCCCGCGGAAAAAATAAGAATCAAGCCAGCTCTCAATGAAAGCACGCTGATTGTCCCTCCATGCTTCAAAAATCAATTGTCGGGATCGTACGTTGAGTCTACCGGAAGCCAGGCGCGCTCCAACAAGTTTAAAGGTCTATTTCGCGCCGTTCTCCGAATATGGGTTCCAGGCGCCTGCGCCCGGAACCCGATTCGAATTACTGGAGTGTACCACCGACGTAGTTGATTCCGTCATTAGGCCGGCGGGGATCCACAATTTCAAAGACCACGTCGTCGCCGGATTTCAGCTTGGTCACCACGGCGTCGAATTGATCCTTCGTACCGGTGGCCTGCTTGTTGATGCGAACGATGACCAGACCCGGCTCGAGCCCCTGCAGGTCGGCGAAAGAACCGGTGCGCACCGACTGGATGACAACGCCGGGATTGTGCAGCTTTGTCGCCATCTGCGGAGTGATCTCGTGCACTACGATGCCCAGTTTGGTGTCTCCGGCATCGCCGTGATTGTCGGGAGCGGCATTGGCCTGCTGCTGTCCGAGATCCGAGAAGACCTTATCCCGATCGCCGATGGTCACAGTGGTGTCAGACGTCTTGCCATCCCGCACGAACCCCAGGCGGATTGTCGATCCTGGGCGCCGGCTGGCAATCTCGTTCACCAGGTCGTCGCCGTCCTTGATGGCCCGCCCATCGAGCGTGGTGATAATGTCTCCAGGCTTGAGTCCCGCCTTGTCTGCCGGACCGTTGGGCTGAATCTGTTGCACCAGCACGCCATTTTTGAAGCCGTACACGCGATTGACCGCGCCCGAGAGTCCTTGACGGAATTGGATACCTATGGACCCGCGGACTACTTTATGGCTGGGGCTGATGAGATCGTTGTATACCTCGACAACCGTGTTGGCGGGCATTGCAAATCCGATGCCCTGGTACCCGGCCGATTGTGTATAGATCGCGGTGTTGACTCCGATCACTTCGCCGTTCATGTTCAACAGCGGCCCGCCGGAGTTGCCCGGATTGATCGCCGCGTCGGTCTGAATGAAGTGTTGGAATTGGCCCGCGACGCCGGGCTCGATGGTCCGGTTCTTGGCCGAGATAATGCCGGCCGTCACCGTCTGCGACAACGTGAAGGGACTGCCGATGGCTTCAACCCAATCCCCGACCTGGGTGCTGTCGGAGTTGCCGAGTTTCACCGTGGGTAGCGGCGTATTGGCGTCGATTTTGATCACCGCCAGGTCAGTCGCCTTGTCGGTGCCGATCACGCGCGCCGGGCGTCCCAGGTCCTGGGTATCGGGATCCGTCGACAGCTTCACATAAATCTTGTCGGCCTTGTCGACGACGTGATTGTTAGTGATGATGTAGCCCTTGGCATCCACGATGAAGCCCGAGCCAAGCGACTCGCGAACCCCGCCGCCATTATCTTCTCCGTCGCCCTGGTCCGGTCCCTGCTGCCCGCCGAAGAAGCGATTAAAGAAATCCTGAAAGTTGCCTTGTCCGCCGCCCTGATCGTCGGGCTGGTCTTCCTCATCGCCGCCGTTGCCGGGGTTTTGAGGATTGGGCTGTACGCGCCCGTGAAAATTGCGCCGCGGACCTTTATTCGCAGACTGCTTGGGCAGCGTTTGCGTATTGATGTTGACTACCGCCGGACCCACCGCTTTGGCGATCTTCACAAATTCGTTGGGCGTTACCGGCGAATTCACCACTTTGAGTGGAGTCGCGTCGCCGCTGTCATTCTGCTTTTCCTGACCGCGAACCCCGTGTGCAACAAACGACCCGCCCACAATGCCGGCCGAGAGCGTTGCAAGAAGAATCAATATCGAAGCGAGACGGCGCGTGCGTAGCCGTTCGAAGAGCAATTTCATGTGTTCGTAGACCTCGTCAGATCGCCAGCCTCACGGCTGGAATGTTCGTTCTCCCAACTACCAGTATAGCCAGTCGTGGCCGTGAGAGCTTCGCGAGAGCCGGGGCCGGGCTGATTAGGCTGCTGGGGAAATTCCGGTGAAAACCCTTCGCTGCGGGCGGCAGCCACGTCATTCCTTATACATAGACGTAGATGCGTGGAAAGAGTTCCGCGAACGCATGGTACCATCCGGCATGGAATTTACGCGTAACCCCCTGCGAATGGTTGTCTTTGCCCTCTCTGTCTTTTTCTTCATCCATACTTCTATTTCGCAAGCGCAGAATCCGCCCACTCCGCAGCCCGGTCTCCTGGACCGCCTCAATGCCATGATTTCCGGCGGCAAGAGCGCATTCACCCCCGATCAAATCGCAGTCATGGAACGCATCCGCGATGCGGCCATGAAAGATCCTTATCCACTGGATAAGCTGCGACACCTGACCGACAATATCGGGCCGCGCTTGAGCGGTTCCCCCCAGGCGCAGCAAGCTGTCGAATACGTTGCATCCGAGATGCGCGCCCTCGGTGCAACTGTAACTTTGGAGAAAGCCATGGTCCCTCACTGGGTTCGCGGCGCCGAGGCGGCGGAGATCGTCGCCTGGCTCGGGCAGGCCCCCGGGACGGCACAGAAAGTCGTGCTCACAGCCTTGGGCGGCAGCGTTGCCACGCCTCTCGATGGGCTCACCGCGGAAGTCGTCGTGGTCGACAATTTCCAGCAGCTTCACGCCCTCCCCGCTGGCGCAGTCAAAGGGAAAATCCTCCTCTTCAATCACAAGTTTGATAAGGAATTGGCCGCGCAGGGTAGCGGACTCAACGCGTACGGCGGCGGTGTCGTCTATCGCGGAGCGGGTCCCATCGCCGCTGCCGCCGTGGGCGCAGCCGCCGTATTGGTGCGCTCCGTTGGCGGCGCCGACTTCCGTCTCCCGCACACCGGTATGACGCAATACGCTTCCGACGTCCCCCGCATCCCAGCCGCCGCTGTCACTGCGGAGGATGCCGACTTGTTGAAGAACCTTACCGCGCAAGGGCCGGTCAGAATGCACCTCACTCTCACTCCCAATTCTCTGCCCGATGCCCAAAGCTTCAACGTAATTGCAGATTGGAAGGGAAGTGAACACCCTGAACAGGTCGTGATCGTTTCAGGCCACCTGGACTCCTGGGACCTTGGAACGGGCGCCATCGATGACGGGGCCGGAGTCACCGTGTCGATGCAGACTATTCATCTGCTCCACGATCTCGGTCTCCATCCCCGTCGAACAGTGCGGATGGTCGCCTGGATGAGTGAAGAGGAAGGTTCCGAAGGCGCGGCCGCGTACATGGTCGACCACAAGAATGAATTTGCAAATCACATCGGCGCCATCGAGAGCGACCTCGGCGCCGATCACCCCACCGGCATTTATTACGCCGGCAAGCCCGCTCTCGGAGAGTGGGTACGCCCGCTCGCGCAGGTTCTCGATCCCATCGGCGCAGAAACCATGACAGCTTCGCCAGGAACTGGAGAAGACATCGACGGGCTGACACGCAACGGTGTACCCAGCTTTGCCCCTATCCAGGACAACCGCTTCTACTTCAACTACCACCACACCGCAGCCGACACATTCGACAAAGTAATCCCTCGCCACCTCAGCGAGAACGCCGCCGTCATGGCCGTCCTCGCATATGCCCTGGCCGATTCAGCTGAACCCGCACCGCGGTAGAGAAACCGTGAACAGTGTGCAGTTTCACGGTTAGATACTGCTCCAATGCTCAACCTGCCGGTTACGGTCCACTGTCACGCCTCATGTGCTGTAGGTACATGAGGCGTGCCGGGCTGCGGCACCAATTCCGTGAGAGCGATGCCTGCAAGAATCAACACAGCGCCTGTCGCGGGTCGAAGTCCAAGCCGTTCGCCCGTGACCACAAACGATGTGATCCACGCAAATACCGGCTCCATGGTCATGATGAGCGCGATGTGCGTGGAGGGCAGAATCGACTGCGCCCAACTCTGAACGGAGAATGCCGCTGCGGTGGCCAGCACCGCCGCAACCGACAACGCTGCCCACAGGCCTGGCGTCCACACCACGTGCGGATGTTCGATGAAGGGAAGGCTCACCGCCATAAACAGCGCGCAGAAGCCAACCTGCAACAGCGCAAGCGGCTGGTATGCGATCCGCGGAGAAACATGCCCCAACGCTAGGCAATGCAGCGCAAATCCGATGGCACAACCGAATGTAAGAACATCGCCGATGTTGATGGACGTCAGGTCGGGTAACATCTCCGCGAAAGTATGCAGGCCCTTTGCGCCGCTATAGGTTGCGGCCGGCATTGTCAGCAGAATGATTCCCGCGAAAGCCAGTGCCGCGCCCCCGTAAGCATTCCATCGCGGTGCCTTTCCGCCTGGCGGCCGAAGCGCCCGCACCGAGCAAAACATCGGCACCAGCACCACCACCAACCCCGTAATAAATGCTGATTTCGACGGCGTAGTCCGCGTCAGGCCGATCGTTTGAAATTGGTAACCCAGAGCAAGGCACAGGCCGACAACGGCGCCTGCCCCGGCCTGCCAAAAACGAATCGCACGCCAGTGGCGGTGATAAACCGCAGCCAGTACCGCAAACGCAAGGATCATGCGAGCCAGGTTGAAAGCGCCCGGCGTGGCGTCAGCCAGCGCGCCTTTCACCACCACAAATGTTGAACCCCAGATCGCCACCACCAGGAGCATCAGGATATATGCGCGCAGTTTCATTCAGTCCGCATTATCGCAGTCTCATCGGTGCAACCAAGTGCAAGCACAACGGGCCTTCGAACGCTTTCCTTTAACACAATCAGACAATAAGCGGGAGCAATTTGAGCGCTAAACGTGACCTAGGTCACGCCACTTTGTGACTATGACCTTGGTGTTCTTGACGGTTACCACTTATCCCGTTACTTTCAGACTATTAATCCTGAGATTGTGTAGCGCATGGATCTACTGCGAGGTCGCAGGCCGGCCCCTATATGGGCGTGTGTCTGGGATTCAAGTAAACGCAGGAGAGGTCCGATATAACGCGTGTGCGCACTCGGAAGAATGGTACGGGGCATACATAATGAAGGCTATCTCCCTCCTTGGTTTTGCGCTGCTCGTTCCTACAGCGCCCGCATTTGCCAATGTAACCGTCAGCAGCCCGGCCTCGAACGCTCAAGTTGCCACGACGTTTCTTCTTAATGCCACAGCTTCTCCCTGCTCCTCCCAGACCGTCTCCGCGATGGGTTATTCGTTTGACAACAGCCCCTCGACAACCATCGTCAACGGCGCCGTGATCAATGCGCAGATAACCGGACCTGTAGGTTCCCATACGCTGCACGTCAAATCGTGGGGCAACAAAGGGGCCTCGTGCGTGACAGACGTCGCATTGAACATTGGCACAACCCCGGTGTCGCGGCCTCCCATGGTGCCCGCCAATGCCGTCGCCATCACCGGCATTCACGCCTTGGCGAATTGGAAGGATGAGTACGACACCGGAGTTGGAACTGGCTCGTCCACTGGCGCCATGGCGCTGGTGAAAACGCCTGCTATGACCTCAACCGCCCGCCAGTTTGACACCACATATACAAACTATGGCGGCGAACGTTACTGGGTCTCCTTCGGAACCGATAGCACGGCGATGAATTTCCTCTACGACGGATGGGTTTATATCGCCAGCCCCAATAATGACCTTGCCAACCTCGAATTGGACATGAACCAGACCATGCCCAATGGCCAGACCGCGATCTTCGGATTTCAGTGCGACGGCTACTCCAATACCTGGGACTATACGGCCAATTCAGGAACCCCTCAAAAGTACAACGATGTTTGGCTGCACTCGAATCAAACCTGCAATCCCCGCAATTGGAGCGTCAATGCATGGCACCATGTGCAGATCAGCTACTCGCGCGACGGCAACGGAAACATTACTTACAAATCGGTATGGCTCGATAGCAAGGAACAAGATCTCAATGTCACGGTAAACTCTGCGTTCGCTCTCGGCTGGGGCCCCTCCCTGCTGACTAACTTACAGGTAGATGGATTTGGAATAAGCGGTTCAGCCAGGGTCTATCTCGATAACCTGACTGTCTATCGCTGGTAGCCTTGCCACTTGTTTCGATTAGATCTTTAGAAAATGGCTGTTGCATGGAAAAGGCGCGGCTTCGGCCGCGCCATACGCCGCACAAATAGAGAGAGGCCATCGGAACTACAGTTGCAAGATAGCATTTCCGCGGGATGCAGGGGCCTTCGGGCCCCTGAGAACGATATACCTTGTACGGCATCCCAACGAAATACGATTGTCCTTTAGTCTGCGCGGCAAAGCACGACGAGTTGGTCAACAGCCGCGGATGCGCAGAGTCGAAATCTCTTCGCATCCGTTTTTTCATTTGCTTGTTCTCTGCCTGCGGATATGAAACATGGCTGAAGAGGGGTAAATCTCTTAAGGTGTCGTTTTCTTCGGCTCCGGATAAACTTCCTTGCCGTCTACATACGTGCCGCTGACGACAGTGTGCAGAATATCGGGCGCGGGACATTTGTATAAGTCGCGATCTACGATGATGAAGTCTGCGTCGTAACCCATGACCAACTTCCCTTTGAATTTTTCAGCGAACTCTGCATAGGCCGAGCCCTGAGTGTATGCATAGAGCGCCTGTCCGCGCGTCAGTTTGTTGGCTGGAAAATAGTCTTTCGTTCCAGCTTCGTTCTTGCGCGTGACCGCCGCATAGAGTCCTCGAAACGGCGTGATGGGCTCCACTGGATAATCGGTGCCGAAGGCGACGGGGACGCCTGCATCAAGAAACGCTTTCCATGCGTAGGAATAGGCCGCGCGTTTCGCGCCCAGCCGATCTTCTGCCCAGTTCATATCGGTGAGCAGGTGATTGGGCTGCATCGATGCGATTACGCCGAGTTTGGCGAAGCGAGGTATGTCGGCCGGATCCACCACCTGCGCATGCTCGATGCGATTGCGCGCCGTGATCGAAACTCCCGGTTGCGAAAACGCGTCCAGCGCCATGGCCGCCGCCTTGTCGCCGATGGCATGAAACCCGATTTGAAAATCTGCCTTGGCGCGTTCCACCGTCATCTGGTTCAGTTCCGCCTGGTTGAATTGCGGCAAACCCGTGTTGTTCTGGTCGTCCGCGAACGGCGCTTTCATGGCCGCTGTCCGCGATCCCAGCGAACCATCCATGAACCCCTTCAACATGCCCGTATGTAACATGTCGTCGTTCATGGGATGGTGCACGCGCATCTTCTTTAACTCGGCCAGAGGAATCTTGAAAGGAAGCCACTCGCTGATGCGCAGGTTCAGCTTCCCCTCCTTTTCCATCTCTTCGAAGACCTGGAAATCTTCCCAGTCGCTGAAGTCCTGCACGCTGGTCACGCCATGAGAGAGCGCATCGGCAATTGCCAACTCATCCCCTCTGCGCCGCTCTTCTGTTGTCGGAGGTGGAATCACTTTTTCCACCAGTCCTTGCGCCGATTCCCTCAGGATGCCCGTCGGTTCTCCCTGATCATCCAGATCGATGGCCCCCCCTTGTGGCGGAACGGTCTTTCCTGTAATGCCGGCTGCTGCCAGCGCCGCCGAATTGGCAATCGAGATATGGCCGTCGATTCGATCGAGGAATGTTGGATGCCCGCCGGTCACCTGGTCCAGATCTCGGCGTGTGGGCAGAACCTTGTTGGCCCACAACGTGTGATCCCAGTTGCCGCCCGTGAGCCAGTGGCCTGCTGCCGCTTCTTGAGACGCCGTCTTTATCTTCACCAGCATTGCGTCGAGGGACTTCACGCCCGTCAGATCGACGTTCAGTTTTGTGCGCCCCGCACCGCCCAAATGCGTGTGCGCATCATTGAACCCCGGAAAAATAAAACCCCGCGTGGTTCCCGAACTGAGATCCCGCAATTGCGTCTTCGGGCCCGCGAATTTCTTGATCTCCTCGCTTGTACCCATTGCCAATATCTTGCCGCCGCCAATAGCGATCGCCTCGACCGTCACCGGCTTGTCTTCGCTCAAACCTGCGCCGGTATAAATCACGCCATTGAACAGAATTGTGTCGGGAGTGATGGGAGGAACTGTGGAAGGTTTCGCACGTTGAATCACAGGCTTATGTCGTGGCGGAGTTTGCGCCGCGCATACTGAAGACAAACACAGGCCGGCCGCAAGCAAGGCAGAGAATTTGTTCATGGGCGGAGTGTAGCAAAAATTGTCGCTATTGTTGAGCAGCCCAATCAATCATCGCTAGTGTGAGAAGTAACACTCGTTTCAACCCCGTCTCCCTGTCTCTGTCCGAGTACCACTCAGCTTGTGTGTGCGCACCTCCTCCTTCTCCACCCGCACCCAGCGAGACCGCAGGAATGTTCAGTGAAAGCGGGATATTGGCGTCGGTGGAACCGAGGCGCACGCCGGTCTGCAAATTGAGCCTTCGATCGACCGCGCGTAGAGCGTCCAGGAGGGGAGAATCTTCAGGCAATTGCGCAGCGGGCCGATCGCCAATTTTTTCAATTTCAAAAGTGAGCCGGCCGCGTTTGACTGAATCGCCGTTCCTTGATTGAACGTTCGCGAGTTCCACTGCATCTTCGACAGCTCGGTGTAAGGCGACCTCGAGTCGCAGCAATTCGTCTTTGCTGGTCGAACGGAAATCGACTGTAGCCACGGCATTTTCCGGAATAGAGTTGACGCTGGTGCCGCCGTGCATGGTTCCAAGGTTAAGCGTGGTGCGCGGCTCTTCCGGAAGCGTGGTGCGCGCCAGTACTGCCAGAGCCGTTGCCATGGCAACGATCGGATTGGGTGTGCCTGCATCGGTAAAGCTGTGGCCTCCGGGGCCGCGGACTGTGGCTTGAAACCGCCTGCTTCCCAATGCCTGAGTCACCGCCGAATCCCCCCCCGCGCCGTCCAGGACTATGTGGGCGGCGAAGCGCCCCGCGAGGGTCTGCTTATAGAGATAGCGTATTCCGCGGAGGTCGCCCTCTCCTTCTTCCCCCACGTTGCCCACGAAGAGCAATGGCGCGGGGAGCACGGAACGGGCATGAATCAATGCCTGAGCGATGGCCATCATGCCAGCCAGGCCCGCACCGTTGTCACAAGCGCCGGGGGCCTCAAGGCGATCAACGCCATCCTTCTGGGTGCGGATGGGATGGAGTGGCGTATGGGCGGGGAAGACGGTGTCGAGATGAGCGGACAGGACAACGATCGGTCCTGTGCTCTCCGGATGGAGATGGGCCGCGGGCAAGAAGCCCAAGACATTGCCGATCGAGTCAGTTTCGACGGGGCTGAGGCCGATCTCGCGAAAGCGTTCTGCGAGCCACAGAGAGCGTGCCTGTTCGCCGAAAGGAGGGGCGGGGATGGCCACCAATTCCGCCTGCCAATCCATAATTGTCTTGGGATTGCCGTGCAGCCAGGCGAATGCGGCATGGGTCTGCCGTCGCGCGGCGGCAGCGGCCACACGGGCAAAGGCAGACTCGTGGAGAGAAAAGACCATACGACGATTTCAGGGTAGCAGGGCGGGTGGTTGGCGACGCGACGGCTGTTAACAAAGTAGTAAACCTGCCGCCCAAAACACCGGGCGCGAATCTCTCTGCACGGGTGGAGATTATTTTGCCGAGTTTGGGCACGGGCAGTTTTCGCAATTACGACAAAATGCGTATAACCATTCTATTTATGTGTTAGATACGGACATATTCCGCGCATTGCAAAAAAGCTGTTTTCGACGATTTCTGCAGGCGGGGAGACAAGATATGACGCAAGCAATTGATTAAAAGCACGTTGCGCTGATTTTTCGCAGCTAAAAAACAAGCTGTTTTGAGCGGAATTCCAGTCAGGAGAACGCGGGAGCCGCGTCCTGCAAGGGGATTCTCAACCTTCACTTCCTGGCTTGTACTCAACCGAATGGAGGAACAGTCCGCGCGCGGGGGCTGTTGGTCCGGCCGCGGCGCGTGCCCGGGCAGCAAGCATGCCTGGTATTTCGCCGGCGCGCCGGTAGCCGCGGCCCACGTCGAGCATGGTGCCCACGAGGTTGCGCACCATGTGATGAAGGAAACCGCTGCCGCGTACGCGATAGAGCAAGACGGCGCCCTCTTCCATCTCACGTTCTTCCCACGCCGACGCAAAGATGGTGCGAATGGCTGTGAGGGGCCCATTTCCTTTTTCAGGTTCATCGTCATCGCTCATTGCAACGCTGCGCGCAGTAACGTCGGGATCAGTAGCGGCGAAGCTGAGGAAGTCATGGGTTCCGATGAAGACTTCGGCTGCCTCTTTCAATGCCTCGACGTCAAGCGGCCAGGGATAGGCGTACACGTAGCGAGCCAGAAAGGGCGGGCACAAGGTCCGCTGCGACATGCCGTGCCTGCCGCGCAAGGTTTTCTCGAGGAAGACCCGATATTCGTATGTCTTGGCCCGGGTGGAATGGCGAGCGTGAAAGTCGTCCGCTACGGTCCTGGCCTCGAGGACACGAATGGCGGCAGGGAGGGTGCGATTGAGAGCCCTGGCGAGATTTTCGCCTGGAATGTGGGCCTGCAAAACGAAGCTCGCCACCTGGGCCAGGGCGTGCACCCCGGCGTCTGTGCGGCCGGAGCCCTGAGGAAGCGGGAATTCTCCCGTGACGCGGCCCAGGGCGTCTTGCAGTTCACCCTGAATCGTTGCCTGACCGGGCTGAACCTGCCAGCCCCGATAGTCGGTTCCATCGTAGGAAAGGGTGAGCTTCCAATTCTGAGCCGGGGATGGAGCGAGGCCGCTGAAGGGATCGACGGATTGGGTCATCGTACGCAAAGGATCAAGCCGGGGTTGAGAGCCATTTCTTAACAGGGTACTCGACGGCCGCAGCGGGAAGGGAATCGAGGGCGGGGTGGGATATACTCAGCTTTCTCGATCATTTCGACTCGACTTGCTCTGAACCGCGCGAATGGCGGGAACGAAATGGAAGTCGAGCGCGTATTGAGGGAAGAGAGAAAGCTGTAAGGAAAAATGCGGCTTTCGCTCGGGGTAGAGTGTTTTGCGAGCGGGGCAGGTCTCCGTTTGTTTCGAAGAATGGCACCCCACATGCCTCAACCCAATCGTGGAGAGGAATCATGCATTTGTACGGTAGACGTGTGTTTGAGCGCCAGGCCGATAGGGCGCACACAGGAGCAGCGGGCCCCGGGACACGCGGCTTGGCCACGCTGCGCGCAGTAGCGGCGGTCATGCTAGGCCTGGCCGCGGGAGTGCCTTCAGGATTTGCGCAGCAGCCAACGAGTATCAACCCCGAACATCAGGCTTCGAATCTTCCGTCGGCTCCCACACCGACGGTGACGGATCCTTTGTTCCTGCGCCCTACCGAGCGGGATTTTACCAAGCCCCACGGGGACATCTTTCGCAATCCGCTTCATGAGTACATGCCTACGTCAATTGCCAAGTCGAACTTTGAGAATTCGGTTCGCCTGAAGGACCTGGTGAAGGATGGAAAGATCTATCTGAGCCTCTCCGATGCCATCGCGGTGGCACTGGAAAACAATTATGATGTGGCGATTGCCCGCTATTATCTCGACATTGCGGACGTAGACCTTCTGCGCGCCAGGGCTGGTTCGGGACTGCGCGGCGTCGGCGCGTCGGTATTGCAGAACACGCAGGGGGGCACGTCGCAGACGTTGAGCGCCAGCGGTGCGCCGGGGGGCGTGTCAGGGGCAACGACCGGCAGCCTGGGAATCGTCGTCGGTTCCGATGGCGCCGGACCGGCACCGGAGAACCTGGACCCGGCCTTAAGCGGAACCGTGCAGTTCGAACGTGCCGAGGCGCCGGAGACGAGTATTTTCCAACCCCGATCGTTTACCAACACGGACTCGTACAACTTCAGCTATAACCAGGGATTTGTAACCGGCACGGCGATGACGGTGGGCTTCAACAATAGCCGGCAGACTACGTTCGGCGGCTTGAACAGTTACAGCCCGGCGCTTACATCGACATTCAAGGCCACGGTGACGCAGCACCTGTTGCAGGGCGCGGGCATTTGGGTCAACAAGCGGTTCATGTATGAAGCGATCCTTGACCGGCGCATCACCGACTCCACGTTCCGGCAGCAGATTCTTTCCACGGTGAACCAGGTGGAAAACATCTACTGGGTGGTGGTGAGCGCCTATGAAGACGTGCAGGCGAAGGAGCGGGCGCTGGAGCAGAGCACCAAGACCCAGAGCGATACCCAGAAGCAACTGGATATCGGCACCATGGCTCCGCTGGACGTAGTGAATGCGCAATCGACGGTGGCGACCGACAGGCAGGCCCTGATCAGTTCGCAAAGCAATCTTAATTTTCAGCAGTTGATCCTGAAGCAGGCCATTGCCCGCAACCTGAACGACCCGGAACTGGTAGCGGCTCCCATCATTCCCACCGATCGCGTGAGTCTTGAACAGCTCCCGGAGGAAAAGCAGACGCCCGAGGAGCTGGTGCAGCAGGCGTTCACCAATCGACCGGAACTGGAACAGGCGGTTCTTTCACTCAAGAAGGATGCGATCACGCTGCGGGGAGCGCGCAATGCGCTGCTTCCGGTGCTGGACGTTGCCGGGTTTTACGGAGCGCAGGGAGTGGGCGGCGCGCCGAATACGAATTGCTTTATTTTCGGATTCAGCTGCGCGGCTCCGACGAGGACGGGATATTTTGATGTGTTGCAGGGGTTGGTGAACAGCAGCGCACCGGACAAAGGTGTCACGTTCAACCTCAA
The DNA here is from genome assembly GCA_036488735.1 of Occallatibacter sp. Classification (GTDB taxonomy): domain Bacteria; phylum Acidobacteriota; class Terriglobia; order Terriglobales; family Acidobacteriaceae; genus Telmatobacter. The sequence goes on from DASXHC010000007.1 coordinate 155,646, forward strand.
CATTCCTTTGCGCAATCGCACGGCGCAAGCGGACCAAGCCCGTTCGCTGATCGAATACCGCCAAGCCGAGATGCACCTGGAACAGCTTTACACGCAGATTCACATGCAGGTGGTGCAGCGGCTTTATGCATTGACCAATGATCGCGCGCTGGTGCAGTCGGCGACGGCGGCGCAGGAATACGCGCGGCAGAGCAAAGAATCGGAAGAGAAAAAGCTGGGGCTGGGCGCTTCGACAACCTCCAACGTGCTGATGCAACAGCGCAGCCTTGCCATTGCGGAAAACAACCTCATCAACGCCAACGCAACCTACGCCCAGGATCGCGCGGCGTTATACCAGGTATTGGCCTCGACCCTGCAACACTACGGCATCAGTATGAACGATGCAGCTACGGGCGAAATCAAGACGGCGCCGGTGATACCGGGGTTGCAGCCAGCCAAGGACAGGAGCGTGGCTCCGACCGCGCCACCCTCTTCGCGATAAGTGCAATCACGCTTGATTGAAGACCCGGCCTCGCGCCGGGTTTTCTTTTTGGGGGGAATGGAGAGGGCGTTCTCCGACGGATGCTGAATGGATCGAGCGCTGCACGATGTCATTCCTCAAGCCTGGAAGAAACCGTCGCGTGTATATTTGGAAAGCTTCCCGGGTCTTGAAATAGAAGTAAGGAAATTCCTGCGATACACATGGAGGTAGAACGGATGGGTGCTGTCTTCATCAGCTATCGACGGGGTGATTCCGAAGGGCAGGCCAGAGCTTTGTCGATCGAACTCGAGGAGCTGCTTGGCAAAGACGCGGTGTTCATGGACGTGGACAGCATTGCCCCGGGGCGGGATTATCGGCAGGTTCTGCAGGAACGCCTGGAATCATGCGACATGATGCTGGCCCTGATCGGCCCCGGTTGGATCGATGCCACAGATGCGGGCGGGAACCGCCGGCTGGAGAGCCCATCCGATTTCGTGCGCCAGGAGATTGCTGCGGCGCTGAAACGGAACATCACGGTGACGCCGGTTTTGCTGCAAGGGGCAAACATGCCGGCGCCCGATCGACTGCCCCACGACCTGCAGGACCTGTCCTATCGCAATGGATTTGAACTGAGTCACCTGCGGTGGGAGTCCGACGTTCGAGAGCTGGTGAAGCGGCTGGGGCTGGATGCCGACGGCAGCCAGACGCCTGTTGCGGGCCGGCCGGAGTCAATGGCGCAGAACAATGCGGTTTCAGGCGCGAGACAGGAGCAAAAGGCCGTCTCAAGACTGGAAACGATGCCTCGAAATGCGACCGGCCCGGATTTACCGGGAAGTCCGCGCCGGTCGCGCAAATTGCTTTACGCAATTCTCGGGGCGGCAGCTACGGTCATTCTCCTGCTTCTGATAGCGATCTGGGACAGCGACGATTCGAGCTATTCCAGGCAGTCGGAGAGAGGGCCAGCGGCAGCCAGTTCGCATGGCAGCGATCCGGACCAGGCAGAGGACGCGCGGGCCCCGGCGGCGACTCCCGCCGCGGCGAAGGACACTTCAGAGGATTCGCCCGCACAGCCAGCTCCGGCGAAATAAACGGCGGGGACGTATATCCAAATCACCGTTCGGCGACAAGATCCAGCAGGTCGAAGAATTCGGGGAAGCTGATGGCGGCCGATTCGGCGCCGTGGATGGTGGTGTCGCCCTGGGCGCGCAGGGCAGCGACGCTGAAGGCCATGGCGATGCGATGGTCGCCGCCGGAATCGATGGCGGCGCCGTGGAGGGACTGGCCGCCGGGCACATCGAGGCCATCTTCGAATTCTTCGACTTCGCCGCCCATGGCGCGCAGGTTTTTGGCGACCAGCGCGATGCGGTCCGACTCTTTGACACGCAACTCTTTGGCGTCGCGAATGCGGATTCCGCCACGGGTGAAGGGAGCGATGGCGGCGAGGACGGGCAATTCGTCGATGAGCTGTGCGGCCAGGGCGCCGCTGACTTCAGTGGAGCCCATGCCGCCGGGCGGGGCAGTGACCTGGATGGTGCCGACGAGCTCGGCATTTTTTTCTTCAAGATTGAGGACGCTGATGTGGGCGCCCAAGGCGGTGAGGACGTCGAGCAGGGTGGCGCGGGTGGGATTGAGCCCGATGGAATCGAGAACCAGGCCGGCGCCGGGAAACAAGGTTGCGGCACACAGAAAGAAGGCGGCCGACGAGATGTCGCCGGGTACCGAGGCGTCGATGGCGTGGAGGGTCTGCGGGCCGGCGATGGAGACTGCGCTCAGCGTGCGCTGGAGTTCAGCGCCGAAAGCGCGCAGGGCCAGTTCGCTGTGATCACGGGTGCGCACGGCTTCGCGGAGGGTGGTGGTTCCGGGAGTTTGCAGGCCGGCGAGAAGGACGCAGGTTTTGATCTGGGCGCTGGGGACGGGCGTGGTGTAGTCGATGGCTGTGAGCGCGCGGCCCTGGATGGTGACGGGCGCGTGGCCTTCGGTGAGAGTGAGGCGCGCGCCCATGGCTTCGAGGGGCTTGCGGATGCGCTCCATGGGCCGGCGCGACAGGGAGGCATCCCCAATGAGCGTGAACGAACCATCCTGGGGCGCGAGCAGACCGGAGATCATGCGCATGGTGGAGCCGGAGTTGCCGCAGTCGAGCGGGTGGGCGGAGGGTGTGACGCGTCCGCCTACGCCGGTGACGCTCACGGAGCCGTCTTCGTGCTTGTGGACCGATGCGCCGAGCGCCTGCATGCAGGCGAGGGTGGACGCGCAATCGGCGCCGGTGGAGAAGTTGGTAAAGCGCGACGTGCCCTCCGCGAAAGCCGCGAGCATGCCGTAGCGATGGCAGATGGACTTGTCGCCGGGAAGGCGCAGGCTGCCATAGATGTTGCGCGCCGGGCGGATGATGCGTTCTTCAGTGGCGGTATGCAAGGGGGCTCCGGGTGGGTGGCGTTCCCATTCAGTTTATCGAATGAGGGGGCCCCTCGGGGGTGCGGGGTCGATGAAGAAGGTGACGCAAAAAACGGCGGAGGAACCTGGTATGGTTCCTCCGCCGGTTTGTTGCACCCTGAGCTGGTTTTCCTGGGCTGGTTTACGGGACTAGGGTGAGCAGGGCGTTGGGAACGGCGATGACCAGGTTGTCGGTGGGGTCGATGGCCACGCCCAGCGGGAAATAAAGCGACGCAGGCAAGGGGCCTAAAGCGGCCGACGCGCTGTTGAAGGTGCCAGCTACGGTGGTTACCACGCCAGCGGGCGTGATGCGCCGGATCAGGTTGTTGCCCAGATCGGAGGCGTACAGGTCGCCCTGGCTGTCCACGGCGAGGTTCCAGATTTCCTGGAACTGCGCCGCGCTTCCGGCGCCGTCGGTGTATCCGCATGTGGCGGACCCGGCAAACGGCGTGCCGACCATGGTGGAAAGATCGATCTGGTAGATCGAGCACTGCACCGCGGCGTAGAGGTAGTTCTTCTTGGTGGAGGGGTTGGTGTAGGCCAGCACGCCCGTGACGTTGCCAAAGGCGAGAGCGCCGCCGGTACCGTTGGTGAGGGTCATGGTGGCGACAGCGCCGGTGACGGGGTCGACGGTGCGGATGACGTCGAAATCGCCCACGTAGATCGTTCCCGCGGCGTCAACGGTGATGGAGGTTGGATTTTCAAACTGCGCACTGCTGCCGGTTCCATCTTCGGTCCCATAGGTCTGATTGGTTCCGGCGAGGGTTTTAACTTTGCCGGTGGACGCGTCGACTTGACGGATGGTGGCGTTGCCCGAGTCGGCTACGTAGAGAGAGCTTCCATCGGGAGACACAACAAGAGCCTGCGGTGCGTAAAACTGCGCTGCGCCGGCGGTGCCATCGGCGTCGCCCCATTGTCCGGATGTGCCGGCGAGGGTGGAGACGGTGGCCGTGCCATCGGAGGCCACGACTATTTTGCGAATGGTGCTGTTGAGCATGTCGGCGACATAGTAGTTTCCTTTGGAGTCGATGGCTACTTCCGCAGGAAGGTTGAATGTGGCGCTGGCGCCAAGACCGTCCGCGTTGCCGCCGGTGCCGCCGAACAGATTGAGAGCATCGGTTGAAACCTGGCCGGTCGAAATAACGATCTTGCGCAAATCGCCAAGTTCGTAGGAGTACTGGTTGAAGTCGGCGACATACAAGTTGCCGGCGGCGTCGGGTGCGAGTCCCGTGGGTCCGCGGAACCAGGAGGAGGTTCCATCCGCATCTTCATGGCCCAGGGTGGCGGAGGTTCCGGCGAAGGGGTTCAAAGCGTAGGAACCATCGGCGGCGAAGGCGATTTGATAGATTGTACCGGCGCCGGTGTCAGCAATATAGATGCTGCCGCTGTGGTCGATGGTCAGCGCGGTGGGTTGATCGAGCAACCACGGCGCGCCGGAGGGGCCCAAGGTCGAGACGATGACCGGAGAGTCAGCGTCGATGACGATCTTGCGGAGGGTCTGATTGCCGGTATCGGCGACATAGACGTTGCCGGTGCTGTCGAGAGCGATGCCGGTGGGCTGGCAGAACTGCGCCAGATTTCCCAAGCCGTCGTTTGTGCCGCACTGGCCCTGGATGCCGGCGAATGTGGTGACGGTGCCGGATCCGTCGGAAGCGAAAGTGACCTTGCGGATGAGGTCGTTGCCCTGGTCGGCAACGAAGAGATTGCCACTGCTGTCTAATGCGATCTGTTCCGGATTGCAGAATGCGGCTTGAGGTCCCGGGCCGTCAATATAACCGCATGTCCTTACGGTACCGGCGACGACGGCCACGCTGGCTGAGCCATCGGCGGCGATGCTGATCCTGCTGATGGTGTCGGCCAGATCATCCGCGACATAGATGGTTGTGCCATCGGCGGAGACCGCGATGCCCACGGGATCGACGAATCCGGCGTTGCTGCTGGATGCGTCCATGGGGACAGCGCCGCGATTTGACGGCATGGACTGACGCCGCGGGTGATTCAACAATTGAAGCTTGGTGAAGAGTCCGCCGGCAAATGCGGAGTTCCATGCCGGGTTTTGCATGTGGCTGGCATTGCGTGCTGCGATCCGGGCCTGAGCCGATCCGCCGGGCGCCGGTTTAACGGCCGGTGCATAGTTCGCGGTGCCGTCGCCAGCAAGCAACGTGACCGCACCCGTAGTCGATACCTTGCAGACGGAATCAGTACCGGGGTCGGCGATGTAGAGGTTGCCGGCTGCGTCGGAGGCGAGCGCGTAGGGATAAGCGCAGGGGAAGTATCCGTCGGCAGCGTAGCTCGCCGCAGTGCTGGCCGTATCGGCTGCCCCGGCGATGGCCGCAAGAGTATTGCGCACCTTAATGGTGGTGGTGGCGGTTACGGTGGTGCCGAGCGAGTTGGCAGCGGTAAGAGTGTAGGTCGTGGTTGCGATGGGCGAAACATTCGCGGTATTGGCAGTCACTTTGCCGATGCCGTTATCGATCGCCACACTGGAGGCCCCGGCGACCTGCCAGTTCAGCGTATCGCCGGCGATGGTAGCCGGAGTGATCAAGGGCTTCGCAGAAGAGAAGGCGGTGATGACGGGAAGGGCTACTACGCCAACGTTGGTGCTGGCCTTGACCGCGGCTCCGGCGGAGTTGGTGGCGGTGAGGGTGTAGGTGGTGTTGGCTGCGGGCTTCACGCTTACGGTTGTGCCGGTGACCGTTCCTACGCCATTGTCGATGGACAGGGTGGCGGCATTGGTAACGGACCAGGTGAGAACGACGGAACCGCCCGCGGAGACGGCGCTCGCGGAAGCTTTGAAGCTGAGGATGCTGGCTGCTTCTGTGGTGGATGAACCGCTTTTGTTGACTGTGATTCCGCACCCGGTCATTAACAGGATGAGGATGCTTGCAGATGCAATCTGCAACCGTAGAACACAAGGCAAGGTGATACGCATACAAATCCCCCCAGGAAAAATCGAAAGCTCTCGAAATTGCACACCACCGTCGCAGTGTGGTGGTCCACACTTGCGCAATGGCGCAATGTTTTCGCAGATGACCAGGCTTCCCAGAACTTACGCTTTCCCCAGTCGTTCAGATCTGGGAGGAAGGGTCGTGACTTTTTGTAAGGATAGTTTGCTATACCTGCCGAGGCAGATCCTTGCTGAATCGCAAGTCCGAAGCGTTACCGCGGTCATCTTTGCGAATTTACAAAGAGTTCACGTTGGATGGCCTTTCACGACACTTCGAGTGCAATGACAAGTTGAAGCGTCGCGACGATGACGTGAGAACGAGTGACTCGTGCCCGCTTGGATTGCGCGCCCGGGCCGCTGGCCCGTTGCGCGTTTCGGAGGTTTATCGAAAGTCACGCGCGGTTGGCGTGTCGTGCTTTTCAGAAATCAATCGGAACGAACGCGCGCTGCCGGGCGCGGGCGCCCAGCGATCCTTCAACTTCAGGATGGGGGACTCAATGTATTTCCATGACATCAGCGCGAGGAAGATTGAAACGATCAGACTGGCGATGCTGACGGTCCACTGCAACACCATCCTGTTCGATCCGCACGTGCCGGTACACAATTGAATCGCCTGATAGACCGGTACGTGAAACAGATAGAGCGAGTAGCTGACGGTTCCAAGTTGTCGCAGGGGGCGCAACCGGAGAAGTCTCAACACGTGTTGATCGCCACCGCTGCGATCGATCACCCAGCCTATCGACAGAAAGAACAAGATGGAAATGGAGGGCACCCCAACCACCATGAACGATGGACTGTCGCGCAATTCCCGCCCCAGTATCGGTCGATTCCAAAGAAGGACAAGGAGGAATAGAACGAACGAAGCGGCCCCGAGGACAACCGCCCAGCGATCCAGGGTCTTTCGAATGCCGGATCTCTTTCTTCGCCACTGCATGTAGAGCGCGAGCAGAGCGCCGGCCATGACGGTATTCATTTTGCAGGGAAAATTGAAGTAGTCGGTATATCCACTAAAACCGAGGTACTGCACGGTGATTGAACCGGCAACGATGAGGATGGCGCTGACGGTGATCGCCGATGTCTTCCTGAAGAGAAGGACAACGGGCGCCCAGAACGCATAGAAGTATTCTTCGACGGACAGCGACCAGGCCACACCGAGGGTGTAGGCCCATGGCCCGCACGGGAACCCGTCCATCGCAGGCGGTAATGGGCTTCTGAGGAGAAGCGCCGGATGCGGCCCGGCATGAAAGAGCGCTTGATACGCCCTGTTCATCAGCTCCGGTGCGTGCACCAGGGATTGAAGCAAAAAGACTCTCGATATTAAATTGCGAAGGTTGACCTGGTGTTCATGATTCAACAGAGAGAGACAGGAAACAACCAACACAGTTGCATAGTAGATGGGAAGTATTCTTAACACCCGTCGAACATAGAAGGTGCGGAAGGGGGACTCCGTACCGCGCAGTTCCAGGAGGATAGAAGTAATCAGAAATCCGGACAAAACAAAAAATATATCGACACCTATCCACCCAACCGAGGGGACAAGACCCAGGCCTCGACAGAAACCCTCATAGTGACAACCAATGACGAGGAGAATGGCGACGGCCCTGATGCCGTCAAGTTCAGGAATTCTACTGGAAATTCTTCCGGCCTCCTGGCGAACGAACGGCCTCGAAGAATTCTGTATATCAAGCATCTGCCTCCTTGACCGGCAAAGTCATGATTTCCCCTGGGGAGTTTTGCCGGCCGGCCGCGGGGACGTGTGGTTCCCGGCCTGGATTGTTGGCGGGCCCGGGTCAACGAGAATCCGACCTTTCAGGCGCAGCGCGCCAAGCTCGAACCCTAATTTGCAGAATAGCCAGCAGTTATCAATATCAAAGTGCAGATGCTGGTAACGAAGACCGCCGGTTGTAGTTTTGAGTTTTAAGCGCCACTAAATTTATTCATCCCTGGATAAGATGCAGGTTTTTCTGTCAACGTACCTTGAGAACGATGATGGTCTCGTCGTCGAAGCGGTCATGTCCGTTCTGAAAGCGCGTGACGTCTGCCAGGATGGCTTCCGCAATGTGCGATGCGGCGAGTTCTCTTGATCCGCAGAGCATGGAAGAAAGACGATCTTCGCCGTACATTTCGCCCTGATCGTTTTCGGCATCGAGGATGCCGTCGGAGATAAAGACAACGACATCGCCGGGCTCGGTGGCAATGGAGAATTCTTCATAGGTGACGTTGGGAAACATGCCCAGCGGAAAGCCCTCGGCGCGCACGGGGGATGAGTTGCCGGAGCGGCAGAAGATGGGCTGTACCGCGCCCGAGTTGGCCAGTTGCAGGGTTTGGTTGTCATCGTTCCAAACCGCAAAGAGCATGGTGACGTACTGCGATTCGAGGCGACGCTCCTGAAGGGAATCGTTCAACATGGCCAGCATCGCGGCAGGCAGGAGACGCTGCGAGGCAGCCGAACGCATGATGCCGCTGACCAGGGCCGCAAACAAGGCTGCCGGCGCGGCCTTGCCGCTGACGTCGCCGAGCACGATGGCGCTTTGATTGGAACCATACTCGAGGAAGTCGTAGAGATCTCCGCCGATGGTGCGGGCAGGCAGAAAACGCACTGCCATCTCGGCGTGCACATGCTGCGGGGCTGCAGACGGCAGCAGGCGCAATTGCACTTCGCGCGCCATGGCGATGTCGCGTTCAAGCTGCTTTTCCTGGCGCGTGACCGCCTGGTAGAGCCGCGCATTTTCAATGGCGATGGCGACCTGGGCGGCCATGGTGGTGAGCATGCGCTCGTGTTCTTCGTTGAAGAAATTGGTCCGGGTATGTTCGAGATCGAGCACGCCGATGATGCGCCCCTTGTGGAAGAGGGGAACGATCATCTCGGAGCGGGTTTCGGTGTTCATCTCCAGGTAGCGCGGATCTTTTCGTACATCGGGCACGTTGATCACGCGCCATTCGCGCACCGAGGCGCCCACCAGTCCGCGGGTGATGGGGATGCGCCGCAGGGGCGCGTGCGAGTAGCCGAAGCGCCACGCGTAGCGCGTGATCAGCATTTCGCCCCGGGCGTCGAGCAGCATGATGGTGAACATCTGGTAGTCGATGAGGCGGCGCAGCAACTGGCCGACTCGTTCGAGCAGGGGATCGAGATCGAGGATGGAGGTCAGTTCCATCGAAATCTCGTTGAGCACGGTGAGGGTCTGGGCCTGGCGAGAGACGCGCGCGTAGAGCCGGGCGTTTTCAATGGCCTGGGCGATGCGGGACGCGGTGAGGGTGAGCAGGTGGAGATGTTCGGGGCGGAAGTAGTCGGCTTTTTCGCTTTCCAGGTCCATGACGCCGATGAGGCGGTTCTTGGCGATGAGCGGCACTGCCAGTTCGGAGCGCACGTCGGGGTTGCCGGGAATGTAGATGGTGGAACTGGAAACATCGTTGATGAGGAGGGGCTGGCGCGTGAGGGCGACCTGGCCGACGATGCCCTTGCCCAGGGGGAAGCGCATGCGCTCCACCTCCGGCAGGTGGCCGATCTGGAAGCGGATGCGCAACTCGTGGGTGCGATCGTTCAAGAGCAGGATCGCAAAGATGCGGTAGTTGATGATGGCCCGCACCAGTTCGGAGGTGCGATTGAGCAGGGTCTGCAGATCGAGCGTGGTGTTGAGGGCGTCGGCCAGTTGCACCAGGTAGGTGAGATCGGCAGGCTCGACGCGGACATTCACGGGATCGAGATGGGCCAGCGGGTTGTCGCTGGAAGGCCGGTAGTCCCCTTCATACTCGTGTTCCGGCGGCGGATTCTGAGGCGGAGAAGACATGGGCTCGAAGGGAATGATAACGGAAAGAGCGGGATCAGGGGTCAGGGATCAGGGGTCAGGTGTATTTCGGATTAAGCCTGATGTCTCGTCGACCCGTTGTTCTGAACCCTGACCCCTGATCTCTGACCCCTGCCTCTTATTCCGCTCCCAGTTCGCGCACGATGGCGACGCTGGCGGAGGCGCCGATGCGATTGGCGCCGGCTTCGAGCATCTTTCTTACGTCGGCCAGAGTACGGATGCCGCCCGAGGCTTTAACGCCGGAACGACTGCCGGCGACACCGCGCAGCAGGGCTACGTCGGCGGCTGTGGCGCCGCCGGTGGAGAACCCGGTCGAGGTTTTGAGGAAATCCGCGCCCGCCTGGATGGCGATCTCGGAGGCGCGCAGCTTCTCTTCGACGGTGAGCAGGCAGGTTTCAAGAATCACCTTGAGCAGCGCGCCATGATGATGGGCGGCAACGGCGGTGGCCTGAATGGCGTGCTCCACGGCGTGGTGATTGCCGCTCTTGAGGTGGCCAATGGGGATCACCATGTCCAGCTCGCGGGCGCCGAGGCGGGTGAGGGCGGCGGCTTCATGGCGCAGGGTGGAGACCAGCGATGCGCCCAGGGGAAAGCCGATGACGACGCCGACGGGAACGCCGGTTCCGGCAAGGACGGAGACGGCCGTGGAAGCCCAGATGGGGTTCACCATGGCGCAGGCGAACCGATAGCGGATGGCCTCATCGCAGAGGTTCTCTACCTGTTCGCGGGTGGCATCGGGTTTGAGAAGAGTGTGGTCAATGACGGCGGCCAGGCTGGGCCAGCTGGCCAGGGTTTGGGCTGCAAATCCGGCGGAATCAAAACTTCCGTGATCAAAATCAACATCTTCCTGCATGGGCGAAATCGCGGCCATGGTCATACTCCTTTACGTGCAGACACCGCTTCTGTGGCGGCTTTCTGCGTGTGCTCCGGCTCATGAGTATAGAACCTCAGCAAGGGTCTGACCAGATGCAGAGATCACACATGAATCCGAATCGCTTCACGTTGGGAGCGACGGACCCACTTTCGGCCGCCACTCTATTCGATGTCCATTCTCTCGATCAGGAAATCTCGAAATCGATACGCATGATGGACGATTGTGTCGAGCAGGAGGTTTCCTTCCATATCGTGCACCACCTGATGGACTTCCACCACGAACCGGCCCTGATCGTCGGCGTCGATTTTGATCGGCTCGACATGCGGGTCCAGCACTTTCCACTGGCGCGTCCAATAGGCGCGCACGCCTTCATGGCCATAGACGTATCCGCCGTCCATTCCATTCGACCAGACGACCTCGGGATGCATGCGGGCCAGCACCGCATCCAGACGGCGTGCATTGAAATCCCGATAAGCGCCCTGAATCACTTCGCGCTCGTCAGTCACGCGGCCTCCTCAAAATTTATTCCGGGTGATCGGGGGTCATCAGGCAGATGTCGGGCAAGTTGCGATAGCGTTCCGCGTAATCCATGCCGTAGCCGATGACGAAGAGGTTGGGGATGGAAAAGCCAACGTAGTCGGCGTCGATCTTCTCGATGCGGCGAGAGGGCTTGTCGAGCAGGGCTGCAATGCGCAGGGTGCGGGGGCGGTGTTGGAGAAAGATCTTGCGCAGGTAGGAGAGAGTAAGCCCGGTATCGAGAATGTCTTCGACGATGAGGACGTTCTTGTTCTCGATGGGCTCGTCGAGATCCTTGATCAGCTTGACCGCGCCGGAGGTGCGCTGGCCCTTGCCATAGCTGGAGACGGCGACGAAATCAAATGTCGAGTCGACCTGCACGTTGCGCGCCAGGTCGGAAAGAAAGAGGGCTGCGCCCTTCAGAACTCCTACCATCACCAGTTTTTCGCCGTTCAGGTCGCGGGTGATTTCAGCACCCATCGCGGCCACGCGTTCGGCAATCTGCTGACGGGTGTACAGAACCTCAAGTCCCTGCGTAGTGATCGTAGACATGGGGACAGTATCGCCTGAAAGCCGGTATGGCTAGCAAGCGAACTCTGTGAAAAACGAGGGAAGGCGGGTGGGAACCCATTGCATTCGCGGCGCGTCTATACTTGAAGAGAGATGCTGCCTTTCATTCATATTGGACCTCTGAACGTGCCCACGTTCGGACTGATGCTTTGGCTGGCCGCGGTCACGGCCGGATTTGTGATGGATCGGGGGTTCCGGCGCGCCCGGATTTCCGCCGACGCGGTGGGGATGGTGGCGATTACGGTAGTGGCCGGGATAATCGGGGCCAAGGTATGGCACGTGCTGGACACGCCGTCTGAATTTCGCGAGCAGGGCTGGCGAGTGCTTTGGGATACAGCGGGGTTTGCCTGGTTTGGCGGACTGGTTTTCGGAATTTCGGCCTTGATTTTGCAGGGAGTGCGTTCGCGGATCGGGGCACTGCGCACGCTGGACCTGGCATCTCCGGCGGCGGCGATCGGCTACGGCATCGGGCGCATCGGGTGTTTTCTCTCCGGAGACGGCTGTTATGGGGTAGCGACCAACCTGCCCTGGGGCATGAGCTTTCCGCGCGGGATCGAGCCGACGTTTGTGCGGGTTCATCCGACGCCGCTGTATGAACTGGGGGCGGGACTTTTGATCGGGGCGTGGCTCTGGGTAAGGGGAGGGAAGCCGCGGCCCACGGGCAGCATTCTCGGCGAGTACCTGATTCTGAGTGGAATAGCTCGCTTTCTGGTTGAGTTTATCCGACGCAACCCCAAGATTCTGTGGGGATTGTCAAATGCTCAACTGGCGAGCGCGGGATCGGTTGTAGCGGGCGTCGTGTTCCTTGTGTGGGCGTCGACGCGGGGTCATGTTGTCGAAGAGCCGGCCTTGGCGGTCGAGAAAACCGCCTGATTCCTTCATCCAGTTGAACCCGAGGCGTTTAAGCACAAACCGGCCAGGGGCTTGATGGCCCCCGCCGAAAAAGCTGCTTGCCTTGCAGGCGCTGACCGGGTATCGATTCAGCCGGTCCGGACGTTGCAGGCTGCGCTACCAGTCGAGCGTCGCCGGCAGGAATTCCGCGAAGAGATCGTCGTAGTAGGGCTTGAGTTGCTTCAAGTCCGGCTTGGCGTGACCTTTTGAATACAAATCGTATTGGTTGAACTTGAGAATCCACTGCAGCATCGACCGGTCCTTGTCGTTGCAGAGGTGGTCGTAGGCGCCGTGGCGGTGCCACGGGTAGAAGGAGTGGAAGCGCAGCATGTAGAGTGCTTCGTCCTGCAGATAGGGCTTCGTGACTTCCGCGATGTAGCCATCGTGCCCGAAGGACATGTGCACGTTCTCGAGCCCGCAGTTGGGTTCGTAAATGCCGTATTGCGTCTGGTACTCGGGGACGTTGCGATCGGGATTGCGGGCGAAGTATTCGTGAAACACGATGTCCTTCGACCATGCGCAGCCGACGGGGAAGGTGTCGCCGACGACGCCCCACTGGGGCTCGCCGTAGAGGCAGAGACATTTGCCGAGATCATGAATGAAGCCGGTCAGCACCATCCAGCGGGGATGGCCGTCGCGGCGGATGGCTTCGGATGTCTGCAGCAGGTGCTCGATCTGGGTGAGATCGGTGTCGGGGTCGCTGTCGTCGACCAGCGTGTTGAGAAACTCGGCGGCTTCCCAGACCGTCTTCTTGCCCTTGTTCAGACCGAAGTACTCCTTTTCCTTGCCGAGTACATACGCAAGTGTCTGATTTTCATGGTTCAGGCGGTAAAACTCGGCTACGCCGGGCGTGGCGGTGGCATCGTAGACGCGGAAGTCTTCTTTCGAACGCCCTTCCTTGTATCGGCCTTCCAGGAACTCATCCCATTCTTCCAGATCGTGCAGTGCCTGTCCGGGAGCCAAAGCTACTTCGCGCATAGAACCTCCGCGGCGTCGAGGGAGTTACGGGGTGGACCCCACGCCGGCTATCGCTACCTATAGCACTCCGCCCGTTTGCACGCAAGGTGCCGAGAAGCGCAGAGGTTCAAAAGCAAGCGGGCATGACACTTTTGTGCCGCATTTCACGCTTCTGTCAGTAGGGCCAGACGATTTTAATTCGCATTGAAACGATATTGCACTTCACGACACTACTGGGCAGTATGCCGGAACAACCGGCAACGCTTTGACATGAATCGCGAAAACGACTGCGGATCGATTGCATCCGCGGCACACATTCAAACGCACATCATTTACCAAAGTTCAAAAAGAAACGAAAGGAAATGATATGACTCCCCCCAAAGGAAACGAGAACTTCCCTGCGTCTGAATCGCCGTTCGAGCAGATTTCTCTGTCCAAATTGTCGCCGGAGGTCGCGCGTCAGAATTTTCATGCGCTCCTGCTGGCCAACCCTAATTATTTCGGCAACCTCATCGACAGCCCCTACAAGGCGGTTTTCAAAATCCAAGGCGACACGGCGTATGACAGCATCGGCTGCCTCGGATACAACCCTCAGCTGGAACAGCTGCGCGCCACCATCAACATCAAGCAGACCGGCGGCTACTCGGGCGGCGTCTGCTCCAATGGTTCGCAAGAGTACGTCCGCTTCTATCTTTCCTACGATGGCGGAACGGTCTGGCAGGACCAGGGCCTGACCGCCGTCAACGTGTTCGACGTGCCGGGTCCCAAGCCGCTGGAATATGCGGTCACGCTGCAGATCAGCCCCAAGGAAGAATTCTGCTTCGTTCAAAATCTTCCCCTGGCGCGCGCCATTCTTTCCTGGAATTCGCCGCCGCCCGCGAACGCGCCGAACTGGACACCGGTTTGGGGAAACATCGTGGACGCGCAGATTCAGATCGAGGGCTTCGACATCATATTGTTGAGCACGCTGTTGGCGGACGCGAAGGTCCAGCTGCCCGAACAGTATGCCCAGGCCATCGATCTCGCGCAGCCCATCAAGGCAGCGACCCCGATGGCACTGAGCGCCGTCGATCTGCATAATCTCTATGCGAATTTGAATGTTCCCCAGCACCGCTACCTGGGGCCGCTGCTGGCAACGGCAGCCACATCGCCGGCCCTGGCCACGATTCCCAAGAAGCCGGCCACGGCATCCTCGGGGATCAAGGCCTCGATTGCGTTCGGGGGCATCTCCGACATCAACCTGGCTGCCCTGATCGAGGCGTGGCTCAACACCAACGGCGATACGACGTACGAACAGCTCGATTGCATCGGCCTCAATCCCAACAGCAGCCAGCTCACGGGCATTCTGGAAGTGAAGCAGAGCGCCGGGTATTCGGGGGGCCCCTGCAGCGCGGGGAGCCGCGAATACGTCGCGTTCTGGATGGACTGGGGATCGGGCTGGGAATATGCCGGCACAACGTCAGTGGTGGTGCACGACTACAGCATCACGGCTCCGACGCGGCTCGAATACAACGTCTTTCTGCCTATCGATCTGCTCTCCCACGCCAAGCCCTGCTATGACGGTCCGCAGACGGCCAGGGTGCGCGCGGTACTCTCATGGAACACGCCGCCCTCCACTACCAATCCCTATGCTCACGTGGTTTGGGGCAATGCGCGCGAAGCGCTGGTCCTCATTCCTCCGGGCCAGGTCATCGGCACGGGGCAGCAGCTGCCGGTTCTGAGTGCGGTGGGCGATGTGGAAGTATCGAAGATCGGCGCCGACGGCCGCATCGTCGACGCTGTCACCATCACTACGGGCGCGCATTTTGTGGACGCGCCGTTCGGCGGACGGATCACGCTGGCGGGACAGATTTCAAATCCCACGGCGGGCTTGAAATATCGGGTGATGAAGGCACCGCACGGAACCCTGGCCTTTGCGCCGGTGGTGAACGAACCGGGCGGCTTGACACTCACCATCAACACTTTCAGCGGCGGCGTGTGGACGCAAAGCGATCAGACGTTCCACGCCGACGTGGACGGCTACTACACCTACCAGGACTACTCGCCGGATCACTTCGTCGAGGGACAGGTCCTGGGGGTGTGGAATACGACCGCGGCCGACAGCGGCTACGCCTACAACCTGCGCGTCGATCTGTACGCTTTCCCCGCGCCCGATATTCAAAGCGACGTGGTTACGGTCCAGGTGAACAACGACGCACCGACCGCCATCCTGTCGCCGACGTTCGGGGAGTGCGGCAAGCTGGCGCCGGGCGACAGCATCACCGGGGTCTTTACGGCGACCGCTTCCGATTTCGGATCCTTCGGATTCTCGATCCTGCCGCCGGGGCCGGCGAACGGCGTTCTGCCCGCCCCGCCGTCAGGGGCCTCCGTCAAGCTCGGCGGCGCCATTCTCGACCCAGGCGTCGTCAACGAATCGTTCACATTGAATACCACGGGCATGGATCCCTGCGGCTATTCACTCACTCTCGGCGTCTGGGATCGAACCAACGTGAACAGCGGCGAGACCAGCAACTACAACCAAAGCTCGGTTGGATTCTGCCTGCAAACCGGCAGCTAGACATCCCCGCGGCTTCACTGGCTTGAGACGGAGTTCGGGGTTTCCCCAGCCGGACACGTCCGCGCCAGGGAGAGGACAAGAGGCGACATGAACGAAAGTATCTCGATCTGGCGCTTCGTCCTTTCCGTGCTGGCCCTGTGGCGCGTCACCCATCTTCTCGCAGAAGAGGACGGGCCCTGGGAATTAATCGCAAGCCTGCGTTCAAAACTGGGCCCGGGCTTTGCGGGAAAACTTATGGATTGCTTCTATTGCCTTAGCCTCTGGTTCTCTCTGCCACTGGCGATCTGGCTCGGCAACAAAAGCTGGGTTGGAACGCTGCTCCAATGGCAGGCCCTCTCCGGAGCGGCCTGCCTGCTGGAGAAGGCTACACAACGCCCCGATGCAACGTTTTACCCAATTCAAACTTTCCCCGGAGACGAACCATGTGCTGTGGTGACAAAAGAGACGAAATGACGGGCAACGGCTCTGCCGACGCGAATGCCGTCAAGCTGATGTATCGCGGCAATGGCTCGGCGCAGATTCGCGGACCGGTCACCGGCCGGGTCTACCAGTTTCCCCGCCATAATCCCGTACAGCCTGTCGACGCCCGCGATGTGGCCGCGTTGATCCGCACCCGTTTGTTTGCGCAGGTCAAGTAAATACCAGAACAGGGCATTCAATCGCACAACCCAAGGAAACTGGAGCATCGTTCGAGGGATAACTTCGACCGAGGACGCGCGTGGATGAGCGCGCATTTTGCGTGTCCGCGCTACTCACCGTCCTTTGGGTGGGCTGCAAAGTTGTGCAGGGCATGTCGGGCAATGATTCGGTTCGATCGCCTGAGGTTACAGCCTGGTGAAGAGTGTGCGCGAACCCTACCGCCTTAACGAGAATTGCATGCGTACAAGCCCTGATTCATATCTGATTCCGGCCGTCCCTGCACATTCTGTTCGATTTCGTCACAGATTCAGAAATAATCCGGGACGTTTGCAACAAACGAGACGTAGCATCGTCATATCCATGTAATCCCTTCGCGATCACAATTCTGGTTAGTGTCTTTCACGATTTTTTCAGGGCTCGTTTCGAGAGAGGACGCTCCACATATGAATCCAGTTCAATCGCCGGGTTCGCTGCGCAGACGGATTTTGCTGGGCCTGCTGTGCATTGCTGCCATATTTTCACTTTTCTTCGCCTTCAGTCATAGCTTGAAAGCCAGTGCGCAGGCTGCGCCACCGGCTTCAACTCCGGCGCCGCACGATCTGTCGGACACGTGGCAAGGCACCCTTCACGCGGGGCAGGACCTGCGCACAGTGGTCAAGATCACCAAGGACGACAAGGGTGTTTATAAAGGCGTGTTTTACAGTCTCGACCAGGGAGCCATGCCGGTGAACCTGGACTCGGTGACGCTGTCGGGCTCGGACGTGAAGTTCACGCTCAAGCTTTTCGGACTGACTTATGAGGGAAAGCTGAGCGCCGATGGCAAGACGATTGACGGGACGTCGAGCCAGGGCGGTAACGGGCTGCCGCTGGTGCTGACGCGCGCCACGCCTGAGACGGCGTGGGAGATCCCGAAGCCGCAGCCTCCGCCCACGCCGATGGCCGCCGATGCCAATCCCAATTTCGAGGTGGCGACGATCAAGCCCAATAACTCCGGCGCCACGAGCATGCAGGGGCTCACCATGCGCGGGCGCAACTTCGCTACGCGCGCCTCGTCGGTTGCGGATCTCATCTCGTTCGCGTACGAAGTGCAGGCCAAGCAGGTCGTCGATGCTCCCGATTGGATCGACAAAGACCGCTTCGACATAGCTGCCGTGCCGGAGCAGGAGGGGGCGCCCAACCCGGAGCAGATCCGCATCATGATTCGCAAGCTGCTGGCGGATCGATTCAAGCTGACGTTTCATCGCGATAAGCGCGAGATGTCCGCCTTTGTGCTGACGGTGGGCAAGAACGGGCACAAGCTAACAGCTACACAGATCAAAGGCACGCTGCCTGGTATCGGCATCCGGCCTGCGTCGAACGGCATGACGCTCAACATGATCAATGCGACGATTCCGGACTTTACGGGATTCCTGCAGACGCTGGTACTCGATCGTCCGGTGGTGGACAAGACCGGCATTGAGGGCCGTTACGATTTTCAGTGCACATTCACGCCGGATGATACGCAATTCGGCGGACATCCGCCGCAGATGCCTAAGCCCGGCGGCGCGCCGGACGCGAGCGCGACGGATGCGGCTGCTACGGCTGCGCCAAGCTTCTACGACGCCCTGCAGAATGAGCTGGGACTGAAGCTCACTGCCGAAAAGACGCAGGTGGATGTGATTGCCATTGATCACGTTGAGAAAGCAACGGCAAACTAATGCGCATGCGATTCATGGTCCTGGTGCCGGCATTCTGCCTCGCGTTGGCTGCGCCCCGGGTGGGGGGACAATCGGGGACGGGCGCGGGTGCGCCTGCGCCGGATATTCTGCCCGGGGTGCCTAGTTACGAAGTCGCCACCATCAAGCCCTCCACCGGGAACGAGGGAGTGGTCAGGATGATGTTCACTGCTGACGGCGTTTCTGTCAGCGGTGCGCCGCTGCAGATGTTGTTGCGCGATGCTTTTCGCACCGAAGACGATCGCATTGTCGGTGCTCCGGGATGGGTGAAGTCCACCCGCTACGATGTCCAGGCCAAAGTCTCCGTCGAAGATGCGCCAAAGTTGAAAGACCTGAAGATTGATCAGCGCCGGTCAATGCTTGTTCCCTTGTTAGTGGACCGGTTCAATTTGAAATATCACCATGAGACGCGGGAGTTACCGAGTTATTCACTGGTGATCGCGAAGGGCGGTTTGAAAATGAAGGAGTCGGCGCCCCCAAGTGCCGCCTCGAAAGACGGCGACCGCAGCCCTCGCAGCTTGATGTTCAATGGCCCGGGTAACCTGGAATCGACCGGAACCGGAACCCAGTTTTTGGCCCATGCTCTTTCACGCGAGGTGGGCCGGTCCATTGTGGACAAGACCGGACTTACCGGAAGCTACGACTACACTTTGCATTGGAGACCTGATAATGCGCCGCCTCCCATGGCGGGCGGCCCCGCGGGTGGGCCGCCGCACGGAGACGCTGGGGAGGATGCCGGTGGGCCGTCGCTCTTCACGGCCCTGCAAGAGCAACTCGGATTGAAACTGGAAGCAAGCAAGGGCATGGAGGACGTGATCGTGATCGATCACATCGACCAGCCTTCTGCAAACTGA
Organism: Occallatibacter sp.; assembly: GCA_036488735.1. GTDB lineage: Bacteria > Acidobacteriota > Terriglobia > Terriglobales > Acidobacteriaceae > Telmatobacter. Next base: position 174,862 of record DASXHC010000007.1, read on the forward strand.
TCGCCTGGTAGGGAGAGAGTGCGTGAGGCGGTGCCTGGCTAAAATCCTGCTCTTCTGTGTCCTGGTATGGATGTGCGCACCCAGTGCCGCGTTGGCGTCGGATTACCATGGCCAGGTCACGTTTGGCGGAGTGGCGGTACCGGGCGCGACCATCACGGCGAAGCAGGGATTGAAAACCTACACCACCACCTCCGATGAGGGCGGCCTTTTTCATTTCGCCGATCTTGCGGACGGTCCATTGAAGATCGAGATCTCGTTGCAGTGTTTCTCGACCATCGATGCCAATGTGACGATAGCGCCTGGCATGGTCTCCGCCAAGTGGGAATTGAAGCTCTTGCCGATCGACGAGTTGAAGGCGCTGGCCAAACCGCAGCCGCCTGCGCCGGCTCCGCAGCCCACACTGCAGGCAGAGACAAAAAAGTCCGACGCGCCGGCGGCTCCCATCGCGCCCGTTGAGATTCCAAAACCTCCGGAGGAATCGAATCAACAGAGTTCCGATGGCTTTCTTGTCAACGGCAGCGTGAACAACGCCGCTACATCCCAATTCACACTCGACCGGGCTTTTGGCAATCACCGAGGCAACTCCAAGAGCTTGTATAACGGCGGACTGGCCGTAGCATTCGATAACTCAGTGCTCGATGCGCGCCAATACTCGCTCAGCGGGTTTGATACGCCGAAACCAGCCTACAATCTCTTGACCGGGGCCTTGACCTTTGGCGGACCTATCAAGATTCCGCATGTGCTGCCGCGCGGGCCGAATCTATTCTTCGCTTATCAATGGGCTCGCAACCATACCGCGCAAACCGACTCGGCGCTTGTACCTACCGAGGCGGAGCGGAGCGGCGACTTATCCAATGCAACGGGACAACCGGCCAACATCATCGATCCAGCCACGGGCTTGACTTACGCAAATAACACTGTCCCGGTGAGTGCGCAGGCGCAGGCGCTGTTACAGCTTTACCCTTTGCCGAACGTGACCGGCAATCCACTCTATAACTACCAGGTTCCGGTATTGAACAGCAGCCACCAGGATGTCGCACAGTTGCGTCTGGACAAGACCATTGGCCGCCGCGATCAACTCTATGGCACGTTCAACCTGCAAAGCCTGCGCGCCGACAGCGTGAACCTGTTCAAGTTTTCAGATACAACGGATACGCTGGGGATGAATACGAATGTCAATTGGTCGCATCGCTTCAACCAGCATCTATTTGTGTACTCGACGTATCGCTTCAGCCGGCTGAGAACGCTGGTCCGGCCCGAGTTTGAAAACAGGCAGAACGTTGCCTCCGCCGCGGGAATCGGGGGCACGGATCAGTCGCCCATGTTCTGGGGACCTCCGTCGCTGACTTTCTCGGGTGGCATCGCCTCCTTGACCGATGCACAGAGTTCATTCAATCGCAATCGCACCGACGGTGTTTCCGAATCCGCCGCAATTTATCGCGGGCGCCATAACATCACGATGGGCGGCGACCTGCGCAAGCAGCAGTACAACGACTTCTTTCAGCAGGACCCGCGCGGCACCTTTACCTTCACCGGCGCGGCCACGGGATCGGACCTCGCCGACTTTCTCATCGGCGTTCCCGATGCGACTTCAATCGCCTACGGAAATGCGGACAAGTATCTGCGTCAAACGGTGTACGACGCATACGCTACGGATGATTGGCGGGTGCTTCCCGTCCTCACCATCAATGCAGGCGCGCGCTGGGAGTATGGCGCGCCGATGACGGAGTTACACGACAGGCTTGTCAACCTGGACGTAACCTCCGGATTCAGCGCGGCATCGCCGGTGCTCGGCGATGCGCCAGTCGGCCCCCTGACGGGCGCGCATTATCCAAGTTCGCTGGTCCGTCCGGACCGGCTTGGTATCGAGCCGCGCATCGGTATCTCGTGGCGGCCTATTCCTGCATCCACAGTGGTAGTGCGCGCTGGTTACGGCGTCTATCACGATACGTCGGTCTATCTGAATCCCGTGCTGCAACTGGCGCAGCAGGCGCCACTCTCAAAGAGCGTGAAAGAACAGAACAGTGCATCTTGCCTACTCACGCTGGCGAACGGCTTTCCATCGTGCACCGCAACTACAGCGGATACATTCGCCATCGATCCTGAGTTCCGCGTCGGCTATGCACAGACATGGCAGCTACTCGTGCAGCGCGACTTACCCGGAGCTTTGCAACTTACTGCGACTTATCTGGGCGTAAAGGGAACGCGCGGCGTGCAGCAGTTTCTTCCCAACAGTTATCCACTGGGCGCGGTCAATCCTTGTCCCGCGTGTCCCTCGGGTTTTGTGTATGAAACCTCGAACGGTAGCTCGTCGCGCGAATCAGGCCAGGTGCAATTACGGCGCCGATTGCGGGGCGGCTTCACGGCTTCGCTGCAATATACCTATTCGAAATCGATCGACGATGACGCCATTTTAGGAGGCCAGGGACATGTTTCTCTCACGTCGCAAAATGGATCATCGCAAAACAGTTCACCATCCAGCGAAACGCCGCTCTCTTTGACGGCAGCGCCCACGCCGACAGCATCCATTGCACAAGACTGGCTCAACTTGCGAGCGGAGCGTTCGCTCTCATCGTTCGATCAGCGGCATCTGCTCAACCTGCAAGCACAATACACAACCGGACAGGGCCTGGAAGGTGGAACTCTGCTGGGCGGTTGGCCGGGGCGTCTGCTGAAGGAGTGGACGGTTCTTACCAAGATAACCACCGGGACAGGTCTGCCTGAAACGCCGGTGTACCCGGCGGCCGTCCCGGGTACGGGGTGGATCGGACCGCTGCGTCCTGACTTGACGGGTGTCTCAATTCACGGTGCGCAGAATGGATCGCATCTGAATGCCGCGGCCTTCGCCGCACCGGCAGCGGGCCAGTGGGGAACCGCGCCCAGAAATTCCATCACCGGTCCGGGCACATTCAGCCTTGACGGCGCCATGCAGCGCACGTTCCGCCCTGGCAAGCGTTACTTCCTCGATGCGCGCATCGACGCGACGAACTTGCTGAATCACGCCGTCTTCACCAGTTGGAACGCCACCGTAGGTAACACGCAGTTCGGCCTGCCCGTCTCTGCCAACCCGATGCGCAGTCTTGAAACCACGCTGCGCCTGAGGTTTTGACCATGCGCAGAATTCTATCCGCGTTCCTCGCCGGAGTCTTCGCTCTTACGGCGAGCGCGCAGCAGATCGGCCAGAACAAGGACCCCAATGCGCCCGATAACTTTACTCTCTCGATGAAAGTGCAGTTAGTCGTCGAGACCGTCGTGGTGAAAGACAAGCAGGGGAATGCGATCCAGGGGCTTACGGCCAAGGACTTTGCCGTAACTGAGGACAATGTGGCGCAGACCATTCGCTTCTGCGAGCACCAGAACTTGTCGGTCAATTCTACGCCGCTTCCAGTTTCACAGGCGAGCGATGAGAAGCTGAAGATCTACAAGAAGCTGAACCGCACGCAGATCGCGCCGGAGACCGTTGATAACGAGCGCTACAAGAATCGGCGCCTGCTGGCGCTCTATTTCGACATGTCGGCGATGCGGCCACCCGACCAACTGCGCGCCCTGCATGCGGCGGAGCAATTTATTCGCACCCAGTTGACTTCGGCCGACCTGGTGTCGATCATGCGCTACAACAGCGCATCGGTCGATATCCTGCAGGACTTTACCGCCGATCGAGACAAGTTACTCAGCATTCTGGAAACCATGATTGTCGGCGAAGGGCAGGACTCCGCGGAAGACGTGGACGATGCCAGCAGCGCCGATACCGGGGCGGCCTTTGGACAGGACGACAGCGAATTCAATGTCTTCAACACTGACCGGCAACTATCTGCTTTGCAGACTGCCGCGAAGATGCTGGGACAGGTGAATGAAAAGAAGTCGCTGGTCTACTTTGCCGGCGGGCTGCGGTTGAACGGCATTAACAACCAGGCGCAGTTGCACGCCACGGTGGATGCGGCCGTGAAGGCCGGCGTGTCGTTCTGGCCCATCGACGCGCGGGGGCTGGTTGCGGAGGCTCCTCTCGGCGATGCGACGCAAGGTTCGCAAGGCAACTCCAACATCTACACCGGTGCGGCAGCCAACGTAGTGACCACGTCGTTTCAGCTCTCGCAGGACACGCTGTATGCGCTGGCCGGCGATACGGGGGGCAAGGCGCTCTTCGATTCCAACGACCTCGATCGCGGCATCGTGCAGGCGCAGCAAGCTATCTCCGATTACTACGTTATCGGCTACTACACCACCAATCCATCGCGTAATGGTCGATTCCGCCACGTGAAGGTCGCGCTCACCAATAACGTCGAGGCCAAGCTCGATTACCGCCAGGGCTACTATGCGGACAAGGAATTCACAAAGTTTACGGCCGTGGACAAGGAGCGCCAGCTAGAAGACGCGCTCATGTTGGAGGACCCCGTCACCGAGCTTTCCATCGCCATGGAGATCGACTACTTCCAGCTGAATCGCGCCGAATACTTTGTGCCCATTGTAGTGAAGATACCGGGCCGCGAACTGGCGCTCGCCAAGCGCGGCGGGGCCGAACATACACTGATCGATTTCGTGGGAGAGATCAAGGATATGATCGGCGGCGTTACCGTGTCCAACGTGCGTGACAACGTGAACATCAAGTTATCCGACGCCACCGCGGCTGAGCTTGCGCATCGGCCGATCGAATACGATACCGGCTTCACGCTGCTGCCCGGCAAATACATGATCAAGTTTCTGGCGCGCGACGACGAGACGGGCCGCATCGGAACTTATCAAACCACCTTTGTCATTCCCAATCTCAACAAGGAAGACAAGAAAGTTGCTATTAGTTCGGTGGTATTGAGCAGCCAGCGCGTGGAACTGAAGCAGGCTATCTACGATGCCGCAAAGGCCAAGGATCGCGAGAAGGATGACGCCGTCAATCCGCTGGTGCAGAACGGCAGCAAGCTGGTTCCCAGCGTGACCCGCGTCTTCAACTCGAATAAGAATGTGTACGTGTACCTGCAGGCCTATAAGCCGCAGGCACCGGGAGCACAACCGGGCACCGATCCATTGGTAGCCTTTGTCAGCCTCTATTCAGCAGGCTCGGAGGTCTATAAGACTAGCCCGATCGCGGTGCCACCCAACGCCGCAACGCGCCTGGGAGTGGTGCCTCTCAGCTTTGACCTGGGTATCAATCGTCTTGCGCCTGGCCAGTACGAATGCCAGGTAACAGTGCTGGATCCAGCCACATCGAAAGCCAGCTTCTGGCGGGCGCCCATTGTTATCGCGCCATAGCAGACTGCTGCCGCGCTTCACAAAAAAGTGCCCGCCGCCTCGGCCCACTCAATCTCCGCACGCTCTTCCGCGCTGCGCCGGGCACATTCCAGCACCCGCGCCACGCGCCACGCATCTTCCGCTGTGACCGGCGGAGCGCTCTTTCCGAGCAGGGCATCGCGCACTGCCGCATAGTAATCCCGGTAATCGCCCGCCAGCGTAGCAACCGGCCGCGACACCATGCCGCCCTCAACATCGACATAAAGAAGTCCCCAGTCTGACGCCGGCTCCTGTCCCCAGTCGAGGGCGGAAATGCGGGTTACCTTGTTGAGCGCAGCTTCCTGTGGATCGACGCCCTTCTTGCGGAAGTTTCCCTTGGTTCCACGCAAATGAAAGCGCGGCCCCGCCGGCGAAGAGAGAGCGTTCGCGCCCAGCGTCACCCAGAAGCCCTTGTAGCGCAATCGCATCGTGAAGGAATCGTCCGAGCCTTGGCCATCGCGCTCGCGCAACACTTCCGCGCTGACGCTCTGGGGGTCGCCGAACAGCGTGAGCGCCTGGTCCGCAAGGTGCGTGCCCAGGTCCAGCAACACGCCGCCGCCTTGCTCTGGATCTTCTTTCCACGGCCTGCGCGTGGCGCCGGGGCTCCAGCGATCGAGGCGCGATTCAAAATGAACCAGCCGCCCCAGGATTCCTTCGTGAATCAGTTTCTTGACCGTCAGAAAATCGCCATCGTAGCGGCGATTGTGGAAGGGGATCAGGGGAACGTGCCTGGACTGGGCCAACAGGAGCAATTCGGCAATTTCGTCTGAAGTTGTCGCGACCGGCTTGTCGACAACCACCGGTTTGCCGGCCTGGAGTACTTGCTGTGCAACCTTGAAGTGGGTTCCGCTGGGAGTCGCTACCACCACCAGGTCGATCGATGAATCCGCTAACAATTCTTCGAGAGAACGATACGTTGTCAATCCCGGATAACGCTGCGACGCCTGGTCGGTGTGCCGCTCTACCACTGCGGCCAGTTCGAATCCCTCCACCGACGAAATCAGCGGCGCGTGAAATACGCGCGCTCCCATGCCGAAACCCACCAGGCCCACGCGAATCATGGATGGCTCCTTGCCGAGGCCGCATCCGACCTCATTCAGCCTTCAAGTTTATAGCGCGTCTCGGCCAGCCGGTAAAGGCGCCGCCACACCAGGCGATTCATGGTCACCACCATCAGCGAAATCAGAATGGTGGCCAGCAGAATGATGGGGAAGCGTCCGTGATCGGTAGCGGAACTGATTTGCGCGCCCAGGCCGATGGTCTCCAGCGTCGATCCCTTGACCTTGGAATACTCCGCCATCACCGAAGCGTTCCAGGCGCCGCCCGATGCCGTGACCATGCCCGTGATGAGGTAAGGAAAGATGCCGGGGAGGATGAGCCGCGTCCAGCGCTGCCAGCGCGTGAAATGGTAAAGCGTGCTCACCTCGCGCAGATCCGATGGAATCGACATCGCCCCTGCGATCACGTTGAACAGGATGTACCACTGCGTTCCCAGCAGCATCAGCGCGATCGATCCCACGCCCAGCCCTCCGCCGATCTGGATCAGCCCGATCAGCAAGACCGGGTAAAATGCCGAGGCCGGCACCGAGGCCAGCACCTGGGCCAGGGGCTGCACCACCCGCGCCAGCTTGGGATTGAAACCAATGGCTACTCCAACCGGGATCGTCCACAGGGCCGAGATTAATAATGCAGAATTGACGCGGAGAAACGTGGCGCCTGCGCCTTCCAGCAGCGGGAGCAATTCCGGCCAGGTAACACTGCGCAACATGAAGGCAGCCTGCACCAGGGCCCAGCCGGCGATGATCACCACCACGGTGGCCAGCGCCCAATATCCAAATGATCCTTTCTTGCGTTCTGTGTCTTCTTCGAGCGGCTGGACCACTTTGCACTCGCGCGACCGCGACAGCCTCCGGTACATCGGCTCTTCCCAGCGCGCAATGATTTTTCCGGGAATGGAATTGAGCAGCGGCGAGCGTTGCAGTAGTTCGAGTATGGGCGAAGTGACGCGATCGGCCGATTCCACTTGCTCGAATTTGAATTTGTCGCTCCATGCGATGAGCGGCCGCCACACTAACTGATCGGTCGCCACCACGATCAGGACCACGACCACGATGCCCGCCACCAGAGCGCGCACATCCCCTGAGTCCGTGGCCGATTGAATATAGCTGCCCAGACCGGGCAACTGAAAACTGCGGTCGCCCATGGTGAACATCTCGCACAGCATCAGCGCGAACCATCCCCCCGCCACGGATACGATGGAGTTCCATACCAGGCCGATAGTTGCATACGGCATCTCCAGTTGCCAGAACCGCTGCCACGACGAGTAGCGATAGATGCGCGAGGCCTCGGTCATCTCCTTGGGAATCGACTTCAGCGATGAGTAAAAGCTAAAGGCCAGGTTCCAGACTTGGCCGGTGAAAATGAGCAGAATGACGCCCATCTCGATGCCTAGCTGATGTCCGGGCACCAGCGCCACCATGGCCAGCACCACGGGCGGCAGAAAACTCAACACGGGAATCGATTGCAGGATGTCGAGCACCGAGATCATCCACGCCTCGATGCGCGGATGATAGGCGGCGGTATATCCGTAGCTGATGGCGAAGATGAGGCTGAGAATATACGCCAGGCTGATGCGCACCACGGAGTAGAACGCATACAGCGGCAGGGCGCGCACGGAATGCGAAATGGGCACCACCGGCACGGCGGTTCCCATCCAGTAACGAGCCATGTGCATGATGCCGAAAAAGATCGCCAGCCCGCACAACGCGACGCCGAAGTCGATGACGAACGGCCACGTGCGAACCGTAATGAGGGAGCGCGCGAACGGATGCTGGATGTTCACTCGTCACCCTCGCGCGCGTCGGCCTCTTCTTCCTGTGCATCCGGCAAGACAAACCGGCGCCGCGCCGCATCGAAATCGAAAATTTCGGCGTAGCGTCCCCACGTCACCGCGGTCTCCACCTGCCGCAGGCACTCATCTTCGCTGAACTGCTCGTCCAGCATGTCGAGGAAGAATTCCTCCGGAACGGTGTGGTCGCTCTTGGTTTCAAGCGCCCTGCGAATCTGCCGCAGCAGCAGCACGTTGGCCAGCGCCGCATCGCGAAACAATTCCTTCTGGCGCAGGATCTCGGAATTGGCGAATTCCTCGCCACTGGGCGTGATAGCCGCATCGCCTTCTTCGATCTTCAGGAAGCCCAGCAACTGCGCCGCATCCACGATCGGCAGCAAGTCGTCGATCTCGAACGACAAATCGTCTGCGAGGCGGTAGATATCGTCGCGGCCGCCTTTGTCGAGCAGCAACTCAAGCAACCCTGCCATTCCGCCCGGACGCGCGTGGGGCAGCATCTGGTAGCGCATCTGGCGCTGATCGCGCACCTTCTTGCCCGCCTGCTGATCGGGAGCCTCGGCGGGAGCCACGTCGGGCCGCGTCAGCACCTTGTAGATGTAGTCCACCAACTGCGTAAATGCTTCGGACTTGCGGTCGCGGGGCTGCGCAATCTGCACCCGAAAATCGGTGCGGATGTGACCTGGATTGCGCCCCAGCACAATGATCCGGTCCGCCAGCAGTACCGCTTCCTCAATATTGTGCGTGACGATAAAGACCGCCTTGGTGGGCATCGTCTTGTTGCCCCACAGCTCCAGTAGTTCGCTGCGCAGATTCTCCGCGGTCAGCACGTCGAGCGCGGAGAACGGTTCATCCATGAAGAGCACTTCCGGCTCCACCACCAGTGCCCGCGCAAAGCCGACGCGCTGCCGCATGCCGCCGGAAAGCTCCTTGGGATAGGCCGCTTCAAAACCGCTCAGGCCCACGGTGTCCAGCATGCGCAGGCTGCGATCGCGGCGCTCGTCGGGTGCCACGCCCCTGGCCTGCAGGGGGGCTTCGACATTCTCCAGTACTGTGAGCCAGGGGAACAGCGCGAAGCTCTGGAAGACGATCGAGACATTGATTTCCGTTTCCGCAATGGGCTTGCCGTGCCAGTAAACCTGGCCCGCGGACGGCCGTGACAAGCCGGTCAACATGCGCAGCATGGTAGACTTTCCAGAGCCGGAAGGGCCTAGAAGCGCCAGAATTTCGCCGGGAATTATCTTGAGATCGGTGGCCGAAATTACCTGGATGCGGTTTTCACTCGGCTGCGCGTAGTACTTCTCAATCTTGTCGGCTTCGATGATGGCTTCAACCACGGGAGCGACGGTCTCGTTTTGGATGACAGCTTCTGGCATACAGGGTTCTCCGCTTGTTTGCTCTGCCCTTGTTCTGTTATGTCCTTGCGAGTGTAGAATTGCGGGGTTGCAATCGGGTAAAATTGAACTTTGCCGCGTCGGAAGGCAGGTGGTGCGGCGGGCCCCCTTACTTAAGATGACGGCAAGCGGTGCTGGCCGTAAAAACTTTGCACCCAGAGCGTATCATCGCAACCAGGTCTTTACCCAGGCACGTGCATATGCCTTAGACTATCGCAGGCTGCTAATCCTCATGCACAAATGCAGCCGCACACTGTAGTCCGGTCTCCAGGAGAGTATGCCCGAAACATCAACAAAACCCAAGGTCCTCGTTGCCGACGACGAAAGGGTCATCGCCGACACTTTGGCAATGATTCTGAATCAGAGCGGCTTTCAAGCGCGCGCCGTGTATTCAGGCGAAAAAGCTCTCGAACTGGCGCCCTCTTTTCAGCCCGACATGCTCATCTCCGATGTCATTATGGCCGACTTGAACGGTATCGACGCAGCCATCCGGATTCGAGCTCTGCTGCCCTCCATCAAAATTCTGTTGTTCTCCGGACAGGCGGCCACGGCGGACCTGCTCGAAAAAGCTCATGCGCAGGGATACGACTTTGAGATCCTCGCCAAGCCGGTTCACCCCCAGGATTTATTAAGTAAACTGCGCGGGGTCAACTGACCACGTCTGCTCGAGAGCATCTGTTCGACAGATTCTGTTGCTTGAAGGCCGCACCAACGGGAATGGTCTCTGGCCGATCGTTGCGCGGCTTTAACGCGCCCTGCAGGCAACACTCTGCTAAAATCTGTGCCGCGGGGATCTGCCCCGCAGACCAGAGACGAAACCAATGAAGTCACGGACCTTTTGAACTCGTTACTTCCCCAAGCCCCTTGGTGCGCATATGCCTGAGACAACACTCAAACCGAAGGTCCTGATCGCGGACGATGAGCACGTCATCGCCGATACCCTGGCCATGATCCTCAACCAGGGTGGTTTCGAAGCCAGGGCCGTCTACTCCTGCGTGAAGGCGCTCGAACTGGCGTCCACCTTTCAGCCGGATATGCTCATCTCCGACGTCATCATGGCTGAACTCAATGGCGTCGAAGCGGCCATCAAGATGAAGGCCTTGCTGCCCGACATTCGTGTCTTCCTGCTTTCAGGCCAGACCGCCACTGCCGAATTGCTGGAAAAGGAGAATGCCGCCAACTACGGCTTCGAAGTCCTGTTTAAGCCGCTTCACCCCCAGGACCTGATCAGCAAACTCCGCGGCACCGTGGCCTAGCCTCGCGTCACCAACGAGATTCTTCTACAGCGTGCGCCGGCCCTCCATGGCTCGCGCCATGGTCACTTCATCCGCGTACTCGATATCGCTTCCCGCCGGCACGCCCGTGGCTATGCGCGTAATACGCACGGGGAAGCTGCGCAGGGCACTGGCCAGCCAATTGGCGGTCGCTTCGCCTTCCAGCGTCGGGCTCGTGGCCAGGATCACCTCGTCCACTTCCCCTCGTTCCACCCGCGTCAACAGTGTCCCGGCACGCAGCTGGTCCGGTCCCACGCCATGCAGGGGGGACAACGTGCCGTGCAGAACGTGATAGACGCCCATGTAGCCGCGCGTGCGCTCCACGGCGCCGATGCTGGTGGGCTCTTCGACTACGCAAACCAGGCGCTGGTTGCGCACCGGGCTTGAACAATAGGCGCAGGGGTCCACATCCGTAACGTTGTTGCAGATGGAGCACAGCCTCAGGCTGGCTTTCAATCCATGCACCGCATCCGCCAGCGCCGCGGCATCTTCATCGCTGGAGCGCAGAATGTGGAACGCGAACCGCTGTGCGCTCTTGGTCCCCACTCCGGGAAGCTTCTTCAATTCTTCGATCAGCTTCGCCATGGGCTCGGCGTAACGTGACACCCTGCACTTCTCCTGAACTCTTTATAACGTGCGGTACACCACGCGCGCGAACATGTCGGGCGTGAACGACCCCTTGTTCCATACCGCATCGAAATCCGCGGTTGGCTTCCTGGCTATCGCCTCTTGCTCCGAGGCTCCCGCCGACTTCAACACCTGCACGCGATCGCGCACTCCCGATAACATGTCGCGAAACTGCTGGAGCTGCGCCTTGGTCCCCAGCGGGCCGTGGCCGGGAATAATCTTCGTGTCCGCTCCCGCCAGCGCCAGGGCTTTCTCATTCGCACGAATCATGCCGCCGATATTGCCCCCCGTGCCCTCGTCGATAAATGGATAGAATCCGTTGAACCAAATGTCGCCCACATGCAGCACGTTGGCTTTCTCAAAGTGGATGAAGATGTCGGTGTCGGTGTGTGCGGGGTCGTAGTGCGCCAGGCTAAGCGAATCCCCGTTCTGCCAGATGTGCATCGTGTCATCGAACGTAATCGACGGAAGTGCCCCCGCCGGTGCGGCCGGCAGCGACATCCCCAACTGTTTGATCGTCTCCGGAACGGCCAGACGCTCCCGCGTCGCCCGGTGCGCCAGCACCGTGAATCCCGCCGCATGCAGTCCTTCGTTGCCGTCGGTGTGGTCGATGTGCCAGTGCGTGTTGATCAGCAAGTGCGCCGGGTCGCTGCCCAGGGCGTTCAACGCTTCCACGATGTGCGGCACCGCGGTTGAAAAACTCGAGTCGATCAGCACTTTGCCGTCCGGCCCGGTCTGTACCGCCATGTTCCCGCCCGCTCCCTGCAGCAGGTAGACATTGTCATAGAGCTTCGTCGCCTTGACCGGCGTCGCGGCCCCTGAAGCTCTCATCTGCCCCACCCGATCAAGCGCCGGCGCCTGGCTCAACATCCAGCGCGGCGCCATGGCCGCGCCTGCGGCTGTGATTCCAATTCGTAAGAATCCTCTGCGATCGATGCCTGCCAGCGTCAAGTCCCCTCCGAACTCATTGCACACGTCATGAATATACGGCATGCCGGCCGTGCGCAAGCCAGCTTGGGAAGGGAACTGAATGGAGAATCGCGAAGCTATTCTATGAATATGGCATGCCAGGAACGCAGGCCGTCTCTATCCCCCGATTCCAGGCATCTTGAGTCCCCCCAGCATGCCCTGGACACTGGCCTGGATAACCTCTTCCGCCTTGCGCCCCGCCTCATTCACGGCCGCCACAATCAGGTCTTCCAGCATCTCCACATCGGGCTGCTGCTGGCCGATCAAGCCAACTACCGCCGACGGGTCGATCTTCATCTTTAACAGTTGCTTTTTGCCGTTCAGTGTAGCCGTCACCGCGCCGCCGCCGCTCGTGCCCTCGACCACCGTCACTTCCAGCTTGCGTTGTACCTCTTCCTGCATGTGGCTGGCTTGGGAAAGCATCTCCGAAATTTTTAGCGGATTAATCATGTCTTGCCTCCTGGGAGCATTCACTTGGTGCGAAGGTCAACAACGCTGCGGACCTCGGCTTTGAAAATCTCTTTGGCCCGTTGCACCAGCGGATTGGCCAGTGCTGCTTCTTGCATGCTGCCCGCTAATGGTGCGATCGCGCTCGCGGCCCCCTGCCCGGCAACCCCTTCGCCGGGAACAACCAGGAAACGCGCAGGCCCCCCCAGCCGCTGCAACTCCTGGCGCATGATTTTTTCAGCCGCGGCATTCACCGTCAGGCTGAGCATCTTCTTGCCCATTCCCGCCACTTCAATCCGCAGGCTGGAAACATCCAGCGTCCATGCTCCCGCGCCTAAGATCTGCGCAGCGGATGCATGTCCCGCGTCGGCCAGCGCCGATATGAGGGCCAGCCGCAGCGTCTCCACGGTGGGAGCGCCGGTAATCTCCACCGCGCCCACCTGCACCTTGGGGCGCTCGGGGACCGCTTCTGCTTCCGCCGCCGGTTGAACACCGGCCGGGGTGAAAGGAGTCAGCAAGGCTGCCGGTTTTCCCGATGGCTCGAATGCCGATTCCGTCTGCAAGGTTGGCCCGGGCAGTTCCAGTTCCGCCACCGGCGCCGCCGCTGTGCTCAGCTTGGTCACCGGTCCGGGATTCCAACTCCCGCCCGCGGGGCCGAATGGCGACAATGGCGATGAGGCCGGCGGTGCGCTTACCGGCGGCGCAACCGGACGCGGTGCGGTGGCGGCCGGCCGCGGGCCGGCAGTCGGTGCCGGATTGCGCACTCCGCTTCCGCTTGTTACTCCGCTCAGCAATTCTTCCAGGGGCAGCAACCGCTGCGCATGCACCAGCTTCAACAGCCCCAGTTCAAGATGAAAGCGCTGCTCCTGCCGGTAATTCAAATCGTCAAACGTGCGCAGAACAATCTGTAAATTGCGCGTCAGATCTTCTTCCGTGAACAAAAGCGCCGTCCGTCCCGCGCGCGCCCGCTCATCGCCCGAAATCTGCAGCAACTCCGTCTTCTCTCCGCCCAGCTTGGCCATCAGCGCATTGCGCAAATAACGCACCATCTGCCGCGCCAGCGACAACGCGCTATGCCCGGCGTTCAGCAGCACATTCAACTGCTCCATCAATTCCGCGCTCTGTCCCGCCGCCACCGCCTCCAGCAGGCGCTCGAACACGGCGTTCGGCACCGCACCCATCAAGTCGCGAATCTGCCCCGCCGCCAGCACCGGCCGCCCATTCTCCGTGGGAGCTGAAGCAATCGCCTGGTCCATGATCGACAACGCATCGCGCATCGATCCATCGCCCGCCTCGGCCAGCAGCGCCAGCGCCGCATCTTCCGCCTCCACGTCTTCCTGCCCTGCGATCATGCGCAGTTGAGTCAGAATGTCCTCGAACTTCACGGCGTGGAAACTGAAATGCTGGCACCGCGACCGGATCGTCTGCGGAATGTTCTCCGGCTCCGTCGTCGCCATCATGAAAATGACATGCGAAGGCGGCTCTTCCAGCGTCTTCAGAAGGGCATTGAACGCCGCTTCCGTGATCTGGTGCGCTTCATCCAGGATGTACACCTTGTAACGGTCGCGTGCCGGGGCGTAGCGCGCCGCATCCCGCAATTCGCGAATTTCATCGATGCCGCGATTGGTGGCGGCGTCAATCTCGATCACGTCTACCGCGGAACCCTGCCGCACTTCAATGCATGAATCGCAGATTCCGCATGGCTCCGGCGTGGGGCGCTTCGCGCTCCCTACCTCGGTGCGGCAATTCAGCGCTTGTGCCAGGATGCGCGCGATGGTCGTTTTGCCGATGCCGCGGTGGCCCGAGAAAATGTAGCCGTGCGCGATGCGGCCCGATGCCAGCGCGTTCAGCAGCGTGCGTGTCACGTGCTCCTGGCCTGCTACGTCCGCAAATCGCTGTGGGCGATATTTCCTCGCCAATACCTGGTATCCCATGCCTTGACCCGCTCCCTTGTCAGGCCGTTCACGCGAGTTTGCGGCCTTAGGTGGGATTGTATCGTTCCCAGCTTTGGCCAGCACGGGTTGGAAATCCGTACGTCTTATAGTGCAATTGCAGGGGTGAAACTGATTGCGTTAGAGCAAGTTTAAGATGACGATATCGTCATAAATATCAGTAAATTATATTCGGATATCTTGCTGGATCAATTGATATTATGCGCGCGGAATAAAGCTCTGCAGTATCGTCCGATGCGTAACATATCAGCCCGCATCCAGGTTGACGCTGATGTCGTTCAGCCACTCCGCAATCAGGTCTTCGTCCCCCGGATCCAGCACATAGGCGTCGTTCAACAAAAGGATCGTTGCCCAGTGAACCAGGTCCCGTTCGGTGATCAGCCCCAGCCTTTTCTGCTCGAGAGCTTTGGCGATGTGCTCGCGCGAAATCACCACTCCCGGTTCCGGTACGCGAAAGCCGGTGTGCGCCGACCGTTTCCACGGTTCAAGCTCAAATTCGAATACGTCTGAAAGCGAGTTGCGGAACTCCTCAACCCCGATGTCAAGCGAGGCAAAGCGCCGGAGCACTTCCATCTGGTCCGGCGTCAGGGGCGGAAGCTCCCATTCGTTCGTCAAGCCAAACCAGCCGTCATCGTTTTGCCTTCCTGCCTGGTTTGCGTTTCACCCGCCGCTTGTTGTCAGCCTTTGCAGCTTCGGCTCTCGCAGCCTTCCTGCGACGCCGTACCTCTTCCGGCGAATACATCGTCCCGCGGCAACTCTTCGCTCCGCAGTTGCACGTTGCCTCGTCGTCGCCGCCGTCATAAAGGCAATAGTCGTAGGTGATCTCCGACCCGGCTGCAATGTTTTTGATGGCCGTGATCCACACCTTGCCGCCCACCTCGCCCGTCTCGCAGTTTGGATCGCAGCTATGGTTGATGAACATGGCCTCACAGTGCCCGTCGATGACCTGTGAGCCGTCCCCGAGTCCAAAGAGATAGGTGATCGGTGAGTCCTGGTAGAGGACATCGGCTTCGTCCTTCGTCAGGCGCGGTCCTGTGTACTCGGCAATGCGCTTTCCCTTGGGAATGCGCGTGGTGGTGTAGCAGCCTGCGGCATGGATGGCGGACGAACGGATGATCAATCCCATGGGAATGTGCGATGCTTTCCTTGGGTGCCGGGTGCACCTATGCAACGCATCGTACCATCGAAGGGGCAACTCAAGTCGAGATGAAAAAGGGGTTTTGCATTGCGGTGACAGTGGGATGGGTCCTCCTGACAGGGCTTGCGTCGTTCTCCCAGGCTCCCCCGGCACCCCCGCCGGATAAACCGTCCGGCCAGAAGCAGCCCGCCACCCCGGCGAAGCCGCCCGCCGAATCGAATCCTTTTCCCGGCGATACCACCAACGTGCCGGTTATGCCCAATGCAACCTCGCCCGGCTCTTCCAATGCTCCCACCGACGCCTTGCCTCCACCCGCCCTGCCCGCGAACGACGCCGACCCGGTGCGTAGTCCCGACGACCCCGCGGCAGATTCCTCCGATGCCGACGGATTCAGCTCCAGTACCACCAATCTCGACCGCGTCAAGGATCCCTCCGATGCCGACGTTCAGGACAAGAAGGGCAGAGGGAAACAGGCCCCCGAGCATCAGGAGACCGCCGCCGAAGATTTAAACGTCGGCGCCTATTACCTCAGCAACAAGAACTGGAAGGCCGCCCTCTCGCGCTTCGAGTCCGCCGTGGTTCTCGATCCTGAGAATCCCGAAGTCTACTGGGGCATGGGCGAAGCGCAGCGCCACCTTGGAAACTTCGCTGCCGCCAGAGCCAGCTATCTCAAACTCCTCGACTACGACCCCGACAGCAAGCACGGCAAAGAGGCAAAGAAGATCCTCAAAGACCCGGAGCTAGCCAACGCCTCCGCCGCCAAACCCTGACGCCGCCCTCTCATCCACGCAGCCGGGTGCCCCATGTCTCGCTTCTGAGACATGGGAGTCCAGCCTCATAACCCCGCCCACTTCAGATAAGCTGCGATAATCTTCTGCCCCCACAACCCGCTTACCATTCCGCCCACGCACAAGAACGTCCCCAGCGGCAGCACCCGCCATTCCCACGATTCTTCCGGATCCCACTTCGGAAGCGCTAGCCCGATCAACGCCAGCGTAGCTCCCAGCACCACCGCGACCCCAAAGGCCAGCAACGCTCCCGGCAGGCCCAGCCACGCCGCCAGCAACGCCATCAGCCTCGCATCGCCCAGCCCGATTCCTTCCCGCCTTCGAGCAAACCAATAAATCCACCGGATCAGCAGAATCAAGCCGGCCGCTGCGGCGATGCCGAGGATGGAGATCGACGCAGCATGCCTGGCTGCCACCTCCATGGATTTACTTTTGTCGATGATCGAAGTCGACGCACTCAGGGTTTCGCGTAGTAAAACGTAAATGAAACCAAGAACCAGGCCCGGAAGCGTGAGCGAGTTCGGCAACCACAAATTCTCGGCGTCGAGTGCCGCCAATCCAACCAGTAGCCAATAGAAAACCCAGTTCCCGACGACGAACACGATCGCTTCCAAGACCAAGACCGACTGGTACAGGCCGGGATCGAGCGCTCGCCACGCAACCATCGCCCACAACCCGCCCACCGCCGCTTCCACCGCCACGTACCGCCAGCCAATCCAGCTTCCGCACCCGCGGCACCGTCCGCGCAAGGCAATCCAGCTAACCAGCGGCACATTCTCCCACCACGCCAGCATCCGCCCGCATTGGCGGCAATGCGAGCGCGGCATCACCACGCTCTCCCCCTCCGGCCAGCGGCTCAGGCACACGTTCAGAAAGCTGCCGAAGGCCAGCCCCAGCAGCGCCGCAAACACCGTCCCCAGAATACGAATCATGTAAGAAATTGAGTATACGTGCGCGCTCAGGCCGATCGCATGCGCGCCGCCGCCGGCATGTCAGGCCTTCGCTGAAGCACCCAGGCGAGGATATTTTTGCTGTACGTCCTGCGCGCTTTCCCACCACTTGGTGCCTACAGGATCTTCCGGGTAGGAGTCCGTATATTCCGTGAACTCCTCTCCGGTCCTCTCCTCGTACACCTGGCTCGACACATATTGAAACCCTTCGAAAAATATGTCTTCAACCCCGGGAGCATGGGCGGCGTTCGCCAGAGATTCCGGGTCCGCCAGCGCTCCCTCGTACACCGGTCGCCCCATCGAGATGAGCCAACTCCGAAAGTCACTGAACGCATCGTCGGAACAGTAGTCGCCACTCAAAAGTGTCGCTGCGCCCCACAAATCCCACGTGTACGCTTCGATCATCCGGCTGTGAAACCAATCGTCGAAGCCCTTCACTTGCTCCGGCGTCAGTTTCATCAGCAAGTCCCGCAGCTCACCCTCTTGCCGGTCCATATTTCCATCCTTGCGGTCCGCTCGAAATCCTCGCCGGGACTCTTCCACGAGATCCCAAAACTGATCTGACGTCATTGCCTGCTCCCTCGTTCTTACCCCGGCTTCGAGCGCCTCGCTAGATCCAATGGTCATCCGGCAGCAGCGGGCGTTCCACCACCGGCAATTCCGGCAGCAGCATGCCCGGAACGAAATCGCCCCAGATATCGACGTAGCCGTACAGAGCCTCGGCTTCGTTCTTCAACTCCTTGGCCTTCTCTCGTTCAATATCGACATACTTTCCGTCCTGTGGGCCGCTTATGTAGTGCTTGCGGTACGTCGGATACAGTCTCCACCAGACTGTTTGTTCCTCGAGAATGAAACTGCTCTTGCCGTCTTCCTCCAAAAAGACATAAGGCGCCCAGTCATAGCGCTCCATCTTGCGGTTCCGTGCCGCTAGAAGAGCATCCATAATGATCTGCAGGACCTGGACCCCGATAAATACCCTGAAAACAATGGCCGAACTGCCGGGCGCCTTGATCATGTCCCATTCTTCGTCTGCCCGGACCTGGTGCCTCTTTTCCCACAACTCCATGTTTTCGCCGGCGGCCGGCCTGTTCTTGTTCAACACCGACTTCGGCAACTGGCCGGGCTTCAAATTCTCGTTGTACGTCTTAACCTGGCCCTCGGTCTCGCGCAAAGCTCTTTCTTCCTGCGACAGCAGACCCTCGTTCTGTGCACTCTGCGGAGTGCCTCGGCCCGAGCCTTCCACATCCAGTTTGCCGTAGACCTTCTTGATCGATACCTTGGTCTTCGCATCCTTCACCAGCGAGGAATAGGGATGGCTGGCCCTCCCGATCCGCTCCCGGATCTCGGCGGCCTTTCCGATGTACACCACCGGTCTGCCATTGACATACCCTTCCAGTTTGTAAATGGTCCCGATCCGCACCACCAGTGCGTCGCCGACTGCCGCGCCGCTCGCACTGGAACAAAGCACGACATGGCTGACCTCAATGCTAGGCTCGCCGCTCGTGCGCAGTCCCGCCTGGGGGCGTAGCGGTTCCAGGCCCAATGTTCTGGTTTCGGTCGGGTGGCCTTGCTGTGCGCTTCCTGTGGGGCCCTGGTTCGAGTAGTTGTTCGCCGATGCCGTAAACTTCGGCGACTCGATCCCAAGATCAGTTTCTTCATCGGAAAACTTGAAGGGCATCTCGAGCCTCTGCTTTCGCGCGACGTGCGGAGCTTCATGCCAGTCGATCGGATGCGGAAACGGATGCCCGCAAACCTGGAACGCACGCTGTTGTCATGGGACGATTCGCCTGCGCGGGGATTCCGATCCGGTCCATCATACGTCCTGGCAGCAGTCATTCACCAAGTCTTCCTTGCCTTTTGACAAAGCTGTCCTGCACTGTCTGGTGCTGGCGGTCGATATGGCATCTGCTCAGCCGGCAAACAGGCGGGCCTCCAGCCCGTAGGATCCCTGGAAGCGCACGGGCCGCAGCGTTAAAAGCACCATCCGGTGCTCCGCTGGCTAATTCGTTCGCGTGTTCGTGCTCTCCAGCACGGTGTTCTCCTGGATTTTCTGCGCCGCCAGCCGTTCCGCTGTCTCCAGCGCATCGTCGGCCTTGATCGCCACATCGGGCGCAACCCCCGTGCCTTCCCAGTCTGTCTTCGAAATCACGTTGATGGTGCGCGCTCCCGGCACGAACACCGTGAAATGATCGCCCGCGCCATAGGCATTCACGGGATGAGACCCGCCCGCGCTCGTCTCTCCCACAATCGTGGCCCGCTTCAGATTTTTCAAATCATAGGCGAACTGTTCCGCCCCCGAAAACGTGCGGCTCGACATAAGTACATAAACCGGCTTGTGGCTGAATCGTGTTCCCGGCAGCGAACGGAATGTCCAGGTCGCGCTGGTCGTCCCGGTTTTGCGTTCATAGATGTCGTCCAGGTGCGTGGGCTGTTCGAAGAGGTATGTACACATCAGCGCCACCATGCGCGGATCGCCGCCCGTGTTCTCGCGAAGGTCGTAGATGATGGCGTCCACATTGGCGAAGACCAGCATCGCCGCCTCCGCCGTCCGGCCGCACGCCATGGGATCGGCAAAGAAATCAAACTTCAGGTAGCCGATGTTGTTGGGCAGAATGTCGACCTTGCGAAATCCGCAGTCGCGCGCCAGCAACCTGCGGCTCTCCGCAAGTTGATCGGGACTCAGAGTTGTCGGGCCCGGCGGAAGCTTGTACGGGTTGTAGAACACCCGCAGATGCTTGTCGTGGCTAACATCCAGCAGGTCCCTGGTCAGCGCGGTTGCGAATTCATCGCCGTCCGTGAGGCTGTTGTACTCGCCCTTCTTCTCCCGCGCGCGCAGCGCCAGGGTCATCTTCTCTGCCACTTCAGGAAACACGTAGTACTGCGTCAGGTTGGCAGAAATATTTTCGATGGCCTTATCGCGCAGGGCTGCGTCCAGCTTCACCCGGTCGGACACACTTCCCATCGGCAGCGCGCGGATGTTGAAACTCTGAATGGTGGGGGACTTGGCGTTCGTCAACTCGATCCGCCCCAGCAGCAAAATCGGCTGCGTCTTCTCCTGTCCGCGAAACACAATCGTCAGCCGGTCACCCCGGTCGATCGCCAGCAGGTCCACCCCGCCGGACTTGCCGCGAAATTGCGCCGACGTCGCCACGCTTTCCGGATGCTCCGGGTCATACAGCTTGGAGAACCCATCGATCCGCCCCCGGTCCCCGCTGTTGAACGCGTCCAGCCACGCGGCCAGCACGCGGCCCGCCGGTGTCTCTGGAATTTTGACTTGCTCGCCATTGCCCTTGATCGCGATGAACGCCAGAACCATCCAACTCAGCCTGCGAATCATGCCCACTCTCCTTCGCCGGTGTGTGCCTTGAAGAGCTTGCTTTCAACATCCTTCCGACGGAGCTCAGGGTAAAATCGTCTTAATGGCTCCGACGCCTGAAAGCCCAGATACTAAGGCTTCCTCCACGGTTCCCGCATCCGACCCGGTGCGCGCGGCCGCGCTTTTCGAGCAGTCAGTCGCCATCATGGCCCGCCTGCGCGCCCCCGACGGCTGCCCCTGGGATCGCGAACAGTCCTTCGACTCCATCCGCAAATACACGCTGGAAGAAACCTACGAAGTCTTTGATGCCATCGAGCGCCGCGACTTTCCTCATCTTTCTGAAGAACTCGGCGACCTCCTGCTCCAGGTTCTCTTCTACGCCGAAATGGCCGCCAACGAAGGCCACTTCACCATCGCCGATGTTCTTGATCACCTCAACCGCAAGTTGATCCGCCGCCATCCCCACGTCTTCGGCGAAGAAGCGTCCCGCGCGGCCGGCAACCAGGCCCGCGTCGATGCCGAAGTCCAGGGCTCCTCCGCCGCCGTCCTGCGCAACTGGGAAGAAATCAAGGCCGCCGAAAAGAAATCCGCGACCGACACCGGGTCGCCATCGCGGCTCGATGCAGTTCACCGCGCCATGCCCGCCCTCGCTGAAGCCGCCAAGCTCGGCGCCAAAGCCGCCAAGGCCGGTTTCGACTGGCCCCACTGGCGCGACCTCCTCCCCAAGCTCGCTGAAGAAACCGCCGAACTCGAGGCCGAAGCCGCCACGGCAGGGAACGATTCCGCCCGCCACGCCGCCATCGAATCCGAACTGGGCGATCTGCTCTTCACCGCAGTCAATCTTGCCCGCCACCTCGGCGTCGACGCCGAGATGGCCCTGCGCGGCTGCAACCTCCGCTTCCGCCAGCGCTTCCGCGCAATGGAAACTGCGTCTTCCACTCCGCTCGAACAGCTCTCTCCGCCCCAGCTCGAATCCCTCTGGTCCGACGCCAAGCGCAAACTCGCCGGCACACCCCAACCCGGGGCGCGCCCATGATTCTCATCCGCGCCTGCCAGGGTCACGACGAACTCGAAGCCTGTGTCCAGCTCCAGGTCGACACCTGGGGCTATGACCCCTCCGACGTCATTCCCCGTAAGGCATTTCTTGTCATGCAGAAAGTGGGCGGCCAGGTCATCGCCGCCTTCGATACCGACATCCCCGGCACTGCCCCTCAAGGCGAGCCCAAATCCATGGTCGGCTTCGTCATGTCTTTGCCCGGCGTAAAGCCCGGCATGAAAAATGGCGACCCGCCCCGCCCCTATCTCCACTCCCACATGATGGCCGTGCTCCCCGCCTACCGCAATCGCGGACTTGGCGCGCAACTCAAGCTGGAACAACGACGTGAGGCTCTTGCCCGCGGCATCCGCCTGATCGAGTGGACCTTCGATCCGCTCGAAATCAAGAACGCTTTCCTCAATATCCACAAGCTCGGTGCCATCGTCTGTGGCTATCGCGTGAATTTCTATGGTGTATCCTCATCTCGTCTGCAGGGTGGTTTGCCCACAGACCGTTTGCTGGCCGAGTGGCGCCTGGATTCTCCAAGAGTGATCGCCATTCTTGGCGGCCGGCCCATCCAACAGGTCATTGAAGAGCGCATTGAAATTCCTGCTTCCATCTACGAATGGAAAGCATCAGATATCCACCGGGAATGCGCTCTTGCCGTTCAGTTGCGGAACCGCCGTAAGTTTCAGCAAGCATTCGAGCAGGGTTTAGCCGTACTTGGCTTCGCCCGCGATGCGCAAGGAAATGGAACCTTCGAGTTGGGACCACTCTCTCATTCGGAGCCAGGCAGCGAACAACCAAGGAACGACTAAACAAATATGAGAATTGACAGCATCGTCCTGCGCGAACTGCATATGCCTCTGGTGCGTCCCTTTGAAACCAGCTTCGGTGTCACCCGCAACCGCAGAATCCTTCTCGTCGAAATCCAGTCCGAGGGCCTTACCGGTTGGGGTGAATGTACCGCCGGCGAACACCCCCACTTTTCCGCGGAGTCCACCGACAGCGCCTGGCAGGTCATCGTCAACGAGCTGGGACCCATTCTCGCCGCTGCCGACAACATCGAAAACGGCGGCCAGATCCCCCAACTGTTCAAAATCGTCCGCGGCAATCCCATGGCCCGGGCCGCCCTTGAAAATGCCATCTGGGATCTCGAAGCCCAGCGCGAAGGCATCTCCCTCTCCCGGCTCCTCGGCGGCGTGCGCGATGTCATTCCCTGCGGCGTCTCGCTCGGCATTCAATCCTCCATCCCTGAACTCCTCGCCATCATCGAGAAGGAAGTGGCCGCCGGCTACCAGCGCATCAAGCTCAAATGCAAACCCGGCTGGGATGTTGACGTCTTCGACAGCGTGCGGAACCGTTGGCCCGGCATCATGCTCAGTTGCGATGCCAACTCCGCCTACCGCCTCGGAGACGCCGATCACCTCGTCACCTTCGACGCCTTTGACCTGCTCATGATCGAGCAGCCTCTCTGGCACGACGACTTCTTTTACCACTCCATGCTCCAGAAGCGCCTTGAAACCGCCATCTGCCTTGATGAATCCATCCGCAATCGCCGCGACGCCCTCGCCGCCATCGAGATGGAATCCTGCCGGATCATCAACATCAAGCTCGGTCGCGTGGGCGGATTCTCCGAGGCCATCGCCGTCCACAACGCCGCCCAGGAGCGCGGCATCCCCGTTTGGTGCGGCGGCATGCTCGAGTCCGGCATCGGCCGCGTCCACAACATCGCCCTCTCCTCGCTGGAAAATTTCACCCTCCCCGGCGACGTCTCGGCCTCGGCCCGCTACTGGCTCGACGACATCATCGAACCCGATGTCACCGTCTCCTCCCAAGGCGAAATCGTCATCCCCGACATCCCCGGCCGCGGCTACGAAGTCCGCACCGATCTCGTCGAACGCCTCACCGCCCGCAAAGAAACCATTCGCTCGTTCGCGCTCGTGTAAAAAGCTCCGGACCTCAACACCGTGTGGACCGTTCGGTCCGTGCCCTTCAGCAAAAAGGTGCGGGGGAAGAGAACACTCTCTTCCCCCGCACCTTTTTGGTTATGGAACTTGGTTATTGATTGAGGGTCAGCACGGCGTTGGGCGTCGTGATGAGTAGATTGTCCGTGGGGTCGACCGCGATCCCAAGAGGCAGGTACACAGACGACGGCAATACGCCCATCGTTGTGGCCGTGCTTGGATAAGTGCCCACCACTGTGGTCACATTTCCGTCCGGAGTAATGCGGCGGACCAGGCTATTCTCCGCGTCCACTGCGTAGACATTGCCCTGGCTGTCGACAGAGAGATTCCAAACCGCAAAGAAAAGTGCTGCGTTGGCCGGGCCGTCCTGGTAACCGCAGATCTGTGAACCGGCCAGCGTGGTTACCGTCATGGTCGAAAGGTCAATCTTGAATACCGCACATTCCTGGCTGACATACAGGTAGTTTTTCGTCTTGTCGGCGCTCGTATACACGGCAAGTCCGCTCACGTTTTGGTTGTTGAACAAACCCCCGGTCGAGTCAGTTTGAATCGTCAATGGCTCCACGTCCCCGGTGGCCGGATCGACCGTTACAAGGCCATTTTCGTAAAACGAATCGGCGACATATAGAAGTCCGCTGCTGCTATCAACCGCCAGCCGCCACGGATATCCCAAAAACAAGCTGTCGCCTTGGCCGGTTTGGCTGATTGTCGTCACCGCTCCAGTGGAAACATCGACCATTCGGATGACGCCGTTGCCCGAATCCGCGACGTAAAGTGTGCTGCTCGTCGGGTCGATTGCAAGCCCAATCGGCTGATTGAACTGGGCCGCGCCGCCGGTGCCATCGGTATAACCGTAAACTGCCGCGGTTCCGGCCAGGGTGGTAACGGTTCCCTTGCCATCGCTCCCGATCGCGATTTTGCGGATCGTGCTGTTGGCGGAGTCGGCCACGTAAATATTGCCGCTCCCGTCAACCACCACTGCATCAGGAAGATTGAATGCCGCCTTGCTGCCGATTCCGTCCGTGCTCCCGCCCGTGTTTCCGAAAATATTCAAAACCAGGGTGGAGACCTGGTTGGTAGCCAGGGCGACTTCGCGAAGCGTTGAATCTCCAGTTACGCTGTAGTTGTTGCCGGAAGATTCCTCGGACACGTACAGGTTGCCGAAAGTGTCTAGTGCGACTCCTTGTGGATATGTGAACAAGGCTGCCGTCCCCACACCGTCGAGATGGTCCCAGCCGTTCACTTTGCCGGCGATAGTTGAAACGGTCGCCGTTCCGTCAGCAGCCAGGGCAATTTTGCGAATGACCGAATTACCTCCGTCGGCCACGTAGAGCGTGGCCCCATCCGCGCTCAGAGCCATCTCCTCAACATTTCCGAACTGCGATGCTGCGCCCGAGCCGTCTTGAAAACCGCTGCCCCCGCCGGCCACCGTCGAAACCGTCACGGTTCCGTCGGAAGCCGTTGCGATCCTGCGGATGGTTTCCTGATTGTCATATGCATCGGCAACATAGACCGACAGCCCATCGGCGGAAACTGCTATTCCGAGCGGATATCCAAATTCCGCTGCGATGCCAGGTCCGTCGGCATAGCCGTAGTTCCCGTCTCCAGCCAGTGGCGAAGCTTTCGCCGTTCCGTCGGTAGCGATTGCGATTTTCAGAATGTACCTGTTTTCGGCGGCGTACAGATTGCCGAGCCCGTCGAGAGCGAGCCCGCCTAAATTCCGAAGACTGCCTGCTTGGTCAGCTGATGGGTCCAGCAGGGTCGAGATCGTGGCCGTGCCATCGCTCGCGACTACGATTTTGCGAATAACCGAGTAGCACCTGTCCGCAACGTAGATCGTGCCGCCATCGCTGGTCACCGCGATTCCTTCCGGGCATTCGAGACCGGCGTTTACCACCGCGCTGGGTGAGGCGGACGTCGGTGTGCCGGACGCTCCTGAAGACTTGAAAGAGGGCAGCAGGTGGCTGGACGCCTTTGCTTTCTTTTCTGCGCTCGCGGCCTGCTTTGCCTGGGAGGCGCGCCCAACCCCGGAGACTCCCCTGATGCCGTTGTTGTAGTACGAATCGCTATTGCTCACCAGCACCGTGACTTTTCCGTCTTTGGTGATTTTGCATACCGCGCCAGAATTAGAGTCGGTCGCGTAGACGTTTCCCTGCGCGTCTGTTGCCAGGTAGTTGGGGTAATCGCAAACCCCTATACTATTGAGGTAGTTGGCTCGATCAGTGCCCGCGTATGCCGTTCCGTCCAGTACTGTCAGGTTGTTGCGCACCCCGACCGTGACCGTTGCGGTAACCGTTCCCCCAATCGAATTGGCCGCCGTAAGGGTGTACGTCGTCGTCGCGGAGGGCGTCACGCTGACGCTCGTTCCCGTTTGCGCTCCGACCGAGTTATCGATCGACACCGTAGACCCGGCACTGACAACCCACGAAAGCGTAGTGCCCGCCGGACCAGTCGTTGCCGGCGTTAACAGCGTCTTGGAAGCAGTGAAGCTCGTGATCGCCGGCGGCGCCAGAACGGTGATCGTCACCGCGGCCGTCACCTTGGTCCCGGCCGAATTGGCAGCCGTCAACGTGTAGGTGGTGGTCTTGGTTGGCTTCACGGAAACGCTCGCGCCGGTCACCGTGCCCACGCCATTATCGATCGTCACCGTGGTGGCGTTGCTGGCCGCCCAGGTGAGTGTGACGCTATCGCCCGCCGTAATCGATGCGGCCGATGCCTTGAAGTTGGCCACCGACGGCGTCGGTGCGGCCGGCGTGGACGTTGTGGCCTGATTGTTACTTCCTCCGCAACCAGCTAATGAGAATATGAGGGCAAAGAGAGCAATCAACTTCATCCAACTTGCAGAATGTAGTTCGTGCTGCATTTCAACTCCTTGAGGAGACCTTTCGGTCCTGGTTTGGTTGAAGGACTAAATTGCGGGCAACATTCAACGAGATCCCGTGCGGAACCAAAGAAAACAGGCACTCTTTCTCCCAGGGGTCGCGAGTGAACTCGCAAAGGTGCACTTACTCCACGTGTTGTGGAAAATGGGCGCCTACGAACATACAAGGATTTGGTACGAACAACGTACACCCGAACCGCCGGGTGCTGCAGTGATGTGTTCGTTTTTTCGGTGCGATCCGTGGTGCCGCTCCAGTACCGCTGCCGTGCCCTTCGTCAGTCATCGCCTCCTGCCAGGTTGTTTTCGGGCTGTTTGCGCGTTCGTGAGGACGGAGTCGGGCGCCGTTTTTCCCCAATCGGGATTTCCCGCTCAACTTTCCCGTTACGCCCAGGTTTGGCTCCGCAATTTTCCATCCGGCCGCATCGGCAATTAGGATGGAGCGGCTGAATGACTCGAGGCCTTGGTAATGCTTGTCCGTTTTCTTCCTTTGTTGTTTCTGGTTTGCCTTTCGTCCGTCCTCCACGCCCAAACGGAGTCGCCCGCCCACTACCAGCTCTATGGCGGATACACTTTCCTCTCCAACTCCTTCAATGGCGTACCCGGCGCCCGTCAGCCGCTCAATGGATGGGACGCTTCCCTGGCTTTCCAGCCATGGCACAATCTCCGCTTTAAGCTCGACACCTATGCCTACAGCGGAACCAACCTGGGCGCCCCGCAAAAACCCTGGTTCATCATGGCCGGCGGTCAATACGGACGCCGCCTGGGCAGGGAAAGCGTCTTCGTCGAAGCCCTCGTTGGCGACGCCGGCATCAACAAGGATTGGGGACCCAACCGCATCACCGGTGGAACCGCTACCTTCGCCACCCTCGTCGGAGGCGGAGTCGATACCCCCATCGCGCGTCACTTTGCCTACCGCGCCACGGGCGGATTTCAGTACTCCTATACCGATCTTGCCGTCGAGACGCCCATCTATCTTCCCTACCGCATCCCCGGTCTTCCGACTTACTTCGCCCGCATATCGACCGGATTGGTCTGGCTCTTCTAAGGGCCGGTCCTCGCGCCCAGGCATACGTAAGGCGGGACCTGCATCGAACTAGCGCAAGAGGTGAAGGAAATATGCCAGAACAGCCGGACGACCCCATCCATTACGACATGAAAATCCCGCCCGAGCCCCAGCACGCGGATAAATCGGACGACTCCGCCAAGGAATCCGACCATCCTGCTCCGCCTTCAGACACCGCCCCTTCAGACACCGCCAAAGACACCCGGGCAGTGCGCGGCCACGACCGACCCCAGGCCGTGCGTCATTCCGAATAGCCTGGAATGTTCACCCCGCGCGGCCCCGGCAGCCCGGCACCCGGCGGATCAGCAAACGAAGTGAGGGGTGAAATTCGGCCCCCGTTCAGCGGCCTCATTCCACCCCTCGCTATGCTGCCCCGTTCGCGGTTTTTCTCAGTCCAGGTTTATCTTGTACACATAGGTTCCGAAGTCCGTGTAATACGACACGGGATCGATCCCGCCCGGGATGTATTCCGTAGCCAGCCACAGCGATCCACCGTCGGCGACTCCCCACGCATAGTCGCCCCAGCGTGCAACGCCCGGGTCTCCGCCAAATTCCGGATAGCCGGAGAAATCATCCTGCGGCGCGGTTCCCAGGGCCACAATGTCCACGCTTGTGGCGTGAGACGGAGTCAGGTGCGCGTACGCGGCGCTCGGATAATACGAGGCTCCCGATACCGTGAATGCCGCCGCCGCCGTGCCGTCGGCCGTCACCCCGATCCCTGGATAAATCACGGAATTCCCGGCCAAAGAAACATAACTCTGTCCCTGCACCGTCGCTGACAGCCCCCTCCGCGATACGCTCGGCCTCACGTCAAAGTAAGCAATGCCCGCATTCACGTTGGTCCCGTCGGAAACCACGGTGTTCAAGCCGCCCCACAGGTGGCCGCTCGCATACACCGTGTTTTGCATCCGGTCGTCGCCGGACGACAGCATCTCTTCCGGCTCCCCAAGCGACTGGCCCAGGGGATACGGCCCTGCCTTCTGCGGCGCGTTCGGCGGCTGGCCGTACACTTCGCTGCTCACGATGGTTTGCAAAAGCGTGACGCTGGGCGTGGGCCGATTCAGAGAACTGGTGTCTGTGATTGCCCACACCGCGATCCGATTGTCGAGCGTCCCCAAAAAGTCCAGCGCGCTCAGAAAGTACTCAGTCCCGGAACCCTCTTCTTCGTTCAGATCGGGCGAGCTCGCGGGCTGTACCGAGTAAGCAATCCCTTCCGCCAGGGGAAGATTGCCAAAATGGACCAGCGAGTTCGCTGTCCCTGCCTCCAGCGCGGCCTTCGAGATCGCATAAATCTGCGCCCCGTTGAAAACATTGCTGAAGACCCCGAACTCATTGGTCGTGAGATAGACGCCGTTTCTATCCGCGCCGAGCGTCGGTTGATCGCCGAAACAGGGCGACGCCGTGGTGCACCCCGCATTGGCAGGCGTGCCATTCACTCCATCGTCGGTGGTATCGATCGTGTAGACGAAATACGCTCCCCGCGGGTCGCTCGTCTGGCTCACCGCCAGGGATAGGTTGCTGCGCCCGCTGACCGAGTCCAGCACGTTGGTTACCGACGCAAACCAGCGCTGTGTCGGCGGATCGTAATAACACCGCGGGTCGCTGATGAAATCTGTATTGGGGTTCGCCAGAAAGAACGCGTCCACCGCCTCCGGCGTCGATACCCGCGCGCCGGCATCATTGAAAACCACCAGCGACGAATTGATCATTTCCATTACGAATCCATGGCCCGCGCACAGTCCCTGGTCGGGCGGAGTCGTGACGTATCCAGTGGCATTCGCCGTGTCGACCGTGGTCAGACCCGTGAACCCCACGTTGGCCGGCCGGTAGTTCACCGAGTTCGGTTTCGGCGCCGGGATGGCAAGCGACGCCGCGATCGCACCCGCATTCGAGGCTGCCTGGCCCGACACCGACGCGAGCCGCGCCGCTCCCAGGTCATAGTCCGGCTTCAAATGCGGAATGGTGACCGTGCCGTACACCGGGTACGACCCGCCGCCCAACACCGATGTGCCAGCCAGTTTGGCCTTCCCCTGCGTAATCTTGCCTACGGTTGCCTGTGCTCCGGCCATCGGGACAACTCCCGCCGCCAGCAACAACAAAATGACACATCGGACCTCCGGAATTCGCATGAATCCTTCTCCTATCGTTGTGAGTTGAGATTGGGCCATTGAGACAGCGGGCCAGATGGCTGACCTCACGCATCTGGTCTTCGGAGAAATGCTCCTGTCTGGTGTTCGGAAAATTGCTTGGTTTTCGGGGAAATTGGGAAACCGCCGTCCTCGAGTCTTTCAGACGTCAGCGGGCTGAAGGTTAAAGTGAGCTTGCGTTTCATGTCAAGGCTTTTTTACATTCGCAGCCGAGCGGTAGGCCCCGCTCCTGCGTCACCCGCGCGTATCGCGCTCTCCCACACAGTTCTCCCCCGCGTGTGCTCCTGCGCGCCCCTTGGAACTTAAATAAGCAGCTTTGCGTACTTCCCACTCGGCAGGGCAACTTTGACTGCGGGCCTGCGTCTCAATCCTGAGAGGCGGCCCATGCACTCAGTTGGCGCTGCCGGAGGATGACATTCGTGACTCCCCAGGAACAACAGCTCTTGAAGCAGTTGACCGACCGAATTAACCAGACCCAGCTCGAGGAGAAGGACCCGGATGCCGAGAATCTGCTCGGCAGGGAACTCGGCGCCAACCCCGATGCGCTCTACATCATGGCCCAGACCGTGCTGGTGCAGAACATCGCCCTGGAGCAGGCCAGGGCCCAGGTCGCCCAATTGCAGCAGCAGGCGCAGCTGGCCCGCCAGCAGCCAGCCCACGCCACCAGCTTTCTCGGCAGGCTCCTCGGCGACCGCGATCCCCAGCCTCCGCCCTCTCCGCAACAACCCGGCTACCAGCAGGTTCCGCAATACTCCCAGCCTCAGTACGCTCCGCCCCCGTCAGCCTACGCACCACCGCCCCAGTACGCACCGCCGCCCCAGTACGGCCAGCCGCAATATGTTCAGGGCGGCCAGCCGAGCTTTCTCCGCGGAGCCATGCAGACCGCGGCCGGCGTTGCTGCGGGCGCCTTGGCGTTCGAGGGAGTCGAGTCCGTGCTTCATGGTCTCGGCGGCTTCGGTCACCCCGGCATGGGTGGCTACGGCATAGGCGGTCCCGGTTTCGGTATGGGCGGCGGCGGCTTCGACCGACCTGTCGAGGAAACGGTGGTCAACAACTACTACGATGAGCCCGGCGGTGGCGAACATCGCGGCTTTGAGTCCCGCGGAGACGACCCTCACCTCCACGAACCGAGCGATCGCGGCGACTCCGACCTGGCAGACGACCGCACCCAGGCCGACGATGGCATGGGCTTCACCGACCAAAACGCCGACGACACTTCCGGCTTCGACGACAATACCGGCGACGCCTCCGCCTTCGATGGCGGCGGTGATGGTGGTGGTTTCGACGACGGCGGCAGCAACAACGACATGGTCTAATCCCGCCATGATCGGGTGCCCCACCCTCCCCACGCCTGTGTTTTTGTGGCTAGGGTGGGCCGCCACAAAACCTTATCCGCGAACTGTCTTTGCCTTGTCCTTTGTCAGGCCGGGTGCCCCAGGTCTCGTTTCTGAGACCTGGGAAACCACCAACCCCAACCCGCCGTCTTTATCGACTCTCCCATTAGGATGGGGTGCCCCACCCTCGCCACGCCTGCGTTTTTGTGGCTAGGGTGGGCCGCCACGGAACCTTATCCGCGAACAGTCTTTTCCTTGTCCTTTGTCAGGCCGGGTGCCGGGTGCCCCAGGTCTCGTTTCTGAGACCTGGGAAACCACCAACCCCAATCCGCCGTCTTTATCCCCCAATCCGCCGTCTTTATCGACTCCCCCAAAGAGCATCTATACCAATGATATAAATAGACTTACATCTCCAGGAAGATCGTAAAATGCCCCTTTTTCCACCTAAAACCGATGCTGTAAAGCGTCCAAAATATCGAGGTATCTCATTCATAAAAAAAGGCTTATGCGGTCACTCACAGGAGAAAATCACGCAATTTCAAAAAACGTGCATTTTGCATGTCCACGCAAAACGCGCCCATCTCCCTACTCTTCTAGGACTTAACCGCGATTGAGCCTTTTCGCAAAAACACCCAAAACCCAGTTCAGGCAAAAAAATCTCTCCTTCTGCACAGAGTCTTTCGTTTCGCGACCCGGGCACGACGGATAACTACTTTGACACTAAGGCTGATGCGGCTGCGGAGCTTCTTTCGGCTTGCCCCAGCTAAACCGCCTGCCCACAATCACTTTGAAAATCCAGTGATCCGTGGCCGCTGTCGGTCCCACCCCTAGCCCAAAGTTGATCTCCCAGTCCGGCGATACGTTTAGATCGATAGCCGGAAAAATCTGCTGCTGCTGGTTGTGCAGCGCCGCGATACTACGGAGACTGCCGTAATCGGCGTAGTATTCAATCCCGCCCGTCACCACCTTTGTGAAGTCCCAGCTCAACTTGACCGCCGGCGAAAAGTCCAGGCCCAGGTTCACATCCGGCCCGTGAAATGTGCGCTCCAGCGCCGGATTCACGCCCCAATAAAATCGCCCCACCTGTTTGTCCACGATCGGCCGGATCTCCCATGTCCATGTGTCCGGCGAGAAGCGCGCGCGCTGGTAGCCCACTTCGGTGGAAAGGCTTAAACCCACCGGCCACTTCCATTCGGGAGGCACCCGCACTCGCGGCCGTATATGATCGCCGACCCATTGCACCCCCGAGCCGTTCTGTTCGCTGGTGAAAACATAAAAGCCCACTTCCGACCACTCGTTGAGGCCCTGCGTAATTTCCAGCGTTTCATGCTCAGCGTGATTGGTGGGTGCAACGCCGTTGATCGTTTTGCGCTGCCCGTCGGCCGTAAAGTTGGAGTGGATCTCGAACATCGTATTGCCCGGAGACACCGTATCGGATCCATACACCTGAATTTCATAGTTGCCCTGGGCCCGCGCAACACAACACACCACGGCCATCAAACAAAAGAGTACCAACTTTGATCGCAAGCAAGCTCCAATCAACGGCTGAAAGTGTCGGATGAGCTCTTTGTATACGGGATCGCTGTTGCGGCGCAAGTCTCTTTGCCGGGGTAGAGGCGCACACCGCGGAAACATTAGCGCCAGTGGTATACTCGCAAGGTTGGGCGCGTGTAAGCGCCAGCATTTCAGATTACCACTGAGGTTCCCATGTCCGGCCATTCAAAGTGGGCCACAATCAAGCACAAGAAGGGCGCGCTGGATGCCAAGCGCGGCAAGATATTCACCCGTTTGCTCAAGGAAATCTCGGTCGCTGCCAAGGGCGGCGGCAATCCTGACAGCAACGCCCGCCTGCGCACCGCCGTCGCCGCAGCCAAGGCTGAGAACATGCCGCAGGACAATATCAAGCGCGCCATCCTGCGTGGTACCGGCGAACTGGAAGGGGTCAACTACGAGGAGATCACCTTCGAAGGCTACGGCCCGGGCGGCGTGGCGATCATCGTGGAAACCACAACCGACAATCGCAATCGCACCGTCAGCGAAATCCGGCACTGCTTCTCGAAGAATGGCGGCAACCTGGGTTCAACCGGTTCGGTTCTGCACATGTTCTCGAAGAAGGGCGTCATCGCCGTCGAGAAGTCGGCTGCCAGTGAAGAACAGCTGATGGATATCGTGCTGGAGCATGGCGGCGAAGATCTCAACGATGAAGGCGATACCTGGGAAATCATTACCGACCCCGCATCGTATGAAGGGGTGTTGAACGCCATCAAGGCCGCCAAGATTCCTACGACCATGAGCGAAGTCACCATGATCGCCTCGACCTATACCAAGCTCGAAGGTCAGGCCGCGAACCAGATGCTCCGCCTGCTCGAAGCACTCGAGGACTTCGACGATACGCAGAACGTCTATTCGAATTTCGATATGGACGCCGAGCAGATGGAGCAAGTAGCCGGCTGATCGATCAGGTCCGATTTCGCCTTGCCAGCGCATCAAAGGGCCGCCCAGACATGGCGGCCTTTTCTGCGAACGAAAACCTTACACAGAGAAGAGAAGAAACGTTGATTCGAGGTTTGAGTTTTGTCCTGCTGACTTTCTGTGCAGCTCTCGCTGTCTCTGCCCAGGCTCCGAATACCCCCAGCCACGTCGATGCGAATGACCGCACGGGGGCGCGCGACACGAGTCAATCCATCGACAATCCGGTGGCCCAGGTGCGCAATGCGCGCAGCTGGGAGATGGGTCCGTTTGCCAACTGGGGCACCGGTGTCGGCGATCGTTCCGATTTCAAGTTCTTCTCCGTTGGCTTCCAGTTTGGCAAACCGATTACTCCCGTGCTTCACGCCGGATGGTTCAGCGGCCAGTTTGAACTGGCCGCCAATCTCATGCCCTTGTGGCAAGCGTACACACCGGCCCCCCACGAGCAGACCTTCGTCTATCGTGGCGTGACGTATACCCAGCCGGTCGGGGGTGGAACCTACACCGGCGTCAGCCTCACCCCTGTGATCTTCCGCTGGAATTTCTTGACCCGGTCGCGGCGCATCCAACCGTGGTTTCAGGGCGCCGGCGGGCTCATTTATACAAGTCACAAGTTTCCGCCCGATGTTCTGGTCCCGCACGGTACGCCGGGAGCGACATCGGTTTTCAATTTTTCTCCGCAGGGTGGAATTGGGTTACACTACTTTACCCGCCCTAAGCGTTCGATCGATCTGGGTCTGAACGCGGTCCACATCTCGTCAGCTTCGCTGGGTGATCGTAACCCCGGCGTCAACGCGAGCCTGCAAATTCAATTCGGCTACACCTGGTGGAAGTAAGAATGAACGGTCCCGTCGTCGAGTGCGTTCCGAACTTTTCCGAGGGCGGCAACTCGCGGCGCGTCGAAGCCATTGTCGCGGCCATGCAGGTGGACGGAGTGCACTTGCTCGACTGGTCGATGGACGTCGACCACAACCGCTCCATCGTAACCATTGCCGGCGAGCCGGGCGCCGTGGTGGAGGCAGCCGTGCGTGGAGCGGGAAAGGCCGCGGAACTGATTGATCTTACCCGCCAGCAAGGGGAGCATCCGCGCATCGGGGCGGCCGACGTCATTCCCTTCGTCCCCATCTCGGGCATCAAGCTGGAACAATGCGTGATGCTGGCGCGGCAGGCGGGGCTGGAAATCTGGCGGCGCTTCGGCATACCGGTCTATTTCTACGAGGCCGCCGCATCGCGGCCCGACCGAGCCAATCTTGATGATGTGCGCCGGGGCCAGTTCGAAGGACTCAAAGATGCGGCGCGTAAAGAGGCCGCCCGCCGGCCCGACGTGGGAGGGCCCGGTCTTCACCCCACCGCCGGAGCCTGTGCCGTGGGCGCGCGCAAATTCCTGGTTGAATACAACATCTATCTCGACTCCACCGACATCGCGGTGGCCCGCTCCATCGCCCGCGAGATCCGCGCCGCCACCGGCGGTCTCTCGGGCGTGAAAGCCATGGGCATGCTGGTTCACGGCCGTACCCAGCTTTCCCTGAGCATCACTGACTTCAAGGTCACGCCATTATCCGAGGTATACAAGACCGTATCCAGGCTGGCGGCGCGCCACAAGACAGCGCCGGTGGAGGGAGAGGTGATCGGGTTACTTCCGGACGCGGCCTGTGAGCGGGATAGCGAATGGATGCGTCAATTAATTGGGTTCGATCCGATGGCCAAAATCCTCGAAAGCCGTCTGGCGGCGCCCCTGGCGTGGCCCGAACGATTTTGAGAGGGTGCTGGGGCTCACTCTCGAAAAACGAACCTGCGGTTAAAATTATCTGGGGATCGGATTTGCCAGGGGATTGCCGGTGAACCGCGAAATGGAGACTTGCACTTTCATTTTGCGATGCGACCGCAAGCATCTTCGGCAATCCTGGAGGAAGTTACTTGTTCAGGAACATCGTAAAGCTATCCATTCCGGTGGTATTGCTCGCGGCCGCGGCCGCAAATACGAACGCGGCACAGTTGTCGACGGATGCCCGCACGGCCATTCCGCACGAAGTGCAGCAGTTGGTAGTGATCGACTATCGGGCCATGCAGAACTCCAACTCCGCGATGGAGTTGCGCGATCGCGTAATGCCGCCCGATTTAAAGCAGTTCGACGAGGCCCTCAAGCGCTCCGGCCTTAACGACAACCATGATGTCGATCAATTGGCATTCGCCTTGTTCCGGCCCGACGGCACCGACGACCAGGTCGTGACCCTCGGCATCGCCCAGGGCCAGTTTTCCGTGCAGGACATCGTCGCCAGCTTCAAGAAGCGCGGCGTCAAACCCACGCTGATCCGCACCAACCGCGTGTATCCGATGGGCAGGACCGGCATGGTGCTTTGTTTCGTCGATCCCTCGACGATGGTGTTCGGCGGTTCGGACGCGGTAAAGGCGTCTCTTGAAGCTCGCGACGGCAACGCAGCCAGTCTCCTCAACAACCCCGCATTCATGGACGCGATGCGTTCGGTCGATTCGCAGGCCCTGTGGAGCATTCTCGATCAGAAGGGCACCCAGACCATGATGAAACAGGTACTGGGCGAGGCCGGCTCGGTCGCCGATTTCGAATCGGTGCGCAAGCGCCTCCAAATCTCCTGGTATTCGATGGACTTCACGCACGGCGTGAAGTTTGATCTCACCATCGCCACCGGCGACGCGTTTGCCGCGGCCACGGTTTCATCGCTCCTGAATGCTGCCGTGGTCTATCGCAAGATGAGCGGCTCGGATTCAGAAAAGGCCGCGCTGGCCGCCACGGATATCAACTCCAACTCCGGCAGGCTGGCGATCCATTTCGCCGCGTCCGACACGGACTTCAACAGCCTGCTTAAATCGCAGCTCTTTCAAAGCATGGTGCGATAAGACAATCGACCTCAATGTCGGGAAAGCTAACCTCGCACGCCCGGTGCGAGGTTTTCTTTGCGCTCGCACATTCTTTCGTGTCGGAGCTTGCAATCCTATCCTTGGCGCGGGGTGGAGCCATCTCCCAATTCCGGGTCCTGCTCTACACTCACGCAGATGCGGTTGCGGCCCGATCGCTTGGCCCGGTAGAGGCCGCTGTCGGCGCGCTCGATCAGGTCGGAAGAGCGAAGACCGGGGTTGGGAATGAAGGTCGCGCAGCCCGCGGAGATGGTCACCAACCCATACGGGCTGCCTTCATGCTTCAGATCGCGATGGAGAAGATTCTCCGACACATCCCGTGCTACTTTGATTGCGCCCTCCAGGGCGGTATTGGGAAGGATGATGGCGAATTCCTCCCCCCCGAAACGCGCCACCAGATCGCCCGGCCGCGTCACCACGTCCATGGCCGCCTCCGCGATCTGTTTCAAACACCCGTCCCCGCGCACATGCCCGTAGGTGTCGTTGTAGGACTTGAACAAGTCGACATCGATCAACACCATGGACAGAGATTGGTGTTCCCGCATTCCGCGGCGCCACTCTATCTCTAAGTAGGTATCGAAGCGGCGCCGATTAGCCAACCCAGTCAACGAATCCACAACGGCCAACTCCTCGACTGCCTTATACGCAGCCTGCAACTTTTGTTCTGCTTGCTTACGCTCGGTAATGTCGCGGAAGAACCAGACCCTGCCCAGGTAGTCTCCGCATTCGGCTCGAAGCACTGTCGAGTAGCGTTCCAGGGTTCTGCCGTCTTTCAATTCGACCTGGCATTGGTCGTCGGCATGACAATCGGCGTACAGTTCATTGACTCGTTTCAGGAATGCCTCCGGATTCCTGGTTGAATCGACGCATTGCTTCAAGAGCGCTTCGTCTAAAACCTTTGTGGAAGGTTTTAACAGGCTGATGGGGATGTCTGGCACGGATACCTTCCAGACCTCGGCGAAACGCTTGTTGTATGAAACAGCCACCCCTGCCTCGTCAACCACCAGAATTCCATCCAACGAGACCTCATGAATGGCCGCCAGCAAAGAACGATGAAAGTCGGCGGAAAGCTCTGATTTCTTGCGCTCCGTGATGTCGCGAACCATGTTGAGGATGCCGGTGGGCACGCCCGTATGCGGGTCGCGGATGGTGCGTAGACTGGCCTCGGCCCAAACGTATTCGCCATTCAGTTTTCTCAGGCGGCATTCCAGTATGGCTCCGTCGCGGCCGGCCTGCAGCTGATTCAACAGTTCGACAGCCTTCGGCCGATCCTCGGGATGAACCAGATCGAGGCTTTTCAGATTGAGTAGTTCTTCGCGCTTCCAACCACCCCAACTCGACGCGGAGGCGGAGACATAGCTGCGCCGCCCCTTGAAGTCGGCGATGACAATAACGTCGCGGGAGTTTTCCGTAACCAGCCTATGGAGGTAGGCGATATCTTTCAGCCTCCGTTCGACGCCGCGGAGGTTCTCGATAACTACTGAGATGGAATAAAGAGAAAACATGGCTGAAGCGACGAAGATCTGAAGCCGCAACCCGGATCCCTGCATTCCAAACGGGCCGGGGGTCATGACCATCGCTCCCGACTTCACTTCGATCACTCCACTGATTGCGGCGACGATGAGAGTAGCCATCGCCGCCCAGCCCAGTCCGGAACGCAGCTCAATGAGGATCAGCAGTGGAAAGGCCACGGCCATGGGCAGAAACTGGGCCTGCTGTAAAAGGAAGGGAAGGAGGACGACCAGCACGATCGGATAAAGGATATTGGACCAGCCGCCTTGCGTACGAGTGAATCGCGTCCTGAAGATGGCTGCAAAAGCCGGGGTGGCCACCGCCAGACCCACAGCATCGGACGTGAACCAGTCCCGGTAAGACTGCCAGAAATCGAGGCCTACCCAGGCGCGGGCAATGGTGGCGAAAATTACGCCGACGATCGCAGGGGCGGCAACCACTGCCAGCCCCAGGAATCGCAGTAAATATGCACGCTCCGTAAAGCGGGGCAGCTGCGCAGATCGCCTGCGCAACAAACAGGCAGCGACAGCGACTTCCCCAACATTGAGAAGCGCCAATGTCAAAACGATCGGAAGGCGTTCTGTGCCGGCGATCAGGCCGCCCGCAACTTGACCGAAGAATCCGATCAAGAAGTATGGTTTCCAACCCCAGCGGGGCGCCAGCAGCAAATAGGAGAGCAGGACTCCGTTGGCAACCCACACAAAGTGGTAACGATTGGTCGATCCCGTAAAGGCCGTTACGGTCAGAATCAGGAGGAAGCAGTTGGCGCGGGTCAGGGCAAAATACCATCGCCGCCGGGTGGCACTTATGGCTCTTTCGATCTGGCCTGACTTGTTATGCACACCACTGCCTTGCTATTCATATCGGGCGCGAACACAATGCGCAGTAGAGCGGATGAATAGAGTTTCACGAAGTGTACATCCTGACGGGTGGGTTGGCTGAAGTTTGAAGTCACGGTTTGGCGGTTACGACAGGATGGAATTCAGCCTTACCATTGGGTAATAACACGATCGTGAGAGTACCTTCCTGCCTCTCGGAGAATGTGGGTCCGTCGATTTGCACCTGGCGCCCATCGCCCGCCGTGTATTGCACTTTAAGCGGTCCGTTGCCCTGCACCTGGAACCGATAATGCATCACCGCCCCCGCGGCAAGACTGTTGGCTCCGAAACTGGCGTTGGGGTAGTCAACTTCCATAAGACGGATCGGGGACCCGGTCCGATTTTCAACGTCTACATCGATGTGAAATGAGTGACAACCCGCGAGCAGAGTTAGTCCCGCAGCCAGACACATGCCCATGAGAAAGCGTCTCACGCGCTTCGTCCACTGAAGAGAATTCATTCTTTCCCGGCCTCTCCCAGTGCGCCGGTTTGTGCGGCAAGCCGTTTTTCGACGCGATCGAGACGCTTGAGCAACTCCGGAAGGCGCTGGAAAATGGCCACGGCCCTCAGCCAGATGCGATTATCGAAGCCAGGAGAGCCGGAGATCATCTTTCCCGGGGGTACGTCGTGGGAGACAGCGGATTGTGCGGTCAAAATTACTCCGTCGCCGAGGCTGCAATGTCCCGCCACACCGGCTTGTCCTGCCAGAATAGCGTTATTCCCAATCACCGACGAACCGGCCAAGCCCACCTGGGCACAGATCAGCGTATCGGCCCCCACGCGCGAGCCGTGTCCCACTTGGACCAGGTTATCGACCTTGGTGCCGTCGCCGATCTCAGTTGCGCCTACCGTGGCGCGATCGATGCAGGCATTGGCCTGGACGTCGACCCGATTACCCAGTCGGACCGGGCCGGATTGGGGTATCTTTTCCCAATGCCCGGCTTCACTCTTTGAGAATCCAAAGCCGTCAGCCCCGATGATGGCGCCGTTTTCGAGGGTGACGTGATCGCCCAGCACACAACTCTCCCGCACCACGGCGTGGGCGTGCGCAAAGAAATAACTGCCCACCCGAACATGGGGGTAGATCACCACGTGGGGCAACAAGGTGGCTTGCGGCCCGATTTTAACTGACCGGCCGATGACTACGTATGCGCCCACGTGTGCGCCATCACCGATTTCGGCCGTAGGGTCGATCACAGCGGTGGGGTGAATGCCTGGATGGTATGCCGGCGGCTGGTAGAAAATTCCAAGCGCCCGGGAGAAGGCATGATAAGGGTTCTTGATTCGCAAGGTAGCCGCGGAGATCTCGGGGAATTCAGGTTCCACGAGGACTGCCGCTGCCTGCGTCTTGCGCGCCAGTCCTGCATAACGGGGATTGGCTACAAAAGTTATGTCCGCCGCGCCAGCCTCTTCAATTCCTTTAACGCCAGTGACTTCCAGTTCGGGGTCGCCGTGCAGTTCGGCACCGAGCCGCGTTGCTAACTCGCCTAGCTTCATCGATGGAATTGTAACGGAACGCCGCGCGTCAAGGAGCGCCGCTAATTGGAGTCTCCGGGAAGAGGTCCTCCTGCTGTTCAGCCTTTTCAAGACCTGGGCCTCGCTTGCGAGCGGGACCGCCGATCAGGCTCAGCACTTCCAGCGACTGGATCGCCGGACGGGGAATATAGATCCTCTGCGTGTTCGATCGCATATCCGGCGGCGTCAGCAGCAAGCCTGCCCCGTCGATCAGGGAGCGATCATTGGAAGCCAGACCCTCCAGTTCGTCGCCATCAGTGAGGCTGAGGCGCAACCATAATCCTGCCGTGCGCGGACGCACTGCAAATCGCTTATGCATGAGGCGCTCGGGGTTGGCCTGATCGCTGCTCGACGCGGGAAGATCCCGGACGTAACAGATCCACTTTACCGATTCCCAGGGAAGGTGAAGCACTTTGCCCGCGAGATCCAGGATTTCAAGCTCCGGCGCATCCTGCCCGAAGTTGGGGCAGGCATAGCCAACAAACCAGTCGCGTGAGAACTTGCGCACAATCACCGGTTTGCGAAGAGAGGCCATCGCTCTGGATTGTCGCATGCAAAGACCCCGGCAAGAAAAGTGAAATGCACCATGATGAGTGCGCTTTCTCCGTTTCGGTACAGCAGACCGCGCCGTTCCCGAATGAAAGAACATTCAACTTATCGAGTCGGATACATGGCACGGCGACCTCCATTGGCTACTGCCTTTCATCTCTAGCCAAGCGCAACAAGTTGTGATAAGGTACAGCTTTGCAACCTCTGGCGGGTGCGGTCTAAGCATAACGGCATCAGGCACTTGGCAGAAGGCGGGTTGGCGGAAACGGGAACGGGAATGCCTGACTATATCTACCTTCTGGAAAACCGGCTATCAGCCGATCAGAAGAACGCACTGCGGTACCTGCGGGACGCGGCTCGAGAAGCCGAAATGATCCTGTTTCTCACCGGCGACGCCGTGCGAGACCTTACCAGCGGCCATGCAGTTCGCGACATTGAAGTCGCGGTGCACGGAAATGCCCTCTCACTGAAGAAGCCCCTGGCCAATGTACCGGTCCAGATCTGGGGCGAAGACGAGACTTCGCGGACGCTCTATCTCTGTTTTCCGGGCACGGTTCGCGTCGACGTTGTCAGCACCCATCGAGCGGAATACCCAAAGCCCGGGCAGCCGGTATTTCACCCGGCATCGATACAGGAAGATCTGCGGCGGCGGGATTTCACGGCCAACGCCATGGCAATCTCCCTGAACGAGGGCTCTTTTGGACTCCTGATGGACCCGCTGAACGGCGCCGCCGATATCGAGGCGCGGACCCTTCGCCTGGTATCAAATTACGGGTTTCTGGAGGAGCCCGCCTTCCTCATTCGCGCCACGCGGTACCGTGCGCGCCTGGGTTGGGAACTCGATCCCAAGACGCAAACCCGCTATGAAAACGCGAAGGGCGACGGTGTGATCGAGTTGTTGTCTGCCCTGGAGCGCAGCAGGGAACTGGAGCAGATCGGGCACGAAGACGACGGCCTGAAGGTCTTGCAGGCTCTCGAAGCGGAAGGCTGGATGAAGGTCCTCGATCCGCACTGGACGTCCGCCAGGGTCGACGAGGATAAGCTCAAAGCATTGCATCAATTGGCGGTAGAGCTCCTGATGCAGGGCGTTCATGCAGATGTGTCTGCCGCTCAGATGCAGTTGTTGACCTCAAAAATGCCCCCGAAGGAACTGGCCGCTCTCAAGAAGCAGATGCTGCGGCCGGGTTTCGTTGAGGAGTGGAACAGCCTGGATGCGCTGGCTTCTGGATTTGCCAAGGTGCTGCTGACCAAGGAAAACCAGCAGCCGTCGGCGAGTTTCAAGCTGTTTACGAGCTATGATCCCGAAGCCGTACTGTGGCTTGGATTTACCACCAAGGATACGGCGGTCAAGGAGCGTTTCAACCTGTTCCTGAAGGTATGGCCGGAGACGCGCCAGCGCCTTCCCCACGCCCTCATGCAGGAGATGCGCGTCAAGCCAGAACTGCCGAATTACACGGAGATCATTCATTCCATCTTCCTGAAATTGATCGATGGGGAATTGACCACTGCGGAAGAGATGCGGGCATTTCTAGAACCATATTCACC
This sequence comes from Occallatibacter sp., assembly GCA_036488735.1. Taxonomy (GTDB): domain Bacteria; phylum Acidobacteriota; class Terriglobia; order Terriglobales; family Acidobacteriaceae; genus Telmatobacter. Next base: position 217,609 of record DASXHC010000007.1, read on the forward strand.
ACCGGCGCCGCCGCCACAAGTCACGATCAAGAGGACGCGGGCCAAGCGCGGTGCGGAGGCCAAGGTCAAGGACAGTTACGATGATGAGGATGAGGATTCGGAAGACGATCTTGACGGTGACGACGACCTCGATGACATGGGCGGCGATGAGGACGAGATCGGTATCGGCATAGGGATTCCGAAGGTCGACCTCGAGCCGGATTCCGCAGATGCCGAAGATAGCGAGCCCATCGATTCCGATGACGACGAAGATGATGAGGACGAGGAGCCTGTGCAATCGAAGCGCGGCTCTAAATCCTCGCCAGCCCTTTCGGGAAAAGCGATGGCAACGCAGAAGGCCGAGAGCACTGCGACCGTCCGCGGAGCACAGAGCAAAAGTAAATCAGAGCCCGCGTCCGACCATGGCTCCAAAACGCCAGCGAAGACTGTCACCCACGAGAAGCCGAGCGTGGTTGCCAAGCCTTCCCATGCTGGTCCGAAGCACGCGGCTGCTCACGCTCCGGTAAAATCAAGCGGGGCGGCGAAATCGAAGCCGGCGCCAGTAATCAAGAAGGCTGTTGAAACACATCCTCATAAAGCCGGAAAGGCCGTCGCCTCAAAGCCTGCGGCCGCGGCACACAAGCCGGCAGGGAAAGTGGCCACGAAGCCGACCCTGGTGAAATCAACAGTGGCCGCGAAACATAACGGCGCGACCAAGGGGCACGCAGTCGTGAAGCCAGCAGCAAAGAAGCCGGCAACTAAAAAGCACTAGTCGCCGGTTCACTTCACTCATTTATGCCTTGCTGAAGAGGGATGGAATTTCTGTGCCTGCGTGATATGTTCAGGGAATCCGGAGGATTTCCCAGGTGGTGCGATCGCTTTCCCGCTTTCTCTCCTTCATCACAATCCCCATTTTGATTACAGCTTTCACTTGTCCTGCACGTGCAGCAGGAACGCACGCGGCGGCGACGGGAAGACACGCGGAGCAAACTTCCCGAGAGTCTCCGGGGTATCGCTTCCAAAGCGGCGGCTGGACGTATGTCCATCTAGAAGGTGATCCCGCGCAGATCGGATTCCAGCATGGCCGCCTGCTTTCTGCCGAAATCGAAGACATGGTCGCGGTGATCAAGCTTGAATCGGAGCACGGTACGAGGCGCAAGTGGGAGTTCTTTCGCGAGGCCGGGCGCAAGCAATTGTGGCCTCACATTGATCTCGAGTATCAGCAGGAACTCGAAGGCATCGCGAAGGGCGTGCAGTCGAAAGGCATCAAGCTGGATGTGTGGGACATCGTGGCTTTAAATGGTGGCATCGAACTTCCGCAATACTACGTGCCGTGGCTCAACAAACGGGAACACGCTTTGAATGCTCCGGAGATACGGCCAGAAGGACGCTGTTCTGCATTCATCGCGACGGGCAGTTATACCAAGGGGGGCAAGATCGTAATTGCTCACAATAATTGGTCAAGCTATGCGGAGGGCGCGCGCTGGACGATCATGTTCGACATTCAACCGGCGCACGGACATCGGATTTTAATGGATGGCGAACCGGGTGTAATTACAAGCCAGGACGACTTCGGCGTGAATGACGCCGGACTAATGATCACCGAGACGACGATCACCCAGTTTATCGGTTGGAATCCAGACGGCAAGCCTGAGTTTGTTCGCTCGAGAAAAGCTCTCCAATACGCCACCTCGATCGATGAGTATGTCTCCATCATCAAGGACGGCAATAATGGCGGGTACGCCAACGACTGGCTCATCGGCGATCGCAAGACGGGCGAAATCGGCTATCTGGAACTCGGTCTCAAGAACACGCCGTTGTGGCGTTCAAAAGACGGCTACTTCGTGAGCTCGAATTTTCCGCGGGACTCGGAGTTGATCAAGACGGAGACCGATGGATTCGACGTCAACAATCCTGGCAGCTCACCGAACGCGCGCCGGGTGACCTGGGAAAAGAAGGTGGCCGACGCGAAGGGCAGCATCGATGTGGCATTGGCCGAGCAGTTCCTGGCCGACCACGAAGACAGTTATACGGGCAAGACAGGAGCCGATGAGCGTACACTTTGCGGCCATGTCGACCAGGTAAAAGAGGGTATCCCTGAATGGGATTGGGCCCCGTATTATCCGGGCGGCGCAGTAACCGGTAAAGTGGCTGATTCCGATATGGCTGCAAGGCTTTCGCTGATTGCGCACGCCGGACATCCCTGTGGCGACGACTTCCGGGCCGCTCCATTTCTGAGTGCGCATCCTGAATACAGCTATTTGAAACCTATCCTGAAAGACATGCCGTCGGGGCCCTGGACTAAGTTCAGTGCGGGGGAGAGATAGAGCGATAGTTCAGGAACGCAATTACTTGTACTGAACGTGTATGCTCGTCTCGGTCTCGGGACACTGCACGTGCACCAGAGCGACTTTGAATGCCGGGGCGGAGTGCGCCACGCGCGGATTGTTAGCGAACCCAAATCCTTCTTTAGGAATGCCGAACAAGTTGCGGTCGAGCCGCGCATTGCTGTTTTCATCGTGAATCGCCGCTACGCCATAATCTCCGGAAGGAATATGGTTCCAAACGACTGTTGCGTGACGCTCACCGGCAGGGATAGGCGTGGGGCCGGATCGAAACGCTTTCTTTGTATCTTCAGGCCATCCGTCGGGCGATTTAAAGACGACGGACCCGACGACCCCAAGCGAATTATGCAGACCGTCTACATGAATGCGCAAGGTGCAGCCATCGGAGGCATCCGCAATCTGGTCGAGCGCCACACCATGTTTGGGAATCAGCGTACAGGTGAGCGCCAGAAGAAGCGCGGGAAGGGAAGAGAGCCGGCGATATGTATACACACAATTTTATGAAGCAAATTGATTGCGTTAAGTGGCCCGGCAAGAGCCGCGTCAATTGTCAAAAATAAAACTGAAAGCGCCTAGCCCGCGAAGTGAACAAACCAATCCGCTCGTCGCTCAGAGATTAAGCAACCGCGAAGCTGGAATGAACGCACCAAAGCAAGCATGAGCACAGACCGCCAACCTTACGATCGCCTGATGGCGCCTGTCGTCGAAAGACTTACTGAATTCGTACTGAACTTGAAAGGGGAAGTAAAAGGGTCCAATGCGCGCGATGCCGTCACTGGACCCATAAGCTAGCGCTTAGTAACGTCCGCGTCCGCCGCGCGCGCCTGCGCCAGCGCTTCCGCTGCCCTTGCGAGCCTGGTAGCAATCCCGGCAGAATACCGGGCGATCGCCACGCGGTTCAAAGGGCACTGTTGTGGGCTGACCGCAGCCGGAACAGATCACGGGAGTTCCCTGTGCCGGAGCCGAACGGTAGCCTGATCCTCCACCACCCTGGTCGTTTTTCTTTGCCATACGGCAGGGCTTACAACGCTTAGGTGTGGAGTAGCCGCGTTCTGAAAAAAACGCCTGATCAGCAGCGGTGAAGGTAAAATCCTGCCCGCAATCGCTGCAAGTTAATTGAATGTCTCCGGCCATGTCTCTCCTCGTGCAGATTGTACAGCCCACTGTATCACTTTTCGCGTAAGGATTCTGCGGGATTTCTTGAAGCGTCATTTTTTGGAGGTGAGTGTCCCGAGGACCGGCGGACGCTTGGCCTGGCCAAATTTACAAAGATTTCATCCCCGCAGCACCTTGTTCCAAGGTCAGGGATAGAAGGTAGAATGCTTCAACACGTGTTTATTCGACTGTGACCATTTACGCCAATTCGGAAACAGACATCGAGTACATTCGCCGGATTGGTGCGGGGGAAAAAGACCTGTTTCATGAATTAATCCGCCCGTGCGAGCGCGCGATTTACTTTTTGTTGCTGTCGCTGCTGGGGAATGAGGCGGAAGCAGAAGACGCAGCCCAGGAAACAGTAATCAAGGTATATCTGAATCTTCACATGTTTCGCGGGGAGTCGCAGTTTCGCACCTGGGTGCTTTCGATTGCCCGCAACGAAGGCCTGGGGAGGCTGCGGAAGATGGGAAGCCGCCGGGAAGATTCTCTGGATGCAGAAATAGACGAAACAACCGGCGACTACACCCCCGCCATACTTACCAGCTGGCGGGAAATTCCCGCAGAGGCATTGGAACGTAAGGAATTGGGCGATCTTTTGCGCAAGGCAGTCGCAGGTCTTCCCGAGATTTACCGTAACGTAGTCGTGCTGCGGGACATCGAAGAGATGGACATTCGCGAGACTTCCGGGGTGTTGGGGATCAGCGAAGGAGCGGTGAAAGTGCGCCTGCACCGAGCGCGTGCCTTGCTGCAGCGTGCACTGGCGCCAAAGTTGAAAGGGTTCGCGCCCAAACGAAAAGGGCTCTTTGGGTGGGGCGCATGAGAATCGATTGCAAACACGTGTGGCAGTACATCTCCGCATACATAGATGGGGATGTGGACGCGGAGCTGCGCGGCCAGATCGATCGCCACCTGGAGACTTGCGAGATTTGTTCGGCGGTTCTGGATTCGACGCGCAATGTCATCGTATTGATCGCAGATGACCGCGCGTTCGAGTTGCCCACCGGGTTCAGTGAGCGATTGCACGCTCGTCTGGATAAAGAACTATCGGCGACGTCGTGAAAGATGCAATGAGTTTCATGGCTCGAATGTGACCTTGAATGGGAATGATCGTTCGGATTGTGAGGCGCGGTCAAGCTATAGATTACTGGGAAGTCCGAGCCCGCTTCCTGATTGACACGAGGGCGGAACGGGTGAATCCTTTGCGTAATTTGTTCATTGTTTGTGTTAGCAATAAGTGGCCATTCAGAGGGTTTTTGATTGGTTTCGCGCGTAATTCGTGACTAGACTAATAGCGATGGCAGCCAGCCTATACATCGTGGTGGAAGGCGAAGACCCTGGGTTCGACATATTCGTCAATGGTCATGCACTTGCCCGCAACGAAGATGCACTCGAGCGGCTCGCCGAACGCCTCAAGGTGCGTCCCCTCCTAGAGTTCTTTTCCGCCGATGAAAACTCGATGGCACTTCTTCTGGAGCAAGGCGCCGGCAATCCGGAATGGGCGCGGCACTTGCCGCAACCGCAGTGGTTTACTCCCGCCAACGGATTGCTCACAGTGCGTGCGCTGCTTGATTTTTTTGGAACTATGCCGAGTGCATTGGGTTCTGAGACGGCCGCGGTGATTTCAGAATTGCGCGACTACGAACGTGTTTTGACTAAGACCGCTCAGAGGCACCTGCGCTGGCACCTGGCTGTGAGCTGGCGCTGAATTAGCCCGCCAAAACCTCGTCCGGTCGAGCCACAGGCACATTGCCTACCCGCTCGATGCGAGCACCGACGCCGCGCAACTTTTGTTCGATCCGCTCGTAGCCACGATCCATGTGGTAGACGCGGTCCAGCACAGACTGGCCATCGGCCACCAGGGCGGCCAATACCAGCGACGCCGAGGCTCGAAGATCGGAACACATAACCGCGGCTGCGGAGAGCGGCGCGCGGCCCCGGACAGTGGCGGTCCTGCCATCGAGCTTGATGTTCGCGCCCATGCGGACAAGCTCCTGGACATGCATGAAGCGATTCTCGAAGATGTTTTCCTGCACCAGGCTGACGCCCTCAGCCTGGGTCGCCAGAGCCATGTATTGCGCCTGCATATCTGTTGGAAAACCGGGATATTCCTCGGTAGAAATATCGACGGCGCGCAGGCGGCCGCCGCTGCGCACTCGAACCGCATCCTCACCGACAATGTCGACGCGCGCGCCGGTTTCATCGAGCTTCGCGAGGAGCGCCCCAAGATGCGAAGGGTTGCATCCGGCCACAGTCAAGTCGCCTCCGGTAATAGCTCCGGCTACAAGAAATGTTCCTGCTTCAATGCGGTCAGGATTGATGGCGTACCGCGCGCCATGCAGGCGGCTCACTCCCTGCACGCGCATGGTAGTGGTTCCTGCGCCCTCAATCTTTGCGCCCATCAACGACAGCAGAGCAGCCAGGTCGGTGACTTCAGGTTCACGAGCGCAGTTCTCCAACAGCGTTTCACCGTCGGCCAGAACAGCTGCCATCAGCAGGTCTTCGGTGCCGGTTACAGTGATTTTGTCAAACACCAAATGTGCTCCGCGCAAGCGGTCGGCACGGGCCTCGAGATACCCATGCTCCTGAACGATGGTGGCGCCCATCTTTTCAAGCCCCTTGATGTGTAGATCGATGGGCCTGCCACCGATCGCACATCCGCCGGGCATCGCCACGCGTGCCATGCCCGCACGCGCAACCAGCGGACCCAGAACCAGAGAACTGGCTCGCATGGTCTTCACAATCTCGTACTTTGCAACGGGATCGGAAAGGGTGGCGCAGCGGATCCTTGTACAGTGATTTCCCTCTTCGTCAACTAACTCGACCTCCGCGCCCATGGACGCAAGCAGCTTGCGCTCGGTGTCAATATCGCGGACCTGGGGAATGTTTTGGAGGACGACCTCGTCTGCGGTAAGAATGGCTGCGGCCATGCAGGGAAGGGCCGAGTTCTTGGCGCCGGAAACCTGAATCGTTCCTGCCAGCGGCGTTCCACCTGTCACTAGAAATTTATCCATGTATCAAGACAATCCTCAACTTCCAGTTTAAATCGGAAGCGGCGCGATCATGGATATTGCGGACCTGTGCATCTTGAACGACAACGCGATTTCAATGAGTAGCAGCAACACAACGGGAGATAAGGGAGGAGCGATGGCGCAGGCGCAACTACGCGAAAGACGCAGTGTCTGTATAGAGCAACCGGGCTAGATAGAACGCAGGTGGCCCCACGGAGGAAGTAACTTATGAATACGAAAAGAATAGCTATAGTTCTGGGCGCGCTCTTGTCGGCCGGTATGGCGATGGCGCAGACGGGCGATCAGGCACAAGCCCAGTCAGGCTCGCAGTCCACACAGGAGATGAAACCCCATCGGCAGATGGATCCGGCAAAGCAGGCTAAGCATTTGGGAAAGAAACTTGGCTTGAGTCGCGACCAGGTAGCGCAGATCCAGCCTATCCTCGTTGACCGCCGGCAGCAGATGCAAACCTTGCGTGCGGATACATCGCTAGCGCCGCAGAATCGCCGCGCCAAAATACAGAGCATCATGCAGGACAGCGAGGCGAAGATTGAAGCGCTTCTGAATGACACGCAGAAACAGCAATTCGAACAGATGCTGCAAGAGCGCCGCGCTCACCATGAAACAAGGCCGCAGGGGCTCTAAATTATCACTCCCGCGATGAGCGGGCTCAACCAAGCGCACCTGCCGAATGAGAACTAGCGGCAGGTGCAAGCTATTTACATTCTCTCAATCATCCGGACAGAATCACGTCGTCGGCAAGTTTTGAAGTCGTCCTTCCCCATGCATCGCGCGCAACGCCTTCTTGTCGAACTTGCCCACGCTGGTCTTGGGAACCTCTGCGATGAAGACCCATTGGTCCGGGATCCACCACTTGGCGACGCGCGAACTGAGATGGTCACGAAGCGCAGAAATAGTGATCTCGGAGCCCGGTTTTGGAACGACGCACGCGAGAGGCCGCTCATCCCATTTCTCATCGGGAATTCCGATCACCGCAGCCTCGAACACATCGGGATGGTCCGCGATAGCGTTTTCAAGATCGACCGAAGATATCCATTCGCCGCCCGACTTGATCACATCTTTGGATCGATCGGTGATATGGATGTAGCCTCGCCCGTCGACCACACCGACATCGCCGGTGCGCAGCCAGCCGTCATGAAATTTATCTTGCTCATCGCTGCGATAGTACGAAGCTGTTATCCAAGGCCCGCGAACTTCAATCTCGCCGATGGACTCGCCGTCCCATTCAAGTATCTTATCGCCGTCGCACAGCCTGAGTTCAACGCCTGCCAGCAATCTTCCCGATTTCGTCGTCCATTCAATCTCATCTTCGGGGGCACACCGGCGGGGCGGATGAGCCAATGCCGCGACCGGGCTGGTCTCCGTCAGTCCCCATCCCTGAATTACTTGAACGTTATGCCGGATTAGAAATTTCTCCGCCAGGCTGCGTGGCATTGCCGCCCCGCCGCAAAATGCCAGGCGTATTGAAGAAAAATCAGCAGGGTGCGTCTCGGCATAGTAGAGAGCCGCCGTCAACACCGAAGGCACCCCCGCAAACACCGTAGGGCGGCAGGTGCGGATCATGCAGCACAAGGGCTCCGGTTGCAGGTAGCTTGCCGGCATCAGGAAATCGGAGCCCGACATCCAGCCGGCGTATGGAACTCCCCATGCGTTGGCATGGAACATGGGAACGATCGGGAGTACGCGATCATGATCGGTGAGCCCCACAGCCCACGCCGCGCACAGAGCAATCGAGTGCAGATAAGTCGAGCGATGGCTGTAGGCCACACCCTTGGGATCGCCGGTAGTACCGGTGGTATAACAAAGTGCTGCTGCCGAACGCTCGTCAAGGATGGGCCATTCGAAATCCGGCGACTCCGCCGCCAGCAGTACCTCGTAGTCGAGACATTCACCAGGCAAGCCAGCTGTTTCTCCTACTACGATGTAGCGCTCCACCGTGCGCAGATCGCCTGCAACTCTAGCCAAGAGAGCGACCAGCGATGCGTCTACGATGATCACCCGATCTTCGGCATGGTTGATAACGTAAGCAAGCTGATCAGGAAAGAGACGCAGGTTGATGGTATGAATCACCGCTCCCATCGACGACACTGCAAAGTAGGCTTCGAGGTGCTCCTGGGTGTTCCAGCACAAAGTGCCTACACGGTCTCCGGCGCGAATGCCAAGTCTCGACAGTGCTGCTGCCAATTGCCTGGCGCGCACACCCACTTCGCGAAATGTCGAGCGTTTTGCACCATTGCCGGTCCAGGTAGTAACTTCGCTGGCTCCGTGCACTTTGACGCCGTGTTCGAGAATTGAAGCAATCGTAAGGGGAAATTCCGCCATGGTGGACAGCATTCAGCGCAAGACCTCCCTGCAGCTAAAACCTGTCCATTGTACCCAAGACAAAGCAGACTGTTTTTGCGATCGTATTTTTAAATATGGATCGAATTAAAGCTCGAGGATAGTGTCTTCGATCGCCAGGCGCACGTTGCCGTCGCTTTTTGCCAGGCGCCGTACGGCCTCAGGCTTGTCGACTTTAGCCTTGAGCATTACCAACGCGACGGGTACGCTGCGCCCTGCGCTCTTAATGGTTTCAACAGCCGTGGCCCGGTCGATGTTACACGCACCCATCAGAATGCGAATACCGCGTTCCACCAGCTTTGAATTCTGCATGTGCACGTTGACCATCAGGTTTTCGTACACGTAGCCCAGACGCGTCATGGCGCCGGTGGTGATCATATTCAGGACCATCTTCTGGGCGGTGCCGGCTTTCATGCGGGTGGAACCGGAAACCACTTCAGCGCCCACTTCGGCAACGATCGCAATATCGGCGGCCTGAGCGATAGGCGAACCCTGATTGCAGGTAACGGCTGCAGTGTGGGCTCCGCGGGCACGAGCATAGGCCACGGCAGCAACCACATAGGGAGTGCGGCCTGAAGCGGATAGCCCGATCACTACGTCTTTGCGCGTGGGGCGGCGGCGGGCGATGTCGCGCTGGCCGAGTTCTTCGGAATCTTCGTTGACTTCGACTGCCGAAGCCAATGCTTTGGGGCCGCCGGCCATGATGTATTGGACCTGACCAGGAGCGGTCGAATAGGTGGGTGGGCATTCCGACGCATCGAGGGCGGCGATCCGACCGCTGGACCCTGCGCCGATATAGATCAACCGTCCGCCGTCCCGAAGGCTGCGTGCAACCTGGTCGATGACCTGGGCGATTTCAGGAATTGCTTTTTTGACTGCCGCCGCAACTTTGGCATCTTCATGGTTAATGATGCGGGCTATTTCAAGGGCGGACTTGGTATCGAAACCTTGCGAAGCCTCATTCTGGCTTTCGGTCGTAAGCTGTTGAAGCAAGGAGGCCTGGTTTTTGTTTGAATCTGGTTTTCCCTGGTTATCGGCTGTCTCTTGCGTTGTCATAATAGTCAACATTCGCACCTATCCCCAGCTTTTCATTGTATCTGGAATGGCGCAACGCAGGAAGAGCGGCGTTGCATGGCTGACATATCGAAAGTGGTATTTTCTCTACCGCTCCAGCCCTTCGCGAACGGCGTCGTGAAATACCGGCCGCACTTCGCGGATGGCCTGATTCTTGCGGTCGGGCCAAGTCCGGTTGGTGAGCAATACGATACAGATATCGGCCGATAAATCGATCCAGAGGGAGCACCCGCTGTATCCAAGATGACCAATGGAGCGAAGTGAAAAATGACGGCCAGATGACGAATTCTCGGAAGGAGTGTCCCAGCCCAGCCCCCGCGAACTACCTTCCGGCCCTTGCCGTTGCGAAAATAGATCGATCGTCGCGGCTTCAAATAATTCAGGTTCGGGGGTGTGGCTGCCAGGAACATGGCGGCCAGCTCTCAGAATCTCGCCTGCGAAGCGCAACAGGTCGGGTACGTTGGAGAAGAGACCGGCATGGCCGGCCGCACGATTCAGAATCCAGGCATTTTCGTCCTGTACCTCACCCTGAACGATCCGCTTGCGGAAAGTGGTGTCTTCTTCTGTCGGCGGAATCAATGATGCGACGGCGGCCGGCGGGTTGAATCCCGTTGCTCGCATGCCAAGCGGGTGAAAGATCTCTCTCCGCGCCCATGCCGGGAGCGGTTGGTGCATGATCATTTCAAGCGCTTTGCCTAGCAGGATGAAACCAGGGTCGGAATATTCTGCCCGCTCGCCGGGGGGCGCTTCTATCGGTAAATCGAGGCAGGCCCGGAACAACTCCGACGGCGTGGGTCGATTAAGAAAGAACTCAACATAGCCGGGCAAGCCGGAATTGTGAGCCAGCAAATGACGTAGCTTAACGTGTCGAGCCCAGGTGCCCGGCGGGCGCCCGACAACAAAACCGGGCAGCAATTCAGCCACTGGGGTTTCCAAATCGAGTTGGCCGCGTTGTTTCAACAGCATGGCGGCTGCAGTGGTGGCTGCGACTTTGGTCAGGCTGGCCACGTCAAAGATCGTCTGCGGGGTCACGGCTGCGGCATCGTCACCGTAAGTAAATCGTCCCAGGGCGTCGTGCAGAACAACCTCTTCACCACATAACACGCCAAAAGCACAGCCGGGAAACGCGCGTGTCGAAATTGCGGTTTCCAGTACGCGGTAAACATTCGCGAAGCGACGAGGCCCGTCGTTTGGGGGAACATCGGTCAGCGGAAGGTCAGATGTCATAGCTTGGATAAAATGCTACCGCGAATCTTGCCCGAACGCTGTGATGTCTGCAAATTCCCGCCCCGGAGGCCCCGGGTCAAGCTATCCTTGCGCTTGCGGGTTCCGTCTATCCCTTATTAGGCTCGGAGGAAAGCGATGCGCGTCTGTGGTCGGTCCCTAATGGCTGCGTTCACTGCGGGTTTGGCCGTTGTTTCGATTCCGACCATGGCCCAAACGGCTGTCCCGGCGACGACTCCCACAGCACAAGCGGCGCCGGCCACTCCTTCTGTGGTTCCACAGCCTGCCGCATCCAGTCAGCCCGCGCCCGGCACTTCATCGCCCGATGCCGTTACGCCACCAAAGAGGACCTACACCGTCCCGGCAGGCACCAAGGTTCTTCTCCAGTTGCGCAGCTCCGTGAATACTAAAAGCGCCAAGGCAGGAGACGGTGTTTACCTGGCGTCGGCTTTTCCGGTCGTGGTGGGGAACCGGGTGATGATTCCAGCCGGTGTTTATGTACAAGGCATGGTGGATCGCGTGGAACGCGCCGGCCACGTGAAAGGCCGGGCACAACTGGACATGCACTTCACCTCCATCATCTTTCCCAATGGGTCAGTTGTCGAGATCCCCGGACTTGTGGACAGCCTCCCCGGAGCCAAGAAACAGACCGTGAAGGATAATGGCGAAGGAACGATTCAGCAGGACGGCGACAAGACCCGCAACATGGGCAAGGTTGCCGAGGTGGCGATCCCTGCCGGCGGCACCGTGGGGTCGATAGGCGGCCTGGGCTCCGGTCATCCTCTAGCTGGTGGAATCGCGGGGATGGGAGCCGGACTGGCCGCTGCCGGCGTCGTGGCGTTGTTCACGCGCGGGGCCGATGTCAATATTGAAGCGGGGACGCAGGTGGAGATGGTCTTGCAGCGCCCGCTGCTATTGGAGGAGGCAAATTTGTCAGGCGTTGGATCCGTAGGAACAGCGGAACTCGTTCCGACTGCCGATCAACCCAAACCTTTGCAAAAACCGAATCGCGCTCGCGTCCTCTGCCCTCCGGGAGGGCTCGGCTGCGAGTAATCTAGAAGCAGATGGAAATGCAGCCGCCCGAAGAAATCAACTACCCACCCTCTACGGTCCTTGAAGTTGCCCCGGGAACTCCGATTGCACCCCCCGGGGGCCCCGTCCCGACCGAACCCGCCAAAAGCGGTGGGATCGGACTGTGGCTTCGCGACATCGTCATCTCCGCGGCCGTTTCCGTCCTGATCATTACCTTTCTCTATCAGCCGGTTCGCGTGGAAGGCACCAGCATGTTGCCGCGCCTTGAGGATCACGATCGGCTATTCATCAACAAATTCGTCTATCGGATCTCCTCGATTCACCGCGGCGACGTGGTGGTCTTCCATTACCCGCGCGATCCCGAAAAGAGCTACATCAAGCGCGTCGTCGCTTTGCCCGGAGATCGATTGTCCATCGACCACGGCCGCGTATGGCTGAACGGCAAACTACAGCGGGAAGACTACGTTCCTGACGAGTTTCGCGATGCACGCTCGATGGCCGAGCTGGTTGTTCCTGAAGACACCTACTTCATGATGGGCGACCACCGATCCATCTCTTCCGACAGCCGCGAGTTCGGACCGGTCGAACGAGACTTGATCTACGGCAAGGCTGTTTTTGTTTACTGGCCCACAAAGGACGCCGGGGTAGTGCAATAAGCGGTTGGGCTTTTTAACAAACTGCAAATCGGCGCGGCCCCGGAAGAACCTGCTAAAATCTATTGAATCCACTCCTCGGAGAGGCGATGCAGGCGATCCTAGCGCTCGAAGACGGGCGCATCTTCCGCGGCCAAGGCTACGGTGCACCTGGCGAATGCCAGGGTGAAGTTGTATTTAATACTTCCCTTACCGGTTATCAGGAAATCGCCACCGATCCTTCCTATGCCGGACAGATTGTCGTTCTCACCAATCCTCAAATTGGCAATTACGGCACCAACCAGGCAGACAACGAGGCGGCCAAGCCCTATATTGAGGGTCTGATCGTCCGCGAATTCTCGCCCATCAGCTCTAACTGGCGTTCGGAGCAGGTGACTGACGAATACATGGAGCGGTATGCCGTTCCGGTGCTGGCGGAGATCGACACCCGCGCTTTGGTGCGGCACTTGCGCACCCATGGCGTGATGCGTGGCGTAATCTCGACCACAGAAACAGATACGGATGTGCTGGTTGCGCGGGCGCGCGCCATTCGCAAGATGGATGGCACCGACCTTGCACGCGTAGTCTCAACCAAGTTGTTCTATACGTTCGACGCCGACGATACTCGCAACCAGTCTGCCGATCCGCTTCTGCCCAACGCGTTTCAGGAGGCCAAAGACCATCAGCTCTTGCATGTCGTCGCGTACGACTTCGGCATCAAGCAGAACATCCTGCGCATGCTCACGCGCGAGGGCTGCAAGGTAACGGTTGTGCCTGCCGAGACGACCGCCGAAGATGTGCTTGGCCTCAAGCCGGATGGAGTGTTTCTTTCGAACGGCCCGGGCGATCCGGAACCGGTCGACTACGCTGTGCGCGCGATTCGAAACATGATGGGCCGCGTGCCGGTGTTCGGCATCTGTCTCGGTCATCAGCTTTGCGGACTGGCTCTGGGCGGCCGCACCTACAAACTCAAGTTTGGTCATCACGGCGGCAATCATCCGGTGAAAAACAACGCCACCGGCAAGGTCGAGATCACGGCTCACAACCACAATTTCGCCGTCGATCCCGACTCGGTCAATGCCAATGAAGTAGAACTAACCCATGTCGACCTGAACGATCAAACGCTCGAAGGGCTGCGTCACAAGACATTGCCGTTGTTCAGCGTGCAGTATCATCCCGAAGCAGCTCCCGGTCCGCACGACTCGCATTACCTCTTCCGTGACTTCCGCAACATGATGGAGGAGTGGAAGGGATGAGAGGAACGTTCGGCACGAATCCAGAGATTCGAAAGCAGCGGGGCTTTTGGCTCCGCTGTTTTTTGGGTTGGACATGGCAGCTCCTCTTCTTGACCGGGACTTTGTGCTGTTCTATGTACGCGCAGATCGATGTGCCGAAGGCATTGCACCTCACGCATGTCGGGGGATATGTAGTGAACAGCCAGGGAAAGCCGGTCGTCAATGTCGAAGTCACTCTGGTTCGAGACGACACGGTCGCATTCATCACCCGAACCGATGCTGCGGGCGCTTTCGATTTCGATCACGTCTCCGGGAAGTACTGGTTGCGGGTGGCGCGGTCGGAATACGCGCCGGCAGTTAGGGAAGTCACTATTCAAAACGAGCTTGTGACTTACCTCGAACGAAAAAAGCTCTATGTGATTGTGGGACCCGGTGCATGTATGGACGAGTGCTCCTCGGTATTTACGAGCAAGCATGAGTTCGATCAGGCCATCCGAAAAAAGAACCGAAATTAAGGCAGGAATCGTCGAAAAATGCCACGTAGAAATGACATCCAAAAGATCCTGGTGATCGGCTCGGGCCCGATCGTGATTGGTCAGTCGGCCGAGTTCGACTACTCCGGCACGCAGGCCTGCAAGGCACTCAAGCAGGAAGGCTACGAAGTAGTGCTGGTGAACTCCAACCCGGCCACCATCATGACCGATCCCGATCTCGCCGACCGCACCTATATCGAGCCGCTCACCCGCGACTACGTCGAGGAGATTATTCGGCAGGAGGCGGAAATGCTTGGGCCGGGGTCCGGCAAGTTCGCGCTCCTTCCCACCGTCGGTGGACAGACGGCGCTCAACCTCGCAGTCGATCTGGCGGATGCGGGGATCCTCGATCGCTACAACGTTGAGTTGATCGGGGCCAAACTCGACGCCATCAAGAAGGCTGAGGATCGCCTGCTCTTCAAAGACGCGATGATCCGCATCGGACTCGAGGTTTCCAAATCGGCGCTAGTCAACAATCTGCGCGACGGGCTCGACTTCGCCAGCAAGCTCGGTTTTCCGGTGCTCATTCGTCCCAGTTTTACGCTGGGCGGCTCAGGAGGCGGCATTGCCTACAACCGCGAGGAGTTGATGGAAATTCTTGCCCGCGGTCTCGACCTTTCGCCGGTTCACGAGTGCCTTCTCGAAGAGAGCGTGCTCGGCTGGAAAGAGTACGAACTCGAGGTGATGCGCGACCTCGCGGACAACGTCATCATTATCTGCTCAATAGAGAATTTTGATCCCATGGGCGTGCATACCGGGGACTCAATCACTGTTGCCCCGGCACAGACCCTTACAGACCGTGAATATCAAAAAATGCGGGACGCAGCCATCGCCGTGATGCGGGAGATCGGGGTCGAGACCGGCGGCTCCAATGTGCAGTTCGCGGTGAACCCCGCCAACGGCCGCATGACTGTAATTGAAATGAATCCGCGCGTCTCGCGCTCGTCGGCGCTGGCCTCGAAGGCCACCGGATTTCCGATCGCGAAAATCGCAGCCAAACTCGCCGTGGGCTACACGCTCGACGAGATTCCCAATGATATTACTCGCAAAACGCCGGCCTGTTTTGAACCCACAATTGACTACGTTGTAGTCAAGATCCCCAAGTGGCAATTTGAAAAGTTTCCCGGCGCAGACGATGTGCTTGGCCCGCAGATGAAGTCTGTGGGCGAGGTCATGGCCATTGGCCGCACATTCAAGGAAGCTTTGATGAAGGCTTGGCGTGCTCTCGAAACCGGCAAGAAGACCGGAGCGGAGGTACTGGAACCGCGCCGCCTGACGCAAATGTTGGTGACGCCTCGTCCGGAACGGCTCGGCTACATCCGCTTCGCCTTTGAACGCGGTCTCAGTGTGCGTGAAGTCGCGCGCCTTACGGGAATGGATCCTTGGTTCTTGCATCAAATTCGCGAGATCACCCTCGCGCAGTCCGCTATCGCCCACACCTCTCCGGAAGAAATCAGCACGGAACACCTGCGCCAACTCAAACGCGTTGGTTTGAGCGACGAGCGAATCGCTACCGAGTGGAACCTCGAAGGCAACCAAGGCGTGCAACGGGTGAGGGAACTGCGTGAGGCCAAAGGCATCAAGCCGGTGTTCAAGCTCGTTGATACCTGCGCCGCGGAGTTCGAATCGATGACGCCGTACCTCTACTCCACCTATGACGAAGAGGACGAGGCAGCGCCGACCAACAAGCCCAAGATCATCATCCTCGGCTCCGGGCCGAATCGTATCGGACAGGGAATCGAGTTTGATTACTGTTGCTGTCACGCCGCTTTTGCCCTGAAGGACGACGGCTATGAAACCATCATGGTCAACTGCAACCCTGAGACGGTTTCAACCGATTACGACACCAGTGACAGGCTTTACTTCGAGCCCCTTGTTCTTGAGGATGTCCTCGCCGTCTATAACCACGAAGCACAATCGGGCGCGCCGATCGGGATGATTGTGCAGTACGGCGGCCAGACCCCGCTGAACCTCGCGCAGCGTTTGCGCGCTGCCGGCGTGCCCATCATCGGTACATCACCTGAATCCATCGACCTGGCTGAGGATCGCAAACTCTTCGGCAAACTACTGGAGGATCTGGAGATTCCGCAGCCGGCTGGCGGCACTGCCACCAGCGTTGAAGAGGCCCTTGCCGTTGGCGAGCGCATTGGTTATCCGGTGCTGGTGCGGCCCAGCTACGTGCTCGGCGGACGCGCCATGGTCATTGCGTATGATGCCGCAGCGGTGGCCCTGTACATGAAACAGGCCGTGGAATATTCGCAGGAGCGGCCGGTCCTCGTGGACCACTTCCTCGAGAATGCAGTGGAAGTCGACGTTGACGCGCTCTGCGACTCGAAGGATGTGATTATCGCCGGCATCATGCAGCACATTGAAGAGGCCGGCATCCATTCTGGCGACTCCTCCTGCGTCTTGCCCGCGGTCGGCATCCGCGAGGAAACCCTGAATGTTCTCCGCACCTATACGCGCAAGCTGGCCCTGGCCCTTAAGGTGATTGGCCTGGTCAATCTCCAGTTCGCCATCCAGCGCGACTCCCAGGGGGCGGATCATGTATACGTAATCGAGGTCAACCCGCGCGCTTCCCGCACGGTGCCGTATGTCTCCAAGGCCACCGGTATTCCGCTGGCCAAGGTTGCGGCGCGCCTCATGACCGGGCGCACCCTGCGTGAATTGCTGCCGGAGCAGCTTGCCGGCGGCAGGGATCTTGATGTGGGTACCTATTTTTACGTCAAGTCCCCCGTCTTTCCATGGAACAAATTCGCCGGCGTCGATACTGTACTGGGACCGGAAATGCGATCGACCGGCGAAGTAATGGGTGTGGCCTCAACCTTTGGAGAAGCTTTTGCTAAGGCGCAGTTGTCGGCGGGGCAGGTGTTACCGACCAGTGGCACGGTTTTTTTCAGCGTCAACGATCATGACAAGGAAGCGGCCATCGATCTCGCGCGTCGTTACGTGTACCTGGGGTTCAAGATCGTGGCTACGGAGGGCACGGCCAATGTGCTGGAGGGTGCGGGCCTCACCGTGGAGCGCGTTTTTAAGGTCAAAGAGGGCCGTCCGAACGTTGTTGATCTCATTAAGGGCGATCGCATCCAACTCGTCATCAATACGCCGCGCGGACAAGACACGTTCTTCGATGAAAAAGCCATACGGCGGGCCACGGTCCTGGCTCGTGTCCCGACGATTACGACGATTGCTGCGGCGCAAGCGGCCGCAGATGGGATCGCCGCGACTCAGAAGCGCCAGATTTCGATTTACGCCTTGCAGCATCTTCACGCGGAGACGCATGTGTGACCTTGCGGCAAAACGACGAGTTGATCGAGACTAAGCTGTGACCCGCCTGCGTCGCAGCGCCCAACGCGCGCCGAAGGAATAGCCCAGCAATGCCGCCGCAGGCCATGTGCCAAAAAACGGGCCGTTATCATCGATGAGTCCGCTTGGCTTGGGCAGGCTGAAGAAGGTCCGCGTCAATTTCTCCGTGGCGCCGCACTGGAAACACTCGTTTGGCCCCGTTGGCATGTCGAGTACCCAGAGCGCCACGATCAACAGCCAGATCAGCCCGACGAGCCATACATGCGTTGCCATTTCGTCGGGATGGAATCGGGCAATCAGGTTGCCGCCAATCAGCGGCAACAGGATCGAAAGCAGCAAAACGACCATCTGGTTTACCGAAACGGGATTCAACGCGTAACCCGCGAGCATCAGGAGCAACCAAGTAGCGACGGCCAAGACGGTGTGGAGCGAAAACGACAATGCCTGGTGGGATAGTTTTACTGTGCCGTCATCATCTTCAATCTGCACCAAGCTAGTCATTCGATCCACTCCTGAAACTTTCTGAACATTTAAAGGATTCCGCTAATAAGGTATACGCAAACGCAGGGAAACGACAATCACCCGTTATGGGAAGGTTGGGCCGGGGCGGGTGGTCCAGCGGGTGAGAGAGCTAGGACGCCGCCGGCAGGCTAAAATGTATTTATGCTGATCGAGGGTGTTTTCGCAGCCATCACTACTCCTTTCTATCCGGACGAGCGCATCTATTTCCGCAAGCTCGAAGCCAACGTAGCCCGTTACTCGCGCAGTTTGCTGTCCGGTATGGTGGTGCTCGGGTCGACGGGGGAGGCGGTCGCCCTGAACGATGCAGAGACCCGTGACGTACTTCGTATCGCTGCGGAGGCCGCGGCCGCGGAGAAGATCTTGTTTGCGGGAGTGAGCCGCGACAGCGTCAAGGCGACGCTTGAACTGGCTGAGGCGGCAGCCGCTTGCGGTTACGACGCGATTCTGCTTCGGACCCCTGGTTACTATTCGAACCAAATGACCACCGCGGCCGTTCTTCATTACTTTCGCAGCGTGGCCGACCGTTCGCCGTTACCAGTCATGCTCTACCACATCCCGCGCTTCGTCTCTTACGAGTTCCCGGTTAAGGTGGTTGCTGAGCTGGCGCAGCACCCCAACATCATCGGCATCAAGGATTCGAGCGGCAACGTCGACCGCATCCGGGCTCTGGTCACTGCGACCCAGACAGCTCCGCGGCGCAGCGTCACCGTAACTCCTGTTTTTGAGGCGGTGACCGGCCGGATGTTAAAACCCAAGACCGAGGCGTCCGGGGCATTTGTTGCCGTGGGAGATCTCGGTGTTGGCGTAGCGCTGGCGGCGCCCCCGCCTGCTGCAGCTCTCAAAACACGTACCAAGGAAGTAGGGTTTCAGGTGCTCACGGGGTCGGCCGCAACCCTCTTTGAGTCACTGGAAGCAGGGGCTACCGGCGCCACTCTCGGATTCGCAGCCTGCGCTCCCCAAGCCTGCCAGGAAGTCTATCTTGCCTGGAAAGATCATGATTCCGAACTGGCAAAAGAAAAGCAGCAGCGCATTGTCGGCCCGAGCCAGCGCATTGTGGGAGCACTTGGAATCAGTGGAGTCAAAGCAGCATGCGACTTTAATGGCTACTATGGTGGCCGTGCACGCGCCCCGCTGCTTCCAATGAACGCCGACATGCGGGCTGAGGTTGAGTCCCTCATGGCCAATATCCGTAACTAACTGTAGAAGTGCGCCGTGCAGGCAGTCACTTAAGAAGCCGCTCTTTCTCATGATGAATATGGAGCTTCGACTCCAGCATCATGCGAGCTTGTGCTTTCTCCATGCATCTTATCCTTCAGGAGGAGCAAGAGATGGACTGGACGCCTGAGGGCATGAGTGAGGACATCGAAGACCGCCGCGGCTCGGGAGGCTTTGGGGGCATGGGCGGCGGCGGCATCGGCATCGTCGGCTTCGTCATCCTGCTTATCATCAGCCTAGTGACGGGAAGAAACTACCTCGGTCAAATGCTCTCCGGCGGTCGCGAGAGCAGCGTCCGCAGTGGCGAAAGAGTTCCTGGTCAGGGAAACCCGCGTTCTGGAGGAGAAGTAGACCGCGACGCCCAACTGATCAGCTTCGTGCTCGACGATGCTCAACATACCTGGACACAGATTTTCTCCGCGCATAATCGAGCCTACCGGCACGCGAAGCTTGTTCTCTATCGCGATGCTACCTACTCCGGATGCGGGACGGCGAAAGCCAGCACAGGCCCCTTCTATTGCCCGGAAGACGAAAAGGTCTACATGGACCTCAGTTTCTGGAATGACTTGAAACGGTTTGGAGGGGACACCGCCGACTTCGCCCAGGCTTATGTTGTCGCCCATGAGCTGGGCCATCACGTTCAGAAACTGCTAGGCATCGAAACACGCATGCGTCGCCTGGTCCAGCAGGAGCCCGACGAACGTAATCACCTGTCTGTCGATCTTGAGTTACAGGCCGATTGTTTTGCTGGAGTGTGGGCCCACAGTACGGAGCAGCGAAATATAGTTCATCAGGCAGATATCGACGCTGCATTGCGAACTGCGGCCGCGGTGGGGGACGACCACTTGCAGCGCATGGGCGGCCGCGCGGTGAGCCCTGAAACCTGGACTCACGGCTCTAGCGCAGAAAGGGCGCAGTGGTTCCGTCGCGGCCTGCAAGGCGGGACAGTGGGCAGCTGCACAACATTCCAGGGCGCACTCGCTCCTTAATGCGCAACTTAGTTTTGGATAGACGATGAAATCTCGGGTATATCGAGGGGTTGCGGCCATGCTTATCAGCTTTGCTGCAGCAGCGTTCTGCTCCGAAGGCACATCCGACTCCGCCGCCTCCACGCGATATCGCGAACAAGCGGCTGATGGCATCGACACTCTTCAAAAATGGTACAACGAAGGCAACGGTCTTTACGAGACGACTGGATGGTGGAACAGCGCAAATGCAGTTACTGTGGTCGTCGATTATTCCCGGCTCGCGAAGACTCGGCGTTATGTTTGGACCGTCGCGAATACGTTTCACATAGCTCAGAGGACCAGCCCCGGCTTTATCAATAATTTCTACGATGATGAAGGTTGGTGGGCTCTTGCATGGATCGATGCGTACGACCTGACTCACTCGCTTCAATACCGTAAGCGTCCGAAGGTCCCCTCTGGCGGATCGGCCTTTCGCGGGGTGAGTATCTCTGCATGGATGCGCGAGCAGTCGGTGTGGAACGTCGAAGGCGGCGGTCAGTTGCGGAGAAGCTCCAGATTGTGCAGTTGACGCTGG
>DASXHC010000012.1:0-270247 GCA_036488735.1 Occallatibacter sp.
CTCCACCACGTACACGCGCTCGTGCGAAGCCACAAAGTCGTGAATCTCATGCGCGAACGGGAACGCCCTTATGCGCATGTAGTCCACTTCTTTGCCGTACTCGTTCTTGATCTGATCCATGCTTTCGCGCAGCGCGAAATCCGTGGTGCCGTAAGCCAGGAACCCGATCTTCGATGTTCCGTTCTTTACAGCGATCGGAGCCGGAAGCAGCTTGCGCGCGCTCTCAAACTTGCGCGACAGCCGCTCCATCACTACCTGGTACTCGTCAGGCCTTTCCGTGTATCCTGCGGCATCATTGTGTCCCGATCCGCGGGTAAAATACGCGGCCTTGGGATGCATCGTACCCGGCAGCGTGCGCCAGCCAATTGCATCGCCATCCACATCGCGATAGCGTGCAAAGCTGCCAAGCTTGTCCAGTTCTTCTTTGCTGAGCACCTTGCCGCGATCGAGCGGCTTCTCTGGATACTTGAACGGATCGGACATCCAGTTGTTCATGCCCAGGTCGAGATCGGTGAGCACGAAGACCGGTGTCTGCAGCCGCTCTGCGAGATCGAAGGCATAGTGGCCGAACTCGAAGCATTCCTTCACCGAGCCCGGCAGCAGCACGATGTGCTTGGTGTCGCCGTGCGAAAGGAATGCCGTCGACAACAGGTCTGCCTGCGAGGTGCGTGTCGGCATGCCCGTCGAGGGTCCCGTTCGCTGTACGTCGAAGATGACGCCGGGAATTTCAGCGAAGTAGCCGAGACCGGAAAACTCCGCCATCAGCGAGATGCCGGGCCCCGATGTCGAAGTCATGGAACGTGCGCCGGCCCAGCCCGCGCCCAGCACCATGCCGATCGCTGCAAGTTCATCCTCCGCCTGAACCACGGCGAAGGTCGCTTTGCCTTCCGGCGTGACGCGGAACTTCTTGAGCAGGTCCGTCGTGGCTTCGATCAGCGAAGTGGACGGCGTAATCGGATACCACGCAACCACCGTGACACCCGCGAACACCGCGCCCATGCCGCAGGCCGCGTTGCCGTCGATAATGATCTTCCCCGCCGTCTGATCCATCTGCTCGATGAAGTAAGGATCCTGCTTGGGCAGCTTCTCCTGCACGTACTGCACGCCCGCCTTGACCGCGCCGAAGTTCAGGTCGAATACCTTCTGCTTCTTCGCGAACTGCTTGCGCACGCCTTGCTCCACTACGTTCAGATCGATGTTGAGAATTTGCGACAACACGCCCACGTAAACCATGTTCTTGACCAGCTTGCGCAGCTTGGCCTCAGGGCATACAGACGCTGTCAGCTTGTCGAAGGGTACCGGATAGCAAATCACGTCATCGCGATACTGCTTCAGGTTCATGCTCTCTTCGTAGATCGCAATGCCCCCTGAATCAAGCTCGATCATGTCTTGCTTTGCAGTTTCAGGATTGAGGGCCACCAGGATTTGCGATCCGCGTCTGCGGGCTACATAGCCGTCTTTGCTGGCGCGAATGGTATACCAGGTGGGCAGGCCGGCAATGTTCGACGGGAAGAGATTTTTACCGCTGACGGGTACTCCCATTCCGAAGATACTTTTCAGCAGTACGCTATTGGCGGATTGCGAGCCGGACCCGTTCACCGTTGCTACGATTATGCTGAAGTCGTTGACTACGCGCGCGTGCGCGTTGATTGCGCCCTGTTCTTGACCAAGGGCCAGGTCTCCAGTCGCCATTTGGCGGGATTCCCTTCCAATGAAATGCGTGACGGAGTCTATAGGGGTACTCTCATCACTGTCGAGTGACGTGGCGTCCGCCGTGTGATTTCCCCCGAAAAATCGTCACTTGCAACGCACCAGCACGGCGCAACAATCTCGTGTTTCACTCTTTTGTGATTATAGTCACCTGGCAAGGTCAGCGTATTACTACAAAAGGGTGAGTTGTCGAAGTTGAGTCCTGCCGCGCTGCGCTCTAGCGGCGTTCCAAGACCCATCAGAAGCCCCCTCCTATTTTAAGCAAGCTTCCTTATTTCAATATGTTACGGATATCCTCCGGGAGTCTTTGTGCCAGCGCAGCAGCAGCGTTGACGCGATCACCACCAAGGCCAGAGTTAGTCCGATCCATAAGCCATATATCCCCCAATGCAGGACGAAACACAAGGTGATGCCGAGCGGAAGGCCCAGAATCCAGTAGCCCACAAAGTTCGCGAACATCGCCACCCGTGTTTCGCCGAGCCCCCGCAGTGCCCCCGTTGAAACCGTCTGAATGCCGTCAAAAATCTGGAAGACGGCCGCCAGGCCCAGCAGGCTCGGACCCACTGCCAGCACCCGCGGATCCCGCGTATACAGCGCAATCAGCGGGCGCGGCACAACCCAAAACACCACCGCGGCCACCAGCATGAATGCAGTGCCCAGTCCCATGGCGAGCCATCCGGCGCGGCGCGCGCGATCCATTTCCCCTGCGCCCACGGCGTGGCCCACAGCGACCGCCGCGGCGGCCGACACGCCCAGCGGCACCATGTACGTGATGCTGGCATAATTCAATGCGATGGAATGCGTAGCCAGGGCCACAGGCGTCAGCAGCCCCGCGCTAAATGTGCCCAGGTTCCACGCACCCACTTCCAGAATGATCTGTCCAGCCGCCGGAGCACCCAGCCGAACCATCTGCTTGAGCATCGCCAGGTTCGGCCCCGCCCAGTGCCGAAACAGCGGATGACCGCGCGTGCGCTCGTAGCGCCACGCAAATCCAAGCAGCGCCGCCGCCATGCCGATGCGCGCCACACACGTGGAGAGCGCCGAACCATCGACGCCCATCGCAGGCATCCCCAGCTTGCCGTAGATCAGCGCCCAGTTTCCAAGCCAATTGAGCAGGTTGGCCAGCACAAACGTAACCGTGATGACGCGCACCTGCCCCACTCCCTGCAGATAACGCCGCGCCGCGCCATAGAGCAACAACGGCAAGGTGCCCCAATTGAGAATGCGCAGATAGCTTCCCGCCGGCACCGCCACTTCCGGCGTAACCCCGGCGCGCAGAAAACCAAAGCTGGCAGCGGCAATCAGCAGCATCAGCGGCGGCGTCACGATGCAGGCCAGGTACACGCCCTGCGCCAGCCAGCGATGACACGCATCATGGTCCTTGCGTCCATAAGCGTGCGAAACAAGCGTGTCCAGACCGAGCAGCAAGCCGATGCCAAACAGCGATGGCGTGTAGTACACAGCGTTGCCCAGCGCCACCGCGCCGATCGCAGCCGGACCCAGCTTGCCCACCATGATGGTGTCGACGACGCCCTGCGCCATCCAGCCCAGTTCGCTCAACACTACCGGAACCGCCAGCGCGATCATGGCGCGCAGTTCCTTCTTCCAGTTGGCTTGCCCCGACCCCATCCTTTCAATGTAACTGGCGGCGCCGCTCTCACTGCACCGCCCACTTCAAACATTGACGGCGCCGTCCACCTTCGATACCTTGTGAGACAAGCGCGAAGGGCGCATCCAGTCCGCGGAAAGGGCCGTGCCCACCTTTTGCAACAATCAATTCCACGAAACTTCTTTCAGCCTGATGGGTGCGGACTCCAGGCAATCCACGAGAGGAGCTTCGTATGCCTCTGAAAGAACTGCCCGCCCGTCCCAACCTCGAACAATTCAAGAAACAGGCCAAGGATCTCGCCAGAGATTGCAGGCTTGAAGTGCCCGACGCCATCGCGCGCGCCCATCGCCATCTACCCCACTTTGAAAAACCATCGCAATCCCGCGTAGCCCTTACCGAAGCGCAACTGGTGATCGCGCGTGAGCACGGTTTCGAAAGCTGGCCGAAATTTGCCGCGCACATCGCAGCGTTAAATCTGGAACGAGCTCTTTCCGCGATTGCCGATCCCGTCGCGGCATTCATTCATGCCGCATGCGTTCCACGCGATGATCATGACTCCGGCACTCTCGATGAAGCGGAGATGATCCGCTCCCGCTATCCGCACGCAGCCAACGCCAACATCTGCACCGCCGCCATCCTGGCCGATGAATCGAGTGTGCGCGCCCAACTGTCCCGCAACCCCGCGCTCGCGACGGAGCCCGGCGGCCCCCATGGATGGGATGCCCTCACGCATCTGTGCTTCTCCCGGTATCTCCGCCTCGATCCCTCGCGGAGCGAAGCTTTCGTGCGCACCGCGCGCGCCCTGCTGGAAGCAGGTGCCAGTGCGAACACCGGATGGTGGGAGACCATCGACCAACCCCATCCGCGGCAGATTCTTGAAAGCGCGATCTACGGCGCTGCGGGAATTGCAAAGCACCCGGGCGTGACGCGGCTGCTGCTTGAATACGGCGCTGACCCCAACGATGAAGAGACGCCGTATCACGTGCCCGAAGGATACGACAACACCGTGATGCGGATTCTGCTCGAGAGCGGCAAGCTCACCGACATGAGCCGTACCTGGATGCTGGCCCGCAAGGCGGACTGGCACGACTTCGACGGCATGAAGCTGGCCCTCGAATTCGGCGCCGATCCCAACGCGACTCCACGCTGGGGCAACAGCGCGTTCCAACATGCAATTCAGCGCGATAACAGTCTTGAGATGATCCGCCTGTTGCTGGATCACGGTGCGGATCCCCTGCTGCGCAACGTGCACAGTGGACGATCGGCAGCCGCCATGGCGGCGCGCCGCGGTCGCGGCGATGTGCTGGAGCTGCTCGCAGAAAGAGGCATCGATCCCCAACTCGGAGGCGTCGATCGTCTCATCGCGACCTGCGCGATGGCACAGGATGCGGCGATCGAAGCGGTCTTCGCGGCCGATCCGCAACTGCGCCAGGAAATTGTCGCGGAAGGAGGCACGCTGCTCGCGCAGTTCGCGGGCGTCGGCAACGTCGAGGGAGTGCGCTGCCTGCTTGCTCTGGGAGTTCCGCCCGATGCGCTGTATCCGGAAGGCGATGGCTATTTCGAGATTGCAAAGAACAGCACCGCGTTGCACGTAGCGGCATGGCGCGGCTGGCCTGCGACGGTGAAGCTGCTGCTTGAACGCGGCGCGCCCGTGAACGCGCTCGACGGCCGAGGCCGCACCGCGCTGCAACTCGCCATCCGCGCCTGTGTCGACTCTTACTGGAAGCGCCGGCGCTCACCGCAGTGGATCGAGCCCCTGCTTCAAGCCGGAGCAACGCTCGATGGCATCGAGATTCCATGCGGCTACGACGAGGCCGACGAGTTGCTGCGCGCATATGCGGGAAAGCCCACCGCTGGATCGGACTGATATCCGACACGAAGCGCGGTCTCCCGAAGAGCAATCCATGAATTTCCGCCAGTTAGTTAGTTGCGGGTGGTAACCTCGTAGCTCTTCCGCCGCGAGGTCAATTCAACATGCCATATCTGAGACAACGTTGGGCTTTCCATCTAGGTCTCATTCGTCGTCAGAGGGGTTGCGTTCAGCCATTCCTGAACGCCGTTGAGCTTTCACACCTGACCGCGCAGTTCGGCGCCGTTGGCCATTAGGGAAGTCGGCAGGTGGTCTTTGCTCTGCGAGTATCGCGTAGGATGAAATATCACTTGGGGAGTGAGGATGCCGTCGGAATTTGCGTTCCTGAGTTATAGCCGGGAGGACTCTGAGTTTGCGTTGCGGCTTGCGCGTGAGCTGAAGACTGCGGGTGCGCGGGTGTGGATCGACCAACTGGATATTGAGCCGGGGGCGCGCTGGGTGCAGGCGGTCGAAGAGGCGATGTCGGGCGCGGCTCGGATGCTGGTGGTACTCTCGCCGGCCTCCGTGGCATCGGCCAATGTGGCGAACGAATTCCTGTTTGCACTGGAAGAAAGCAAACGAGTGATTCCTGTTTTGTATCAGGACTGCAAGATTCCCTTTCAGCTGAGGCCGTTTCACTACGCAGATTTTCGGACGGATTTCGCGGGAGGGCTGGCAAGTCTGCTGCGAGTGATGCAAGGATCTGGAATCGAGGCTGCGGCAAGCGCTGCGTCTGCTCCAATGGCGGATCCTATTCCGGACGTGGTGCCGCAGACGCCGCGTCGACAGAATGTGCAAGGGGGCGGAGACACTTCAGCAGCAACAGGATTGCCCCCTGTGGAGAGACCGCGGCCTCTCAGCGCTCAGACTGAACCTCCGCCGGGGACGTTTGAACCTGAGGCAGACCTGAAGAAGCCGAAGGTCCGGCGCGCTTTGTTGATGGCGTGTGCGGGAGTCCTGCTTGTGGCCGCGATTGCGATCTGGTCCCAGGTGCACAAAGGCAGTTCGCATGGTAACGAAACCAGTGTGATGTATGTGCCTAGCTCAGCCTTCCGTGCGCTGAAGTCTGATATATGCCAATTTGATGGAACGGCGTATCGCGGCACAGTCGTCACAGCAGACGACTTCTTAGTCGTTACATCTCCCGATGCCTATCCGAGAAAGAGCCCGGCGATCCAAAGAGGTCGCCCGATAGGCTTATCCGATGTAAGTGACAGTACCGCATCGCCGGTGGCGGTAGTCAGCGATCGGCTCCTGTGGCAGAGTTGCGGTAGCGACGGGAGAATCCTGGGAACTTCACTGCTCATAGATGGGCGTCCACACACCGTGGTCGGAGTGTTCGCACGGGGAGTCGTCAAGGACCTTCAACGGAACGAGGTCGACCTGTGGTTCACGGAGCCAACCCGATAGGTTTTGGTACCAATTCCACATCTCAATTAAAGCAAACATTGCATTCGACCCAAAGGCCTTGAGCTTCAAGAACCTCAACCTCAGCGGCGCCATCGAGGTTGCATGAGGCTCCGCATCAATCCCATCGCTGACTTCCGTGAAGTTTGGTCGCCGGCTCTGAGCAGGTTGTAGTCAACTCGAGAGTCGCAATGATCTGGATGCCTCAAAACAGCAGGGACGTCACTGCTTCAGACCTTCGAGACTACCCTCACGCTCCAAGCCGTACGTGCAGATCCGGCACGGCAGGCCGCAGTTCCGCATGTTTCGTCGTGATCACGATCTTCGCGGGTGTCAGTTCCGGTCCGTCCCAGCCTTCCTTCGCCGCTTCAATGTGAATCTCGCCGGGACGCTTCGTTCCTTGCACGATCACCTGCGCCAGCCCGTTGAACAACGACCGTTTGGGCTCCTTGTCGCTCTGCGGGCAGTTGGGGTCGCCATTGCCCACGCCGATGAGAGCACCCGCGCCTGAAACCTTGAAACCGATAAGATTGTCGGCCGTCGGCACCACGCGCCCTTCTTTGTCGAGGCCCTCAACCTTGAGAATGGCAATATCCTCGCCATCGGCGTTGATCTCCGTCCGGTCGGCAGTCAAACGAATCGCAACTGTCGGGCCGGTCGTCTCACGCTTCTCCGTCAGCACCACCGTCCCGCCCTTCGAGCCGCGCGCCTCGATCACGCCGGGCTCGTACTTCACCTTCCACTCCACGTGGCCCAGGTGCGGCACCTTCTGGCTGCCCAGACTCTTGCCGTTCACCAGCAACTCCACTTCTTCAACATTGGTGTAGACCCACACCGGGATCTCGTCGCCTTCCCTGCCCTCGAAATTCCAGTGAGGAAACACGTGCAGCGATGGTGCCTTGCCCCACCACGCTTTGTAGTAATAGAACGTGTCCTTGGGAAATCCGCACATGTCCACAATGCCGAATTGCGAATTGATCGAAGGCCATCCGTAGGGCGTCGGCTCGCCGCGGTAGTCGAAGCCTGTCCAGGCAAAACCGCCTGCTTCCCAGTCGCGCGTGCCGTAGAACTTCCACCACTCCTCCGCGGTCTCGCCCCAGGGCACGACGCCGTCGTAATCGTTGACCAGGTTGCGCAGCTTGTCGGTGGTATACATGCCCCGCGTGGAAATGGCGCTCGACGTCTCCGATCCATACAGCGGCCGCTTGGGATGTTCCTTGTGATAGCCGTCCGGACCCTTCAGGTTGTAGTTAAACCCGATGATGTCGAAGGGTGCGGAGACACCCTTCTCGTTGTCTCCGTTCACGGCAGCCGATACCACCCGCGTGGGATCAAGCTCATGACAGCGCCGCACCATGGTGGTGGCAATCTTCTCGCCCTGCTCCGCCATCTTGCTCTGCAGCGTGAACTCCTCGTTGCCGATGGACCACAGGATGATGGACGGCGAATTGCGATAGCGCTTCACCATGGCCTCGAGTTGCGCCAGGCCCTCGGGACTCGAACTCATCTGGCGCGTCTCGCACATCATCATCATGCCCATGCGGTCGCAGGCATCCACCCACTCGGGAGTCGGCATGTTATGGGAAGTCCGGACCGCGTTCCCGCCCATTTCGCGCAGCACCCCCAGCCGGAACCACTGCAGGCGATCGGGCAAGGCAGCGCCCACACCGGCGTGATCCTGGTGGTTGCAGGTTCCCTGGATCTTGATTGACTTGCCGTTGAGAAAGAAACCTTTGTCCGCATCGAAGACAGCGGTGCGGACACCAAAGTTCACGCGCTCGGCATCGCGCACTTTTCCGTTGGACTCCACCGTCACGATGGCGGAATAGAGATTGGGAGCATCGACAGACCAGAGCGCGGCATTCGCAAGCTGCGCGGTCGCCGTGTAGGCAGCCGAACCGTCCACCGCGATGGACTGCGCGGGCGCCTCGGCGGTGGCGACGGTCTTGCCCGAGGAGTCGACGATCTTCCAGCTGACCTTGGCGGACTCAGCCTCCTTGCCCTGGTTGGCCACGATCGTGCCCAGCGCCAGTGTCGCATCGGTCCCATTCAGGGCCGGCCGCACGGTGCTTTCCCACTTGCCCAGGTGCAAGGCATCGGTCTTGGTCAGCCACACATGGCGATAGATCCCGGCTCCCTCGTAGAACCATCCATCCCCGAAGCTCGCGTCAACGCGCAGCACGATGTAGTTCTTGGCGCCGTAGGCGAGAAAGTCGGTGAGGTCAAAGATGAAGGGCGCATAGCCGTTATCGTTGCGGCCGATGAAGCATCCGTTGACGAAAACGAGAACACTGCGGAAAGCGCCGTCGAACTCGACGGAAATGCGGCGGCCCAGGTCGGCGGCCGGAATCTCGAATTCGCGCCGGTACCAGCCCACGCTGGTTTCAGGATAGCGGCGGCCCACCGGCTTGAATCCGTGCGAGTTCTGTTGTTCGTCGTTCACGAATGGAAGTTCAACCGCCCAGTCGTGGGGAAGGTTGAGCGTGCGCCACTTTGAGTCGTCGAAGCCTTCCTTGGAAAACTTGAAATCGCCGGTCTTGGCGAAGTCGCCCTGGTCGAATCCGAAGTTGAGATCCCGCGCTGGATCGGTTCCGTGGCCGAACTGAAACTTCCATCCGAAGTCGAAAAGAAGCTGCTCCCGCGGTGCAATCGCGGGGATGGCCGCGGCCGTTCCCGAGGCCGGCGAATCCGCCAAGAACGACGCAGTCCGCGCCCATAATGACCGGGTAAACATGGAAGAAGTGGTGAAGGCCAAACCGGAAGAGAGCAGCGTGCGGCGAGAAAAGGACATAAAGTTCCTCAATGAGATCGAGTCGATAGCGCGGGAGAACCCCGCAAAATGTCATGCGCTGAACAACGCGCAACTATAAACCACTGAACCGCTTCAAGTAAACGATTTCACAATCCCCCCTCCCGCGGGCCGGCCCGGCCTGCGGCCGGGCCCGCCCGCCATGTGGTAAATTCAAAAAGATAGATTCCTATGGAGAGATGGCCGAGTGGTTGAAGGCGCACGCTTGGAAAGCGTGTTTAGGGGAAACTCTAACGTGGGTTCGAATCCCACTCTCTCCGCCAGAGATTTTAAGCTGCTTAGAATCAGTGCCGGTTTACCCCTGTTACACACTCTGTGACACTCTCGGGTTCTCCGGTTTTTTGGTTGCAGATAAAGCGATATCACGCCTCACGCGGGTATTAACCCACGGGAGCCCCTGTGAAATCGCCGACTGTCCGCCTGTATATCCGCATTCGCCGCGCCGACGGCGACTACGCTTACGCCGATCCTGTGTGGAACCGGAACCGCACTCTTCGCGCCGGGTACGCAATTCTTAATGGCCGACCCGAAGCTCATCCTGAGGGCACCTATTATCTGCGCTTTCTTCGGGGCAAGAAGCGGGTCTGGCAGTCCGTCGGCAGCGAATCCGACGCCGTCCTCGCCGCCCTCAGAAACAAGGAACATGACCTGCAGGCGATCGCCCTGGGCCGCTCGGCTCCGGAACCTGCATCCGTGGACAAGACCGGCGTCACGGTAGCTGAAGGCGCGGCGAAGTACCTGACTGACATCCGCCGATTTCGCTCCCCGAAGACGATTGCCGCCTGCGAGCGCATTCTCGGGCTCTTCGAAGAGACCTTCGCTGTTCGCTCCCTCGCGAGCCTTCGCCGTGACGACCTTCTCGACCACATGGCGGCACTCCGGCAGAAGGGCCTCGCACCCCGGACCGTCTACAACCACATTATGAGGATCAAGGGGTTTCTCCGCGCCCAGGGCGTAATCGGGCTTTTCAAGACGGAGGACATCCCTGCTTACGACGAGCCGGAGGTGGAGGCGTACGACGCCGATCAGCTTGATTCGCTCTTCCTTGCCGCCGACCCCGAGGAGCAATTTATTTTTGAGTTCTTCTTGGCCACTGGCTTCCGTGATCAAGAGGTCCGCTACTGCACGTGGCGCAATGTGGACTTCAAGGGCAAGGTTATCTCGGTGCGCTCGAAGCCCGAATTGGGGTTCAGGCCGAAGGATAAGGAGGAGCGCTCCGTCCCAGTGCCCGACACGTTGATCGCGGCTCTCGCGGCACGCAAACCGTCAAGCCAGTCGCCGTACCTATTCCCCACCAGCAAAGGGGAACCAGATGGCCACTACCTGCGTCGCCTGCAGAAGCTGGCGCACCGAGCTGGGTTGAACTGTGGAGAGTGTGTGAACAAGAAAAAAAAGACCTGCCGCGAACATCCGATCTGCAGCCGCTGGGGGCTCCACAAATTCCGGAGGACCTACGCGACGATGCATTGCGAAGCCGGTGTCCCCGTGACGACCATTCAGCGCTGGCTCGGCCACTCCGACCTCGCAACCACTCTGCGCTACCTGGCCATCGCGGACCTCCGTTCGGAGAAAACCCGCCAGCAGGTTAATGCCACCTTCGCTGTATTACGAACCGCCCGTTCTCTGAAATCATCCCCGGCGAGTCATGCCTCTTCGGAAGAGGCCACGCCGCTAAGCGCTGCAAACTGACCATCAACAAAGAAATTTTTCGCGCAAATTCGGGTAATCGTCCCTCGCTCGGTATTAACCCACATACCCCCTGCGGGGAAATGACGAGGTGACGAAATGGAGTTGATTGAGGAGTTGATGGGTAGACAGAGCTACCTGTCAACGAAGGAGGTAATGGGACTTCTCCAGAAGACCCGTAACACATTGTGCGAGTGGGTGCGGCACGGAAAGTTCCCGGCTGTCCGAGTGGGAAACGAGTACATGTACGACCCTCGCGAAGTGGCGGCGTGGCTAGCGAAGCGGCAGACGATGCGTGAGGGCGGGAGGGCGGCATGACCAATCCGCCCACCACGGCTTCTAGCGATGCAAAAGGTCTCTCGGGAGAGGCACGCCCTAAGGCCGAAGAGACCCCGAAACGCAATGCGGAAACGATCGCGCAGCGTGCGAGGCGCTTACTCATCCGAGAAGAGGTTCTCGGGCTGCTTCATCTCACGGACGACCAGGTGCAGCACCTGATCAACACCCGGCAGATCATGAGGATTCGAATTGCCGGTGAAGAACGCTTCGACTCTCGGGACATCGACGGGTTGATCGATTCGTATAAAGCGACGGCTCAAAGGAGTGCCCTATGACGAAGGACGAAGTAGTTGAACGCTATTCAGATGGGGAGCGGCAGTGCCCCATCTGCGACGAGGGCCTGCCTGGACACCGAACGTGGCCGGGTACACGCTACCGCTTCTGCGGCAAGCCTGAATGTGCAGATGCAGTCAGGCAG
This sequence comes from Occallatibacter sp., assembly GCA_036488735.1. Classification (GTDB taxonomy): domain Bacteria; phylum Acidobacteriota; class Terriglobia; order Terriglobales; family Acidobacteriaceae; genus Telmatobacter. The sequence goes on from DASXHC010000012.1 coordinate 11,828, forward strand.
CTTAAGTGTGGGCGTTACATCGTAGAAAACGAGAAAAAATGCCAGGCAGCTGGGTGCTCCAATTTCGTTCCAGAGGGGCTGTGGGATGCAAGGTGCAAATTCGTCGCATGCTCGCATGAGTGCTATCAGAATCGCTTGTCGAGAGGCAGCATCCTAATGACCTGCGGCTGCGGCTGTGGAACCACTTTCTTCCGGGCGTCCCACCGTCCCAATAAGCACGGCTTGGTCTTTGCTTCAAGTCGGCATTACGGAGACTTCGTAGCCAACAAGTTATTGGAGAAATCCTGTGGACATTTTCGCGCAATCGCCGACGAATACCTAAATGGAATCGCCAAGCGTCACTACAGAGAGGTGAGAGGAGCACGCCGGGCTTTGGCCAGTTTATTCCTCTTCCTTATGGAACGTGGAATCACCTCCTTGGAAGAAGTGTCACCGCAAACCATCACCACCTACATCCTCTGGATGAACGAGACCGGGCGTAAATTGGGAAGCGATACTCTCTCGTGCATCTCGACTTTCTTTGGCTGGACAATCTCTGACGGGCGTCGTGACAAGGCCAATCCCGTGACTCGCTGGCACCGTCCCCCCAAGAAGAAGCGTAAACCTCGGCCTCTTAAGCCTTACGAACTCGAAACCATGTGGCGCTTGTTGATCGAGCGCGGCGATGCGCGGGTCTGCCTCGCAGCCGCTCTCGGCCAAGAGTCTGGACTCCGGATCTCGGAAATCTGCCGCCTTGAGATTTCTGACGTGGATTTGGAAGCACAGCGTTTATTTGTGAGGCTCCCTAATAAGAGCCAGACAGAGCGGTATGCGTTTTTCGGAGAAAAGACGACTCGGTACTGGCACGAGTGGATGCACGAACGGCGTGAAAGTTGCGGACATGAACGCGCTCTGTACAACAACATCGGCACTCCATACACGAGGGATACTCTTGCTGACGCTTTCAAGCGTGTCCTGCTTAAGAGCGAGAAGGGCGTGGACGGGGATGGCGATGGATTCGAGACTTGGTCCACCCATCGTTTACGCCATACCATGGCGTCGGCTCTCGTGGCTGGGGGGGCAGACCTCGCCACCGTTATGGAAGCGGGGGGTTGGCTTGATCCCGACACGATGACAGGTTACACCGAGGTTTCCATTGAACAGGCGCGTCACGGGTACGACGAGGCGATGCGGACGTTCCATAAGCAGAAGGAATTACCTCGGCAGACGCGGATCGTAAACGCCGACGAACTTTTACAAATCTGGGCCACTGAGGATGAAAACGAGGGGGCTCTGGAGAAATCCGCTGATTGCGTATAATCTTTGTTATACGCAATAAGCATGTTTTCAATGACTTAAGCCAGGCTAGTAGCCAGTGAGAGGCCAATGCGTGAGGAGCCCACGGGAACCCCGGCGTTAGGCAAGCCCCAATATCAGTAGCCAAAAGATCGTTTCTGCGAACACGAAGGAGTAGCTAGGGGCGGAGGACCATTGCCGGAGGATCGGTATCACTACGGCCGTGACTTTGGGAACGCTCCTGGCCACATAGCCAACCACGATCTAGGGCAACTCTGAGTCCACATTCGCATTTCGACCCGGTAGGTTATCTGTGAAATCGGTCGGCAACGATGACAACTGAGTTGGCAAAAACCTGTGAGTGAGACGTCTTCATGGTGCAGCGTTTGTGCGCCGAATCGGTTCCTATAAGGAGAAAACATGTTCAATTTCGAGCCTTTCCTTGGTGATCTCGACGCCTTAAAGAAGGCTAGCCCGCAAACAATTCGATCCTATCGGCACGATCTGAGGCTTTTTGAGGATTTCGCACGCCAGCGGTTGGTCAGCGAGCCGGGCCAGATCAGCCACACCGTAATTCGCGAGTACGTCACCTATATGCGGGAGAAAGTTAACCCTCGGACAGGGAAGGCGGGGCTGGCTGACACTTCAATCGCGAGGCGTCTCGCGGCATTATCCAGCTTTCTCGAATACACCAGGGCGACGGGAGACCACAACCTTCGCAATCCATTGAAGGAAGTCAAGGGCAAGTGGCAGCGGAACAGCAAGCCTAACCCGGTCGATGAGTATGACATCGATATGCTGCTAGCCAGCATATCTGACAGTCGCGATCGCGTGCTATTCTCGCTGCTCCTGGCGTCTGGTCTCCGCATTTCAGAAGTTCGACAACTGAATCGTGATTCCATCCAGCTTAGTGTGGAACGCCAGCCTAATGGCAAGCTTCGTGCGCTGGGTTCGGGCGAAGTCGTTGGTAAGGGGGGTAAGAGAAGGGCGTTCTACGTGGATGACCAGACGCTTCGCGCTTACACTAGATACCTCAAGACAAGAAAAGACAATGACCCTGCCCTGTTCATTTCGTCTCGGAATCAGAGGATGTCAGTCAGGGCGATCCAGGAGCGGCTGGGGCACTGGTGCAAGGTGGTCGGCTTCAAGCATATCAATGTACATCGCCTCCGTCACACGTACGCCACCAGACTCGCTAACAACAACATCGATAGCATCGTGCTCAAGGACCTGATGGGACACAGTTCCTTCGCTACCACACAGAAGTACTTCAAGCTGTCCGACTCCACCCTCGCACGAGGCTACTTCGCGGCGATGGAACGCGCGACGAAATAGCGAGCCTTTCACACACCTAAAGAACGGGGAACTTCAGCGCCGAGCTGAAGAATTGCGATCACCTTCAAGGAAGCGGGATTCAATGTCGAATTCGTTCGAATACTACAAGCTCGCCTTGAAATCTCCTGAATTCATTTTCCTTAGGTGTCAAGCTTCGAATAGGATCGTCAAGTTTCACACAGAGCAAACAAGGAGAACTGATGCGCTGGCCATTCCGTGCCAAACGACCAGACTGTGACGTACGGGCCTTTCGAGACCCAAAATCGGGAAAACTAACTTTACGACTGCATGGGGATATAGGCTTTCCCAGGACCTGGGAGGAGCCAATACTGACGATCGATGTACGACTGGACGCACCGGTCGATGAGGCCATCGCGGTTCAACTCAGAGATCAGTTGACCCATTTGCTCGGTGATCGGGGAGAACTGGAAGTTGGCGATGATGCCCGTGAAACCCGCTAGCGGATCGGCTTGATGTAGCCCAAGCGATCTCCGCTTTTATGAGGAAATTATATTTCGGGATGACGGTCGAATACCTTCCTCGGCTTGGAACTTGGTTCGATGTTGACGAGCATCGTCAAGCTCCTGTTCGGCACTTGCATAGGGGTGTGGAGTGATACAGCTGCGTCCATCGTTCGGCGTCCGTTCGCGCGGCTTCCTGCCTCACACGGGGGATGAGGGAATGCGGATGTTCGCCAAACACAATCCGCGCCGCGTGCTGACGACCATCGGACTCGAACCTATGAGGGCGGTCCGATTGCGTGGCGGTTCCGAGTCGCGCCGTTGCCGTCAGGTCGTCGCGGTTATCGCCTCCGAGCACCACCACGATTCGTGGATGCTGAACGAGCACCTGAGCGTGCAGAAACTTCCAGCAATCGCCCTCAAACCGTTGCCAGTCTGAGGGGGTGATTCTTTCCTTCACATTGCCGACCGATGATCCATCCTTGCGCACACCCATGATGTAGTTCGTACACCAGACAGGAATGCCAGTCAGAACCGGCAGGTAAACATCCCTCGTTCGTTGCCATGTTGGGGCGGTTTCATCCCGAGGCGGCATTCCACAAAGCGGTTCGTAATACTTCTTGGTCCCGAAATCGCGCCCAAGGAGCATGATGCCGTCGTGCGAGGGCGTCCCAACGTAGCCGTTGGTTCCGGGGTAGAAGCCAGCGCCCAGGATGCCGCATTCCACGCACTGCATTTGCTCTGGATAATGGCATGAGCCGAGTTGTGCCGACAGGTCAGAGAGATTCATCGTTACGCAGTCGCCCAAGCAGCCGACAGTTCCTTCGCCTGTTCCAGCACGGTTTCGGTCGCATGTTCCTGTCCATCGGGCGGGTACTTGTACTTTTTCAGGATCGTCTTCACCATGAGCCGCAGCTTGGCGCGAACCGACTCCCGCACGTACCAGTCCACCGAATTGCTGGCCCTCAGTTTCTCTGTAAGCTCCCGCGCAATCTTGCGCAGCGTCTCATCCCCGAGTTCCCGCACGGACGCCTCATTCGCAGCCAGGGCGTCGTAGAACGCCACTTCATCGCGTGTCAGCCCCAGGTCATCCCCGCGATTCGCCGCAGCCTTGAACTGCTTCGCCATCGCTATCAGTTCCTCAATGACTTGCGCGGTCTCAATGGCGCGGTTCCGATACCGGGTGAGCGAGTCTTGCAGCAGTTCTGAGAATTTGCGGCTCTGCACAACGTTGGACCCGAACCGGCTTTTGATCTGGCCTTTCAGCAGCCGCTCCAGAACCTCCACCGCCAGATTCTTCTCTTTGAGCTTCCTTACATCCTCCAGGAACTCATCCGACAGGATTCCCACGTCGGGGCGGTCCAATCCCGCCGCTTTGAATATGTCCATCACTTCAGCCGACACGACCGCACGCGAAAGGATCTGCCGCAGCGCGTGTTCCTTGGCGTCGTCGGTCAAGGCTGTAGATGGGTCTCGCTTCGTCAGAACAGTGCGAACCGCTTGCATGAAGGCAATCTCTTCCCGATACTCCATCGCACCCGGCAATGTGCAGCACAGCGCGTAAGCCGCCGTCATGCGAACTACGCAATCCGCGAATCGCCGCTTCCCATCCTCCAGCCCAAGAATGTGGTCCGCAGCCGCACGCATGGGCTTCAGCGCATTCACGCGGAAGCCGCTGTAATCCAGCCCGTGCAGCATTCCCCGTGCGACTTCCATCTCTTCTCGCACCTTGAGCAGCATCTCGGCTGCGGGTATGGTGGGCCGACCCTTGCCTTGGCTCTCGGTGTACTCCTGCAATGCCTTCTTCAGGTCGTTGGCAATGCCGATGTAGTCCACAATCAGTCCGCCCGGTTTGTCCTTGAATACCCGATTGACCCGAGCAATCGCCTGCATAAGGTTCGCGTCCCGCATTGGCTTGTCTACGTACATGGTCGTCAGCGGCGGCACGTCAAAGCCGGTCAGCCACATATCTCGCACGATCACGATTTGCAGCGGGTCAGCAGCGTCTTTGAATCGCTTCTCCAGCCGCTTCTTCACCTTGGGCGTGTACACATGGCGGCGCAGTGCCTCACGGTCTGAAGCGGAGCCGGTCATTACCACCTTTATTGCGCCCTTCTCCGGATCTGCATCGTGCCAATTCGGCCTCAGCTTCGTAATAGCGTCGTACAGGAGCACGCAGACCTCACGACTCATGCAGACGATCATTGCTTTGCCGCGCATGGCATCTTGCCGCGTCTCGAAGTGCTGCACGAGGTCTGCCGCAACCGTCGCTATGCGTGGCGGAGTGGCCACCAGTTTCTCCAGCGCAGCCCACCGACTCTTCGTTCGCGCCCTTGCGGTCTCTTCCTCGTCCTCGGTGAGTTCTTCCACTTCGTCGTCGATGGTTCCCGACGCAGAGCCGTCCATCTCCAGCTTCACCAGCCGCGACTCGTAGTAGATGGGCACCGTGGCCCCATCCTTCACCGCTTGCTCAATGTCGTATATGTCTACGTAGTCGCCGAAGACGGCACGGGTGTCTTTGTCCTTTGCCGAGACCGGCGTGCCCGTGAACGCCACAAACGTGGCGTTGGGCAGGGCATCGCGCAGATACTTTGCATAGCCGTAGATCGTCTCCCCGGCATCATTGATGCGTGCCTTCAATCCATACTGGCTGCGGTGTGCTTCATCGCAGAGCACCACCACGTTGTCGCGCTTCGTCAGCGTGGGGAACGTGTCTTCATCCTCGCCCGGTACGAACTTCTGAATGGTCGTGAATATGATGCCGCCCGATGGTCGCTGGTTCAACTCCTCCCGCAGCTTGGTCCGGCTCTCTGCCTGTACCGGCTTCTCGCCCAATACTTCGGCGGCCATGTCGAACGTGCCGTGAAGCTGGCCGTCCAGATCGTTGCGGTCTGTCACCACCACCAGCGTGGGATTGTTCATCTGCGGGTGCGTCATCAACTTCCCCGCCAGAAAGGTCATCTCCAGGCTCTTCCCCGCTCCCTGCGTATGCCACACCACGCCGCCCATACCGCTGCCGCCGGGAGCGGAGGCTTCGAGCACACGCGCCACCACTGCCCGAACGGCGTGGAATTGATGATAAGCCGCAATCTTCTTCACCAGTCCGCCATCGTCTTCAAACACGACGAAGTGGCGCAGATAGTCCAGCAGATGCTCTTTGTTGAAGACTCCGCGCACCAGTGTCTCCAACTCGCCGAACTGGCCCAGCGGATCACGCTCCTTGCCGTCAATAGTGCGCCATGCCACGAACCGTTCTTCATCGGCAGACAGCGAACCCATCCGCGCATAGATGCCGTCAGAGGCCACCAGCATCCCGTTGGTGCGAAACAGTTGCGGAATCTCATCCTTGTAGGTCTGTATTTGGTGATAGGCCGCCGACACGTCCGCCGTCTCGCTGGCCGCATTCTTCAACTCGAACACGGCCACTGGTAGGCCATTCAAAAAGACCACCACATCGGGTCGGCGTTCGCGGCTGCCACTGGCGGTTGTTCCCGTTACGGTGAACTGGTTCACCGCCAGCCAGTCGTTCTGCTCGGGATGGGAGAAGTCAACAATCCGAACGCGGTCGCTCTGCGTCTCGCTGTTCTCCTGCCAGAAGACCTGCACCCCGCGCGTGAGCCAGCGTTGGAACTCGCGGTTGGCGGCCAGCAGTCCCGGAGCGGCCGAATTAACTATTACGTCTACGGCATCAGTAATCGCGGCGGGAGGCATACCAGGATTCAAACGGTGCAGAGCATCTTTGAGCCGCCCTTCCAGCAGGACATGCTTGTAGCCCTTCCGTTCGGGATTGGCCCCGTCAGGAGCGAGATCGGGTCCGAATACAACTTCGTAGCCCAAATCTTCAAACCAGCCGAGCAGTTCTTGTTCAACGTCGCTTTCAAGGATACTCATAACGCCGCCTCGACCAGTTTTGCCGCTTCCGCAATCCGGACCTTGCCGGAAACAAGACGGGGTAAGATGGTGTCGCGAAGATCGGTCAAAAGGGACGAATGCCTAGAATTGGCGTTAATCCGACGCATCATGGCGTCGATTATGCTTGTGAACTTGTTTAACACCAGCGCGTCGGGAAGCACCAACTCGTGCTCCAGGACTGCGTCCCGAGGAAGTGCAAGCACGGTCGTTCCCATCGCAAATCCTATCGCCCTCTCTCTGAAAGAGGATTGAAGGAGCATGAAATACAGATACCGAGTTAGTCCGTCCAGCCCAATACTTGGCCTTACTACGAATGTGTGGTGCGTGAAAAGGTACTCGTCGCTCTCTGAAATGGGAACTATTGCTGGACTTCCAATTACATTGCGCTTCTGAGTGATGTCAGTGTTCGCTATGACAAGATCACCACTTCGAACCACATGCTTAGCCTTATACTCACCGGAGTAGAACTTGAGTTTTTGAAGGTCAAATCCTCCTCCTCCCTTGAAGCATCCCAAATTGATCATTGGCATCCCGGATGCGGTCAAGAAGTCGCCCTTGTAGGAAAGCCCTTTGTCTAATGTGGCGATCTCTCCGATTGAAACTACCTTCCAACCGCGCGGAACATCGTAGCCGCGCAACTCCTCGAATGACGAAGGGAACAACGCAGCGGTGGCCGGGTCCATGCCCTCTGGTTCGAAGCCTTCAGCCTTTGCCCGCACCGGATCAACGTCCACGAACCACGACTTGAAGATGGTCCGGGCTAAAGTCTCTGCACAGGAGTTTTGATCCGCCAGATTCTTAATTCGCTCATCAAGTGCCTTAAGGAGTTGAACGCTGGCTATCTGCTCGTGCTGTGGTGGAAGAAGAACTGGTAAGCCCTTGAGTTCGTCGGAATTGAGGCGGCCCGTCCCGTGACCAGCAAGATCGACAAGATCGAGAAGGTCTGGCTTATGTCCCAGCAATAGATACGGAAGATACTCCTGCAACAGCCCGTTCTTTGCACGAACCGCCTTCACGTCTTGGTTAAACGTCATCGCGCGAGTCGAGAGACAGATAGGAATGTCGTTCAGCAAGGTCATTCCGCGTGTTAGGAGAAGAACAGTACCGGCAGGGACCAACTTTGTGGCCTGTTTTACCGCTTGATCAGAGATATGATCTTCGGTGTCGGCAAGGAAATAGCTCTTCATGTCCTTGGCTGATGCCCAAGGGATCGAGCCTCGCCAATAGTCTGGGTTGCTCTTCGATGGAGTGCCACCAGAAAGCATCTCGGTAATTTCGCCCAGCGTCGTCCTCGTCCACTCAGACGCCATATCCCAGCGCCTCCAGTTTCTCTCGGATCGCCGCATCCAGTTCCACTCCCTTGGCTATCTGTACGGCCAGTTGCGCAGTGAGGCGTTCCATTTTCTCAGCGAATGCTTCGTCGTCGTCCTCAATGGCCTCTGCGCCTACGTAGCGGCCAGGGGTAAGCACATAGCCGTGCTCCTGAATCTCTTCGAGCTTCACAGACCTACAGAAGCCCGGCACGTCTTCATATACACCCTCGGCCTCACCATCTTGCCGCCAGCGATGCGCCGTATCGGCAATCTGCGCCACGTCTGCCTCGGAGAAGATGCGATGTACCCGCGTCTCCATCTGCCCCAGCTTACGGGCGTCGATAAACAGAAACTCCCCGCGACGGTCGCTACCATGCGCGGTTTTATCGCGGGTGAGGAACCAGAGGCACGCGGGAATCTGCGTATTGAGGAACAGTTGAGGCGGAAGAGCCACCATACACTCGACCACATCCGCTTCTATCATTCGGCGACGAATGTCGCCCTCGCTGTTCTGGTTGGAACTCATGGAGCCATTAGCCAGCACTACTCCGGCCTGACCCGTCGGCTTCAAATGCCAGAGGATGTGTTGGAGCCATCCATAGTTGGCGTTGCCTGCTGGCGGCGTACCGAATGCCCAGCGTTTGTCGCCTTCGAGCTTTGCGCTCCACCAGTCAGACACATTGAACGGTGGATTGGCCAGCACGTAATCGGCCTTGAGGTCGGGGTGCTGGTCCTGCGTGAACGTGTCGGCAGGCTCTTTGCCCAGGTTGAATCCATAGCCACGAATGGCGAGGTTCATGGCCACCAGCCGCCAAGTGGTCGGGTTCGACTCCTGCCCGTAGATGGAAACGTCGTCGGACTTTCCGCCGTGCGACTCGATGAACTTCTCCGATTGCACAAACATGCCGCCCGATCCGCAGCATGGATCGTAGATGCGCCCCTTGTGCGGCGACAGCATGGCCACCAGTACACGCACGACAGACCCCGGCGTATAGAACTGTCCGCCCTTCTTGCCCTCAGCCGTGGCGAACTGCCCAAGGAAATACTCGTAGACCTCGCCCAGCACGTCCTTGGCCTTGTCCTCAGAGGTGAAGCCGATTTTGGAGATGAGGTCGATCAACTGCCCCAGCCGGGACGGTTCAATCTGAGTTCGGGCAAACCGCTTGTCCAAGATGTTCTTCAGCGACGGGTTCACGTCTTCGATGGCCACCAGCGCGTCGTCAAGGAGCTTGCCGATGGTCGCTTGCTTGGCCTGATTCCGCAGCGACTCCCATCTCGCTTCCTGCGGCACCCAGAAGACGTTGGCGGACGAGTAGTAGTCCCGATCCTCCAGCGCCTTCGCCTGTTCGGCGGGATCGTCGGTGAAGTAGAGGTCCGAAGCCGGGTCCGCCAGCAGCTTGGCGACTTCCCGCCGCCGTTCATCGAATGCGTCTGAAACGTACTTGAGGAAGATCAGCCCCAGTACAAGGTGCTTGTATTCCGCCGCGTCCATCTGGGCACGCAGCTTGTCCGCCGCCTCCCAGAGGGTCTTCTTCATTTCCTGACTAGTCATAAGCCCCGTGATGCCCGTGCTGGCGCGAATTCAATTGTTCATGTTTACAACACCACTTTAGTCCCCCCATCCAGAACAGACAAAGCGGGATGCCGTCAATGCCGACCCGAGCCCGGGAGTCCGCCCTGCGTGAATCGAAGACCGCCCTCAAACCGTGGTTGGCCATCGAACTGGGAGATTGGATATTTCTTATTCTCCTTTTTGGGTCTTCGGGCTTTCTGTGCCCAACCATGCTGGAGCACGATGGACGGGCGCTTCTGGCCCTTTTGGGCGGGCTGCCGTTTGGGGCCCTTGTTGGCTCTTTTCGCGCATCTCAATCTGACGTGAGCGTCCAACCTGTCGGCACGAACCATTGCCGAACATAATGGGCAAACATTCGATCCCCCCGTCGACTTTGTCGCCGGGCTGTCCTTTCGAGCGTTAAGCCGTCCTTGCGTATCCGATATGGCAGCTTTTGAGGGTGAGGCAGAAGAGAATCTGGCTCGCGATGGAGTGATCCTCTTCGGCTCCGGTATGTCGCGGGGGACGATCACGCGCCGAGGGATTGCGATCGGTAGCGGGACCTGGCGCTTCGCGGGGGGACCTACTAACTGAGGCAAGTCCGGTTTGGTGTTCTGCGTATCTACCCCAATCCAGACGAAACCACTTCCACCACACCGCGCACAGTTCGCGTTTGAACCGCCGCAGGAACAATCCCTTTGTTCACCCATTTAGAGGCCCCGTCCTACACCAGACCACGACGCACCCAGATGGCTCGTCCAAGTGCTTCGAGGTACATCGTGTGAGAATACGCCTCATTATTGCACGAGCGTGATTATACGGGCGTCGAAGTTTACGCCAAGTGCAGGGCGGGTGAGCCCCCGCCGATTACGGTATCGAGGTGGACGATTCTGGTTGACAACTCCACGGGCCGCCCGAATCTCGTTAACGCATCAGGTTAATCGCGAATCCTCTCCAGCCATTCCCATCATGTCCTGTTGTACTCGGGTAGTCAGGAGCGATCCGAAGGATGTGTCTCATATTTCGCCCTTTCCTCCCTCAGATTTTCGGTCAGCAACCTCAACCTTCCGTAGAAGGAACCCTCAGGCTTGCCCGGTTCACTCTCCTCGGGCATTGGCGTCATTCCGATCACTTCCAACCTGCTCGAAATATCAGTCCCGCTCGCTTCTAACAGTGCCAGACGGTTCAACATAGGTTGAAATCCGGCTCGTGCCGACGGCCCCAACCCTGATCTGCCAACGATCCACTCGACAGATGCTCGAAGAAGGCTGACCAGTCCTAAGGTTTCAGCCACAGGTGCGCAAGCAAGAGCGGCTCCCGCCAGTTCGACAGCGCACATGATGAGGTCCTTCAATGCACTAGGGGACACGCCTTCAACCATCTTTGGCGCGGTTTTTACATCGATGCTCCTCGCCAATAGAAGAACTTCTTCAAGCATTTCGCGTTCCGAGCGATGCGCCGCTTTGCCCGTGGTGCTCGACGCCACGTGTTGAGCGATATCACTATCCAACTTCGGCCACCACATATCGAACACGGAGTTGAGAACAGTCGGGGCTAGCAGAGTATGTGCTGCAGTTGTTAACCGACGTCCTTCTGAGATTCTGAGAAGACACAGACGGTCATAAACCAAGCCACTACAACCAAGAAAGGTGCTGCGCCGCTGCGCTGCACCTTCCTTCCGCATTAAATGGATTCGGCTAGGGATTTGTCCGAGATCGCTTCGCTGCACCTATGACCAAGATGCGATGTCAGAAATCCCAGTTTGCCTCTTCTTCCTCGCGCTGCCTCTGGTTCTTTCTGCATCCGGGACACATGTAGTGCGAATCGCCCTTGGGCGCAGTGTTGGCGGACGGCAATCTCATTTCAATTAAGATTTGAGTGAGCACACGTTGATCTTTCAGAATGCAGGCGTCAGCCAGGACATAGAACTTCTGTTCCTTGATGTCTTGGCCTACGCGTCCTGGGAACTTCGTCGTACTCGACATCGTTAGGCACGATTCCGTTCGCCTGGAGAATGCGCCAGAAGGCAGGACGACTTGCTGCGTGCACCTTAAAATCTCCATACTCCTCCGCTTTGCTGACGGGTGTTGTATCGATAAAGAGGCGACCGTCGCAGATGAAGAAGATGCCGACTTTGGGCTCGGTGGTCAGCTTCCGTTTTTGCTTGGGTATCCAAGCACTCATCCCTCTCCCTGTTGAGCTAGGAGGAGCTTCAGCTGCTCAACGGCCGGGTCCTCCGAGGGCGAATTCAAGATTATCTCGCGCATTTCCTTCAAGAGCGTTGCCGCTTGAAAGCACGCATCGCGCACCTCTTGTCTTAGAGACTCGCATTTCGCCAACGTCTGCAATACATCGTTCATTGTGGCTAATTCGATAGGTTCCATATTTGTGTCCTTAGTTTCGATGATTCTCAACAGACGGCGGGAGGGATGATGCTGGATTATACCTGGATCGAGAAAGCCATCCTAGCGAGCGTTCGGCGTTGTGCGCTATCGGTCAGACGCTCGGAGTTTGATCAAATGCGAAGGGTGTCCTCCGCCCCTCCGGTATATTTCTGAGCACGCTGAGTCACGCCGTTCTGCGTTCACCTCCAGAAATTCGGATTCTCCGGTTCACAGCGAACCAATACAACTAGAAGACACGGCGGATCTGCACGATGCCGTCCTGGCTGAATGAGGCGATTATGATATTGGGGTCGATATTGTTACTCGTGAGGATTCTCCGCATGTCGTCCTGATTGTCCAGCACCGGTGTGACCTCAAGCTGCATCAGTCCGCTCTCGGGATAAAGAGGGTTATGAATGAAGACATGATGACCCGCGTCGTTGATAACTGCCTTAAACTGATATTTCTTTCCGGGTATTAGTCTCCCTGTCCTTGATTGAACGTAGAAGTCGCTGTATTGGATCGTTTCATCCCCTGGTGTTCGGATTCCACCCCCATATTGAGAAGCATCCTCGGCAACGTCTGGGGCTGGAGCTGTGGTTTGATTCAGCTGGCTTGCTGAGCAAGCGTAAGCCGTGTCAACAAGTGTTTCCCGGTATTTTGCGAAACTCGGCTCGAAGCTCACACCCTGTTTGGCCGCTTCCGTGGAGAACTTCTGTTCCACCTGTGCCGCCGAGTTGAGCGCGGCGTTCGCTGCCTCGGCCTTCGGTTTATAGTCGCAATAGACCTCCTCCCACGTCGCCTGATGCTTGATAACGCGCTGAATCAGACTGTGCATTTCTATTTGCTTGGCTTCATGGGTAATCAGTAGATCGTTCTGCGCCTGTAGCACGGCCACGTAGTGTTTCTGCAACTCAGGTGCGACAGTGAGATCGACTGAGCCTGCTTGCACCATTGCAGATCGGCGTTTCTCGATGAACCCGTCAAGCGTCTTGACGAATCCGTATTTCGGCAATTTGCTGGTAAGGTACTGCGCTTCTATATCCGCTTCGGCGGAATTGGCGCGAGTGACGGCATTGAATGACGCCATCTGCGACGAGCGCATATGAATCGCATATACCAGCTTGGCAACTACAGCGCAGAGGACGAGTCCACACACGAGGACTGTAATACGCTTCAAGGCCGACTCCTGTTGGATCGAGACAGTTGGCGGCTTCTTGAATACCTCCGACGTGCAGGCCCGACGTCCGATGTTTGTTGGATGTGAAAGGATGATAGTACCAACACTTGCGACGGAACTCAAGGACAATCAGCTATTCATCAGCGGGGCCAGTAGGAGCGGAGTGTAGAGGAGGCAAGGGCCCCAATACGGCCGCCGTCTGCTTGGAGGAAACCGAAGCACGCGGCAGAGAACCGATTACTTCATGTCCTCAGCTCGCGACCGGCCAAGGTAACACCAATAGGTGATTAGCGTCTCATACGGTCATGCAGTATACCAATTGTGGTTGGATCGATGTAATCATGACGTGAGATACGAGCAAAACGCCATCTGATTGCGCAACCTATCCTCCAATTACACCGTTTCTTTCGTTTCACAGGGCCAGTCTCAATGGGATTCTTCCGGGATGCGTTTGAGTTTGTGCAGGATGTGACTTCACTAGGCGGGACCGCGAGGCTGCGCTATTGGATCGATCGCTATCAGGAGGCGATGACTCTTTACGAGCGGTTACGGCTAAATATATCTGAACGAAACAAGAACTTGACCGATGCGATCGCTGAACTGAAACGAAAGGTCCGTCGATCGATGCGCCACCTTCGAATCGCGGCGAGAATTCTCGACCCACTGAACCAATCACGCAAGGAGGAGAGCAACACAGGACTGCGAGCGCCATCGAGAGCGCAAGAAGCATTAACGTACCCCTCGAACTCCCTTCAGTCCAACGCATTAATTCACACGGCCGCGGGAATTGGTGCGGGAGCGGCGGCAGCAGCAGGATCGTGGGCAGCGGTCCAGGTCGCAGGGCATGCGTCCACTGGAACAGCCATGGCTGTTCTCCAAGGAGCAGCTGCCTCCAATGCAGGATGGGCTTGGTTCGGTGGAGGTTCTTTGGCCGCAAGTGGCGGCGGAATGGCACTCGGACATGTCGTCCTTCCCGTTATCGGCTCGGCGGTTGCCATCGGCGTCTCCTCCGCCCTCTCACACCGGAATGCGTCGCGCCTAAAAGAACTCTGCAGGGAAGTCGCCAAGGTGAATGATACTAACCAGTCCGTGCTCGCCCAAGTTGACGCCGATCTTAACAAGGTGGGTGACTGGGACGCCAAGTTGGAGCGGGAGGGGGCAAAACTTTGGCAGGCTGTCCGTAGCGCTCGCCGCAAGCTCTTTCGTTTTGGCTTTCTAAGCCACATTTGGCGGCTACTGCGTTTCTGGCTTCGTGGTCATTACTACACACCCGAGGAGCAGAGGATTGTGGACGAACTTGGCTGGACCGTTAGCAAGTTCTTGGACAGATTTCGGACTGCGTGATGAGAGCTGTGGAAGTATACTCGAATTTCTCCGTGAGGATCATGGACATTGTGACCCTATCGACGGGCCCCACGGACGCGATTGGGTCAATTGAAATCTCTAGCGGTGTTTTAACAGGGTGAATCTGACTCATGCTCTACAAATCTACGAGTTATCCGCTCACTACGTTAGTGCACGACATAGGTCGGGGCGCGATCGGACTTCCAGAACTCCAACGCCCTTTTGTTTGGCCAAACTCAAAGATCCGGGATTTGTTTGACTCTCTTTATCGAGGCTATCCGTGCGGGTTCCTCCTGTTGTGGGAGACAGGTGCCGGACTGACAGGTATCGGAACCAACGGTAAAGAGGAGATCCCAAGCCTGGCGATCGTGGACGGGCAGCAGCGGTTGACATCCCTGTATGCAGTTTTGACCGGGGCTGAGGTGATTCGGTCGGACTACTCTCGTGAGAGGATTCGGATAGCGTTCGACCCTTCTTCGGAACGCTTCGAGGTCGCGAATGCCGCAACAGCGAAGGACCCCGCGTTTATATCGGATGTTTCGGAGGTCTGGAAACCGGGCACTAACGTGTTCAAAGTGGCTTCAGATTACCTTAATGCCTTGGGCGCAGTTCGCGCCCTAACCCAAGCGCAAACGGAGCACATTCAAAATGCAATTGGAAAGTTGGTGTCCTTGTCCCAGTACTCCTTCAACGCTCTGGTTCTGACTTCAGAAGCGGGCGTGGATACGGTGGCGGAGGTTTTCGTTCGGATCAATGGACAAGGGGTAAAACTGAATCAGGCCGACTTCATCCTCACACTCATGTCGGTCTTCTGGGAGGAGGGCAGGCGCGAATTAGAGGCGTTCTCACGTGCTGCTGCCGGTAGACCGGATGGCAAGCCAAGTCCCAAAAATCATTTCATTGAACCGAGCCCTGATCAGTTATTGCGAGTGATGGTAGGGCTGGGCCTCAAGCGCGGTAAGCTTGAGGCGGCATATTCCGCTTTGCGAGGTCGGGTGCCATCGAGCGGTGTCATCGATCCAACCAGGCGTGAAGCAGGATTCGACAAGCTGAAGGCTGCCCGTGGGGCGACTCTAAATGTAAACCGTTGGTTGCATTTTCTCAGCGCACTGCCACTAGCGGGGTATCGATCTCGCGGCATGGTCACAGCGGACTTGGCGGTGCTCTATCCATACGCGCTCTACCTCATAGGAATCGAAGATTACAAAGTAGAACTCTCTGTCATGCGGCAAGTGATCGCCGAGTTTTTCTTTATGGCGACTCTGACTTCGCGGTACGCGGCTGGTGGGGAGTCGCGTTTTGAGTCCGACCTCTCCGTACTACAGAGCGCCCCTTCTCCCAGCGAATTCGTGAACCGGTTGCGCCGCCTGTGTGATCTGCGGCTCACTGAAGACTTTTGGGCCATCACTCTACCGGACATGCTCGCGACATCCGGTGCCCGTACACCGGCCAAAATGGCATATCAAGCGTCATTGGTGGTCTTGAACGCTAACGTTCTCTTCTCCCCGATGAAGGTGTCAGCTGCTCTTGATCCAGTCGTAACCGGTAGCAAGTCGGCACTCGAAGAACACCACCTGTTTCCACGAGCCTACTTGGCTGGTTTGCAGATTGCCGATAAGAAGGAAGTCAACCAAATAGCTAACTTCGCTCTGCTGGAATGGCCTGACAATCTGAAAATTGGCGATCAAGCGCCGAGTTCCTATGCCCCAGCGCTAGATGTCAAGCTGAACGAGTCAGACCGCTTCAATCACGCGTTGCCCCTAAATTGGTGGAACCTGCCCTACAACAGCTTTTTGGAAGCGCGTCGCAGTCTGATGGCGCAGGTGGTGAGAAAGGCTTGGGAGCGTCTTCGTGGTATTCCCGCTGAAACCGTTGTCGAGCTGACGACAGCAGAATTGATTTCTGGAGGGGAAACAGACGGTGTTGAATTCAAGTCAACTCTTCGGGCCAACCTGCAGACCGGCCAACTAGACGATCGTATGCAAGTGGGCGTCTTGAAAACTCTTGCAGCTTTTCTGAATACCGGCGGAGGTACTCTATTAATCGGCATCAATGATGAAGGCGATGCGATCGGACTGAAAGCAGACGCCTTTCCCAATCAAGACAAGATGAGCCTGCACCTCGTTAACCTTGTTCGCGATCGTATGGGCGAGCTTTTCCTGCCATATGTTCATCTGGAGTTCGTGGAGCACGATGGCGAGACCATTCTCTCCATCAGGTGCGAGAAAGGTCCGAAGCCCGCGTTTGTGAGGGACGGAGCAGCACAAAAGTTCTTTGTTCGCGCGGCAAACTCTACGGCGGAGTTGAATGGACAATCATTGATCGACTACACGGCGCAACGGTTCAAGTAACCTGAGTGACAGTTGCCAATCATTTCAAATCTACTAGAGACTAAATCATCATCTCATCATCTGTGCTATGGCAAAGCGACTCGATTGGGAGAAGAACAACAAGGAACGGCTAATAGAACGGCGAGGCGCGGAGGGTGTTGATTCCGACCACTCCGGCGGCGTAGGTCCAACAGGGCGTTGGGTGGATGAACCATTCTGGTTAGCTCCGCCCAATCGTAGCCCCGGAGATCTTTGGCATCGTATCAGCCAGAGAGCACCAGGTCTCATGCACATCCGTGATGCGGAACTTGCCCGCTTACTGGACCGGTTGCATTCCCGGGCTCATCTGGGCGCTCGCTTGCTAGGGTGCTCAAACGTGGAGTTGATTGTTCTTTCTGCTGTTCTGCCGCTATTGGTCAAAAGCTTGAAATTCGCATCATCGGGGAGCGGATGCCTTTCCGGCGACGAGATCGACCAACTCTTGCGGTGGCGACGCATTGATTCGAATCGCATGTCTGAGTTGATGTCCGACATCAGGCTCTTCGATTTAATTGCATTGGATTGTGAATATCTCCAAACGGCATCGGAAGCCGAACTATCAGAGTGCCGAAATTATCTGGACTTCATATCGGCAGTGGCTTTCGAGTTCCAACATGCACAGCGGAAGATGTCTGTTAAATCTGTTCCGCATCGTGGCAATCCTAAGCCGACACGATAGCCGTAGGTCTGACTTCCGAGTAGAGGCAAGTAAGCGGGGAACTGCAAGCGGCCAGAAAATGGGCATGTGTGATCCGGGGCATTTGTGAATGAGTCAGTTATGGGGAAAGGTGGCGTAATCCGACTAAAACTCATGTCCTGTGACACCGATTTCGGCTCCCCGCTTCAAATGGGATCAAACGAGGTCCACCGGGACTTGGCTGTGCCTCAAGAACACGGGTTGTTTTCAATTCACGCCCCCGCGCGGGAGGCGACCGATGACCGGGGCGGTCTCCTGGTTTTAACCACGAAGATGTTCGTGTCTTTGGCGTCTGAAGCTTGCGAGAGCGGACAATTGTCGAATGATGCCGGTTTGGTTTACGCGCCATCTGAACAACACCAGGCTGACGCCGAAATGCCTGGCTCCTTCCTCGACCGAGCGGCCCCGATTGCATCCACAATAGGGCCGCTGTGCGCGGTACGAGCAGTGCACCTGCTAACCAATCTGCTTCTGACTCCACCGAGGAATCCCACCGTCTACAGCCGCCGGGCCCGAGGGCTGGGAAGAGTGGATGCTCAAGCAGAATGTGAGAAATCTCATGTGCGAGAGAATTGGCGCACCGGCCCGGCGGATGCGCTGGATTGAAAACAATCAGGCGTTTGGTTCCCGAGATGATGGTCAATGCTGAGAACTTGGCAGCGTCGGAGCTAAGACATTGAACGCTTTTCGGTGATGCGCCAGACGCGAGCAGCGCCGGTAGGGTAATTATTGGGATGCCCAAGTGTGCGCACAGCCCTGCACACTGGAGTGGGCTCGTCGGAGATAAGCCGAGTTCATTGCGCGTCATCTCCGCGATCCGTTCCGCTTCCGTCTTGAACCCACGCCGCAGGTCTTGGCCCATTCCGTTCCGCGCTACTCCTTCTTCGTGAGGTGACGGAAAGCGGCTGAGATAATGTCCTCCAGCGCCTCCGCCTGTTCCAGGGTTACGTTCTTGGCAGACCGTAGGTAAGACGAGATCATCGCCATCGGGTCTGCGTCCTCCCTCCGAGTGGGGGTGGGCCGGAGAAACTCCTCCTGACGCATCCCCAGCCAGTGCACCAAGGTTGCGAACGTGTCTACGTCTGGCTTCAGGCCTTGGGCCATCCGCGTGAATGTCGAAGGTGTGATCTTGAGAGTTGCGGCAAGTCCCCGCCAACTCAATCCTGCTGTTTGTCGTTTCCGGTCTGCCGCCGCGTACAGAGCTGCGATATCGACCGTGGTCTCTGGCATTATTCCTCCGCGTTCGATACTACGCCCACCGTTTGACATCTGCAACGAATTGCGCCTAGTATCAAACAGTGAATGAACTGTCGAACAAATGCGGCAAATTGGCGAGCACAGCTAACCGTGCATACGTGAGGGACGCGAACGAT
Source organism: Occallatibacter sp. (assembly GCA_036488735.1). Classification (GTDB taxonomy): domain Bacteria; phylum Acidobacteriota; class Terriglobia; order Terriglobales; family Acidobacteriaceae; genus Telmatobacter. Next base: position 31,023 of record DASXHC010000012.1, read on the forward strand.
AACCGCGTACGTCTACCCTCGCGAGAATGCGAACGGGACGAAGTTCGTGCAGACCCACGCGGACGGGAAGTGGACAGATAATCTTCTGTCACTGAACGAATGTGTTGGCTAATTCAATTGAGGAGTTGGTAATGGCGAAGAAAGAGGTATTTATTGAGCGTCGCCCGCAAGGTGACTATGCGATCCGGCGGCTCGGAGCGGGTAGGGCGAGCGGCGTTGAATCCACTCAGGCCGAGGCCATCGAACGCGCGGGCGAGATCGCGCCCGACGCTACGATCTTGGTCGAGCGTGTCCGCAACACAACAGTCGGCGGGCGTGACAAGTGGCGTACGCCTTAGTATCGTCGGCATGACTGCATCCGTGATCCCGGCTAGCAGCAAAACAGCTACGCAGCAGACCGGGACGAGTGGAGCTCGGCGGCTCCACGCCTGTGACATCTATGTGACACCTTATCCTGCTTTCGGTAGCCACAGACCCAGATCAAGCAGTATGATCCGTTATGTGGTCGAGAGCCACGAAACCCGCGATTGGCGCGGTAATCCGCTGAATCTGTCTGATTCTGTTCAACTTCGGCCAGAGGGTAGAAACGAATCCCACTCTCTCCGCCATGTCTCATGGCTTTCCTTGTTTATCAAATTAATTCTTCTAACATTCGTGACTTAGGCCGCGTCATTGAAGTGACCGACCCACATACCCTGTAATTCCCTGAGATTTGGGCATTTTGTTTTACCAAGGGCCGGGTGTATTACAAAGAGTCTTTTTCTACTTGCACCAGAATCCTCGCCGTCACACAATCTGGAAGTTGCAACGTTCAGATGTGTTCGCATGGCGCGTCCTTCCTTGAGGGATGTACTTGGTGTTTACCCTAAACATAAAGCAGACCGCCGCCTGTGCCTTTGCCTCCGACGCCACTCATCGGGCGGATTTCGCTGCAGGAATCTGGCTTTTCGCTGCACAGTTCTAGCGCTGAACAGTCCCGGCAAGAGAATCTTGGGGCTGGGGTCGAAGATGGCACAGTTTGTATTGCATGTGAACGACGAGGTGCGCCGCCTTGAGGCCGATGGCAACATGCCGCTGTTGTGGGCGCTGCGCGACCTGTTGCAGCTGACGGGCACGAAGTATGGGTGCGGGATCGGTATGTGCGGGGCCTGCACGGTTCACCTCAAGGGCACTGCGGTGCGCTCGTGCCAGACATCGCTAGCCGATGTTCGCGACCAGAAGATAACCACCATCGAGGGCCTCTGCAAGGACGGGCTGCATCCCGTGCAGGAAGCGTGGATCGCCGAGCAGGCACCGCAGTGCGGTTATTGCCAATCCGGGCAGATTATGTCCGCGGTTGCATTGCTGGCATCGAATCCGCACCCGACCGATTCGCAGATTGACGATGCGATGGCTGGCAACATCTGCCGGTGCGGCACCTACTTCCGTATTCGAAAGGCCATTCATCGGGCGGCGCAGGGGACGAGACCATGAAGATCAGCCGAAGGGGATTTCTAGCCACATCCGCCGCACTCGGGGGCGGAGCGTTCGTGATCGGATTTCATCTGCAGGCCGCGGCCCAGGACACTCCCGGTGCAGTCGCGAGCGGCGCGAACCCGTTCGATGCTTGGATACACATCAAGCCCGACAGCAGCGCGGAATTGGTTTTGGCGCAGTCTGAGATGGGACAGGGCGTGTTTACGTCTCTGCCCATGCTGCTGGCTGAGGAAGCCGATCTGGATTGGGCGCGGGTCACGATCGTGCAGTCAGACGCGACCAAAGGCACGGGAGGAAGCGGCAGCGTGCGGTCGAATTATCTGCCGTTGCGCCGTGCAGGGAGCCAAGTGCGATGGGCGATGACGACAGCCGCGGCGCGGAAGTGGGGCGTCCCGGGGTCGGAATGTAGAACGTGCAAAGGTGAAGTGACACACACACCTTCAGGCCGCAGGCTTGCGTATGGGGAGCTGGCGGCGGAAGCGAGCCATCTGAGGCTTCCGGATGCGAACACCGTGAAGTTGAAAGAGCCCTCACAGTTCACACTGATAGGCCGCGATACTCCCCATCTCGACATCCCGGACAAATGCACGGGGAAGGCGCGGTTCGGACTGGACGTTCGCATCCCAGGCATGGTGTATACCTTGATCGCACGGTGTCCAACGTTTGGAGGCAGCGTGGCCAAATTCGACGCCTCGAAAGCACTGGCTGTTCCCGGAGTTCTCCAGGTCTTCGAGATTCCGGCACGCGGCTTTCGCGTGTTCAGCACGGGCGGGGTTGTAGTGGTTGGCAAAACCACGTGGGCCGCAATGCAGGGACGGAAGGAGTTGGAAATTACCTGGAACCACGGCCCCAACGCAGGTGAAACCAGTGAGTTGTTGCGCGCGCAGATGCAGCAATTGATCGAGAAGGCGCCGCAGTGGACATCCGGTGCCAGCGGGCCAGATTTCGACGCAGCTATAGCCGCAAAACGGGTTGAAGCAGTGTACGAGTTTCCGTTTCTGGCGCACGCGTGCATGGAGCCAATGAACACCACCATCCACCTCCGGGATGGCACGTGCGAAGTATGGTCGCCGTCGCAGGGCGCCGAAGCTATACGCGGTCCGATCGCCAAGGAACTGGAACTGCCGGAGAGCGCCGTGACAGTGCATACCACATTGATGGGCGGTGGATTCGGGCGACGCTATGCGTATGACTTTCCCACCGAGGCGGCACAGATCGCGCGTCGTGTCTCTTCGCCGGTTCAACTGATGTGGACTCGAGAAGATGACATGACGCACGATTTTTATCGGCCCACCGGCATGAGGCGCATGCGCGGAGCGCTGAATGCCAACGGCGATGTCGTGGCTTGGTCCGATCATCTTGCAGATACGGCGATCGACGCCTTCTGGAGCGCTCCGGGGCAATACAAGATCAACGGCTCAGAACTTCCTCCTCCGCTTCCCTACCCTGTTCCGCTAGTCAACACCGGATTTTCGCTCGTTACCAGCGCAGTGCCCCGCGCGTGGTGGCGCTCGGTGGAGAACTCGTTTCACGGCTTCGCGGTGGAGTCATTTATCGACGAATTGGCCCATGCGGCTGGCCAGGATCCGTATCAATTTCGCAAGCGCCTGTTGCAACTGCCTCCGATTCCGCCAGATAAAGCGGGCGGTGAGGAAGGACCGGCACCCGATCCCAGGCGGCTGGTAGCCGTCCTTGACCTGGCGGCGGAAAAGGCCGGTTGGGAAAAGCCGCTGGGCAAGCACCGAGGCCGCGGGATCGCCTGCACCACTGCCTATGCTTACCTGGCGGAGGTAGCGGAGGTAACTGTGGAGAACGACAACATCCAAATCGATCGCCTGGTCATGGGGATCGACTGCGGGCAGGTGGTCAATCCCAACGGCGCCCGTTCGCAACTGGAAGGAGGCATGCTGTTCACGATGAGCGCGGTACTGAAGGAAGCCGTCACCATCCGCAACGGTGCGGCCGAACAGCAGAATTTTGACGACTACACTTTGCTCCGCATGCCCGAAGCACCGGCGATTGAAACCTATTTCGTCGACAGCCATGCCGAACCGCATGGATTGGGGGAAGCGGCTGTGTGGCTCACGGGGCCGGCCATTGCAAACGCCATCTTTGCCGCCACGGGCAAACGGCTCCGCCGCATGCCCTTCCGCATGGATGAGACTTGACTGTGGAGGAATTGCGCAGCGCAATGGCAGGCTGGTGGAATTGGTTCGGAAAAAATCTGTCGCCTTCAACGATTGGCCCGTCGTAAACTGAGCGCACTCCGGGGCGGTTTTCACGCCCTTATTTCGTGATGTATCGGATCATCCCCGTAACCTGACGCCGCATTTGGAGGGCGTATTGTCAACAGAGAAGTCATCAAACACTCTGCACGAGCGCAGCTCAACAGTCCAGAGGGCCGGGGTTACGGTGATCCAGCTCCTCGCGGGAGCACTCACGCTCGCGACGGCCAGTGAATGCAGTTCCATCGCGCATCTTCCTTCTCTCATTTACGGACTCGCGTTGTGGGGCTGGTGGAGCATGATCGCTACCTGCCTCTGGCTCATCGGCTTGAACAGGCCTTCAAAGTCGCAATTCTCCTTCTGGGCGCTGTGCCTGCACGTCCTGCTTGGCTGTGTCTTCGCGGTGGCGCATCTGTTGCTCATCGGTGCAGTCGGTTTTGTGACTCCGGAGTGGCACGCCAATCGAAGCACGCTGGCTGTTTGGACGAGCGCTTTTGGCATCAACCGTTTTGGCATGGAGTTGCTGATCTACGGCTTCATCTTCGGAATCACGGGCATCATTCAGTTCCGCATTCGCGCCCAGAGCGATGCCATGCGCGCGTTGGAACTCGAGCGGCAGCTTTCGGCTGCTCAACTTCGCGCCTTGCAGATGCAGCTCGAGCCGCACTTCCTTTTTAATACGCTGAATGCAATCACAACGCTTGTGGAACTGGGGCGCCAAGCCGAAGCGGGGGAAATGCTGGCACACCTGAATGCCCTTCTCAAGAGCACGCTGAAACGAACCACGCCCGAAAAAGTGCCGTTGTCGCAGGAGCTGGAGATCGTCGAGAACTACCTCGCCATTGAGCAGGTGCGATTCGCCGATCGCCTGCAGATCGAAATCAAGGTCGATTCTAGTGCGCTCAACAGCCTGGTGCCCTGTTTTCTGCTGCAGCCGATTGTGGAGAACGCGATACGGCACGGCATTGCGCATTGCGAGGAGAACGGTCTGGTACAAGCGACAGCGCGGCGCGAAGGCAACCAGTTGCGTCTTGAAGTGCGTGATACGGGTTCGCCGGTCAGACGCAACGCCCAGACCGGTAACGGCATTGGTCTCAGGAATACGCGCGAGCGCCTGACGCACTTCTATCATGAGACTTACGACATGGTCGCGCGACCGATGGATGCAGGCGGATTCGAAGTCGCCATCACCATTCCTTACGAGCAAGCTCAATGAAGCTGAGAGCCCTGATTGCCGATGACGAGCCGCTGGCGCGCGAGCGGTTGCGATTTCTTCTGTCGACAGAAGGGGAGATCGAAATCGCGGGCGAGTGCCGCAACGGTCGCGAGGTGATCACGGCCCTGAAAGAACGGCCTTGCGAAGTGCTCTTCCTCGACATCCAGATGCCCGGCGGAAGCGGGTTCGACATCATTCAACAAGTGGGCAAGGCGCGCATGCCGGTGACCGTGTTTGTGACCGCGCATGATCACTACGCGCTGCAAGCCTTCGACGTGCATGCGCTCGATTACCTCACTAAGCCAGTGGAACCGGAACGGCTCAAGGCTGCGCTCGATCGCGTGAAAGAGCGCATCGCATCGCAGAACGCCCTGCAGACCCAGGAACAGCTCAAGTCTATGCTGGTTGCCCTGACCGAAGCTCCGCGCGCATCGAGAGACTATCCGCGCCATCTAGTCGTGCCCAACGGCACTCGAGATTCCTTCGTCAACGTGGATGAAATTGAATGGATCGAGGCCGCCGACTACTATGCTTGCCTGCACGTTGGCTCCAGAACTTTTATGTTGCGTGAAACCATCAAGCAGCTCGTCGACACGCTCGATCCCTACAAGTTCGTCCGCGTCCACCGATCGGCTATCGTGAACGTCGCGATGGTGCGCGAAATCCTGCGCGGTGGCCGCAGTGAAGGCTGGGTGCAACTAGCCAGCGGACATCGTCTCAAGATGAGCAAGAGCGGCTGGGATGCGCTACTTGCCGCCACCCATTCTGCCTCATGACCCAGCCCCGTGTTTTTGATTGAGTGGATTCACGTTCTCATAAACCTTTCTCTTTCTGACGTCGTTAGTCTCCTTTCTCTTCGTCGATCGCTCGACTCCAGCCTTTTCGTTTTCGGGCTGCGCTGCTCCATGGCCGAGCTTGCGCAACAGGACGGTTAATGCATCCCGCTGAGGAGCCTGAAGTAGTTCCAGATCGAGGCTCACGGCGTGTGCAGCCATGCCAGATTTCCATACGCCTCCGATGCAGCCTGCTATCGTGGAGGCGACACGAAGTTGGCGAACTTTGAATGCATAGGGAGCCCATGACAACGTCCCGCAGAAGTTTCTTTAAGGCAGCCGCCGGATTGGCGGCGTCCACGGCGGTCCGCAGCGCAGGCCTGCCAGCGAGCGACATTCTGATAGCCTCGGGTCCGTATTCAGCAGAGGGGTCGTTCGAATCGTTCGAATGTCCAGAGTGGTTTCGGGACGCGAAGTTCGGAATCTGGGCGCATTGGGGGCCGAGCTCCGCGATCGGCGACGGCGATTGGTATGCCCGTAACATGTACATGGAGGGGAGCCCGCAATACGAATACCATTTGAAGACGTACGGTCATCCCTCGAAGTTTGGGTATAAGGGCGCAATCCCGCTATGGAAGGCGGAAGCGTTTGACCCGCCGGCGCTCATACGACGCTATACCGCGGCCGGCGCCAAGTACTTCGTCAGCATGGGCGTCCATTGCGACAACTTCGACCTGTGGAACTCGCGAGACCACCGATGGAACTCGGTGAAGATGGGGCCGAAGCGAGACATAGTAGGCGAGTGGGCGCGGGCAGCGCGCGATGCCGGTCTCCGCTTCGGAGTCAGCGAGCATGTGTGGGCGAGCTACAACTGGTGGACGACCAACAAAGGCGCCGACAAGCAGGGCCAATATGCGGGAGTCCCTTACGATGGTACAGTCCCTGCCAACTACGATTTGTACTTCCCGCCGCACGCGCCTGGCCCCGAAGCCTGGGCCGAACAGGGCAACGAAAGCGAAGCATGGAAGCGCGAATGGTTCCTGCGCGCTCAGGACCTGATTGATCAGCATCAGCCGGACTTGTACTACGAAGATGGTCCGATTCCGTTTGGCCGCTGGGGACGGTCCTTAGTCGCCCACTACTACAACCAAAGCCTTCGCTGGCACAAGGGAAGCCTGGACGTGGTTTATACCGCGAAACAGCGCAGCGAATGCGTGACAGGTGCCTGCACGCTGGATGTCGAGCGCGGGGTCGTGGACGATATTGAAGCTCACCCTTTCCAGACTGACACGTGCATCGGAGACTGGCATTACAAGCGGGGCCTCACCTACAAGCGCCCGAAGACCGTGATCGACCTTCTGGTCGACGTTGTTAGCCGTAACGGCAATCTCCTCCTGAACATCCCACTGCCCGCAAGTGGCATGCCCGACGATGAGGAACTTCGAATTCTGGATGGCATTACCGCGTGGATGAAAGTGAATTCGGAAGGGATCTACGCAACACGGCCATGGAAGGTGTTTGGGGAAGGGCCGGGCATTAAGAAGACAGAATCCGGTGAGGGCATGAACGGCACACCGGAACACTTTAACGAGAATAAGCGTACGGATTTGACGGGCGCCGACATTCGGTTCACCACAAAAGGCGGCGTACTGTATGCGTTCGCAATGGGCCACAACGCGACGGAAACACGGATTGTATCCCTGGCTCCCTCACGCGGGCTCGAGCGCCGCAAGGTCAGCCAGGTCGAATTGCTGGGTTTTCCCGAGACGCTGCAGTGGAAGCAGACAGACGACGGGCTAGTCATCGCCTCGCCCAGCACGTGGCCCAGCGAGCACGCAGTCACGTTCAAGATACGGTTCGCTTGAGATATCGAACCCGTGCGCGTCTCGGCGTTAAGGGATTCGCCTGGTCCGAAGTTACGACGTTTCAGGTAAAGTGTTCGGAGGCCCCATTATGCCGAAAACAAAGCCGGAGCCAAAATGTAGACTTTTGGTTGAGGGGGTGCCAGAATCGTAGTCGCAGATTCCCGATATGCCAACACCTTCCTCTACAGGCACCCGGATCGCAGAATTCGCAAAAATCGCGGAAACCAGGGGCGACCTTGCGTCTCTCCAGCGGCACCTCAAAGAAGTAATCGAAGGCGATGCGTTCAAGGGGAGCCACCGTAGCGGTCAGTTTCTCCAATACCTGGTCGATCAGGCAATTGCCGGCCAATTCGACAATCTCAAGGAGCGGGTGATTGGGATGGAGCTGTTCGGACGCTCCGCATCTTATGACACCGGCGACGATGCAATTGTCCGGGTCACAGCCAGCGATGTACGCAAGCGATTGCTGCAACATTACGGGCGCTACGGAGCAACATCGGAGTTTCGAATCAGTCTCCCTCCGGGGTCGTACATACCGGATATCGTGCGAGATACTAACGGTGAAACGGCGCTTTCTGGGGTCGTGGCGGGCCAGGGGTTGGAAGCGAAACCCCATGATTTGGGAGTGGAACCGCAGGAGTCCACGACGGTTTCAGTTGAATCGGTTGTCAACGCATCTGTTTTCCCCCATTTCGTATCAAGACAGCTTAAGGGCCTTACGTGGCGCATACTGTTGTTCTTCGGGATCCTCCTCGCGACATTGAATCTTGCGCTATGGGGCTACTTCTGGGGCCGATCTTCGCGTTCGGAGGCCTCACACATTTCCACTGTCCCCTGGTCAGCAATTTTCGGTTCTTCACGCACCACGGAACTGATCACGAGTGATCCCAACATAGCCGAGATCCAGGGAATCACTGGCAGCCAAATCTCTGTCTCCGACTATGCCAACCGCAATTACGTCCCGGTGCCGAACAAGCTCACGCCCGAACAAGACTATTTCTGCAGGGTTGTTCTGCGGGGGGACAACCTGGCCGGGGTGGACGCTCCAATTGTCGCCAAAGTTGCGGCGCTCGCTCAGAACAATTCAAAAAGCATAGTCGTCCGTGGGGCTCGAAGCATTCAATTGACAGGTTTGAAATCCGATAATAACTTTATTTTTCTGGGCAGCCCCCGTTCCGATCCATGGTTTTCCCTCTTCAGCGATCAATTGGATTTCCGGTTTGAATTCGACAAAGGCTCCCGATCGGAATTTATTCGCAACTTCCATCCTCGCCCGGGCGAGCAGTCGCAATATGTACCAACTGCTCCCGGCTGGGCCACCGGCGATTCGTATTCCATCATTGCCTTAGTGAAGAATCCGGACGAGAGCGGACAGGTCCTTCTCCTTGCAGGGGCGAACGCCGAGGGAACCGAGGCTGCAGGAAAATTTGCAACCGATTTGCCTCGCCTATCGACCGAACTCCGCAGCTGTGGGATCGCGGCTTCTGGTCCTCAGCATTTTGAGATCTTGTTGCATCTCAATACCATGGCCGGCACTCCCAATAACATCGATGTGGTGGCGTGCCACATTTTGCCGGATGGCTCTGCCCGGTGACAATTCCGCCTGCGGCTGGCTCTTTCATTAGAACGTGAATTCGTAATTTGGACGGAGTTCCTTGCAGATTAGCGTTGGGTAACGGCCGATTGGAATGGGTGGCCCTCACACCGAGAGGAATCCGGCGCGAAAAAGAGTTAACGGATACTTTTTTGGTGTAATTCCTCCACTCACCTGCGTGTTGTCTGGGGAGCAGCTTGGAATTTTTCCATATGCTCCTTTGCCAATTCAGGTTGTTTCATCCGCAGATAGAGATTTGCCAGGACAAAATGAATCTGGGCATCGCTGGTGCCGAACGCTGGCAAAGTCAAAGCTTGTTCTCCCTCCAGTGCGGCATTTTGGAGATCACCCTCGTGGTCTAGTCCCTTTGCCAATTCATAATGCGCATCGCGCGAATTGGTGTCTCCCTCAATGGCTCGTCGATCTTTTTCAATGCTGTCTTTGTACCGGCCCAGTGAAAACAGGAATCTCCCGTATGCAACCAGAATCGATGCGCTTTGCGGCGATTTCTCCGGTGAGAGATTCTCAGCCTGCTGGTAGAGGTCCAACGCTTGGGTCGCATCACCCAGAGCTTCCTGCGTCATGGCAAGATAGAACACCGGCAGGGGACTTTTGGCAGAGAGCGCTTGGGCTGTCTGAAGCGGTGAAATCGCCAATTTGAAATCGTTTTGCATGTAGTAAAACACCCCGAGGAAGAATTGCGCATCTTCGGAGGTTGGATCAACCGTAACGGCCGTGATCAGACAGCTCTTGGCAATATCCGGACGATGCGCAAAGACTGCCAGCCGGGCTTTAAGGACCAGGGCCGGAACCATGTACGGGCTCTCATGCAGGGCCGTGTCGACTTCGCTAACAGCCTCGGAAAATTTCTGTTGCGCGAAATCCTGTTTTGCGTTCTCGTAATGTTGCGCCGGACTGACTGCAAGTTGGAGCGCGAGAAGCCAGATCATACAAGCTTGCCTCCGGGCGCCAGAGAGTAATACTTGCCTGCGCGCACATGTTCGAAACGGTCCGTGCGCCCGATCGCCGCGGGCCATTGAACCTGAATCCAGTCGGCGTATTCAGATGGCCCCAGGCCCAATACGTCGCGCGGATCGCAGGAAGAAAGATAGCTCCCGCCGCCGCGCTTTAAAATGCCGTGCTCGACCCCATGGGCCGACCAGGTGACCCTGGCACCCACCGCAAGCCCGACAAGGTTCAGACCGATCCAATGATTCGCATTGCGAACGATATTATGAAGGATCAGCGGAGCCTCACCACTCATGCCGACAACCACATCGACAAGTCCGTCATTATCGAGATCGCCCACGGCAAGTCCCCGGGCGGGGTAAAACTCTTTGAAGGCTGGACCACCCGCGGCACTAACGTTGTCAAAGCCATTGCCATTGTTGTGAAAGAGCAAAAGGGGTTCCCGATATCGCAAGGTGTTGTTGATCGATTCGATTAGATCGTCTGGGTGCCCGTTGGCCAAAATCAAATCCGGCCTGCCATCCAGATCGAAATCGACAAAGCGGCAGCCCCAGCCCGAATCCATCACCGTCGCCATGCCGATTCCCGTCGGTCCGGCTACATCCTGAAATGTATTGTCGCCGGAATTACGATACAAGGAATACCGTTCCCGGTTGATGTTCGCGACAAAAAGATCTTGCCGCCCGTCCCCATCGAAGTCGATCGCATCCACGCCCATGCCAGAGCGAGCTGCACCATCCGCGCTATACGCTACTCCGGCCTGGAAACCGACTTCTTCGAACTTACCCCCGCCCTTGTTCAGATACAGGAAGTTGGAAACGGAATCATTGGCGACAAACAGGTCTATCAGGCCATCGTTGTTGATGTCCGTTGCGACAACGCCAAGGGCCTTCCCAAAATACTGTCCAATCCCGGAAGAGGTACTTATGTCGGTGAAGGTTCCTTTGCCGTTGTTCTTATAGAGCCGGCTCGGCCATGGTTCATAAGTGATGGGATAGCAGTAGTGGCGAACCCCGTTTGTACTGCAATCACGTTCCAACAATTTGTTGTACTTCACGAAGTGACAGACAAACAGGTCGAGCAGGCCATTATTGTCAGAATCAAACCAGACAGCACTCGAGAACAAGCCCTGCTCATCCAGGCCAGCAGCTTTGGTCACATCCGTAAAAGTTCCATCATGGTTATTGTGATAGAGAATCAGCCGCCCATATGTCGTTACCAGAAGATCGATCCATCCGTCTCCGTCGTAGTCGGCGGCGGCAACTCCGATGCCGAAGTCTCTTCCCGCCACGCCTGCCTTTTCCGTCACATCGGTAAAAGTGCCATCCCGGTTGTTGTGGTACAAAGCATTGCGCAGCGGCTTTGCGGGCTGAAAGAAATCCGCCGGGCCGCTATTTACAAAATACAGATCCATCCAACCGTCGTTGTCGTAGTCGAATATAGCGACTCCGGGTCCCATGGATTCGGGCAGGTAGCGGATTGTCGAAATTGCATTATCGTGCCTCCAGGTGATTCCCGTTTTTTGGGCAGTCCATGTCTCGAAATATTGTTCAGGAGGCTTCGCGGAATCGATCCTGGCATCCTGGGAGGAATTCCGCGATATCGGCGACCCTCGCGAGTTCAAGGTTCCTGCGCTCAGAGCCGCCAAGCCTGTAATAAAGTCGCGTCGCGTCATTGCCAACTTCATTCCTCCCAAAAGCCGCATCGCCGTGAGTCGGATGCGCGACAACTCTCCCTTGTTGAATTGAGAATTCTTCCGATGCCGAGAGCGCGCCTTGCCGTCCGCAAAGAAAGTACGCCCTGCAAGTTAACAGGCCAGATGAATTCATCTGGCCTGTTCGATGGAATTCCACTGAATTGGCGCTTAGAACTGGATTCTTGCGACAAACTCGCCAGTTCTAGGAGCAAAAGTTCCGCCCGCGCCGGAGATGCCGTTCCCCAGGTAACCGAAGCCGTTGCTAATGACTCCGCTGCCGGCGCCGGTGCAGGCTGTATTGGTCAGTTCATTTGGACAAGCGAAAGGATTTCCCGAATTCAGGCCGGACCCTCCACCCAGAGTTTGCCCAGGATATGCCCAGCGGTTAAAGACATTGAAGAAATCTGCGCGGAGCGAGAATTTCACCCCCTCCTTGAACTCGAAGGCCTTGCCAACGCCCAACTGCTCGCTGGGATAGCGCGGGCCACGGAAATCCGAGTAGTAGGGCTTGGAAGTGGCGTAGGTCCCGGGGGCCGGGTTTGCCCACGCGGCAGGGTTGAGAAAGAAAGTGGTTTTGGGGTTGCCGCTGTGGTTATTGAGACTGTGCAAGAAGAGCGGCTGTCCCTTCACGCGATTCGCCCAAACTCCATCCGCAAAAGTCACCGAAGTCAGGGTGCTCGTCGATCCAGGCGTTTGCATCAGATATCCGCTCTGGTAGTGGAAGATGCCGTCGGTTGTCCAGCCCGCAAACATTGCACGCTTCCAGCCGTTTTGTGCAAAGCCGAATCTCGGCACTTCATAGTTAAAGTAGAAGTTGAGCATCTGCGGTTGGTCGATGGCCAAATACGATTTCTGGCTCTTGGGCGGCAGGGTGGGATCCTGTATCGGTATCGCCGTGGTGTATGTCCCCGTGCTCGAGACTGTTCCCAGGTCTTTCGACCAGGAATAACCGAGGCCGCCCGACAGTCCGTTGCTCATCCGCTTGGTGACCTTGACTTGAAGCGCGTCGTACCAGGTATTGCCATCGCGCTCGTATTGGTCATTTACGCTGCCGAATTGGGGGAATGGCCGTAATGCCTGAGCCAGGCTGGCTCCGGACGGGAAGGTGGAGTACGGCGCCTTGAAGCCTCTCGCCGCCACGGCAACCGAAGAGATTGGCTGCGTGAGCAGGGCGAAGTCACTCGGGTTGGTAACGTCCAAACCGAATTTCGCAATGGCCGATTCAGGAAGTTGGTTGTATCCCCTCAGCCCGTCGGATTCGAGCCAAACACCACGGTTGTCGATGAAAGATGCCTCAACCGAAAGATCCTTGACGACTTCTCGCTCAACGCCAAGGATGGATTGCAGAAAACGTGCCGGACGTCCGTTGTTTGGAACCGTAAAATTTGGAGGCGCGTTGAGTTGACCTATGTTGGGGTAGGCGCCAGGGTCGAAGTTGACGGCTGTCAAAGCCGCCGCTGTGTAGGGCACACCATTGGAAAACTGGCCGGCGGGAAGGCCATACGACGGACTGTTAATGGTCACGGTGTTGAAGCCGAATCCCTGGTTGCTGTAGTTGATCTCATTCATAAACAGCTGCTGGCCGGAGTAAAACCCTGTCCCCGCATGGATCACGGTCTTCGCATCCAGCTGAAAGTTGACCCCGAGACGAGGCTGAATCATCCAGGGATAGAACTTCTCGAAAATGCAGTTGCAACGCCCGGCCCCGTAGCCCTCGTATTCCGTTCCACCCAGCAGGCCGCCCGCCGACGGATTCACGACCGTCGGACTAAATTGGGTTTCCCGGTTTTTCTGTTCATGCTGCATCTGTTCCCAATCCCAACGTAGTCCGTAGTCCACAGTGATTTTGGGTGTGAGCTTCCAGGTGTCTTGCGCGTAAATCCCGCCTTCTATGCGGTGAAACCATTGAATGTTGTCATTTCCGATATTTGCGCCGGCCAATTGCCCAAGAGCAAAGCTGGCGAAACCATCACCGATGGTGGCTCCATAGAGATTTTGGCCGCTCGCGGACGGCAACGCGGTCTGACTCGGATCGAAGCCGTACCCTCCCGCCGAATCGTCGTTGTGGGTGCCAAAGAGCTGATGACGGAGATCGCCGCCAAATTTCAAAATGTGCTGGCCGTGGACCCAGGTCGCGGATCCGGTTGGCGCCCAGTTGTGGTCTATAAACGGAGCGTTGTTGTTTCCCATCTGGGGAACGCCCTGACGGTTAGTGGTGAGTCCGTAGATGCGCGGGAAGGTGTTCGCAGCACCGCCCGGCATATTTGCCGCCGTGTTCAGCCCCAGAGTCGATGCCTGGAAGTTCTGCACCGCCGAGTCCTGGGCAGCGTTGTGGCTCGTGTAGTCGAATCCGGCGTGAAGCACGAGTTTCTGCGTGAGCGTATAGTCCGCATTGAGATAGACCTGCGGAGCGGGGGTAGTGTTCCACCGGGTCTGGGCTGCGGTTCCGTTGATGCCGTCGGCCGCGTTGTCCTTGTTCGATTGCTCGGCGATGTAATACCCCGAAAGGTGCCACGCCTGACCGATGTTGTGATCGATTTTGATGCTGGTCAAGTATTGGTATTTGTTGTTCGGCTGCTGATTTGGGTAGTTGTTGGTCAGCGCGTTGGCGGTCGCCCCCGATGGAGCAGGAAGGTAGGTAAGAACCTTCTGCGCCACCGGATCCCAGGTGCTGGGCGCACCGATGAAGTTGTTCGGGAACGGATCGCGGACCACCGCGGTCGAACCATCGGTGCACGTTGCCGTCCTGGTCGTTGCCGGGTTGTACACTGCGCCGTTGATCATTTGACGGCCCAGGCAATCCAGCACCGCCTTTCCATTGGAATCCACAATGGGACCAAGCAAGAGAGAGCTCAGATCGCCATTGCGATACGCCGTCGTGGGCACCGTAATGGTTCCATTGTTGAGAGTTTGCGTGTTGTGGTACTCCTCGTAAGCGAAGAAGAAGAAGGTCTTGCCGTGGCCGTTGTAGAGATGAGGAATCACCACCGGTCCGCCGAACGAGCCGCCAAAATCAAGCTGCCGCTGCACGGGGTTAACCTTCTGGCCGCTGGAAGTGTAGTTGAAGGGCTGTCCGGCGTCCAGATCCTCATTCTCAAGATAGTTGAAGGCCGTCCCGTGCACCTTGTTGCTGCCCGATTTCGAGGTGTAGTTGAAAATTCCGCCCGCTGACTGACCAAATTCCGCCGCGTAGTTGTTCACCAGGAGCTCTTGTGCGGCGAGCGATTCGACCGAGGGCTGGTTCTCATCGGAGATGGCGCCCTTGACTGCCGAGGTGTCGTCCAGGCCGTCCATAAAGACGCGGTACGTCGTTCCCGGCGAGCCGCTGATGTGGATATCGTTCCAGCCTCCCACGATAGTTCCGGGAACCAACGCGGCAAAACTCATTGGGTCGCGTACAGATCCGATGCCGGCGACATTAAACGGGAGCTCATTCATGTCGTTGGTGGACACTTCGAGATTGTTCTGTGGGCTGTCAGTTTGGAGCAGCGGCGCATCGGCCGTTACGGTAATCGTCGCCGTGCCTTGCCCCACACCCAATTTCAGGTCGACACGTGCCGTCTCTCCAACCGAGACTGTGATTCCGTTGCGGACCAGCGTGTTGAAGCCGGGTGCAACCACCGTAACCGAGTAAACGCCCGCAGACAATTCCGGGATCGTGTATTCCCCCACGCCAGTTGTGACGGTCGAGTTCTGCGTGCCCATCGCGGCGTTGGTCACGGTTACCTTGGCACCCACGACTCCGGCGCCTGATGGATCGGTGACACTTCCCGACACACTGCCGCGATCGCTTTGTGCAAAGCACAACACGCTCGCGGAGCCCAGTACGATGAACAGCAGACTCAAGCCCAGTTGCCTGAGCCAACTTGTTAGTTGCGTCATATGACTCTCCCTGGCATCTCATGAAGGTTCAGTAAGTTGGGGGATCGAATCTCCGATCAGAGACAAGTGCCTGGCCTGTGGTCGAATCGGACCAAGTGTTGACAGAATTCGGCACTCCGGGGCTCATGGTCTCTGTAGAAAACGGCTTTGTTTTCCGGATCTTTCGACGGACAGGAACGATCTTCAATTGGTTTCCAGATGCAGCGACCACTCTACTCCCGGCAATGTCAGTTTCCGCAACGTTAGGACGGGGCCTAACGGTTCCCTTTTCACACTGAAAACAAGCAGCTTACGTTATCTGTATCGAGCTAACGGTCGCTACATGAAACGTTCGGCCCAGCTTTAAACGCGAAAAACGCCGCGAATACCGAAACAAAACACGGCCCATGTGCTTCGGGAGGTTGAGCAGCCTTTTTTCGGTTGTTGCGGTTGTCAGGGTCACAATTAAGCAGCGGTTTGAGCTGAGAATTGGAGCCGGCGGCCCAGGATCGAACCGTTTATATCGAAATAATTAGGACGACCCATATACCGACGTCACCGAGCGCGCGGGGCACCGCCGCCGCTTACGGCGCGGCTCAGTCAATCATTGCCAATTCCACGACAACTGCCTGATGGCACCGACTCGATTAAGTTGTGTGTTTGCGATTTGAGTGGCCGATTCCAGAGTCCCGAGTGATTCACTCATGCCCGCAACTTCGTTATGGCCGGTGTCGGTTTCCCGTCCCAAGTGAATCGGTAGGTTGGCCCTTTGCGCACATTCGTAACCAGAGCCGGGCGGAAACAGCAAACACAGGTTCCTTTCGCTCGACGCACACTCGGGTAGACGATTCCCTGGGATCCCGACTCCAGTAATCTCTGTGCCAAGGTCTGCGATGCGATGTAACTGTTCGGATCGAGACAGGCTGAATGACCGGAACCACTCCTCACATCGTGGAAGTCGCAGTTGAAGTCCGCCAGGTAGTCATCGTAGGTCACGTCGTCAACGAACCGGTTGATTTCTGCGAGGGCCACGGCCTTGTGAAAGGCGACCTCTGCTTGAGAAGTGCGGACGTCAAAGGAAGCGTACCAGGCACCGCGGTCCGGGCCGTTGAACCGGCTCCCTTCGGGTTGTGCGTGGGTGTAGGCGGCATTTACGACACTGGCATATGGCACCCCCGCGACAAGCTCTTGAGCGCTGATACCTGGTAGCAGTTGGTGCTCTGCAAGCAGACGGTCGTTCGTGGCATTGTCAAAATCGAAGATTTGAGCGAGATGATCTCCGTCATTCGCAATGAGGACAAGAACGCTGTTTTCTTTCGGGCTGTACTTCGATTGAATCAGGCGATGAGTGTTGTGGCGCCTAATGCGCGCAAGATGGAGTGGCATCGAGGGCTCATCTCACTTTGCAAAATAAGGACGGGCGACAGACCGGCTCACATTCCACCCCGACGGGCATCCAGCAAGCGTCGCACCACCTGCATGGCAGGCACTCCGCCGCGAGTCATGTATTCCAGGGGCGTCCGGCCACCGAAAATTCGATTGGAATTGGCAAGCTTGACCCACTCGTCAGCAAGCTGCTCGTTATGAAGGATATGAAGCGCCTTGAAGATTCCGATCAGGTAAGAGATACGGAACATCTGATCTGCATCAAGAACTTTGCTCTCGGGATTTTTCTTCATCTCAAAGTAGGAGCCATTCGCAACGCCGCCCAGGAGTTCGCGAACATCCTCCGCCCGCAGCTTCCACCGGGCCGCAATATTGAAAAGCGCCTTCAGCCCGGAAGCACTGAGCCTCTCCCGCTCTTCTTTGGAGCTTAAGTCGACTATTTCCGGGGGGGAATACCGAGTGATGGGGTAAGACAAAGTGGCCATTTCAACCAGCGCGCTCCATTCATTTCTGTACTCTTTATACTCCAATTATGGAGACATGTCCATTGGAGCCAACATCCCAGTAACACAGTAGCCCGGGCTGCTTCCGCAATCTAAGAAAGCCGGGGATTGGAGATTCCCCCTATCCAAAATTTTTGCAAAACATCGTCCATTTGCTTTCCGGGGCGCTCACCAGACCACGCATTGCGCACCCGTGCTCTTGGCAATTCCTCACACTCCCGCCGCGTCGAGATCAATTTGCTGCCTCAAGTTCCGAATCTATCCCAGAGGATTGAGTTTGAATTGTCCGTCAGTCGTGAAACCCAGGCCAAGGGAATCTCGGAAGTCGCCTTCGTTATGATGGGGTGTACCAACGCCCGGGGCTATCTGCCAATTGCCGAGCACAAGTGGCGGTGAATTGGTCAATCTGTTTGATTTTTGATCGTCAGGAGTGGCTATGATTGGTGTCTGGGAACGAGTCGTCCTTTCCTTTCGCTGTTCTCTCTCGATCTTGTTTCGCTCTGCCATTCCCGACGATATTGCGCAGAAGCTGCTCAAGCCCACAGTTCCAGTTCAACAGGAACCGGTCGCCCCTGCGCCCGCCCCTTCCCGTCTCAGAGAAGCTGAACGACCAGCGTCGGACACCTTCGATCGCGCTGTGCAGATGCTGGCGCTGTTGCAACGCGATGGACGGCTGGTCGATTTCCTCTTCGAAGACATTTCCACCTATCCAGATCTACAACTGGGAGGGGCGGTACGGTCAATCCACGGATTGTGCCGAAAAGTTCTCAACTTATACATAGAGCTCGAGCCGATTCTGAATTTCGAAGAGGATCAACCAGTAACCGTGGAGGCGGACTTCGATCCGTCAGCCATCAAGCTGATCGGCAACGTGGCAGGAGAGCCTCCGGTGCGCGGCATCCTGCGACATAAGGGGTGGCGGGTTAAGGCAGTGAACATGCCGCCCCTGCCGCAAGCCGCCGGACGCCTGGTGATCGCCCCTGCAGAGGTCGAGCTTCCCTGACCCAAGAACCACATCAGCGCCTGGTCGCACGGAACCTTATCAGCGACTGATCGCACGGAACCACATCAGCGGCTGGTCGCATAGAACCTTATCAGCGCCTGATCGCACGGAACCACATCAGCGCTTAGTCGAACGGTTTGAAAAGGAGACATCCTTTGTCCGCCCAATACATCGTTGGCATTGATCTGGGGACCACAAATTCGGCGCTGGCACGCTGCGGAATCACGGCTTCCGACGAGGAAAGCCGCATCGAGATCTGCGGCATTCCGCAGTTGATCAATCCGAACGAAGTGGCGGAGCGCACTTTGTTGCCTTCGTTTCTTTACATTCCGGGCGAGTTGGATTTTCCCCGGGGCAGTACTTCCCTGCCCTGGGAGCCGGAGCCCAGGTTCGTGGCCGGCGAACTGGCGCGCAAACGCGGCGCCGAAAGTCCCAACCGCCTGGTCGCCTCCGCCAAGTCCTGGCTTTCGTATGCCGGGGTAAACAGGACCTCGCCGATCCTGCCGTGGCAGGCGCCCGCCGAGGTCCCCAAGCTCTCGCCGGTCGAGGCGTCAGCGGAGTTCCTGCGACACTTATCGAAGGCGTGGGAAGGCGGCGGGTCAGCAACGCAGGAAGGGATCGCTCTCGCGGAACAGGACATCCTGCTCACGGTGCCCGCTTCGTTTGACGAGGAGGCCCGGGAGTTGACGCGGCGTGCAGCCGAACTGGCCGGTTATCCTCACGTCACGTTGCTCGAAGAGCCCCAGGCAGCGTTCTATGCGTGGCTCGAGGCCCAGGGAGACGGTTGGCGACGCCGTATCCGCGTCGGCGACCTGGTGCTGGTATGCGACGTTGGCGGCGGCACCACCGATTTCAGCCTGATCATGGTTTCCGAAGAGGACGGCCAACTCACCCTGAAACGTGTCGCGGTCGGCGATCACATCCTCCTCGGCGGCGACAACATGGACCTGGCGCTCGCACGCCTTTTGCAGCAGCGCCTCGAGGCCTCCGGCTATCGCATCGATACCTGGCAACTGCACGGTCTTTGGCATCAATGCCGCGCGGGAAAGGAACAACTCTTCCAGTCGCCAAAAGCAAAGAATCAGCCCATTACGCTGCTGGGTAAGGGGAGCAAGCTCGTTGGCGGCACCATCAAGACAGAGTTAGCGCGCGAAGACCTGGACCAGGTTCTGCTCGAGGGATTCTTTCCCCGGGTTGCCAGCAGCGACCTGCCGGCGCGCCAACGGCGGGTTGGTTTTCAGGAACTGGGACTGCCTTATGCGGCCGACCCCGCAGTCACCAGGCACCTTGCCCGGTTTCTGTCCGAGCAGGTTCGCACCAGCACAGAGTCGACGGGCATTCGACGCGGCCCCAGCGGCATGGCATGTCCCACGCACGTCCTATTCAACGGCGGAGTGATGAAAGCGCCTGAGTTACGTGACCGAGTGATCGAGGTGCTGAACGGCTGGCTTGGACAGGAAGGATTCGCCCCGCTGGGAGCGGAGCAAATCCTGGAGGCCCCCGACTTGGAGCACGCAGTCGCACGAGGCGCGGCCTACTACGGAAAGGCGCGTCGCGGTCACGGTGTCCGCATTCGAAGCGGGGCCTCGCGAACCTATTACATCGGCATAGAAAGCGCCATGCCCGCGGTTCCCGGCATGGCAGCCCCGCTCAAGGCGTTGTGCGTCGTTCCCTTCGGCATGGAGGAGGGCACGGAGGCCACGATTCCCGACCGCGAATTCGGTCTCGTCGTCGGCGAGCCGGCCGAGTTTCGCTTCCTGAGTTCCACTGTTCGCAAACAGGACCATGCCGGCAGCCTGCTCGAAGACTGGGGGACTGATCTAGAGGAACTCAGCCCACTCGAGGTCACGCTCAACCTGGATGGCCAGCACGGAACAGTAGTGCCGGTGAGGATCGAGACGCGCGTCACCGAGCTGGGTACCCTCGAGGTCTGGTGCGTCTCGCGCGAGGGAACGAATCGCTGGAAGCTGGAGCTGAACATTCGCGAAAAGACCGGGAGGTGAGTTGGCCGGTGGCTTCTCGTTATCTGATCGGTATCGATCTGGGCACGACCAACTCGGTCGTGGCGTATATCGATACGCAGGATGTTGCCGACGGAGGCTCGACGATTCATGTATTCCCCGTGCCGCAGCTGGTGGCACATGGGGAAGTCTGCACGTTGCCAACGCTTCCGTCTTTTCTTTACTTTCCTACCCAGGATGAGCTATCTGCCGGAGCCGTGAGCGCCACCTGGAATGAGGATCCGCCCATGGTGACGGGGGTTCACGCGCGCGAGCAGGGAGCGCTGGTTCCGAGCCGCCAGGTGTCTTCGGCCAAATCCTGGCTTTCATATCCCGGAGTGGATCGGCGCGCGAAAATCCTGCCCGCACAGGCTGAGCCGCCGCAGCCGATGATTTCTCCACTGGAAGCGTCCGCACGCTACCTCATGCATCTGCGCGACGCATGGAACGGTGCACGAGGGACCGATCCCGAAGCTCGTTTTGAGCACCAGGAAATCGTCCTCACCGTGCCCGCTTCTTTCCATGAGGATGCGCGGGAACTGACAGTCGAAGCCGCACGCAGCGCCGGGCTCGAAAGACTCACTCTACTCGAGGAACCATTGGCGGCATTCTATGCGTGGATAGCGGTGAACCGCCAGACGCGGACGAGCGCAACATTCGCGCCCCCTCACATGGCGGAAGGGGCAGCTAAAGACCTCATTGATGGCGACCTGATTCTGATATGTGACATCGGCGGTGGTACCAGCGACTTCAGCCTGGTGCGCGCACGCCGGATGAATGGCGAGTTGAACTTTGAGCGAACCGCCATTGGTGAACATCTCTTGCTCGGCGGTGACAATCTCGATTCCGCTTTGGCCCACCACGTCGAAGGGAAGCTTGGAGATATCCAGCTCACACTGCGACAGCGCTATGCCTTGCGTCGAGTCTGTTGTGCCGCGAAGGAGCAGTTGCTGCGCGATTCGCATCCCGAGCACCTGCCGATCACGATACTGGGCAGCGGCCGCTCCGTGGTTGGCCAGTCGCTAACCGTTGACCTGACACGCAACGAGGCCGTGAAGCTTCTGGTCGACGGATTCCTGCCCATCACCGCGCCTGGCGACCTTCCGGCGCGAGTCCGTTCGTCCGGATTGCGCGAGCTGGGTCTGCCCTATGCCGGTGACCCCGCCATCACCAGGCACCTGGCGGCATTTCTGAAGCAGGCGGCCGTGACGATGAATCTTTCGTTGGCAAACCACGGAATGATCCAGCCCAACGCGGTGCTCTTTAATGGCGGATTCTGCGCGCCAACAGTGACTCGCGAAAGAATCATCGAGGCGCTCTCTGCCTGGTTTGGCGGAGAGCAACCCGGTTGGCGGCCCAAGGTGCTCGACAACAACTCGGTTGAGAGTTCCGTGGCGCGTGGTGCCGCATACTACGGCCGAGTGCGAAGGGGCACTGGCTTGCGCGTCGGGGCGGGAAACGCGCGCACCTACTACATCGAGTTGGGCACGGACGATCACCTGGAGGGCATCTGTGTGTTGCCGGCCGGAGTCAACGAAGGAACCACGCTTCCCTTGCTCGACCGCGCGTTTTCGGTCCTGGCCAACCGGCAGGTATCGTTCACCCTGCTCAGTTCGCGGACGCGGCATGATGCGCATGGCGACGTTGTTGTCCTGGATGAAAAGGAAATAGACCATCTCCCGCCCTTAGTGACACTGTTGCGTTATGGACGCAGACTACGCGAAGTGCGCCTCGACGTGCGCCTCAGAGCCAGTTTTACCGAGGTTGGTACGCTGGAACTATGGTGCGAATCGCAGGAGACTCCGCATCGCTGGCGGTTGCAGTTCGAACTTCGCGGCGAAGAGGCGGGGGTGCCGCAACAAGACCCAACGAAATCACCATCTGCGCCGCCGCCTTCACCCTCCGCTGCAACTGTTGATACAACCATCGAATCTGCCGCGCGATTGATTCGGGATACATTCAGCGTTTCCGGTGATAAGGACGCCCTGGCGCCCGAGACCCTGGTCGGCCAACTGGAGTCGATGCTCGGCGCGAAGAGAGACTTCTGGCTGTTACCAACGATTCGCCGGTTTGCTGACGCGCTCATCGAAGCCGCCGAGGGACGCAGGCAGTCTCCGCGCAATGAAGTGCGCTGGCTTAATCTTTGCGGCTTCTGTTTGCGGCCCGGATTCGGTTTTAAAGGTGATGATGCACGCGTCAGGGATTTGCTGACCATCGTGTCGATGGAACTGTCATTTGAAGACGAATTGCAGTGTCAGATCGAATTGCAGGTGCTTTTGCGTCGTATTGCCGGAGGCATCAACGCCAGCGCACAGCACGCGCTCTTTCGCAAGCTGACGCATCGGGCGGGACAAAAGAAAGGTGGCCGTGCCAACCGGCACCTCGAGTACGAGGAGTGGCGCCTGTTCGCCAGTCTTGAACACCTGCTGGCCAGTACCCGCGCGACGCTTGGTGACAGGCTCCTGGCGAAAATCAAAGAGAAGCCGGACGATGCGATTCTATTATGGTCGCTGGGGCGGCTGGGCGCCCGCATTCCACTCTATGGGCCGCTGCGCTCTGTCGTAGCGACTGAAAAGGCCGGAGAATGGCTGAAAGCCCTGCTGGATTTACCCTTCTTTACCCAGGCGACGCAAGCGGCCATCGCCTTACTCGCGCGACGCACGGACGACCGTTCCCGCGACATTGACGATGCACTTCGTGAACAGGCTTCAACCCGCTTGATGACCCTCGGCGCTGCGGATGAAACGATCCGGATCTTGTCAAAATACGTACCGCCGGAACGGGCGGATGCCATCCTCAGCTTCGGAGAATCCCTGCCATTTGGACTCCAACTCGTCAGCTCTGCAAATTGCCTTCTATCGCTTCCGGCGCTTCTTTAGGAGCAAACCAAACGGGAAGTGGGTCTTCAGGCAAATTCTGTGTTCCCGGGTAGGAAACTTCCGCCCGCGCATCGAATCTAATTAGCGGGAGGTTTATTGCAATGCGAATCGCATTCTCCAAACCCTTCATCGCTCTGCTCGCGCTCGGGTTCGCCATCTGGGTCCAGACCGCAGCCGGTCAGGCCACCCAGAATCCTCCTCCGCCGCAGCCTGCCGACACGGCGCGGCCCGTCCAGCAGCAGCAACGCGGCCCCGGCGGAGACGTCGGTAGCGGTGCCGGGGACATCGGAAAAGGAACCGCCAAGGGCGCTGGGGCGGCCGCCAAGGGTGTTGGAAAAGGTGCAGGTGACCTTGTCACACTTCACCCCCTCGATGCCGCGGGCAATGTGGGCAAGGGTGCAGCCGTCGCCGGCAAGGACGTCGGCGTCGGAGCCGTAAAAGGCACCGGCAAAATTGCCAAGGGCACTGGACGGGGTATTGGCAAATTATTCCACCATCACCATGAGTCGCACACCGCGCCTGAGTCCTACGAACCACAGAGATAGGGCTGCGCCGATTTCTGGTAGCCGGCCGTGTCCGCTTCAGGTCCTCAAAGGGAGCCTGTGCCTATCGGATAGGGGCAACTCGAAAGAAACCGACCGCTAGACCCGGTTGCCGGATTTCACCGTGATGCCCGGCAGTCCCCTGGTCCTTGGTCCCTGCCTGATTCACTTCTTCGGCGTGATCTCCGTGACCGGTAAATCCCAGTGGGATATAAGGATTTCGAAGCGGCGCTGTTCTTCCTTTTTATAAGTGGCCTGATCGGGCCATAGTTGCTTGATCATCGCTTCCTCGTCGGGATTCGACGTAGTCGCCAGCGTCGAATTCTTGAAACGAATGGTCACGCGGTAGTCCCAGCGTCCATCTTCCGTGGTGTGATAGGCCGGCGTCTCGATCTTTACAGAGAGCATTCTGCCTGATGCAGCGACTTTCTGGAGCAGTGGGTAGTGGTTCTTCAGAAACAGCTCAAGGAACTCCTGCTGATGGCCCCATTGCACCTTGTAGTAGTACTCGACGGTGTATGGCTGGTCGGCCCCGCCCTGCGGGGGCGCGCCCTGTGCGCTCATGGTGTTTGAAAAGACGCCTGCGATCGCAAGCACTAGAAAAGCTAGTAGAAATCTGCGCATTGAGCCTCCCTCAAAGTATCTATTGAATAAAAAATATACGTGAAGGCCCGATGCGCTTCCTGGAAGAATGGTACCGGTTGTTGCGGCGTTCCTTGGCCTCCGCGCCGCCATGTTGCGAAGAGCGGGAATATCCGGCGCCGGAATAGCGCTGGATATTCCGTTTAGGCGTGCGCGTAATCCGCCAGTGCCGTACGGCTGGGAATGGTGATCATCGACCCTTGAAAGGCCACGAGACGGCGAGTCTTGAAAGTGCTGAGGGTACGGGTCACAGTTTCGCGAGAGGCCCCGATAAACTCTCCGATTTCCTCGTGCGTCATGGAAAAACGAAAGCGCGCGCCGCCCAAATCTGTGGGCTGGCCGTTATCGCTCCAGTCAAGCAACAATCGAGCCAGTTTCTCGGGCGCTGTGGCGGCCAGCCCAACGGTGCGCAGCTGATCGCATCCCTGGGTCACCTGGCGGCTGAGTTCCTCGATCACCACCTTGTACGACTCGGGATGACGAGCGAGAAAATTGAGGAACTCGCTACGACCGATGTGAGCGACCCTGGTGGGATAAAGCGTCTCGGCCGTTACGTCGTATTCGTTGCCGGTGAGCGCCGAAGCGAGTCCAAGGATCTCGCCCTTGCGGGCGATGCTCAAGCTGAGGCGGCGGCCTTCGCTCGAGTTGATGGATACCTTGATCTCGCCTTCGAGAACGATGAACAAGCCTTTGGCTTCATCTTTCTCCGAAAACAGAACCACATTCGCGCCGTACGACGAAGGAAACTGCAAGGATGCGATGTCTTGTAAGGCCGCGGCGCTTAGCTTGCGAAAAAATTCACCCGCATGATTCGACTGGCTCCTGCAGTTGCTCGTTAAGTTATGCGTGATTCCCATTTCCGGCCTCCTGATTTGTATCGCTGCTTCTCGTGATTTCCTGGGCTAAATACTCGGTCCAAGGAGTAGTGGCTACAAGCGTGGCGTGGGTCTGAGCATAGATTTCTCTCAACACCTGCTTGCCCTGCGGCTCCGAATAGATCACATTGCGTAAGTCGATGGATAGCCTTCGATTGCTCAGTTTGGGGGCTATTTCTCTCCACGCATTACTGAGTTCTGCGATCCAGGGCCCTGCCACGCGTCCTTCCAGCGTGATCGTGATCGCCGTATCGTTCTCCTGAATCGTGATCCTTAACGTAAGCTGGCCCGCCTCATGCCACGCCATGACTAAGGCATGCGGTAGGCCAAACTCTTTTAACGCCCGGATAACGCTCTGCGGGGATTGAAAGGAAATGACTTAGAGGAAAGATGTTGGGAAAGGAAAGGATGATGACGAATAAGGGTGACGAGGTGACGAAGACGACATTTCGTCACCGCGGCTTCATATAGTCACTTCGCTCGATACCAAGCTTCTTCAGCTTCGAGTTCAAAGTCGTCCGCTTGAGACCCAGACGGGCGGCCGCACCGTCGGCCCCGCCAATCTGACCTTGGGTCTCGCGCAATACGCGCAAAATATGTTCTCGTTCGGCTGCATGGAGGGTTGGATTTACGTTCGGAGACTCATCTTCCTCGCTCTCTTCTTCCAGTTCTAATTCGGCCAGCGGCACGTAGAGCGACGTTCCACGGGTAAGGATGACGGCGCGCTCCAGCAGATTCTCCAACTCGCGGATGTTGCCAGGCCACTTCCAGCGTTTCAGCTTTTCCATGGTTTCATCGGGAATTCTCTCGATGTTCTTGCCCATACGCCGGCTGTGCGCAGCAACAAAGTGCCGCACCAGCACGGGAATATCGCTGACACGATCCCGCAGCGGAGGAGAAAAAATAGGAAATACCTTGAGTCGATAAAAGAGGTCGGCGCGAAATTGTTTTTCAGCCACCATTTTGCCCAGATCGCGATTGGTGGCCGCAATCAAGCGCACGTTCACCTGGATAGGACGCGTGCCTCCGAGGCGTTCGAACTCGCGCTCCTGAATCGCACGCAGCAACTTCGGTTGCAGGTCCAGAGGCATCTCGCCCACTTCGTCCAGGAACAGCGTTCCCTCATTCGCCAGTTCCAGGCGGCCCAGTTTACGGGCGATAGCTCCCGTGAATGCGCCTTTCTCATGCCCGAACAATTCGCTTTCCAGGAGGCCGGCCGGAATCGCCGCGCAATTGAGCTTGATGAATGTCCGTTCGTTCCGCGGGCTGAGGCGATGAATCGCACGGGCCAGCAGTTCCTTGCCGGTTCCAGTCTCACCCTGTATGAGCACCGTGGCATCTGTCGGCGCCACGGTTTCTATTTCCTTCAGCACCTGGCGCAAGCCGCCGCTCTCGCCAACAATATCTTCGAAGCGATTTTCGAGATTGATCTCTTCTTCGAGATATTGCTTCTCCTGCGTCAGGCGGTCGCGCAAGTCCGAGATCTGACGGAAGGCCACGGCATTGTTCACCGCCATCGCAATCTGATCGGCCAGCTGAACCAACACGTCGGATTCGCCGTGGCTGAACGCATTCTCCAACCGGCTGGCCACGGCAAGAACCCCAACCGCCGCGCCGCGATGAATCAGCGGCACCCAACAACCGGAACGCATCCCGAGCAGCGTTAAGTGACGTATCGTGTCGGGCACGAACCCTGAGTTCTGCAGATCCGTGAGACATATGGGCTCCCGGGTGCGGAAGGCTTCTCCGGCAGGCGAACCTTGCAGCGGAAGACGCACGTCCGAGCGCTGCGTCCTAATATCGTCGGCTCCGAGGAACTGGACGATGAGAGTACCGCTGTTTGCGTCATAGAGTCCAAGAGTGGCAGCATCGTGGGGAATCACTTCCGCGATGCTCGCGGAGATAGCTCCGAGCAGCTTGCGCACGTCCATGTTCGCCAGAAGCGCATTACTCAGTTGCAGCATGACTGCTTCTTCAGCTCGCTTGCGATCGGTAAAGTCGCGCGTAACTTTGGAAAAACCGATCAATTCGCCCGTAGTATCCCGAATGGCGCTGAGAATTACGTCGGCCCAGAAACGAGAGCCGTCTTTTCTGACGCGCCACCCTTCTTCCTCAACTCTTCCCTTGAGCGCAGCAAGACGCAGCAGTTCTGCCGGCCGCCCTCGATCGATCTCTTCCTGGATAAAGAAGCGCGAGAAGTGATGCCCGACCACGTCATCCGCGGTAAAACCCTTGATGCGTTCGGCGCCGGGGTTCCACGTCATCACGTTTCCTTCCATGTCGAGAAGATAGATCGCGTAGTCGCGCACGCTCTCGACTATGGAGCGTAATTGCAAATCCTGCCTGCGCACCGCTTCAGCAGCTTCCCGTTGCTCGGTTGCATCGCGCACAAAACTCAGCGTCACCACGCCCTCGGGCGTCTGCATGGGTTTGAGCATGATATCGACCGGGAACTCGCTGCCGTCTTTGCGCAAGGCGAAAAGATGAAGCGCCGCCCCCATCTGGCGCGCACGGGGATGGGCATTATAGTTTTCGCGATTGCCGGGATGGCGGGCCCGAAAGCGCTCCGGCACCAGGGACTCAACACTCATTCCGGCAAATTCTTCGGCGGTATACCCGAACAGTTCTTCGGCGCGCACATTCGCAGCCCGGATGATGCCGGTGCTTTCGGTAACAAAAATCGCGTCCGGAGAAAATTCAAAAAGTCTCTCCAGCGCTAAATACGAGAATTCGCCCCGGCCGTGCAAAGGGGCAACCGGCGCGTCCATTCCCGGGGAATCAGGCGAACGCATTGATTGTGATCCTTAAGCGCTCACGATAGACCGTTTCAACGTCGCGCGCAAGGTGAAAACGCGGGACGAAGATCGAAGGTTTCAATCTTTTAACTTTGTGTACCGGGTTGGTCACGATCTGTGGGTGTTCAGGTTATATTTCTTTCGGCTTCGAGCAGTTTCCGCTTGCGTTCAATACCCCATCGATAGCCGGTGAGCGAGCCGCTCATCCCCACCACGCGATGGCACGGTACCACGACGGACACGCGGTTCAAAGCGCATGCGCGCGCCACGGCGCGGGTCGACTTGGGATGGCCAAGATCGCGTGCGAGCTGGCTGTAGCTCCGGGTCTCGCCGCGGGGGATGGCGCGCAGAGCTTGCCAGACTTTCAACTGAAAAGCGGTGCCGCGCAGATCGAGCGGCATAAGGGCCGCAGATGCGCCTTCGGCCCCGGCAACTTCGTCAACGGCCGTTTTGACCATGCCGGCCAGCGAATCGTCTTCGCGCAAATCCGCCAGCGGGAACTCTGCGCGCAGAGTAGCTTTGGCGGCAGGTTTGGTGTCAGCCAATGCGAGCCAGCACAGGCCGCGTTCCGTGGCACCCACAATCATCCAGCCGAAAGACGACGGCGCGGCAGCCCAGTGAATGTGCTCACCGCGTCCGCCGGCCGCGAAACGAGCCGGCGTCATGCCCAGCTGCGCCCCCTCGTATGCGCGGCTGGCCGAGCCAAACCCGGCGTTATAAATCGCGTCGGTCACACTTTCCCCCTGCTTGAGTTCAGATCGCAGCTTGCCTGCCCGCAACGCGCGTTGATAGTCGAGCGGACTTACGCCCATTGCCTGCTTGAACTGACGCTGCACCGTGAATGGACTGAGTCCTGCAATCCGGCCCACCTCGGCGAGGGACACGTTGCGGTCGACATTGCCTTCAAGATGAGCACGAACTACTTGCAAAAAATCATTCGAAACGGTGGTGGGGCGGCAGCGCAGGCAGGGTCTGAATCCGGCCTTTCCCGCCTCTTCGGCCGTGGGGAAGATACGGACATGGGCGCGCAGGGGAAGGCGGCTTTTGCAGCCGGGCCGGCAATACACGCCGGTCGAGGTCACCGAGTAGAAAAAATTCGCCGAAGCATCGCGGTTCACGATCGACCGCCAGGCTTTTTCGGGATCGAGCGCTTCCGGCTTGACTCTGGATTGTGAAGTCGACTGAGGCATCGCAAATACGACGTTGCTGTTCATGAAGTCCATGCTCACTCAAATGCGCCTGGTGCGCCACCCGCTTCTTGCGCGCAATTCAAAAACTTTGCTCATACCGGCCGCCTAGTTGCCGGGCCGGGTTCGAGATTTATCCGCTGCAGCAGGACTGCCTCGGCACGCGCCAGGTCTTCCTCGGTGTCCACGCCGATGGTATCCGACGGCGCCGCGGCCACATAGATATCAATGCCGTTCTCAAGCAGGCGGAGCTGCTCCAGGCGTTCAACGCGCTCCAGCCAACCGTGCGGCAACGTCGCGAATTTCTCCAGCGCGGCCTTGCGGTATGCATAAATCCCCAAATGTTTGCGGTATCCGGCAAAGCCCTGCTTATCGCGATCGAATGGGATTGTGGCCCGGGAGAAATAAAGAGCGCGCCCATCGGTGGCCGTCACTACCTTGACCGCGTTGGGGTTGCCGATCTCCACCGCCGGGCAGCGCACGCCTAGCGTGGCCACCTCGACCTCCGGCCTTTCAAACAAGGCCAGCAGCGGAGGGAAAAAATCGCCCGTAAGCGTCGGCTCATCTCCCTGAATATTCACGTAGATATCCGCTTTAACCTGATGCGCCACTTCATGTACGCGATCAGAACCGCTGGCACAGTCCGGGGAGGTCATCACGACGGGAATGTCGCGCTGGCGGCATAGTGTTGCCACCTCTTCGGCATCCGTGGCAATCAATACCGGATTCATGAGGCCGCAGGACGTGGCGGCGCGCCACACCCACTCCACCATCGGGCGGCCAGCTAGTTCCCGCAAGACCTTATGACTCATGCGCGTGGAAGCAAGGCGCGCCGGAATGACGCCTGCAATGCGTATCGGTTTCATTGGATTGAGTGTAAATCGGGGAGGGTGGAATGCGCCGGAGGCGAGAGCCGCCGGGCCAGGTTCAGCGCGCTATGACGTCTACTGAACCCGGCGTCGGGTATGGAAACGGGGACAGCCGGTAACCCATACGATGCCTCGAGTCAGTCCCCGGTTGCATTCGTCCGCAAGTTCGCTAAACTTTTCAGAGGGTTCCGGTTTTGGGTTAATTTGTCCAGGAGTTTGACCTCGATTCCGGGCCCCCGGTATCATCAGTTGTGGAACGGCGCCACCCGCCGAACCTTTCCGGCGGAGTAGCTCAGTTGGTTAGAGCGTGGGATTCATAACCCCAAGGTCGGCAGTTCGATCCTGCCCTCCGCCACCAATTCCTAATCCCTTTGTGAATTCGCAAGACCCGCGAAACACCCTTGCGCTATGATTGCGTCTATAGGGTAAGCGGTCCCGACCTCTCGGGCCGTCCCGGTGGTGTGCGTGTCTCGATTCTTCCAACGACTTGTATTTGTTCTGGCAGCGGCGGTGTTTGCCGCCCTCGGCCTGGGATTTGGGCTGGGTGAATTCGGTTTTTTCGGCGTCCATGCGGGCGGAGACCAGGATGGCGCCTATCGCCAGATGAACGTCTATCAGCAGGTGCTGAAACGGATCCAGAGCGACTATGTAACCGAACCCAACATGAGCGACGTCACTACGGGCGCGCTGCACGGCCTGCTGGAGTCGCTGGATGCGGATTCGAGCTACCTGACTCCCACTGAATACAAGATCTACAAAGATCGCCCTGCCACGGGCGTTGCCCAGGTCGGCATCACGGTTTCAAAACGGTTTGGCTACGCAACGGTGGTGAATGTGCTGCCCGGTTCGCCCGCCGATAAGGAACACGTTGCCGACGGCGACGTGATCGAATCGATTGGCGATCAATCGACTCGCGAGTTGTCGCTGGCGGTGATCCGACTGATGCTTGACGGCAAGCCTGGCTCGACGATTTCGCTTTCGCTCGTAAAGCCGCGCAAAGCCGATCCCGACAAACTCACTTTGACCCGCGCCATCGTGGCCACTCCATCTCTGGGCGAACAGCAATACGAGAACGCTTCCATCCTGTATCTCAAGCCCGGCGTCATCACCAAGCCGCGCGTGGATGAAGTGGTTTCGAAGATCAAATCGGCCAAGAATCGCAAGATCCTGCTCGACCTCCGCGATGCTTCGGGCGGCGATCCGGACGAAGGAATCCGGCTGGCTAACCTGTTTATCAACACCGGGACTTTGGCTTCTCTGGAAGGGCAGAAATTTCCCAAGCAGACCTTTACCGCCGACCCGACGAAATGTCTCACAACGGCGCCGCTGGCTGTTCTGGTGAACCGCGGAACCTACGGAGCGGCAGAATTGACGGCTGCGGCAATTCTGGGCGCAAAGCGCGGAGACGTGGTGGGAGAACGCACCTTCGGCGAAGGTTCGGTGCAAAAGACGATCGACCTGCCTGACGGCGCTGCGCTGCTTCTGACCATCGCCAAATATCAGGGGCCGGACGGAAAAAAAATCCAAGACGAAGCGGTAACGCCCACGGTGCAAGTGGGCCAGGCTGCTGAAGAAGACCAGGATCAGGAAAACGCGCCCGCTAAGGGCGATGAGCCTCTCAACAAGGCCCTCCAGCTTTTGAAAGCCAAGAACAGCTAATTCCCTTCCCGGTTCGCTTTGTGCCCTCATCCTTTCCGCGCTTGAATGCGGAGGCGGTGGGGGCACAAACTTTATAGGTCATTTCTTTGCGCTCCCCGTCCACATTTTCCGCGAAGAGAGCGAATGATTCCGCATTCGACCGCATGCCATTCGCGATGTGGACGTGCATTCGAAGTAACTGCAGTGCCGGTTCAACCCCCCCACCGCACCCCTCAAACCTGCTAACCTCAGACGAACAGCATTTTTCGCCAACCGCTCGCTTGAGAGATGCTGATGAGGCCCGAAGCCGGTGGCTGCCGCACCCACGCAAACTGCCGACAATCGCGGTTTGGGCCGCGCCCATCGTCTTCCGCCAGACGATCCTCGTCCTCCGCGCCTCAAACTGGCCGGCAAGCGGGCTTTCATGGTCTTGGTCTCCCTGTCCATCATCACCGGTTCCCTTGCCGGGTTGATGCTGGTGTACTCCGTCGACCTGCCCCAGATTCACGACCTGGAGCGCTACCGGCCTTCGACCACGACCGACCTCTACGACCAGAAGGGCCGCATCATCGGCTCTTTCGCCCTGGAGCGCCGCATCGTGGTTAACTATGACGACTTCGCGCCAGTTTTGCGCCAAGCGGTCATCTCCATCGAAGACAAGACTTTCGAGTCCCACGGGGGCATCAACGTGTTCCGTATCGGTGGGGCGCTGGTGCATGATCTGCGCAGCCACGGCCGCGCGCAGGGAGCCTCCACGCTGACCATGCAACTGGCGCGCAACCTGTTCCTCTCCGCCGATCGCACGGCGCTGCGCAAGATCCAGGAGGCGTACCTCTCCATCCAGATAGAGCGCGCCTTCACCAAAGAACAGATCTTTACGCTCTACGGAAACCAGATCTACCTGGGCAGCGGGATGTATGGGTTTGAGGCCGCGTCCGAGTTCTACTTTTCAAAGCACGCCAAGGATCTGAGTCTTACGGAAGCAGCGCTGCTCGCCGGTTTGCCCAAAGGCCCGGCGGCGTATTCGCCGCTGATCAACCCGGACAAGGCGCTGCGCCGCCGAAACCTCGTCCTGAGCGAGATGGAGTCGGACGGCGTGATCACCCATGCCCAGGCGGAGAAGGCCCGCCAGACTGCGCTCGGCTTGCACATTGCGCAGCCGGAGATGTCGGCGGCTCCATGGTTTGTCGAAGAGGTTCGGCGCGAGTTGGAAAAACGTTTCGGCGCGGAGGAAGTGCATGAAGCAGGCCTGCGCGTCGACACAACCCTCGATCTCGACCTGCAGCAGACCGCCAATCGCGCCGTGACCGACGGCCTGGCCGCCTACGAGCGACGTCACGGCTGGCGCGGGCGCATTCAAAACGTGCTCAACGACGGCATATCCATCGAGGACTTCAAGCATCCCGACTGGGCCTTGCAATCGCACCCCGGCGACTATGTGCACGCCGTCGTGACCCGTGTGCTTCCGCTCGAAATTCATGCCCGCTTCGGCACGCAGGAGATTGTTCTGGAGGGCGGCGATTGGGCTTGGACCGGCCAGCGTTTTGCCGATGCGCTGGTGAAGCCCGGAGACGTAATCTACATCCACCTCGGCGACGGGATGGAGGGTTCGGCACACCGCGGCACCCTCGAACAGGATTCCGGCGCCCAGGGTTCGCTGATGGCCATCGACAACACTACGGGCGACGTTCTGGCTCTGGTGGGCGGCCGGGATTACGCGCTGTCGCAGTTCAATCGCGCCACACAGGCTGAGCGGCAGACGGGTTCGAGTTTCAAGCCCTATGTCTATACGGCCGCGGTCGAGGACGGCGCCAAGCCAACCGATATCATTGTCGATGCGCCAGTGAGCTTCGGCTCTTACTCCCCGCACAACTACGAAAATGACTTCAAGGGCGCCATGACGCTGGCCAACGCCTTCGCCGAGTCGCGCAACGTTCCCGCCGTCAAACTGGCAGCGCGCGTGGGCATTCGCAAGGTCATCGATGTGGCACACCGCTTCGGTGTCACCTCGAATATTCCTGCCTACTTGCCGATCGCCCTGGGCGCTGTGGAAATCACGCTGGAGGAGCAGGTGGCCTCCTACTCGGTCTTTCCCAACGACGGCATTCGCGTGAAGCCGCGGCTGATCCGCAAGGTGTCGAATGCGGATGGAATCACGCTGTGGGAAGACGCGCCATCCGTGGATGAGGTAATCAGCCAGCAAAGTGCGCGCACCATGATGACCCTGCTGCGCGAAGTCACTGCCCACGGCACCGGCGCCGCTGCTTCGCAGCTACATCATCCCGTGGGCGGCAAGACGGGCACTACCAGCGACTACACCGATGCATGGTTCCTGGGCTTCTCGCCGTCCGTCACCTGCGGGGTGTGGGTGGGCTTCGACAGCCGCGAGTCCCTGGGAGAGAAGGAAACCGGCGCCAAGGCGGCATTGCCCATCTGGATGGAGGTCATGAAGCAAGCCATCGTGGGCAAGGACAACGAAGAGTTTCTCGGCGATGAGGCCGCTGACAGGCCGTTGTTGAAAGCCTCGGCAGAGATGCCACCCAAACCGGGTGCTTCGCCGGTTCCAAGCGCTACTGCCAAGCCAGCGGCGCCGACAGCGGCCAAGGGCGCGCAGATAACACCGAAGCCATCGGGCAGCGGAGTTATCACGAAGGCTCCTTTGAGCAGCCCGGCTCCGGCCCCCAGGCCTCCCGCCCAATCCGTACCCAGAGTTCCCAGTGCACCGCAGAATGCAAGGCCATCGAATTCGACGCCTTTCGTGAAAGGTGCTCCACAGTCGCACCCCCAGACACACCCTCTCCCGCCCACCAGCCACGACTAAGACCAGTAGAGACTTCCGGGTTCCATGTCCGAGATCAGCCGCGAGACTGGCGTTTCGGCACCAGCCGGAAATACCGTTTCGCCCGCCCCACATCCTTGAAGATCTGGGCCTTCAGCGCTTCGGGCGATGGCCACGTCATTTCGGAGCGCAGGCGATATAGAAATTCAAGTTCAAGGTGCGTCTCGTCGTTCAAGTCGACCGGTTCGAAGTCCAGGATGTGCGTTTCCACGCCAAAGCCGACGCCCTCAAACGTGGGCCGGTTGCCCACATTCGTCACGGCTTGAAAACATCGCTCGCCTACCGTCAGGCGGGTGACGTAGACGCCGAATGCCGGCAGAAGGCCGTCGTACGCCGCGAGGTTCACGGTCGGGACCAGCAAGCGCGTGCCGACACCGCGGCCGCGCGCGGGCGACGATCGCACCACGAAGGGCCGTCCCAGCATCCAGCGCGCGCGCTTCATGTCGCCGCCCGCGATCAACTCCCGAACCGCGGAGCTCGAGACTTCCATCCCATGCATGTGCACCGCGTCGTGCACCTGCAATCCGAAGCCGAACTCGGCGCCGAACTCCGCCAGTTCCCTCACCCCGGCCGCGGCGCGGTGCCCAAAGCGGAAATTGCCGCCTTCGTGCAAGCCGCGCACGTTGAGCGCATCCACCAGCACGCGCTGCACAAACTCGCGCGGGGAAAGTTTTGCCAATGACGCATCGAAGCGCAGCACCACAACCGCATCCACACCCGTGAGCGCCAGCAGGCGCGCGCGCTCCTCCATGGGCGTCAGCAGGCGCGGCGCCTTGCCCGGCCGCAAAAACTCCTCGGGATGCGGATCGAACGTGACCACAACCGCTTGCGCATTCCGATGCCGCGCCTCCTCCACAACCGCCGCAAGAATGCGCTGGTGGCCCAGGTGCACTCCATCGAAATTGCCGATGGCCGCCACGGTGGGACCGAAGCTGGCGGGAATCTCTTCCATTGCACGATAAACGGGAATCATGCGGATCAAGTCGTCTTTCATAGAGCCACGGCTACTTCCAATCCGTCATACGCCATGGCCACGCCGGCCGGCAGGATGCTGTTCGTCTCTGCGTGGCCCAGCTCGTGGGCGATATGCGTCAGCCACGTCTGCCGCGCCCCGATCCGTTCCGCCCAGGCCACAGCCTGCTTCACCGTCGCGTGGCTGGGATGGGGATGATGGCGCAGCGCGGGAAGAACCAAGGTGCTCAGGCCCTGCAACAACTCAAAGCTCTTTTCGGGAATCTGGCTTACATCGGTCAGATAGGCGGCGTCGCCGAATCGAAAACCGGCTACATCCATCTCTCCATGTTTCACAGGCACGCAAATGAACTCCACCCCGTGTACACAGGTGCGTTCCGAGAGAGGTTCGATATGCACGCGCGCTCGCGTCGGATAGGTTGCGTTGGGCGAAAACGTGTAATCGTAGATATGCTCCAGCACCGCTGCCGTCTGCCGCGACGCATAAAGCGGAATCGGTCCGCCTTCACGGAAATGCGTAAAGCTCAATGGCCGCAAATCATCGAGACCCATGATGTGGTCGGCGTGCGAGTGGGTATAAAACACTGCATCCAGGTGAGTGAGCCGCGTGCGCAGCGCCTGTTCGCGAAAATCGGGCCCGGTATCGATCACAACAGAACGTTGGCGTTCGCCCGGCTTGCCATCCCAACGCAACAGCACCGAGGGCCGCAGACGCCGGTCGTGCGGATGGGGCGACATGCACACCGCGCAGTCGCAGCCCAGCGTGGGCACTCCCATGGAAGTGCCCGTTCCCAGAAAAGTGAGTCGACCCTGCATCGACCGGGCCGGCCTCTAACGTTTGCCCGGCGGGGGTGGCGGCGGGGGCTGCATCGTTTGCAGGGTGATCATGTTGGTGAGTTCAAGAAAAGCCATGCGCACTTCAAACAGCACCGCCTGCAAGGTGCGATCTTCAAGCTCGGTGCGGTTGCCCTCAGTCTTTTCGGCAAGAATGCCCATCAGGTCGATGGTCTGCTTGGCGCCCAGAATATCGACGCGCGGCCTCTGTCCTTCCTGCGTGCCGGCGCCCATCTGGATCATGGCGGAAACATAGAACTGCTGCACCAGGTTATCGAACGTGACGGCCGGCTGCGGGCCGACACCGGGATTCTGCGCCCTGACCAGTTCTTCCAGCCGCTGCGCCGCTGAGTCATAGGAGAATTTCTGCTGGCGAAACTCCTCGGCACTGGGCGCAGGCGGAAGTTCCGGCTCCGGTCCCAGATCGTCTTCGGACTCTTCGATCGTTCCCCGGGTCGGTTCGGTTACGAGCTGCGGCCCAACGCGCGATTCCGGTTTGGACGGTTCCGGTTGAGAAGGCGCTTCTTTCGCCGGCTCCGGCACAACCGCCTGCGCAGCTTCGTGCTCTTCTTCTTCAGCCTTGTATTTGCGGCGGTCGATCACTTCAAACTTCGGTGTGTCGCTCATATCTTCAACTTTCCGATCCGATTAAAACGTGGGCGGTGCAGCCAGAACCCGGGCTGTGCCCGCGGTTTCTTCTTGAGTGCCCGTGCCTGCTTTTGTAGTGTAAGTCAGCGGCTGTTTGCGCACCTCGGCTTCGGCGC
This sequence comes from Occallatibacter sp., assembly GCA_036488735.1. Taxonomy (GTDB): domain Bacteria; phylum Acidobacteriota; class Terriglobia; order Terriglobales; family Acidobacteriaceae; genus Telmatobacter. The sequence goes on from DASXHC010000012.1 coordinate 68,426, forward strand.
GAATCATCCCGATCGCGAAGACGCGCGTTCCTGAAGCCAGGGAGAGTTCCGCCGCGCTGGTGATCTGCCCGGCATCGGCGGTGTCCTGCGCAAGCTTGGTGCCGGGTTCCGGCGCGGACCCGTCCAGTTCAAGCGTCCGCAGGTGGCGGTGCACGTTGCCCCGCGACCGGATGCGCTCCACAATCTCCTGTCCCAGGTAGCAGCCCTTGTCGAAGCTCAGCGCCCGCATCTGGGAGGTCTCCTGCGCCAAATCGCGCTCCGCAATGTCGATGCCGTAGGCGGGAATCCCTTCCGCAATCCGGAATGCTTCCAGCGCCGCGCTTCCTGTCGGCTGCGCGCCAGCCGCACACACGGCCTGCCACAGCACGCCCATCTTTTCAGCCGAAACCCAGAGAGTGTAGTGCTCCGCGAGCACGCCATATCCACGGCGAATCAGCACCCGCGTTCCGTCCCACTCTGCGCGCGTCTGCGTCAGCGGCTCGGGGAGAACCGGCAAACCGAGCCGGCCCAACACGTCTCCAGCCCGGGCGCCCGTCAACCCGATGGCCGACTCGCCGTCCAGGTCGGCCAACTCCACGTCGTCCATGATGATAAAGCGATCGAGGTGAGCCATCAGGCGGTCATGCTGATCGGCTTCTATCTCCAGCTCTAGATCCTCGCCATCGCGCCACACCGTCAGGTCGCCCTGGATGCGTCCCTGCGCGTTCAGAACCAGGTTCCATGCCCCCGCATTGGGGGCTAAACCGTTCACCGTGTTCGTGACCATGCCGCTCAGCCAGCGAAAACGATCTTCTCCGCGCACCGCAACGCGGCGCAGCCAGCCCAGATCGTGGACCGCGGCGGCAGAGACGAGCGCCTCTATTTCCCTCGATCGCACGTCCAACTCAACAGGAGTAACAACTCCGCGGTACACAGAGACTTCCGGGTGAGGATTCTGCGAAGCCAGAACGCTGGCGAGCCTGGTAGCCGTCGGGGATGCGGCAAGATGGATGTCGGTCATCACAAGTTTTCCGCTGGGCCGAGGGGAAATTGCAGAGTTCTTCCCAACTCGAAACGCATCTTAATTATAGCCTTGAAGCTTAACCCTTCAGGGCCGCAGCGGGCCACATCATCGCGCCGTTGGACGCGCTGGAAATCAAGGAGAGCGGATGAGCATGCAGTACACGAGGCCCGGAAGCGGCTGGCGCGCTTCGATCATTGCGGCAGCATTGGGCCTTGCCACCGCGTTGGCAGGCGCGCAGACACCGGAATCGCCTAGGCAGCCCGCCCCGCCCCTCAAGGCCCCGGGCTCGCCGTCCAATCCTGCGGCTAAAAAGCCCGAGACCCACATCACCCCGGAGCAGGCCAAGCAGCTGTTCTCCCTGGTCGACGAGTTGATCCAGTTCTCGTCCCAGGAGACAGGCTTGCCCGTCAAGAGCACCGTCAAGCGGCAGCTCACCACGCGCGCCGCGGTGGAAAGCTACCTGAATCAGAAGTTTCAGGAAGATGAGGGCGCGAAGCGGCTGCAACGCGGCGAAATCGTGCTGAAGAAATTCGGATTGCTCGATCGCGACTTCGACCTCAAGCCGTTCCTGCTCGCATTACTCAAAGAGCAGATCGAAGCCTACTACGATTCCAAGACCAAAACCGTGAACTTGCTCGACTGGGTGGACATCGACGAGCAGAAGCCGGTACTCGCTCACGAGTTGACGCACGCGCTGCAGGACCAGCACATCGACCTCGAGAAATGGGGCGACCAGACTCCGTCCGACGTGTCGACCAACTATCGCGAAGATGTGGAACACCTGGCCAAGGACGAAGTGGATACGGCGCGCGAAGCTGTCGCCGAAGGCCAGGCCACCGCGGTGATGATGGATAACATCCTCAAGCCGATGGGCAAAAGCCTGCTCAAGGATCCTGAAGTCGTCGAGTTCATCAAGAACCAGATGAACGGATCAGAGAATTCTCCGGTACTCGCGCGAGCGCCGCTGTTGCTGTCGGAGTCTCTCCTGTTTCCCTATCGAGAAGGATTGAGTTTCGAGCAGGATGTGTGGATGGACCAGGGCCAGAAAGCGGCGTTCAGCGGCGCGCTCGACCGCCCGCCGAGTTCAACATGGGAGATCATCAATCCGCGGGAATTCGAAAAGGCCAAGGTTCCGGTCGTGCCCCTGATGCCCGATATTCACGGGCTGCTGGACAAAACATACAAAGCCTACGACATCGGGCAGGTAGGCGAACTGGACCTGCACATTCTTACCGAGCTCTTCGGCGGCGACAATGCCGCGCGCGACCTTACTCCATCGTGGGACGGCGGCATCTATTGGGCCGGGCAGCGCCTTACGGCTACGACTCCCGCTGAGCAGGCCAATACCAGGTCCATCTCGCTCTTCTACCTTTCAGCATGGAAGAATGCGGCTTCGGCACAGGCCTTTGCGCAGCTCTACGCCAATGCGCTGGGCCGTAAGTATTCCGGCCTGCACAAGGACGACGCGGCACAGCATGCCGCGCCGGTCGACGCGCCCGCCGGCTCGGTCGAACAGGTGTACACCACCAACGAAGGTCCGGTGGTGATCACGACACGCGGCAAACTGGTGTTCGTGTCCGAGAGCTTCGACCTCGACCAGGCGCGCAAACTTGCTTCGCTGGTCCTCGATGCGCAAGGTACAGGCGACCTGAAGATGGCGCGCCGCACCCCGAACAAAGGTGCCCCACCAGCTGGCGGTCCAACCCTGTCCGCCGGTCTGGTTCATCTGTTCGCACAGAGCGGCGTGATGAAAGCCGCTGTGCAGGGCGGTTTAAACGCCGCGCACTCAAGCAATCCGCAGTAAGCCGACGCAGAAATCGCTGGTCGTCAGGCATGCTCGCTCCAATTCTCATTCGAGAAACTGGAGCTAGCCTCGCATCCTGCGTGGGCGCGAAAATCTGAGCCGAGAATGCCACTCAGCCCGGCAGTTGCGGTGCCAGCTTTTGTACCGCGTTCGAATCCGAGCCCAGCCAGTCGGGATGGCGGGCGGTCGTGTCGAAGTGCGCCGTCGTTTTAAATAGCTCAAATTCGCCCTTGTTGGCTGCCTGGGCTGATTTGGCGATCAATGTGGCCACGGCCGCTTCGTCCATGGGCTTGAATTGCTTCACTGCGGTGAATGCCTGCTCCAGGAGATCGGGCGTATTGATCCCCGTAATCAGGACCGACAACGGGATATTCAGCGAGTAATTCAGGCAGTCCATGGGTTCCACCGCGCCGCTCTTCAAAATAATTCCGTCGCCGAAACACTTCATGCCCAGCACGCCGATGTGCTGCTCAATCGCCTTGGGAACTACCATCTGCGCGAAGCTGCGATAGTGGGCGTCCATGATGTTGACCGGCATCTGCACCGTATCGAAATGAAATCCGTGCTTCTCCGCGACTTCAAGCATGTACAGGTGAACGTGCGGATCCTTGTGGCCGGTGAAGCCGATGAACCGGATCTTTCCCGCCTGCCGGGCCGCCACCACGGCTTCCATGGCGCCGCCTTCGTTGAAGATGCGGTCGGGATCGTCGAAGCGAATCACCTCGTGATGCTGCAGCAGGTCGATGTGGTCCACCTTCAGCCGCCGCAAAGAATCTTCAATCTGGTTAGTCGCTACCTCTTTCGTGCGCCCGTCGATTTTGGTCATCACGAATGCTTTTTGACGATAGCCGCCCTGTTGCAGAGCCTTGCCGACGCGCATCTCACTGCGGCCTTCGTTGTAGTCCCAGGAATTGTCGAGGAAGTTGATGCCGCGGTCGAGTGCCTGGTGAATGATTTTGATGGACTCGTCTTCTTCGACAGTGGCCAATCCCAGGTGCGAGCCGCCAAGGCCGATCAGCGAGACTTCAACGCCGGTCGCGCCCAGTTGACGGAATAACATTTCGCCGCGCAGCGTGCCGGCGTTTGTCACGCGCGGAAGGCGTGCCGCCGCGCCATTGGTCGAAAAGCGTGTATCCATGGATGTACCCTGCTGATTGGAATTTGCGGAAGCGTTAAGAGGATTCCCAAGGTAAGCTGCGCCGGCTACCGCAGCAACCGAGCCGGAAAGAAACTTGCGTCTTCGCATGCCTGCATCTCCACGAGCGAAAGGCCCGTTTTCGCATTGGGATGCAACGGCTTGGCAAGGAGAGGCCTGCTCCCGGCCTGCGAGCCACGCCTGGTTCTCAGGGATTGTATTTTTGCAACCCTGTGAAGTTAAGCGTTGTCGCTTTGCGGCGTGCTCAAGAAAGAGGTCTTCCGCAAGCAGGTTTAGACGGCCGGCTCAGGATCTTTCGACACCAGGTATTCATCCACCAGCACCGCGACCAGCACCGCAGTGGGCACGGACACCAGTGCGCCAAGCACGCCTTCCAGCGCCGATCCCAGCAACAAAGCCACGATGATCGCCAGCCCGGGCAGATCGACGCTCGACTTCATGATGCGCGGCGTGAGAAACGAATTCTCAAGGTTGAGATAGATGAGGTAGAAGACGGCAACCCCCAGCACGCGGCCCCACGAATCAACCGCCGCCGCCAGCAGAGCCAGCACCACGCACACCGCGGCGCCGAGAACGGGAATGATATTGAGCAGACCGGTGAGCACACCGAGCGCGTACGCGTAACGCACGTGCAGCGCGAGGTAGACCACGGTGCTGGTGAGGCCGAGAATCAGCATCAGGCTTCCCTGCCCGATCAGCCATTTGCCCATGCGGACTTCCGCGCGCCGCAGCGCCAGGTCAAGACGCGTACGGCTCTCCATCGGGAAAAAGGAAAGCGCCCAGCGGTAGGCGGAATCGCCCTCCAGCGTGAAGTAGATCGTGAGGATCAGGCCCATGGCAATGGTGAATAGCGAACCAGCCCAGGTCTTGATCGACATGAGAAGATAGGTGGCGCTGTGTCCGGCAAGGTCCTGAATTTTTTCCGCCATGTCGTCCATGTTGATGCGGTCAGCGAGCGGAAAATGGTTCAGTCTGAGCATGACGGCCGGCAAACGCTGAGGCATCCACTTGCCAAACTCTTCCAGGTCGCGGATGACGGGAGGCAATGCGAAGAAGCCAAAAGCGACGAGGCCGCCCAGGACTACGACGAGAAGTATGAAGATGGCGCTACTCTTGAATGGCCGAAATCTTCCAATGCGCCAACTGCCCACGAATTGCACCAGGGGCTGAAGCACCACCGCGAACAGTGCACTGACATAAAGCAGGATCAACACGTCGCGCACCAGGTACGCTACGTAGCAAGCGAGCGCCAGCACGAACATGAACGTGATGTCGCTGCGAAGACTGCGGGAAGAGCGGATCGTTCGAATCATGCGCGAATTTCCTGCAATCTATCGAGACCTCATTGTTGAATTGGTGAAAGGGTGCCTACGCTTGCTGTGATGCGCTGAACGCGACGCAGGCACCGCGTATTTATTCGCCGCCGCTCAAAATGGAGCCTACGATGCCACCGATGATGCCCGCCCCCGCGGCCGCCGGAGCTTCGCGCCGGCCTTGCGGCAGGTATTCCCCTATTTGATGCGCAAGGCGCGAGATCGGCAGCGTCTGCAGCCAGATACGTCCCGGTCCCACCAACTGGGCGAGGAAGATTCCATCGCCGCCGAAGATCATGTTCTTGATGCCGGGCACCGTCGTAATCTGAAATCCAACCGAGCTTTGAAACGCGCCCACGTGGCCTGGATGCACGCGCAGCATTTCGCCCGGCGCGAGATCTTTCACGATCAACTCACCCGAGAGTTCAATCCACGCAGTTCCGTAGCCGCTGATTTTCTGCAGCAGGAAGCCATCGCCGCCGAAGATGCCTGCGCCCAGAGACTGCTGAAAGCCGACGCTGATGGTGACTTGCGGGGTCGCGCACAGAAAGCCGTGACGATGGACCATGTACTCATACCCCTGCCCCACCTGCATGGGAACAATGTGTCCGGGCACCTTGGTAGCAAACGCTACTTCCCCGGGGTACTGCCAGGCACGGTATTCAGTCATGAAGAGACTTCCGCCGCCCGCGATACGTTTGAAGACGCCGAACAAGCCGCCGCCGCCGCCCATCTGGGTGTGGGTGGTCATCTGGATGGACTGGGTCATCCAGGACAGTTCGCCGCTCTCGGAAAAAACGCTTTCGTTGGGGTCTAGCTGCACTTCGAGCACCGGCATCGTCGTGCCCTGAATACGCGTCTGCATAACAGCCTCCTGATTTCAAACAGTGTACACAGGGTACGGCCTCGCGCACTGTGCGAGGGCCCGATTTTGCGGGGGTTTAGGAAGAAGTAAGAATGCGGGACCAGCCCTTGGACGGCGGATGCGCATCGAAGCAAGTATGAAATGGATCGCACTTTCCCTTCTTGCCGTGCTTCCCCTGGCTGCTTGTACCCCTGAACGTCGCAGCCCTGACGCCATTCGCCAAGACACGGCCAAAGCGACTTCCGAGGCCACCCGCGATGCGAAGGCGGTGGTGCAGGGCGTCGCCGACGGTTTGAAGCAGAAGGGGCCCATGAATATCAACAAGGCCTCGGTGGATGATTTGAAGACGCTTCCGGGGATCGATGACACGGCGGCCAATCGTATTGTGAACGGACGGCCATGGGACAGCGGCGGCGACCTGGTGAGGAAACACGCGATTTCACGGGCCGAGTACGACAAGATCGCGGACAAGATCGTGGCGAAATAGCCCGGAGCGCCGTGTTGGCGATTTAGTAACAATGGCGCCCAAACGCGGCGGGGCATCGCTCCATGCAGAGCGAGAGATTATTTTGCCGAGTTTGGGCACCGGCTTTTTTCGATGGATCTCCATTAAGGGTCTAACAGCTTTAATGTGTGGCGCTTGGGAGCATTCGCAACAGTACGCAAAAAAAAACAGACAATTAGAATTTCACGAAATTCGCAATAGTTTTGAATGCGAAGTAAATGTTAACTATATGATTTTAAATGAAAATATATTCGCAGCGTAACAACATTTCACGCAACACGTTGCCTATTTAATTCAATTAACACCTGGTGAGTGACAACTTGGGTTTGTTTTTACATACTGCCGCACAGAACACGTGCATGGAAGACATTCGCACTCAATGGCAACTGTGTCTTCGGCTGACTGTCCCACGCAAGGGGTTCAACCCCAGGACCCCCAGGTCTCAAAATCGAGACCTGGGGGCATCCTGTCGCATGGACCGTAGATTACTCGACGATTTGCAGGCTGGTTTCGGCGGTGGCGAGGGAACTGCCGCCCACCCATATTTTGTAGGTGGTGGGCTCCACGGTGCGCTTCACTTCGGCGTTGTAGAAGTTGAGTTCGTCGAAACCGAGCGGAAACTCCACATGCTTCGATTCGCCGGGGGCCAGCTGGACGCGGGCAAAGCCTTTGAGTTCGCGGACCGGCTGTTCGACACTGGCGACGGTATTGCGAATGTACATCTGTACGACTTCGGTTCCGGCGACCGGGCCGGTGTTCTTGACATCGACGGCGACCTTCATAAGGGGCGTATGGGCCGAGCTGAGTATTTCCTTCAGGGGCACGGACTCGCGGCTGACGGTGGGCTTCGAATAGCTGAAGCGCGTATAGCTGAGTCCCCAGCCGAAGGGAAAGAGCGCGGAATTCTCCTCGTCCATGTAACGAGACACGAACTTCTCAGGGGCGTTGGTGGGCATGTGGCTGAGATCGGTGTGATTGGCGGGACGGCCGGTGGGTGTCTGCGCGTAGTAGAGCGGCTCCTGGCCGACATCGCGGGGCAGGCTGGCCGGGAGTTTGCCGGATGGGTTGACCTCGCCGAACAGGACGTCGGCGATGGCGTGACCGCCTTCGACTCCGGGGCTCCACGCTTCAAGGATGGCGGGGACGTGCCCGGCAGCCCATTTGATTTCCAGCGGGCGACCGGCCATAACGACCAGGATGACGGGCTTGCCGATGGCGGCGACCGCCTCAAGCAGTTGCTCCTGCGCGCCGGTGAATCCGAGATGGACGCGGCTGGACGCTTCGCCTTCCATCCAGTTGGCGCTTTCGCCGAGGGCGAGGATGGCGACGTCGGCCTTCTTTGCGGCTTCGACGGCCTCGGCAATGGTCTTGGCCTCGTCGGAAACCTCGACGGTTGAGGGGGCCGCAACGGATCCGCCGAAGCTGACCTTGCCGAGCGCGACTTCATCTTCGCCGGAGAGCAGGCCGCAGCCCGGCGCGTAGAGCAGGTTGTCGCCCAGCTTTTCGGTCAGCGCCTTGCGCAGGGTGATGGCGTACTTGGGTTCGCCGCCGGTCCATGCGCCGAGCAGGTCGCGCTGGTTGTCGGCCATAGGGCCGATGAGAGCCACCTTCTTCGCCTTGCCGGTCATGGGAAGAAGGGTGCCCACGCCTTCAACCGGATCGTTTTTGAGCAGGACCATGGTTTCATCGGCGACCTTGCGGGCCAGGGCGCGGCGCTCGGGCGTGGCCTCGTACGCGGGGCTGGAGTCGACGTAGGGATGGTCGAAGAGGCCCAGCGCGAACTTGACGCGGAGGATACGGCGGACGGCTTCATCGACAACGGACTCAGGGATCTTGCCGGCGCGGACCTGGGGAGCGATGACGGTGCCGAAGAGATTGCCTTCCATGTCCATGTCGACACCGGCTTCGAGAGACTTGCGGGCGACGGTAGGACCATCGCCGATGGCGTGATTGATGAGTTCCCCAACGGCGCCCCAGTCGGACACAACGAAGCCGTTAAAGCCCCATTCCTTGCGCAGGACCTGGTTGAGGGTAAAGGGATTGGCGCTGCCGGGTACGCCGTTGATGGAGTTGAAGGAGCTCATCATGGTGGCAGCGCCTTCTTCGACGGCGGCGCGATAGGGCTCGAGATATACCTGGCGCAGCGTGATCTCACTCATGTCGGTGGCGTTGTAGTCGCGGCCGGCGATGGCGGCTCCGTAGGCCGCATAGTGCTTGACGCTGACGGCGGCGGAGTCGGGTTTGGAGAGGTCCCCCTGCTGATAGCCCCGGACCCAGGCGCGCGCCAGGACGGAGCTGAGATAGGGGTCTTCGCCATTGGATTCAATGATGCGGCCCCAGCGGGGATCCCGGGCGATGTCGACCATGGGCGAGAAGACCCAGGTGACGCCGTCAGCGCGGGCTTCCACGGCTCCGGTGTGGGCCACGAGCTGGGCCGCGTCGGGATCCCAACTGGCGGCGACGGCCAGCGGAATGGGGAACGTGGTGTGATGGCCATGAATTACATCGAGTCCGAAGATGAGGGGGATGTGAAGGCGCGCCTTCTCCATGGCGATGTGTTGATAGTGATTGGTGGCATCGGCACCGACGACGTTGAGGAACGAGCCCACCTGGCCTTTTTCAACCAGGTCGTCGAAGCGCATATTGTTGGCGCCGGGGCCGGTGGCGAATCCTGCGGAGAACTGGGCGAGCTGGCCGAGTTTTTCTTCGAGGGTCATCTTCTTGAGCAGGGCGTCGACGCGCGCATTGAGGGGTTTGGCGGCCAGCTGCGCGTTGGGAGCGGGAGCGCTCTGGGCGCCGGCGGCGAAGGAAGCGAACAGAGGCAGGAGCAGGAGGGCAAGCGGTTTACGCCGAGGGGTATGCATGACGCTGGCCATGATAAACCGTTTGAGTGCGGGTGGTCTGTGGCGGGGAGACGATTGCGAAGAAGAAGGCTTGCGGGCTGAAGGGGAGGCCGAAACTGGAGGGGAGGCCGAAAAGGTGCAGTAACCAAATGCGAGGAGTCGTGGGGAGAGGGCCGCCTACGAGGCTGAGGTGAATAGGCAAAATGTATTGCGGCCCGATTCCTTGGCCTGATACATGGCAATATCCGCCTGTTTCAGAATTTCGCTGGTGTTTTCTTGTTTACTCCGAAAGGTCGTGATCCCGATGCTTGCGGTAGCAAGCCATTCCTGGCCGTCGAGAAGATAGGGCTGTTCGACGACAGAAAGGATTTTCCCAGCGGCGGTCTTCGCTTGTTCCGCGGCATGCTCTTGAATTTCGTTGAGATGTTCGAGGATCACCACGAACTCATCCCCTCCCAACCTGCCCACGAAGTCGGTCTCGTGGATCAAGGCTCTGAGGCGTCGAGCCACTTCTTGGAGCAAAAGGTCGCCTGCCTGGTGTCCAAGTGTATCGTTCAGAGTCTTAAAACCATCGAGATCGAGAAACAGTAAGGCTCGGGTCCAGACTGTTCGATTGTCTGTGACGTAACCTTGCCGCAAACGCTCCATCAACAGGCGACGGTTGGGGAGAGCCGTCAACGTGTCGTAGAAGGCCAGTTTGCGGATTTCCTCTTCTGCCACTTTGGCTTGAGTGATATCCCGGGACATTGTAAGCAGGCAGGCCACGCCATCGATCTGAATGATGGAAGCCGACAGTTGAGCCCAGCATTGCTCACCGCCGTTTTTTCGAAACTCGGCCTCAAAGGCGTGACAGCTGGAGTGGAGGCGCAGATCCGCGAAGAATCGAGCTCGATCGGCGCTGTCTGCCCAAAAGCTAAGCTCCGAGTTGGATTTGCCGATGACTTCGCTGCGGTCGAATCCCATGAACTCAAGGAACCTGGGATTCGCGTCAATGTAAATTCCATCATCGAGACGGTTGATGAGAATGCCGTCATACGAGGTAAGGAAAACGGTACGATAGCGCTCCTCGCTCATGCGGAGTGCTTGCACAGTCGATGCCAGCTTGTCTGCCGCAGTCCTGGCATCGGAGATGTCGCGGGTGATGGACAGTACGCACGGAACACCGCTCGGCTCGATCAAGGACGCCGACATCAATCCCCAGAATACTTCCCCGCTCTTCTTTCTGAATTGCGCTTCCAAATCCCGGCAATGGGACTGCAAACGCAACGTGTTCAGCATTTTTTGCCGGTCTCGACGATCCGCCCAGATTTCCAGGTCCAGAGAACTTTGTCCAATGATCTCGTTGCGCTCGTAACCCGAGATATCAAGAAATGCCTTGTTGCATTCGATATATGCCCCATCGTCGAGACGATTGATGGCGATGGCGTCGAGGCTGGTCTGAAATGCTGTTCGAAAGCGTTCCTCGCTTTGCAGACGCGCTTCCTGGGCCTCCACGAGGGATTTCTCAGCCAGCTTCAGCTCAGTGATGTCTTTCCCAAAAACCGAAACGCCTGCTGTCCTTCCATGCACGACGATCCGGTTGAGGGTCAGCCGGGTTGTGCGTCCATCCGCCCGCGTGGATTCAGTGCTGAAGCGTCCTTCGGCCATTGCACGCCGATAGAGATCAGGCCAGCGTTCCGCCCTGAGCGGCGGAAGCAGGTGTTCCGGGCGCATCCCCACTTCGGGCTGGGTACCGAAATTGTCGAGGTAGTACCTCTGCAAGGCCGAGTTAAATGTCAAAAGCCGGTATTCTGTGTCAACCGACCAAATAAAGTCTTCCGTACTGTCAATCAGTGCCGAGAGGTTCTCTTCTGTTTGATTGAGAACTTCGCCCTCTCTCGGCATCGAGCCGCTCCCCTTCAACGACAAGTGACGCACAACTTTCAGGTGACACACAACTTTAAGGAGCGGTTCGGCGGCCGAGCTGGCACTGGCCGCCACATCGCCAAACACACCTTTCCCGGTGGTCTTGCTCTCTATTATCGTCAGGCCGCCGAGCATTCTTCAAGCGAAATAGACGCCTTCTTGCTCGGTGACCGGGTAGCATGCTGTGCGAAGGACGGCTCCGGGTAGTGCCGAGCATGATGCTGGGAGGTTTTCTTGCTGGGACCCAACCTAAAGCGCGGTGGCAAGAAGGCGGGGTTCGGCGATTTGTGCGAATGGGGAATAGACACCCGCAGATCCCTCACTCCGCTCAGGAAAGCAGAGGAGAGAAAGACAGCTGCTGAAGTGAATGCGGCTGCCGATAGTTTGCTGCAGGTCAAAGGGAAACTTCCGTAACCGCGCTATCGTGTTCTAAATCACAACATCCGGTGGGGTTTTGGGCTATGAATATAGTCATTACCGGAAAATCCCAACGCTACATGGAGCAAGTATGAGCTCTCTTCTTGCATTCATCCTTCTGGCCTCGACCAGCACCGGGTCGGTGGTCCATACCACAAAAGCAATCAACACCCCGGTGATTGAGCCGGCATTGGTTGAAGTTCCCAAGTCGCCAAACGGCTTGACGCTCTATAACCACAAAGGGGAAGTTGTGGCGCGGTGCGGGAAAAAAGACGACTCGTTCTCCGATTGCAAGATGGAACCGGGCGTGACCCTGGACGACCTGATGAATGCCTGGGTGAACGCGTACCAGGAGATGCAGAAGTAGACTTTTAGATTGATCCGGCTCGGCCAGGCGCGTCCCGGCTTGGCAGTGCAGGAATAGACATGGATAACGCCCCGGCAGCAAGCGGTATCGTCGCGCCCCCCGCGGATGCACTACTCTTGCTTTGACCGGTATGCCGCGCACGCTTCTCCAATTTCGCAAAGCAATGCTCCTGGCCCTGGAGCACGACGTGTTCAACACGGCCAAGGCGGCGGCCTATTCGGGCATGCTGTTTTCATTTCCTGCCATTCTTCTGGCTACAACCCTGCTGGCGCGGGTGCCAACGGGCACGACGCTGGTGGGCGAGGTGCGCAGCGCGCTGGACCAGTTTCTCCCGGCAGGATCGATGTACCTGCTGCAATCGGCGCTGGAGTCGCGCCATTTGTATTCCACGCAGGTTTTGTTTTCGGCCACGACTTTGAGCATCTTCGCGGGGCTGGGGTTGATGCTGTCGCTGATGGAAGGTTTCCGGCGGGCCTATCAACTGCCGCGCGACTGGGGCTATTGGCGGCGGGCCGGGCGCGCGCTTCTGCTGGTGCCGATCGTGCTGGTACCCCTGTGGCTGGCCAGCCTGCTGCTGGTGTTCGGGCAGCAGATTGAGGCGTGGATGGTGAACAACGCGGACCACGAATTGCGGCTGGTAGTGCTGTTTTTCTGGCGGATGGTTCGGTGGGCCCTGGCATTTTCAACCAGCATCTCGGTGCTGGCGGCTCTTTATCATTTCGGGACCAAGCGCATCGAGCATTGGAAGTGGGTGATTCCGGGAGCGATTGCGGCGACCGCGGTGTGGTTCCCGGCGACGCTGATCTTCGGATGGTACGTGACGCGGATCGCGGACTACTCGATGTTTTACGGATCGTTTGCGGCCGGGATTGCGACGCTGGTGTGGCTGTACATCACGTCGTTCAGCGCACTGCTGGGCGCGGAACTGAACGGGGTTCTCTTTCGGGGCAGGCAGGAAAGACTGTTGGGAGTCCGAGGCGCCGCCACACTCTCATCCGGTCTGTGACCCCACGCACGGACCGCCGGATAGAGCGTGAGCGAAGATGGGACGGGGGTCTGCGTACCCACCCCCCCGTGTACAATGAAGCGGGTCGCACACTCACAAAACATTCACCCCAATCGCGATTAAATCTGGAGCTTTATTCATGCCGTTTGCTGATTCAAGCCTGAACGACACTGTCTCTCAACGCCGCGCAAAAATCGTCGCCACACTGGGTCCGGCTTCGAATACTGAACCGGTGTTCCGGGACCTGGTACGTGCCGGAGTCGACGTGGTTCGTCTGAACTTTTCCCATGGCACGCACGAAGAAAAACTAGCGCTTATTCAAATGATCCGCAAAGTGAGCCGGGAGGAGCGAAAACCGCTTTGCATTCTGGGAGATTTGCAGGGTCCGAAAATTCGAACCTCGAAACTGAAAGATCGGCAGCCGGTCCTGTTGAAGGCGGGACTGCGGCTCACCATCACGCCCCGCGACGTGCCGGGCACTGCATCGCTGGTGGGAACCACCTTCAAGACGCTGGCTGAAAACGTTGAACAGGGCTCACGCATTCTCCTCTCCGACGGTTTGATCGAACTGCGGGTTCACGAGGTGGTGGGCGACGACGTGGTCTGCGAGATCATCAACGGCGGGATGCTGGGCGAGAACAAGGGCATCAACCTTCCGGGCATTCCGGTGCGTGTTCCGTCGCTGACGGAGAAGGACAACGCTGACTTGGAATTTGCCATTCGCAACGGCGTGGATGCGATCGCTGTTTCATTTGTGCGGACTGCGGAAGATGTACGGCTGGTGCGCAACCGGGTGTCGGCCTACGGCGGCGAAACGTGGATCATTGCGAAGCTGGAGAAGCCGCAGGCTATCGAACATCTCGATGCCATTCTGCAGGCGGCGGACGGCATCATGGTGGCGCGCGGCGACCTGGGTGTGGAAGTGCCGCCGGAGCAAGTGCCGGCGTTTCAGAAGCACATCATTCGCCGGGCCAGCGAGTATCGCAAGCCGGTGATCACGGCGACGCAGATGCTGGAGTCGATGATTGAGAATCCGCGGCCCACGCGCGCCGAGGTCTCCGACGTGGCCAACGCGGTGTACGACGGTACCGACGCGGTGATGCTTTCGGGCGAGTCGGCGGTGGGCAAGTACCCGGTAGAGACGGTGGCCATGATGGGACGCATCGTCTTCGAGGCGGAGCGGCACATCAAGTCGCAAAACGTGTACGAGCCGCGCATTCGCGCCACGCATCTTTCCATTGCCGAAACCATCTGCGAGGCTACGGCGCATGCGGCGGACGACCTGGATCTGCGCGGAATCGCGCTGTTCACGGAATCGGGCTCGACCGCGCGCCAGCTTTCGAAGTATCACCCCTCGGTGCCGATCTATGCACTCAGCCCAATCGAGGTGACCATCAACCGTTTGAACCTGTTGTGGGGAACGATTCCGATTCGATGTCCCAAGGTGAACACCACGGAAGCGCTGGTGGATGTAGCCGAGAACCTGCTCGAACAGCATGGCTTTGTGCGTCCGCGCGAAGTGATCGCGATTGTTGCGGGAACACGCACCAAGTCGGGATCGACGAACTTCCTGCGCCTGCATGTCATGGGCGAGCACAACCTCGAAGGAGTGCGGTTCTTCGCTCCTCACGAAGAAGATGACGGCGGCACGGCGACGCTCGGCCAAGGCAAATCCAAGCGGCCCGCTCCGAGAGACAAGCCGGTTCCGCGCAGAAAATAAAAACGAGTTTCATCCACAGCCGCTGACTACTCACGTCCGCGGCTGTTGCTTTCTGCAATGTCGAATTATGGCGAGACCGTGCGCGGAAGGATATGTGGCGGCGGCCAAGGTCCTAATTCCTGAACCTTCCCGCAGGGAATGCGAATCCAAAGGTCGACAGGAGACTTGCTGACTCATGGCTCAGAAAATCGCATTCATCACCGGCGGCAATCGCGGACTCGGATTTCAAACTGCACTGGACCTCAAGGACGCCCATACCAAAATTGTCATTGGCTCGCGCGACTTGAAGCAGGGCGAACAGGCAGTGGAGAAGCTGCGCGCAGCGGGCGTTGACGCCGACGTGCTGCAATTCGACATTACGAAATCGGATGACTTTCAAAAGGCGTATGACTATTTCGATTCGAAGTATGGACGTCTTGACATTCTCGTCAACAACGCGGGTATCGCCGCCGGCACGTTCCCGGGCATCGGCCCCGAACACACCGCGGGCGACGTCCCGGTCGACGTGTTGCACAAAGTATTTGAAACCAATTTCTTCGCGCCGGTAGCTTTGACCAAGGCCCTGTTGCCGCTGTTGAAGAAGAGTGCGGCAGGCCGCATCGTCAATCTCTCCAGCATTCTCGGTTCGCTCACGTTGCAGGCAGATCCGAACTCGCCGATCTATAACGCCAAGTCGTTTGCGTACGATGCGTCGAAGACGGCCCTCAATGCATTTACCATTCACCTCGCCTACGAGTTGAAGGATACGAAGATCAAGGTGAATTCAGCGCATCCCGGCTGGGTAAAGACAGACATGGGCGGGGAGCAGGCAACGATGGAACTGAGCGAAGGCGGGAAGACCAGTGCGGCGCTGGCGACGCTCGGTGAGGATGGACCTACCGGCGGATATTTCCATTTGGGCAAGCCGCTGCCCTGGTAACGTCAACGCGGCAAGGTTGCGATGGGGTGGCTTAAGAATGCGCGGTTGCCAAGAGGCGGCCGCGCATTTCCGTTTTGCGCGGCCGATTGCGATCAAATTTGGTTTTGTTCAATTTCCGCGTTGAGGCTCGTGCTTTCCAGGTCTTCAATCGCGAGACCTGGGGCACCCAGCAAGCTTATCCGGCATTCGGACGTTGCCGCATCAGTGCCATGCACATTCGCAGGTTTGCTGGTGGTTGCCCTCACGCTCGTACTGGTCGTGGACCTGGGCCCAGTCGGGCAGGCTGCGGGTTGGGCCATACTCCTCGCGGCCCTTGGGCAACACATCGAAGTAACTGTATACGCCCATGAATTGTTCGCCGCCGCGACCGAAGGTGCCGTAGGTGCGGAAGATCTCGCCTTTGAAGTTCTTGTAGAAGACGCTGTGGCCGGAGAGCGTATAGGTCTGCGGCCCAATCTTCTTTTCGCGGAAATTATAGAAAGTCTTTCCCGCCTGGACTTCCTCGGGGCGAAAGGACACATGGAAGTCGTAATTGAAATCGGATTTGTAGGACGACACCCAGCAGAATTTCCATCCCATGCGCTTACGCACCGGTTCGATCTGCTCGATGGGGGCGCGCGATACCGCGACATAGGACAGGTCATGATGCTCGAAATGAGGCAGCAGGCCGTCGATGTGGTCGGACTCGAGCGAGCAGCCCTGGCATTGCCACTCCTGCCCCGGCTCCATCATGAAGTGCTTGACTAACAACTGACTGTGCTGCCGGAATAGATCCGCCAGCGTGAGGTCTCCCTGAGGAGACGTGAAAGTGTAGCTTTTCTCGATCTTTACCCAGGGGAGGGCGCGGACCTCGGCGGCAAGCCGATCGCCGGCCCGCACGTAGTGCTTCTCCTTTTCCAGCAGCGCCAGTCGCTGGCGTTGCCATTCATCCTGAGACACTACAGGATGCCGTTCGACGGCCTCCAGGTTCTGGCGTCTCCCCTCTGCAATCGCGGCCGCGACGTTGGGATCATCTGCTTTGTTCATCGACAACCTCCTGACGTTGAAGTAAGACGGCAGCAGGGCGGAAGATGTTTTCCGGAGATCGCGAGGTCTGTTACAAAAGGGGATGATGCGGATTCTGACCCGGCTGCGGCTGATGGGAACCTAACCTTTGGCCGGGGAAAGAAGGCCAGGACAGGCAGGTGCTTTCCCGGTCTCAAAAGCGAGACGCGAAGCACCCGGTACCCGACGGAGGCTGGGAGAGCACGACTCTCTCAAACAAAGATGCGCGGACGCCTCTCGAGCGCCCGCGCATCTTCAGCCAGAAGCCAGTTTTGACTAGTGGCTAAAGGTGAGGTTCACGTCCGGCAGCACACCAGTGCCTTCCAGGCGCACACCATCGAGGAGACGCGGATCGAGTCCAAGAGCCTCCAGAATCGACGGCGCCACCTGCAGCGTCCCGACCTCGGTGTATACAGTGCGTGGCTTGAACGCAGGGTTTGACAGGAGCAGCATCACGTTGACATCGTCATGCGCAAAGCCGCCATGCTCCATCTGCTTAGTGGCGCTGCCGGTGTAGGTGACGCCCACGTTCGGCGTAACGATGATGTCCGGAGTGCGCGGATCGTTGGGGGGAAGGCCCGGGACGTTGTAGTTCAGGGAAAGGGTCGGACCATAGTAAATCTGCCCGATTCCGGTTTCGGCGCGATTCGCTTCGAGAAGTTCAACGGCCGCGTCCGTGTAGGAGGGGTTCGTGAGCCAGAGCAGCGAGACATCGTCCTCGGTGGCGCCGACGCCGCTGCCGTTGGGATCCTCAGAGGCCGGCATCGCGGCGTGGAGTTGATTGGAAATGAGCGTCGCCGGCGAGAGGCCGCCGTTCGTCTTTCCGGGAATCGCATGGTAAGCGTTGGGGTCGATCGGCGACTGGCCGTGCTTTGCCGTAATGATAATGAGAGTCGAATCCAGGAGCCCGCGATTTTTGAGGTTCCGCACCATCTCACCGATCGAGTCGTCCGTAAACTTGATCTCGCTGACGAGGGTCGCGGTGGGGGTTGCCGCCGCATCCAGATATCCGCCCTTGAGGCCGTTCTCAATGTACTTCTGACCGACGCTGACGGCCTGGAAGTTCATGCCGTAGATGGTAGGCGTCTTCGGCGCCGGGCCTCCCAGGTGCTTCTTGCCGTTGATCCAGTTGAGGACAGCGTTCACCTTCAGCGTGTCGTAGCACTTGATGTTGGTAAAACTATTGGTCCAGGCGGTCAGATCAGCCGCCGTATCCGGGATCGATGAGCAGTCAATACCATCCGGCGTCTTCACCCCCGGAAGCGCGACCACGAGCGAATTGATCTCCGGCCCATAGTAATCATCCAGCTTGCCGCCATGTCCGGCGATCGAGGAGTAAGAGGGATGTTTGTCGGACCAGGCCACATAGCCGCCTGCGTTGTGAATCAATCCAAAGACGCTATTGGTGCGCACAAAATCCCACGGCATAACGGGCGCGCAGCCGTTTTTCGGATCGCGATCCATCCTCGTCGGGTCCAGGGAATTGATGCCCCCATCGGTCAGGCTGGCTCCCGGCGCTCCGCCATTGAGCTTGGTGTAATCGAGATCGATGGCTTCTTCATACTCGGTTGTGAAACCGGTTGGGGCTGCCCCCGCGGTGCACGGCCCCGGGCCATTTCCATACCAGGTGGCCTGCGCGGGCCCGTCCAGTGAGCGGTCATACGCTACGTCGTAGTAGATGCCCATGGTCCGCGGCGTTGCGCCGGTCACGATCGTCATCAATCCAGGAAACGAGTCGGACGTCTTTGAGGTGCTGGCGTTGACGTAGCTGACGCCCGTCTTGCCCAGCTTGGCGAGAGTCGGGCAGTAGGGCTCGCCATTGTTGGCGCCGGCAACGCCCCGCGCGCAGTTCTGGAAATCCACGGCGTGCATCCCGTCGATGCTGATGAGCAGGACGTGCTTGATTTCGCTGCGATCGCGGTCACCGTCCTGGGCGAACGCTCCCAGCGTCAAAAAGGCCGCTACGGCCGCAATGATCGAAAAACGTTTCTGCATGAGGTACCTCCATCGGCGCTCAATCGCGCGGGCAACTGGTTTGAGTTCTTTCAGTCAGCTTTATTCCGTCCATCATGGAAGAAGGAACAAACTGGTTGCCGCATCGCGCAATCACGCGGTTTCAACGTTGCGGCACGCGGCCTCTCACTCCCCAGAACAAGGGCGATGCCGGACTCGATGGACGAGACCGGCATCGCGCGAAGGCGATTGCCTAGAACAGATCGGTCATGACTTTTACGTCTTTATCGGCGGCGTGATTGATGTATTTGAGTCCGAAGCCTGCCTCCATCGTCTTCAGCAACGAGTAGCTTGTGTAGAAGGTAGAGCTGTGGACGCCATGGCGGCCATAGTTTGTATCCACGGTGAGTACTACCCGGTTCTGGTTCTGGGGCGGAAACAGTCCGTGGATGACTGTGGTGCTTCCGCTGTAGTCGTTTTCGTCCCAGACGATGACGATTGCGCTGCGGCTTCCTTCGTCCCAAAGAGGGGACTGATGGATGGCTTTCACCAGCCGCTCGATGGTGACGTCGCCTTGCTGAATCAGGCCGGGATTCAATCCAACCTGCGTGCCGTACGTATAGCCGCTGTTGTTCTGGCCGTAGTCGAAGGCACAGAATGCATCGGCGTTGCCTCTGCCATGCTGGTCATCGCACTGGTTGGGCACGATGAAAGCAAGATCCGGAACATGACCGGTGGCGAGATCGGCATAGAGTCCGCGCGGCCCATCGAATCCGACCACGTTGGCAAGACTGTTCTTGGAGTCATTTCCGTCTTGCACGCTGGCGAAATAGGCAAAGGGATTGTGCTTGACGGCATAGTCCTGCACGATGCTCGCTGAGGTCAGGGGAGCCAGATCGGTGAACTTGGTCAGGTTCGTCGCGGTGCCGTTGCTATAGTTGACGTCGAAGACCGGCCCCAGCGGCAAGCTCTCCTGGTAGGACTTCCAGCTCATGCCCGCAGCAGCCAGCTGATCGCCAATGGTCATGCCCACGGTGCGCGCCGCGGGGACGGATTTGACGCCGTCGATATCGGCGAGAGCCACAAACGGACCGCCAACCTCGTTCCATGTGTCGACTGCCGGAGTCTCAGCGTCTTTGCCGCTGCCGGAGATGGGGCAAATCGTCCCTGTATCCACTGGAACAGGCGCATTGCCGCCACCGTTGTCCCCGTTGACCACGCCGCTGACAATGTTGGGCGTGCAGGAGGTGCTGCCCCAATTCGGGGCATTGTCGCTGCGCACACCGAAATTGGAGCCGCCGACAACTTCGAGGTAGTTCGTGAGGCTCGGATGTCCAACTGCGAAGTAGTTCGTCGCGAGGTTCAGTTGGCCTTTGGCGATGAGGCTGTTCAAATAAGGTTCGTTGGGATTGCCGACGACTTGTTCGTAGCCATGGTTTTCCATCATGATCACGAACACGTGATCAAGATGGCGGATGGAATTGCTGTGGTCGTCGTCTTCGGCCAGTGTGGAGCTGACACACATCGCGCCGATGCCGAGCATGAGCGCTGCATTTTTGAGATTCATATAGATCGACCTCTTCAGAAGTGGCAAGTCATTCGCAGATTTGGGCACACCAAGACAGCAGCGGCGGGGCGCAAACTCCGTCGCCGCTTGACACCTGGTTGATTGAAGCCCGTGGAGGACCGGAAACTGGATTAAGGATCGTAGTCTTCTGGGAAGGGGGAGATTCCTTATCCGGAGTGAACTATAGGTGCCGGAGATTGTGATCTTGGTTACGGGGATATTACAGAGCCGTTAAATCTCGTGGGGCTTGGACGTGACCAAAGAAATGCGCGTTTGCAAAAGCGTGGTCGCGCAAAGCAATCAATCGCCGGACCAGGTTCAGCCAACCGACGCGCGCAGCTTTTTGTTTTCTGCTTCCAGTTCCTGCAGGCGCTGACGCATGGGCTCCAGGATCTTTGTCCATTCCGCCTGGGTGTAGCGCGGAGTGATGTGCTGGGGACAATTCCAATCGAATGCTTCGACGTGAATTACCATGGCGCGTTCCGCGGGTGACTTTTCTTCCGGGACGCGCAGCGCCTCCAGCAGCCTCCGCGCCTCGGCATCGCCTTCATGAATTTTCACCCGACCCAGAATTTTCAGGCGGCTCTGCGCCGGGTAGTCCATCAGGAACAAGGCCACGCGCTCGTCGTGCCCAAGGTTCGCAACACTGATGTATTGCCGGTTGCCGCGCAGGTCGGCAAAGCCGAGGGTCTGGTCGTCCAGCACCCGCAGAAAGCCGGGGGCGCCCCCGCGATATTGAATGTAAGGCCAGCCCGACTCAGTCACCGAGGCCATGTAAAAGCCGTCGCGTTCGCGGATGAAAGCCTGCTCGCCTTCGCCGAGGCGGTCTCCCAGGTCGAATGACTGCTCCGCCCGCTCGTAGAGATGGCGGCTGCCATGAAGGCGCTGCTGCTCTTTGACGAGCGGAGTAAATGCCAGTTCTGCAAAGCGTCGGCTCATGGGTCATCCTCGCTGTACCGCTCACTTAGGATGACCCGGTTCGCCGTGCGGCTTCAGGAAGATGGATTGCCGTCACTGAGACGCTTCCACTTTCTCTTCCTGGTAGTCCTGAATGTGCTCGTACACATTGTTGGGGAATTTGAGATTGCGGTAGACATTCCCGCAGTCAGGATCATTGGCGTCGGGCAGAATGGGAAACTCCTGCTCGGCTTGCCACTCAAGAATCCGCTCACGGCGGGGCGGATTGTAGTCGCGGCCTTCCACCTGGCGAAGCATCACCGTGGCCGCCTCCGCGCTGAAATCGCGGTCCTTGGTAAGCCAGTCGATCACGGTCTGTTCGGGCAGAAAATGATGAGCGATCATCGCGAACACCAGGCGGCCGTAGTGGCCGATATCTTTTCCGGCGTCGAGCGAATCGAGCAGGTGGGCCATCATTGAATCTCTGCGCAGTTCCGCGATGCCGCCGTTATCTTCTCCTGCTGGCTGAGACGGACCGGCTCCAGTTGAGCCGTTCGTCCCTGGCACATCGGCATAGGGGGCTTGCCGCGCCTCAAGGGCAGCGACCCGGTCGCGCATGTGGCTTAATTCCTGCTCCGCGCGTTCGGCGCGCTGTTCGGCCTGCTGAATTCTGTCCTGTTCTTTCCCGGTCTGTGCCTTGGAGGGGCTCGATTGTTTTGGGTACACTTGATTCTCCTTTTGTTCGCCGGTACGATGCCCCTCCTGCCCGCATCCGTTGCCTCCGGCGTCAAGAGTGCAGTTTCGCTTCTTATTCGCCATTCGGTTATAATTCCTGGATGGACTTTCAGCTGGTCACCCCTTACAAGCCCCGCGGCGATCAGCCCCGCGCGATTGATGAACTCGTATCCGGTCTTGCTGCCGGGGAGAAGCACCAGGTGCTGCTCGGCGTGACCGGTTCCGGCAAGACGTTCACCATGGCCAAGGTCATCGAACAATCGAACCGGCCGGCTTTGATCCTGGCGCACAATAAGACGCTGGCGGCGCAGCTCTACCACGAGTTCAAACAGTTCTTCCCCGGCAACGCGGTCGAGTACTTTGTGAGCTACTACGACTACTACCAGCCGGAGGCATATATTCCTGCGGGCGACCTCTATATTGAGAAGGAAGCCACGATCAACGAGGAACTGGACAAGCTGCGCTTGTCGGCAACGCGGTCGCTGTTCGAGCGGCGCGATTCGATCATTGTCAGTTCGGTGAGCTGCATCTACGGCCTGGGCTCGCCCGAAGCGTACTACGGCATGCTGCTGCTGCTCGAAAAGGGCCAGCGCATCAGCCGCAAGGACATCACGCGGAGGCTGGTGGAGATCCTGTACGAGCGCAATGACGCCGATTTCCGGCGCGGGACATTCCGCGTCCGCGGCGACGTCATCGAGGTCTTCCCCACCTACGACGAGAACGCTTTTCGCATTGAACTCTTCGGCGATGAAATTGAAGCGCTGGCGCAAATCGATCCGCTGTTCGGCACGGTAAAGCAGAAGTACTCGCGCCTGCCGATTTATCCCAAGAGCCACTACGTGGTGCAGCCGGAGCGCAAATCGCAGGCCATTGACTCCATCGTCACTGAGCTCACGGAGTGGACGGCCGTACTGGAGTCACAGGGCCGCATGGTGGAGGCGCAGCGCGTCAATCAACGCACCCGCTTCGACCTGGAGATGATCAAGTCGATGGGCTACTGCCACGGCATTGAGAATTATTCGCGGCACTTTTCAGGCCGGCTGCCAGGCGAGGCGCCGCCCACGCTGCTGGATTATTTTCCGCGCGATTTTCTGGTGTTTGTCGATGAGAGCCACGCCACCATCCCGCAGGTGCATGGCATGTGGCACGGGGACCGCAGCCGCAAACAGAACCTCGTGGACTACGGATTTCGGCTCCCCTCGGCGACGGACAACCGGCCCCTGAAATTCGACGAGTTCGAAAACCGGGTTCACCAGACCATTTACGTTTCGGCGACGCCGGGCCCCTACGAATTGACCCGGTCGGCGGGCGTGGTAGTGGAACAAGTGATTCGTCCTACCGGGCTCATCGATCCCGAGGTTGAGATTCGGCCCGTAAAAGGCCAGATCGACGATCTGCTGGCCGAGATTCGCGACCGCGCCAAGCGCAATGAACGGGTGCTGGTGACCACCTTGACCAAGCGCATGGCGGAGGACCTTGCGGGTTACTACACCGAGGTCGGCGTCCGCTGCCGTTACATGCACTCCGAGATCGAGACCCTGGAGCGGGTGAAGCTGCTCTCTGGGCTGCGTAAAGGCGAGTACGACGTCCTGATCGGCATCAACTTGCTGCGCGAGGGCCTGGATCTGCCCGAAGTCTCGCTGGTTGCGATTCTGGATGCCGACAAGGAAGGATTCCTGCGCTCCTCAGGGTCGTTGATTCAGACCATGGGGCGTGCCGCGCGCCATGTCGAAGGCAGAGCCATTCTGTATGCCGACAAGATGACGGATTCCATGCGCCGAGCCCTGGACGAAACCGGACGCCGCCGGGAGATCCAGCGGGCGTACAACGAGGAGCACGGCATCACGCCGCAATCGATCATCAGTTCCATCGACATGGGCCTGGCGCAGATTCTGAAGGCCGAATACGGGGAAGTCATGGAGGAAGAAGCGGCCGGCTTGCCCGAATTCAATACCCAGGCGGATGTGGATCGATACATCGCCAGGCTGGAGACAGAGATGCGGGAAGCCGCCAAGAAATTCGAATTTGAAAAAGCCGCCAGGCTGCGCGACTCGATCAGGGAATTGCGGGAAAAGGAATTCCTGTTCGGATGAGGCCCACGCCTCCGCAAGCCATCACGACTTGGCGAAAAGCCTCGTAAATCACTTTTCTTGCCCATATCTGCACTGTTTGCGCAAACCGCAGGCAACCTCACTTACAACTTTTTACATCTATTTAAACGTGAGAGTACGAGTGTCGACCCGCACGCTCGGGGAATGGACTGCGCAGGTTCCGAAACAGATGACGACAGTATTGCTGGTCGACGACGATCCGCTCCAGGCATATGTCCGCAGGTCGCTGTTGGAGCGCCACTTCAGCAATGTGGAACGCGCTGCGGACGCGGCGGAAGCTTTCATCCTCGTGGAAGACCCCTTGTTTGCAGAACGGCTCGCCCTGGTTGTTGTCGGGTTGAATCGTCCCGGCATGGGCAGTCGCGCGTTTGTTGCCGAACTCGTTGACCGTCTTCCTTCCGTTCCAGTTCTGGTCCTCGGGCGCGTCGGCGAAGATGCCGCTCTCTTCTCAGGCCAGAACGTGCGCTTCCTCCCGCGC
The DNA here is from genome assembly GCA_036488735.1 of Occallatibacter sp. Classification (GTDB taxonomy): domain Bacteria; phylum Acidobacteriota; class Terriglobia; order Terriglobales; family Acidobacteriaceae; genus Telmatobacter. The sequence goes on from DASXHC010000012.1 coordinate 93,034, forward strand.
ACTGTAAACTCCGACCAGATGCTGGCAGTCAGCCGGCAAATGACGGAGCATTACATAGCCAAAACCGCCTGAAATTTCTTCCATTTTCATAATCCCCAACCTCCATTTCCATAATCTCCAAATTGGTATGGCTTGGCTTCCACCATTTGAGTGAGCCAAATCACATGCCAAGAGCCTAAGATGGTATCAAATTGGCTTGCTGACCAAGCCCCCATTGCCCCTGAGTCAGCGTGCGACAATCATTCTGGAGCTCTATGGCAACCCTTGGAAGTTTTGCTCTCCTGATCGCTCTGGCGCTTGCAGCGTATAACCTCCTTGCAGGGACGGTCGCGCTGCGTTTGCTGGCTACGGGACAGTCGGCCCGAATCTCTCCCGAACGCCTTGCTGACACCGCCCGCCGCGCCGGAATCGCCGGTTTTGTGGCCATCAGTGCCGCCGCCTTTGCACTGATCTGGTCGGTCTTCGCGAACGACTTCTCCATTACTTACATCCTGGAACACTCCAACCGCGCCTTGCCCCGCCCCTATAAATTCTCTGCATTGTGGAGCGGGCAGGAAGGATCCCTGCTGTTGTGGGCATGGCTGCTGGGCACATACGGGTTCGTACTCCGGCTTACCCATAAAACGGACGTCAAGCTGTATGCCTATGCGGGCACCATCCTGGCCGCGATCCAGGTGTTCTTTCTGGCTATTCTCAACTTCGCCGCGCCGCCGTTCGCGCTCATGAAGGGCGCCATCCCGGACGATGGCAATGGCCTCAATCCCCTGCTCCAATACCCGGAAATGGTGATTCACCCCCCCATGCTCTACCTGGGCTATGTGGGGTTCTCAGTTCCCTTCTGCTTTGCGCTGGGTGCGCTCATGATGCGCTACCCGGGGGAGAAGTGGATCAAGACCACCCGCGTCTGGACCATGGTCACCTGGCTCTTTCTCACCTGCGGCATCTTCCTGGGCATGCACTGGGCCTACGCCGTGCTCGGCTGGGGTGGCTACTGGGGATGGGACCCGGTCGAAAATGCCAGCTTCATGCCCTGGCTCACCGGCACCGCGTTCCTCCATTCCGTCATGATGCAGGAGAAGAAAGGCATGATGAAGAGCTGGAACGTGTGGCTCATCTTCTCCACCTTTCTGCTCACCATGCTGGGCACGCTGCTCACGCGCGCGGGACTGGTAAGTTCGGTGCATGCGTTCGCGCAGTCTTCGATCGGCACATGGTTTGTCGTCTTCATGGGCGTGGTGCTGGCGGTCTGCATTTTCACCTACGTGCTCCAGCGCAGCCACCTCAAGGGTGAACATCGCCTGGAATCCCTGGTAAGCCGCGAGTCCAGCTTCCTGTTCAACAACCTCGTGCTGCTGACCGCCTGCTTCGTCATTCTGTGGGGCACGCTGTTCCCAGTGCTCAGCGAATACGTTGTCGGCAACAAGGTCACGGTGGGTGCGCCCTGGTATAACCGCGTGGCCGTGCCCGTGGGCTTGTTCCTCCTCTTCCTCACCGGCGTGGGCCCTCTGCTGCCCTGGCGCGCTACCTCCATCCGCTCCATCAAGCGCAACTTCGTTCTGCCCATCATCGCCCTCTGGGCCACCGTGATCGTGGCCATCGCTGTGGGCGTGAATCCCTGGAAGGACGGCCAGTTTGACAGCGGCAATTTTTATGCGCTGGTTGCCTTTGCCATGTGTGCCGGCGTAACCGTCGCGATTCTTTCCGAATTTGTGCGCGGAGCCGCGGTCATTTCCCGCCAGACGGGAAAAAACTTCTTCGCCGCGACGTGGCTTCTGACCCGGCGCAATACCCGGCGCTACGGCGGTTACATCATCCACATCGGCGTCGTCATTATCGTGATCGGCCTGGCCGGAGCAGCCTTCAATCGCAACCAGGAGAGCGAACTGGCGCTGCACGACAAGATGGCCCTGCCGCCTTATACCTTCGAGCAGGTGGGGGCCACGCAAGACTCCAACGCCAATTACGACTCCGAATGGGCGCTCATTGACGTCTACAAGAATGGCCAGAAACAGTTCCAGATGATGCCGGAAAAGCGCGTCTACCACGCCAGCCAGCAGCCGCAGACCATGGTGGCCATTCACTCCAACGTTTTCTGGGATCTCTACGTGGTGTACGAAGGCACCAACCCCAGCACCGGCCAACCCATCATCAAGGCCTTCCTGAATCCGCTGGTGAGTTGGATTTGGGCAGGCGTGGCGCTGATCGTCTTTGGAACGTTCATTGCCCTGGTGCCGAGCTTGACTCCGCAGACGGCTTCGCTGAGGGTTCCCGCGGTGCGCACTGTGCCGGCCGAGCCATTGTTCAAAGGGGGCGACTGAATGCGCGCTCTCAACCGAACCAACCTGTGGCTGAAGGCCGGTCAGGCCCTGGCATTGGCGGTAGCCGTGTGCTTTACTCTCGGCGCCACCGACGCCAGTTCGCGCAACACCGATCTCAGCCATCGGATGATGTGCACCTGCAGTTGCGCCCAGGTGCTGGGAGAGTGCAACCACGTCAGCTGCCCCTCCTCCGGCCCCATGCGTGACGAACTCAGCGCCGCCATCGCCGGGGGCGCAACGGACAAGCAGATCCTTGACAGCTTCGTCGCCAAGTACGGAGCGACGGTGTTGGCCGCGCCCACGACGGAAGGATTCAACCTGGTGGCATGGATCGCCCCCTTCGCGGTGTTTGCCGCGGCGCTGTTGGGCACTATTCTCCTGGTGCGGCACTGGGCCCTGGGCAATCCGCAACTGAACGCCCAAAGGGCCGCCCTGAATGCCAATCCCGAGATGAATTCACTGCGCGACCAAGTCCGCCGCGAGACCGGCGAGGACGGGAGTTTCTAAGGCCATGACCGAAACCCAGGGAATGATCGCCGGATTGCTGCTGGCATTTGCCATGTTTGTCTACACCTTCTGGCCGGAGAACGTCTTCGCCAGCCAGCGCCAGAAAACGCGCCTCGACTACCTGCTGGAGCGCAAGGAGCAACTCTACGAAAATCTGCGCGACTTGAACTTTGAATATCGGGCCGGCAAGTATCCGGAAGAGGACTTCGTGGCTCAGCGTTCGGTGCTTGAAAATGAAACGGCGCAGTTGATGGCGGAGATCGAGCATCTGCAGCATGCATAAGAATGCGACGCCTATATTCGTGACGTCGTAAGTCCCGGAGCTACGTTCAAGACCGGGAGCACCAGGATCAGAATCAGGACCTTTTGAAAACCATGAGATCGACAAAATTCATTTTGCAAACTGCTGTATTTTGCTCTCTATTCGCGACTGTCCTCGCGCAGGCCGCGGCCATTACCGGCACGGTCACCAACAAGACGACGAACAAGCCTTCGGGCGGCGATACGGTGGTCCTGGTGGACGTGCAGGCGGGCATGAGCGAGGTGGCTAAAACCACCACCAATGCCGCCGGCCACTACTCCCTGAATAAGCCCGGCAATGGACCCTACCTCGTGCGTGTCACTCACCAGGGCGGCACCTACTTCATCGCCGCCCCCGACAGCAACGCACCCGGCGACATACCGGTGTACGACGTCGCCGCCGACATCAATGGCGTTTCCATTGAAGCCGACGTCATCGAAGCTGAATCGGACAACGGCCAGTTGCGCGTCACTGAGCGCTACTTCGTGCACAACACCAGTTCCCCGCCCCGCACCCAGTACAACGCGTCCCATGGATTCGAGATTGTTCTCCCTCCCGATGCGGTCGTCGACGGCACCGCAGCGCGCCGTCCCACGGGTCTGCCAACTTCCACCAATCTGAAACCTGCCGGAGCCAAAGGGCATTTCATGTTCGACTTCCCTATCCAGCCGGATGAGGGAGAAAAAGACACCCTGTTTCAGATCAGCTATCACGTGCCTTACAGCAGCGGCAAATACAACTTCAGGCCGGATGTGGAGTTGCCTGCGGATAACGTGGCGGTGCTGTTGCCGATGAGCATCAAGTTTGAGGGCTCGGGCTTTCAGCCCATCAAGCAGGATCCCGGCATTCAGACATTCCTGGCCAAGAACGTAAAGCCCGGGGGAGGCCTGGAGTTCAGCGTCTCGGGCACGGGATCGATGCCGCGCGAGGCGCAGGGGCAGCCGCAGGGTGGAGCGCCGGACGCCGGTTCGCAGGATACGAGCACGCCCGGCAACGGACCCGGCGGCGGCATCGGACAGCCGATCAATACACCCGACCCGCTGAGCAAGTACAAGTGGTGGATCCTGGGGGCGCTGGGATTGCTGCTGGCGGCGGCTGCGGGATTCCTGTTGCGGAAACCGGCAGGCGTTCCCGCCATGGCCGGCAATGCTCCCCCCCTCCACGCCGCACCGATGTCGACCCGTGCGGCGATTCCGGGGAATGTGCGCACCGCGCCCGCCGCGCCTGCGCCGGTGTCCCATGATGCGTCTCTGCTCGGCGTGCTGAAAGACGAGTTATTCGCCATCGAGAGCGAGAGGCTCTCCGGTACCATCACGGCCGCCGAGTATGCGGAGCAAAAGGCCGCCTTGGAAACCGTGCTGAAGCGGGCGTTAAAGAAAAAAAAGTAGGCGCGTTTACAGTCCGGCTGGGCAATGCCTTCAGCCGGCTGGTGCCGGGCGCGAAAAGAATTTTCTGACGATTCATTCCTGCCTTGTATCCTGCCCTCATATGAAGACTGTTCTTCGCACGTTGCTTTATCTCGCGCTCATCGTATGGCTGGGCGCGGAAGTTTTCTTTCCCGTCGTTGCCGCCATCACCTTCATGACGCTGCAGCCGGATACGCATACAGCCGGCACGATCGTCGGACAGCTCCTCCGCATCCTGCACAACATGGGATTAGTCTCCGGACTCGTCGCGCTGGCGCTGCTGGCCCTGGCCCCGGCATGGGGAATCTACAAGCCCGGAACCACGCTCGCGCCCATGGCGGCTGTCCTGCTGATGATTGTGTGCACGTGCTATTCGCAGTTCGGAATCATCCCCGCCATGGAGCGCGATCGTGTCGCTGCCGGCGGCAACATCAACGCCGCGGATGAAGCCAATCCGGCGCGCATTCATTTCAATACCCTGCATGTCCGCAGCGAACACGTGGAGCAGGCAATTCTGCTGCTGGGGCTGGCTGCCGTGGTCCTGGTGGCAAAGGCCGAGACCGCGCGCGCATAAGTTTTCCGGCCGCGTGAAGCGAGCTTGAACAACCAACATAATCAAGTCGCCATTCCGTAAAAAGATGTCCTATGAAGGACCGGGGAATTCGCAATCGTCAACGTCTCCCGGTCCTCGACGATTGATTGCGTGCGGAGGACTGCATGGGGCGTGAAGCCGATTGCTCATGCGACTGGAACGGTGAAAGAGTCGCCGTCAAGGCGCTGATCGAACCGCCGCAATTGATTCTGCGCGGGGGGTTGCGCCGCCGGCTTCCCTTTGCGCAGGTGGAGCAAATCGACGCGCACGGAGACATGCTTCATTTCAAATCTCAGGGAGAAAGCTTCGCTCTGCAATTGGGAAACAAGCTCGCCCGGCAATGGGCTCGCGCCATCACTGCGCCTCCGCCCAGCCTCGCAAAGAAGCTGGGAATCACGAACGACATTGTCGTGCGCATGCTGGGCGCCGTAGATGATGAGCCTCTCCGCGAAGCCCTCGCAACCGCAAAAGCTATCTCCGATCAAGGCGCGAACCTCATCGTTGCCCGCGTCAATGCGCGCGACGATCTCGAGTTCTCGTTGCGCACGGCCGCGCAAGCATTGGCCGCGGGTGTGCCGATATGGTTCGTCTATCCAAAAGGCCGCGGCCACGCGCTCAGCGAAAACGACGTGCGCTCCATGGCATTAGCCAACGGCATTGTCGATACCAAGGTCGCTGCTGTTTCTCCCAGGCTCACCGGCCTGCGGTTCGTGAAGCGCCGTTCCTGAACGGAATCGCCGCGCCTCTTCTTGTATCATCGTAGAGGCTCACACGCACGCATCGCATCGTGCTCGCCCTCCATAGGAAATGCATGAAAACTGGCATCATTGGCCTGCCGCAGGTAGGCAAGACATCGTTATTCAAGATCCTCACCAAGGCCAAGCTCGAAGAGCGGGCCTACTCCAATCCGCGCGAGGCCCACATCGGCGTGGCGCGCGTGCCCGATGAACGGCTCGATAAGCTCTCCGCGCTCTATTCGCCCAAGAAGACCACTTTCGCCAGCGTGGAATATGTAGACGTAGCCGCCATCGGGCAGGAAGCCCTGAAGGAAACCGCGTTCCTCACCAGCCTCCGCAACGTCGACGCGCTCATCCATGTGCTGCGCGCGTTTGACGATGACTCCATCCCCCACGTCGGGCCCATCGATCCCCTGCGCGATATCAAGAACGTCGAATTCGATCTGATGGTCAGCGACCTGACCCAGATTGAAAAGCGCCTGGAGCGCGTCGAGAAAGACCTGAAGAAAGGCCGCACCGGCGAACTGGAACGCGAACAGGCGCTGCTGCTTCGCTCCAAGGAGGCGCTTGAAAAGGAGCAGCCCCTGCGCGAACTGGACATGACTCCGGAAGAAAAAAAGCTCATCAAGGGCTTCATGTTCCTGTCGCAAAAGCCCATTTTATATGCGCTGAATATCGGCGAGAGCACGACCCTGGGCGACGACCTGGATAAGGCCGTCACCCAATACAAGCTCGATGAAGTCGCAGGGCGCCTCAACGCGGGAGCAACGGCAATTTGCGGCAAAGTCGAAGCCGAGCTCGCCGAGATGGACGATGAGGAGGCCGCAGACTTTCTGTCCAGTTACGGCCTGCATGAGAGCGGGCTGGTGCGCCTCATCCGCAAGAGCTACGAGCTTCTCGGGCTGATCAGCTTCTTCACCGCGGGCGAGGACGAGTGCCGCGCGTGGACGGTCCCGGTGGGCTCCAAGGCGCCGCAGGCGGCGGGGGCCATTCACTCCGACCTGGAACATCACTTCATCCGCGCCGAAACAATCCGCTGGGACGCATTGCTCGAAGCCGGTTCTGAAGCCGCGGCGCGCGCACGCGGCACCTTGCGGCTCGAAGGCAAGGAGTACATCGTGAAGGACGGCGATGTCATGCACATCCGGCACAGCGGATAGCGATCCGCGAAACCCTCAGCGGCGGAACACCGCCCTTGCATAGACACTTTCGGATTTGAAGGATCAAGTTGCTCAAGCTCTCCATCCTGCTCGGCCTGCTCGCCGCCTTGGCTGATGTGGCCGGCGGCCTGGTGCTCGTCAAGGCCCGTGGCATCGAGCGCTACTTACGCTACTTCGTCGCGCTGGGCGCGGGTTTCCTGATGGCGACCGCGGTCGTGGAGATGGCGCCTGAAAGCCTGCGCATGAGCCCGCGCCTGGGGCCCATCCTCATCATGGCCGGCTATTGCGTGGTGCACCTGCTGGAACACACCATCAACTCCCACTTCCACTACGGCGAAGAAACACATCATGGCGAATTCGTTTCCGCGCACACCGGGTATTCGGTGTTGGGCGGACTTAGCGTTCATGCGTTGTTCGACGGCGTCGCGATTGGTTCCGGCTTCGTGGTTTCGAACGCATTAGGCTGGCTCATCTTCCTCGCCGTTTTCCTGCACAAGGCGCCTGAAGGCTTCACCATGGCCTCGGTCATGCTGGCCAGCGGGCGCAGCCGCACCGTCGCGTTCTACTCCGCTGTTGCCCTGGCGATCGCCACCCTGGTGGGCGTGCTCGTCATTGAGCTTGTACCGCAGTGGCTGCCCTATGGCCTGCCGGTATCGGCCGGCGTGGCATTGTATGTAGGCGCCAGCGACCTCGTTCCCGAGGTCAACCGCGAGCCCGGCATTCGCATGGCCCTGGTGTTCTTCATGGGCGTACTCGGATTTCTTCTTTTGCGCATGCTTTTGCCGGCGCTCTAATCGCCCGAAGCCGGCTGCGAGATGCCGGTCCTGCCGAATTTTGTCGCATAGAGCCTCGCCAGTAACGACAAATAGTCCCACCCCACGCGAAGACTTATTTTGCTGCGTCCCGCGTTGCGCCGGGCGAATGCGAATGGCAATTCCTGAACCGAATGGATGCGGCCCCGCACCAGGATCTCCAGCAGCAGTTTGAAGCCGGCTGGTTGAAACAGGACACTCTCCACGCAGCGGCGCCGTACCAGAAAAAATCCCGAAAGCGGATCTGCGACCCGCAGCCATTCCCGCTGCAGCGGCCGCGTCAGCAGGATCGCAGCCGCCGAGATCGTACGCCGCAGAAGGTTCGATCCACAGTCCTTGCCGCCCCGGACAAAACGGCTGGCAATGACCACGTCGCTCCCGTCCATAACCGACTCCAGCAAGCGAGGCAGCAACTCCGGCGGATGTTGTCCGTCGGCATCGATCACACCCAGAATCGGCGCAACCGTATTCTGCCATCCGTGCAGAATCGCGCCCGCGAGCCCGCGTTCTCCCTCCCGCACCAGCAGGCGCACACGCGGGTCTTCGCTTGCAATCGCAGAAACAATCTCCCGCGTGCCATCGCGGCTGTCGTCATCGACTACCACGATCTCGTATGGAAGATTCAGCCCGCACAGCGCCTTGCGCGTCCGCGTCAGCAGCCGCGGCAGATTCTGCGCCTCGCGCAAAGCCGGGACCACCACGGCAAGATGAGGCGCGGCTGGTTCCAGGTTATCGGCGCGCATCGGCCGCCGTCGGATTTCTTTCATGACTGCCATGTACGATGATTTTGTTGTTACCACGATTCTTGGTTCGGACGCAGATGGAGTTGAAACGCACTCGATCCCGCATTGCCGCCGCGATGCATGAAGCGCTAGGCATTCTTCTGTTTACCTTGGTCGGCTTCGCCGTCATGGGCTACCATCCGGGATTGGAAGACGACGGCGTCTACCTTGCTGCCGTAAAGGCTGATCTGCGCCCCGCGCTTTACCCGCACGACGCCGATTTCTTTCGCGTGCAATTGCAGGCCACTCTCTTCGATCGCGGTATGGCCGGCTTCGTGCGCGCTACCGGAATTTCTGTGTCGTGGGCCGAGCTCCTGTGGCAATTGGTCTCCCTCTACCTGACTCTCTGGGCCGTGCACCGCATCGCGCGGCGGCTCTTTCCAGAACCGCGCGCCCGGTGGGGCGGAATCGCCATGGTAGCGGCCATGTTCGCGCTGCCCGTAGCGGGAACGGCCCTCAACATCGCCGATCAATACCTCCATCCGCGCAACCTGGCGACAGCCATCATCCTTTTCGCAGTCGAGCGCGCGTTAGCCCGCAAAACCTGGCATGCGGTCCCGCTCCTTCTGTTGTCATTTGCGGTGCATCCCATCATGGCCGCATTCGGCGCTTCGTTCTGCTTCTTTCTTTCAATAGCTCAGACGGATTGTGTCTTCCGTTGGTTTCGCCGCGTGAGCCTCGCCTCGGTCGAACCGGCGTCCCTCGCCGCCGTGCCGCTTGGCTGGATATTCGAGCCCCCTACGCCCTCGTGGCGGCGCGCCCTCGAAACCCGCCGCTACTACTTCCTCTATCGATGGACGTGGTACGAGTGGCTCGGAGTACTGGGACCGCCCATTTTGTTCTGGCTGTTATGGCGGTTTACGCTGCGGCGCGGCCAAAATCCCCTGGCACGATTTGCGCTCGGCGTACTGCTCTACAGCGTATTCCAGCAATTGTTCGCGATGATCATTCTTGGCCCTCCGGCGACGATTCGTTTAACTCCGCTCCAACCGATGCGCTATCTTCATCTCGTCTTCATCTTTCTCGTGATGATCGCTGGTTGCCTGCTCGCCAGGCTCATCCTGCTGCGCAAACCGGCGCGGTGGGCCGTGTTCGTCCTCGCTTTAAATAGCGGCATGTTTCTGTCGCAACGCGCGCAGTTTGCCGCCACCGAACATATCGAGCTGCCCCATCGTTCCTCGCGAAATACCTGGCTCGAGGCCTTTGCATGGATCCGGGAAAACACCCCGGTGGATGCATATTTCGCACTCGACCCCTACTACCTGGCCTCGCCCGGCGAAGACTTTCACAGCTTTCGCGCCCTGGCGGAACGCAGCCAGCTCGCTGATGCCATCAAAGATACAGCGGTGGTAACACAAGTCCCCGAACTCGGCCCCCGATGGTCAAAACAGATCGATGCGGAATCCGGTTGGAGTCACTTCAGGTTAACCGACTTCAAGCGCCTGAACGCAGAGTTCGGAACCGACTGGGTTCTGGTTTCCATTCCGCAGCCGGGCGGCCTGAATTGCCCCTGGCATGATGCTTCACTTGCTGTATGTCAAATTCCAGTGGATAGAAAGGCTCAAACCTTCTGATTCGCGGCAAATACTGGCGATTTTGCTCACTTGGCGCGGCCGTCCGCGTCGTATGATAACTGAGACATCAATGCAAATTGAGTTAAAAACGAATGATAAACAATAAAAGGGTTGTGGCTGTTCTCCCTGCGTACAACGCGGAACGGACGCTGCAACGCACGGTACAGGAAATCCCCAGTGCGGTGGATGCCTGCATCCTGGTTGACGACAACAGCACTGATGCCACCGCGGAACTGGCCCACAAACTGGGCCTGCAAGTGCACGTGCACGACCGAAATCGTGGCTATGGCGGTAACCAGAAAACTTGCTACTCCGCAGCCCTCGAAGCCCACGCCGACATCGTCGTCATGCTTCATCCGGACTATCAGTATTCACCCCTGTTGGTGGAGCCGATGGCCAGCATGATCGCGTTTGGCGTGTACGACATCGTGCTCGGTTCCCGCATCCTCGGCGGCGGTGCCCTGCGCGGCGGAATGCCTCGGCATAAATACGTGGCCAATCGTTTCCTTACCCTCTTTCAAAATCTCGCCCTGGGTGCCAAGCTCTCCGAATATCACACCGGTTTCCGCGCCTACAGCCGTGAGATGCTGCTGTCGCTGCCGCTCCATGCAAATTCCGACGACTTCGTCTTCGACAACCAGTTGCTGGCCCAATGCATCTACCTGGGCGCGCGCATTGGTGAAGTCTCCTGCCCGACACGTTACTTTCCTGAAGCCTCGTCGATCAATCTTCGACGCAGCACAGTCTACGGATTCGGTGTCCTCAAAACGACGGCAGACTGTGTGGCCGCGCGACTCGGACTCTATCGCAAATCCATCTTTGACTTCCCCCCCCTGCAGTTGAAGCCGCGAACACTCCCCGTTTCAACAACCTTGAAGGAGGTTCGATGAGCTATCACCAGGGTGGGAAATTACCCATCCTGCAACTCGCAAGTCTCACTGCAGCGGCCCTGCTGATCCACGGTTACCACCTGGGTGTTGAAGACGCTGAAATCTACGTCCCCACGGCCAAGAAGCTACTCAATCCGACCCTTTATCCTTTCGCGCCTGAGTTCTTCCTTTCCCACGGACACCTGTCTTTCTTCGGCCCCCTCCTCGCCCTGACGTCGAAGCTTACCCATCTTCCCATCGACTGGTCGATCTTCGTCTGGTATGTCGGCACACTCTTCGCAATGCTCGCCTCCTGCTGGATGCTGGCAGCGGCTTGTTTCACCTCCGAACGCGCCCGCTGGTCGTCCTTGCTCGTCATCACGGCCGTCCTCGCCATGCCCGCCACCAATACCGGCCTGCTGCTGATGGACCCGTACCTGACGGCTCGCTCCTTCTCCACCCCGCTTACCCTCTTCGCCCTGGCCGGCCTGCTCGAACGCAAATATGTGCGTGCTGCCGTGGCCATCCTGCTGACCGGCGCATTTCATCCCCAGATGGTGGCCTACCTCATCTTTCTCGCATTCGTTCTGTGGGGCACGGAGCGCAGCGACGCCAAGATCCGCGAGCGCGTACCGGCATTGGCAGCCGGCGTCGGCATGCTGCCCACCGGCTTCAATCTGACTCCGGCGAGCGGCGCCTATCGCGAAGCCTTGTATTCACGCGACTACTTCTTCCTCTACAACTGGTCCTGGTATCACTGGGTGGGCATGCTCGCGCCTCTCGCCATCCTGGCCTGGTTCTGGAAACGCAGTGTGCGCGGAACTCTGCCCGCCTTTTCGCGCCTCAGCTTCGCCATGCTTCCCTTCGGCATCCTGTCCATCGGCGCCGGCATCTTTCTGGCCAGTTCGCCGTCCCTCGACATGTTCGCCCGCCTCCAGCCCCTGCGCACATTCCATCTCATCACCGTGGTCCTGGTTCTTCTCCTCAGCGGCGTAATGGGGGAGTACCTCGCCAAGGACCGGCCTTGGGTCATTGCAGCCATTTCCCTGCCCCTCGCGGCCGGCATGTTTTACGTGGCGCATGAGACCTACCCCAACAGCCCGCGCATCGAGTTGCCATCGCAGACCAGCTCCAATGCCTGGATTAACACCTTGCTCTGGGTGCGCAACAACACCCCGCAAAATGCCGTCTTCGCTGTCGACTCCCGCTACTTCATGGACGCCGGCACCGATGTGCACGGTTTTCGCTCCATCGCCGAACGCTCGGCGCTGGCGGACTACTTCAAGGATGGCGGCGTGGTGTCTTTGTTTCCCGGCCTCGCCGACGAGTGGAAACAGATGAGCAACGCCACCTATGGTCTGAATCATTTTGAAGTTCAGGATTTCCGGCATCTCAAATCCGAATACGCCGCCGTGTCCTGGACAGTCGTGCATGGCTCCGCGCCGGCAGGCATGGATTGTCCTTACCAGCAACGCGGCTACGCCGTCTGCCAGCTTCCATGAACTCTCCTCGAAGGCCGGCGCTTTGCACGCACCCGCCATTTCCGCGAAAATAGGATGAACCAGTTCAGCCGGCAAGAAACGGAGCCATGCTTAACTTAGCGCAGCGCCTTGTCCTTGGATGTGTCTTGCTCGCCGGCCTCACCATCGCGCTGGCGGCCTTGGCGCACCGTGCCCTGGCCGGCGCCGGGCAGTCCCCTCTCGCCATCGCGCTCTCCATTCTTGCCGTGCTCGTCGCCACTTCCACCATTGCTCTGGTCCTGGCCCCCATTCAGACCCTGGCGCGCGACGCGCGCAAAATCGCGCAGGGCAATCTCGAACATCGCGCTGAGTGGAGCAGCCGCGACAGCTTCGGCGCCCTCGCCGCTGAATTAAATCGCATGGCCGTCCGTCTCCGCGACCTGCGCGACTCCGAAGCCGGCCGCCGGCAAATGGAATTTCAACTCTCCGACGCCGTCCTCCAATCCATCTTCGAGCCCATCATCGTCACCGATGGCAAGGGCCACTTGCTCAAAGTGAATCCCGCCGCCGCTGAACTCCTCGGCGAGGCCGCCACTGACCGCATGGCCCTCGCCAACACCCCGGGCGGCGACAAGATCCTCAGCGCCATTCGCGACGCCGTGGCCATGCAGAAAGCCGTTGCCGCCGAAGGCGACGCCGCCATGCTGCCCATGCGCATCGGCAAGCAATCGCGCAGTTTCCGCCTCCGCACCACCCCCATGCGGGATTCCGAAGGACGCCTCCTCGGCACCGTGACCACGTTGGAAGACGTTACCAGCCTGCAGGACACCGATCGCTTCAAAACCCAATTCATCGCCGTGGCCAGCCGCAAGCTGCGCGATCCGCTGCTGCAGTTGCGCCGCGGGCTCTACGCCCTGGGCCAGGGATTCGGCGGAGAACTGCTTCCCCTGCAGGCGGAACTGGTCGCCGCCGCCCGCGAAGAATCGCAAAAGCTCGACGACCTCATGGCCGACCTCATCGAAGTCGCGGAGATCGATACCGGCAACCGCGAGATGCAACTGGAAAATCTGCGCCCCCTCCCCATGCTGCGCGAGGCCCAGAACCGCTATTGCGACGAAGCCGCGCAAAAGCACATCGCCGTTGAGGTCAGCGGCTACGCGGATCTCTCTTTTGTGCGCGCCGATCGCCGCGCCGTTCGATCCATCCTCGACAATCTCCTCTCCAATGCCATTCGATTCACTCCCCCCAATGGCGAAATCCTTCTTTCCGCGGAAGAGGTCAAGAACTTCGTGCAATTCACGGTGCGCGATACCGGCCGCGGCATTGAAGCGGAGCGGCTCGGCAACATCTTCGATCGCTTCAACACCTTTTCCGAAAAAGGAACCGGCATGGGCCTCGCCCTGGTGCGCCGCCTGGTCGAATCGCTGGGCGGACAAATCGCTGTCGAGAGCCGCCTCGGCCAGGGCACTTCCTTCCGTTTCACTCTTCCCGTCGCAGTTGTCGAAGCCGTACACCACCCGGTTGAGGTGGGTTGAGCAATGGCTGAAATCAAGCTCGACCCGCCGCCGCGCGAAACTGCCCGGCTGCGCGTTTACATTGGCGCTGCGCCCGGCGTCGGCAAGACCTACACCATGCTCAATGATGCTCACCGCATGATGCATCAACAAGGCATCGATGTGGTCATTGGGCTGGTCGAGCCCCACGGCCGCGAAGAAACCAAAGCGCGCATACGCGACTTGGAAATCATCGCGCTTAAGACCATTCCCTATCGCGGCGTCGAGTTCAAGGAAATGGATGTCGACGCCATTCTCAGGCGCCATCCCAACACCGTCGTGGTCGACGAACTCGCGCACACCAATGTGCCCGGCAGCAAAAACCGCAAGCGCTACGAAGACGTATTGGAGTTGCTCGACGCCGGCATCAACGTCATGACCGCCGTCAACATCCAGCACCTTGAAACGTTGAATGACGCCGTCAATCGTTCCGCCAATACCGTCATCCGCGAAACGGTCCCCGACAACTTTCTCAAGCGTGCCGACGAAGTCGTCAACGTCGACGTCACCGTGAACGAGTTGCGCAACCGTCTCCGCCAGGGCCGCATCTACGCGCCCGAAAAGGTTGAGCAGGCGCTGGCCAACTTCTTCCGCATCGGCAATCTCAACCTGCTGCGCGAGTTGTCCCTCCGCACCACGGCCGAACAAGTCAGCAGCCGCGAAGCCGCCTATCGCCGCAACCAGGGCCTTGAGCAAGCCCAGGTTCCCGAAAAAGTGATGGTCTGCCTCAGCACCCGCCCCGGAACCGAGCGCCTGCTGCGCGTGGGCGCGCGCGTGGCCGGCCGCCTCGCCACAAATTGGTACGCCGTCTACGTCACGCGTCCCGACGACGACAAGGGCCACGGCGACCCCGACGCCTTTCATCGCCTCGAAGAATATCAGCGCATGGCCCGCGACCTCGGCGCCCAGGTCGTCAGCCTCACCGACAAAAACGTCTCCGATGCCCTCATCCGCTTCGCACAACAGGAGAGCATCTCCCACGTTGTCTTCGGCCAGTCGGCGCGTTCCCGCTGGGACATTCTCCTCCGCGGCTCCGTCCTCAATCGCTTTCTGTCCGAGATCCGCGACGTCACCGTTCAGGTCGTCCCCATGCAAAAACCCGCCCGCAAATCCTAGGCGGCTTTGGCATTCTCCAGGCAATCAAGCTTGGTATTTTCGATACCTCGATACATCTATATCTCTATCCGGTATCGAGTTTTATCGGTATCTAGTCTAAGTTCCCGATCCATCCAGCGTGATGGTGGCGCCCGTCTCCGCCATCAACGCGGCAACTAATCGTCAACAGGGCGCGGCCGCAAACGTCAATGCGACCACTCTTCACGCAGACGCCGTCCTGACCTCGATTTCAGGTCAAGACATCGCCGTCACGCTGCAACCTTGTATCCGTCGATCGGAATCACCTTGGAAGCTTCCTCCGCGACCGCCAGAACCACGTCGGGAAGAAGTTCCATGGGAACTACTTCACCCACTTCCGATCCCATAATCTCCGTCACGGAATCGATTTCCGTCGCGGCCACGGAATAAGAGCAGAGGTGGGGTTCTCTATACCTGCCGGGAAGGTTTGTGATCAGGATGTCCACAAGCACTTCGTCGCATGAATCGTCCAGACAAGTGAGCCGGGCGGTAACCACTTCACCATCCGAAAAGGAGATGTTTACGGTTTTGTTGTCGAATGCCCGGAGTTCTAAGCATGTCATCTTTTTTGCCTTTCTGGTTCCATCCTGACGACCATTCTGGGGGCCAATGATCTTGGCGGAATTGAACCGCCCCGGATGTGTTCGAGGGTTTCGATTCCTGAAAAACAGAAAGGGTTGTTGGCTGTGAGAACGGCACGATTCCCGGCAGGAATGCAGCGTCGAATATTCACGAAGGAATTCCTAAGCAAGCATTCGGATTGAACCGAACGCTAGAACGTGTGGGGTTGTTTTTGTCTACGGGTTGGAAATTCCGGCCCAACTCACTCGGGAGACTGCCCTCACTGCTGCGAGATCAGGTCGCGATAGGAAGCCTTCAGCGCGTGGCACTCACCCTGCGCATGCCCATCCTCATCTTCGGTCACATCCAGGACGTACCCGTGAATCGGCCCCACCGTCGCATTCGTACCCGCGCTGCTTCCGCCCTTGTACTGATCCTCCTGGTCGCTGGCTTCCCAGCGCCACGCCAGTTCGCGGCAAGCCTGCTGGCGCTGCTCGAAGAAGGCATTCAGGCTATTCATCTCGCGCTGATCCACGCGACACTGCGCTGCAAACACGGTTGCCGCAGCCAGGGACGTGGCCATCGCAGAGAGAGCGAGGACTTCGGCGGACTTTGAGGCTGAGATGAGCCAACGCAAAGGCAGCTTCCTGAAAGAGAAATGACGAGTGAATGAGTCCAGTATAGGGTCACTTGCGATTTTTCAGACACAAAAATCGTCGCCCCGGTATTCGATCTCGCCGAAGCCGCGAATCCCCTTCCCTTGCCGATACCTTCCCGTCGATACTTTCCATTTGTATCGGCATCTCAACCCTTCAGACGAAGGAGAAGATCGATGAACCTGCCCAGGATCTGTTTGCTGGTCTTGACCGCTCCCGCCCTCACCTATGGCGCGGCGCAGAGCAACGATGCGGCGCATCCGCCTCTGCAGGTCCCGGCCAAGACCCTGGCCGTGCCGGATGACGTCAGCCCCGCCATGCAAAACATCATCGGGGCGCCGCGCAATCCCATCTGGAACCACTTGTGGAAGAGCGGAGAAGAATGGAGAACGGCCGCCAATGCGCAGGCGGCGAAGACCCTGCAGACTTTGCTGGCGATGCGCCAACGGCTTCACGTCTCGGTGCGGCCCGAGACCATGGACGGCGTCAGAGTCTTTATCGTGACGCCCGACGTGATTTCTCCCCAACACCGCGACAAGCTCCTCATTCATGTCCACGGAGGCTGTTATGTGCTCTATCCCGGTGAATCGGGAACATCCGAGGCGATCATGATGGCGGGCCTGGGACACTTCAAAGTGGTGTCTGTCGATTACCGCATGCCCCCTGAGGCCTACTTTCCCGGCGCGCTGGACGATGCCATGACGGTATACAAAGCGGCGCTCAAGACCACTGACCCCAAAAATATCGCGGTCTTCGGCACCTCCGCCGGAGGAGCTCTGGTGCTGGAGATGATGTTGCGCGCCCGGCAAATGGCGCTTCCCTTGCCGGGAGCCATCGCGCCCGGCACCCCGATGGCGGATGTTACCAAGACCGGAGACTCGTTCTATACCAACGAAATGGTCGATAACGTTCTGGTGTCCCGCGACGGGTTCTGCGACGCGGCTACCGTTGTCTATGCCCACGGCGCCCCTCTCAGCGATCCGCTGCTCTCCCCCGTCTACGGGGATATGCACGGCTTTCCTCCCGCCATCCTGACCACCGGTACGCGCGATCTGCTGCTCAGCAACACTGTGCGCGTTCACCGCAAGCTCCGCCAGGCCGGCGTCCAGGCTGAACTCGAAGTCTTTGAAGGCCAATCGCACGCCCAATATCAGTTCGATGATCGCGTGCCGGAAACCAGGGAGGCTTTTGGAGAGATCACCGCATTCTTTGACAAACACCTTGGCCGTTGAGCCGGAATTCGCGAAGAGGCCGCCACCCACTTTTCACTCCAAATTGTATGGAGATACGCACACGTTGCCGCTTTTTGGGCGTTTAGCAGGGTATGGTGATACCACCACTTTCCGGGTTCGGTCGGCGCAGGCGAACCCGGAAATGTGGCCGTATTCAACCAAACCCCGACCCTCACTCGCAGAACACCCGTACCTTGGTTTGATTGCCGTCGGTGCCGTTCACATCGACGGTGAGGTCCTCCAGGTGGTCGATCAGTTCTTCCAGGTTTTCCGGCTTGATCTGCGACAGGGTGATGGGCACCCCGTGACGGCTAAGTGCCTCGTCCAATTGCCCGTGCGCCTGCTGTGGAATGAGGCTGGCGAGGCGCACCCCGGCCCGTAGCAGCTGCATGGGCACCCGCACATTCACGCTTGTCTGTCCCTTCAGCCCGGTCATGGATTCATCGGCTTCCACCAGCACGCGCAGGTACTTGGCACGGGTCTTTACCGTGGCGCCGTTGCCTTTTGCAGAGCCAAAAAACTCTCCGGCCACTGCATTTGAATCCGGTTCCAGAGCAGCCAGCAGCCGCTCCGCTTCGTCCGCGGTAATCTTGCCCGCAGCCAGCATCTCCAGAATTTGACGACGGTTATCGTTCATAAAATTCCTCCATTCCAAAGGTTCAATACCGTTAAGGCGTGATGAAGTGCCGGAATATTGTTTGCCGCCAGCGTGTGTGCAAATCGCGCCAACAACGGCAGGATCGCATGAACTTGCGACAGGCCCGCCGCAACGCACCCGGCCATCACCCAGTGTTCTTCGCGGCCCTCGTTCCACACCACGAGCAGCCGCTCGGCCTCGGCCGGAGTAATGCGGCCCAGCGCGATCAATGACAAAATGGCATCGCGGTCTCTTTGCATGACTACCTCTCAGAGGATTCGCACCGTGACTTTATGGCCGTCGGTTACAACCCGTACGTGGGTTCCCGGCAAACCGCAGAGAATATCCCAGAGCACGCCTAACGTAGCCCACAGGCGAACGTGTGTGAATATGCACACCACCCACAGGATGGGCAGCACAATCGGAGCCAGCACCAGTGCCGGAATCCACAACAGAAACACCGGCAGAGGCAGCGGCGGACACCGCCAATACTGGCTTTCCACGCGGACGATAGCTAGATTCGGAGTCATTTGAGAGCCTCCAGTGCGCGGATAGCCTCATCCGCGGAAATTTCGCCTTTGTTCAACTTCTCCAGCACCTCCACGCGGGACGGAGAAGGATTCGTGTCGACAAACTCGAGCAGGCCGGCAATGCGGTTCAGGCGCGCCTTGATCGTCGGATAGCTGACGCCGAACACCTGTTCCATCTCCTTGATGGAACCGTGCGAGCGCAGAAATGCCGTAATGAATACCTGGTCTTCCATCGTGAGCCGAGCGAGTTCCGGGAGTACGAAACGCCCCTCCACGGAAACCTGCTTTTCCGGAATGCTGACCCGCTCCACCACCAGCGGCGAACCTTGAGCGATGCGCAGCAGATCGTGCCAGTCAAATGCGGTTTTCGTTTCAGAAGTCATTGATTTATCCCAACACTGAAACGAATATATTCGTAAAACTCAATTTTAGCAATAGATTTAATTAATAAAATTAACTTTTGCGCGCTCGGTTATCAAAAAAGGTTTTCGCGGATGGCATCCCCCTGAACGAAGCAAAACGGGAAGATGCAAGGGCATCTTCCGTCGGCTAAACCCGGAACCTCGCACTGTTATGGCACGGTGAAAGGCCGCAGTCCATCGCTGGGGAACAGGCCGGTGGGCCCCGCCACCGTGGAAGGTTGCGTCCGGAACATGTAGTGAATTGAGAACCCTGCCGACACGGAGGCATAATTGCGCGAGTTATTGGCGCTCAGGAACCCTCCCGCGAACCAGTGCGGGCTGACCTGGTAGGCCATGTTGCCGCGCAGGTTATAGTTGGGACCGACGCTGGTAAGCGCCGCCAGCGATGCGTTGTTCATGGCCACTTCGCTGGCCTCTTGTGCGGCCAGCGGGAACAGCGATGTCTTGTCCTGCTGGAAGGCCTGCACACCGAAACCGCCCACCACCTCGTAGTGCCACCGCGTCATGGAATGTCCTGCCCACGTGAACGGGACATTGGCCAGGAAGTATTCCTGGGGGCTGAAATAACCACCCATGCCAAAGGTATAGGCCATCTCGTTATGACCATAATGCATGCCGAAAAAGTTAACCCCGATGCTCAGGTTGCCATACTCAGGCAGCGTCTTTACGCGCCAATACGCTCCCCCCGACCCATCCAGGCGATTGTTCGTCTCCACCTGGTACCCGGTGATGTATTGACCTCCCACGCCCACATAGAATCCAGATTGCGCATCCCCTTTCGCGAACTGCACGTTCCCCTGGTTGGCAATAACACCACCCCAGATACTCCCCGGAAAACTAAGCGAACTCGTCCCCGGATCGCGGAGGCCGCTGTAGGAGAGTTGCGTGTCTTTGACTGAATCGCGCACGAAGCTAAAGGTGAATGGGCCGTTACCCGGACGCCATTGCGCGCGTCCAGTGACGTTGGAGACTAAGAATCCGTACGGTGTATAGCCCGCAGCGAGTGCGAGATGCGGAAATACGAGTTGCACTTCACCGCCAACGCCGGCGGCGTTTTGCTGTGGTGGAGGCGTTGCCGGAGTGGTAGTGGAGGCCGTAGTGGTGGAAGCGCCAGTGTTGATGTCCGTACCGAGCGGCTGAGGGATGGTGACCAGCGTAGTGCCGGAGGTGGACGCTTCCTGAACGGTAATAACGCTAGTGCCATCGGCTTGGCCGGAGTCGAGGAACACAGGCTTGGCAACAACGACTAAGCGTGAGTTGTAGCCGAGCGGCGTAGAGATTTCAAACGGAGCTTCGAGAGCGGAGAGGTGGTCGTAGCCCAGATCGCCGCTGCGGTAGTTCACGACGCCGGCGCCGCCCATCCAGGGGCTATAGCCGCTCTCCAATGTTTGCAATTGTTGCTCCGCCTCTTCGCGGGGACCGATCGGTCTCTTTTCACGCTGCACGCGCACCCACGGACCACGCAGAGGTGGAAGGCTGCGCTGTTGCAGTTCTTCGTCGGTCAAGCCTGTGTCGGAAGTCGAGGGAGTAGCTGAGGGGACCGCTTCAGGAACCGGAACCTGCGGCAGAAGTTCGCCTGGCGCGGTTACGAGAGTAGGCACCGATTGACTCTTTGAGGTGCGGCGACGGGCTTTCCGAGCTTGCTTGGAATCGTCGGCGGGGACTGTCGCCGGCGGAGCCTGCTGTGGCGCCGAGGTTGCCGGCTGTTGGGTGGGCGCAGTGGTGGCCTGCGGCTTTTGCGCAGAGTAAGCGCCGGTCGCGGCTTCCTGCGCGGACGGAGTGTATTGCATGTCGCTGTAGTTCGGTGGCGGTGATCCATCTGGACCCAAGGCAGGGTGGACAGAATTCGCAGGCAGGGAAACTGGCGCGTTGGCGAGGGCACGGATTTGGCCGGCGTAACCCTGCGTCAACTGTCCGTCCGTTTGCTCGGCAAAGAGGGCCTGCGCCTGGGCGGCTTTGGCGTCCATAGGTTGTGCGCTGATGCGCAGCCTGGGCTGCGAGCCCGAGCCGGGAGATGAAGACGATTGTGGTCCTGGGGGGTAAATCGGAGACTGTGACGACCGGGGCGCGACGGACGGAGGCGCAACGGCGGGAGGAGTGGGTATGAAGACTGGATTCTGCCGAGCAGGCGGAGGAAGAGACGGAGTTGAAGGAGTGACGTTCTCTTCCGATGGGGACAAGTTCATGCGCCCGGTATACGAGGTAGTTCCCGAAGAGCGGCTGCGTGATTTTTTATTGGTAGCGGTTTTAGCGTCTGCAGTTTGGGAGCCTGCAAGCGGCGGGCTGTTTTGGGATACACCCGTGGTATCTGAAGGAAAAGGGCGTGTCGAGGCTGGCGTGCGAGCCTGGGGAATAGTCGATGGCAGTGGCGTTGAGCGAGTTGACGGCGCCGCCGGGACGTCAATCTCGGTGGTGGTCGGCGCGCTGATGATTTGATTTTGCGGCGCGGAAACGGCGGGCTGCGCTGGCGTCAACACCACGGGTGCAGTGCCGTTGTAGGGATCGGGGCCATAGGCCGGAAGGGGCGGCAACTTGGCAGTCTTGGCGAAAGGCTCGTAATCAGGATCAAGAAGCCGCTGCAAATCAGCCGCAGTAGAAGCTTTGTGGGGCTTGGTGTTGACGTCGGGATAAGCCAGGTCGTGTGCCAGCCGGTTCGTGGGAGATGAGGCCGGCATGGCGGCCAATGAGGCACGCCAGTAATCGGCGGCGCGCTGATTATCGCCGCGTGCCTGTTCGAATCGGGCGGCGTCAGCCAGAATTGCAGCGTCGTTGGGAAAGCGTTCCAGCGCTTGACGAAGCCATATCTCGGCTTGCGTCTTATCGTTGGCAGCGAGGGCGGCACCGATGGCACCCTGAAAATCGGCGGCGCTTGCATCCTGCATCCCCAACGACTTGTAGATTGCCAACGCCTCTTTGCTCTGTCCTGTGCGGAGGTAGCCGCCGGCCAGCACCTTACGCACAGTTAGATTGTCAGGGAACGAAAGCGACGCTGCTTCCAGAATCTCGACGGCGCGTTGATTATCGTTGTTGTCAATGGCGGTGCCGGCGCGGCGCACGCTCCAACTGGCCCAGATGGTCTGAACCGTTTCGCGCTGATTCGCCGTGAGATCAGCTCGACTTCCCAAACGCATGAGCGCGGGATAGAGGGCGCGGTCGTTCCTGGTGTTGTAAAGCAGCCATGCATTCTGAATTTCGAAGTTGGCCGGCATGGGCGTCTTGAGCTGCGCGTAGTGGGCCTGCACGCGATTCATATATTCGACCGCGTGAGGAACATCGCCGGCAGCCGCGTAGAGACTGGCTTCTCCCTGCACAAATTCAAAATCGGCTTCGAGCTGCTTGCGCACCGGTGTTGGAATGAGCGCTATCTCCTGTAGAGCCTCCGTATTGTGGTTTGTACTTTGGAGTGTGGCGATCAGACCCTTCCACGCGTCGACGCGATCGGGGTGAGCGGTGAGCACCTGGCGATAGATCCCGTAAGCCTGGTCAGTGTTGCTGCGCTGCAGATAGATGGCCGCCAGTTGCAATTGAAGCTGGAGGCTGGGCTGGCCGCCGGCTGCCATCTGCAGTTTCGCCGAGCGCTCGAGCAGGCCTTGGGCGATATCGAACTGATTAGCCTGCTGGTAAATGGATCCGAGCATGGAGAGGAAGCCGACATCGGAGAGCGCCGACTCATACGTAGTGGGCGGCATCTTCTCGACATCGTTGATAGCTTCGTTGTCCTGTTTCAATTCGTGATGGGCGCTGACGAGGCCCATCCAGGCGGGGAGATTGCCGGAGTCATCGTTGAGGATCTGGGTGTACATCTCGGCAGCCTGGTCGAATCGTTGCGCCTCCATCAGGATACCGGCGTATTGCAGACGAGTGTCCTGCTTGAGGTTGGCGCCGTTGTCAGGGAACGGGAGAGCGAGAGCCTGAGAGAGAACGCGCTGCGCGTCGGCAGAGCGATTCTGGGCGTGGTAAATGGTGGCCAGGGTGCGGAGGTAATCGGGGTCCCTGGCCATGGCGGTTTTGACGGGCGGAGGGAAGCGATTGATGGTGGCCAGCGCCTTTTCATTTTGGCCGTCGCGCGCATACGACAGAAAAAGGCCGCGCCACGCGTCCGCACTGCGGGGATCCGTCTTGAGCAACTCGGCGTACATGCCGGCGGCTTCACTGTATTGCTGCTGCTTCATCAGAAGGCCGGCCAGACCGCTGAGGGCCTCTCGGCTCCGGGGGCGCATTTTGAGGGCTTCGCTGTACTTGGCCGCGGCCAGATCCATCTGATTTTCATTGAAGGCCTGGGATGCCTCGCCCATGGTGTACCAGAAGCGGGAAGTTTCCAAGGCATTCTCGACGGTCGAGTTCTTGAAACCGTTTTGCTCGGCCTGGGTGAGGTAGCTGATGGCGCCGGCGAAATTGTTCTGCTGCATGCGGAGGAAGCCCATGCCCGCAGCAACGCGGCCGTTGTTGGGTTCATGCTGCAGGAGTTCGGTGAAGCGGGCTTGCGCGTCTTCAAGCTTGTGCGCATTGAGGGCCGCGAAGGCGGCGCGTTCCGCGGGAGTTCGCGCAATGCCGGAGTTCATCTGCGCCAGCTTCGACTCGTTTTCCTTCAAATGGCCGGCGAGTTCGGTGTCCTGAGGATGCTCCTTGAGGTACTGGCGCAATTCGGCAGCGGAGGCGGGGTTCGCGGAATCCCAGATGAGTGCCTGACGCAAAGCAGTCTGGGCATTCGGGTCTTGAGGATGGGCCTGGAGGATGCGAATGCCCTCGGCGCGCGTTTTGGCCTCGTAGGTGAGCATGATGCCCAGTTCCACGGCGAAGCGCGTGTCGCCGGGGTTTCTCTGGGCGAGGGCGCGCATGGCGCCGATGGCGGTCTCTTTGCCGCTGGCGGTGCCATAGAGGGTCTGGTAGTAGGCCATGGCGATGTCGCCGTCGGGCGGGTGGTCTCCGTAAAGATCGCGGTAGATGCGCATGGCTTCTTCGTTGTGGCCCTGGCGGGCCAGGTTTCCGGCCTGGCGGAGACGATCGCTCTGCGCCTTGGTGCTGTTGAGGGCTTGAATCTTGGCGATGTTGGGGTCGTTGGGATTGAGACTGCGGAGGCGCTCCAGGGTTGAGTCGGCCTGCGGGGCATTGCCGGTCAGCTTGTAATCGCGCGCAAGTCCGGCAAGAGCTTCAGTGTTTTTTGGATCGGAGAGTAGGATCTGCTGCCATAGCTGGATGGCCATGTCGGGCCGGCCGCGGGACTCGAGGGCGTGGGCATTGGCGATGAGGAGTTGACGTGTTCTTTCAGGGCTTGCCTGAGCTGTCGTCTTCTGTGCAAACGCCGGCTGCAGCCAGAAAGGCAGGCATATCGCCATTGCAACCAATGTTCGTAAGGCCCTGCACGCAACCGTCATGACCGTGTCCACTCCACCTTCAGTTCCCCTCGCGACCCAAACCGGAATCGACTATCCAAAAAGCCAGTCGCAAACAGGACGAGGTTTTGGTCGTAATATGCGGGGTCTTTCCCATACAAGCCACTGGACGGGTCGAACTGCGCACTCATGCGAATTCTCTGTTGCGCCGCCGCCTTTTCCCGATCAGGAAACGCTCGTAGATAGGGCAGCGTGGCCGCCGAAAATCCTACAGGACCATCTTGCTCCATCGGGATACCCTGATCGCTCACCTTTTCAGGAGGGGCACCATGATCGGCAACGTAAGAACCCATTCCGGCAACAGCACTTAGCAGTTCCGAACGGGTCTGTCCGGTTTCATCCAGCATCCCGGCCCAAAGATAAACTCGTATAGCATCATAGCTGCCGACGGGGGGCGGGATGTCTTTGGTGGGCTGCTTGGGATCGGAAGCAGCCGCTCCCGGCGCGGAGGCAGGATAAAAGCCGTCCGAGGGCACGTAGTCAACCCAGTCCAAAGCGAACCCGTGCCTGGCGCTTTGACGCAGCAGACGGGGAATGTTTAAGGCGATGGCGCCCCAGGGACCAGCGGGATCGACGACGGCAAAGCGCTCAAAGATGAAGAGGGGAACGTAACTGGGATTGAGCGTCCAGGTGCCATTGTGCTGAAATGCGGCCGCGGGACCGGGAAGAAGCATGAAGCCGAAGCCGGGCAACTCCGCCACTTCCTGCTTGGCGATCAGGGACATCATCTGGCGGCCGAGAAGCGTGTAGGTGTGGTTGTTCCACAGGCGGCCCGCTTCGATGAGCGAATAGGCGATCCATGCGTCGGAGTCTGAAGCGGGGTTGGGATCGAGCGTTTTCCACTGGCCGTCTTTGCTCTTACCCCACAGCCATCCGGGAAGATGAGCAGCCATATTCCCGTTGGCCATGTTGGTTTGTGTCCACTTGAGCAACTGGTCGAAGCGGACCGGGTCATTATCGGCCAGCGCGAAGAACATCGCATACGACTGTCCTTCTGACGTGGTGCGGCCGCCGCCCATCGGATCGACAACTCTTCCCTGCCCGTCAATGAAGCGTGAAGCGTAGGAGTTCCATAAAGACCACGGGCCTTGCTTGCAGCCACCCGTGACACCCAGGAGGAACAGGATGGGAACGAGCAGCAGACGGCGTGACCGGGATTCTTTAGGACTCATGGTTTTAAGCACACCTCGAATTAGCACGACGCCGTTTTCTTTTACTGCGACATACAAGTCCGGAGCCCGGACCGGTTGTGAAACTTTAACTGATGATTTCCGGTTCGGTTGAGCGCCACCGAAAATCTTCAGGGCATTCGGATTACAGAAGACGGCTGGTGCGCAGCATTGTCGTTGCGCGAACCTAATCCGCAATCATTTTGAGCCGTGTCCTGGCCTTCTGGCGCAGCCACTGCCGTGTCCAGATCGCGAGCAGGAACGCCAGGATCAGTACGACCACTGCGGCCAGCCACGGAACTTCCATGAACCACAGTGTCAGTCGCGTCCACCAGGGCAAAACGCCGACGTGGTACACCTTCGCCCCAACGCGGAAGGACTGGAACCGCGTTCCCAGCAGCATGGCGACGGAACCCTGAATGTCGCTGGCCTGCTGCACGTACAGAAACGTCTTCATGAAGGGCTCGAAGGTCGTAGCATCGCGCAGATGGATGGCGACAATGCTCTTGCTTCCAATGATGTCGTAGGGCGACTCGATGCCTTCGATGACGGCATCCGGGGTGCCAGTGGTCACCAGATCGCCTGACTCGTTGTGTTCCTCGGATTGAACTTTCCACCACGCGTGATGCAGTGGAGCGAAAAAGCCTTGCGTGTCGTGCGCCTGCACCTTCCCGCTCAGCAGGGTTACCGGAAGATTATTGGTGACCTTATCGAACCCAGGCTGATCGTCGCCGGTGCCGATCACGAGGAAGTCGGTATGGGCTCCACTCTGCATGGCATCCGCGCCGGCCACCGTGACCCGCAGCGCCGGAAAGCCGGTCTGGCGGCTGAAGTGGCCCATCAGGGTGACGAACATTTCGATCTCCTGCTCGGTGGGCGTAGCCGGCAACACCACGGTAGTGCCCCCGAGATCCGCCTGTCGCGTGAAAGGAAATCCGGCGTTGGCAAAGATTTCGAGGTTGGGCATGGGCGCGTAGTGAGGATACCCGCGCAGATCCAAATAACTGTCGCGCAGGATTGCCCCCATCATGTTGATGGGGGTGGTGTCCTGGCAATTGCTCTTCTTGAGGAGTTGGAATGTGAAATCGAAAGAGAGCGAGTTGGAAAACGGGCGCAGGTTCACTACCGGCACCGGCACATCGAGTTGCATGCGCCGCGTTGCCTCCTGCCCGGGAATCAGCGGCACGGATCCGAGGAAGGCATTGTTGACACGAATCTGCATGCTGGAGATGGGGCCGATGGGAATCGCGTTGTAGCGATAGGCGAGCTTGAGGATAGCGTTGGGCCGCTCGTTATAAAAAATATCCGGGGCCAGGCGGAAGTAGACGCTGAGCGGAGCGGAGCCATCGCCCTGCAACTGGTCGGCAGTGGCGTAGTCCCACAGGGCGACTGTCTGATCGGTGCGTGCCCATCGCGGCGCTGCATCGGGAGCCAGCTTGGCGGGTAAATTGAGCGATTCGATGGTCGTTTGCGCGCCTTGCAGCAGGTCGCTGTGCAGGGCCACGGCCTGGGCCGCGCGCAAGGTCTGATCGGAGTCCTGTCCCGCGATCACGAGAACCTTCCCGAACGGATCGTTGGGGTTGGTACGCATGGCCACTGTGGGTGAATCCACAAGCGGCATATTCAGGCCCGATGGCAGGTTCGAAACGCTGTCGGAGATGACGATGGCATTGCCCGCGGGCAATGCGCCAATGTGGACTGGAAAGCGAACCGGACGGCTCTCCGAAATCATGCCGAAGTAGCTGGTAACGATGCCCGCCGCCTGGATAGCCTTGAAGGAAGGGGAAGACGCGAAGACCACCGGTAGGCTCAGCGGTTGAACTACGGCCGCGTCGAGAAACGGAAGCGGTAATTGCTTCAGATCGTCTGCCAGCGGCAGTTCGTCGCCTTGAATATCGAGATAGGTGCTGCGATGGACGCGGGCCCATAGCGTGGTGTTGGCGGGGTCTTCGCACACCATCACGTAGTGGCCGATGAACTGGACGGTCAGCGCGTTGTTATGCACCATCAATTCAGGGGGAACGGTGAAGTCCGCTTCGCCGATTTGCGTGGAAGAGCCACCCGAATTATTGGGAGTCGGCTGCACGGTGGCGAACAGGGTTCCGTTCATCATCAGCTTGATGTGGCTGAGTTGCGGCAGCAGGCTGGGCGAAAACGCATAGGACAGGTGGACCCGGACCGAACGCGGCACGTGGGTCTGGGGCAGCGTGAAGTACACGCTGTGATTGCTGTCGATGCCATGCAACTCAATTTGAGAAGCACCGGCATCGGCGAGGCTGAAAACGTCGCGAAACTGACCCGGCGGTGGGGGTGGGAATGCCGGCTTGGTGGTCGCGCCCGCTTGTTGCCCGTCCGCGTTGACAGCGGCCTGTGCGTGCAGCTGCGGTGCATTGGTCCCCAGAGTTACGGCAATCACGAAAAGAATTGCCGAACTGATGGCCGGCAACCTGGTTGCTTTGGGCTTCTTCTTTTTAGGAGCCTGGAAGAGACTTTGGAAAGTCGTCAGCAACCCATGCATCGAGATCTGGAAGATACGCTGCAGACTGCCGAGAATATTGTCCGTTTCACGCGATTCTCCCCAGCCCAGCCAGGAGTCCGCCCGCGAATAAAGAACCATGGTCAGCACTTCCTGCTCGGCAATCGACAGGTCGCTGAATCGCACCCGCAGCACCGAGCCTTCCGAAGAAACCACCGTCGCGCGCAATTCATTGGAACCGGACGGCAAGGGGAAGGCGAGCTTCACTTCAGTTTGGGGAGCCACTTCCAGCGCCTCGCTGAACCGGATGCTGGTTCCTCCTGAGGACATGTCGATAGTTTCGCCGGCAACCAGGTGTCCATCGGGCAGCTTCGCCATCACGGGCGTCGCCATGGCGATGCGGACCGTGGTGCGCAGTTGCTTCATCTCCCGCGCCACCGCGGTCGTTACTCCAAGAAGGACGATATTGAAGAAGCACCAGATCACATTCATGACGACCGTGCCGGGCCGGTCGCGATCCCAGATGAAAAAGCGCGGGATGGCAATCAGCACGCCCGCGAGATTGAAAATGAGAAGGATCAGGAATGGCTGTGCGATGCGCGTATCAAAGAAGGTTCTCTTCACCACACCGCCTTTGGCGGTCACGTTGAACTTGCCCAATTTGGGATTGATGAGCGCCATCATGGTGGGCAGCAGGATGTACGGCGACAAAACAGTTTCGTAGATTTCATTCCAGAACGAATGCCTGTGCTCGCCTTGAATACGCGAGTTAGTGACGTTGGAAAGAATCAGGTGCGGCAGTGCATAGGCCAAGATCGCAGCCCAGTAACCCGGCACGTTGGTGTGATTCAACAGCAGGTAGATCAAGGGCGCGCTCAGGAAGATCAGGCGCGGGATGGCGTACATGAAGTGCGCCATCGCGTTGAAGTAGCAAAGCCTCTGCGGAAATTTGAGGCCGCTCGCGAAGAGCGGATTGTCCGTTCGCAGAATCTGGATCATGCCGCGGGCCCAGCGGATGCGCTGTCCCACGTGCGCCGAGAGACGTTCCGTCGCTAACCCGGCCGCCTGGGGAATGTTGATATAAGCGGTACCCCAGCCATTCATCTGCATGCGCAGCGAAGTGTGCGCGTCTTCGGTGACGGTCTCAACCGCGATGCCGCCGATCTCATCGAGAGCCGTGCGTCTTAGAACTGCGCAGGAGCCGCAGAAGAAAGTGGCGTTCCAGAAATCGTTGCCGTCCTGCACGATGCCGTAAAACAGCTCGCCTTCGTTGGGGATGACGCGGAACTGCTGCAGATTGCGCTCGAACGGGTCAGGCGAATAAAAATGGTGCGGCGTCTGCAGCATGGCCAGCTTCTTGTCGCGGAGGAACCAGCCCATGGTCATCTGCAGAAAGCTGCGGGTCGGCACGTGGTCGCAGTCGAAGATGGCCACGTAAGGCGACTTCATACTTTTTAGAGCTGTATTGATGTTGCCGGCCTTGGCATGCTTGTTATCGGTGCGGGTCTTGTATCCCAGGCCGGCCTCGAACGCGAAGTCGGCGAACTCCTTGCGCTTGCCGTCGTCCAGGATGTAGATGTGCAGTTTGTCGGCGGGCCAATCGATGTTCAAGGTGCCTAGAGCGGTATAGCGCACCACATCCAGCGGCTCGTTATACGTGGGGATCAGAACATCGACATGGGGCCACTGGTCTTCGTCATCGGGCAGCGCGATGGGGGCGCGGCGCAACGGCCAGATGGTCTGAAAATAGCCTAGAAAGAGAATAAAGAATGCGTAGGTTTCGGCCAGGATGAGGCAGGTGATAAAAAAAGCGTCGAGTGCGCCCCAGTGGTTGGCTGGATCCTGAAAGAACTGAATGGTGCCGGAGATTCGCCAATATCCGTAGCGGAAGGTGCAGAACATCGACATGATCATCAACGTCAGGGTGATCAGGTACGAGTCGGAGCTGCGCGCCACGGCGAGACCGATGAGCAGCGTCAATAAACCGCAAACGGCCTGTTGCGGCCAAGTGAGGGGCAGAACCGCCAGGAAACAGAAGATGCCTGCCGCCGCGGCCAGGAACAAGAGGCGAAGGAGCTTGGTAAATGCGTTCTCTCCTGCCCCGATGTCCTGCCAAAAGGCTGTCGGTGTCATCTTTCACTCCAGCGGACGCCGCGATAGCCGCTTGGTGCGGGCGCGGCAAGGCTTTTGACCCATCCGGCCAAAGCGCCAAAGTCTTCCGCTACAGTCGAGTTGGGAGCGTAATCGACGACGGTCATTCCTTCAGCCAGCGCTTCGCTGATGGCCGGCGTACGCCGCAACGCAAAGGGCAACAGCCGATCGCCAAGCTGCTCGCGCAGCACTTCCCGCACGTCCAGGTGCAGAGGAAGCGACGGATCGAACTGGTTGAGGACATAGAAGGGGCGCACCTGCTGACCGGAGCTGCTTACGTTGTGCTGGAAAAAGGCGTCGATCGAACCCACACTCACGACGGAGCTCATGTCGGGAACGACGGGGACCAGAACAGTAGGCGCCATGCGAAGAACGCGGCGCGTTGTCGCTCCTGAGGCGGTAGCGAGATCAACGATCACGCGGCCCATTCCCCGTCCATGACGCGCAATTTCCTGGGTCAGACTTTCCTGGGGGGCGGTTTCCGGTCCCAGCGTTTCAGGGTCAACGGTGATCATTTGGATAGGCGCATCGCCGCTGCCGCCGGGAGCTGTGAAGGTGCGCAGGACGCCGGGGCGCTGATCACGCGCACCGAAGAAGAACGGCAGCAGGCCAAATGCCGCTGTGTCCACCAGGAGTACCCGCTCACCGCGTGCGGAAAGAGCGCGGCCGAGAGTGGCAACCAGGCTGGTTTTGCCCACCCCGCCTGCCAGCGAGAACACCGCTAACAGAGGGGCGCGTTGCGCGATGGGGGCCGGAACCGGCTCGGCAGGAGTATTGGGGTCGGCGAAAATGCCTTTCAAGGCAAACCAGCGCGAAGTCAGCCGGTCACGAGAAGCCTGAAGCGTATCCTCTGGAGCTTGCGGAACTGCAGGAGCGACCGTATCCGCGTGGTCGGATGAGGCCAGCCATGCGGGACGGCCGGCGCTCTCTCGGGGCTCCGCCGGAGCCCATGAATTGCGAAACTGAAGATAATGATCGTCGTGAACCGGGGCAGCCGCTTCTCGCGCGGTGGCGGAAGCAAGCTGGGTACCGGACTGTGCATAGGCCAACGGATTCACCGGCTGTGGTTGAGGCACAACGCTTGCAGGCACCGCATACAGGCCTTGGCTGGCCGGGACATAAGGTGCCGGGGAATACGCGAACTGATTCGCCGCGAGGGGCGGCGGCGCAAATGGCGCGGTCGCGTAGACCGGCTGGCTCGGCGCGGGCGCCTGGGCCTGCAACGGCACGGGCTCGTACTCAGCCGCCTGTGGCCGCGGAGCTTGATTCTGAGGTGTGGAATAAGGCGGCGCCGGCGCCGGATTGGCGATGGGCCGGGGCGATTGCCACATGCGCTGCTGAGTGGCCTCCTGGGCTGCCAGCTGCTCAGCTCGCCGCGCATTCTCCTGGATCGCCAGCTCCTGCTTACGCGCGGCTTCGGCCATGATGGCGGTTTCCGCGGCCTTCTGCGCCTCGGCGTTCTTCTGCGCCTCCGCTTCTTCGCGAGCCCGGCGGCGTTCTGATTCGATCGCGTCCTGGACGCGCAGGCGAGCCTTCTCACGGGTCTGCGCGCGCGACGCCGAAAAGTCCCTGTACTTGGCTCCGTGGAGATTGGCCCACGAATAGAGGGTCGCTACGTCTTCCGGCGTCTCATTCGGTTCCAAAAGCACTTTACGGTCAGGCATTTGCCACCTTCATCTAACCCGGCCCGCCTGCTCGATAAAAACCCCATTGCTGCCAATGAAACATGGGAATCGACGCACTGCCGGTGGGGTATCCTAACCCCGAATCTAGTTGCTCGCTGTTGTCAAAACAATAACACTTGTAACGTTACCGTCATAACACTTTCGGGGCACGCTAAGTTCCTCATAACTGGTTCCAAGTCGAGCGTATCGATAGATCTATCCGGCCATGAAACCGGTATAAGGCCTGCTTTCTTGAGCGATGAACTTCATGGTACCTAATTTCTGCTGCGAAAGACAGCAAACTTCAAGAAAGTTGCGTTCAGTGAGCCGGTGGGCGACCGCTCTTGATCAACTTGAGTCCGACAACTGGCGATTGGCGCAAGAACAATATCGGTAGATCTTTGTCACGGCCGCGCCGCGCAGCACACTAAGTCACAATGGAACGCGCGCCGAGCGCATACGCATCCGCATAGTGTCCTGGGCCGCGCATGCTTCGCTGAATTCGATAGCTTCTTTAGTTTGCGTGCTCTAGACTTTCGTTCCAACTCCACTCCCCGGAGGAATCTGTGCCTGTAAGCCTTAGCGAACAGATCGTACCGTTTGAAGCCGGCGATGGATTTTCCTGCAACCTGGTGCACGTGCTCGGCCCGACCCCTCCCACCCGGGGGCCGGTTGTGCTTGTGCACGGAGCCGGCGTACGCGCCAATCTATTTCGCGCTCCCGTCGAGCGCACCATCGTGGACGAGTTGATCGACCGGGGCTACGACGTGTGGCTCGAGAACTGGCGCGCCAGCATCGATCTGCAGCCGAATCTGTGGAACCTGGATCAGGCGGCGGTCTACGATCATCCCCGCGCGGTCAAGAAAATCGTCGCGGAAACCGGTTGGGACGAGATGAAAGCCGTCATTCACTGCCAGGGATCGACCAGCTTCATGATGTCCGCGGTCGCCGGTCTCCTTCCTGAAGTCAAGGTCGTCGTGACCAACGCGGTGTCGCTGCATCCCGTGGTCCCCGACTTCAGCAAGTTCAAGATCATGAAGCTCGTGCCCCTGCTGAAGAGGTTGACACCCTATCTCAATCCGCAATGGGGCCTGCATGCTCCCACGACGATTGCCAAGTTAGTCTCCGCGGTGGTTTGGCTCACACACCACGAATGCGATAACGCCGTGTGCAAGGGCGTCAGCTTCACGTATGGCACCGGCTTCCCTGCCCTGTGGAGCCACGAGAATCTCAACGATGCGACCCACGAGTGGATCAAGGAGGAGTTCGCCCAGGTCCCCGTCAATTTCTTTACGCAGATGTCTCAATGCATCGAGAAGGGACATTTGATTTCAGTCGATGGCCACAAAGAGCTGCCCGCTGATTTCGTTGCCCAGGAACCGAGCACCATGGCGCGCTTTGCGTTTTTCGCAGGCATGGACAACCACTGTTTTCTGGCTGAGAGCCAGCAGCGCACCTTTGATTTTTTCAATGACTGGCATAAGGGCTTTCACTCGCTTCACATGATTCCCCACTACGGTCATCTCGACATGTTCTTCGGCAAGAACGCGGCGAGGGACGTTTTTCCGCTGATGTGCGACGAACTGGAACGCGCCAACTGAGGCGCACCCTGTAACGAACACAGCCCCACCCGCACCAAGGGTAATCCGCAGCATGCGAGTCGAAGGCCGACCAAGGAGACGCCATGGGACAACCCGCACGTATCGATCAGCAGGCCGGGCGCTGGGCCCTCGTGGACGGCATCCCCTTTCAAATGCCGGTGTATTGCCGGAATTCTCCAGCCTTGTTCGCTGCCTTCAGTATCAATTGGGACAAGGCGTGGGACAAGGCGCGCAAGCTGATTCCCGGCAGCGAAATCTACCCCCTGCGCCTGTGGAACAAGGGACTGCTCATCGTGAGCGTTATCGACTATCTCGATACCAACATCGGCCGCTACATCGAGTTCAGCATCGCCATCGCCTGTACCCACGGACCGCGCCCCGCGCCGCGTTTTTTGCCTGGCGTGTTCATGCGCCATTACGGCACCGGCCAGTGGGTCTGGGATCTTCCCGTAAGCACAGAGATTTCCGTTAAGGGCGGCAAGGGTATCTGGGGCATGCCCAAACATCAAGCCAATTTGAACTACATCCTTGGCGACAAAATCATCAGCAGCCAGTACGACGTCGATGGCCAATTCGCCCTCAAGATCGAAGTCGAGCGGCCCCGGAGCGCGTGGTTTCCGGTGAGCATGACCGGCGTCAATTATTGTGCCTTTCGCGGATTGTTGATGAAATCGAGCCTCTACTTCAAAGGCAAGATCGGCTTTCACCTTTTCAAGAAGGGCGCCGCGAAACTCACCATCGGCGACCATCCCCGCATGCAGCCGCTCAAAGAACTCGAAATCGAACCCGATCCGATTCTTGCCGCCTTCGTTCCTTCCGCGACCGGAGTGCTTGACGATCACTTCGAATCCTGGTTCCTCAGCGAACCCAAACTGCCCACCGTCGTCCCCCCTGGCATGGAGAGCGTCGTCCATCTCGGCCAGGGCCAGGAATGGCTGGCGCCGCCGGTTCCGGTCTCAGACTCCGCCGACGTGCCGACCCTGGTCAGCGGCAGATGAATCGATTCCTTTCGCACCCCTTGCGCGTCGTATCGCTCGATCCCGATTTCTATTCCGGAAAGATTACCGGCACAGCAACTACACCAACCTCAAAAAAATAAACTTCAGCCCCGCCTCAATGCTGGGCTACCCTTTTCACCGGAGGCACACAGATGGCAAATGAAACTCCCGGCTTTACCTTTCGCGAAAAGATGGAAGGCGGCTTCGCCCTGGGCGAAACCGATCCGGCCACCGGCGCCAGGATGGGCCACGATGCAGGCAACATCTTCACCATGCATGGCACCATCAACATCGACGACCTCGATCGCTTCATGAGCGATCCCCAACACGCCGGTTCCATTACCGGCAGCATCGACTTCAATCCTCTCGGCGCCAACCTGCCATCGACCAGGGGAGTTTTCAACCTGTTCTCGCCCACCAGCGATCCGACCATGAAATACATGGTGTACGAACTTGGTTTCAACGCCAGCGACGGCACGAGTTATTACATGGCCGGTGAGAAAAAAGTGAAGGATGCGCCCCTCATCGAGCTATGGAAAGCTACCACGACCCTGTACACTCAGCTTCATCAGGGAACAGACAAGACCGGACCGGTCGTTGGCGCGGGCATACTTACCCTCGGCATGGCTGACCTGCTGGCCATGATCCCTACCATGCATGCCACCAACACAACCTCGCCGGAGCAGGCCGCCGAAGCCGTGGCTCTTTTCGGTAAGTTCTTTCTGGGAGAGGTATGGGATACCTACGTCACTAAAGCCGGAGTGTGAATGACGATGGATTTCGACGCGATCGTAATCGGCAGCGGCTTTGGCGGGGCCATCACCGCCTGCCGTCTCGCGGAAGCAAACTACAAAGTGCTTATCCTGGAGCGCGGGCGCCGCTGGGACAAATCCAACTATCCCCGCCAGCCCCAGGATCAATGGGTTTGGAACAACGAGCACCCCGAGTCCGAGCAGGGCTGGCTCGACTTCCACGCCTTCCCCCACATGTCGGTGGCCACCGGGGCCGCGGTGGGCGGCGGATCGCTCATCTATGCCAACATCTCCTGTGAAGCCCCTGTCAGCGCGTTTCAAGCCGGTTGGCCACAGGAAGTTACGTACGACGAACTGAAGCCCTACTACGACACAGTTGCCAAATTCATGAACGTGCAGCCGGTCCCCGCGAACCAGTGGACCAACCGCATGAAGCTCATGCAGGAAGCCGCGCAGAAGACCGGCGCCGGCGCGCGCTTCAAGCAGCTCGATCTTGCGGTTTCATTCGATCCCGCATTTACTTACGATCAGCCCGACCCCTTCAACGTTCTCAAGAGCAAGCGCTTCATCAACGCCCAGGGCGTGGAACAGGGCACGTGCGTCCACCTCGGCAACTGCGACATAGGCTGCGATGCCGACGCTAAAAATACCCTCGATCGCAACTACATTCCCTGG
The DNA here is from genome assembly GCA_036488735.1 of Occallatibacter sp. GTDB lineage: Bacteria > Acidobacteriota > Terriglobia > Terriglobales > Acidobacteriaceae > Telmatobacter. The sequence continues at coordinate 129,156 of DASXHC010000012.1, forward strand.
GCCGAGAAGCATGGCGCCGAGGTGCGGCCGCTGCACCTGGTCACCGATGTCCAGCCGACCGACGGCGGATACAAGGTCTCATTTGATCAACTCAGCAATGGCCAGCGTATTCCCGGCAGCCAGACCGCGCGCATCGTCGTGGTTGCGGCAGGCTCGCTTGGTTCCACCGAGTTGTTGTTGCGTTGTCGCGAAATCAACGGCACCCTTCCCAGCATCAGCCCCTTTCTGGGCCGCAACTGGAGTTCGAACGGAGACTTTCTCACCCCCGCGTTCTACGATGGCCGCGCCGTGAATCCGTCCCAGGGACCCACCATCACCTGCGCCATCGACTTCCTCGATCGCAGTTGCCAGGGCCAGAGCTTCTGGATCGAGGACGGCGGATTTCCGAATTTCCTGCTCGACTACGCCAACCGCCTGGACGCTTCATCCACCAAAAATGTGGCCGCCAAGCTTCTGCTCGATTCGTTCCGCCACTTGATGCAGGGCGACGCCCCATTTCAGAACGTCATGCCGTGGTTTGCTCAAGGAGTAGATGCCGCCAACGGCACGCTCTCCATCCATCATTCCCTGCTCACCGGCGAGCCTTGCCTCAACCTTGCCTGGGACATTGGAAAGTCGAAACAGGCTATCGATGCCATCGTCGCCATGCACCTGAAGTTAGCCGCCGCCACCGGAGGCCACCCGGTGGTGCCACCAACATGGTCGCTGTTGCACTCGCTGGTGACGCCTCACCCGCTGGGCGGATGCGGCATGGGCGACACCCAGCTTAACGGTGTCGTCAACCACGCCGGCGAAGTCTTCAACTACAAAAACCTCTACGTCATCGATGGAGCCATCGTGCCCGAAGCGCTGGGCGTCAATCCTTCCCGCACCATAGGCGCGCTAGCCGAACGCTGCGCCGCCATCATCCACGCTGAGGCACGGTGATTAAGATCCGGTGCCGGATTTATATCGCCCGATGGTGACAGACGCAGGCTGCGCTCTCCACGCAGCCTGCGTCGATCAAAGCAATTCATTTGTCTTCCGGGCAGCCTCGTTTCTGCCTTACTGCTAAGTGGGCTTGTATGCAATCAAACCTGATATACGCATGAATTCGATCAGGCTCGCCCGGGTGGAGGACGCCGCAGCAATAGCGCACGTGCACGTCCAGAGCTGGCGGACAACCTATACGGGGCTGGTTCCAGAGCAATACCTGGCATCTTTGAATGAGACCGAACGCGCTTCCCGTTGGCAGGAATGGCTTACCCTGGACATCAGCGTTTTTGTAGCTGAAATTGAAAGCAAGATAGTCGGCTTCGCCGGGGGCGGACCCCTTCGTGAACCGCACGCCGCCTATGACGCGGAGCTCTACACGATATATCTCCTCGAGGAGGCACAACGCCGCGGCATCGGAAAGGATCTTCTGAGCGCTGTAGCCGAGGCTCTGGTTCGGAAAGATCACACGAGCATGCTCGTGTGGGTGCTTGAACAAAATCCAGCCGTCCGCTTTTACGAGAAGACAGGGGCCCTGCGACTCATCAGCAAGCAGATTGAGATCGGGGGTGTTTCCCTGACCGAACTCGCTCTGGGATGGCCCGACCTGCGGCACTTAATCTGATCCAGAGACGGCCTGCCACTTGATAAGTCCTGACAATCGCCTTTGCCGTCGCCAAGTCATCTGTGCGGAATGATTTGTTACTGCGCCACCAGCGGTTTCTCGATCGTCTCCGTGTAGATAGGCTGGCCGAGCGCAGGCGGATTGCCGGGCTGCGCGTCGGTGCTGTCCACTTCGTAGTAATCGATGGTGAGCTTGGGGCCTTGAAGCCGCATTATGGCATAGCAATAGTTGAAGACAGTGCCGTTGTTGCCCAGTCCCGTTCCAGGCACCACCTTGGGCGGCCCGCTCTCGCCTTGCGGTATCACCAGGTCGGGCGGCGCCGCCGGCTTCTGCGCGAGGTACATGGGAACTGCGCTCGCGCCCACGCAGCGGCCTTTCGGCAGCGGTTGTCCAGGGCCGTTCGTATACGGTTCGAAGATGCACAGCGCGTGTTCGTGACCCCACAACCAAATGTCAATTAGATCGAACACCGGCGAAAATGCATTGACAAGATTTTGATTCACCGCCATCTGCGAGCCAGCCGCGTTCTTGCCCACGCCCGTGAACGAATAGAGTTGATGATGAGAGAGCAGCACCGTGCCGCGTTCGCCGCTTGCATTGACTGTTCTGTCGACATTCGCTCCGTTATTTTTGATCTTGTCGAGATGCCATGGAACTTCCTGATCGGGCAACTTCGTGATCACGTTTCCCGTCGCCGTGGCGCTGGGATCGGAATCGTAGTAGCTCGTATCCATGGCCACGAACTGCCAGTAGTTATTGCGCAGCGCGAAATAGCTGTTGGGCTGCGGCTTGCCGGCGGATTGATTCAGGTTCTTGATCAGGTCGTAATAGCCGCCGTTCGATCCCGCGTAGCGATCGTGATTGCCGTCCATCGTGAATATCAGCGGCTTGGGCTTCGGTCCTCCATCCGGCCACGCCTTGTCGATCAAGGCAGTGAAATGCGCATCGCACTCCGATGGAAGCCCGGAGTAATAGATGTCGCCTAAATGCAGCAGCACGTCGGGCTGAAAGTTCGCCGCAATCTGTTGCAGCAGCACCAGTGCATCGTTCATGCCCGTACCCCAATCGCCAATGATCGCGATGGTGGCATCGTCGGGGAAGCACTGCTCGATTACAAAATCGCCGATGTTTTCGTAGTTGATATATGGCTGCGACTGGTTGGCGCGGCGCCATTTGTCGTATTGATATAGGCACTCCGTCCACAGCGGATCGCAGGTTCCCGCAGCCAACTCCTGCTTCAAGATTGTCGCCTTGGCAGGGTTGGTGACTAAGTACAACGCGATCTGCGCCGCCAGTTTGGCGCATTCCATCTTCACCGAGGAAGGTGAAGACGCCGGGGCCACGGCCTGGGCAACATTGCTTGCCACGGCTGCCAGTGCGGCGCCTGCGCCTTGCGCCATCGCAGGGGTCGCAACGTCGAAGTTGCCGGTGTGATCGAAGTGTTGTACAACCGCTGCCGTCGCCTGCATTTCCGGAAGGGCCGCGGTGACGCCGATGCCGCTGTGTACCGAGCTCTGCTGCTGTGGCAGCTTCGACAACACACTATGCAAGGCAGATTGCCAAAGAGACAGCGCAGCATTGTGAGACGAATAAACCGGTACAGTCATGGACCGCGATTTTAACAGTCCTCCAGTTGAGTTACACGTAATTTTTTCATGAAGATGCGCGCTATGAAACCAGGAACTCCAAATCGGGTTTCGAGATAAAAGAGTTCCCCGGAGAAGTTTGCTTGCTGCATAAAATGATCACGTAGAATTTACCACGACTCCATGCACGAAGACCCGTATAATCACGAGGTTTTTGAATCTCATTGGATTCCCCAATTCAAATTTGGCAGGAGGTTCGCGCGATGAAAGTGATGGCGACATGGAGTGCGAAATTCGGATGCATTCCGGAATGTATTCGCAGGTTCCTGGCAGGACAAGGTGCGCCCGGTGCAGGTGTAACCCTCCTCGGCCGTTGGCACGCCACGGACTTGAGCATGGGCTTTTCCCTCTTCGAAAGCAATGACCCTGCTGCACTCTATGCGAGCGCGGCACAATGGGCAGACGTTTTGGATCTAAAGAACGTGCTGGTCATCGAGGACGCAGACGTCGGCCCAATTCTTGCCAGTCTCGGCAAGCAGTAGACCCTTCCCGGATTTATCAACTTCCACCGCCAGCGATGGCGCCGATAATCAGGAGCGGCTCTTTGCCTGCTGCTACTGCATCCGGCAAAGCGGTGTCGGGAGAATCATGCGAGAGGTCTTCTTCGCAAGCGAAGAAACGCAGGAAGGGCCGCCTCTGCAGTGTTACGTGATCGCGAATGGTGCCCTGCAGCATCGGATAAGTAGTCTCGATGCTATCGAGAATTCTTTTCACTGTAACCGGCTGCTCGATCTCCAATTCGATTTCACTGCCCACGCGCGCCAGGTTGCGCAGATGATAGGGAAGCACCACGCGCACGCGATGCATCGCAGCGCCGGCTTCACTCATGGCAACGTCTGCACCTCAACCGACAACACCGCGGGCAGATCGTGGACAATGGCTTTCCACGAGTCGCCGCCGTCTGGCGATACATAGACTTGTCCGCCAGTTGTGCCAAAATAGATACCACATTCGTCCATGCGATCGACGGCCATCGCGTCGCGCAATATATTCACATAACAATCCTTTTGGGGCAGGCCCTTGGTAAGCGCCTCCCATTCGTTTCCGCCGCTGCGACTGCGAAAGACCTTCAATGCGCCATCCATCGGAAAATGCTCCGAGTCGCTCTTAATGGGCACAACATACAGCGTTTCAGGCTCATGGGCGTGGACATCGATGCAGAAACCGAAGTCAGTTGGGAGATTTCCGCTCACTTCCTGCCACGTGTCGCCGGCATTGTCGGAACGCATGACGTCCCAGTGTTTCTGCATGAATAACACGTCGGGGCGGGATGGGTGGAGTGCGATTCTATGCACACAGTGGCCGACCTCGCCGGTGGGATTGGGCATAGTGCCGGACACGAGACCTTTGTTGATGGGCTTCCAGGTTTTGCCGGCGTCGTCGCTGCGGAAAGCGCCGGCGGCGGAGATGGCTACGTAGATACGGTCAGGATTTTTGGGGTCGATGAGGATGGTATGCAGGCACATGCCGCCGGCGCCCGGGGTCCAATCTTTACCGGTGCTGTGCTGGCGGAGTCCGGATAATTCCGTCCAGTTGGCTCCGCCGTCGGTGGACTGAAAGAGGGCCGCGTCCTCCGCGCCTGCATAGACGGTATCGGCGCTGGTGAGCGAGGGCTCGATGTGCCAAACCCGTTTAAATTCCCAGGGATGCGGCGTTCCGTCGTACCACTGGTGGGTGCCGGGGACGCCATCGTAGGTAAATTTGTTGCCGGTCGGCGCCCACGTTTTTCCGCCGTCGTCGGAGCGTTGCATGACCTGTCCGAACCATCCGCTGGTCTGCGAAGCGTAGAGCCGTTCAGGGTTAGCGGGCGATCCTTTCAGGTGATAGATCTCCCAGCCCGCGAAGTGCGGTCCGCTCACTTCCCACTTGTCGCGTTTTCCGTCAGAAGTGAGGATAAACGCGCCTTTCCTGGTTCCGGCCAAGACCCGCACCTTGCTCATGCAACCCTCCGTTGTTTTGCCATTCTTCCTTATCGGGCGCGCAGGGGACAAGGGCAAATTTGTGAAGCGGAGCGAGATGTTGCGGCAAGGTATGGAACGGTTGCGGAGGGATTCAGTTGCCCTCCATGGATACAAAGAGTGCGTATTTGCAGAGCGAAATACTTTGCAACGTGTGCGTATCTGCATACATTCAGGGCCGAAAAGTGGGCGGACGCATTTCGTCACAAAAGTGTCGAGGGGGAGCGGCCGGGGTCCGGAATTTCTCCCAGGGGCTAAAGGCCGCGACTCCTTCGCATTCTCTGGCGGCACGGCCAAAGCCGTGCCCTGACCTTCGTGCCGTCCTACAGAGTTTTCCGCGAGCTGTGAAAGCGCGGCCTCCCCCGACCAGGCTGCCGCCGAGGGTTGGGAGAGGTTTGCACTAAACTGAAGCTGACCCTATGGAAATCATTTCGCTTTTCGGAAGTCTCAAAGAACCCGAGGAACCGGAGAAACAGCAGGACGAGGAGCAGAAGTCGGGCTTCTTCAGCCGGATGAAGCAGGCGGTTTCGCGCACCCGCGAGTCTTTCAGTTCCAAGATCGAAGGCATCGTTGCGCTGACGCGGACGGTGGACGAGGCTTCGCTTGCACAACTGGAGGACGCGCTGCTGTCGAGCGATATCGGCGTCCAGACGACTTCCGATATTTTAGAAATGCTGCGCGACCGGGCGCGGCGGCAGGCGATCGATGGCGGCGAAGAGCTGCGCGATCTGCTGAAAACGAGTTTGCGGACCATCCTGGAAGCGCCGCAGCGGCCGGTGCCGTCGCCGGCGACTCCGCCGAAGGTGACTTTCCTGGTGGGCGTAAACGGTACGGGCAAGACCACGACCAGCGGCAAGCTGGCGGCGTGGAGCCGGGGGCAGAACCGCACCGTGCTGCTGTGCGCGGCGGACACGTTTCGCGCCGCGGCCATCGAGCAGTTGGAAGTGTGGGCCAGCCGCAGCGGGGTGGAAATGATCAAGACGCGGCAGGGCGGCGATCCGGCGGCGGTGTTGTATGACGCGGTGAACGCGGCCAAGGCGCGGGGCATCAACGACCTCTATGTCGATACGGCGGGGCGGCTGCATACCAAGACCGGATTGATGGATGAATTGGAAAAGATGCGGCGGACTGCGGCGCGGCTGGTTCCCGACGCTCCGCATGAAGTGCTGCTGGTGATGGATGCGACGACGGGGCAGAACGGGCTGCAGCAGGCGCGGCTGTTCACGCAGGCGGCGGGAGTTACGGGGATTGTGCTCACCAAGCTGGATGGAACGGCCAAGGGCGGCATCGCGGTAGCGATTGCGCGGGAGTTGAACCTGCCGGTGCGGTTTGTGGGGATCGGGGAGAAGATGACGGATCTGCTGGAGTTTTCGCCGGAGGCGTTTGTGGATTCGCTGCTGGGGTAGGTGCAGGGCAGGTCGGTTGGCAGCGGCCGGTTAAGATTTCTGAATTTTAATGGCGTGCCTGAATAGTTGCCGACATTTGGGGAGTCCTATTGTTCCGGGTATCGAGAGCGAGACCTAAATCATCGGTCATCCCCGGTCCCCAAATGCGAGGGACCCGGGGGCACCCCAAGGTTCAACGGCCTGCACCATGAGAACGATCTGCACGATACGAACGTGGCCACCCTCCATTCATAGGGGCATCCACTGGATTCGCGCTGGGAGGACTACGAGATGCGGAAAGGGTTTACGAGACAACCACAAGGGGACGAGCCCGCGACGCGAGTCAAGAACTACATAACGCCATGGGGACTCGAGCGCCTCAAAGAGGAGCACCGGTTTCTGCTCACTAGAGAACGCCCGGCCGTGGCGGAGGTGGTGGCTTGGGCTGCCGGCAACGGGGATCGCAGTGAAAACGCCGACTATCAGTACGGCAAGCGGCGGCTGCGGCAGATCGATGGGCGGATTCGCTTTCTCACCAAGCGCATCGAAGCCGCGGAAGTGGTGGACCCGGAATCTCCGCGAGCGGGGCAGCGGGAGACGCGGGCCTACTTCGGGGCGACCGTGCGCTATGCCAATGCCGCGGGAGCGGAGCGAGTGGTGAGCATCGTAGGCACCGACGAGGTCGATCTGAACCGCAACCACGTCAGTTGGGTCTCGCCTTTGGGACGCGCGTTGATGAAGTCGGCAGCGGGCGACAGCGTCGTTCTGCACGCGCCGGGCGGGACAGAACACTTGACGGTGCTGGAAGTGTGGTACGAGCGCATTTCTGTGGAACCGTTCCGTGAACCACCTGGATCCGAAGTCTCGGCAAAAGGGACTCCCTCGACGACGATCCCCTGACGAAGAAGAGACCATGCGGCACAGGTAGTGAAGAGCGACGACCGTAGATGAGCGCTATGCGCTTTTGGCTAGCGACAGGAGATGAGTTGAGTCCTTATAAACGGCCCATAGCACCGGCCAAGGCTCGATTGGCGGATTCCAGATGCGGTGGCGACTTTATCGAGAGTCGTATCGATCCGGGGTCAAGAGCGAGACCTCAGTCATCGGTCGTCCCCGGTCCCCAAAAGCCAGGGACCGGGGGCACCCCCAGTTGAACAATCTGCCCCTTACGATCGTGGCCACCGGCCCTCTCAGGTCTCAGAAGCGAGACCTGGGGCACCCGAAAGGTGGGGTTGGGGAATGTGGAGGCCCACCCTAGCGACAAATACAAAGACGTCGCGAGGGTGGGGCACCCGATCCTTGGTTTTGGTGTGCGGCCTGTTGGTGGGCGGTCTCCCAGGTCTCAGAAGCGAGACCTGGGGCACCCGAAACGTGGCTTTGGGGAATGTGGCGGCTCACCCTAGCGACAAATACATCACCCTGGATTACATCACCCTGGATGCGTACGATACGTCTGGGAACGTAGTAATGCATCTGACTGGCGTGATGAGCGCGACCCGGATCACCCTGGGTACAAAGGTTTCCGACCTCATCTGACCTGAATTTGTGTTGTGCTTTGGCCGGGCGGCGGACAGACACTCGCCGCCCGGCCGTTCGTCCGCGGGGGCGAGTTTCAAAGGATGGCCCAGCATGTCTGCTGAAACTTGAAAGGCTGCGCGGGCGGGGAATGATGGGCAACGACAGCTGTTTTTCGATTGCTGCTTTATGAATTGGCTATGAAGCGCTTATAAAAAGAAACCGCCTGGGCCGTTAGTCTGCGATCGACGAGTTGCGAGACTGACCTATGGCTGCCTTCCCCGTATTCAAACTTTGCGAGTCAACTGGACACCGGAGCACATTCCCGCGAAGCGGCGGGGACCGTTTACACTCTTCCCTGCTGGTTGCGCATGAGGAAGAGAGAGCGATGAACACCAAAGAGCTGGACAACTACTGGATGCAGCGGGCGCTGGAGCTGGCGCGGCGAGGGATCGGTGTCAGTTCGCCGAACCCGGCGGTGGGGTGCGTGATCCTGGATTGCGCGGGGCAGGTGGTGGGCGAGGGCTGGCACGAGTACGACCTGCTGGATCATGCCGAGGTGATTGCGCTGAGGGTGGCTTCGCAACATGCGAAGGAGCGGCTGCGGGGAGGGACTGCGTATGTGACGTTGGAGCCGTGCAATCATACGGGGCGGACGGGGCCATGCACGGAGGCGCTGATTGCCTCGGGGTTGAAGCGGGTGGTGGCGGCGACCATCGACCCCAATCCGACGGTGGCCGGACATGGTGCGGAACGGATGCGGGCGGCGGGCATGGAAGTGGAAATGGGCGTGGGGCAGGCGGAGGCGCGGCGGATCAATGAAGGCTTCGCGCACTGGAGCCAGCATAAGAGGCCGCTGGTGCTGATGAAGGTGGCGATGACGCTGGATGGGCGGATCGCTCCGCAGGTGGGGCAGCATACTTTGCGCGAGCCCTATTGGATTACATGCGATACGGCGCGGAAGGCGGTGCAGCCGCTGCGGTGGCAGGCGGATGCAGCGATGACGGGCGTGGATACGGTGGTGGCGGACGATCCCATGCTGACGGACCGCAGCGGGCTGCGGCGACGGCGGCCGCTGCTCAGGGTGGTGTTGGATTCGGGGCTGCGCATGCCGCTGGATTCAAAGATGGTGAACACGGTGAATGGCGATGTGGTGATCTTTACTGTGACCAAGGATGAGGCGCGGATCGGGAAGCTGCGGGAACGGGGCGTGCGGGTGGAAGTGCTGCCGGCGGAGGCGGGACGGGTTCCGATCGCGAAAGTACTGGACATGCTGGGCAAGGAAGGGATTCTGACGCTGCTGACGGAGACGGGGACGCGGCTGAACACGGCGCTGCTGGCGGGGGGGATGGTGGACCGAGTGCACCTGTTCGTGTCGCCGCAGATCATGGGGTCGGATGCGGTGCCGGCGTTTCGGGGGATGTCCAACGCCATTCACATGGCGCAGGTGGAGGTGGAGCGGTATGACAACGACCTGGGATTGTGTTCACTGCTGAAGGACCCGTGGCCGGGGGTGTAGGGCTCGACCTAGAAATTGTGGTGAGTTGAGAGTGGCAAATTGAGATTCGCGGCAGCCACCCTAGCCGCAAAAACAAAGGCGCGGCGAGGGTGGGGCACCCGATCCTATGTAGCAAGGATGGGCACCCGGTTTTAGCGGCGCTGGGCGATGAGCTGGTGGTAGAGGTCGATGGTCTGGCCGGCGATGGCGGTCCAGGCGAATTTTTCTTCGACACGGCGGCGGCCGGCCAAACCGAAGTGGCGGGCTTTTTCGGGGTCGGCCATCAGTTGGTTGACCTTGGCGGCCAGATCGCGGGAGAACTGGCCGGGGTTGGACGGGAACTTGGTGACGGGGTCTTGATCGAAGGGGACGAGGTAGCCGGTTTCGTTGTCGACCACCACCTCGAGGATGCCGCCGGTGGCACTGGCGACGACGGGCGCGTGGCAGGCCATGGCTTCGAGGTTGATGATGCCGAAGGGCTCGTACACCGACGGACAGCAGAAGACACGGGCGTTGCTGTAGAGCTGAATGGCCTCGGGCTTGGTGACCATCTTTTCGATCCAGACGACGTTGGGATTGACGGTGCGGACGTCGTCGACTTTCTGGCGCATCTCGGCAGCGATTTCAGGCGTGTCGGGCGCGCCGGCGCAGAGGACGACCTGGGTCTCTTTGGGCATGTGGCGGATGGCGTCGACCAGATGGGTGACGCCTTTCTGGCGGGTGATGCGGCCGACGAAAAGGACGTAGGGAAGCGATGGATTGACTCCGTACTTTGCGAGGGCGTCGGTGGCGCTGGTTTTCTGGTATTCCTGGAGGTCGATGCCGTTGTAGATGACGTGAATGCGCTCGGGATCGACGTGGGGATAGGCCTTGAGGATGTCGGCCTTGGTGCCCTGCGATACGGCGATGATAGCGTCGGCGTCCTCGATGGCAGTGCGTTCAATCCAGGAGCTCATGGCGTAGCCGCTGCCCAGTTGTTCGGCCTTCCACGCGCGCAGAGGTTCCAGGCTGTGCGTGGTGAGGACAAAGGGGATGTCGTAAAGCTTTTTGGCGAGGAAGCCGGCCATCGACACGTACCAGGTGTGGGTGTGGACGATATCGATCTCGGCCAGAGTCGTCATCTGGGCGAGATTGAGGCTCAGGGTTTCGAGCGCGGTTTTGAATTTCTCCTGCGTGCCTTCCGTGATGGCCGCCCAGGGCTGGCTGCCGCGGACGTGGAGGTTGCCCTGGTCGAGTTTCTGGTCGCCCCAGCAATGGACTTCGACTTCAATCCTTTTGGCTAGTTCGCGGCTGAGGTATTCGACGTGAACGCCGGCGCCTCCGTAAACATTGGGCGGATATTCGCGGGTCATCAAGCCTACGCGCAAGGGGAGCCTCCGATGGGGACGCGCTTGGAAACGCGCCGGTCGGGAAGCATCATAGCATTCGCGGCGAGGGGACTGCGACGAGACGCAAGTCCCTTATAATAGAAGCATGTTTACGGGAATCATTGAACAGACAGGCACGCTGGTCAGCCTTGAAGATACGGGCGGAGTGCGGCGCCTTACCGTGGAAGCACCGGGGCTGGCGGCACGGCTGCGCGAAGGCGACTCGCTCGGAGTGTCGGGGGTTTGCCTCACCGCGCTCGATGTGGACCCGACACTTTTTCACGCGGACCTGGCGCAGGAGACGCTGGACAAGACGTCGCTCGGCTCGCTGGCGGCGGGAGCGAAGGTAAACCTGGAATTGCCCACGGCGGCGGGGAGCCCCCTGGGCGGACACGTGGTGCAAGGGCATGTGGACGGGACCGGGGTGCTGACGGCGCTGGAGCCGGTGATCCCCGCATCGAGCCCGGGCTTCGACAAGGAAACCACGGACTGGACGCTCAAGGTGCGGGTGCCGGAGAACCTGCGGCAGTGGATGGTGCCGAAGGGGTCGGTGGCCATCGAAGGCATCAGCCTGACGATTGCGGCGTGGGACGGCGAGGAGGTCTCGATCGCGATTCTGCCGTTGACGTACTGGCGGACGAACCTGCACACCCTGGTGCCGGGGGCGCCGGTGAATGTGGAGGCGGATGTGCTGGTGAAGCTGGCATATCAACAGATGCTGACTAAGCCCGGTTTCAAAATCGAGACCTGGAGCACCCAGAAGCCAGAATTCGAATTGACCGAGGCGTGGCTGGTGGCAAACGGATTTTAGACGTATATCGCTCGTCGAGTGGACTTTATTGCAGCACGGGAGCATACTCCCGATGAATGTTTGCTCTAAATCAACGACCCCCAAAGACTTCCTTGCTTCAATGAGCCTACCGGGTACTCAAGGGGCGAACCGCCAAAACTGACGTTGGCCGCCTTGGATGCCGAGCACGCGTTCCGAGGCGTTCGGTTTCCGCAGGAGGAAGCCGAACGCTCAGGAACGGACGAGCGTCTATAGTGCTGTTGACACTGTTACCCTTTCAGACAGGAAAAACCGTCGGCAAGCCGATGGGTGAACCGGGGATCAAAGCATGGCAGAGTTCGTCATTAAATTGGCCGATGAGCGCGGCCGGGTGCAGGAGCAGGTACAGACGGCGTCGACCGCCGACGAGCTCCGCGCGCGGTTCACCCATGCGGGTTATCACGTCTTCTCGGTAAAGTCGCGCGGCGGTGTGGCGGGCCTGTCGCGGCGCAAGGTCAAGCTGGAACCATTTCTTATCTTCAACCAGCAGTTTCTAACCCTGATTCGCGCCGGCCTGCCCATCCTGGGTTCGCTGCAGATGCTGGGCAAGACGCAGAAGAATACGCATTTCGCGGCGCAACTGGACGACGTGGCGACGCGGGTAAAGAACGGCGACTCGCTGTCGGCGGCGTTTGAGGCGCAGAGCGGAATTCCGGTGATGTATACGACCACCCTGCTGGCGGGCGAACGCTCGGGCAATTTGCAGGAGGTCATGGAGCGCTATGTCAACTTCCAGCGAGTGACACTGACGTTTCGCAAGAAGCTGACTTCATCGCTGATTTACCCGGTGGTTCTGCTGACGCTGGTGTCGGCGCTGATGGTGTTCATGTTCACGGTGGTGGTGCCGCAGTTTGCCAAGCTTTACGACCAGCTGGGCAACAAGCTGCCGGGGATCACGCTGGACCTGCTCGCCTTTGGCACCTTCATGCAGAACAACATTCTGTGGCTGCTGCTGACTCTGCTGATTGTGGGCGTGGTGCTGTGGCGGTTTCTGGCTACGGAAAAGGGCAAGGATGTGCTGGATACCGTGCGCATCGGGATGCCGGTTGTGGGCAAGATCTGGGTCAAGTACCAGGTGGCGCAATTCGCGCGCACGCTGTCGACGCTGCTGACCGGCGGTTTGCCGCTGGTGCCCTCGCTCGAAACAGCGGCGCGGTCGATTGCTTCGCGCAAGGTTTCGAAGGCGGTCATGACTTCGATCGAGACGGTGCGGGAAGGACAAAGCCTGGCCCAGTCGATGACGGAAACCGGGGTGTTCCCTACCCTGGCGTCGGAGATGATCGCCGTGGGTGAGCAGACGGGCGCGCTGCCGGCGATGCTGAACTCGGTCGCGGAATTTTTCGAGGAAGACGTGGCCACGGCGCTGACCGCCGCGCTGGCACTCATCGAACCGGCCATTCTCATCATCATGGGTGTGGTGGTGGTCTTCATTCTTATATCGCTGTACCTGCCCATCTTCTCGCTGGGCTCGGGCGCCGCGGGTCAGGGGACGTAATTCATGGCTGAAGCAACAGTACTCGCAGCTCCGTTGCCCGCAGGGCAGGACGAACGCGCACATGCAGAAGTATTGGCGAAGCGGTATCGCGCCGAATTTGTCGACCTGAAGAACTTCAAGATTCAGCACGACCTGCTGCGCACGGTGCCGGTGGAACTGATGTTCCGCTACAACTTTGTGCCCATTGAGCAGAGGCCGGATGCGCTGGTGATCGCGGTTTCCGATCCCTCGCAATTGATGGTGATGGACGAGATTTCGGGATTGCTGGGTCAGCGCATTGTGGCGCGTGTGGCAACGCTTTCGCAGATCACCGACCTGCTGAAAAAGACCGAACAGTCGCAACGCGTCCTGGACGAAGCCAGCGAGGGATTGACCTTCGATGTGCTGACGGGCGATGACAACTCCGACGAGAACATCTCGATCGAGAAGCTGACGCGCGAAGAAGACCTCAGCCCCATCATCCGCCTGGTGGACACGACCATCTTCACGGCTCTGGAGCGGCGCGCTTCCGATATTCACATCGAGACCAATGACGATTCGGTGGTGGTGAAGTACCGCATCGACGGTGTGTTGCAGATGGCGCTGGCGCCCATTGCGCGCGAGCATCACTCGACCATTCTTTCGCGTATCAAGATCATGAGCGAGCTGGATATCGCGGAGCGGCGCGTGCCGCAGGACGGACGATTCCGGGTTCGCTACAAGGGCCGCCTGATCGACTTCCGCGTCTCGATCATGCCCACGGTTCACGGCGAAAACGCGGTGCTTCGCGTACTCGATAAAGAGTCGATGAGCGAGAAGTTTCGCAACTTGACGCTGGACGTGGTGGGTTTCGCGGATGACGATCTGCGCCGTTTTCGCCGCTACATTCGCGAGCCATACGGCATGGTGCTGGTGACGGGCCCGACCGGTTCGGGTAAGACGACGACTCTTTATGCAGCACTCAATGAGATCAAGAGCGACGAAGACAAGATCATCACCATCGAGGACCCGGTCGAATACCAGATTCGCGGCATCACCCAGATTCCCGTGAACGAGAAGAAGGGACTTACGTTTGCGCGCGGACTGCGTTCGATTCTGCGTCACGACCCGGACAAGATCCTGGTGGGCGAAATCCGGGACCAGGAGACGGCGCAGATCGCCATCAACTCCGCCCTGACCGGCCACCTGGTGTTCACAACGGTGCACGCCAACAACGTGGTCGACGTGCTGGGCCGCTTTCTGAACATGGGCGTGGAAGCATACAACTTTGTCTCGGCGCTGAACTGCATTCTGGCGCAGCGGCTGGTGCGCACCATCTGCGACTACTGCGCGCGCAATGTACGCTATGACGAAGAAGTCCTGCGCATCTCGGGGCTGGACCTGGCCGAGTGGCGCGACTTCGAATTTCGCGAAGGCGCGGGATGTATCGAATGCGGCGGCACGGGCTATCGCGGACGAACGGCGATCCACGAATTGCTTGACCTGACCGATCCCATTCGCGAACTGATTCTGGAAAAAAAGCCCACCTCCGAAGTACGCAAGCTGGCACAGAAGGAAGGCATGAGCTTCCTGCGTGAATCGGCGATCGACCGCGTCAAGCGCGGCCTGACCACGCTGAAAGAAATCAACAAAGTCACCTTCATCGAGGCATCAAGGTAGCTCCTATGCTGAAAAGGACCAAATCCGTATCTCCGACCGGCGGGCGTCCGTTGTCCGCGGTGGAGGTTTCTCCGGAAGGCGCACTGGCCGCAACGATCCCCGCGCCCGGGGAGCCACCCGTGTATGCATTCGCGGCGCTGGCGGCAGGATCGCTGGTGCCCGGGGTTGCTGAAGCGAACATCAAATCGCAGGAAGCGGTCGCTGCGGCGATACGCTCCGCGCTGGACCAGATCTCTCCCAAGAGCCGGGCTGTGTCGCTGATTTTGCCGGACACGTCGGTGCGGGTTTTCGTTCTGGATTTTGACTCTCTGCCTTCAAAATCCGCCGATGTGGCTCCGGTGCTGCGGTTCCGGCTTCGGAAAATGGTTCCGTTCGATGTGGAACATGCCGCACTCAGTTTTCAGATCCTGGTGCAGAACGACACCACGGTGAAGGTGCTGGCGACCGTCCTGCCGGGCACAATCCTGGCCGAATACGAGGCTGCGGTGCGAGCCGCCGGGTACGAGCCGGGTGCGGTTCTGCCATCGAGCCTGGCATCGCTGGCGTCCCTGGATTCCATGGAGCCGATTCTGGCGGCAAACCTGAGCAAGCAGGCGTTGACGACATCGATCACCAGCGGACAGGACCTGCTTCTGTTTCGCACCGTGGAGTTGCCGGAAGATCCGGCCGCGCGGCTTGCTGAAGTACAGCGCAGCATTGCCGTTGCAGCCGCTTACTACGAAGACAAACTGGTAGTGCGACCGCGCACGCTGCACTATGCGGGCAGCAGCAGCACCGAAGAATTCGCCGAGTTGGTGGGCGATCCGGAGTTGACGATCGTGGGAATGAGTTCGAAACCAGAGACGGGCGCAGCCACGTCGCTGGGATCCGTAAGCCTTGCCGGCATCACCGGCGCATTGGCGGGAGTGTAAGCGCATGAAGATTTCAATCAATCTCGCAACCCGCCCGTTCGCCGACATCGGGCCCATGGTAAAGCGCCTTCGCATTGCGATGGCGTCTCTGGCTGTGGTTTCAATCGGTCTCGGCCTGGGGCTTTACTTCCTGCATAACAAGGCTGACGCGGCGCGCGCACGCGACCACTCGCTGGATGGGCAGATCTCGCAAATCAGGCACGAGCGAGAGGGCTATGAAGCCCTGATGAAGCAGCCGGACAATGCGCAGATTCTGACCGAGGCGGCCAACCTGAACCGATTGTTCGACGAGAAGGCTTTCTCGTGGACGCTGGGCATGGAAGACCTGGAAACAGTGCTGCCGGGCGGCGTGCAGGTGACGACGCTGGAACCGATCCGCGACAAGCAGGGTCTGATCACGCTACGGTTGCGCGTCATCGGCCCCCGCGACAAGGCAGTCTCACTGGTACAGAATCTTGAACATTCGCGCCACTTCCTGATGCCCCGCATCGTGACCGAATCCTCAGAAAACAGCGGCATGCCGGGCGAGAAACTGGAACCGATAAGCGCCAGCAACAAGGTCAACTTCGACGTGCTGGCGGACTACAACCCGTCGGTGCAGGAGATCAAGAAGGAACCGGAAAAGCAGACGACTGAGGCCGCCGTACCGAAGACGCCCAAGAAGGCTGCCGTCGCGCCGCACGCCGCCAGCCTGAATGCTCCGGGACCGGGACTGCGCCGGCCGATGGCGCCGGGCTACCAGCCGCCAGCCGGCATGTCGCGTCCGCCCATGACGGGGGTGGCGCATCCGCCGACGGCCGGCACCGCACGACCCTCTACGGGCACATCGCAACCGCCACAGGCAGTGGTTAAGCCTCGCGCAGGAGGACCGCAATGAACGAGCAGAAGACAATTCCCCTCCGCGAACGGCTGAGTTCACCGCTAACGTGGCACTATGCAGGCACGGCTGTACTGGGTGTGATCTTCCTGGTACTCGCCACTCGGTTCCTCATGGACTGGGCCGCGGTCAGCGCCAGTTCGACCAGCGCTCTGGCCGGAAAACAAATTGAATTGAAGGCGCTCGACATCCAGACCACGCCACTGCGGGGTCTGGACAAGCGCGTGGCTCAGACGCACGACCAGATCAAGGAGTTCTACGCGGATCGAATTCCTACCAGGTATTCCACCTTCGCCGCACGAGTGGGCGAATTGCAGGTAAAGTCGGGCGTGCGTCTGTCGCGCATGCAATACGCACAGTCCAAGCCGGATGGGGACCTCACCGAGATTTCTCTGGATGCGGGGATTACCGGCGACTATCCGCAGATCATGCGCTTTGTGAATGCGCTGGAGCGGGATCCGACGTTTTTCGTGATCCGCGCCATGGCGCTGACCGGTCAACAAGGGGGACTGGTTAACTTGCGCCTTCGCGTGTCGACGTGGATGCGAAACGCGGATGCCGCCGCAAGCGGTCTTCCGCAAGAAGACACAACCAACAAGCCGGCCGCTTCCACTTCGGGGGGTGAATAGTCATGGCCTTACGCCTTGGTACCGAAAACAAGCGCCAGGTCTACCTGGTCAGCGGCTTGTTCGCCTTCATCTTCCTTTACGGCGGATATCAGCTTTATCGCATGCTGGGGACTTCTCCGACCCCGCCTCCGCCGCCCGCGATCGTCAAGACGGTTTCGTTACAGCAGGGTGGGGGAACAGCGGTTGCCGGAGCCGATCAAAAGCTTACCAATGCCGGGCTCGACCCGACACTGCACCTCACCAAGTTGGAACAGACGGAATCGGTGGAGTACTCAGGTACGGGGAGAAATATCTTCTCGGCTGAGTCCGCGCCGGTGAAGATCGAGGAGCCGCTGAAGTCGGCGCGCGTGGAGCCTGCGGTGATTGTGCCGACGGGGCCGCCCCCGCCGCCCAAGCCACCAGCCATTGAACTGAAGTATTTCGGTTATCTGCAAACTAAGGACAAGTCGATCAAAGCGTTCCTGGTGCATGGCGACGACATCTTCATGGCCAAGATCGGGGAGATTGTCGATCACCGCTACAAGGTGGGCGCGATTCAGCCGGGGAGCGTAACGATCACCGACCTGGCCTACAACAACACGCAGACGGTGGCGGTTACGGCTAACGCTACTGCGGCCCAGCAATAGTGTACTTTGAGCGAGAGCTGAGGGATTACCGGGCGGCGCTTGCGGCGTCCAAACGATGATGAGAAATGAATCTTCAATGCGGCGATGCCGACGTGGTTCCAGACCCGGCGCGAAGCCCTCGGAAGAGGGCTTCATCCTGGTGTCGGTCATGTTCATTCTGGCGTTGTTGATCATTGCCATGGCGGTGGCGCTGCCGAAAATTTCAGCAGACATCCAGCGGGACCGGGAAATCGAGACCATGCATCGCGGCAAGCAGTACAGGCGCGCGATTCAGCTGTATTACCGGAAATTCAATCGCTATCCGCCCAACATGGAGATGTTGGTGAAGACCAATGACATTCGTTTCCTGCGCAAGAAGTATATCGATCCCACAACGCGCAAGGAGGAGTGGAAGCCGATTCTCTTTGGGCAGAACAAGACCCCGCTGGCCATGGGTTTCTTCGGTCAGCCGCTGGGAGGCGGCAACTTCGGGGGCATGATGGCGGGCGCGGGAATGGCGGGAACCAACGGCGGGATGGGCGCGGGCAACGTGTTCGGATCGTCGACGAATTCTCCATTTGGTTCGAACTCGAATAACTCGACCTTCGGTTCGAACACATCGAGCTTTGGGTCCAACCCCACTTCGACAGCAGCGAGCGGCACCGATCCGAATGCGGGAATCAGCGGAGCCACCAATGCCGATGGCACCCCGGTGGATCCAAGCACGCAGCCCTCGGGGCCTTCGTTCGGGGGCGCGGGGATTATTGGAGTTTCGCCCACGAGTCCCAAGCAATCGATCCTGGTGTACAAGAAGAAGAACCACTACAACGAGTGGGAATTCACGTACAGCCCGTTGAGCGAGCAGCAAGGCGGCATTATCAATAACGGAGCTACGCCGATGCCCAGCCCGCCCGGGGTGGGCGCGCCGGGTGTGCCGATTCAACCGCCTGCGGGCGGGCCGACACAGCAACCGGGCGGGCCGACGCAGCAGCCGGACGGTACGACCCAGACTCCACAACAACCTCAGTAGATCCGGGTCTGCGCGACCCGCAAATACCCAAGGCTTTTCGATCGAGTCCGGGGCCCCTGCGGCTGCGCGCGGGTGTTATTTAAGTAGTAAATTTCTAGCCCCATCGAAGAAAAGATTTGCTTCATGCACAGCGAGAGTATTTTTTGCCGAGTTTGGGCCCAGGGCATAAACGGCTTCCACTGTGATTGCTGACAAGTGCCTATTTATGAAATAGATATGGTGTATTTCCGGTGACAGCAAAAAATGCTGAAAAACACAGTTTCGCGAATCCGGATGAATTTTTACTACATCCGGGCATTCCTTGCACACGTGAAAAAATGCATATGTTTCATTCTAAATAACTTGCCGGGGCAGAGTTGGAATGTGGCGTGGCAACACGCCGTTCACGAATGCGGGCCTTTCAGAGCGGAGAAAATCTCGCGAACGCAGAAAGGCCTGCCCGCATTGCGGACAGGCCTTTCCGTCGCCGGAGATGAGATCGCAGTTAAACGCTGAAGGAAGAGCCGCAACCGCACGTGGATTTGACCTGCGGATTTTCGAACTTGAAGCCGGCTGCTTCGAGCGTTTCAACATAGTCGACAGTGCAGCCGTTCAGGTACATGAGGGAGGTGGCGTCGATGAAGACTTTCAGGTCTTCGAAGCTGAACACCTTGTCCATCATGCCGCTCTGGTTTTCGAAGGCCATGGAGTACTGGAACCCTGAACAACCGCCGCCCACGACGCCGATGCGGAGTCCGGCGGGCAGTGGATCTTGTGTCGCCATAATTTCACGCACTTTTGCGATGGCCTGAGGAGTCAGGTTAAGAGGCGCCGCTTTTACGACGTTTTCTTGTGCAGGTGCGACGGTAGTGGCCATGGATTCTCCCGGATCTCGAATTTGATGCTTAAGGTTACTTTACTTCTCTGTGATGGGGGATACAAGGCCCCACGTGCTTTTCAGTGATTTAGATGCGCAGGGGGAGGCAATGGTCGCAGGGATTGGGGGTGTTGTGTTCGGCAGGGGACTTTAATTCGATTTCGGGACCGCAAAAGCCTGATTTGGTTCACCAACACGACTGTGACTAGTATCACCAAACTGCAGTCCTTACAGGGCTATCATGATTTCCGTAAGGCCCCTCGACTTACGAGACCGCGTTTCCCCTCACGGGCCCGCCGGTTCGGGGACCATAAAACCTTCTTGGAGGTACATCATGGTTCCTGTAGTTTGGTCAGTTTGGACACTATGCATCCTGTTTCTTGCGATCATGCAACTCTATCGGTCCCGCCTCACGCGCGACGAAGAGGATCAAATTTTCCTCGATGACTCGTTCAGTCACGAGCGCAACGCACAAGCGGCCATTGCCGAAAAAGTCCACAAGATAGAGCCGGTCGTGAAGGCGTCGATCTGGCTGGCAGGCGTAGCCACGGTCCTGGTGGTCGCATACTACATTTACGACATCATCTTCATCCAGTTGAAATAGCTGGTTGGGGGATTTCGTGGAATGCTGAACCGGTCGCTGACGGCCTTGATGGCGTCACGGCTGTGACGGTGTCGTTCCACTGTTTCCGCATGGGCAGTGGACCACCCGGAAGTGTTACCGCTTTGACATTTCGGTCAGGATGACACGGCATTGAGCAGGCTTAAGACGCGCTGCCCACCCAGGTGCTGAAGCCCATCAGTTTGAGGATTGTCCAGGGCACGACTGAATTAGAGTCGTGCCCGGACACTTCTTGCCCTTCCGGACGAATTCTTCAGCGGGCTGCGAAAGCGGGCTCTTCCTCAATCACCGCCGCTTTTGACCAGGCTGTGCACTGCGCCTCACTCGACTTCGGGCTTGGCGCGATAGCCATCGCGGGCGATGATGTCGTACTTCAGCGGTTTGTGCTTTTCGTCCTGGAAGCGCAGAGGCTGGCCTTCCTCATCCACCAGTTCCACGCGCAGCTTGCGATAGGTGCCGTCCTGCTTGGAGTTCAAGGGATGGTAAACGAGCTGGTACTTGGACCGGATGTTGGTGTTGATGTCGGCAAAGATGTCGGGCATCTCCCCGGCAAAGCGGGGGAAGAAGCTTTCGCCGCCGGTCATCTTGGCGAATGTCTTCATCTCGTTATCGGCTTGCAGATAGTCCATGTCGCGCATGGAGCTGGACATGCCGCCGCGGCCTTCCGTCATGGCGCGCAGGGCGCCGCCGGTGGAGACAGTAAAGATGGTGATGTCGGGGGTGGTCTTGACCTTCTGCAGGATCTTGTCGAGGGTGAGCTTGGACATGGTGTCGCGGCCCGATGCCACGAGGATGATGTACTTGCGGCCTTCGATGCGGCTGAGGCGGTCTTCGGCTTCATAGAGGGCGTCGAAGAGATTGCGCTCGGAGAAGCCCGGAATCATCATGGAGTTGATGGCCTGGTAGAGCTGGCGCTTGTCCTGGGTGAAGTCGGTGACGATCTGGGTGCGCATGTCGAAGGTCATCATGGCCACGTAGTCCTGGGGCCGGAGCTGCTGGGCAAACGCCCAGGCGGCATTGCGCATGTCGTAGACGAAGTAGTAGCTGGTGGAGGCGAATTCGCACAGCAGCAGCGCGGTGATGGGGGCCTCGACGCGCTTGAAGCCGGCGATTTTCTGTTCCACGCCATCTTCGTAGACGCGGAAGTTGGCGGGTTTGAGGTTGGGAACGAACTGGTGGGTTTTCTCGAGCAGCACGCCCACGTCGACGACGACTTCAGGGACTTCAACGCGGAGCGAATAGTTGGCCATGCCTTCGGGATTCTTGACCTTGGGCGCGACGGGCGCGGGAGGAGGCGTGTCTTCGGGCTGATCTTTTTTCCTGGGGATGGCGATCGACCCGTTGTCGGCGCCGGGGCCGCCGGAGTCGGGGGATGCCTGGTCGGGCTGGGGCTTTTGCGGAGGGGGCGCGGGAGATTGAGCCCGGCTGAGCGGCATCGCAGCGACGGCTGCGAGCAGGAACAGCGCCACCGCGGGCAACCTGCGACGAGAGCTGAAGATCGACGGAACTACCGTGGACATGTGAACCTCTGTGTTCAACAGCATAAGGGATTGACCGAGCGAAGAGACAGGCTTCTGCATTCGAACCGCCGCTCAAGCCCGATGAACCGAACGCTGTATTCGACCGGAATTACGAACAAATGAATCGAACCTGAACGGCCGGTACGCGCCGGTTGTACTCTTATAGACGTGGGAAAGCGCCTGAAAGAAACCCGACTCCGCCTCGCTGCGCTGCAGATGTTGCTGTGCGCGGTGATCCTCCCTGCCCTGTCCGCCGCTCAAAGTGCCTCGGGCCCACCCCCTTCGGGGGGCGGTATTTTTCCATTGAGCGAGGTCAAGCGCGGCCTTACGGCGACGGCATGGACGGTATTTACGGGGACCAAGCCGGAGCCGATGGAGGTGGAAATCCTGGGGATTCTGCGCGGAGCGCGCGGTCCCGGGCACGACATGATCCTGGCCCAACTGCATGGCACCAAGCCCGAATACACCGGGGTTGTGGCAGGCATGAGCGGCAGCCCTGTCTACATCGGCGACAAGCTGCTGGGTTCGCTGTCGTATCGCATCGGCTCGTTCAGCAAGGATCCGATTGCCGGCATTACGCCCATCGAACAGATGCTGGAAGTGCGGGAGATACCGATCAATTCCAGGCTGCTGCCGGCGGAGCGGGCGGGAACTGACGCGGCCCCCGGCAACCCGGCGCAGGACATCAGCCTGGGCGGATCGACGTTTCAGGCCATGGAGACGCCACTGGTGATGAGCGGCTTTCAGCCGGAGGCCGTGCGGCTGTGGCAGCAGAAGATGGCGGGGACGGGGCTGGAGATGGTGGCGGCGGGCGGAGGGTCGGGAAGTTCGCTGGAGACAGGGGATGCGATGTCGGCACCGACGAGCATCGAACCCGGATCTGCGGTGAGCGCGCAACTGGTGCGCGGCGACATGGAGATCGCGGCAACCTGCACAGTGACGTACGTGGATCCGAAGCAGTTGCTGGCGTGCGGGCATCCGCTGCTGCAGGCGGGACCGGTTTCGCTGCCGATGACGACGACGGAAGTGGTGGCCACCCTGGCGTCGCCGCTCAACGCCTTCAAGATTATCAACACGGGCGAGTTGATCGGTTCATTTACGGAAGATCGCGATGCGGCCATCCGCGGTGTGTTTGGAGCGCGGCCGCATATGATCCCCATGCATATCGTTCTGGATGCGGCAGGCAAGCAGCGGAAACTGAATGTGGAAGTGCTGGATCTCTCCGCTGTCACGCCGCAGGCGGTGCTGGTGGTGTTGTACCAGGCGCTGCTTCAGAACAACCAGAGCAGCGCGGAGACCAGCTATCACCTGACGGGCAAGATCGACATGGACGGGTATCCTCCATCGCCGCTGGATATCTGGGCGTCGCCGGGAGAGGGGCTGCCGGCTCCCATGGCGGCTGCTTTCGGGACGGGGGAGCAGTTTTCGAAACTGTACACAAACAACCAGCGCCAGGGCGCGATCAAGGCGATCGACGTGCACGTGGAGGCAATTCCGCAACGGGTGCAGGTGGAACTGCAGTCGGCGCGCCTGGTTTCAGGCAATATCGTTCACGCCGGCGACACGGTGACGGTGGAAGCGACGGTCAGACCGTGGCAGCAACAGGCGCACAATGTGAGGATTCCGGTGACGCTGCCGGCGCGGCTGGAGTCGGGCTCGGTGCGGATCCTGGTGTCGGACGCGGGGGTGCTGGACAGGACGCTGGATCAGCCGCGCATGGTTCCGCGGTCTCCGGATCTCGAGACGGTGCTGTCCCAGGCCCGCAACGGGCACCGCGCGGACCGCATTTACGTGAGCCTGCTGGTGCCTGAAACCCAGGCGGGGATGGAGGGCAAGACGTTGTCCAGCCTGCCGCTCTCGATGGCGAACGCCCTGGAGCCGATGCGGTCGAGCCAGGACGTGAGCCTGAACGGGGAGTCGGCGGTTGTGGCTTCGGAAGCGGAGGCGGGTGGAGTGCTGAGCGGGTTCCAGGTTTTGACAGTGCGCGTAGAGCCGGGCGGCGGGGTAAACTAGAGCAGTTCCAGAATTCACACAGACGTTTTGAGGGCCTTGAACGATGTCGTTTTCTTGAGGAAGACGCCCCCTGCAGTGTTCGGTACACCCAAACCGAAACAGCATTCGACGACAACGCAATGTCTTTGACACAACGAAGTACCCAGAGCTGGCTCACAAGCAGCCAACTCCACCTGCCACCGCCAGTGAGGACCTGATCGACCATGGCTCAAATTCAAGGATTAGCAGTTCATGCGGCGGGTGCTGAACTTTTGCCGTTTCGTTACGAACCTGGAGAATTGGGCCCCCAGGAAGTAGAGATCGGGATCACGCACTGCGGCATTTGCCATAGCGATCTTCATCTGATCACGAACGACTGGGGCATCAGTACCTACCCCTTTATTCCCGGACATGAGATCGTCGGCAACCTGACGGCGGTGGGCTCGACGGTGCGCACGCTCACGGTTGGGCAGCGCGTGGGTCTGGGCTGGCAATCGAATTCGTGCGGAGAGTGCGAGTGGTGTACGCGGGGGATGGAGAATCTGTGCGCTTCGGCGGAGGCGACCTGCGTTCGCCGTCATGGGGGCTACGCGAGCCGGGTGCGCGCCAATGCGCGCTTTGTGATTCCGATTCCGGACGCGCTGGAGAGCGGGCATACCGCGCCGCTGCTGTGCGGAGGAATCACGGTGTATAACCCGCTGCGCAGTCACGGAGTGAATCCGTCGTCGCGCGTGGGGGTGATCGGCATCGGCGGGCTGGGCCACATGGCAATTCAATTCGCACGGGTGTTTGGCGCAGAGGTTACGGCATTTTCGAGTTCGGCGGCGAAAGAAGCGGAAGTGCGGGCGTTGGGAGCGCATCACTTTGTGAACACGCGGGAGACGCGGGCTCTGAAGGAAGTGTGCGGCTCGCTCGATTTCATTTTGAGCACCGTGAATGCGGATCAGGATTGGGGCATCTTTGTGCAATGCCTGCGGCCCAATGGCACTTTGTGCTTTGTGGGCGTGCCGCCGTCGCCGATTGCGCTGCAGGCGTTTCCGCTGATCGCGGGAGTTCGCGCAGTGACCGGCAATCCGACGGGCAGCCCTTATCGCATACGCGAGATGCTGGATGTTGCCGCGCGCCACGGGGTGCAGGCGCAGGTTGAGCCGTTCCCCATGGCGAAGGCGAATGAAGCGATCGACAAAGTGAAGAAGAACAAGGTCCGCTATCGGGCTGTCCTGGCAAATTGAGGGCTGGAACGGAACAGGTCGAGACGATGGATACTGTGCGCATGGACAAGTGGCTTTGGGCGGCGCGTTTCTTCAAGACGCGG
This sequence comes from Occallatibacter sp., assembly GCA_036488735.1. Classification (GTDB taxonomy): domain Bacteria; phylum Acidobacteriota; class Terriglobia; order Terriglobales; family Acidobacteriaceae; genus Telmatobacter. The sequence continues at coordinate 154,441 of DASXHC010000012.1, forward strand.
GCGCTGGCGGCGAAGGCCTGCGACATGGGGCGCATTCGCACCCGGGACATGGAATCCAAGCCGGCGCGGGATGTGCATGTCGGCGACAGGCTGCATGTGAAGAACGAAGGCGGGGATTTCGAGATTGAAGTGCTGGGCCTGAGCGAGATGCGCGGACCTGCCGCCGTGGCGCAGACACTGTATCGCGAAACGGAAGCCAGCAAGGCAATGCGGGTGAAACTGGCGGCGGAGCGCAAGGCGATGCAGGAGTTCGCACCGTTGCCGGAGCATCGGCCGAGCAAGCGCGACCGGCGCCGGATCATTCAATTTCGCGGGGGACGATGAGGGTGGCTGCGGGGTCCGTGCTCTCCACATCCGGCCGCACAGAACGCGCGAGATATGGGCACCCCGGCTTTATCCGAGATGCGCAAAGCGGACTGATCCGGAACACCCCGGGGGATAGATAGATTCAGGGCGCACAGAGCGGCGAGACGCGTGACGCGCGGTGTTGATGGGGGCGTTGAATCGCTGCGCTACTCCCAATGACCGTCGATCAAGAGGCTTGCGGTGCCGGGCGTTTCGCTGATGGAGTTTGAATTGTTGACGTAGTAGTTGTGCATGATCAACGTGACGCGCGAGCCGCCATTCACTGCCAGGCGGACGGACTCGGACAACACGTAATGGGGATTCCCGGTGACGGAGCCGGAGCGCGTGGCGTGAAATGCGGTCATCAACTCATAGCCGCCGGCGGACTTGTTCAAATACCATTCGGCTCCCGCGGGAAGCTCGGTGTCATAGTCGGCTTCGGCGAAGAGATGATCGATGACAAAGGTCTTCCCGGGCGGAACATTGATGCAGAGATAGCCCCGGCTGGCGGGTTGGGGAAAACTGTCGAACTGCTGGAACTGTTCGTAGGCGCTGCGGGTGCCTTCCGGGGTGAAGCAGGACTGGGCCTGATCGGCCGGAATCTGCAACTGCGGATCATTGAACGGCGCGTTGGGATAGCGCGGGTGGTGGGGATGCGGGACCTGTGCAAAGGCGCTGAGGGGAAGCACAACGAAAGCAAGCGCGGCGAGGGTACGTTGAGAAAGCATCGCGTTCGACCTTGATGGAAGGGATAACCTGCGGGTGCAATCTACTGGACGCAGAGGGGTGACGTCGCGCTTGGAGGGGACCCGAAGGTCCAGACGGTGACTGAAAGCGGCAGCCACTATCCGGCCTCCCAAAACTTTTCAATTGTCGATGATCCGGCCGCGACCGTGTTAACTGCGCTCTTGCTTGCCGCGATTATGCCGACGCATGAGAATCCGAGTTTCCTGTTGAATCGGTGATGGTCATGGGAAGCGTTAGAGCTACCCCTATCATCCAAACGATGCTGCCGAAGCGGCCCACCGGAATAAAGTAGCCGGCTTTGAAATTCAACACGGTGAACGCGGCAAGCTCGCATGCCATGCCGATGACAATGCCGAAAGCCATAAGCCAGCGTGGCATGCTTTTGTGAAGGCCGGCCGCGAGCGAAACACCTGCAATGAAGAAGCCTAGCAGCACGGCGAAACCGGGCCCGGCAGCGGCGAAACTGATGGCCCGCAGAGCGGCCGCCGCGCCTGCTTCCTCCGGGATTCCCGGCCTGGTCAGGGACCAGTTGGTCAGAGCGGAAAGAACCAACAACGTGGTTGCCCCGACGCCTCCGAGGAGGGCGATGGGTTCTCCAGGACTGCGAATCCCGAGGAAGCGCAGACGACTCATGGTGGTAGCGATGAAGATGCCCAGTGGAATTGCCGAAAGCAGTTCGAAGAATGAACCCAACTGGATAGTCCAGCCATACGTCGCCATATACGTGACGGCCTTTTCGACGGAGTCATGAGGAATAGCGACGGCCGCGGTCAACCTCGAGCCTCCGGCGATCAGCAAACCTAAATAAGTCACGGTGAGCAACAGCAGGTTTGGTCCAATGTGTCGTTCGCCAGATATCTTCCGCTTTGTCTTTGATTCAACCATGATCGTTGCATCTCGTTTCATATCTTGAGCTCCATTGTGTCCACAAGCTGATTGGACCATTGAAGAATTCGGAATGCGATAAAGATTGGTTAAGCAGAATAAAGATTTGTAAAGGACTTCCCTGTTGAAGGCGCACAAAGAGATCCTTCGACAGGCGGGGCTTCGGGTGGATGGCCAAAGATGCGGAATTTTGGAAAGACAATCGCAAGTGCCACCAGGCAGGCTGAAACTGGAATTCGGCGCCGCGGGGTTAGGCCCGAAAGCGCCAACTTTAGTAGACTCACGGCAGCATGCTTGATGCCGCCTGCACGACCCGCCGCTTCCGATTCGCAGTTACTTTCGCCGTGATGGCCCTGACGGGCGCCGCCCTGCCCACCGCACAGGGACAGGGCACCCACCTGTGGACCCAGACCCGGCTGGAGGAATTTGAAAAGGGCACCCCGCAGGGGGTTGCCATGTCGAGCGACGGACGCTTGCGCGAGGCGCCGGGCATGAAGGAAGTGCTGACCACGACGTCAACCTTTGTCTGGTCGGTTGCGGTGGACAAGAGTGGCACCGCCTACCTGGGCACGGGATCCCCGGCCACGGTTCAGCGGGTGGGTCCCGACGGGAAGTCGTTTACGCTGTTCGAGACCCGCGATCTGACGGTGCAGGCTGTGGAGCTGGGACCGGATGGGGCGTTGTACGCGGCTACCCTGCCCAGCGGCAAAGTCTATCAATTGAAGGCCGACGCGACCACCAAGCAGGACGAAGGGACGGCCAAAGTTGTCTTCGATGCAGGCCGCTTCGGCGGCGAGGCCAAGGCGGCAGGAAAGCCGGGCGATGACGCTTCAGAGAAGGACGAGAAACCTGGGGACAAGCAGGACGGCAAGTCGCGCTACGTTTGGGATTTGACGTTTGACGCGGCGGGCAGACTGTATGTGGCGACGGGCGGTCCGGGCGCCATCTATCGCGTGGATCCGGGCAAGCCGGCGGTGCAGCCGGAGGAATTTTTCAAGAGCGATGAGCAGCATATCCGAGCGCTGGCGTGGGACGCGAAGGGCAACCTGATCGCCGGGTCGGATGGAAGCGGATTGGTCTATCGCATCAGTCCTCAGGGCAAGGGCTACGTTTTGTTCGAGGCACCGCGGCGCGAAATCACATCGGTCGCGGTGGGCGCGAACGGCACGATCTACGCCGCCAGCGTGGGCGACAAGTCGCACAATCCGCTTCCGCCGCTGCCGGTTCAAGGGACCGGGGTGGTGACCTTCACGGTGGTTCAACCGGGCTCGCTTTCCATTGCGAATTCGAGTGCTTCCGCGCCGGAAGGAACGGAGATCTACGCGCTGCAGGAGGGGCAGGCGCCGCGCAAGCTTTGGTCGGGAAAAGACGAAGTTGTGTATGCTCTGGCCGCGCGCGCGGACGGCTTGCTGGCTTTGTCAGGGAATCGCGGGCGTGTCTTCCGCATACAGGATGATGGAACGTATGCCGACATCGCGCACCTGGAAGCGCAACAGGCCCTGAGCCTGGCGGTGGCGAAAGGGACGGCACCGAAGCTGGATAGCGTCTTCATCAGCACCGGGAATACCGGGAAGCTGTACAAGATGGGCAGCGAAGAGAAACACGAGTACGCCAGCGACGTGCTGGATGCGGGAGCGGTGGCGCGATTCGGCCGGGTGGAAGTGCAGCCGGGGTCGAGCGGCTACGAGTTGCTGACCCGATCGGGCAACGTGGAGCAGCCGGTGCGCGGCTGGTCAGACTGGGAGCCGCTGAAGAATAACGCGGTGGCATCGCCGACGGGCCGGTTCCTGCAATGGAAGGCTGTGCTGCATGGCGGAGGTAACGTGGGAGGGGTGGGGGTGAACTACCTGCCCGTCAATTCCGCTCCCGTGGTGGATGAGCTGGTGGTGGTGCCGGGAGCACGCTTGACGGCTCAAAATCAGCAGCCACAGCAACAGACGGTGAACATCAACTTTCCTTCGGCGAATCAAGCGGCGACGGTGGTTTTCGACGGCGCGGCGAGCACCCCGTTGACAGCGCAGAAGGACAAGACGGCGATCACCGCGCGCTGGGCGGCGCACGACGACAATGGCGACGACCTGACGTTCGCGATTTACCTGCGCGGGGATAACGAACAGGTGTGGAGATTGCTCAAGGATAATCTCACCGAGAGGGCGTACTCCTTTGATGCCACGCTGCTTCCGGATGGCGGCTACCAGGTGAAGGTGGTGGCGTCCGATGCTCCTTCGCATTCGCCCGGAGAAGCATTGACCGGGGTGAAGGAGGGCGATCGCTTCGAAGTGGATACCACGCCGCCGGTGGTGAGCAATCTGAAAGCCGGCGATGAAAACACCGGGTGCGCGCAGACTCCATGCACCAAGCCTGTGGTGTTTTCGTTCGATGCGGAGGATGCGGTTTCGCCGATCGGCCACGCGGAGTATTCGCTGGATGCGGGGCCGTGGCAATACGTCGAGCCAGTGGGCGGGCTTTCCGATTCCAAGCAGGAGCACTACGAAGTGCACATTCCCGCGGCTTCGTTGAATGCGAAAACGGGCGAGCATCTGTTGACTGTACGCGCCTACGACCGACACGAAAATGTGGGCCTGGCCAAGACGGTATTCGGTAGTCCGACCAGTTCGACGGCGAAGTGACGATCATGCGCTTCGAACTGTTTGTTGCGGCGCGGTACCTGAAAGCCAAGCGGCGACAGGCGGTGGTGGGCGTGGTCACCACGATCTCCGTGGCTGGCGTAACGGCGGGCGTGGCGGCGTTGATCATCGCGCTGGCGATTACCAACGGCATGCGGCGGGACTTGCAGGACAAGCTGCTGGGGTCGAGCGCGCACGTGCAACTGCAGCGCGTGGAGGCAGATGGTATTCGCGACTGGCAGCCGCTCTTCGAACGACTGCGCCATCTTCCTCATGTGAACGCGGCCTCGCCCGGACTCTTCGAACAAGTGATGGTGGCGCGGGGCGCCCGGGCCAGCGGCGCGCTGATTGAAGGCATACTTCCCGACCAGGAGATGACCGTCAGCGACTTGCTGAAGACGGCCGATCGCGGGGCGGTACAGGAACTCGAACCGCAGGCTCAGCCAGCAACGGATTTGAATACCGAATTGCCGCCGATTCTTCTGGGCAAGGATCTGGCTGAAACGGTGGGCGCAACCGTCGGTGACAAAGTTACGCTGATCAGTCCGCAAGGAGAGATGACTCCCTACGGCATCATTCCCAAGTGGACACCCTTCCGGCTGGCGGGTGTCTTTCATTCCGGTTTTTATCAATACGACTCGAATGGTGGATTCGTGCGCCTGGCGGATGCGCAGCGGCTGTTTCATGAGCCGGATTTATTGTCGGTGATCAGCTTCAAGGTGGACGATCTCAATCGCGCTCCGGAGATCGGGCGCGAGATTGAACAGGCCGCGGGCAAGGGATTCATGACGACGAACTGGATGGAGCAAAACCGCGAGCTTTTCAAAGCGCTCAAGCTGGAGCAATATGTCACGTTCATCGTTATCGCACTGATCGTGATCGTGGCGGCGCTCAACATTCTGATCGCGCTCACCATGATGGTGATGGAGAAGACGCGCGATATCGCAGTGCTGATGAGTTTCGGCGTGGAGCCGGGACAGGTGCGCCGGATCTTCCTGATGCAGGGATTGCTGATCAGCCTCATCGGCACGGCCGCGGGATTGATACTGGGGTACTTCGCGGCGTGGGCGGGGGGATATTACCGAATCCCGTTATCCCCGGATGTTTACTCGATCGATACCCTTCCCTTCGCACCGCGCCTAATTGATGGCGTGATCGTGTCCGCGGTGTCGATCGGGATTTCTTTGCTGGCAACGCTTTACCCGTCGTACGCGGCTTCGCGCATCCTGCCAGCGGAAGCGTTGCGCTACGAATAGCCGATTGCGATCGGAGTAATTCGGGCAAAATTATGGCACAGCCACATGGAGGTGTATGGCTGTGCCCGAGATGATCCCTATTGTCGTGAGACCCGCCGGGGAGCGGTGGGAAGATTTAATTTAATTTAGTGTGGATGGAATTTTAATTTACTGCGGAGTGGGCCTGAAACTCTCCCAAAGCCGCTGCAGCCCGGGTATGAATCTCTTCGGTGTACCATGAGGGGGCATAATCTTCCAGAAGTTCAAATAGTTCTCGCAGTACGGCGGTTGCAGTGTTGGCCGGTGTACGGTGGTCGATCGATTTAAACTTCTTGCTGCCAGTTGCGTTTTCCCATCTTTCCAAGCTCAAAGAATTACCTCCAGTCGAACTTTCCTGTCACTGTTGGAGATGCACACTTGCGATGGGAGTTTCGATGAGTAGCCTCACGACGCCCCAGGACCCTTTGGATCTGTAAGTTTGCTTTCGTTTTACGTAATCAATCCTGCAATACTCACGAGTAATCTGAAAGGTCACTGCAGTAACGTGACAGACGTCGCTAGACCTTTGTATCCAAACAATATCGCCGGCCACCAGCGACCCGGTCCAGCAGATGGGTGTTGCGGGGGGGTTAGCGCTCAGCGGATCGACTTGGCGAACATTGACCCAAGGCTGCGGCTGCCCGGCTGTGATGTCTTTTCGTGTACCACATCGGGCTGTAGCTCTCGAGTAATTCAAACAGTTCCCGAAGCACCTTCCTGGAAAACTGGTTGCTGCCCTGCTCGATGCTGGTCACATCCCGGCCTAGCGATTGGATGAGTTCGAGTTTGTCCCCGTTCATACCTTCCCCCTGTGCGCCTATCACAAGGAAGTGAGAGGCGCTTGATTGATCCGGATCCACCCCCAGACCCGGATCTCCCCAGAAACATGACAAGCCATCGCCTGGATTCAACATTTAGAGAACCAAGTGTTCAGTGAAACAGCGCAGCCAGTGAATCCCGGTTGTCATGCGTTCGGCCTTATGCGCAGGGGGCCAAGGCCTCACACGTAATGAGACCACGAGGACACCTGAACGTTTTCTGAAGTATTTCTGATATTACAAATCTTTACGGAAAAGGCGCAGTTTTAGAGGGAATGTCGGGCCCGGGCGTCGGGGAAACTTGCTCTAAATCAAACTACTTAGGAACGCTTGCAGCTGGATGGATTCATAGGGGCGTGATGATGCCGCCGAGGGCATGCCGCCGCGGCAAAACGATACCGCGATGGTCGACTTCCGCTGGCGGGGTTGTCGCATCCCGGGGAGATGTCAGGGGGTTTCGCTCGGTCAATGCGCCTCCACATGCCGGACACCAGTCGGCGTTGGATTTCTGGTCCAGGAGGGCGTGACATTGAATACAAATTTGCTCCATGCTTCAACTCTATTCCATTCTGAAGCCAGCCAGACTGCGGCATTCTTTTATCCCATGCGGCGGGAGGGAGAACCGCGGAGGGCGGCGAGAGCCCCGGTACACTGGAGACATGCACCCACCGGTTCGCCTGGTCGCAATCGACATGGATGGAACGCTTCTGCCGACATTTGCGCAGAAGCTCAGCCCGCGTACAGCACAAGCCCTGAGGGCGGCCCAGGAATCAGGAATGATTGTTGCCATCGCGACGGGGCGGCGCGTGGCATACACTGCTCCCCTGCTGGCAGGGTTGGGTCTGCGAGCGGATATGCCCCTCATTACGTCCAATGGAGCAGTGACGCGCACCTTGAGCGGCGAGCCCATGGATCGCTGCACGCTGCAGGCGCGCGTAGCCCGCGGTATCTGCGGGGTTTTGCGGCCCTTTGGCACGCTGGTGTTTACGTTCGATCGTGAAGGCAAGGGAGAACTGGTTCTCGAAGATCTGGAGCAGGCGCACCTACGCATCGCAATGTGGGTGGATGCCAACCGCGACGCCATCGAGGTGATTCAACCGCTGGAGCGCGCGCTGCCCGATGGCAACGACCCAATCCAGGGGATGGTGACGGGCGGACTGGACAAGATGAGGAAAGCGGAACAAGCGCTGAAAGACAGCGAGTGGCATGGGTATTGCGAGTGCATCCGAACCGAATATTCAGCGCGCGACCTGTCGCTGCTCGATATTCTTCCCCCGGGGGTATCGAAGGGGTGGGCGCTGGAACGACTGGCGGCGCGGCTGGGCATCGATCGCAAGGAGACAATGGCCATCGGCGATAACTGGAACGATGTCGACATGCTGGAGTGGGCGGGCCAGGGTGTGCTGATGAGGAATGCTTCCCTGGAATTGCGGGGGATGGCGAAGATGCGCGGCTGGAAACAGGCGCCTCCGAACGATGAGGATGGCGTAGCGGTGATCTTGGAAGCAGCGGTTGACCGGCGTGCTTCCGTGACTCGGAAAGAACGGGAACAAGTAGGGCCTTAGTTGGGAGACTGAAGACTGCTTGCGATTCGGCAAACAGGGGCGATCTGCGCATATGTAGACTGGCATTGGCAACACGGGAACCGCGGCTGGGGCTAGACTAGAGACATCATTTTGCAGAAACCGGCACAATTCGTTCTGGCGGCTGGCGTCCTGATGAGTTGGGCGCTGCCTCTGCGCGCGGCCGAACACGTCACGCTTCTGAATGGGTTTGAGATGTTGTGCCACCATCACGCCAGTGTGAACGGCAAGGTGCGCCTGTACACCGACCGCGGCAATGACAACTACATCGAGGTCTCACCCCGAGACGTTGCGAGTGTGGATACAGTGCCCGATCCGCCGCCTGCTGCGGCGAATGATGGCGATTCTCCGGATGCGCGATTGGTACGCAGCGCCCCGGTCGGAGTCGACGGCAAGCTGAACGCAGAAGATCTGAATGAAATGCTGGCCAAGGCGGGCCAGGAACACAATGTCGATATGGACCTTCTGGCCAGCGTGGTGAAGGCCGAGAGCAACGGCAATGTGCATGCAGTCAGCCGCACCGGCGCGCGGGGGCTGATGCAGCTAATGCCGGGCACCGCGAACGACCTTGGCGTTGCCGACAGTTTCAAGCCCGAACAGAATGTGCGCGGCGGATCTTCGTACCTGGACTATCTGCTGAATCGTTATCACGATAATCTCTCCCTGGCCCTGGCCGCCTACAACGCCGGCCCGGCTGCGGTGGACAAATATCACGGCATCCCGCCATATCATGAGACGAAGCTCTACGTGGCGCGCGTGATTCACGAGTTCAATCGCCGCGTGAAGGCGCGCGAGGCAATGGGCCGGCGTGCCGTGGCGGCAGCCATCCCGGCGATGGGGCCGACGGGGAATTAGCGAAACAGGTGGGGGACAAAACGGCTTGTGTTGGTCGTGATCGTCCCCGATGATTCCCGAATTCCGATTCCGGCAGGCTCGCCGTCGATGAGCCAACTCCCGATCACGGCCGTATTTCCGTCCGCAACTGCCAAGGACGCAAGCTTCTGGTAGACGAATCCTTCCTCTTCCGAATGAGGAGGCGGGAGCATACCGTTCTCAGTTTCCACCCAATCGCGAAAGATCTTAACTCCTGCTCCTTCACGGCCATAGACGGGTTTGCATACATAGTCCTTCAGGTTCCGGGGTCCATCTGAATAGGCCGGCAAGAGGAATTCGTGGTTGGGGTTAAGTTCCCATAGAATCGCGAGTAAGCTCTTATTCGACCACATCATCTTCCAGATCGGTTCGACCCACAGTACGGCGCCCATCGTCTCGAGCGCGTGGGATGCGAAACGCTCGCCCAGCATCCATTCCCATGGGTATAGTTTGAAAATGCTGTGCATGGGGCGGCGATCCAGATCGACGAATCGCTTGCCCGCCTCTTCCCATCCCACGTCGTGCATGTTGATCGGAACCGTCAGGTGACCTGCCTGGCCGGCGGTATCGCGGAGATAGCTGATGGTCATGAAGTCTTCTTCGCTTCCATCGTGGCCGAAGTAAACGGGCTGCCTGAGGTACGGCCGCAGGTCTTTCCATTTGGATACGAGTTTCTCGTGGAGCGAATTGAACTGGTCGGCGTCGGGGAATCGATCCTGTAACCAATACCATTGTGTTACTGCGGCCTCCACCAGAGAGGTCGGGGTGTCGGCGTTGTACTCCAGGAGTTTGATCTGGCGGCCGTCGAAGGCCAGATCCATGCGGCCATAAAGAGCGGGAGGCTCCGATTTCCACGTTTCGCGGATTTGTGCCGCGGCTGCGTTAGGAATCTTCATCTCAGCCAGACGGTCTTGATCCAGAATGTGGTCGCCGGCAGCGAGAGCGAGCCGCTGTATCTCGGCGGTTGCCGCCTCCAGACGGTCGATCTCAGCGGAGGTGAACTCCCAGTAAGCTGACTCATCCCAATACGGTTTGCCGTCCGGAAGCGTGTGGCAGGTCAGGCCGGTGGCGGCAACTGTCTTTTGCCATCCCGGGCGCGGGGCGATAGTGTGTCTGCGCATCTACTCCCCTCCCCCGTCCCCGCCGCCGTGCCCAAACCCGCCGCGCGAAACACCACTTTCACTGGGTGTCGAGCTGCCGCCGACCACCGCGTCGCCCACACGTCCGCCGCTCGATCCGCCGTAGATGTAATGGTATGTTGACCCACCGTACGAATGGGTCTGGCAATTGGTATCGGGGACGATGCGACCCTGAGCATCGACACAATTGCGGGACTCGGGCGTGTCGTGACATGCGGTTGCAAACATGCCAAGGGCAGCTAGAACAGTCAATGGAACGGCGTTCGATTTTCGCATCGGGCTTGAGACCATGCTGGACAGGTTGCGCAAAAATTGCAAGTTTCGGCCGATGTTGGAAATTGGTGAAACGCGAACCCCGCCGGAATCGCCCCGCCCCCGAACCGGTAAACTGGAAATGCAACTTCGTTGGCGGGAGACTTCTTGAAGAAGAATCAATTGATCGTGGGATCGGTGGTACTGGTAGTGTTGGCCGCGGTGGTGATCTGGGGTCATAACCGCATCCATTTCGATTTTGCCGCTTTCCGGACGCAGTTTGCGATGGCGAATTGGCGCATGATCCTGCTGGCGCTGGCCTGCGTCTATGTGGGCTACGTGATTCGATCGGTACGGTGGGCGTTGCTGTTGCGGCACAACCAGAGCGTGCCGGTGTTCTCGCTTACCGGGACCCAGGTGATGGGCTTTACCGGCGTGGCTCTTATCGGCCGCGTCGCCGACCTTGTTCGTCCCTACCTTGTTTCGCGGAAGACCGGTCTCCCGCTGAGTTCGCAAATCGCGGTGTACATCGTGGAGCGGCTGTTTGACGCGGGCTCCATGGCGCTGATCTTCTCGATTGCGGTTTTGGGGCTGCCAGAAGCGGAGGTGGTCAAGGCCACCAGCCGGTCGGGGGTTCTTTCTTCGCTTACCGCACATGCTCCCCTGCTGGCGGCCCAGATCGCCCGCTTCGGCGGCCTGGCTTTGACCCTTCTGGGCGCGCTTTTCCTGGTGGGAATCCGCTTGAGCGGCGAAGCGGTGGCAGGGATGTTTGAACGGGTCTTCGGGCTGATATCGGAGAAACTGGGGCGCGCATTCGGATCGAAAATTCGCTCTTTCAGAACCGGGCTCGACACGATTCGTTCTTTTTCCGATTTTGCGGCGACGGCTTCCTTGTCGCTCCTGATGTGGGGACTGATTACGCTGACGTATTTCGAGATCATGCGCGCGTTTGTCGCCAGCCCGCAATTGGCCGTGATCAGCTTCAGTAAATGCGTTCTATTGATGGTGGTCAGCGGCGGGGCGAGCATTGTCCAGTTGCCGGTGATCGGATGGTTCTCTCAGATCGGGATCGTCGCAGCCGCCATCTCGGGCTTCTTTGGAGTCGCGATCGAACCGGCCACCGCCTGCGCCGCGACGATTCTGTTGATCACGTTTCTGGGCATTGTGCCGGTGGGTCTGATCTGGGCGCAATTCGAACACGTGAGCCTGCGCAAGCTTGCAGTCGAAAGCGGACACAGCCGCGAAGTTCCGGCGGATGACGCAATTCCAGGGGATGCGACGAACTAGCGACTTTGAGGAGAGCGGCAGAGCACTCCAGACGGGCAGTTAATGCCCCTCGTCCGAGGCCAGTTCAAGACTCCCGCCCGACATGGCCGACAACCTTTGGGCTTGTTCTTTTTCCAGGGTGTGCCTGGTTAGCGCCGAGGCGTCTTCTTCCATGGAGACAGATACGCCCACCGATGTTCCATCTCCTTTTGTCGGCGACACGACGGGGGCTGAATAGCGAATGACCTCGGGACAGACAGCGCCTCCGGTGAGAAGCATGCTCATAGCCTGCTCCATGGTCAGGTCGGTTTCAGTGATCATCTGCATGGGCACGAATTGGAGGTAGGCCGAGGAGGGGTTGATGGCCTGCGGCACCAGGACGGCGGCAATCGGCATTCCGGTGGTGGCGTCGGCGATCATGTGGGTGAGGAAGCCGATACTCTTCTGGCCAGTTATCGGAAAGTCGATGAGGACGACACGCTGCCCGGTTTGGTTTTTGCTGGCCAGAGTTTCAACCAGCTGGCGGACAGAACCGTAAATCTTGTTGATGAGCGGGAGCCTCTCCAGAGACGCCTCGAAAAAGGCGATTGCCTGCCGCCCGACGATGTGGGAGGTGAGACGGCCCACGAGGTAGAAGAGCGCGATAGTGATGACGACTGAGAACGCGTACTGGAACCAGGGTTGATTCATCCAGGCATCGGCGGGAAAACCCAACGCCAGCACTTTGACCAGCGGCAAGCCGGCGCTGGCCAAAACCCCAACAATGAAGCTGAAAACGAGCCAGGTGATAAAGAGCGGTCCTGCGGTGATGACACCGCGAATGACGTTGCGCTGCAAACTATGCAGGATTTTAGATAGATCAGAATTCACAAACAAACTCCTTGCTAGAAAGCTATAGCCCGCAGAGCGGGATGGGAGAGCATTGTCGGGTTTACAAGCAGGTTGGATGCCAACAACGGTTGGGGAAAGCGCTTTGAAGTTCCGGAAACAATTGCTTCCATGGTAAATGTCGAGCGAAGAGGGGGCAAAAACTATAAGCGCAAATCGCGAATCCCCTATATATTGAATGGGAAGGATCGCATGGGTGAAGTGGAACAATTCGGCCGGAACGACCGGGCCCTCACGGAGGACTACCGGCACGATTCCGGCAGGAACGGCTTGAGCCGCAATGACCCCAACCCATTCGACACCGCCCTACCGCCAACTTCGCGAGACATAGCGCAGCGAGCGGTTGGGTCACCCCTCCCGGTAGGATCGACGGGGAAGACGCCCGTTCCGATCAGCCAGGTGGAAAACCACGCCCGGATTGCCGCCCCTCCCCCGGGCCGCGCTCTGAGCGGGCCTCAGCGGACCGATGGCGAGCAATCGTCCGGCATGCAATGGGCGATGAGCGCGTTGAAGCAGGCAGTACCCTTCATGCAGCGACTGTTGCCATTGATCGACGGAAACATTGCGACCGCGGTTTCGAACCTATTGACTTCTCATCCGCATCCTCCCCCGCCTCCCCCGCGGGTGGACTTGCAGCCGCTTGAAAGCGGTCTGACGGAATTGCAGATCCAGCATAGGGATCTGCGTGCGCAGATCGTGGAGCAGAGTACTACATTCAAACGGGTTGAGGATCAGTTGGAAATGGTGCGTGAGGCGACGGATCGCAATACGCTGGAGCAGCAAGAACTGATAGAAGACCTCAAAGCGATAGGCAACCGGGTAAATCTGCTTGCGTTATTGCTATTGGGAATGCTCGTTGTCTCTGTTCTACTGAATTTGTTTTTATTTCTCCACATCCAGCGGGTTCTGCCTTAGGTCTCGGTCATCCGGCCCGGAATACGGGTACGGCGCCATGGAAGGTGTGCCGGAGGCGTACATGATTTCCAAATTTTGGCGCTGACCTATGCCTGGAAACAGGTGTAAGGTAATGATTATCCAGCTATTTCACTGCCCAGAAGTCGCGAACGATGCGGGCGGGCTGGGTGTCGTTGCAGGATGGCAGGGACAGCGCACGTTATTAATCGTTCCGTCAGCCCGCGTTGGCTGTATTAAGGAGACGGATGCAGGACCGGCCCAGCGGAGAGCAGAGAACCGTGACCGATTCAACATCCCATAGGGGACCCCAGGCTTATTCCATAGCCTGGTTTGCGGTGAGCGCTCTGGTCTTAATTGCGGCAGGAGGGGCGATCGTACTGCGGCTGATAGCAGGACCACGCTTCGATTGGCTTCTGGTTGTCGTGGCCGGGGTTGCCGCCTTAGTGCTTGCCATTCGCATTCCGCGCAAGACCGCAGACAAACCGGCGTTGTCTTTCGTTACCGACGAATCTCTGAAAAACCTCGTCGACTCGGCGGGGCCGATGGTAATCGGCATCGCGCTGGATGGCTGCATCAACTACATGAATCCTGCTTCGGAGCGGCTTCTCGGCTATCATGCCGCGGAACTTGTGGGTCAGCCGAAGACCGCAGACATTCTGGGCCCCGGGGAAGGTCCCAGGGTTATCTCTGAATTACAAAGGCTGAATGGAAACGAGACGAACGAAGAGTTATCTCCCAAGCAGAGACTGACGGTATTGATGGACTCGGTGCGGGCTCTGCCTCCCAGCCAGGTCCCGACCTTCGAGGCCCAATTCCGGCGTAAGGATGGGGTTCTTTTACCCGTCACGCTGCACATTTCGGCGATGCGCGGCGGCGACGGCACGATGCAGGGCCTGGTCGTGGTCGCGCTCGATCGCAGCGTGACATTGCGCCAGGAACAAGCGGCGCGGGAGTCACAGGAGCGCTATCGCGATCTCTTTGAGAATTCGAGCGAGATGATCGCCACGCTCAGCACCTCCGGACAGTTTTTGTATGCCAATCCCGCGTGGAAGCGTTGTTTTGACGTGGACAACAACGCTCTGCTGGGACTGAATTCCTTTGAAGAGTTGTTTGGCGCGGGCTGCCGATCGGATGTTTCCAGCCTGTTTCGCCGAGCCCTGGACGGCGAGATGATCGACCGGTATCCGCTGCGGAATCACACCGCGGACGGACGGGTGCTGGAATTTGAGCTTAGTCTCAGCCAACGGCAGAAGGCCGGGAACCCTCTGGCGGTCCGCTGCCTGGTGCGCGATGTGACGCAACAGCGACAGCGGGAGCACCGCCTGGCATTGCAACTGGTGGTCAGCCAGATTGTGGGTGAGAACACTTCTTCCGATGTGGCGGCGATGCGGATTCTGGAAGCTCTCTGTGTCTCCCAAGGATGGGATCTGGCCGTGAAATGGGAGGTAAACACGGAAGAGAACCTACTGGAATTTTGCGCCGCCTGGGGTGCACCGGACCGCCACACCGAGGCGATGATCCAGGAAAGCATGGGCGTGACACTTGCCAGCGGGGTAGGACTTCCTGGAAAGGTCTGGCGCGAGGGCCGCGCTATCTGGATTGCCGACCTAGCCTCGGCCGATTCTGGACCACGAATTCAGACGGCTCGACGACATGAAATGATCTCCGGCTGGGCAGTGCCGGTCAGAGTCGGCAACAAGGTCCTGGCGGTCCTGGAATTTTATTGCCATTTTCGTTTGCGGGAAGACAACGAATCCATTGCCGCGATCGAAACGGTTGCGGCTTCGCTGGGACAGATGCTGGCACGTTCGCGGGAGCGCGGCCGCGCCGAGGAACTCTATCGCCAGCAAGAGATCCTGCTTGATTCCGTAGCTGACGGCATCTGCGGCGTGGACCGGCATGGCATGGTGAGTTTCGCCAATCCGGCGGCGGGCCGGATCCTGGGCGCACCGGCCGCCAGCCTGACCGGCAAACCTGTCCACGATTTGCTGCACGGGGCCGCGTCCGCAGCGCAGAAGTGCACCAAGGATTGCGCGCTGCAGCGAGCAACCGAGCGACACGTGGCGGCTGCCGGGGAAGACACCATCTATCGTAGCGATGGTACGGGCGTGCCCACCGAATACTTTTTCACACCCATTCTGGATCATGGCCGCTTCTCCGGGTCGGTGCTGAGTTTCCGCGACATCAGCCAGCGCTATGCCCTGGACCGGCTCAAGGATGAGTTCATTTCGACGGTCAGCCATGAGTTGCGAACACCGTTGACGTCCATTCGCGGCGCGCTGGGACTGCTATCCTCCGGCATCCTCGGGGAGATGAATGAAAAGGCCACCAACCTGCTTCGGATCGCGGCGACGAATTCCGATCGGCTGGTGCGCCTGATCAATGACATTCTCGATCTGGAGCGCATTCAGAGCGGCCGGGCACCTATCACTTTCCGCACCATTCAGCTTTCCCAGGTAGTTCACCAGTCGATTGACGGAATGCAGCCAGTTGCGGACGCGGCGGGCGTGCAACTGATCCATGACACGACGCAGGTAGAGATCTCGGGCGACGCGGACCGCCTGTTGCAGGTACTTACGAACCTTCTTTCCAATGCGGTGAAGTTCTCTCCACCCAATTCGACAGTGTCGGTGATGATGAGACCGGGGCCGATGGGAGTCACACTTTCGGTGATCGATCAAGGGCGCGGAATTCCCGCCGACAAGCTGGAGTCAATTTTCGGCCGCTTCCAGCAAGTGGACGCCTCTGACTCACGCCAGAAAGGGGGCAGCGGACTTGGACTCGCCATCTGCCGCACGATCGTGCTGCAACACTCGGGGCGCATCTGGGCAGAGCGGAACTCCGTGCGCGGGTCTACTTTCCGGGTCTTCCTACCCTATGAGCAGGTTCCTGTTTCTCCCGCGGCCGGAGCCGGTCTCTCGGGCCAAGGCACGGTTCTTCTTGCCGACGCCAATGGGTCAACGCGTCCGCTCCTGGCACAACAGCTTAAGCGGGCGGGCTACAAAGTCGTTGAGACCACTTCGGTGGAACAGACGGTCGCGGCAGCCCAGAATGGGGTTGAAGCAATTCTGCTTGATACTTCTTTGGACGGAATGAATGGCTGGCAAATTCTACCGATTCTACGCCGCAGGGACCCTGAGAGCCGCATTCCGATCGTGCTCCTGAGCGTCGCCGAGGAAGAAAGCCCCACCGACTTACCCGCGGAAGCGCAGGGATGGGTTACCAAGCCTGTAGAAGAAGACGCATTGCTGGGTGAACTGGCGCGCGTACTTAGCGGCTCAGAAGAAAGCGCGCGGATCCTGGTGATTGAAGACGATGTCGACCTGGCCAATGTGATCAGCGAAATTTTCTCGCGGGGCAACATCCAGGTGCAGCTGGCGCACACGCGACAATCGGCGTTGGATGCATGTTTCAGCTTCCATCCCCACCTGCTTGTGCTCGACATCGGCTTGCCCGACGGCGACGGATTTAACGTAGTGGATTGGTTGCGTCAGCACGAGAGCCTTGCACGGCTGCCGCTGGTAGTGTATTCGGGCCGGGAACTGGCTCCCGACGAGCGGCGGCAATTGGTTCTTGGACCGACCCACTTTTTGACCAAAACCCGCGTTCAGCCACAACAACTTGAAGCTTTGGTCTTGACGTTATTACGTAATTCGCGTCAGATGGAAGAAGTTCCCCCAACGGTTTCGGCTGACCAGCGTTTCTGACGTCGCTCGTCTGTCCGCAGCGTCCTGTGTCGAAGCCACATGGTTTCGCATTGGCTTCGGCGGGGAATGGAAATGCCGTAAAGTTGGGAAGCTATTGGGAGAGTATATATATGTCTCACCGTATTCTTATCATTGACGATGAAGATGACATTCGCGAAGTGGCAGCGCTCAGCCTCGAAACCGTAGCCGGATGGGATGTGGCAATGGCGAGTTCCGGAGCCCAGGGCCTGGTTCGCGCTGCTGAATACCATCCCGACGCGATCCTTCTGGATGTAATGATGCCGGGCATGGATGGACCTTCCACGTTTCGGGAACTTCGGAAAAACCCAGCTACTTCGCGGATTCCGGTACTTCTTCTCACTGCGAAGGTACAAAGCAACGATCAACGTCGATTCGCCGATCTGGGGGTGGAAGCAGTGCTTTTCAAGCCGTTTGATCCTCTTACCCTCTCCAGTCAGATTGCAGGCATCCTGGGCTGGAACTGACCGGAATATAAGTTTGACTGTCGATCCCAGACGGAAGACAAACGCTTAGAATTGAGACCGTGATGGATACGGGTGGACAGTCATCGCTGGCAGAAGCGCTCGACCGGTTGTGGGTTCAGTTCCTGCCGGAAATTGAGCAGCGCGTCGCCATCGTGGAATCAGCCAATGCGGCGCTGGCTGCGGATCGGCTCTCCCAGGACCAACGTGCCGGAGCCAATGCCGCGGCGCACAAACTAGCGGGTGTCCTGGGCACATTCGGGCTGACCAAGGGGACGATCCTGGCCCGGGAGGCGGAGATTGTTTATTCCGGGGAACCGGACACCGATCCGGCGGCGGCAGCAAGGCTGTCCGAGATTGCCGGAGAACTCAGGAGTCTCATATCCAACCGGAAATAGAAATCGCTCACGGACAAACAAATTACACTCTTGACTAGTGATCAAGCATGACCCATTTGCGCCCCAGCTGGGGCTGAGCTTCGATGAGCCTCGGCACACGAGAAAGATCTGGCCAGTCCGGGAACTGGTCGGCCAGGTTCGCGATCTGGTCGAGCAGGAATACGGCGACGTCTGGGTCGAAGGCGAAATATCCAATTTCCGCCCTGCCCCGTCCGGCCACCTTTATTTCACCTTGAAGGACGCGGACTCGCAGCTTCCGGCGGTGTTGTTCCGGCGGCAAGCGGTGCTGCTGCGTTTCCGGCCCGAAGACGGCCTGCATGTGTTGGTCCGCGGCCGGGTGAGTGTGTACGAGCAGCGCGGACAAATGCAACTTGTCGCGGAAACGATGGAGCCTGTCGGCGCCGGATCTCTGCAACTGGCATTTGAGCAGCTGAAGGAAAGGCTGAAGGCCGAAGGTCTGTTTGATGCCGGCCGCAAGCGTCCTTTGCCGGCCTTTCCGCGTACGGTAGGCATTGTTACTTCGCCAACCGGTGCGGTGATTCGGGACTTTCTCAATATCGCTGCACGGCGACACTCGGGCCTCAATGTTCTGATTTGCCCCGTCTCGGTGCAGGGAGAAATGTCTCCCGGGGAGATTGAAGCGGCGCTCACTTGTCTGAATTCGTCAGGCCTGGTCGACGTGATCGTACTGGCGCGGGGTGGGGGGTCGCTCGAAGATCTGGCCGCCTTCAACAGCGAACGTGTTGCCCGCGCGATCGCGGGGTCGCGGCTGCCGGTGGTGTCCGCGATCGGCCATGAAACCGACTTCACCATCGCCGACTTCGCGGCGGATCTGCGTGCCCCCACCCCTTCGGCGGCGGCCGAGCTAATCACCGAGGCTCAGCATAAAATCGCGGAGCACGTTGCTACTTTCAGCCACCGGCTTGAACGCGCTGCCCGATTCCAGGTTTTGCAGGCACGGCAAAGACTCACGCGGGTGCCGGCCGGCCGCGCCGACTCACGCATGGCAAAGAGGATGCATCGACTCGAACAACGACTTGATGACCTCAACTCGCAGCTGGAGATGGCGGTGACACAGCAGGTTCGTCGCAGCCAACAGGAAGTCGCGAGCCTGAGCGCGGCCGTGCTTCGACACGATCCGCGCCAACAACTCGCACATGCGCGGGGTCACTTCGACTCGTGCCGTGTGCGGCTGGATCGAATGCTGGAGCGCATGATCGACTCTGCGCGTGGCCGGCTCAGCGCAATCGACGGCCGGCTTCATTCTCTTTCTCCACTTGCCGTCCTGGATCGAGGTTACGCATTAGTGCTCGATGCCGATGGAGCGCTGGTTCGTTCCGCAACGCAAATAAAAGCCGGAGACTCAATTCTTGGCCGTCTCAGCGACGGCTCCTTCAAGGGCAGGGTAGAATCTGCGACTCTGAACGTTGTTAAAAAGTGAGGAACATGACCGCATCAAGCGCACGCAAACTTTTTGGCACCGACGGCATACGTGGCATCGCGGGCGAGGTACCGCTTGATGCCACAACCGTCTACGCAACCGGAGTGGCATTGGGACATTCGCTGCGCAGAGCTGCGCCCGAACCACGCATTATTCTGGGACGAGATACGCGCGAGTCCAGTCCGTGGATTGCGGCGACGGTTGCAGCTGGGCTGCGCGAAACAGGAGCGCAGGTTGAAAGTGCCGGTGTTTTGCCTACGCCCGGCGTGGCGTTCCTTACACGTAGACACGGATTCGATGCGGGGGTGGTCATCTCCGCGTCGCACAATCCATGGCAAGACAACGGCATCAAGCTCTTCGGCGCCGATGGGTTCAAACTAGCCGACTCAATCGAGCTGGCGATTGAAGACGAGATTCTTCACCAAGCCGCGAAGGTGACAGCACCCGATCCCGCATCGCTGCCTGCGCTGGAAGACAACGACGCGCTGCAGGCGGACTACATCCAGTTTCTAATTGACTGCGTACCGGGTTTGACTTTGTCCGGCCTGCGGATCGTTGGGGACTGCGCCAATGGCGCCGCCGCTGCTATCGCGCCGAGGTTGTTTGCTCGCGCGGGCGGAGATGTGACGCTCCTGAATATTTCGCCCGACGGCCGGAACATCAACGACAACTGCGGCGCGCTGCACCCGACGACGGTGGCGGCAGAGGTGGTCGCCCGCAAGGCAGACCTGGGCCTCACATTCGACGGCGACGCGGACCGCTGCATGCTGGCCGGTCCGCGTGGAAACGTGATCAACGGCGATACTATCCTGTTATTAGCCGCACGCGACTTGAAGACTCGCGGGTTGCTGACAGGCGATCTCGTCGTGGCCACCACAATGTCAAACATGGGCCTCGAAGCGGCACTCAAGCGGTCAGGGATCCGCATGATGCGGGCACCTGTCGGCGACCGCTACGTGCTGGAGATGATGCTGAAACAAGATGCGGCACTGGGCGGCGAACAGTCAGGGCACATTCTCTTTCCTCATCTCGCCACTACCGGAGACGGATTGCTTACTTCTCTGGTGATCCTCGAATTGATCGCCCGCAGCGGCAAGAGCATCGACGAACTTGCAGCGGACTTAAGAGTATTTCCTCAAGTCATCGTTAACATCAAGGTGCGCGAGAAGAAGCCGCTTGAATCGATCCCCGCGGTCGCCGCCCGTATCCGCGAAGCTGATGAGGAGTTGAAGGATTCAGGGCGTGTCGTTATCCGCTATTCCGGAACTGAGGCCCTGGCGCGCGTGATGATTGAGGCGGAAAGCGAAGGGCTTATGCGCAAGCATGCCAGCGCGATCGCCGACGCGATTCGCGACGAATTGGGAATTTAGTTTTCTGGACGGAGAAGAGAACCATGGCTGAGGTCCCGTCCGCTTCAACAGATGAGACCTCGAATACCATGCATCGCGGCGTACGAACTGTGCGGTCAAACCAGGCAGCGAAGGGTTCAGCCTCGCAAACTGGCAGGGGGGTGAGTTACCGCCGAAAGCTCATCGTATGACTTTTGCGGCAACTCCAATCCAGCCGCGGCGATGTTCTCTTCCACGTGCGCAACTGAAGAAGTTCCCGGGATCGGCAGGATCACCTTCGAACGCTTGAGCAACCAGGCCAAAGCCACCTGCAGCGGAGTTGCGCTCAGTTCAGTGGCGACTTTTGTGATGGCATCATGCGCCTTCTTCGCCTGTCCCAACGGAGCCCACGGCATGAAAGCAATGTTGTTTTGCTCGCAGTAGTCGACGATAAAGTCCGATTCACGATCGGCGAAACTGTAGCGGTTCTGCACCGAAACGATGGGGACAATTCTGCGCGCGCGCTCGATATGTTCGCGAGTCACGTTGGACAACGCGACGTGGCGAATCTTGCCCTGCTGGCGGAGCCTGGCCAGTGTCTCAACCGAGGCTTCGAATGAAACCGCGTTGTCTGGCGCGTGAAGCTGATGCACGTCGATGCGTTCCAGCCGCAGCCGTTTCAAGCTGTCTTCAACCGCCTTGGTGAGATGATCGGGGCTCGCATTATGCGTCCACTGTCCCGGCCCAGGGCGTTCCCATCCGGCCTTGGTTGCGATGACGAGGCCGGCCGGATACGGATATAACGCCTCGGCAATCAGCTCTTCTGAAGTGCCCGGACCATAGGAATCGGCGGTATCGATCAGGTTCACGCCCAGTTCGACGGCACGGCGCAGAGTAGCAAGGGCCGCAGCTTTATCCGAAGGCGGACCCCAAACGCCCTTGCCCGTGATGCGCATTGCTCCGTAGCCGAGCCGATTGACGGTAAGGTCTCCGCCGATTGCAAAAGTGCCAGCCGCCGTTGCCGAAATACTTTGAGTTGTACTCATATCGTTCACTCCTTCATGATAAGAAAACGAAGTCAGGAATTGGAAGCAGACTCGAATGATTGGCATTTCCATCCAAACGGGCTGCCTTGTTCACGGTGGCTTGGATGTGACCGGGACACGATAAGATTCATGCCGCATGCGGGAAATGCCATGGATACGCGAATTAGCTGATCCGCATCCAATTCAGAACACTTGCGTTAAATGGCGATTGACGAGCTTTACTATTCAACCAATCGACAGGAGCGATATGCGGCCCTCTTCGAGCGATACTCAGAGCGAACTCCTGCCATTTCCCGAAGTCGCACCCGGGACCGACGCTGCTATCGTTCCGGCTGGCAACCGGCAGCCAAACCTTCGTGAGTTGACCGTACCGCTACGGCTGTGGCCTGCGATCATTCTGACAGGCGCGGGAGCTGGACTGACCAGCGGACTTTTGATGAAACTGCTTCGGCTGGTGCAGCATATTTGCTTCAACTATCAAAAGGGAGATTTTCTCATCGGGGTGCAGGGTGCATCCGGGTTGCATCGGGTTGGAGTACTGGCGAGCGCGGGAGTTTTGGCGGGGCTTGTACTCATGCTGATGCGGATCTTGCCGGATGGCAAAGGACCCGGGTTGACGGAAGCGATCTGGCTACACTCCGGCAAGTTGCCACAGGTGACGACAGCCGTTCGGTCTTTGTTGTCGGTCGTGATTGTGGGGATGGGCGCAGCGATTGGCCGCGAGGCCGCTTTGAAAGATGCAGGTGGGCTGGTTGGCGGGAAGCTGTCCGACTGGATTCGACTCGCTCCCGAGCAGCGCACGCTGCTGGTTGCTTGCGGCGCGGGAGCAGGCATGGCCGCCGCCTACAACGTGCCTTTCGGTGGTGCGCTCTTTACCTTGGAAGTCTTGTTGGGCAGTGTGTCCCTGGCCACGGCGCTCCCGGCGTTTGCAACTTCGTTTCTGGCCACGGCGGTTTCCTGGGCGATGCTCCCGAATGAACCAACCTACCAACTGCCTTATCTTCCTGCCACTCATTCACTGCTGCTTTGGGCGCTACTCTGCGGCCCGGTCATGGGCTACGCGGCAGTATGGTTTGTGCGCGGGCTTCACTGGGCGAAGGACAACAAGCCACAGCATTGGCTCATTTTCGCATTACCCGTCATGGTATTTCTGATTCTCGGCCTGGCCGCAATTCCCTTCCCTGAATTACTCGGCAATGGAAAGAATGTTATTCAACTCGCATTCGAATCGCGTCTCAGCGTCAGCCTCTTGTTATGGTTATTGATCCTTCGCCCTGTGGCAACGATCGCCTGCCTGCGTGCCGGCGCGCCCGGTGGACTCTTCACACCGACCATGACCTTTGGCGCCCTGCTGGGAGCCGCATTTGGAGAGGGATGGAGTTTCTTCTCTGCAGGCGCAGACAAACGTAGCTGCGCAATGCTGGGTGCGGGGGCCGTGCTGGCAGCCGCGACGCAAGCACCTATCTCCTCCGTTGCCTTCATTCTTGAACTTACTTACAACGCGAATACGCTCATGGTCCCATTGTTACTGGTAGTCGTGGGCGCGACATTTACGTATCGTCGCTTCGAAACTCGCACGTCCTACTAGCCACCTCACTCGACTACAAGTCCCGCCAATTCGGACCGAAACCGAGGTCAGCCACCAACGGAACGTTGAGCTTCACCACGCCTTCCATTTCATTGCGCACGAGCTCTTCGATTTCTTCAGTCTCGTCTTGAGGAACTTCGAAGAGCAATTCATCGTGCACTTGCAGCACCATGCGCGTCTTCAGCTTGCGCTCGGTCAACTTGCGGTCGAGAGCAATCATCGCGAACTTGATGAGATCGGCAGCGGTACCCTGAAGAGGCGTGTTCACCGCCGTACGTTCCGCGAAGCCGCGCGCATTCGGATTGCGACTCTCCATGTCGGGGATTGGTCGCAGCCGCCCGAATAGAGTGCGCACGCTGCCTTCACGCCGCGTGGTTTCCAGCGTGTTCTCGATGAATGCCTGAACTCCCTGATAGCGCGCAAAGTAACGATCAATGTATGCGCGAGCTTCAGCTTGAGGAATGCCCAACTGGGCCGCGAGGCCGAACGGGGAAATGCCGTAGACGATTCCGAAGTTCACGGCTTTGGCGCGCGCACGGGTTTCTTTACTCATGGTTTCTGGGGGCACGCCAAAAACCTCACTCGCGGTCAACGTGTGAATGTCTTCGTTGTTTTGATAGGCGCGCATCAGTAGTGGGTCGCCGCTGAAGTGGGCGAGCAGGCGTAGTTCAATCTGCGAGTAATCGGCAGAAAGCAGTCGCGTACCTGGCGCCGAAGTAAACGCAGCGCGGATTTCGCGGCCTAGTTCAGTTTTAATGGGGATGTTCTGCAGGTTCGGATTGATGGATGATAGGCGGCCTGTGGAGGTAGCCGCAGCCTGAAATGTCGTGTGCACGCGCGATTGAGAATCAGCCAAGAGAGGCAGCGCATCGACGTAGTTCGATTTCAGTTTCGAGAGATGACGATATTCAAGCACCAGGCGCGGAACTTCATGCTTTTCTGCCAGAGTCTCCAATACATCCTGCGCCGTGGAGATTTGCTTGCCCTTGCCGTACTTGACGGGGGTTGGCAATCCCATGTGCGTGAACAACACCACACCCAGCTGCTTCGGCGAATTGATGTTGAAGCGCTGACCCGATGACTCATAAATGCGCTCACCCACCCGGTCGAGTTCACTTGCGAAGCGCGTCGACAACCCGGCGAGAACGTTCTGGTCAATGCGCACACCTGCCTCCTCCATGCGATAGAGGACGGGGACCAGGGGCAAATCAATTTCGTTGTAGACGCTTGTGACTTTTGCTTCCGCAGCATGCGTGAGCAGGGCCGGAGCCAGAGCTGCGACTGTAGCGGCAGCGGATGTCAACGAAACAGGAGGCGTATGGCCATGACGCGCAGACACATCAGCCATGGTTTGCGATGCATTGGTTGGATTGAGAACGTAGGACAGAAGCATGACGTCGTCAATGGCTCCGCGTAGCTCAACGCCAATTCCACTCAATACATGCAACGCAGATTTATAGTCATGGATCCGCTTTGGGATGGTTGCATCTTCAAGCAGGGCGCGCAATTCAGGTGTGAGTTGCAGGAGCAAAGCGACACCGGGTTCCGCGCAAACGCCCAACTGGAAACTGCTTCTGGCTTCGACCGGGGTGGAAAAGTCGAAAGTACCATTGGTGAGCTCGCCGGTTTCTTCCTCAGCCTCAACAACAACCGGCGCGGGTGCATCGAGCGCCAAAGCAAAACCACTGGTGCGCGCGGCCAGATAGAACGCGCTTGTCTGCTCCTCTGTGGGCTCGTCGATCAACTCAAATTTGACGGCCTCTTCCGCGGGTGCGAGTTCCTTCAGCAGCGATGTGAACTCGAGCTCCGTGAACAACTCGCGGCATCCTTCAACGTCAGGAAGTTGTGTCTCCATCGCGCTCAGGTCGAGTTCGATGGGCACATGGCAATCGATGGTGACGAGTTCCTTGCTGAGCAGCACAGCTTCGCGATTCTGCTCCAGAGATTCGCGATAAGTCTTGCGCTTCACTTCCGCGGCGTGATCGAGCACCGCTTCCACGCTGCCGAATTCTTTGATCAGATCGACGCTGCCTTTATCACCGATTCCCGGAGCTCCAGGAATGTTATCGATACTATCTCCGCGCAGCGCCATTACGTCGATCACTTTCTCCGGTGGCACGCCGAGCGTTTCTTCTACCTTTGCCGCATCGAGAATCAAGTTATCCTTTTGCGGGTTCAGGACCTTCACTTGCTTGTTCACAAGCTGCATCATGTCCTTATCGCTGGATACGATGAATACCTCATGCCCCGCATCGGCGGCCTTACGAGCGAGAGTGCCGATCACATCGTCGGCTTCGAAGCCTTCCGCCTGCAAGATGGGAATGCGAAACACATCGAGCGCGCGCCGAATATACGGAACCTGGCGGCTCAGGTCTTCAGGCATCGCCTTGCGATTGGCTTTGTAGCCCTCGTAGTCCACGTCTTCAAAGCATTGCGTCTTCGAGTTCCACTTACGCAGCGTGGCCATGGACAGGGCGCGTTCGTCGCGAAACACCTTGCCGCCTTCGAATACTGCCGCAAAGTACTGCGGCGAGAAATCCTGGCGCAGCTTCTTGATCATATTGGTGAAGACATAGATGGCCGCAGTAGGTAGCCCCGATCGCGTCGACATGGGCCGGCTGCGCTGCATGGCATGGTAGGCGCGGAAGATGAACGACATGGTGTCGAGGAGATAGACAGGCGGCTTAGCTGGATCAGGCATCGCTACCGAGTTTATCAGGGGGACTGGAGGTCCGGCTCAGGCCAGGAACATGCAGTCCCCGTAACTGAAAAACCGGTAACCGGCCTCGACCGCGCGGCGATACGACTCCAGAACAAGTTCCCGGCCAGCAAAGGCGCTGACGAGCATGAGCAGGCTCGATTGCGGCAAGTGAAAATTCGTAAGCAACGCGCTGACCACACGAAACTGAAACCCTGGAGAAATGAATATCCGGGTTGAGCCGGAATGCGCCTGCAGCGGACTACCAGCGGCCAGCAATGCGGCGTGCTCCAGGGTCCGAACGACAGTTGTGCCTACGGCCACGACACGCCGGCCTTCGCCAATGGCGCGATTCAGAGCGTCGGCGGCTTCGGTCGGAAGTGTGTAGCGTTCGCTGTGCAATTGAACCTCAGCCACGCGTTCGACGCGCAACGGAGCGAAAGTTCCCAAGCCAACGTGGAGCGTAATTCGCGCCACATCCACGCCCCTGGCTGCAAGAGCATCGAGGATTTGCGGCGTGAAATGCAACCCGGCGGTTGGTGCAGCGACAGAACCGTTTTCGCGAGAGAACACTGTCTGATAGCGCTCTCGATCGGTTTCCGCATCATGGCGGTGAATGTAAGGCGGCAGAGGCATGTGGCCGATGCGATCGAGGGCCAGATAAAAATCTTGTACGGGATCAAATTGAAGCAGGCGATCACCGTATGGGCCGCGCTCAACTACTTCGGCTTCCAATTCAATGCCTCCGGTTGGCGAAGGGAACACCAGCCGCTCGCCGATTGCCACTTTCCTGCCCGGCTTGACGAGCGCGCGCCATAGATTCTCACCCGCCGGTTCAGTCAGCATGACCTCGATGCGGCCGGTGGGCTTTTCGCGCTCGCGGCGCAGCGTGCGGCGGGCATACAATCGAGCGGGAATCACGCGGCTGTCGTTTAAGACAAGAAGATCGCCAGGCTTCAGCAACGAGGGCAATTGCGCAAAGTGACCGTCGCGCGTTGCGCCTGTAGCACGGTCCACAACCATCATTCGACTTGCGCCGCGTACCGCAGGCGGCTCCTGGGCGATCAATTCAGGCGGAAGATGGAAATCGAAATCGGAAACGTGCAGGTCATTCGAGTCGTTCATGCCTAGGCTCGCTTGAAATGATCAATGGCGCGCAAACGGGCACGCTCCAGCGCGGCATTTAGTTCTAGACGCTTGGGCTCGAATTGTTCCACGCCAATGTCTGAAGCCACGTGTGTCCACTGCGCCCAGCTGACGCAGATGCGGGTAAACGGCATGGGAACAAGGAACCGATCCCAAGATTTGAAGACCCAGGCCTTCTGCGGCAACAGATAGAAAGCGCCGATGGGTGCGCCCGTGAGTTGCGCAAGTTTGATTGGGCCCATTTTGGTTTGATAGATAGGACCGCGCGGGCCGTCGGCGGTGAAGATCGCGGTATTGCCCCGATCGATAACACTCTTTAACCCGAGCAGGCCCTCGCGCGCGCCACGCGAACTCGAGCCGCGAACTGCTCCGAATCCGAACATACGCAGTATGCGCGTGATCAATTCGCCGTCAAAGCTACGACTTATCAGAATGACGGCGTGGGATTTGCGGAAGTAGATCGTGCAGGGCAGTACGCACTGATGCCAGAAGCAATAGATTTCCGGGCCAGCCTTTTCACCGAAGACCACTGGCGTTACTCCTTCTTCGGCAATCACTTCAAAGCGCCATGTGCGACCGACAAGCCAAAACAACGCCCATACAACGCGCGGTACAACAGCCAGCACAATGCGCTGGCTAAAGGTAAAGCGTACGTCGGCTTGAGCGGTCACTCTTTCGATTTTAGCTGCATGGCGCTGGGGCTAACTGTAGCGCAGCCAACGGAGCAATTCGGGGAGCGTGGCGCGCTTGCCATACATCAGGATACCGACGCGGTAGAGACGCGAGGAGAACCATAGCACCGCCCAGATGCTGAAGATCAAGATGGCGATGGAGGCTGCGAACTGCCAGGTGGGGGGCATCTGCGAACCGAGGCGCAGCATCATGATGATGGGTGCGGTGGCGGGAAAGAGCGAGGCGGCAACCGACCACACGGAACTGGGATCGTTGATCACAAGCCAGATGAGCGAAAAGCTGAGCCAGATTGGGAGGGCTGCGAGCGGCGTGTACATTTGCAGTTCCTGCTCGGTCTCGCAGGTGGCTGCCAAACCCGCAAACAGCGAAGCATACAGCAAGTAGCCGAGCACGAAGTAGACAGGAAAGAGTACGGCCTCAACCCAAGAGAAATGGATCGCCAGTGTGCCGGTCAGGATGGGCCCCGCTAGAGCCGAACCGGCAATCACCCCTCCCACTACCACCCAGATCGCAATCTGTGTCAAACCAACAGCGCCAACGCCGATGAGTTTGCCGGCCAGCATATCGCTGGGTTTGGCAATGGCGAGCATGACCTCAAAGATGCGCGATGTCTTCTCCTGAATAATGGAGCGGGCAACGTTCATGCCATAGATCATGGTTGTCATCGACAGCAGCAACGCCATGATGTAGCCCTTGATATAAGATCCGAAGCCGTTGCTCTTCACTTCCTTTCCTTGCTTGTCCAACTGCAGGGTGTCGATCTTGACGTCCTTGAGCAACGCTTCAACATCCGCCTGATTCATGCCACGGGCAGTCATCCGCTCCAACGCCACAGCGTGATTCAAAGCCGAGCCCAAACGGCTGGTGACCACAATATCGCCAGACGATTGAGACGTGTAGGTTGCGCTCGTGGCACCGATGCCTGACGAGTCAACCCACAATAATCCGTCGACCTCCTTGGACTGAACCTTGTCGATGAGGCGTGCGCGATCAGCAGGCCCGGCAGGAGCGACCACATCCACCGTAGTCTTTGCTTCCTTGTCATTCATGACCTCGGCGCGGATCGCATCTGCCAGAGCCGGCCGGGGCGCAGCAACGATCACGTGCTTGCCCACGCCGGATCCCCGCCCAGCCAGATAAGCGATGCCGATGACCACCGCGAACAATAACGGCACGAGGATGGTGGACATACGAAAGGCACGGCCACGTATCTGTTCGAGATACTCGCGTCTCGCCACCAGTACGATGTTACGCATTGGCGTTGCCTCCTACGGTCTGAATAAAGATTTCTTCGAGCGATGGCTCGACCAATTCAAAACGGAAGATGGTTGCAACCGCCGCCGCTTCGTGCAGCAACTTCTGCGCGTTGCCGTGGGGGTGCAGGCGGATCTCCGCATGGCCGCTGTAGTTATTGGCCTGGGCGATCTGATCGCTTTCCAGGAACGAAGGGTCGCCTTCAAACTCGACGATGACGCGATTGCGCTCGTATCGCGACTTGATCTCGCGCATTTTGCCGGCGAGAACCGCGCGGCCTTGATTGACAAGGCAAATGGAGTCGCAGAGTTTTTCAACCTGATCCATGCGATGGGTCGAAAACAGGATTGCCTTGCCTTGCGCTTTTAACTCCAGCAGGGTGCGTTCGAGCAACGTCGCATTGACGGGATCGAGGCCGGAGAAGGGCTCATCCATCACGATCAGGCCCGGATCGTGGAGCACGGATCCGATGAACTGAATCTTTTGTTGCATGCCCTTGGAGAGTTCCTCGGTCTTTTTCGGAAGAGACTCGGCGATTTCCATCCGTTTGGCCCATTCGGTGGCGCGTTTTCGCGCCTCGTCGGGCAGGAGCCCATGCAATTCACCGAAAAAGACGAGTTGCTCAATGACTTTCATCTTCTTGTACAGGCCGCGCTCTTCGGGAAGATAGCCGACGCGCTCCAGGCTCTTGCGCTCGAACGGCTTGCCGAAAAGGTTGACCTGGCCGGAATCGGGCATGGTAATGCCCATCATCATGCGAATGGAACTGGTTTTACCGGCGCCGTTTGGCCCCAAAAGTCCAAACATTTGTCCAGATTCGATAGAAAGGCTGAGGTTGTCGACGGCGAGTTTGTTTTCGTAGGCCTTGGTGACTCCCGCGAGTTCGACGACTGGCATGAATTCTCCCGGCGCATGGAGTTGAAAGGGAATGAACTGCGAACAGTGTAACAAAGCCACGAGTGTGGCTATCTGATGGCGTACGGAGGAACCCGGAATTGTTCCCGCTGCGATCGGTCGACCCGACTTTGGCGCCGCGGGGGGGGGAGGCGGTTGCGAAGATATGGCCGTGAATAAAAATACTCTGCTACCCTAATTCGCATGCGTCCTTACCTACTCGCTTACGCCGCCCTATTTCTGTCCGCTGTACCATCGTCATTTACGCTTGCCCAGGCGCCGGCTACGGTTGCTGCGCGCCTAGCCGAACAGAACGCACTCTTTGACGCATCCTGGCAAGCTACTCTCAAAATGAATCCCACCCTGGCCACCGCAGTGGGCGACTACCGCTATAACGACCAGCTTGGCGACTACTCTCTCGCCGCCCCTGCGGCACGGCATCAGCGCGATCTCACGGACCTCGCCGGGATCAAAGCCATCGATGCAAGTGGTTTTCCCGAGCAGGACCTGATCTCCCACGATCTCTTCCTTCGCCAGCTTCAGCAACGCGTCGACGATTACGATCTCAAGGAATACGAGATCCCGCTCAGCGCTTCCGGAGGAGGAGGAGGCATCCACGCCTCCCTTGCCGACCTGCCGCTCTCCATGCCTTTCGACTCCGTCAAGCACTATGAGGATTACATCGCGCGCCTGCACCAGATCCCGAAGTCCTTTCAGCAGACGGAGGAGGTCCTTCGCGCGGGCGTCAAAGATCATCTCGTGCCCGTTCGCTTCATCGCCGAAAAGATTCCGAGCCAGGCCGAAGGCGTCATTACAGCCAATCCCTTCGTCCTACCCCTGAAGAAATTCCCCGCCAGCTTCTCCGAGGCGGACAAGAGACGTCTCACCGACGAAATTACCGCCACGGTCAACAACGAAGTCTTCCCAGCCTACAAGCAGTTCGCCGCCTTCATCACTTCGGACTATATCCCTTACACCCGGACCACACTTTCTATCAACTCGCTCGGGGGCGGCAAACGCCGCTATCAGGCGACTCTCCGCCGCTTTACGACGACGGACATGACCGCAGCCCAGATCCACGAGATCGGCCTCAAGGAAGTTGATCGCATTACCACCGAGATGCTGGCTCTCGCCAAAGCCAATGGTTACAAAGACCTCGCAAGCTTCCGCGAACATATCGAGAACGATCCCAAATATCAGCCACCGTCCGCGGACGCAATCGTCGAGGACTTCCGCAAGTACATCGCCCAGATGCAACCCCGCTTGCCTGAGCTATTCAACCTCCTTCCGAAGACGGCGGTCACCGTCGAGCCGATTCCGCCCTTCCAGGCCGCTGCTGCCACCCACTACCAGGGTGGAACTCCGGACGGCAAGCGTCCCGGGCGCGTCTCTGTTGCCGTGTCGGACCCTACACATCGCAGCTACATCAACGACGAAGCCGTGGCCTATCACGAAGGAGTGCCGGGGCATCATCTGCAGATCACCATTCAGCAGTCTCTCACCGGCTTGCCGGAGTTCCGCAAGCACGGCGGCAACTCCGCCTACACCGAAGGCTGGGGACTGTATGCGGAAGAGCTGGGCAAAGAGATCGGATTCTATCAAGATCCTGGCTCCGACTACGGCCGCCTTCGCTCTGAGCTTTTCCGCGCAGTTCGCCTCGTGGTCGACACCGGCATTCACGACATGGACTGGAGCCGGGAACAAGTCGTCGACTACATGCGCAACTCTCACGCGATCGACGAACCCACCATCCAGGCCGAGACCGACCGCTACATTTCAGGACCTGGCCAGGCATGCAGCTACAAACTGGGGCAACTCAAAATTCGCGAATTACTTGAACGTGCCAAGCAGCAGCTTGGCTCCAAATTCGATCTCAAGACCTTTCACGACGAGATACTATCCGGCGGCGCTCTTCCGCTCGATGTTCTCGACGCACGCGTCGAGCGCTGGATCAAAGCCCAACTCCCGACAACCGCCGCCAATTGAGAAATGAGGATTGCCATTAATCCATCGGGATGCTCGACCTTCACCGGAGTGAGAACTTCGATTGATTCACGAAGACAAAAAAGAGGAGAGGATGACTGCATCAGCGGGACCGAGTCGGCGGTATATTCGATTCGGGAGTGTGACTTTCCCACCAGACCGATAGCGCGATAGGCTGAAGACGTGGCGCCGAAAGCGCTCAAGGTGTGGATGAAGGCTCTTCCCCTCATTTTGTTGTTGAGCTCCGCAATCGCATTGGGACAGGTCAATCGCGGCGAGATCCGTCTGCGCGTTGTTGATCCGGCAGGCTCTCCCGTGCGCGCCTTTGTCGAGATCGTCTCCATCGGCAACGGGTTCGACGAAAAGTTGACCACAGACGCATCAGGAAGACTCGATGCGCGCCTTCTTCCCTTTGGAACCTACCAGCTCAAAGTGAATGCTCCTAATCTGGCTGCGGACGCGGAATTAATCGAGATTCGTTCCGGACTTCCGGCAGAAAAGAGCATTCAGCTCGGCCTGCCGCGCGTCAACACAGAAGTGGAAGTCACAGGCGCCGGCACCCTTCTCGATGCGAATAGCCCCTCCTCCGCCATGCAAATCGGCGGACGGCAGGTGCATCAGCGTCTATCGTCGCTGCCCGGGCGCTCTGTACAGGATCTCGTGCTGTCGCAACCGGGCTGGCTCTATGAAGGCAACGCCGTCCTGCATCCGCGCGGTTCTGAATACCAAACGCAATTTGTCATCGACGGCATTCCACTTACAGACAATCGGTCGCCTGGTTTCGGCCCTGAGATCGAGGCAGACGATCTGCAGTCCGTAACCATTTTCACAGCGGGTTTTCCGGCTGAGTACGGTCGCAAACTTGGTGGAGTGATCGAACTGAACACGCAGCACGAACCGCAACAAGGCCTGCACGGGGAAACCGCCGTCTCCGGAGGCTCGTACGACACCGCCTCCAGCTACGCGCGTTTACAAGACGTACATGCAGCCAACAGTTTCAACGTCACGGCAGCCGGCAGCATGACCGATCACTTCCTTAATCCGGTCGTGCCGCAGAACTACACCAACACCGGAACCTCCGGCGATTTCTCCGCGCAATTCGAGCGCGAACTCAACAGCAAAGACCGCATCAAGTTCACACTGCGCCGCGAGCTCACCCGCTTTCTTATTCCCAATGAACTCATCCAGCAAAAGGCCGGCCAGCTGCAAAACGGAGATTCTTTTGAAACCATGGAGACGGCCAATTATCAACAGATTCTCTCCCCGGAGAGTTTGTTCACCATGGCCGGGATGGCTCGCCAAAACTCGCATCACCTCTATTCGAACCGCAACCCCACGCCCATCGCCGTCTTCCAGGACAATTCGTTCCGCGAGGGCTATTTCAAAGCAACCTACTCGCGGCATCATGGTCATCAGGAATTCAAGGCCGGCCTCGACTCGGACGCAGTGTTTCTGCGTGAGAACTTCCGCTATGTCATCACCGAGGCTACGCAGTTCGATCCGGGTACCCCGCCAAGCCTCAGCTTCACGGGCGCTCGGCCCGACCTTGAACAGTCCGCATTCGTCGAAGACCAGGTGCACCTGGATAAGTGGACTCTCGATGCAGGCCTCCGCTGGGATCACTATCAGCTTCTGCTGAACCGACAGGCGTTGAGCCCCAGATTCGCAATTGGCCGCTATTTTCCCGCCCTGAAAATGGCAGCCCATGGCTCGTACGATCGCATCTTCCAGACCCCCTCGTCGGACAACATCCTGTTGTCCAGTTCGGCACAAGTTGATGCGCTCAGCAGTCAGTTTCTGCGTCTTCCCGTGCAGCCCTCGCGCGGCAACGATTTCGAGCTCGGCATCACCAAGGCGTTCGCCGATCGCGTGCGCCTTGATGCCAATGTCTACCGTCGAGACGCCCGCAACTTTGCGGACGACGATCAGCTTCTCAACACCGGGGTAAGTTATCCGATCGCCTTCGACAAGGCGACCATCTACGGTGCTGAGGGCAAACTGCAGGTGACGAAACTCGGGAACCTGAATGGCTTCGTGAGCTACTCCTATATGGTCGGCAATGCGTGGTTCCCAGTCACAGGCGGCTTATTTCTCGGCCAGGGTGTCAGCAGCGCAGTCACCCAACTCTCGGGACATTTCCCTGACTCACAAGACCAGCGCAACACAGCCGATACGCAGTTCACCTACAAAATTGCGGCTCGCGCGTGGGTTGGAACCGGCGCATCGTACGGGTCCGGGCTGCCCTTTGACTTTGGCGGCACGCAGGCCGATGCGTTTGCGGAATATGGCTCTCAGGTAGTCAGCCGACTAAATTTCGATCGCGGCCGCATCCGGCCACTGCTCGCGGTCACGGCATCCGCAGGCGCCGACGTATTCAAGCACGACCGAGTGCAATCCAGCCTGCGTGTGGACGGCGAAAATCTGAACAATCGTTTGAATGTTCTGGACTTCAATGGCCTGTTCTCAGGGAATGCGATCGCCCCCGCGCGAAGCTTTCTTGTCCGTTGGGATACCCGCTTCTGATCCAGCCTCCAGCACGTGTGGGGGTCCGTCGCAACCCCTGGTTTCACCGTTAGGAAGCAAGTCACTGTGAAAGCTTCTTGTTACACTCCGCAACGCCAGGCTGCACGTCGCATTTCGCGTACAACACACGGGCCTCTTGCCAGAGCGCCTTGGACGCCTCGGTTTTGGCTGTTGCTTCATTTACCAAAGCTAGTCCTCTAAGAGTGTTGGCCAAATCCAGGGTTGCTGGTTCGCCGAGTTGCCGGTAAATCTCCTCGGCTTCCAGGTAGAGTGGTTCGGCCTCCCCAACCTTCCCCGTTTCCCTCAGAATGTCGGCCTCGTGACGAATTGCATACGCCAGCCTCCCCTTCAACCCCAACTCCCGATACAGCACCACTGCGTTTGCATAGTGATGACCTGCAGCTTCCAGATTGCCGATGCCGCGCTCGGCTTGTGCTAGCCCACAGAGTGCCTCTGCCAGGGCAGATCGATCGCCCTCTATCGCAGCTCTGCGTACCCCTTCAATGAAGACAGCACGGGAGTCCGCTAGTCGATTTTCTCGACGCGCCTGGTAACTCCGAGTAAATAAGTCTTTGAAGGTCTCAGTCACTCTACTGCCAGCTTATCAGTCCGACGAGAACGGCCTTCCACTCCCCGGCGTGCCGGGAATATTGGTCCGATTCCTGTTTCACCCGGGGAACGAGCTGTCTCATTCAAGCCAGCAACAGTTCTGGTCTTGCCAACTGCTTGAATCCTTGAAAATCGGGAAACCAATCGCGCTCGACTGCTATTCTTCACGCAGCACTTCCAGCGGCCTCAATCCAAGAATGCGATAACTCGCGATCCATCCCGTCGCCGTGGCGAGGATCGCCGTTCCCACCAATGCCACTGCCGTCGCCGGCCATTCGATGTGAAAGCCCACCTGCATGCGATGCAGCAATACCCGCGTTAACAGGTTGGCAAAGATCACTCCCACCAGGCCCGCCAGCAATCCAAGCACGCTGAACTCCACGCTGAACGTGCGCACAATGCGCATGCGCGTGGCGCCCAAGGTCTTCAACACGACCGCCTCACGCATGCGCCGAAAACGCGTGCTCGCAATACTCGACGCCAGGATGGTCAGGCCGGCGAAGATTGAGAAACCGGCCAGGAATCGAATCACTACGGTTATTTGATCGACCACTGTTTCAATCCGCGTCAACACATCGGCAATGTTGATGACGGTGACAGTTGGAAAGGAAACGAAAAGGGCGCGCTCCATCCCTGCGATTTGCTTTGGATCCATGTGCGCGCCGCCGTACCAAGTCGCCACGTCGTCCTTCAGTTGTCCTGATGGCAATTCGAACGGCACGCGCGCGCCGAGATGTTCTCCATCAGCCCTGTACAACGCGGTCACCTTCAGCTTGTGCACGATACCCCTCGCAGTCGCGAGTTCCACTTGCGAGCCCAGGCTAAGTTCGAGCCGCCGCGCGGCGCCCTCGCCGATCGCGATTTCCTGCGCGGAACCATCGGTCCACCACTTGCCTTGAACCAGTTTGTCGCCCGCCGGCAGACTGTCGGACCAGCTTAATTCGGCACTCTCCAGCATGCGGCGCGGGAAGTGTTTGTCCTTCATCTGCTCGACTGTCTTGCCGTTCAGTGTAAGAAAATGTCCCGCAACCACGGGCATCAAGTCGAGTTGCTGCACTACGCCGGGTTGATGTTGGAAGAAATTCTTGATGCCTGCCACTTCGTCCGTCGTCACATCGATGAGAAAAATATTGGGCAGCGACGGTGAAGCAGTCTCGCGAATTTCGCGCAGCAGGGCCGCCTGCATCAAGTACACAGCCAGGATCAACATTACGCCCGTGCCCAGCGCGGCCAGCACCGCGGCAGACTGATTGCCGGGCCGATACAAGTTGGAAAGACCATGGCGCAATGAAGAGGGCAAGCGCAAACGCACACGATTCAGCAATGCCCGCAACGTACGCAGAGTAACTGCGGAGAGCGCCAGCAGCACGGCCAGCGCGGCTACCAGTCCGCCCGCAAAACTCGTGCCCACGACCGCGGAGTCAGACAGCGCCCAGGCAATGGCCGCGAGCGCAACTACGACTGCAATTGAAAGTCCCACCTGCAATCGCCGCGCCCACAAACGCGCGAACCATCCGCCGATACCCTCCGGCCCGGGCTCGACTAACCGCCGCAGGACCAGCACCGGCCTTACACCGCGTACATCGAGCAGAGGCGGTAAACAGAACAAAAGCGTAGTCAGCAATCCAGTGCCGATACCGGCCAGCACCGAGCGCCACGGAAACGCCAGCACCGTATGTACAGGCAATAACTTGCCGAACACGGCAGGCAATAACTCCATAACGCCCACGCCCGCGGCCACGCCGAGCAGGCCGCCGGCCAACCCAAGCCCCAAGGTTTGAATGAGAAAGATGCGCAGCAGATCCGTCGAACCCGCGCCCATCGCCTTCAAAATCGCCAGCATATCCATGCGCTGTTCAAGGTGGGCATGCATCGCCATCGCCACGCCGATCGCACCCAGCACCATGGCAACCAGGCAGATCAAACTCAGGATGGCCGTGGCACGATCGAGCCCTTCCGTCAGGGCCGGATTGCCTTCGCGATAATCGATAACCTGCGCCTCGGGCAGTGCTTCTTCCAATTGCTTGCGGACCT
Organism: Occallatibacter sp.; assembly: GCA_036488735.1. Taxonomy (GTDB): domain Bacteria; phylum Acidobacteriota; class Terriglobia; order Terriglobales; family Acidobacteriaceae; genus Telmatobacter. The sequence goes on from DASXHC010000012.1 coordinate 191,877, forward strand.
TCATCGGGTCAATACCCGCAGGAAGCTTCTCGGGCAGCTTGACCAGCAGACGGTGACTCGCGCGGCTTCCCGGTCCCACCAGGCCTGTGCGATCCAACGCCGCATTGGAGATCATCACGCGCGGTCCCATGCCTGCACCGGCACTGATGCGATCCGGCTCTTGTTTCAGCACCGCGGCTATCTTGAAGTCTCGCCCGCCGATCCGCAGCGTTTGTCCCACATGCGCGTTCAACCGGATCAGCAGTTCCTCGGCGACAACAGCCGAGTCCCCTGCCAATGCCTGTTGCAGGTTCATCTGCGGTTCCAGTTCCGCGCTGCCATAGTACGGATACTGGCCCGGATCCACTGCCTTCAACGTCACCAGAAGCGGCACAGGATCAGGCGGCACCGAGCCCATCGAAACTGTTTCCGTCACCCACGTGGAATGGGTGCCGGGAATCTTTTGCTCGACGCTTTCGATCTTGCGCTCGTCATCCTGCGTCGGAATGCGAAAGATGCGCCCGCTTAAATCACCGGCAATCAGCGAACGCGCTTCGGTCGACAGCGTACTGCGAAAACTCTCGCTGAATCCGCGCACACCCACCAGCGCAGCCACTCCGATCGCCACCGACAACACCACGAAACCAAATTTTCCCGGTGCGGATTTGAGATCTCGCCACGCGATCGCGGCCGCGCGCTTCCAACTCAAGGCGCGATTCCCTTTCAACGCCACGCGTTCAGCCATTGGACACCTGCTCCGCGTCCTCGGACTGCGCCACGTACGGCAGCGTGTCTTCTACAATCTGTCCATCCTTGAGCACGATCTTGCGATCGGCCCGGCTGGCCACTTCCGCATCGTGAGTCACCAGCACCAAGGTTGTTCCGGCACTCTTGTTTCGATCCAGCAACAGGTCCAGTACCAGGCGGCCATTGGCCGAATCCAGGTTGCCGGTCGGTTCGTCCGCCATGACAATCGGCGGCTCCACAATGAACGCGCGGGCCAGCGCCACCCGCTGCTGCTCTCCGCCTGATAACTGCACCGGGTAGTGGTCCATTCGCTCCGCAAGTCCCACCTCTTCGAGCAGTCGCCGGGCCTGCGCGAGTCCGCTGCCTTCCGAATTCAGTTCGAACGGTAACAGCACATTTTCCAGCGCCGTCAGGGTCGCGATGAGCTGGTACGACTGAAACACAAATCCGATCTTGCGTCCGCGCACCTCGGCCAATTGCGCCTCGGCGAGATTGTGAATCGGCACGCCATCCAGCCATATCTCGCCCGAACTGGGCGTATCCAGACCCGCCAGCAAGCCCAGCAACGTGCTCTTACCGCTGCCGCTGGCACCGACAATGGCCACGAACTGGCCGGCGGGAATCGTCAGCGAAATCCCTTTCAAAATATCCACACGCCGCGCGCCATTCTGAATCCACTTCCGTGCATCCCGGACTTCAATCACCCACCACTCTCCTCAAAGCGCAGTCATCCCCAAAGCGCGGGGCACATTCTTAGATACGCAGCGTCAAGACGCGCGGTTCTTTTATTTCCGGTAAACGCGCCCGAATGTTTCTGGTTTCCTTCTTTGTGCCGCGCCGTTATTTCACCGTCGAACCAGCGGATACACTATCCTTGTGGACGTTCGCCGCACTCTAATCGTTTCGTTCTGGCTCGTGTTATGGGCCGTTCCATCGTTTGCCGCCGCTCGACCCACCCTGGTTTGTTTTGGAGACAGCATCACGGCCGGTTATGGATTGCAGCCGGGCCAGGGCTATCCCGAAGCTCTTCAGCGCAAACTCGACCGCAGCGGCTACGCTTACAAGGTCAACAACCAAGGCACCAGCGGGGCCACCACCAAGGACGCCGTCGCTTCCGTGCGTACCATCGTGCAAATCCATCCCGAAGTCGTGATCGTAGAATTTGGCGGCAACGACGGCTTGCGCGGCCTGCCTCTCGAGCAAACCCGGCGCAATCTGGAGACGGTGCTGACCGCGCTCGACAACGCCCATATCAAGGTACTGCTCGCCGGCATCACGCTGCCGCCCAACTACGGCATAACCTACATTCGACAGTTTGAACGCATCTTCAGCGACCTTGCAGCCCGGCATCACGCGGCCTTCGTTCCCATGATCTACAAGGACCTGGTCAATGTTCCGGATACGATCCAGGAGGACGGCATTCACCCCACGGTCAAAGGCTCCGAGATCATCGCCGACACTCTATTTCCGGCGCTCAAACCGCTGCTGCACAAATAGGGTTCAGGGAACAGGTCAGCAAAGGCCCGGAAATTCGTCATTTGAATGTCGTTATCCGATGACAGCGCAGGAAATCCATTTTGGTCGACGAAGCATGGCGCCTAACCCCTGTCTTACCCCATCACCACCACGGGTTGAAACAGCGTTCCCGCGACGCGCCTGGCGACACCCACCATTTCCCGCTGTCCCGCAAACACCTTGACCAGGGATGCGGTAGAGAATTCAGGCAGGTTCGCCTGTGCCCCATTGCGCAGCCGTCCCAGCGCCATCAGATCGCCCGTCACCGAGGGCATGTGGGGCAATAGGAAGCGAGGATGAATGCACCGCCCCTCCAGCGCCTCAACGTTCCCAGACAAGGACTCCAATGTATCGAGGGTCTGCGCCTCGGCCAGGGTAAAGACGCCGGCCTCGGTCCGGCGCAGGCTGCTCAAGTGGGCGCCGCAACCCAAGTCCCGTCCCAACTCATGCGCCACGGAACGGACGTACCCGCCGGCACTGATGGTCAGCGCAAAAGTGGCCTCCGTGCCCTGTAAAGCGACAATCTCAAACGAGGAAATCGAGATCGACGCTGCCTTCAATTCAACTGGTTTCCCTGCCCGCGCTATCTTGTACGCGGGAACGCCGCCAATCTTTTTCGCGGAGTAGGGAGGAGGCATCTGCTCCATGTCGCCATGAAAGCGCGAGGATGCGTCACGCACCTTCTCCAGGGTCAATGCCGGTTCGACAAAGGGGCCCGATGGCTCGCCATCGGCATCGAATGTGTCGGTTGCAAAGCCAAAACAAATAGTCCCGGTATAGCTTTTTCTTGCGGAAGAGAAGTATTGCGCCAGGCGCGTGAACTTGCCCAACAGCAGTGGAAGCACTCCCGTAGCCATGGGATCAAGCGTGCCCAGGTGCCCGATGGATTGCTCGCCAGAAATCCTGCGTAGCCGGTTCACCACGTCATGGCTTGTCATTCCGCCCGGCTTGTCAATCACCAGCAGCCCGTCCACTCCCCTACTCTAGTTGACCGGGCTTGCTCTGGTCACATTCCAACGTGTGCCGGTTGCCTCACCAGCGACAGGAACTCGGCGCGCGTCTCCTTCTTCTGGAAGCAACCCACCATCGCCGAGGTCACGGTGGAGGAATTCTGCTTCTCAATCCCGCGCATCATCATGCACAGATGCCGCGCCTCAATCACCACGCCCACACCCTGCGGCGCGATCGCCTCCTGGATGGCATCGGCAATCTGCCGGGTCATGCGCTCCTGCACCTGGAGCCGCCGCGCAAATACTTCCACGAGACGCGCAATCTTGCTCAACCCGATCACCTTACCCTTGGGGATATAGGCCACGTGCACTTTGCCGAAAAAGGGCAGCATGTGATGTTCGCAGAGTGAAAACATCTCCACGTCCTTCACGATCACCATCTCGTCGTAATCAACTTCGAAGAGTGCGCCGCGCAGAATCTGCAGAGGATCTTCCTGGTAGCCCTTGGTTAGGTAGGCCATCGACTTTTCGACGCGCCCCGGCGTAGCAATCAGTCCATCGCGGTTAGGATCTTCGCCAATGCGACGCAAAAGCTCGCGATAAATATCGGCGGTGCTGAACTCCTTCAAACTTTCCTGCTCGAGCACTGCGCTCGATTTCGACTTGCTCACCATCACCGGGTGTCCCATGGCGCGATTCCTCTCAACGTTCGCAGCTACGAAGCCTCTCCGCTGTATTCAAAGAAATTATTCTCGGTCTCCTCCACGCGTACTTGGATAAGTTGCGCGGGATCGAGCGATCCTGCAAGGAGTTCATAGACGGCCTTGCATAGATTCTCCGTGGTCGGCACGGTTTGGGTAAACAACAAATCCTGGTTCAGGTTGCTGTGGTCGAAACGATCGAGCACCCGTGTGCGCACCACTTCATCCATCACCGTAAGGTTTACAACCATCCCGGTCTGCGGATCAACTTTCCCTCCCGCCATCACTTCAACGATGTAATTATGCCCATGGCCGTGAGGGTTGTTGCATTTTCCATACGCGGCGCGGTTCTCGTCAGCAGACAAGGCGTCGCTGTGCAGCCGATGACTGGCACTCAGCATGTATCGCCGGCCGAAATATGCCTTCATTGTTCTCCCCGGTATTCGGCGAAGATGTCGGGCGTCTCGTATACGCGCACGCGGCTCAGTCTTGCCCCACCGGCCCCTGTAACAGCCGGCTCCAAACGCCGCCAGGATTCGACGGCAATGTTTTCAGAAGTCGGAATCTTGCCGGAGAACTCGGGAACTTCCAGATTCAAATGACGATGGTCGTAGGCCGCCAGCACGTCGCGCTCAATGACGTCTTTCAGCCATTTCAAATCAACCACAAATCCGGTCACGGGATCAGGCACGCCCGCGACTGTCACTTCCAGGGTGTAATTGTGCCCGTGCCCATTGCGATTGGCGCATCGCCCGAACACCTGCTCGTTCTTCTCCGCGGGCCAGGCATCGTTCCAGTAATAATGCGATGCCGAAAATGTGGCCCGCCGTGTCAGGAAAACCATCGAAGTCCTCTGTGCAAGGGATGCATTGGATGATACTAAGGCTTCATTTCCGTCAGGTTTACGAGGCCGTCTTCATTTTAACGACCTGCGATCGAGACACGAAGGCGCATCCGCGATCAGCCGGGATAAGTTCGACCCTTCCATCTGACTTGTTTGAAGATCTTGTGCTGGAACCAGCTGCGATAGAGCAGGATGACGAAGAGTGGCAGTCCCAGCGGCGCGAGTGCGCAATCCATGAACGGAAAGTTCGACTTGGCGACGCGTGCGTAAAAGCGGAAGAGGTTGCGCACCCAAAGAATGGCAAGTATCCACCCGGCACCCAGCCACTCCAGCGAATGCGCTGAAAAATGTGCGTTCCAAAGTTCAATGGCCAGGATGGGCAAACCTATTAGCAGCACGATATCCAGTGCGCGCCACACCGCCAGAGACAAAGCATTGTCGAATAGCAAGGCCAGGTTCTTTGTCCAGCCTTCGATCATGTTGGCCGTAGAGCGATACATGCGAGTCGCCACCGCGTCCTCGGCATATCGAAACCGCAGCCCCACCTTCCGCTTCTTTGCGGTGAATGCCAGTTCGACATCCTCCAGCACCTTGTCCTTCACGGCTGGATGGCCGCCGATGCGCCGGTAGGCTTCGCGCTCAATCAAGAGGAACTGGCCGTTCGCCGCGGCGATGCGCTGATTGGGGTCCGAGACTTTGGCCGGCGGATACGCCAGCGCCAGTTCGGAAAAAACCAGAGGCATCAGCGTCTTTTGCGCCAGGCCGCTCACAACCTGCCGGGGCGAATAGCTGAGCATCCCTGCTTTGTGCCTGACTGCTTCGTGGATCGCGCGATGCAGATCGCCCGACTCATGCATGGTGTCCGCATCCGTGAACAGCAGCCATTTGCCCCGTGCCTTGCGTGCCGCTGTCCAAATGGCATTGGCTTTGCCTGTCCAACCCTTCTCCAGTTTTGCGGCTTTCAAGACGGTGACGCCTGCAAAGCTACGTGCAATCTCGCCAGTGCGATCGGTAGAATCGTCGTCCACGACAATCAATTCCCATTCCCGTCCCAGTTGGAACACCTCTTCCGACTGTTGCACCAGCGACTCCAGGCACGCCCCGATGGTGTCTTCCTCGTTCCGCGCGGGAACAATCACCGTAAGTTCAAGCAGGGTCTCAGGTTCGGGCTGATCGAACAGGGTCCCTGCGCCCACCGGCCACTCCAGGGTCGGCGTCCCGGGTTCGTCCGAGAGCCCCAGCACCGGCTTCCATTCCGCCCGCTCAACGGCGTCCGTCGTCTCTTCCTGCTCTTTGCCCATCCGCTCTTCTTCTCAGGACCTTTCGCTCAGTATTATAGGTATGTGCGCCCCGTTCGATTGCTTCCGCCTTTTCGCCTGCTGCCTCTTGCGGCTATGACGCTGTTCGCTCTTTCTGGTTGCAATCGAGGCGCAAAACCCAGCCAAATCGGCAAGGTCGCACCCGACTTTACGGTTGCCGATGGTAACAGTTCCATCCATCTGGCCAGCTATCGCGGCAAGATCGTGGTGCTCAATTTCTGGGCCAGCTGGTGCGGGCCCTGCATCCAGGAGACACCGGCCCTGATTGATCTTCATCATCAGCGGCCCGACCTTGCCATCCTCGCCGTCAGTATCGACGAAGATCCCAACGCCTATGCACGCTTCCTCACCCGCTTCCACGTCGACCTCACCACCGTGCGCGACCCTAATCAGACGGCCGCCAAGCTGTACGGCAGCGAGGGATGGCCGGAAACCTACATCATCGACCGCAGTGGCGTCATCCGCCGCAAAATCGTGGGCGACCCGGACTGGTCCAGCCCCGAAATCCGTGCCTACCTGCAAAGCCTCTAGGCTGCGACCTTGCTATCATTCCCTTATGACCACAGTGGAGATTCTTTTTCGTTACGCCACGCCTCCCACTGAAGCGCAGCTGTTTGCTCTCTCCAATGCCAGGGACGTCTACGGGATTCGCCGCCTCAGTTTCGATCGCGCCCAGAACACCATGCGCGTGGAATACGACGCAACTCGTCTCAATGCCGCCTCCGTGGCGCAGCTGGTGCGTGGCGCGGGAGTGAGAATTGTGGAAGAAGTATCTCTCATTCCTCCACCCCCGCCGGCACCAGAACCTGCACCTGTTGCCTGATTGCACCACCCGCCAATCCCTGTTAATCTGTCTTTGGTCCGCTAGGGCCGTGTGTGCGCCCGTAGCTCAGCTGGATAGAGCGACTGACTACGAATCAGTAGGCCGGGAGTTCGAATCTCTCCGGGCGCACCATTCCTTCCGATCTGCGCAGCACGAAAGCGAACGGCAAAGACCGTTGGTTAGTCTGAAATACCGTATCGGTCCTCCCCCTACGGTTTTACTTCCGCACTGCTCCCGACCTCCAACATTCCTTCCACGGGCAGGTTGTCGCTCGAATTGCCGGCCATCACGCGCAATTTCTCTTTCTCGATTCTCCAGGCATGCCGCACCGCATCCCAATAAGCCAGGTCGCGAGGCTTTAGATCCATCGTCACATCGCGTTCGGCCCCAGCCTCGATCCTCACCCGCTTGAATCCCTTCAACTCCAGTTTCGGCCGGTCGACCCCCGAGCCCATGTGCTGCACATACATCTCGACGACTTCATCGCTGGCGCGCTTGCCGGTGTTCTTCACTTTCACCGTCACCTGCACCGCACCGTCCGCGGCGACCACCGGCGCGCTCATCTTCAATCCCTCATAAGCAAACGTTGTGTAGCTGAGCCCAAACCCGAACGCATACAACGGTTTCTCTTTGCTATACAGGTACGTGCGACCATGGGTCAGGTCATAGTCCATGATAGGCAGCAGTTGCGCATCGCCGGTCGGCCAGGTTTGTGTAAGTCGTCCTGCGGGAGAATAGTCGCCAAACAGCACGTCCGCCAGCCCGTGCCCTTCCTCCTGGCTGTTGTGCGTCATGTGCACGATTGCGGGCACATTCTGCTAGCTCCAGACGATGGCATACGGAAAACTCGCCCGCAGCACCTCAATCGTCCGCGGATTCGCTGCATACACCTGCTTCACCAGTTCTTCCTGTTCCAGCACTATCGTCTTGCGGTCCACATCCTCTTTTCCGTTTGAGGGAGTCGGGCACTGGTCCCACCCCGCATTGCACTCAGGGTGATTGCCAACCACGACAATCGCCACATCCGCCTTGCGCGCCAGCGCCGCCGCTTCCGCCGCATCCGATCCATCGGCGTACAGCACCTTCGTGCCTTTCCCCGCGGCTTCCTTGATTCCCTCCAACGTGCTTACCGCATACGGCGGCGTTCCGCTGTACCAGTCCAGCAGCACTTCGCCAGTCCATGGCCCTATCACCGCGATGGTCTTCAATTTGCTCCGGTCCAGCGGCAGTATGCCCTTGTCATTCTTCAGCAATACGATCGACTCGTCCGTTGCCAGGCGCGCCAGTTCCCTGCTCGATGGCCTCTCCCATGGCGGCAACTCTCCTTTTGTCTCGCGTCCGATCAGCGCATAGGGATCCACCCCCGGCGGGTCGAACTCGCCCAGCCGCAAGAACAGCCGCAACAGGTTTCTCAACGCCGCATCCATATCCGCTTCGGTCAGCAGCCCGTCTTTCAGCGCTTTCGATAAATCGTCCTTGTACGTATCCAGAAAATGATTGATGCCTGCCTTCACCGCCGCTGCCGACCCATGCTCCTTGTCGGGAAAGCTCTTGTGCGCGGTAATCAGTAGCCCCAGCGCTCCGCCATCCGTACAAATCAGCCCGTCGTTGCCCCACTCTTTGATCATCACGTCTTTAAGCACGGGGTGAATCATCATGGGAATGCCATTCCATGAGTTGTAGGCGGCCATTACGGCACGCGACCCGCCTTCCTCGAAGCCCATGCGAAACGGCACCGAATAATACTCGCGGAAAAGCCTCTCTCCAAAATCCGAAGACGTAAACGAACGACCGTTCTCATTCTCATTGGCCAGGAAATGCTTCATCAGCGACGCCGCCTGCCAGTGTTTCGGATCCGGGCCCTGCAACCCCTTGGCGAAAGCCACCGTCAGAGTCCCCACCAGAAACGGATCCTCGCCATACGACTCCTCCGTCCGTCCCCATCGCGGGTCTCTGCTCAAATCCGCATTCGGCGCCCGCACCACCACGCCGCCAAAATCCGCCACCGGGTTTTGGTAGTAGTAGCGCGCCTCGTATCCCTCCAGCGTGGCGATTTTGCCCAGAAGTTCGGCATCCCACGTCGCCCCCAACCCCTTTTCCTGCGGAAACGTCGTGGTAGGCAGCGGTTGCTTGCCCTTGGGGCCCCACCCTCCCGGTCCGCCCAGCGCCAGGCCGTGCAATCCTTCCACCTGCCCTGAAAACACGATGCCCAGCCGCGGAATCTTGGGGTGGTTCGACATCAGCTCTACCTTTTCCTCCAGCGTCAGCCGCCCCAGCAGGTCCGCAATGCGCTGATCGTCCGGCAGCTTTGGATCGCGAAACGGATAATCCTCCTGGCCCCACGCAAGCCGCACCATTCCTAACGTCAATCCCACCAATACCGCGCAAGCAAAGCCCTTCTTGCCCTGAGACATCATCGCCAATACCTCGCATCCGGAACCAGCGAAGCTTATCACACCACACGACGACTGTTCCCTTGTAAATCGATTGAGCTCACACTCCGAGATCTAAGCTGCACCCATAAACGCACAAAGGGCGAGGCCGCCGAAGCGCCTCGCCCTTTGTTTTCCCTGACCCTTGATTTCTGGTCCCTGCTTTTAGTACAGCCTGAAGTTCACCTCGATCGTGATCATCACCGGCACCGGCGTCTTGCCCTCCTTCAGAGCCGGCTTGAACTTGTAGCGGCGCACTGCTTCGAGCGCTTTCTCGTCCAGCCCCATGCCCAGCGCGCGAATCACCCGCGGATTCTGCGGGTTGCCCTGCGCGTCCACGATCAGCGAAACCAGGCACACGCCCTGGTACTTGGCGCGCCGTGCTTCATCCGAGAACTCAGCTTCAGGCGAGATGATCGGAACGGGCGCAGAAACCCCGCCGCCGATCCGGAATAAACCGCCGCCCGTGTTGCCACCGCTACCGGGCCCGAACCCGTTGCCGTTTCCTGACCCCAGACCGCCGCCGGAACCCGTCCCCATCCCGCCGCCTGTACCTTGGCCGTTGGAGGCCATGGTCACGTTCGGCGAATTGGTCACGCCAATCATCGGCATATTCGGATTGTCAGGAAGCTTGATATCTTTTTGAACCGCAATGGCAGAATCGATCGCCAGCTTGGGGTGATCCAGTATCGGCACCATCGGCGGTGTAACCGGGGCCTTGTCGATCTTGGGAAGTTTGCCCTTGATGGGGTCGATGATGTCGTGCGATCCGCCCCCGCCGCCCCCGCCCGCCGTCTTCATGGCCTTGGGCGCCGCCAGGTCGAAGTTGCCTACATCAACGTTGGTGACCTGCTTGGGCGGCATGATCTTGTTGATCACTGCACGCGCGCCGATATAAAGCATGATCGCCAGGATCAAGCCGTTGATCACGGCGGCCGAGCCTACGGCCCAGGGATTGGTCTTGAACGCCATCGGGTCCGGCACGGGAATCGGCGTCGAGGTCAGTTCCAACGGTGGAAGCTTGGGGGGGAAAAATACGTCCCGGATGCTCTCCCAGAGCCCCGTCCATATCGGCTTCTCTTCGAAGGCTTTCCCGAGAAAAGCGTCTAGTTCGTGGCCGCCTGGATTTGGCATGGGGTGGGTGTCCGGCTGTGTCAGTAGGTCATTTGCCATAGTTGAGGCTGGCTCTGCTACCCTTCGCTCGATGGGAAGGGGCCGACCGGCCACCAGACCCATCTTTCCATTATGCGTGACCGCGCCGTGATTTGTCGCGGCATCTGTCACACCAGTTTCAGTCCTGCGCTCGTCGCGGCCCTGCTCGTCGCGCTCCGAAAAATCATATCCCGCAGTCGATCGGACTCCCATATACGATAGACGACCCTTACTCAAAGTTGTTAGGTGAGTTCAAAAAAAACTACTTAGCGGGTCTGCCAGTCTCATGAACCGGCTCATTTTTGAGTTCGATGCGTCGAGGCTCCGCCGCCATCCTCATTTTGGAATACTCCGTGTTCGAATATTTTGATGCCGCGCAAGTTAAACTGATGCTTGAACCAGTCTGCACCAGACCAGGGAGTGACGATGTCCCCAACGCCGGAACTAAAGGCGACCTTGACCTTGCCTCAAACCGCCTTCCCGATGAAGGCCAATCTGCCTGTCAATGAACCACTGCGTCTGGCTCGCTGGGCGTCTCTGCGCCTCTATGACGAGCTCCGGAAAGTCGGCACAGGCCGTCCTTCCTACATCCTGCACGACGGGCCGCCCTATGCCAACGGGCCCATTCACCTGGGCCACGCGCTCAACAAAGGGTTAAAGGACTTCGTCGTCAAGTCCAAAACCATGGCCGGTTTCGACTCACCCTATGTACCCGGCTATGACTGCCACGGCCTGCCCATCGAGATCAAGGTCGATGAGCATCTCGGGCGCCGCAAACTGGAAATGCCCGCTCCTGAAGTTTTGGATGCATGCCGCGCCTATGCGCAAAAATATATTGATCTCCAAACCTCGCAATTTGAACGCATCGGCTGTTTCGGCCGCTGGGACAAGCCGTACAAAACAATGAGCCGCGACTACGAGGCGCGCACTCTTGAAGCGTTCTACGGCTTCCTCGAAAAGGGCTTCGTTTACCGCGGTCTGAAACCGGTCTACTGGTGCACTCACGACCGCACCGCACTGGCCGACGCCGAGATCGAGTACGAGATGCACACCAGCCCCTCGATCTATGTGCGCTACAAGCTCACCTCCGATCCCGCCGCACTCGACGCCTCTCTGGCCGGACGCGACGTCTACGTCATCATCTGGACCACCACGCCGTGGACCCTGCCGGCGTCCCTCGCCGTCGCCTTCCACCCCGACTTTGACTACGTCGCCTTGGCCACGCACGACAACGGCCCCGTCTACATCGTCGCCGCCGAACTGACTGTCTCGGTGATCGCCGCCTGCAACCTTGGCGACACCACCGAACTGGCGCGGATCAAGGGCGCGAAGCTCGAACGCACCACCTACCAGCACCCGTTTCTCGACCGCTCTATCCTCGGCGTGCTCGCCACCTATGTCACTGCCGACACCGGCACCGGCGCAGTCCACACCGCTCCCTCGCACGGCGCCGACGACTTCTACACCGGCCAGCGCTACAACCTCGACGCCACCACCCGCGTCGATTCCGGCGGTCGCATCCACGTCGATCCCGATGCCTGGCATCTGACGTCGCCTCCCGCATTCGAAGGCAAAACCGTCTGGCAGGCCAACCCCATCATTGTCGCCATGCTCGAGGAGTCGGGCGCCCTGCTGGCTTCCGGCGATCTGCACCACTCCTATCCGCATTGCTGGCGCTGCCACCACCCGGTCATCTTCCGCGCCACCGAACAGTGGTTCATTAATCTCGAAACGCCGGTCAAAAACGCTGATGGCGTTGAAAAAACCTTCCGCCAGGTGACCATCGAAGAAATTGACAAGGTCATCTGGGATCCCGCATGGGGCAAGGAACGCATCACCAATATGATCGCGACCCGCCCCGACTGGTGCATCAGCCGCCAGCGCATCTGGGGCGTGCCCATCGCCGTGTTTATGTGCGAGGGTTGCAACCAGCCCATCATGGACCCTTCGCTGAACCGCAAGATCGTCGGCCTCTTTGAACGCGAAGGCGCCGAGGCCTGGCACACCACCGACGTCGCAGCCCTGCTGCCTGCCAACGCAAAGTGTTCGAGTTGCGGAGGAACCGCGTTCCGCAAGGAAATGGATATCCTCGACGTGTGGTTCGACTCCGGCACCAGTTGGTTCGCGGTGTGCGAAGCCGATGCGGATTTGAAAGCCCAATACGCTGCCTTCCAAAAGGACGAAGGCGTGAAGGTGTTGTATCTCGAAGGCGGCGACCAGCACCGCGGCTGGTTCCACTCCTCCCTTCTCACCTCCGTAGCTTTGCGCGGACGCGCTCCTTACTCGCACTGCGCCACCGCCGGATGGACTCTCGACGAACAAGGCCGCGCCATGTCGAAATCGCTTGGCAACGGCGTCGATCCCGTCGACATCGCCAACCGCATGGGCGGTGAGATCGTGCGCCTCTGGGTCGCTTCCATCGACTTCCGCGAAGACATGGCCGCCAGCGAAAACCTCATGGCTCGCTGCGCCGAGATCTATCGCAAGCTGCGCAATACGTTCCGCTTCCTGCTCGGAAACCTCAAGGATTTCGAGCCCGTCGCACATGAGATACCGGAAGCGGAATTGCTGCCTCTCGACCGCTACATGCTGGCCCGCACCCGCGAACTGACTGAGGAGATCCTCGCATGGTACGAAGCCTTCGAGTTCCACCGCATCTATCATGCCGTCAATGAATTCGCCATCGTCGACCTCAGCTCGTTTTATCTCGACATCCTCAAAGACCGCATGTACACCTTCGCGCCCACCAGCCACGCGCGTCGCTCCGCGCAGACTGTTCTTTGGAAAATCACCGAAGCGCTCGTCCGCCTTGTGGCACCGATTTTGAGTTTCACGGCCGATGAAGTGTGGGAATACTTGCCCGCAGCGGAAGGCCGCGAAGTTAGCGTTCATCTCGCGCTCTTCCCCAAGCCCGAAGAAGTCTTCAGTGAAAATCCTGCGGCGCTGCTCAAAGAATGGAAGCAGCTCTTCACCATTCGCGACAAGGCATTGCTTGTGCTTGAAGAAGCGCGCCAGGGAAAGCGCATCGGCAAAGGACTTGAAGCAGATTTGCGATTCACTGCGACCGGCGAGGCGTTCGCGTTATTGCAAAAACACGCCGAAGCCCTGAAGGAGTTTCTCAACGTCTCTGCAGCGCACGTCATCGCTGGCAGCGAATTCGAAGTCACAGCCTTGCCCGCATCCGGCCACAAATGTGCGCGCTGCTGGAATTTCATGCCCCACGTATCCAACTACGGTATCTGGCAAAATGTTTGCGACCGCTGCCAATCCGCTCTGCACGACATGAACATCGATCCGCCGCAGGAGGCAGTCGCGTGAGCTTCACTGCACCGCGCCGCCTGCCATGGCTGCTGCTCGTCTCAGCTTTGATTGTTGTTGCCGATCGCTGGTCCAAGACTTGGGTCGCCGCGCATATCGCTATTGGCGATGCCATCCCCATCATCCCGCGCTTTCTGCGCATCACGCATTGGACCAATGAAGGCGCGGCGTTCTCTCTATTTGCAGACAGCGCCTCCCCGCACACCGTGCGATGGGCGCTGATTGCATTCACATGCCTGGCGGCACTGGGTGTGCTTATTGCAATGTTTCTCTCCGGAAGCCGCATTACGCTCACGACGGTAGCGCTCGCGCTCATCCTCGGCGGCGCCATCGGCAATGTGCACGATCGCATCGCCTACGGGTCAGTCGTCGACTTCATCGAGGTCCATATCTTCTCGTATCACTGGCCCGATTTCAACGTCGCCGACAGTTCCATCGTCACCGGCGCATGCCTGTTGTTCCTCGATTCCCTCTGGCCCAAGAAGAGCCTCGCCTCTTCGCCCGACTTGCCGTCTTGAATGCCGTTGCCTTTGCAATTCAAACAACGGTCACATCCACACCGTATGCGGCGCGGATGCGGGCTCGGCGCAGGAGCAACAAATACAACAACGTAGAAAGAAATGAAATAGCGCCCGCGAGATAAACCACCGACATTGAATCGCCCGGGAAACCTTCGAGATTAGGCGCTCTCAAGGCCGAATACAAGGCGACGCCAAGAATCAACGCGGGCCCCACGCAAGTGCCGAGGGCCCAGTACATCCAGAATCGCCAGCCGTAGGTGTATCGCACCAGCAATACGACGGGAATTGCCAACAGCCATCCCGGCAAACTCAGGATCACAACCCAGCAATCGAATCCCAATCCAGCGATGGTCAAGCCCATCGCGCTTACGTGGCCATGCGAGCTGCTGATGAATTCACGCCCTGCGACCAGGGCGCCGGCAGCGCCGGCGCCAACGATAACGCTCCCCAGCGAGTAGATCAGCCGCTTCCACCATGGGACCATGGCGCCTCTTTTCTTTGCGCTCATTGTAGCCCCAGCGCAATCGCCGCTCCGGTTTTGCCTCACGGTCCTACGGATGTTATGTTCAACCCACATGATGCGCCGAATCTCCACCTGTCTCTTTGCTTTCATGCTGTCCGCGTCCCTGACACGCGCTCAACAGCCCCCGTCCGCCGCTACCCAAGTTATTCTTGCGGGCAGGCTTATCGACGTACGCACGGGCGAAGTGCGCACCCACGCATACATCGTTATCGAGGGCGATCACATAGCGTCAATTGCAGACACGGCGCCATCGGGAGCGCCTGTAATCGATCTTTCGGCGTACACCGTGCTGCCGGGGCTGATCGATGCGCACGGGCATATCCTGTCGAATCCGACGACACAAAACTTCGCTTCCCATCTGCGCACGTCGATTCCGCAAGCGACGTTGTGGGGGGCATATAACCTGCGGCTGTGGCTCGATCATGGATTCACTTCGGTGCGCGATGCCTGCGAGGGGCCTGCGGACTATCCGCAGTTCGCATTGCGCGATTCGGTCAAGCGAGGACTGATCGCGGGACCGCGCATTACGGCCGCGGGCAGCTGCATCTCCGTCAGCGGGGGGCACGGCGACGGCGCGCCGTTCCCCGCCGACCTGCAGCTGCCTCATGGGACGAATGTCGCGGACACGGTCGATGATATGGATCGGGTGGTCCGGCGCGACATCAAGTATGGCGCCGACTGGATCAAGCTGATGGCTACGGGCGGCGTCATGGATCCCATCTCCGACTACCACGTGCAGGAGTTGAGCGAGGCGCAGATGGCTGAGGCCGTTGAAGTTGCCCATCGCGCGGGCAAGAAGGTGATGGCCCACGCGGAAGGAACGGCAGGCATCAAGGCAGCGGTGCGCGCCGGTGTGGATTCAATCGAACACGGCACCATGCTGGATGAGGAAGGCGCCCGATTGATGGAAGAGCATCATACCTGGCTGGTGCCGACGCTCTATTGTTTTCAACACGATATGGAGACAGGGTTGAGCAAGGGCCGCGATCCGGACTCATTTGCAAAGGGAAAAGAGATCATGGCGGCGCAGGGGCCGGCGTTCAAACTGGCACTCGCGCATCACATCCGGATCGTCTACGGCGTGGATGATGCGGACGTGGATGAGTCGGTGTCAAAAGAGTTCGGCGCGCTGGTGCGCGGCGGCCTTTCCACGCTGGGAGCGCTGCAGGCAGCGACCATCAACGCGGCCACCATGCTGGGCAAAGACAAGGATGTAGGCACGCTGGAACCCGGTCATTTTGCGGATGTGATCGCGGTGAAAGGGGATCCGCTTAGCGATATCTCGGTGATGGAAAAAGTGGACTTTGTGATGCAGGGAGGCCATATTCTCAAGGATCCGGCGCACCCCGATCGCGACCCGGTGATTCACGTGCATTGAGGACCGTGCAGGCGGGATATTGACGTTATAAGCACACAGTTTCGGAACTGCCCAGAACCTGTTGGGACTGCAACACATGCATTTAGGCATACACTTTTGGAAATTTTCCGGGCGAAAGGTTTTTTCACACGCGCGTACAGCGGGGTGGATTTTGGGAGCGCATCCAAGCGCGGAGGAGAACTGCATGACGGGAGAAGCGAAAGGCACATTCGAAGTGAAGACGGCGCCCCTGGGCCCGGACGAAGCGATCAACGTAACGTCTATCGGGCGCTATTCGCTGGACAAGACGTATCGCGGCGACCTGGAAGCGGTGAGCGCCGGCGAGATGCTGGGCGCGGGCAATCTCGCGACGGGGACAGCGGGCTATGTTGCGATCGAACAGGTGACTGGGACGCTCGGTGGAGTGAGCGGGTCGTTTGCGTTGCAACATTTCGGGACGATGGAGGCGGGGAACTTCGACCTCACTGTGCAGGTGGTTCCGGGATCGGGAACGGATGGACTGGCGGGGATCGCGGGGAGTTTGACGATTCTGATCGACGCCGGAAAGCACTCGTATCGATTGGAGTATGTGCTGCCGGATGGACCCTAAGGACTGAAGACGGGTAGATTCGTGGCGGCCCACCCTAGCCACAAAAACAAAGACGTGGCGAGGGTGGGGCACCCGATCTTTGGTGGTTGGGTCAGGCACCCGATCTTCTGGGTTGGTAAACACGGAATTCAATGGCTCTCGGCTGGGCGGTTCAGAAAAGACGGGGCCTTGTGGCTTCGTGGCGGCCCACCCTAGCCACAAAAACAAAGACGTGGCGAGGGTGGGGCACCCGATCTTCTGTGGCGAGGGTGGGGCACCCGATCTTCTGTGGTTGGGTGGGGCACCCGATCTTCTGTGGTTGGGGTGGCTGCCGGAAATCTGGTTAGGTTTTCTTGACGGTGATGGTGGCGCCCCAGGATTGGTCGGCGGTGCCGAAGTCGAAGTCGATCTGACCGGGCGCGATTTTGCCTTTGTAGACCAGGGTGTAGGTCTGGCCCTGATAGTCGGCGTTGACCCAGAAGGTCACGGTCGCGCCGTCCAATTTGCCCTCATGAATTTCAGTGGGCGCGGGGCCGAGTCCATCAATGGTTCCAGTCACGGCGCCGGCGGCGTTCTTCAGGTGCAAGGTAACCGGCATCTGGGTTCCGTTCAAGTCAAAGGCACCTTTCCAATCGCCTCCCACGTCGACGGGCGCGGGGGGTGCAGGGGGCACGCCCTTGGTGACGGTCAGCGGCGCGGTGAAGGTTCCGTCCTCGGTGCCGAAGTCGAATACGATCTGGCCGGCTGAGACCTTGCCCTTGTAGATCAGCTTGTAAGTCTGGCCCTGGTAGTCGGTGTTCACCCAGAAGGTGAGAGTGTCCCCGGTCAATGCCCCGTCATGGATATCGGTGGGCGTGGTGGGCAGCCCTTCGACGGTGCCTGAAACGGTTTTGCCATCGCTCTTCAAGTTGAGCGTCACAGGAATGGTGGTGCCTTGAAAGTCGAATGCGCCTTTCCATGCGCCACTCAGGTCCGCAGCCCAGGCACCGGGCAGTACGGTAGCAAAAGCAAAGACGAGTGCGAAACGAGATACAGCCCTCATGCAATTCCCCCCCAAGAAACACAACGAGTTTAGCAGGGGAACGGTGCAATGGATAACCCGGATGCGTGGCCGCCGGCGCATTTATCCGCAGGACCTCCGATTCTCAAGTCCGTACTCCCGAGTCTCTCGTCCTGTCCCATTTGTGCTAACCTCCATGTTGGTGACCCCCGATTTTGTCCCTTTATTTCAGGAAGAATATCGAGCGTTGCGCCCGCGTGCGCCCATGCCGCCGATCCACCTGCGCTTCCGCCGCTTCACTTCCCTGAACACCACGATCCGACTGCGCGAAGGGCAGATCTTCGTCAGCCTTTCCGACCTGTTGGAGGGTGCGCCCGAAGCGGTGATCCGCGCCATCGCGCACATTCTGCTGGCCAAACTCTACAAGAAGCCGATCGAACCCATCCACAACCTGCGCTACAAACGATTCGCCTCATCGGCGGCTGTAACGCGCCAGACGGAATTGATTCGCGGATCGCGGGGCAGCAAGCGCTACTTTGGCCCGGAGGGACGCTACTACCACCTTGAAGAGGTGTTCGACACGCTCAATATGCGTTTCTTCGGAGGCCTGATGGGACGGCCGGAGCTGACCTGGAGCGAACATCATGCCAAGCGCTTGCTAGGCCATTACGACGCCGCGCACAACACCATAGTGGTAAGCCGCGTGTTCGATCGGCCGTCGAGCCCGCGCTACGCCATCGAATACCTGCTGTACCACGAGATGCTGCATCTGAAGCACCCGGTGCGCATGCGCGGACTGCGCCGCTGCGTGCATTCGCGGGAGTTCAAGGCGGAAGAACAGCAATTCCCGCAACTTAAAGAAGCTCTCGCATTTCTCAAGCGGCTGTAAGGCTCAAGCGACCGTGCCCTGGCTGCGCGGGTAGATCGGAGGCTGTGTCCATGACTCCAGGAAAGCAGAAGAGACGCTGTGCCTGGGCGGAAAACGACCCGGTCTACATGGCGTACCACGATCAGGAATGGGGCGTGCCTGAATTCGACAGCCGCATGCTTTGGGAAACCCTGATGCTGGAAGGGTTTCAAGCGGGGCTGTCGTGGATCATCATCCTGCGCAAGCGCGACGCTTTCCGCAAGGCCTTCAAGAAATTCGACCCCCGCAAGGTGGCGCGCTTCACCGAGGACGACATCGAACGCCTGTTGCAGGACGCGGGCATCGTGCGTTCCCGCGCGAAGATTGAGGCCACTATCCAGGGAGCCCGGATCTATGTCGCGATGGAGTCGGCGGGAGAGAGCTTCGCCCAGTTCGCGTGGGACTTTGTCGGCGGCAAGCCGATCCAGAACACCGGGCCTGTCCCCGCCACCACGTCCCTGGCGGCGGAGATATCGAAGGCGCTGAAGAAGCGCGGCTTCAAGTTTGTGGGGCCTACGATCGTGTATGCGTGGATGCAGGCGGTGGGCATGGTAAACGACCACGCGCCGGAGTGTTTCCGCCGCAAAGAAGTCATGAGGCCGAGGCAACGATGAATTTTACCTGGGCCTCCCTCGAATGATTGCCTGTCGATGCAGCCCGGAGGTAAAAGAAGCTCGCCCTTCCGGAGCGAGCCTCTTTCTTCATGGGTCGATTAGTTGACGACCAGGGTCACGGTAGCTGTTGGAGCCGGGCTTACCGCTGGTGTCCCGGTGCCAGTCACGGTGAAGGTGTAGGTGCCTGCCGTTGTGCCTGGGGTGGTTGTCGTTGTTCCTCCACCGCTGCTGCCGCCGCCGCCACCGCAAGCCGCCATGCCGCCCAGAGCCATCATGACGACGAGCAGGCTCAACAGGGTGAGCCAGTTCCGGCGCCGCCTGGGAATTCCCACCAAAACCAGGAAGGCCAATACAGCTCCGCCGCCGGCACCGGCCCAGCCGCCGAGCCCACGCCGTTCGAGGCTTGCGGTCACGGGGGCCGTGGTGGTGAAGTTCACGGTGCCGGACCCGCTGGCCGTAGTGGAGCTGAGAGTTACCGACGAACTGCCCGAAGGCACAGTGCAGACAGGCGCCCGGGTGGCCCCGGAAGGCGAGGCCGTTAAGGAGCAGGTGAGCGTGACAGCCCCCGCATACCCAGTCGTTGTGCTTACCGTAATGGTCGAGCTGGCGGATGCGCCCGCAGTCACTGCAGCTGGCGCAGTCGCCGCCAGAGTATAGACGGAAGCCGTCACCGTGACGGTGGCCGCGCCCGAAGCGGTCGAGTAAACACTATCCCCACTGTAGGCCGCGGTCAGGAGGTCCGCGCCAACGGAAATGCCGTTCTGGGGAATTGTGAAGGTGGTCGCTCCAGCGGTGAGGGTTTGCGCGGCCGAGGTATAACCGCCGCCCGACAAAGTGACCGTTCCGGTGGGT
Source organism: Occallatibacter sp. (assembly GCA_036488735.1). GTDB lineage: Bacteria > Acidobacteriota > Terriglobia > Terriglobales > Acidobacteriaceae > Telmatobacter. The sequence continues at coordinate 212,020 of DASXHC010000012.1, forward strand.
GTACCGCCTGCACCTGATACCGTCACCGGCACGCTTAGAGCTTGTCCGGTGTTGGCTGTTCCTGCGAGAGATACAGTTACGGTCGGCGTGAGCAGGTTCACAAGCACTTGTGCCGTTCCGGTTGTGGTCCCGTATTTTTGGTCGCCACCATAGGTAACGGTCAACGTGTCGGTCCCCTTGGCAAGCGACCCGGCAGGAATGGTGAATGTGTAGCTGCCACCCGAGAGCGTCTGCGCGGTCGATGAGTAGCCGCCGCCCGCTAGTGTGACCGTGCCCGTGGGAGTTCCACTAGCTCCGGCTATGGTGGCCGTCACATTGACAGCCTGGTTGGTGGTCACAGTCTGTGTCGCGGGAGTCAGTGTGACGGTCGCGGCTGCCCCAGCGTTGACTTGGACGGAAGTGGAGTTGGTCGTCGAGTTATACGTTGCGTCGCCGCTGTAAGCCACGGTAAGAGTGTCGCTGCCGATGGCAAGACTATTGGCGGGAATGGTTATGGAATAGTTGCCGTTGGAAAGGGTTTGTGCCGAAGAGGTAAAACCGCCTCCGGTCAGCGTCACGGTGCCCGTGGGAGTTGCGCCGGCACCGCTGACAGTTCCGCTCACCGTGAGAGCGGCGCCCACGTTCAACGTGGAAACCGATGGATTCACGGATACACTGGCGGCGATTCCGTTGACGGTCACGGAACTCGTTCCTGTGGCCGAGCCATAGACCGAGTCGCCGCTGTAAGTCGCCGTCAGCGAGTCGGTTCCTTTGGCCAGTGAGCCGGCAGGGATGGCAAACATGCGGACACCATTCGATAACGTCTGCGCGGTCGATGTGTAGCCGCCGCTGGATAGTGTGACCGTGCCCGTGGGAGTTCCACTAGCTCCGGTTATGGTGGCCGTCACATTGACGATCTGGTTGGTAGTCACCGTTTGCGTTGGCGGAGTCAGTGTGACGGTCGCGGCCGCCCCCGCGTTGACTTGGACGGAAGTGAAGTTGGTCGTAGAACTATAGGTTGGGTCGCCGCTGTAAGCCACGGTAAGGGTATCGGTCCCGACGGCAAGACGATTGGCGGGAATGGTTATGGAATATCCACCGCCGGAGTCAAGGGTCGCCGCGGACGACGTGTAGCCTCCGCCAGACAATGTGGCGGTACCGGTCGCAGTTCCGGCACTCCCTGAGACCGTGCCTGTAACGACCAGACTCTGCGTTGCCAACATGGTTGTGAGCGAAGGCACAACTGTGAGGGTGGCGCTTTCTGTTCCGACCGCGGTTCCCCAGTATTTGACCAGCTGCGCGGCATCCACGCTGCCGATGCCGGTGGCCAGGTCATAACCTGTGGTTGTGTCATACCCGGTCAGGAAGTCATTGCCAGCCCCGTTCTTGGTGCAGTCCGGCGTACCCGAAGTGCACGGGACGGAATTATTGCCCACGGTGATGTCGTGAAAAACGGCTCCGGCATTGCTGCCGTTGTAGAGATCGTAGAGTTCCTTGGCAGCCTGTCCGAGACGGCCGCCCGTCTTTTGCTGGACCATGGCGAGGATGCCGGCAAATGCAGGCGCCGCGGTCGACGTACCGCCGAATGCGTTGATATAAAAGGAGCCGTCGGGCTGGGGAGAACAATTGGAGAGGATGGCGCTGCCGGCACTTATGGGGTCATCCGTGCAGACTGTCCACGCGGAATAATCGTAACCATTGCCGGAAAGGAGAGAGATATCCGGCACATCGCGAACGCCGTCCGTCAGAACCCCGGTTCCCCGCTGCCACGCAGGCTTGGCATACCCGCCCGTGCATGCGCCGAGGGCGGATTGGGAGGAACAACTACTCGCTCCCCCGGAGCCTGCCACGATGTTGGGACCCGACGCCGCCGCCCATGGAATGTTGGCGCTGATGGTGGTGTTGTTCTGGGTTGAATCATTCCATGCCGACTCGGGAATGTAGGATTTGGCTGTGCCATACCACGAGCCTGCCCCCGGGGTGCCCGGCGGGCTGACGTAATTGGTGAACGTGGAACTGGTCAGAGCGTCGGTGTCGGTTCCCCCCACCGCAATGTTGTGCGCGGTCGAGCCCCAGCCGCTGACCTGCAAACCGAGAGACGCTGTGGTCACTGTACCCGGATCGTCGCAGCCGGCTGAGCCCGAGTCGCCCGTCGAGACGGTGACCGCGATCCCTTGCAGTTCCGCCTGTTCCCAGTCAGCGTTCAGTGCTGCATTCTCCGAGCCGGACAGCAGCTTTTCGCAAAACCCGAAGCTGAGACTAAAGATATCGACCGCATTATCGGTCAGCATCTGGTTGATGGCTGTGCCCAGATTGGTGGCGGTATAGAAGTGGATGGTGGCTCCCGGCGCCAGTCCGCCGGCCAGTTCGGTATCGATGTATGCCTCGTCGGTGTCCCCGTTTGCCGTCACGCCGTCGACATTGGTGATCGTGGGCTGAATGGAGTTACCAAGAAACAGGGTGCGGAAATTGGCCACGGTGGCGGGTAGAATCGCGGCATCACCGCCGATGCCGATGGTGACGCCGAGCCCGCTATAACTTTTCGTTCCCGTGAAGCTGGGATTGAGCGCGACGTTGGGCGTGTCATAGATGACGGCCGCATCGGCGGGAACGATATAAAGAAAGTAAGGATTATTGGGCGTGCCGCCACCACCGGTCAGGTCAGCGCCCGGTCCCGTCGCCCGGGCCGCGACCGCGGGTGTCAACCGGCCGGCGCCTGGATCGAACATGCCTACCTTACCGTTCAAATGATTGTGGCGGGGCTTGATTGTGTTCAGATTGGCCACGCCCGACACCACCGCCGACAACGCCGCGGGGATGCTGGGATTGGCATCGTTGGAATAGAACTGTTCGCCGTTCGCCAGGTAGGAATGAATGGATGTGTGCAGCGCCTCTTCCACCTGCTGAACAGTACCGGAGAAGGGGACGTTGGTGCGGCCGGGCGGGATCGACTCAACCTTCAACCCATGGGATTGCAGCCAGGCCACAAGGGCGGCAATATCCGAATCCGCGGGACCGTACAGCTTGCCAAACTGCTCGGGAGTCAACCACTTGTGATAGTTGGGTGAGGACTTGTCCTGCAGTTCGGCGGCATACTTGTCCAGCGCTGCCTGCTGCTCCGGTGTCCGCGACAGGACCAGCCGCATGTACGTGAGCGGGGTGGATGCGGAAGCGCGTCCCTGGTCGAACTCAGCGCGAGCCAGCGCGGGTACGTTGCCTTTCAGGGCCACCAGGGCTAATTCATTGACGGCCTGGTGAATACGCGGTGGAGTGGCGGAAGTCTGCGCCATCAGGGTGGGGGCAGAAACAGACAAACTGGCGAGCGCCAGGAGGGAAAGGAAACGAAGGAACCGCATTGTCGAACCCAGGACCTTTCTTCGGAAACCCGAATGAGCTCAAAGCCGCCAGTTCGTACGGCAATTCTCCAACACCGGCGGAATTGCCAAAAGGCGAACTTGAAACTCGACCTGCCACGTTGCTTAATTCGTGCCGGCCCAGGGGAATGTGCCGCTCGATTGCGTTAAGACCTCCGACGATTGCTTAAACAAGCTGCGATTTGAGTTGACGGGGCGAAACGTAAACCGATGGAGAAAAATGAGACCCTGTTCAAAGGCGGTGCGATCTGCCAATTAAAAACTCTATGACCTGGATATGTGGCATTAGTATCTCACCCTTTTCGAATTTCCACATCGGGCCGCAGGAAGAAGGCTTCCATGGTCAATCCTGATTCCATCATCGGCTGAAACATTTTGACGTGAAGAACATATCGACGAATTCTCCAGGATTGTTCCCTTTCGGAAACCTGCCAATGCAATAGATAACTAAATTTTCTGCCGGAGATCACGGCCATTCCCGGCGCCTGTCTGCAAGAATGTGGGCATACCCATATGCGCGCTTCGCTCTTCATCACCTGCTACAACGACACTCTCTATCCGGAGACCGGGCGCGCCGTGGTGCGCCTGCTGGAACGGCTCGGCGTCGACGTTGAGTTCAGGGCGGCGCAGACCTGCTGCGGGCAGATGCACGCCAACACCGGATTCCGCGCCGAAGCTTTTTCGCAGGCCAAGCGCTTCGTGCGGCTCTATAGCGATGCCGAATCGGTCGTCATTCCCTCTTCCTCCTGCGTGGCCATGATCCGCGACCAGTACCCCGGGCTGTTTGAGGAACTGGGCAATGAGGACCTGCGCAAGGAGTTGGCGGCCTTGATGCCGCGCGTGTTCGAGCTGAGCGAGTTTCTCATTGACCGCGTGGGAAGCGACGATGTGGGCGCCTGGTTCCCGCATCGCGTCACCTACCACGCCAGTTGTCATGGCCTGCGTGCGCTGCATCTGGGCGACCGGCCTTTCCGTTTGCTGGCCAAGGTGCGCGGTCTGGAAATGATGCCGCTGGCCAACCTCGATCGCTGCTGCGGCTTTGGCGGTACGTTCTCCATCAAGAATGCCGAGGTCTCTTCGGCCATGCTTTCGGCCAAGCTGCTGGATGTGCAGGCCACGCGCGCCGAGTATTGCACCGCACTGGACAATAGCTGCCTTATGCACCTGGGCGGAGCGTTGCACCGGCAGTACGCATCCATGAAGACCATCCACATGGCGCAGATCCTGGCCAGCACGGAAGCCGTGCCGGCGGAGGTGACGGCGTGACCCATCCGGTGTTGGACCCAGTTCACGCCGAGACATTTCCCAAGGCGGCGCTGCCGATTCTCCGTGACACGCAACTGCGCAAAAATGTGGCACACGCCACCGATGTCATTCAGGGCAAGCGCAACCGGCTGGTGGCTGAAAAGGGCGATTGGCAGGAACTGCGATCGGCGGCGTCCGCGATACGAACGCACGTACTGGAGAACCTCGGCACGTATCTCGAGCAGTTTGAGGAACGTTGCACCGCCGCGGGAGGCATCGTCCACTGGGCAACCGATGCGGCCGAAGCGCGCGCCATCCTTGTCGACATTCTTCGCCAGGAAGAGGCCAGCGAAGTTATCAAAATCAAAACCATGACTTCGGCCGAGATCCAGTTGAATCCTGCCCTGGAGGCGGCGGGCATCGGAGTGTTCGAGACCGATCTGGCCGAGATCATTCTGCAGCTTGGAGAGGACGAGCCTTCGCACATCGTGGTTCCGGCGCTGCACGTAAACCGCAACCAGGTCCGGGAAATCTTTGCGCGACGCATGAATCTTCCCAACCTCAGCAACGATCCGCACGCGCTCACCGCGGCGGCGCGGGCATTTTTGCGGGAGAAGTTTCTGCGCGTCCCGACTGCCATCAGCGGCGCCAACTTCCTGGTTGCCGAAACCGGGTCGGTAGCGGTGGTTGAGTCCGAAGGCAACGGCCGCATGTGTCTCACCCTCCCGCGTGCCATGATCACCCTGGCCGGGATCGAAAAGGTGATTCCCCGCTTTCAGGATCTCGAAGTGATGCTGCAGGTGCTGGCGCGCTCTGCCACCGGCGAGCGCATGAATCCTTATACGTCGTTGTGGACCGGAGTTACGCGCGGCGACGGGCCGCAGCGCTTTCACGTTGTCCTTCTCGATAATGGACGGTCCTCGATCCTGGGACGTAAAACCGAGCGGCAGACGCTGAAGTGCATCCGCTGCGGCGCATGCCAGAACACCTGCCCCGTGTACCGGCAGACGGGAGGCCACGCGTACGGATCGGTCTACGGCGGTCCCATCGGCGCGATTCTCACGCCGCAGCTCATGCATCTCGAACATGCGCAGACGTTGCCGTATGCCTCCTCTCTGTGCGGAGCCTGCTACGAAGTGTGCCCGGTGATGATCAACATTCCCGAGGTGCTGATCGAGTTGCGCGCGCAGGTGACCGATCGCGAGCGGGAGACGGAGCACCGCTTCTTCGATCCGATGTACCTGGGGATGCGCATCGCCAACGCCATCTTCGCGAGTGCGTGGCGTTTTCGCATGGTGCAGTGGCTGGCCCGCATCGGCTTGCGTCTTTTTACCGGAAAAGACGGCTGGATTCATAGTCTGCCCAGCCTGGGAGCTCGCTGGACCATGACGCGCGATCTGCGCGGACTACCCGAGCAGACGTTCCGCAATTGGTGGACGTCGCGCGACAAGGAGAGCCGATGAGTTCATCCTCGCGGCAAACGATTCTCGATCGCATCCGCTCGGCAACCGGCAAGGCAGAAGCTGGTCAGTATGACGACTTGCCGCGCAACTACATCCGCACTGGCCTGCTCAACACCAAAGACAAGCTGGCCCTGCTGGTGGAACGCCTGCGGGAGTACGACGCCGAGGTTGTAGAAGCAGCGGAGACGGAGCTGATTTCAGCCATCGGCGCGCAGCTTGGGCAGAGCGGACGGCAGTCATTCCTTGCGCCGTCAGGTCTGCCCCGGGCATGGCAGACGAAGGGTTTTGCATGGAGCGTCGACAATGGACTCACGACGGCGGAGATCGAGCTTGGGCAAGGAGTGGTCACAGGGGCTTCCTGCGCCATCGCCGATTCCGGCACCATCGTGCTCCATCACTCTTCAATCGAAGGGCGCCGTGCGCTCACATTGCTGCCCGACTGGCACCTCTGCATCCTGCGCGCCAGCCAGGTTGTTGAGACCCTGCCCGAATACTTTAGGCGGTACCTGCAGCCGCCGACGTTGGCCACCTATATCTCCGGGCCCAGCGCCACGGCCGATATTGAGATGACGCGCATCAAGGGCGTGCACGGTCCGCGCTTTCTGCATGTGATCCTGGTGCGCGACGACCGGTAGCCGGCCTGTCGCTATTCCCAGACCACAACCCTGCGGATCGCGTCGTCGATACGCGCAAGGGCCTCGGCAGGAAGCCCCACTCCCGAAGCGCGGACATTCTCTTCGATCTGTTCCGGCCGTGTCGCGCCGATGATCGCGGAAGCCATCTCCGGTCTGCGCAGAACCCATGCGAGACTCATTTGTGCCATCGTCAACCCAAGATCCGCAGCGATTGGCTTCAACTGTTCGACTGCCGCCAGCAGATAATCCGATCGGTAGTGCCGCCCGCGTGTCTCCATGAATTCGTTCATCTCCGGATTGGCGGCACGGCTGCCTTCAGGGGGCGGTTGGCCGGGCGCATACTTGCCGGACAATACGCCATGTGCGAGAGGCGAGAAGGCGAGATTGCCGATGCCGTGGCGTGCACAGGCCGTGAAGACATCGCTCTCCGGCCTGCGCCATAGCATCGAATACTGCGGCTGGCTGGAAACGAACGGAGTGAGGTGGCTCGACTCGGCAATCTTCGCCGCCATGTCAATCTGTGCCGCTGTCCATCCGCTGAAGCCGATAGCCCGCACCTTGCCCGCCAGCACTGCGCGATGAAGCGCCAGCATCGTTTCCTCGAGGGGAGTTGCCTCGTCGTAGCGATGACACTGATAGAGGTCGATCGTGTCCGTGCCCAGGCGTTCGAGCGAACGATCAAGCTGCATTGCGATTTGCGCAGAAGATAGGCCCTGGCCGGGTTCGTCGCCCACCGGGAAGTAGACCTTGGTCGCAATCAGATAGCGATCTCGCGGATACGACTTGAGCGCGTCGCCCAGTACGCGCTCCGCCGCGCCCGCGCCATACTGATTCGCCGTGTCGAATAGGGTGATGCCATGATCGATCGCGGCATGAATGCAGCGGATGGCCTGCTCCCGGCCGATGCCACCCGCTACCGTAAGCCAGGTTCCGAAACTCAACTCCGACACGAGCAGAGGGCCTAACTTCCGAGAGTCCATACTTCCCTTTTCGCGCCCGCGTCAAGGCTAGCCAACCGGCTGCACGCTACCCCTGCCTGTCAGTCCTTCGATGCGCTCCACCCATCCGCGATCGGCGGCCACGCTCATCTGCTCAGGTTCGAGGATGACCGCGTATTCACCTTTGCTTTCGAGCTGGATCATCACCTTTCCCGGACCCGGCGCGGCGTCCGCGGCGTTCTTCAACGCCGCGAACATTTCTTCGGTTGCAAGCTCGAGGTTGATGCGAATGCGCACCCCGCCCGGCAGCTTCACTTGCACTTCCTCCAGCGCTTGAATGCCGCTGATCGAAATCTTGGGCGCCGCGTCTTCCTCTTTCATAATCGTGCCGCGAATCAACACCGGCGCTTCGATCTTGAGTTGATTGCAGAGGCGATCGTAATCTCGCGCAAAACAGATCAGGTCGATCTTGCCGCTAGCATCTTCAAGCGATGCCTGGGCGTACAGCTTTTGATCGCGCTTGCTCTTCTGTACACGCAAACCGTGAATGATTCCCGCCACTTGAACTTCATCCGCGGGATCGTTGGGCTGCCCCCAGCGGCGTTCCGGCGGCTTGCGTTCGCAAGCTTCCGAGACCGCAATCACGCCGCTCAGATTGCGGATCTTTTCGGCATACTTGTCCAGCGGATGGCCGGACACAAAGAAGCCGAGGACTTCTTTCTCATTGGCCAGGCGCACACTCTCTTCCCAGTCCGCTACCTGGGGAAGGTCGTCGCCGCCTCGGCCGTTCGCGGGTTTCTCGTCGAATAATCCGAACAATCCCGTCTGTCCATGCTCCGCGTCTCTCTGCGTTTTCTGGGCGCGCTCGATCGCCTTGTTCACGGCCGCGGACAATTGCGCACGCCCGCCGAGGGTGTCCATGGCGCCGGCCTTGATCAGCGATTCGATTACGCGCGAATTCATCACCCGCAGGTCGACCTTCTCGCAGAACTCCCAAAAGCTGGCGAAGGGCCTCTTCAATTCATTGCGCGCCTGGATGATCGACTCGATGGCGTTGCCGCCCACGTTCTTTACCGCGGCCAGGCCGAAGCGGATGGCTTGCCCATGCGGCGTGAACTGCGCGCCCGAAACCTGCACATCGGGCGGTTCCACGCTGATGCCCATCTCCTTGCATTCGCCGATGTACTTCACCACGTTCTCAGGCTTCGACGTCTCCGACGTCAACAACGCGGCCATGAACTCGACCGGATAATGCGTCTTGAGATACGCAGTCTGATACGAAACCAGCCCGTAGGCCGCGGAGTGCGACTTGTTAAAGCCGTAGCCCGCGAACTTCTCCATCTGATCGAAGATTTCCCCGGCAGTGCCCTTGGGATGCCCCAGGGCCGCGGCGCCGCTCATGAACCGGTCGCGCTGCTTGGCCATTTCTTCGGCGTTCTTCTTGCCCATGGCGCGGCGCAGCAGGTCGGCTTCGCCCAGCGAATAGCTCGCCAGGACGTTGGCAATCTGCATCACCTGCTCTTGATACACGATGACGCCGAGCGTTTCTTTCAAAATGCTTTCTAGCTCGGGGAGCATGTACTCCACCTTGCGGCGACCCCACTTGCGCTCGATAAAATCGTCGGTCATGCCGCCTTGAATCGGCCCCGGACGGAACAGCGCCGTGAGCGCCGTCAAGTCTTCCAGCTTGTCGGGCTTATAGCGGCGCAACATGTCGCGCATGCCATTCGATTCAAATTGAAAGACGCCGGAAGTCAGCGCGGAGTGAAATACTTTCTTATAGGTCTCCTCGTCATCGAGCGGGATGCTTTCGATATCGACCTTGACGCCGGAATTGTGTTCGATGAGCCTGAGGCAATCCTCGATCACTGTGAGCGTGGTGAGCCCGAGGAAGTCCATCTTCAACAGGCCCATCTTCTCTACCGCCTTCATGTCATAGCCCGTCACGATCCCATCGTCTTTCGAACGCGCGACGGGAACCAGTTCGGTCAGAGGACGGGGGGCTATAACGACCGCCGATGCATGGACGCCAGCGCCGCGCACCAGGCCCTCAAGCTTCTTCGCGGTATCGATCAGTTCGCGGATCTGCGCTTCGTTGTCGTAAATCTTGCGCAGGTCGGGCACATCTTCGAGAGCCTTGTCGATGGTCATGCCCACGGTGGCGGGGATAAGTTTGGCGATGCGGTCCACGTCGCCGTATGGCATGTCCATGGCGCGGCCGCAATCCTTGATGGCTGCCTTGGCGGCCATGGTGTTGAAGGTAATGATCTGCGCCACCTGCTCGCGGCCGTACTTGCGCGTCACGTAGTCGATCACTTCCCCGCGCCGGTTCATGCAGAAGTCCACGTCGATATCCGGCATGGACACGCGTTCGGGATTCAGGAATCGCTCGAAGAGCAGAACGTTCTGCATGGGATCGATGTTGGTAATCTCCATGCAATACGCCACCAGCGAACCCGCGCCCGAACCGCGGCCCGGCCCTACCGGAATGCCATGATCGCGCGCGTACTTGATGAAGTCCCACACAATGAGGAAGTAGCCGGGATACTTCATCTGGCGGATGATGCCGATTTCGTAATTCAGACGCGCTTCATATGCGTGGAGGGGCGTGCGCAGTTGCCCGCGTGCTTCAAGTGTTCGAATGGCGGTGTCGAGACGCTTCTTGAATCCTTCGCGGCATACTTCTTCGAAGTATGTATCGATCGTGTGCCCGGCGGGAACGGCAAACTCAGGAAACGGATTGTCCACCGGGTGCATCTTGAAGTTGCAGCGCTCGGCGATCTCCATGGTGCGCGCCAGCACGCTCGGCGAATCGGGAAACAGGCGCTCCATCTCGTCGGCGCTCTTCACGAAGAACTGGTCGGAATCGAACTTGAAGCGCTCCGTGTCCTGGATCTTCGCATTGGTCTGCACGCACAGCATCACGTCGTGCGCGTGGGAATCTTCGCCGCACAGGTAGTGCGAATCGTTGGTCGCGATCAAGGGGATATTCAGTTCGCGCTCTAATCGAAAAAGATCGTTCTGAATCTTGCGTTCTGCTTCCAGGCCCTGGTCCTGGATTTCGAGATAGAAATTGCCTTTCCCGAAAATGTCCTGGTACTGCAGTGCGACATCCCTGGCCTTCTCGTAGCGGCCGGCAGAGAGTTCTTCGCAAAGCTCGCCGCTGAGGCAGCCCGACGAGCCGATCAGCCCTTTCGAATGCGCGGCCAGGAATTGCTTGCTGACGCGCGGCTTGCGATAAAAGCCATAGAGCGAAGCTTCCGACGTAATGCGAATCAGGTTGCGATAGCCTTCTTCGTTTTCCGCCAGCACCAGCAGATGGTTATAGTCATCGCCCTGCGCCGGTGCACGATGGTCTTCGTTCTTGCACACGTAAAGTTCGCAGCCGAGAATCGGCTTGATGCCCTTCTCCTTGGCAGCCGTGAAGAAGTGGACCGCGCCATAGATGTTGCCGTGGTCGGTCATGGCCACTGATTTCTGGCCCAGTGCGGCCACGCGATCGACCAGTTTTTTGACGTCGCAGGCGCCGTCTAAGAGGGAGTATTCCGTGTGCAGATGCAGGTGGGTGAATTCGGCCATGGGTTACTTCAATTCTAGCCACTGCGGAGAAGCGCGTGCGAGGGTGCTGTGGAAATGGCGGCTGCCACCTCCCTTTGCTGAACACTTGCAACGACTTAGAAATCAGAACTCCGTTGTGGGTGTCTTGGCCTTCAAACCGATTCCGGCGCCAGCAGATCGGCGATGGTTTCTCTCCGCCGGATTAAGCGGTGGCTGCTTCCCTCCACCAGCACCTCGGCCGGGCGCAAGCGGGTGTTGTAGTTCGAGCTCTGCGCCATACCGTAGGCCCCGGCATCGAGCAGCGCGACGAGGTCGCCCGGTTCAATTGGAGCAATCTTGCGGTCGCGCGCGAAAAAATCGCCCGTCTCGCACACCGGCCCCACCACGTCGACGATGCGGGGGCGGCCAGGGCGCCTTCTCACTGGCGCGATCTCGTGGTACGCCTGGTAGAGCGCGGGCCGAATCAGATCGTTCATGGCGGCATCCGTGATGACGAAAGTTTTAGAGCCGTTGCGTTTCACCTGAAGCACGCGCGCAATGAGCGCTCCTGCCTGCGCTACCAGGAAACGGCCCGGTTCAAGCAACAACCGGCCCTTGAAACCTTCTAAAGCCTGGTCCACCGCGGCTGTGTATTCCTTCACGCGCGCCGCGGCATCGAAACTGCCCCCGTGATAGTCGATGCCGAGGCCGCCCCCGGCGTCGATCGACCGCAGTTCGATGCCTTCGCGACTCATTTGCCGCACCAGTTTATTGACGCGCTCCAGGGCCGCGCCAAACGGATCGGCCGATCGGATCTGCGAGCCGATATGTACGCTGACACCATACGCCTCAAGCCAGCGATGGCCGGCCACACTGCGATATATGTTGCGCGCGCGCCGGATGTCGATTCCAAACTTATGCTCACGCAACCCGGTCGAGATATAAGGATGAGTTTCGGCGAACACATCGGGGTTCACCCGTAAAGCAAAGCGGGTCTTGCGCTTGAGCTTCTTCGCACGCGCGGCCAGCAGTTCCAGCTCGGCTTCGCTCTCGACGTTGAACTCGAGAATCCCGGCAGTCAGGGCCCGGTCGATCTCTTCCGCGGTCTTGCCGACTCCGGAAAATACCACCCGCTCAACAGCTTGCGGAGCGGCGGCAATTACCCGTTCCAGTTCTCCTCCGGAGACGATGTCGAAACCCGCTCCCTGATCGGCGAGCAATTTCAGAATGGCGAGCGCCGAATTGGCCTTGACCGCATAGCAAACCAGGTGGTCCCGCGCGGCCAGAGCCCCTTGAAACAGGTGCAGTCTGTCGATAATCTGATCAGCGGAGTAAACGTACAGCGGAGTGCCGAACCGGCGGGCGAGAGATTCAAGCGAAACCTTGCCGCAGAACAGTGCGGATCCGATTTTCGGATACGAAAAAGGGCGGGACAACACCATAGGAACAGCAGTCAAGAGCAGCATCCTGTCACAGAATTTATCTCTTTGAGCCTACAGTATTCCCGCGGAGAGGTGGGCTTGAGGTAGGATCAGCACAGAATGCCCAAGTCACTTTCATCGTCGGCCGGGGTCCAATCTCTCCGAATTCTGGGAGAGAAATCCGTGTGGCTTGAGATATGGCTCAGCATCAAGCGGTTTCATAAGGACCGGCGCGCCCGCAAGCACCTTGTCCTTGTTGGCCTCGGAATCGGCTTGTTGCTGGCCATCGTGGCCGGGGCGATCGCATACCTTTTCATGTTGGTGGGCACAGGTGCAATCTTCATCCTCCCCTTGGTGTTGCCGGCTCTTTGGTGGATTCGGCGCAGCACGAATCGTGAATACGCTCCTCTCAGCATCTCCCCGCAAACGGAACGAGTCGATGCGAAGACCGAAGAAGAGCGGGAGGGGGCGCTGCGCTCTTACTTTGCCGATCTTGCATTGCTTTATGCAGTCTTGCTGGACCGAGCCGAGAGCGAGCGGTTTCTCAAAGAGAAGGAGCTGCCGGAGGGTGTAGAAATCACCGCACGGCGGATGCATCTGGATCTGTTGAAGTCCACCGACCTGTGGACGCGGATCAGCGCCACGGATCGGAACGTGATCATGATGCCGGATGGACATTGGGATGCAAACCGGATCAACCAGATCACGACGGGCTTCGAGCCCCTCCGTCTGCTGCGTTGGATACTGAGGCTTGACTTCCGGCTGCCCACCATCGGACAGCATCTGTATGGCGATTTTTCCATTGCTCACGAACTGGTCATGAATCCGCAGAAGGTATTGCGCGCGCACCGGCTTGTGGATGCCGAGGCGGTGCGCTTCAGCCGCGACCAGGCACGGACCACGTTTCTTCGTTGTATTGCAGAAGCCATCAGCCGCGGCTACCACGTTCCGGAAGACAAGACCACCATCGACTGGGCACATGATCTAGCCAAATCACTGGCCGGCAACCAGCATGAAGATATTCTTCTGGGTGACAACCTGGTGAGTGAAGCGGCTCAGAACCAGCTCACGTGGGCGACGGCACTGGCCAAGATCCGACACGAGTTCTTATCCCGGGTACTTACGATTCTGGAGGATGGTCAGCCGCCGCGGGCGCCGCTTGCGACCATCTTCGACGAACAATGGACCGAAGAAACGGAAGAACTCTCGGAACAGGAACAAGCCGGGTAGGCGCACACTACTTATAAAATCTGTGCAGCCAGGGAGTCATGAGGCTCGCGATCGTGCGCGGCTGCTCGTAGGCGGCGAAGTGGCCCGCATGCGGAAGCTGATGAAAATCACAACCGCCGGGCGCCAACTTGAAAGCTTCCATATCCGATGTACTGACAGCGGTATCTTCTCCGCCTGCGATGGCGAGTACGGGCGCGTCCATCGTCGATACAGTTGAAATTGAATCGAGCCGCACGGCCAGTCCCGCCTGCACCGCGACGAATGCCTCCGTCGTCAGCGTCATGCGCGCACGCAACTCAGGCACGATGGCAGGATGAACTTGCCGCGCTGTGGCGCCGATCAGCGATTGGCTCATCCCGTCGAACAAGGCAGAGACACCCGATTGACGCGCAATCGCGATATTGGCCGCGCGCTTGGCAAGAGCAGGCTCCCCATCGGGCTGCGGCTTTGAACAAACGAAGGCGAGACCTCGCATGCGGTGCGACGCCTGGCGCCATAATTCCAGCATCACGTAGCCGCCGATGGAGCACCCTGCGAACACCGCTTCCTTCACAGACAGAAAGTCGAGCAGCGCCAGAACGTCCAATGCCAGTTGATACATGTTCAATACCGGCGCATCCGGTACGAGTGCAAACCCGCCTTTGGGCAGAGAGTTGGAGAGCTCCGACTTTCCATGGCCCTGCAAATCGGGGACGATGGCGCGAAGGGTCGACGGTCCGCCTTCTGACAGTATCGCTATCAGCATACGCCAGTAGTCGTGATCGAGCGGCGTGGGGTGAAGGAACACGACCGGCACTCCACTGCCCGCATCGCGGTAGTTCAGCGTGACTCCGTTCGATTGATAAGTGCCGCTCATAGATTGGGAGGATAAATTCCGGTCATGGGCATTGGCTCTTCAGGAATGCCAACCCAGCCGGCCAGATAGGCTACTCCCACCAGGCCGCCCGAGAAGAACAGGCCAACGACGGCGAGAATGCGAACCAGCGCGATGTCCCAGCCATTTGCCTGGGCCAATCCGATGCAAACGCCTGCAATCTGCCGCCCTGCATGGGGCCGAACCAGTGGGCGGCCTGCCATGGGCGGCACTGCTGAAATGGTTGTGCCGCAATTTGAACAAAAGCGTGCCGTTGCGGGTAAACCTGTTCCGCAGCGATGACAAAAGACAGCCATGGCGAACCCCCTCGCATGAGTAAACCTTGCGAACTCGTGTTTAGATACGGAGCCGCGTGAATGTTGGTTCCATGCATACGTACCGTTACCGGCATGGATCCGGGATCAGAACTGTATCCAAGCGGACTGAAGTCACGAACCCTGATACTGGGTGCGAAGGTATTTCCTGGCAGTATCGGCACGCGAAGTATTGGGGCCCGCATCAATGGCAGCGTGATAATCCTGGAGAGCAAGCTGTCTGTCACCGGATAAATCGCGACACTGACCGGCAGCGAGAAACGAACGTATCTTCAATTCCCTGCCCACGTTGGGTGTTGTCGCGGTCTGTTCGTAGGCGAGGGCGGCGTCCTTGAATTGACGCTGGCCGCGCAAAGCATCGCCCAGCCCGAAGTAGGCAAGTTCAAGACGGGCGGAGGCGAAGTAGCCGGGCTTGGCGGCGTCGGCGAGGATATCGCGATATGCATCCACGGCGGTCATGCCTTCGCCTGCATCCTTGCGGAGATTGGCTTCTTCAAGGCAGAACAAATAGTCGCGCGGATATTGACTTTTGAGCGAGCGCACTACCTGAATCGCTTCTTTGTAGCGCGCCTCGCGGCGCAGAAAGAGAGCCATGACGGTGCGCGCCTCGACACTGGTGACCACGCCCCGGTTGGCCGCATCGTTGAGCATCTCGAGGCCCTTCGACTTCGAACCGCCGATCCCCGCAAACCCGATGAGGAACTTGAAGGGGCCGGGGAGAGCACCGACCACATATTCGTACACGCCCGTGACCAGCTTCGCATCGACGTATTCGGGGTCGATTTGAAGCACGCGCATATGGTCATCCCTGGCTTTCATGGCGAGGCGGAAGCCGCCGCCGAAGCCGCGCTGGACCATTGCGATATAGGTACATTTCAAGCTGCGCGCCCAGCCGCGTGCGTACAAAGCGTCAATGTCGCCGGGGTTCTTGCCGAGGCGCCATTCCGCTTCGCGGATGGCTTCGTCGGCGAGGGAGAAGATGCGATCGCGGGTCCTGGGGTCTTCATCGGTGGCGTGGCGCCCGCTCAAGAATCCATCGTTGGCGTAGAAGGTAGTATCAAGCAAATCAAGGCGATACAGCTCCTGGAAGAGCACCGCATCGAGCAGGAGCGCAGTGGCCTGGGGGTCGCGGGGATGGAGTTCGTGGAAGTGTTCGAAACGTTCGACGGCGCCGGGATAATCGAGGAGATAAAAATGATCGAAGGCGTCTTTGACCAAGGGGTCGAGGTTGAGGGGGTTGGTATGGGCCGCCCACAGGCACCCGGAACCTGCCAGTATCCCCATTAGAATCAGACAGCAAGCGGTCCGCAGCCAACCGAGAGATATCATACATCTCGATTTTCTCACTTCGCCGGCGAACTCGTCCGGCAACACACGGAGTGTGGCTGCAGGCGCACATGATTGGGGTTTTGCAGGTCCGGGCAGGCGTGCAACGTGCGGTCCTATGCATACATTTCTGGGCAGAAAGTGGGCAAACGTCCCTCTGTCCTGATTAAGGGTGAGATAAGCCCTTTGTTTCGTTGAAGGCGGCTTTCCGAATGCGCAGGAATCAGCGATTTTTTCCTGAAATTCGGTAAACAACCAAATTCGAGAAAGACCGGTTTAACTCGTTGATACCAAGCAACATTGAATTGCTGCGATGTGGATACAAAATGACCTAGGATGGAGACATGCCGATGACTGAGCCGTTTTCCCCGACGAATACCGCGCGAGAGGCAAAAAACGCAGACGCGCACGAACAAGCCCGGCAGCGCCTCATTGTGGCACTGGACGTTCCGGACGCGGCGGGGGCCGCGGAACTGGTGCGGAAGCTGGAAGGCAGGTGCGCCTGGTTCAAGGTAGGCATGGAGTTGTTTGTCGCGGCGGGGCCGGCGGTGCTGGAACCGCTGCTGAAGAACGGGCATTCGGTGTTTCTCGATCTGAAGTTTCACGACATTCCCAACACGGTGGCGGGGGCGGTGCGTTCGGCGGCGGGGTTGGGCGTGCGCATGACCACGGTCCATGCTGCCGGCGGACCGGCGATGCTGGCGGCAGCGCGGCAGGCGCTGGAGGAAATTGCCAATCCTCCCCAATTGCTGGCGGTGACCGTGTTGACGAGCATGGACCTGGCACAACTGAACGCGACCGGTGTGAAGCGCAACCCTTCAGAGCACGTGCAACTGCTGGCACGCATGGGATTCGCGACGGGAATGACGGGATTTGTCTGCTCGCCTCAAGAGGTAACGGCACTGCGCGCACTTACCGGTTCAGCGGGCGTCCTGGTGGTTCCGGGGATCAGGCCCGCGGGTGCGGCAATCGGGGATCAGAAGCGGATCGCAACGCCGGGGGAAACGCTGCGGATGGGGGCAAGTTACCTGGTGGTTGGCAGGCCGATTACACAGGCTCCCGATCCTGCGAAGGCGGCGGAGGCTGTCCTGGCGGAGATGGCAGCGGCCTTGTGAAGATTGATGTTCCGGTTGATCCGTTTCTGAGGCCGGTACGCCGGATGGCAGATTGGTGGATGATTCGCCGAAGCCAGAAGCATTTGACGCATAGGCCTTTCCGATTAATTTGCATCAGAAACTTGGCGCTCCGGAAAAGGGTGCTGCAGGCTGTACTGTATTCCGACGCACGGCCTGTGCTCAATCTGGCTTGATGAGCCCGTACTCGCCGTCCCGCCTGCTCTACCTGGGGACAGGGCTCCATTTTCCATAACGGCGTCGAATCTGGATCAGGTCCGCGAGGGCCTTGAGGGCGTCCCAACTGGTAACCTTCGATCCATCTACATCCCTCCATACCCTTAAAGGCTCCTCGTAGATGCCGGACCGCGCTTCAGCACCGCGGATCTGCCGGTAGCGCGCCAGGATCTCGACATCAAAGGTCCAAGGCGATTGGAACGGAGTATCGAAAATCTGCAACAGAGTTGGCGTAATCCGGAAGATCTTCGCGCCACACTGGGTGTCGTAAACGGGCAATTCGAGTGTCAGCGATGCCAAGGTCGCAAAAACTCGACCGAAATAGTGGCGTAAAGGACGCCTCTCGATCGATCTTCCCAGCAAGCGCACTCGCGATCCCAGAATCATGTCCACCGCGGATCTTTGACTTAGCAGCTGGATCAGGCGGGTCAGTTCATCCAAGGGCGTAGCAAGATCCGCATCCCAGAAACCGGTAAATGCTACGCCATTCATCGAGGAGGCTTGCTTAAGTCCCCTGCGCACGGCCTCGGCCTTTCCGCGATTCCTTTCAAGACTGAGAACTTCCACGGCCAGCGGGAACTCCGCGCGCATCCGCTCGAGGACTATCTGTGTCGCGTCCGTACTTCCGTCATTGACAAAGAGCAGCTTTACCGAAGGCCTTTGCATCAAAAATGCGCGGTAGGAGGAGACCGGAAGCCGCAGTTCTTCGTTGTAACACGGCACAACGATCACGCTGCACTCGTCGCGTTGGTCGCCGTTGCAAGGTTCGGCCATTGCACATTCCCTCGTTGTTCAGACGCCTGAGGAGAGACAGGATCGCAGATCGCACGATTGTAAAAACGGCGCGCCGCATTGACTGGAGCGCTCCTGGTCAGAGGCCGACAAATGCCGTGATTGGAGCAAGCGGTGACCAGCCGGTCTGTTGTGGGCTCTTCGAATTGCCGATCGAGAGCCTGCCTATGTTCCGCCGTATTCCACCAGCACGACGTACGGCGATGGAAATCGGTCCTCTAAATAATTGTCCACCGAATCGATCCCGAAGCCGGATCCACGTATTTAGAATACAAAATCGCAACAAGATAATTGGCGGTACTTGTGATGGGAGGAATCGATAGCTCTGATCAATCAAGTAGTCTTCAACGGCAAGCGGTGCCGGAAGTAAAGCATCAGAGACACCAAGTAACGCGCCTCCCAATAACGAGGCGCATAACGGATGGGATCAGAAATGCTACGCCAGAGCCACCCAAATCCAAATCGGTCAACCAGGACTGGAATTCGTACCTGGTCGCCGGAAAGAAAGGCAATGGCAGCTCCGATGCAATGGATAGCGGGCGAGAATCTCAGATGCTGTTTCAAGTAAAGGCCCAGCGGTTCCTGAGTGCCGCCGCCCAAGCCCAGGATCACATGCCGGGGACGTCTCTCTTCAAGCCTGCGCAGCAGTTCGGGATCGGCGATGACCGGACCGTACATAGGTGCGACATAAATGTCCTCATCGGCAACTTGTATTCCGTTCTTGCGGAGCCAGGCAAGGTTACAACGAGCTGAATCAGGCGAGGCCATTACCCAGAAGCTGTTTCCTGGCTGACGCAGTTCCTGCTGTTGTATGAGTGCTCGGAGATACTTCAGACCAGAAAGTTTCGGAATGTTATCCGCCTGAAGTAAATTCCAAAGCAGCACCATCAAGACGCTATCGGCAATGGCGAAATCGGCGCCTAACAATGCATCCCGGTACCGCTTGTCGTGAGGCAGATTCTTCAAAGCCGGGGCGGCCGGAACCACGATAAGGCCTCCGTCGCGTGAAATCTGGTCGATTGCCTGCTGCGGACTAGCGACAATGAATCGAATGCCAAGGATCTGCTGGAAGCGAACCTGCCTCTCCATACCATCTCCCAACAAGAAATGTTCAATCTAGAGTGTCGAGCACGTTTGTTTATAGGGCCGACCAATGAGTCAACCCCGAATGCGGATCGAAGTTCCTCAAGGATAGGTTTCCGGATGGGTGATCCGCTGTCGCATTTTGCTCCAAATTGGGGCCGCCAATTTTCGGCGAATTAGCAAACAGTATGTCGATAGTATAGACGACGAAAGGAAAGATCAATCCTTCCGGGTCTTGCAAACTTTAAAAGAGAAGCAATCTGAACTGTCCTCCCAAGCCTGTTCAAAGAGATGAGGACGCATGGCGCGAGCGGTCTGAAGAAAGTCGGCGTAGACCTGACACCATGATTTTTCAATCTTGATAGAATCGATTTCATCGCGCGTTCGTTGGGATTGAATGGCTAAAAAGGTTTATTACAATGCGGCGGACCACATTCCTGAAACGACCGCGGCAGACCCCTACTTGCGGCCGCAGTTTTCATTGAGCAACCGGGTGAGGCGTTTCGCCTGGGGCATATGCTGGACGTTGTTCTATGCGCTGTCCCCACGGCCGATGCATGGATGGCGCGTGATGTTGTTACGCGCATTTGGGGCCAAGATGGGACCCAATTGCCACTTTTATCCCAAAGCGAAAATTTGGGCGCCGTGGAATCTGATATGCGCGGACCAGGTGACGGCCGGAGATGGAGCGGAGATTTATAACCTCGCGCCCATGTATTTCGGATCGCACGCGCTGGTGTCCCAGGGGGCGTACCTTTGCGGAGCAACCCACGATTTTGATGACCCGGCGTTTCCATTACTTGCGTACTCTACACACATTGGGGCCTACGCGTGGGTGTGCGCCCGCGCCATAGTGTGTCCGGGAGTGAACGTAGGAGAGGGCGCAGTGCTCGGCCTGGCGTCGGTGGCAACCCGGGATCTGGACCCGTGGGGCGTGTATGCGGGCATGCCAGCGGTGAAAGTAAAAGAAAGAACTCACGAAGCCGGCATGGGCGCGAAAGACGCGCGGTCTGCATGACGAGGGCGATTGCCGAAGGTGAGATCACGTCAGTTTGAAACATGTTCGGGCGGGATCTGACTGGTGTGATAGCGCGTGTTGAGACCAAGGGTGCTTAGAAAGAGGCTGAATAGAATCGTCTCCACGCCCAGAGTAAGAGCGAGACCCGAAGGAATGACAATGCGCGCGAAATGCTCAGCGTTCATGGGTCCGAAGCCGGCTGACCGCCATTGTGAAATCGCCTCGACACCTGCCGCAATCCCGGCTAAGAACATAAGCAGGCCTGCGATCAGCCCGCGCTCGAGATTGATGTGGCGAAAGATATAGCGATAGGCGCGTCCGGGGGGATATAGTCCTTCCCGCACCGCGTAGACGCGCGAAAGCACTGCAAAGAGTGCGGACTGGTAGCCAATGACAATCATAAAGGCGCAGTAAATGAGAGTATCAATGCTCAAGCGGACGTGACGAATATGGATCGTGGTGAGCATCAGCGCCAAGGAAGCAATCAAACCGACGAACATTAGCACGATACCCGGATAGAGAAACAGCCAGTTGGGGCTAAACAGCAGCATGAAACGAAAATGGCGCCAGCCATCGCGCCAAGGGCGCAGATGCGGAGGCCGGGAACGGCCATCGGGACTTAATGTTGTGGGGACCTCAGCAATCCGCAAGCGCATCAACGTCGACTTAATGACCATCTCGGATGCGAACTCCATGCCGGTGGTTCGAAGGTCCATGCGCAAAAAAGCTTCTCTGGAGTAACCGCGGATTCCGCAATGAAAATCACTAGCGGGGCAATGAAAGAACATCTTTCCGATAGTGGAAAGGATGGGATTGCCGATGTAGCGATTTTTCCAGGGCATTGCTCCCGGGGCGATGCCTCCGAGGAAGCGATTGCCCATTACCAAATCGTAGCCTTCGCGAAGCTTGGCGACAAAGGGATCGAGGTTGGAGAAGTCGTAACTGTCATCCGAGTCGCCCATGATAATGAACCGGCCGTTCGCTGCAAGAGAAGCACCGTACAGGGCCGCGCCATAGCCACGTAGCGGAATGTCCACAACGCGGGCGCCGCAGCGAATCGCAATCGCTTGCGATCCGTCGGAGGATCCATTGTCGCCGATGAGAATCTCGCCCTTGACACCCGAACGAGCCAGATAATCCTGGGCTTTTCGAATGCACTTCTCAAGTGTTTCCGCCTCATTAAGACAAGGCATGATGATGCTGAGTTCGATGGCCATACGGCTTCCTTCAATGTTTCCCATGCTATGATTTTCCCATGCTACAGCGTGGGAGCGAGCGTTTGAAGCAGTCATTTTTGTGGAAGCTGCTGGCCGCATATTCTTCGCTTCTGGTGCTGTGCGGCGCAGGTTATGCTCTCTGGGATCGATATCAGCTGGACGGAGATGCAGTTAGTTTTATGGACATCAGCGATGCGATTGTCCATAAAAACTGGTCAGTCGTTGCTAATGCTTACTGGAACCCGGGATACGCGTTTGCGCTCGCTGCAGGCCAGATCGTCGCTCACCCGTCACGCTGGAACGAACTGCAAGTTTTCTATTGGGTTAATTTTGTTATATTCATATTCTGCGTTGCGGCTACGATCTATTTTGCACTATCGCTTGCTCATTTGCGTGAGCAGCTCACGCCGGATGTAAACTACGCGCTTAGCCCGGCTGTGGTTGTTTTTGCTGCATTGAGTCTGATGTTTTTTTCATTTCAGCGCGAGCTTTCGATCGGGAAAGTTCGCTCTGATGCGCTAATGTATCTTTTTCTTTTTTTGGCGGCATCTCTCCTGATGCGGATTCAAGCGACGCGCAAGTTCATCTACTTCCCGCTTTTGGGGTGTGCGCTCGGGCTTGCCTATCTCACGAAGTCGTTCGCGGTTCTGCCCTCCGCGCTCCTGATGCTCGCGATTTTCATATTCGGACTAAGACGAAAAGGCCGAGACAGAACTCACATATTAGTCGGAACGGTCGTGTGCGCGATCATTTTCGTGGCACTCGCGGGCCCATATATCCATGCCATTTCAATCCAGCGCGGACGAATCACCATCGGAGATTCTGCGCGTATCAACTATGCATATTACGTGGACGGGAATACCGACTGGTGGGCATGGGCAAGTGGCAATGTAAATCACGCGCGCGACGATTTCAAGCACCCCGAACAACTTCTCTTGTCCAATCCGCAAACCTACAGTTTTGCGCGCCACATGAACGGAACGTATCCGTTATGGTTCGATCCTTCCTACTGGTTCGACACAGTGTACCCGCAAGTCTATTTAAAGGGGCACATACGGCAGGCGGCGCAAAGCGGGAAAATGTTTATCATTTTCCTGTTCGATCATCCAGAAGCGTTCTTATTATTGTTTGTTCTTTTGCTTGCCGGGGCGCAATTTCCCCGTGCCAGGGTTACCTGGACCCCGTTCCTGCCTGTCATGCTTTGGGGCCTGTTGATGATTGGGATCTATTTCCCACTCGCCATCGAAGAACGCTACATCACATTTAGTTTTTTGTTCGTTGTGATTCCATTGCTGGCGGCCCTGGTCCGTCCTGCGGATCAAGCTCTTTTGCGTGATATCTCAACGGCGTTAGTCCTGTTGCTGGCGTGCGTTTCGCTGTTCAGCGGAATACGCGACGAGTTCGAGCAGCGCCGAATGGACAAGACCTCCTTTTTTCCCTTCCACCATCTGAGCACCGACATTTACTCCGCGGCGCAGGGGCTAACTAGCCATGGGATTCACCCTGGCGATGAAATCGCCTGTATGGGCGCGCTCGGCTGCCATCTGGACATTTATTGGGAACGGCTGGCACGTGTTCAGGTTGTAGACGAAATCATCATTCCGCGCGGCTCATCGCACTCAGACAATCCGGCAGTCTACTGGCAGTCCCTGCAAAACGTGCCGGAGGTTGTCGATGTTCTCCGCAGGGATGGCGCTGCAGCGATCGTGTCTGAGTTCCCCGCCGGAACCGTCGCTCCGGCAGGCTGGCAAAACCTTAACGGTAGCAGATTCTACGCCCTGTTTCTCACCGGTCGTTGAGAACTGAAATGGGGAAGCCACGCTCGATTCCCTGTTTCCCGAATTCGTCAGGCCTGGTCGGTCCAACCGACGGCGAGTTCGCGGTAAAAGAACGCAAACGAATTCTACACGCACTCATTCCTTTGGCATTGGATCATGCAATCGATTCAGCTTTTCGGATCCGAATCAACAGACAACAGCGAAATGAAGTGTAGATTCCTGCCAAACAACCATGAGAACGGAACCGGATACAAGGGAATAGAGCGTTCAGACTTGATTTCAGACAACCCTGCCTGCTTGTAGAGTTGGTTCCATTGCGTTTGTGATAAGTAAGCGTATGGCAACACGACACCATGCGGCCGATTCCCAACCCAGTCCATCAGGCGGAGGGTCCAATGGTCAAAAGTGTTTTCCGCAAGGTGGTCCTTGATCAAAACAAACTTCCGGGCAACGCGGCATGCGTCCTTCAGGATGGATAGCGGATCCAAGGTGTGATGAAGTACGTCAACGAAGATGCAACCGTCAAACGACTTGTCTGGAAAGGGCAGATGTGCCCCATCGAATGTAGTGCAGGGAATAGCACAGTCGGGACGATGAGCGTACTCCGCGCCAGTGACCTGAACGCCGGGGACTTCTTCCGAGATGAGTTTCGATATAGTGCCGTCGCCACATCCGACGTCGAGCAAGGAACTAGACTGGGGAATCATGACCGCGAGGTTCTCGGCTAGCACTGCTACGCGTCGTTTGTGCACCAAACGTCCGTGCACGTCACCAACAACTTGAAATGAGCGGCGGCTGTCTACGGAATTAGTCATGGGCCAATTATATAGGTTCTGAAGTTTGAGATGGCGAGTAGAGCGCCACGAGGCCGGGTAGTCTCAACGCGGAGTTTCGATTCTATCGCAAGGGTGCTTCCCCAGGACAGAACGGAAGATCAAAGTTCAATGAACTCGTCTTTCGCAAGTCCACAGCGGCACGCCTGGCGACACCTTCTCCACCAAGTCTGCTCAACCCGTCTAAACCCGATTAGAATTAGTTAGCGAGTCTGGTGAGGAGACAGCCCCATTTGGATGTGGATCGAGCTGTAAAAAAATTGCTTGTTTACCGCCTCGGCAGCCTGGGAGATACGCTTGTCTCTCTGCCTTGCCTGCACTTGCTTCAGCGCACGTTTCCCCAATCGGAAAGAAGACTCCTCACTAACTTCCCGGTACACGCCAAGGCACCTGCGGCCGCGGCGATTCTCGGGGAATCAGGGCTGGTACACGGTTATCTGCGCTACGTGGTCGGCACCCGCAGTCCGGGTATACTTCTGCAGTTGGCCCGGGAGATCCGCCGCTTCAACCCAGATATGCTGGTCTACCTGATGCCACCGCGGAGCCGAAGGGCCGCCCTACGCGATAAGTTGTTCTTCAAATGGGCCGCGGGTGTGAAGCGCATTGTTGGCCTCCCGGCCCCGGATGTCCGATCCGCACCAAGAGTGAACCCGGAAACGAGCTTGTATGAAGCTGAGTTCGACCGGTTGGCGCGTTCAATCGCAGAAATCGGGGACGCGGCAACGAAGGATCCCGCAAACTGGGATCTCCGCCTTACGGCATCCGAAAGACAAGTTGCCCGGACTGCTTTGGGAGACCTGGCCGGCAAGCCGCTTGTGGTTTGCGGGCCGGGGACAAAGATGCAGGCTAAAGACTGGGGCCAGGAAAACTGGCGCGAACTGCTGCGTCGGGTCGCCGCGAGTTATCGAGGATACGGCTTTGCGATCGTCGGTGCTCAAGAAGACTCTTCGGCGGGCGACTTTGTTTTGCGCGAATTAACGGGACCTAAGCTCAATCTTTGCGGACGCCTGACTCCGCGAGAAACCGCAGCAGTCCTGGAGTATGGTTCCATCTTTCTCGGCCCGGACTCCGGACCGATGCACTTGGCAGCATGCGTCGGTGTACCCTGCGTCATCGCTTTCTCAGCGCGAGGACTACCCGGCGTTTGGTTTCCGGCAGGCCAAAACCACAAGGTTGTTTATCACCGGGTAAGTTGCTTCGGATGCAATCTTGACACGTGCACCATCGAGGCACGTCGCTGTCTCAGTTCCATCACCGTAGATGAGATGGCCGCAGCGGTTCACGATGTGTTATCCAGGACTAACTTAACTGCCGGCTCAATCCGCATTTCACGAGATGTAGAATTTTCATAAGGCGGAGGAACAGGAAGAGCAGCCCGTCTGCTTCCAAATCTGGCAGAAGGTACGCAACGAGCCCACGATTGATCGTCTGGCAATACAGGAGATTTCATAAATGTACATTGTGACTGGCGGAGCGGGATTTATCGGTAGCAACCTGGTGCACGAGTTGAACGCTCATGGCATCACGGATATCTTAATCGTCGATAACTTTGCCAACGCACGCAAGTTTGAGAATCTCCTTGGTGCGCGTTACGTCGACTATCTTGACAAGCGAGAGTTTCGCCGAGCTATTCGCGAAAATGCTCTTGGCATGGGAAAGGTCAAAGCAATTCTGCACCAGGGCGCCTGCTCCAACACGCTCGAAGACGACGGCGTCTACATGATGGACAATAACTTTGAATACACAAAAGACGTATTTCGTTTCGCGATTAATAACAGCGCGCCGCTGGTTTTTGCTTCTACAGCAGCGGTGTATGGGCTGAGTGGTCCGGGTCGATTTACAGCGACCCTCGAAAACGAGCGTCCTCTGAATATCTATGGTTACTCGAAATTGGTGTTCGATCATTATTTCAGGCGTCAACTCGAACTCGACGCGGTGCCGATCACTGCCGTGGGACTGCGCTACTTTAATGTGTACGGGCCACGCGAACAACATAAGGGCCGTATGTCTTCGGTAATTCACCACTTCAGCAAGCAGATGAAGGAGCAGGGCCGGGTACGTTTGTTCAGTGGCACTGGCGGCTATGGCGACGGCGAACAGCGGCGTGACTTCGTTTATGTTCGCGACCTAGCCAAACTGAACATGTTCTTTGCGCAGATTGGTCCTTATGCGCCCAAAGAGGGCGAGCGCGCAAAAACATATCGAGGCCTGGCCAACGCCGGCTCGGGCACCAGTCGCACATTCAACGACGTAGCGCGCGCACTGATGACCGTGCACGGGGAATGCCCCATCGAATATGTTCCGTTTCCGGCAGATCTTCTAGGCCGGTATCAGCACTTCACCGAGGCGGATCTGACGGCACTCCGCGCGCTGGGGTGCGATCTGCCCATGACGTCTCTAGAAGCAGGAATCACGGAAACGTATGCAACGTTGGCATCGCTCGAGTTGAACGTCAATCCGCTGCCGATTCTTGAAGCAGGCAGTTGACCGCGTCCAATAAGTTGTCAAAGCGCTGGTCTGCCAGCTCGGCGGCTTTTGACGCGCCGGGTTTCTGGTGTTCCCGGGCGTTCGGTTCGCCTTCGATGAAGATTGTCTTCATGCCCAGGTTGCGGCCGAACTCGATGTCGGAAAGCGAGTCTCCGATCATCGTGCTGCTTTCTGCAGTTATGTCTTGAAATTGCGACCGCGCTTGTTCGAACAACCCCGGCAGGGGCTTGCGGCAGTTACATACGCGCTTGTCGTGAGGGCAGAAATAGAAACCGTCGATTTTGGCGCCATCAGTGTTTAGCTTTTCCTGCAATTGGGCATGGATGTAATCGACATCTTCGGGAGCATAAAAACCAAGCGCGATTCCACGCTGATTTGAGACTACGAGGACGCGCAGGCCAGCGCGTTTAAGTTTGCCGATTGCTTCCGCAGCACCGGGCAGCAGACGGAAATGCTTCCAAGCACTGACATATTCGCCTTCCGGCATCTTTTGGTTAATGACGCCATCCCGATCGAGGAAGACCGTTTTTGTAAGGTCTTTTAGCCGATGCCCCATGGGTTCACTCCGACACGACTTTTTGCCGCGTCAGGCGCGCAATCTCACGCAAAACCTCATCCTTGCTGGAAACGCATTTCAGCGCGCGTTCCAACTCCTGGACCTTGGCCCCGACAAGGAAACGATACCAGAAGCCCTGAAGCAGGTGATAGATAAGACCTTCGCGCCCGTCAAGAAATCCGAGCCGGAAGACGTACCTATAGACAAAATAGCCAAATGCGGAAAGTTCGAAGGGAATGCGGTTATACATTTTTTCTTTGATGAACCGCTTCATCCCCACTTGTTGAAGTTTCGATTCGGCCGAAAGGTCGGGCGCCGATTCCAACTCCATGTTGATTTGTTTGCTCACCACATCGAGCGCTTCCCTGCTGGCATATTTATTGTGTTTATCGGTGAACATGCTGAGGTCGATCAGACAGTGGTCTGCAAAGCCGCCTTTAAAAGTAATCGATTTGCCTTCGAGCAGGTACATATGTTCATCCATCCATCGATCTTCGATGCGTGCTTTGCCGCGACGCCAGATACGTAGAAGCTTGAGGGGAAATCTTCCTCCGTGGCGGATGAATTTATTCATAAAGATGGTCTTGCGGTTGAGATACACTCCGGTAATGTCCGGCGCCAACTGAGGAAGACGCTCTACGATTTCCTGGCATAAATCGGCCTCGATGATCTCATCCGCGTCGAGACGCAG
Organism: Occallatibacter sp.; assembly: GCA_036488735.1. GTDB lineage: Bacteria > Acidobacteriota > Terriglobia > Terriglobales > Acidobacteriaceae > Telmatobacter. Next base: position 240,160 of record DASXHC010000012.1, read on the forward strand.
CACCCATTCGGCGGTGATCGGGGCTTGATCGAGTGCCCATTGAAATTGCCTGGCGTAGTTCAGGAATGGATGTTGCAGGACGTGGGCACCAAACGATTTTGCGATTTCGACCGTGTCATCGGTGGAATAGGAGTCGATGACGAAAACCTGTTTCGCGAATGGATGAATGTGCCTCAAAGCCCGCGCTAGATGGAGCGACTCATTGTAGGCCAGTATGATGACCGCGATGTCCGCCTTGCCTTCCATTGAGTATTCCCCCCTGCAGTTTACACCGGCCCGACATTACAAGTCACAAAGCAATCACCGCTCATTTCTGCGCGGCCTGACCTGCATTAGCAAAAGATTTTGAGAAGCTAAACGGCGACCCCCGTCTTGGAAGCGCGAGCGGATGAGGGTGGCTTCTGACTCTGTTGGGTTAATCCTTGTAAGAGCTGGAGAAAGCGGTTTGAACTGATGTCGAGATCGAAATGCTTATCGAAGCACATGCGGCTGTTGATGCGCATGGCATCGCGCTTGGAAGCATCGAGGCGACTCCACGCCTCAAAAAGCTTGACAGTGCCGTCAAGCGAATCCTCTTCGACAAAGCCGGCATCATCGTTCTGAATCTCGCGCCAGATATTCACCTGGTTGGAAATCAAGACGGGCACGCTGCAGGCGAGCGCTTCAGCGACCACAATTCCAAAGTTTTCCTGATGAGAAGGCAACACGAAGATCTCCGACGCAGCCAGCGCTTCCCATTTCCTTTCGCCTTTAAGCATTCCGGTCCACGTAATGCGATCGGAGACTGCAAGTGCGCTGCTCATCCGTTCAAGCTCTGCCTGCCATCCCACCTGGTCGGGCCCGACTACAAGCAGGTGCCAATCCGGATCGCGTGCAAGTGTCTGCTGGAAGGCCCTGATAAGCAGATCACAACCCTTCTTGGGATGAATGCGGCCGACAAACACTGCCAGCCGTTTGCCTCGCAAGGCCGGGTGTTCGGCGACAAATCGCTGACGCAGAGCGGCGAAATCGAAATTTGGAATTCGTGTTCCGTAGCCGACAACAAAAGGATTCACCTTAAACAGCCAAAACGATTGGGGCGCGAGAATTCGCTCCTCCTCACAGGTAAAGAGGACGGCCCTGGCATCACGCAGGACCCGATATTCGCCCCAAGGCCAGTACAGCCATTTCTTTAGGTGTTTGAGAGGGTACTGACGCTTGAACCACGGATCGAGCATTCCGTGAGTGAACACGACGTACGGAGTTGCGGTGTTGTGCAAAGCGAGCCAGCAGGCAAAGCTATGAAACTGCCAGATGCCGTTGACAACAACACAATCGTATTCTTGGTGATGGTGCCGTAACCAGGCCAGCAGGCGGGGCGAATAGCCATAGCTGCCCAATGAGGCCGGACCAAGCGCGTGCACTTTGAGGGGAAAATCGCCCACGCCCGGACCGTCTGGACGATCGAGGGTGACGATTTCGGCCTCGACGTTGCGGGCGGAGTAAATGCCAGCCAGTTGCCGCACCCCTTCCATGGGACCGCCGCCGGCGGGATCGACTGAACGAATCACATGCAGAATTTTCATCCATCACCAAGGGATATGGAGCCAGGCATCGGTACTCCTTGATACACCTAGAAATCGGACCGGAAACATCCGTGCATAAGACTTCTCGAGGAAGTTGTGTGACTTCTCGTAACCACGGGTCTACGCGCGGCTCGAGATGTGATACCCATCTCTATTCTGGCTCTTCCGACGGCTCGAAGCAAGAGGCAGTGTACCTCAGTAACGTGAACTTTGGAGCGGATGAATGCGCTCAGGATACAAAACAGAATATCGGCGTTTCTGTGAGAGTATCGTGGCGCGGCATTGGAGCAGGACACTCCCCTTTGGATTCAATTTTCACTGTGCAAAGTGCGGCAGTTCAGAAAGGAAGAATAACCAAACATGCCGACTAGAATTTCTGTTTGAGCTTGAGGAACGGACTTTCGAAATAACGGAAGCTCACAACTGCGAGCAGTGTCAACAACGCGAGGCATATCGCCATATAAAATGTCCCGGCCAGCAAGGAACTATGTATGTGGGTGCTCAGAGGTACATAGATCATGCGCCGGAGTGGACGGGCAAGCAGGAGATGATACACATAAAGGCCGTAGCTGTATTTTCCATAGAATCGCAGGAACCGGAGGTTCATGAGCTTTCCGCACAGAGAGCCCGGGAGCAGAGAATTCCAGATAAGCAAGACTGCGCCGAGAGAGAAGAGCGGAATTGCGAAAGCATCGGCCAATGGATAAGTGTTTGGTAGCCCATGAAAATAAAACTCCAAGCCGAGAATGGCGAAGAAGACGACAGGCATTAATCTTCCGGCGCGGGCCAGGTATGGGTGCAACCCGGGGGTCACAGCTGCGAGGGCGAGAAATGATCCCCACGCCAAGCCTTCCATGTGGCTTGGTAAAAGGTAGTAGCCCCATTCTCCCAGATGCATGACGATGAGTGCGGGCTTAAGGATGATGGAGAAGAATGCGGCAAAGATGAGTACGTACATGGCCGTGCGTTTATTGGTGAGTCTCCATAGAACAAACGGCCAGATAATGTAGTACTGCTCTTCAACAGCGAGGCTCCAGAAATGCCCGACCCCAAAGTCACCAATCGGTGACCTCGATGCAAAATTGCCAACGTACAATAGAAAGGCGGAATAGTCGGCTCGCCACGGGCGGTGTGTTGCAAAGATGTAAATCGCCAGAAAAGCCCAAACGGCGTAATACAGAGGAAACAGCCTAAGTCCTCTGCGTATATAGAAATTCTTGAAGCGGTTATGTTCGTTTCGTTTCTGCCAGAGAATTCCCGTGATCAGGAATCCGGACAGAGCGAAGAATATATCGACTCCAGCCCAGCCTGTCTCCTTGATGATATTCAATATACGAAGGATCTGTGAATCTGAGCGGGACAAGTCACCGTAATGCTGCATGACGACCATAAGCACCGCCAGTCCGCGGATTCCGTCGAGGGCCGGCACGTGTTTAACGGTCAAATTCAGATTATTTGCCACATCGGAGCTGATGGCTTTGGCTTCCGCACCGGAGGCTGGAGATGAATTGCCAGTTGCCATGGCAATGAGGGTCCTCGGTAAATTTATCTGAGAGCGAGTACAACTCCCGTTATGAAGCGGATAACGAGTTCACCCCTGATTAACAGCGGTGATAATGCTCGCTCGTTAATGGGAAATTCAGAGGTTCATGTAGCGACGCTATTATCATAGCTGCGCTTTCGTTGGTTGTGAATCAGCGAAGGTTGGGCGGCCTGTCATCCCCATCCAGGTGCCGTTTTACTGACGTTTGCGGGGGATCGACCACGCATTTGAGAAGATCCCCTACTCTAAGGCAAGCTTGCCGTTCGCCACTGTTTCGTCCTCATTAACGGTGGGGACGTTTTGCGGCGCCGCGGGTCGCACTTCGCTTGGAAATCTAGACTTCATGGCCAGGAATCGTTTCTCAAATAGTTCGTAGCTCAAGCCGGCTACAACGAGTACGCCCAAGTAGCTAGTGAATGCGTATACCAGGCCGCCAATTGCCATTGAATGAAAGGAAGTCATGCACCAGGCCAGATAGACGCCTCGACCCTTGTCGAAGAGGATGTGGTAGATATAAAAACCGTAACTGTACTTCCCGATCAATCGAAGCGGGGGAAGCGAGAGAATCCGGAACACGGCTGTGCCCCTTTGAATACACAAGCCGATGAGACCCGCTGACGCAAGACTGATAAAGGTCAAGCCGATCGTCAGATTATAGGGGGCTACAAACCGGAAATTTTCTCGCGGGAACGCGAGAAGCACAAACGGATACAGTCCGAAAAGTAGAAAGAACGACGCACTCCGGAGCCATTTCTCCGCTTTGGGTCCGCGCAGCAGCAGAGCCATTGCGGCCCCGACCAACAGGTCATCTGCCCTGGTGGGGAGCATTCGATAAGCAAATTGTTCTGCCGCCTGCATCGGAACGAGGCACGCCATCCCAATACGAACCAGCAGCACCATCATGATGACAAACAAGGAAAGCTTGATTAGTTTGATACGGTCTCTTACGAGGTAAATCACAACTGGCCAAATCAGGTAGAACTGTTCTTCGACAAACAGCGACCAGAGATGCGCCAGGTTGATCGACCAAGCCGGATGCGTGGGCGATATCAGTTCGTATAGACTCCAATTCCAATTCGCGAATAGATTCCCGAGGTAGAAAAGAAACGAAATGTGTGCCCATTGCAGGCGAAAATGTAAAACCGGGGTGAGAATGAGGCAAACCGCCATCACCAGGTAAAAGATTGGGAAGATCCGAAGGCTGCGCCGCGCATAAAAATTCTTGAAATAGTGTCCGCTGCCGAGCGTGTCATACAGAATCCCCGTGATGAGAAAGCCGGATAGTACAAAGAAAAGGCTCACACCGTATGAGCCGATCTCCCGTGCGCGGTTAAACCAAGCGAGAAAAGGTCCTCCATGAGACCCGCCGCCGAAATGCTCCACGAAGACCACGGTGACGGCAAGAGCGCGCAAACCATCCAACGCGGGATATGTGACCTTTGAGCTTATTCCCGCAGGCGCGGATTTTCCCGTGTCATAAGCGTTGGTGGGGGGGGGCAATGGACTCCTGCGATTGAAACGGGGATTTACTTTCGATACTAGAGTCTACCATCGAAAACACCTCAGCATGAATCGTCGAGGTGGACACAGTGGTGAGGACAGACGGCTTGGGGTATTATAGAAATTACAATGATTACTGTAGTTCCCCCGCGGATCGGGAGTCAGGCGCGGTATCGCTGATATCTCGAATGGAGCTTAGGCCGTAAAGAATGCGCATACTCTTTCCCAAGTCCATTCCGCTCCGCCCGCTGCTGATCTTTCTTGTCACGGTACTTACGATCCAGCTAATGCAGGGAACTGATCCGGCTTTTGCAGTTTTGATGCTTGCCGCTCAACTAGCGGCGGTGGTGTCGTTCAACCGCTTGGGTGGAATGACGCATATGGCAGGCGCGTTCAATCTATTTGCGGTGGTTCCCATAGTGACGATGCCTGAACTCGCACACCTTTTTCTAGGGCAGCCCGGGGACTACAACCTGCAACATCCCCTCACGACGGCCGGGGTCTGCGCTGTCTATTTCATCTGTGTTATGGTAGCCGCCCTTGTGGTCTCGTCGATTCGGCATCCTGTACCCCTTCTTGACCGCGTTCATTTTTCGATTCTTGAATTGCGCATCATCAGTACCCTTGCCGCCATCTTCGCAGCTCTGATCTATATTGCCGGCTTCGTTCACACCGGACCGATGGAAGATGGCTCACTTCTTTTGGCCTTGACCCACTTTTTCCCGTTCCTGCTTTCTATCTCGATCATGCTCGCAACTTACGTCCAGCTGACGATCACAAACGGTCAGTCGGCGATGAACTGGTACATCGCATGTCTTTTCATCTTCGGCAGCGTACCCGGTGTATTGTTCGCCTCTAAGGAAGGGATGCTCACCCCCGCCTTCTGCTGGCTGACGGTTGTAGCATCGGCCCGCTACCGCTTCACGTGGCTGGGGTCTTTAGCCTTGCTTGGGGCTGTGCTTTTGATTTGGGGCGTTCTCTATCCCTTTTCCCAGAACGCCAGATTCCCAGTTCGTGAGGCTCAAACACTTTCCGATAAATTAGATGTGATTGGCAGCTTCCTCAGCGACCCGTCACAATTCCCAGATGCGCTTTCCGAAGCTACCGAGTCGAATGAATTTGGTGCCGGATCTGGAAAGATCGGTATCGTAAACCGCGTTTCTCTTCTCCTTGCTTCCGATATGCTGATCGATGCCGACCTAAGGGCGGGATTTACATCAATCGATCGAATTGCCCCCGTACTTGTTTCGGTGGTTCCGCACGCACTGTGGCCAAATCGGCCGCTACCAATCAGTACGAATGAACTAGGCCATAAAGCGGGCATTCTTATGGACGAAACCGACGTTGAAACAGGGATTGCACTTGGCAGTCCGGCGGAATTTTTTGATGCCGGTGGTTGGGGTGCTCTGATTCTGTATACGCTCTTGCTATTCACGTTCTTTTTCTTCGTAACGGTCCGTCTCATCAGTACGACGGAAATGGGCATTTGGGGATTGGTGCCGATCGGCACTGAAGCACTGATTGCAGGCGCCATATCACCGGGAGGTATATTTAGTTTGATAAGTAGCTTTCTCGCGATGTTGCTGGTCACAATAGCAATTCTCAAGGTCATAAGCTACGCTGCCAAGACTCTCTTCTCGCGCACCGTCTCCGCTTGATTCTGGCAGTGTCACGCAGGCACCCTATCTTATGAAGGATCCTCAATCGATCACACGCGCGCTAACGGGCCGCTGAACGCCCGAACTTCTGTTTTTGATCCGGTTCTTCCATTTTCCTGCTGCGTCAAATCCGAGAAGCCAAGTTCTGCTAATCGGCTTAGAACCATCCCCGTTCTGGATGCTTCGTGGAACTCGATGATCAAGTACCGAATTCTACGTAATAGATCGTCATGAGTAGAGTCAAGGACATCGTACTCTGCTCCCTCAATGTCGATCTTACAGATATCGATATCCTGGCCGCGGAAATACTCGTCGCAGAGTGACTCTAAAGTCGTGGTCTTGACCGCAACATGGGGTGTGGACGCACTGGCGGAGTTGCTGTTCATGGCATACCCTGTGCCGCCCCGGCTTGGGGTGAGAAGAATCGTCGCAGGTGCGTCCGCGCCAGAGACTGCTGCATTAATCGCAGTTGAGGGTCCTATATTATTCGTTAGATTTATCAGGAGACGCGAATACGTAACTGGATTCATCTCTACGCTGACGACGGAAGCCAGTTTGACTCCTTCCAACATCAACATCAGTGGGAATCCACCCCCGTTTGCGCCAATATCGAGGACGCGGGCAGGTTCGGGAAAATGAAAGAGGGGAACATATTTGCGGTACATGTTGCCAACGATGCATTCGCGCGTACCGTTCTCATCGCCGCCCAGATGATCGACAAGAATCTCCAGATTCTTCTTGCAATATACGACCAATCCGGTCTCGCGGTATAACAAGCGCCCAAGAAGCAGTATCGGCCAGTTATCGAACGCCAAAACCGCCCGAGCGCCATCAATCTTCGTCTTGAAGGACATTTTAGTCCGCTCCAGTTCCGGTTGTGACGTAAGTAGTCCGGTCCGAGCGATTGGTACCTATATCTCGCAATGATTTTGTATACGAGTATTTGGGCAACGGTATTCGCGCCAAAACTGCCGTGCCTTGCGCGAAAGTCACTCCCCTTCATTCAATCATTTCGAGGATTTCGGCCCGCACTAGTATGTGTTACAAATTACAGGATAACGCAGAAATATCTGATTTGCATCCGCCACATCGTTTCGTGCTTTGGCTCGGTACTACTGGACTCAACAGTCTAGTCCGTCCTATCGTCGGGAGCAAGGCCGACGGCACTAGAGCATCCAGTCCGTGTAGAGGCTACCCACTTGGTGGTTGGTGAAGGAATCATTGAGGGAGACGAATTACTACTCTCTGCGACGCAGGTAAGGGTCTGCGTTAATACCTAACGAGAGTAATTCCCGGCACGGGCGAAAGACGTCTCGCGATTCGCCACTTCGAACCTTTTCCTTTTCACCGAGATTGCTGACCGCCACGAGGACGCCTATATTTGTCTCCGAGGCCAAATGAAAACCAAACGCATCAATTTCCTCACCTTCGCCCTCTTTGCCCCACTCGCTCTCTCTGCGCAGGTGACGGTGTCTGCCAATCACGTGGCCGATGCCTACGAGCGGCCAATTGCCACGGCGAAGCTCTGCTTCGCGCCTGTGGATGCGGCAACCGAGCCGACAGGATTTCGCGTGGGATCGATTCAGGAAGTCCTAGGTGAGGTGTGCAGCCTGGTATCGAATGGGGTGATGGAAAGCGGCCATAGTGTCGCTCCATCTACCGCTGGCGTTTACTATCACATCTACGCAAAAGACAGGACGACCGGTGCGGTGATCAGGGATTACGGGATGACACCGATCACGGGCTCGAACTGGAATCTCGACACTTACAATCCACGGTCGACAACCATGGCCGCACCTCAAGGTGCAAGCAGCATCGCGGGAAAGAGTCAGGAAGGCGCGGGCAGCTCCCCTCTCGCAGACAAGCCTGGGCAGGTTGCGTCACCATCGGCTCCGCTTATGGGTGGAGTTAAGTATGCTTCCGAGTCGCAAACTCGTAATGGCAGCAACGATGGCATAGCCAATGCAATGAGGACGGGGCAGACGGTAGTTGCCGATCCGGCCTATACGCTTGCTGAAAAGCCTTTCGTTTGGCCGTCAAAATTCCCAACGGCATCATCGTCGCATTACATCGAACAGCGCAATGGAATGCATCTTGACCTATACAACAATTCCCCGATAAGTCAGTTCACAGATATGAACGATGGTCACGATTCAGTGTGCGTGAATACAATCGGTCAGGGCTATCCTGTCGGGGCCGCCGAGTGGACCGGAACGAAGAACCTTTGTAATGTGACATACTTCTGGTCCGGGGCGCCGGGTATCAACTATGGCACTAATCCTGGAAATAGCGGTCAGCATGGTCCAGGTGGTTGGTCCCTGTCCAGTGCTCATAGCGTGACCAGCGTTATCAACTCGCGCGGCATCTCCAACATGTCGGGTGGAGTTCAATACAAGGCAGGCATCGGTGATGCGGTGGGCATGTACCTCTACCACAACAGCTACGGTGGCTCCATCGCGGGCTCAGATGAAGGTAATACGATCTGGACGGGTTTTGGCGGCGAGTCGGGCACAACTTACGTCGGCTCCATCAAGACAGGAGGCGCTGGCGCGACCACAGTCAAGGTGAACTGCACTGCTGATTGCAATTATCCAGGTGATGGACGCTACCTTGTGGATTGGACGGGTGCCATCATGGGGTATGCAACGGCGAACCAAACTCCTGTGGGCAGTTTCACTCCAGGCTGGTTCACAGTTGCCGGCTTGTCAAGTGCGATAACCGCATCAACCGCCTGGGGAACTCTGGCTGCCGATGTGAAGACCCCGACTTCGCCCGCCGGCACTCTGCTTGGAGTGGGCGCAACTTCGATTACGTTTACCGTCAACCCTGCGACTCTGAACAGCGTGGCCAGCCCCGGACCTTTCGCTGTCGGTGATCTGATTTGCTTTGGAGGTATGTTCCACGAGCAGGCAATCGTGAAGTCAGTAACTGGCACCGGCCCATGGACAATCACTGTTCCACTTCGTATGCCTCACGAAGCAAAGAGTTGGGTTTTTGCAAACGGCGCCTGTGGAACAGCCATTGACTTTACAGCCAATGACATAACCGCCAGCCAGGTGCTGCATTACCCTGTTGATGTTATCGGCTCACTCAACTCGGGCACTCTGGTCTACCGGTATTTTCAATCACTCAATGCCGCGGGCTATTGGCCGGGCAATGTGAACTTCCCTGTTGCTGCCGGGGCGATCACTAACACCGGCGGGGTTGTAACGTTCAACAGTCCCAATCTAAGCAGTGCCCAGTACTATGGGCAGGCGAACCTCACCATCTCTGGTGCTTCATTGCCGGATTTCAATGGCATGTGTACCGCTTCCTTCGCGTCTACATCGGGAGCCTTGAGTTGTAATCAGGCGGCAAGTACAGGGAAGGGACCGGCGACTGGCGCCACCCTGTCTATCGGCACCTCAGGTCATGGCACGACTGACTTCAAACTGGTAAGAATGGCTGAAGTGCTCGATGTGCTTGACTATGATCAGGCTGGTTGCGGATCGACCAAAACTGCTCCCTGCCTGGATGGTACTTTCACGGTGGAACCTAATAATGCAGCGTGGGCAGTCAATGATTCCGTTGAGAATGTCCACCACTACTCTGCACAGATGAAGGCCACCAGAACCTCATTCGGTGAATACAATCCCTTGCAGTCAACGTCGTCCAGTGCCGAAGTTCTGTCCTTGTGGGGCTCTGGTATTCAGGGTGGCAACCCATCTATCTGGTCGCACAATTGGGCGGCCAAGTTAATCAGCAACGGTAATCCCGCTTCCATATACGCATACCATGGCGGTGCTTTAGTTCCACCCGGAGGTTATGCGCTTGGAGGCAACGCGCCATTCAACTACGGATTGGCAATGCAGTATGCCCCCGATCCAAGTGATTCCTCGTTGTTTTGGATTGGTTGTCCGATATCCGGCTGTGACGACACAGGCTTCTTTTACAACCTGTTTTATTTGAAGGGTAAAGGCGCTGCCGGCAGCATCAAATACTCTCCATACAATCAAGCGTTGGCGTTCGCATTCGCCGGAGGATTGGACCTAAACGATGCTCCACTTGTTCACCCGACCTTTAAAAGCTCTTTGAACGGCCAGGTTGCCTATTTTCACATGACTTCGGTGGATAATGGAGGAGCGTTCCACACGTGGACGGTCAACGCTCCCGCCACCGGTGGCGGATACACCAATACCCTTCCTCAAAAGAGTGGCACCTTCGCGATGACTTCGGATATACCGGCAGCCATGGTAGCCTCAGGCGCTAGACATGCCGGCGGTCTCGTGCCTGATCCCGGATCCTCAACTGGCACGACGAGATTCTTGCGTGAAGATGGGTTATGGCAAGTCCCTGCCTGCTCCGGTGTCACTGGCGGGGCTGACGCAAAGAATACAAGGACGGGTAACGGCGGTAGTCCTGGCGGATACCCCTCTGTGGTAGCTCATAAAATGCTTACCGGATTAACAGCGGGAATGAATCCGGTCGTGACTTACACTCCGGCAGCCGATGGAATGTTCAGAATTACATCGTACTTGTACATCACTGCGGCTTGTAAGTCAGGCAATGTAGCGCACACGGTCCATGCAATACCGATGCCCGGACACCCGCTGACTGCGGCGACAGCTACTCCAGATTGTGCCACGTCCTTCGTTGGGTCATCTCAAACCGTCACTGTGCACCAAGCAGCAGGGCAGGCAATCACCGGTTACACCGGTTTCAATTCGGTGATTGGTTCACCGGTTTATAACGTGGACATGACGATCGAGCAATTGCAATAAGCTTCTGACCGCAAAGCTGTAAACGTCGGCGTGTTCATCCGATTGCCACACTCTGTACTGACCCATCTGGCATATCCGGATCCATGCGAGAGGAGAATCCGGAGGTTTACCAACCAGTTGCGCCATCCGGTTTGTGCTTGTGGCGAAGCTCGACAAGTCCGCATTGCGCATTATAGTGGTCGAAAAACTATCCGGTATAGAAGATCGCAAAGATTCAGCTTGGCGGTGCCAAGATCAATCGAATCTCTGAGTTGTTACCGTGGAATATCAGCCGTCCTTACGTCGATGCGACTCTCTGGACGGTCAAAACCGGATGCTTACTGACAGTCGACGTACAACCAGAGATCTTTGTGACAGGAGGGATGTAGTTTGGAGGGTAAACGTTCGTGAGGACCTAGCGAACCGCGTACCGACCTGTACCAGGCGATGCGTTGGAGCGTGGTCATAAGCTGAAGCCCATTCGAAACTTTTATCTTTACCCCACCCTCAATAGCCCGCGAAAGCGAGATCTATAGTTTAGAAATAATGCTTCAACCTCAGGAATTTCTTTTCAAAAAGCTGATAGCTGCAGAATGCAATTAGAACTGTGACCAGTATTACGCAAACCGATCCGAGACTAACTGCCATCGTTTTCGAGTGAAAGGTCGAGAACATCCATTGACGGAGCGGGCGCGTAAGCGCAGCATCGAGAGGGTAATGGAAAACGTAGATGCCGTAAGAATATTTTCCAAAAAAGCGCATGAAGCGATTTTCGAGTCCGAACCGTGTAAGTGAAACACGTGCGAGGCTCATTGCAATAAACGCGGTGCTCGTCAAAGATGTCAAGGTAAGTCCGAGGGTGGCTACCAAGTAATTAGTATCCCAACGAAGCCCCCCAAAGCGGAAGCCTAAACAGATCAAGGCCGCCAGCAAAACAACAAACACCGGAACCGAGCGGGTTAATACAGCGGCCCGAAAACGACTCCGCGTGAGAAGCGCGAGTGAACCGCCGACCAGGAGTGCATCGATTCTACAGGGCGTAAATTCAAATAAGTTATAAGGGGCAACACCATGCAAAGCCATGAATATGCGTATAAGGAGAGCTCCGACAGAGAGCCCCAATGCGACATAGAACAGTTTCCGAAGATCGCGAACCAGGAATACAACCATGGGCCAGAAAAAATAAAACTGCTCCTCGACTGCCAACGACCAAAAATGATTCAGATTGATGAATGGCGCAGGCCTGAAACCCACGTAGTCCACAACCCAGATACGAAGGTTTTGCGTGTAGGTCAGCAGAAGATACTGTTTCCCTTGCCACTGAAGATGGAGGGGATAAGTGAGACATATGAGGAAGAGTAGAAAGCCGAAATAAAGTGGGAAAATTCGAAGAGCACGACGAGCGTAGAAGCTTCGGAAGTAGCGCCCGCTCTGAAGCGAGTCGAAAAGGATGCCAGTAATAAGGAATCCGGACAAGGCAAAAAAAAGGTCGACTCCGACCCAGAGCGACACACGAATTGCCGAAACGAAGTCGAAGAATGGGTTACCGGTTGAACCATTCGACTGCAAAAGGTGATCTCCGAGGACCAGTAATATGGCAAGCCCTCGGACGCCATCCAGAGCTGGCATGTGACCGGGTGGACCGGCGCGCTGCTCTGATTCCTGCACTGTCGAGGGCGCTGTGACGGGCATAATTGTCTGATCCCCTTTGTCCTCGGCGGATAAGGCATTCCCCTACAGTGACGGGGCTGCCTCAGCCTTAAACAACAACTCGCGAAGAAATGACCACAGAACTGACTGCATTCCCGCTCAAAGACATCTTCAGAAGTGTATTGAAGTGCGGTCCGACTGGACCATTCTTAATACGCGGTTTTGTAAATGGCGATTTGTGAGCCCACGCCGATCAACGCCTCAATTGCGCGAAGGCTGTATACCTTCTTATAACTTACCGGAATATACAGAATATCCCCGTCGGCCAGAAGTGGATCAGAGCTCGATCCCCTAAGTATTTTCTTGAGGTCGAGTCCATATTGAATGCGGCCGCTGGCGGTCTTACGCATCAACTGCGTGCCGCTTAAAGATGCAGTTTGATTGGCTCCCGAGGCCAACGCAAGGGCTTCCAGCAACGACAAGCGGTCATTGTGTTCGACAAGATATCCGCCCGGCCGACCCACATCGCCGATGACATAAATGACGCCGGAACGCGAAATCGAAATGGTGTCTCCCGGAAGCAATTCAACCTTGCTTTCTGCAACCGACTCCGGAGTCTGAACCGATACATTCAACCTGACCTGCCGGATGTCACCCGGAGAGTCGCGATGGAAAACGCTCGCTACTTTCCCCGCATTCTCGTTGAGGCCGCCTGCCAAAGCAATCATATCCATCACCGTGCGATTGGCCAACAGCGGATAAACTCCAGGGACGCGTACTTCACCCGTGACGGTGACACCCTGGGACTGATATTCCATAATCATTACACTGACGTGCGGATCAAGCAGGATGCCGGTTTGTTTCAATTGCGCGGCTATCGCGGTTCCGGCTTGCGCAGCGGTTAGTCCTTTTACTTTTACAGTGCCGCCGAGAGGAAGCTCAACTTCTCCGTTGAAGTTCACCCGCAACGGAGCAGACAATTCCGGGCTGTCGAATACAGTCACCTGAATAAGATCGCCGAAGGAGATCGGCAGAGAAGGCGAGGCAGGAACCATGCTGCGCGCAGTCTGAGCCGAAGCATTGTTCGCTTGCGCCTTAACCACGGCCGGCAAGGCCATCAACAGGGCGATAGCGGTCACAGCAATGCATCGCATGGTGTTATTGCCGATCTTTGTCGATGTCAGCGCCATAAGCGTCCCCATGTCCTTTGTATTCGTAGTAGTTATAGCCGTAGCCTCTGCTGGAGTAGGTATAGAAGTTTTCGATCTTGAGATCGATGTCGTTCATGACCGCTCCGAGGATCCGGGCGTTGGATCGGTCAAGGAGTTCGAAGGAGCGAGTGATGGCCTTCTTCCTGGTAAGTCCGGCACGCACCACCATGATGGTTCCGTCAGCTCTCGCCGTTAACGCCAATGCATCAGAAACCATTAGAATCGGGGCACTATCAATCACCACATGGTCGTACTCTTCACGCCATTGATGGACGAGTTCCGCCATGCGGTTGGAGGCCAGAAGTTCTGCGGAATTGGGGGGTTTCGGTCCCGCCGGCAGCAGCGTGAGGGAGGGTACCTCTGGAAGCGGATTGACGAAACAATCCTCTTCGTTGAGCATGCTGAGGACGTTGGACAAGCCGGGTAAGGAGCCCTGGAGCTGGAACATTTTGTGCAGCGTACCGCGCCTCAAATCACTGTCGACCAGCAACACCCGTTCGCCACGTTGAGCGAGGGCGACTGCCAAGTTGGAAGAAATCGTAGACTTCCCTTCTCCCATAAAGCTGCTGGTGATTACGACGACCTTGATCTGCCGATCGGCGGAACTGAGCATGACGGCGCTTCGGATATTACGGAAAGACTCCGAAGCCAGCGAAAGCGGCGAAGTGACCATGATTAGTCGCGATGGCGCCGCGACCTGGCCCGGGGTTGCAGAGACTTCAGCCTCAAAGTTGGGCACAGCGCCCAAGGTATGAAACTGCGAGAAGGACTCAAGATCCTCAGACGTCTGAAGAGTATCGTTCAGGGCTTCGAGTGCGAATGCTAAAAACACCGCTATGATCACGCCCGCCAATCCGCCGGTCATCACAATCCTGCGGACGTTCGGTTCCACTGGGTACGGGGTGAGCACGGCATGATCAATGATGTTGATTGAAGCTGCATTGAGGGCCGCGGAGATGCTGGACTCTTTGAGTTTTAGCCGCAGGACGTCGTAAAGATCGCGACTCGACTCGGCATCTTCCTTGAGCAGGGCATACTGAGAGGCGCTTTCGTTCAACTTGAAGGCTTGCTGCATCTGGTCGCCGAGGCGATCCTGTAATGCCTTGACCGTATTACTTGAGGTCTCGTACTCCTCTTGAACGCGCCGCGTGACGTTGTTGGTCTCGGCGGCAATAGTCTTATCCAGGGATTGCAACTGGGACTGCAACTCATGCACGCGCGGATAGCCGGGTCCATACTTTGACTGGAGTTCGTTAAGTTCGACCTTCACCCCGATCTCGTGGGTACGCAAATCCCGCAGTGTAGGTGTAGGCGCCACGGACATTAAAGATTCGGGATTCCCGGATTCGACCAATCGGACGCGGGCTTGCTTGATAATCTGGTCGGCTTGAGCCTCGACCAGTTGTTGATTGATGATCTTTAACGAGGTCGTGGTGAGGTTGTCTTTCTCGTCGGATCCAATGAAGTTGTGTTCTTCCTGGAACTTGGCCAACTTGCGCTGAGCATCGGCGGCGTGTTCCTTCAACCCTTCCATCTGGACTGTGAGCATATCGGCCGCTTGGTTAGTTCCGTACAAGCGGTCTTCCACGCTGCGCTCCATGAAGACAGTGAGGAGCTTGTTGATCAAGTCGCGGGCAACTACGGGGTTTGGATGTCTATAAGTGACTTTGACCACATCGGTTTTGGGAATGATGCCGACCTTCAGAGCACCCGCCACCGAGTTGACGAAATAGGCTCGCTTGGCAGCAGGAAGAGAATCTTCAACGACGGGCAAAGGAAGATTCTTGAACTCATTGGGAAATGGGCCGCGGTTTTCGGCAGCCAACTCGGCCACGGCCCGAAATATCAGGGAGTTGCCGGTAAGGCGAAAGACTTCAGTCTGAACCTGTGTTGTGGCGTTCGCCGACGAAGCCCCGGCAATATCACTCAATCCGAGGCTCTGTGAACGCGACGTATCAATTTCCGCCGTGGCTGTGGCTTCGTATAGCGGCACCCGCGTCTTTCCGTAAAAGTACGAGGCAACTAGCGCAACCAAGACAATCGCTGCGATGAGATACTTACGCGAGAAAAGGATCCGCCGCACATCGATAAGCGAATGCGCTCTAGGGGCTGGGCCAGGGGGCGCATTTTTCGGAGACGGTGTGAGCGTACTCGGAGGAGCATCGATCGTCTTGGGCATAATGGTCAGTTATGAAACCCTTTATATAGAACTTTTCGGGCAGGAGAAGAGCGAGTCAAAACTTCAATCGCGCTCAGGTGTGAACAGTCAGCCCCGACGAGAGAAACGATAGGCACAATCCCTGACGTTTGCCACTCCGGAACAAAGGCTTCAACGAGTACAATCGTTGGGGTCGCTATCCTCAATTTAATCACAAATCCGATAGCGTTATTGAATGTCTATGCAGTTCCTTCGCAGAAAAGCACGTGACTTCCGAATCCAGGTGTCGCCAGAATGTACACTTACTTCGGAGATTCAGCTGATCCTCCCAGGCGGCTTTGACCCGTCGAGCCCAGTTTGCCCCGAGAAAGCCCGCGCACGGCTTTCAACCCCTTCATTGATTCAGGGCCTCCCTCAGACAAGCTGCCGGATACACTTCCAATCCTGGTATGTAGCTTTCCATCCAGGTTAGCCTGATCGGCCGGTTCGCTTTCACCCCCGTTAAGTTCATCCAGGTCCTTACCGTTCTCGCCGAGACAGGCTTGTCCGCACGGCCGCTCCAGACCAAAACTCTTAGCGGACCCCTCGAAGTGGACCTGGCTTCCTGTAGGGAACGGATCTTTGAGGGTTTCAAAGAAGCCCGTCGTCTTGGTTCCCTGTTCAGTGGACGTCACGCCGGAATCATTATCCGGCATGCCCTCGTTTGAGGGAGCGGAGTCCTCTGAGGAAGCGGAGTCCTCGGAGGAGGAAGCAGAATCGGACCCGCCAGACTCATCGGAGGAGGAAGCAGAATCGGATTCGCCAGACTCAGACGATCCAACTTTCTGTTTCGAGGTGCCACTTTTCAGGTTTCCGCCAACCACCGAAGCAGGTTTGGATTTCCCGACTGAGCTTTCATGAGCCAGGCTACCGGGTAGTTTTGGAATCGCTAAGGCCGCGCCAATGGCCGAGGTTCGACCATTGTGTTCAGAAAGTCTTTGCTGCAATAAAGACTGCGGGCCCACGCCGGAAGTACCCGCGATTTTGGACCGTTGAAGCGTGGAGGTGCTTGTTGAGCTTGATTTCCCGCCAGTTCCCCCGCCGTCGAGTACAGGCGCATCCGACACGTTCATCGAAATGCTTTCATTCACGGCAGAATCGATGCTATCTAAAGAGGAACTTGGACGGCGCGGGGCGTTTCTTGTAAGGCTTGTAATTCCAATGGTCGTGTCCATTTCCGCAACTCCCTTGGATTGGGCATGAAGAGTAGCCAATGCGGTTACGGAAACCGCAACTGCCATCGCAACCTTGAGGATCTGGGGGAATGCCATATCGGACCTACCTTGATTATATATCGGCACATAAATGGGCCGGGGTCAGCTTGGATGCGCACATCGGGAGTTCCGTCAAACGAACCACATCGACGAGCGGGAAACATCGATTGGAGAACAACCTTAGAATGCTCTTCTGTATTGCAACCGCTCCGCCAGTTCTCAATTTTGCTTCGCTTGACGGCGCTCGATAGCCAGAAGGGCGCCGTCAACAAACCGGACGGCACAGCGGTTTGATGAGTGGAGAAGTCCGATTTCACGTGAGTGGACGGCGGACTCAGCCCGGATTTCAGGATGATCAATGAGGTGAGCAAGTATGCGGGAAAGACTCTCTTCTTCCCCAATAGGATATTCCCAGCCATTCACTCCAACCTGAACATCGTCCGTCGGGCCAACACTGCCGATGCGATCGGACACAACTACGGGCAAGCCGCAGTAAAGCGCCTCGCTGATCGCGAGAGGATGCGGATCATGACTGGAAGGATGAACATATATGTCAGCCGCCGAATAATACTCTGGTAAATGCTCGACACCGATGAAGCCCAGGAGTCTGACCGCTGCGTTCAGGGGCTTTGCCAGTTCTTCCAATTGCGGTCGAAGAGGACCGTCCCCGGCGACGAGAAGAACGGCAGGGCGATTTGCCGCTTGAATGGCCATCCCGAAGGCGCGTACCAAACTGGCATGTTCTTTGCGTTCAATCATCTTGCCTACGGTGAGGATAGCGACCGTCTCCGGGGAAAGACCTAGCCGCTCGCGTACGCTCTTTCGGACCTCGGACTGGTTCAGGAGGGCCTTGTCATAATATGCGCTGTCAATGGAGAAAGGCACGCGATGAAAGCGATCCGCTCCCACGCCGTAATGCTGGAAATAGCGTTCGTTTTCGTCGCCGACAGTCAGAAACATATCCACTTGGCGCAGAATCTTCGGCAACATGAGCCGCTTAGCGATCCGGACATGCCACGGACGCGGGTGGCGTAGTTCGCTGTCGGTCGTCATGAGTACTGGAATCTTCAGCTGGTTAGCCCATCGCATGGCTTGACGAAGGTAATTCAAAGCATAACCGTGCACATACACGGCGTCCGGCATGAACTTGTTCAGTACCTCTTTAACTGCGCTAGGCCGCTCATTGGGTTCTCTGGCCTCAATCAAGGTATATGGGAAGCCTTCGAGCAAATCGTCCTGCCACTTGATCACTCTGCCAAATCCGCTGTCGAACCTCGGCGCGGCTCCGGTCTCAGCAAAAATCACCATGAGGTCCACGCGAGGGTCTGCGGCAATACAACGGTAAACGGGGCAGAAATGTTGAATTGGATGCGACACTACGATGGCTACACGGCGTCGCACGGTTGGAATGGGAGACGTTGTTGACTGCAAAGGGCTATTCAAAATGGTTTTGAATTCCTCGTGTGATGTAGAGCGGCGCGAAGAACGCGCCGGATTAGTCAAGATTAAACTATTTCATTTCAAGGTGATAAGGTTTTTGGTTGATATGCGAATGCTGGGACTGCAGATCTCTCTGGCGCGACCACTGTACGCACAGCGATCGACGAGCATGGCGCTTTCAACATCGGTTCCGCGCCACGGTTTCGCCACCGGGTCTGCTTTAGAATCGCATAAGTGATCGAGATTAGGAACAGGTTCAACATTCAAAATGTAGCCAGCGTAGCCACAGCGCACGCGCTGGCATTGTAGTCTCAGTCCCGGTGCTGCCGGGAGGCTGGGGTAAGGAGCCAAGCCAAGATGAAGATACTCTACCTGGGGCGCGCCTCAGGGACCTCTGGCCATCGCGCGAACGCATTAAAGCGCCTAGGACACGATATGCAACTCGTGAGTCCGGAAGATTTCGTTCCCAATCTGCCACTCATGTCCAGGTGGCAGCGCTATGCGGGCTCCATTGGTCTGGCATCCATGGTCCGGAAGCGGCTGCTTCAGCACCTTTCCAGTAGCGCCCGCTTCGATCTTGTCTGGGTCGACTCCGGAGGCTTGGTATCGCGCGAACTGGTGGAGAGTCTTAAGAGATTCGGGAAGCCAGTGCTGAACTATAACGTCGATGATCCTTATGGAGACAGGGATGTAAATTCCTGGCTGCAATACCGCCGCGCCGTGAGCGCCTACGACGTGGTTGTCGTGGTGCGCAAGGAAAACATTGAAGAAGCGCGCGCGCTGGGTGCCCGGAAGGTCCTCCTTGTGTATCGCTCAGCGGATGAGGTGGCCCATGCGCCCATACAATTGAGCGAAGAAGAACGTGCGAAGTGGGCCACTGAGGTTTTATTCGTGGGAACGGGGTTTCCTGAGCGAGGAGCGTTTTTCGCGGAGGTGGTCCGACACGGGGTCCCCCTTTCGATCTACGGGAGTCGTTGGCAGAAACTCAGGGAATGGAACGCAATTCGCCCGTACTGGAAAGGGCCAAACTTACTAGAGAAGTACACATACGCAGCAGCAATCACCTCCGCGAAAGTGTGCCTTGGCCTGCTCTCGAAACAGAATCGTGACCTCCATACGACGCGTTCATTAGAAATCCCATCGCTCGGCGGAGTCTTCTGCGCAGAACGAACCCCAGAACATCTCGCGCTCTACGAGGAAAACAAAGAAGCGGTCTTCTGGAGCAGCCCCGAAGAATGCGCAGTCAAGTGTAAGGCCCTTCTGGCTGACGATGCCTGGCGGCGCTCAGTAGCTGAAAATGGGCACCGGCGTTACCTCGAGAATGGCTGGACGAATGAAAAGGTCGCGGAGAAGATCTTGCGCGCCGCTTTCAATGAGGAATAGTAGATCGCACATTCGGTTGTTACCGATGCACATTTGCG
Organism: Occallatibacter sp.; assembly: GCA_036488735.1. Taxonomy (GTDB): domain Bacteria; phylum Acidobacteriota; class Terriglobia; order Terriglobales; family Acidobacteriaceae; genus Telmatobacter. The sequence continues at coordinate 260,298 of DASXHC010000012.1, forward strand.
ATTTTCGCCTTCAACTCGCATTGTGAAGAGTAGGCCCCAGGCAACACGATAGCTCTCCTCTAAGAACACACACAAGGACATCGAAACGCGATCGCAACTCCAAGTCTTCATTGCTCCAGAACCATTCCTTTGTTAGACTGAAACGACAATGCACTTCACACTCCTCCGGTTTGTCTTCGGGGCGGTATTTACTGTTTTAAGCTTTGTTGCCGCACTATTTTGGTTTCCATCTTTCATAACACGAACAACGAAACGTCAATTCGACTGGTCATTAATGGCCGTTCTGATCGCGAGCCATTTTGGGCTATTTGCGCTAGCGTTTTTAGTGCTGCACCAACAGCCTCAATCCGATCTTCCCGCCGCATACGTACCCGAAGCTCATTGGGTAATGAGCGGTAAGGTCCCTTATCGAGACTTCATAAGCAGTTATGCTCCCCTTAATCCCTATCTCCACGCATTGGTATTGAAGATAAAGGATTCACCTCTCAGCCTTGTCGTATTTCAGATTCTGTGCGACGTCGCCTCCGTGCCTTTCTGGATTGGATTTTTGCGGCGCTTCATGCCCGAGGTCGCGGTTCGGCGCGCTGCGATACTTTATATACTCCAGCCGCTTGTTCTCTGGGAGATATGTTTAAACGGCAAGAATCATGGCTGCATAACCCTGCTCCTCGCAATTTCTATGTATTACATCGGAGGCTGTGAGACCGTCTCGGGAATTTCCTACGGTCTTTCGCTGGTGCTGGTCAAGATCCTGCCTTCCATCTTCATGCCCACTTTGGCCCTCGGGGCTCGGAGGCGCACACTCTGGATTCTGAGTGCCTTGGTGTTTCCGATTTTGGTATATGGTGGTTTTTATCTTGCGGGGCTGGATATAACTGTTCCCGTGCGTCTCGAAGGCAGTAAATCCACTCCCAATAATTTGCCGTATTTGCTTGAATCTCTTACAGGCTGGAATCTTCCAACCGTCTTGGTCAGCGTCTTCACCTTGCTCATCGTGATCGCAGCATTAGCGTATTCCGGATGGATGCAGCTCAAGGCACCGTCGAGCCAGGCGCGACTTAGAGCAGTATCCTGGAGTACGCTCTTCGTCTTGTTCGCCCTCTTGATTGCGAATAAGAAGGCATTTACCTCGTACCTCGAAATGTGCTTCTTCCTGATATGCGCATTGACAGCGTGGCACGTGGAATTGAAGCGCAGGAGCGTTGCCTGGTTTTATTGCATTTTGAGCCTTGTCGCGTTACCGGTCACAAGCTTTTGGTACTCGCCCCTCAATATGCCGACTGCGGTGGAACTGCATAGTTTGTGGGTGGCGGGCAACAGAGACGCCTTGGTCGAAATGGGTCTGCAGGTGTTGTTGTTGATTGCCCTTTTGGGTCTAGGAGTGAGAATCGCCCGGGACCTGTTCGAAGCCGGCAGCGCCGAAGCTCCGTTACTCACTGGGTCCGAAGCACACCCGCCGATTGCCGGTTGATGGAACAAACCTGATTCAGGCCGGATCGGGGCACATTTCAAGCTCCACCTGATCGCAGAGCATGTGGCCGAACAGGATATGGCACTCTTGAACGCGGGCCGTTTCGCGCGACGCCACGCGCAGGCATGCATCGGCCAAGGTCGCCAGTTTGCCTCCACCCTCACCGGTCATGCCCACGCTAAAAGCTCCCAATCCACGCCCACACTCGATTGCATTGCAGACATTCGGACTATTGCCCGAAGTACTCAGCCCGATTAGCACGTCTCCAGGCTGACAGAGAGCTTCCACCTGTCGCGCAAAGATCGCATCGTAACCATAGTCGTTACCTACTGCAGTAAGAATAGAAGTATCCGTAGTGAGCGCAATCGATGCCCAACCGCGCCGTTCGCGGCGAAAGCGCCCGACGATTTCGGCGGCAAGATGTTGCGAGTCAGCAGCACTCCCGCCGTTGCCGCACCACAAAATCTTCTTTCCGCCCCGGAGAGCCTGGACCATCCGGTGGGCGATCTGCTCAAACAGATCTTTCTGGTGCTCGAGTTGTTTGACCGCAGCCATGTGCTCCTGTATGGCATGGACGAAAAGGCTTGCGGATTGATTGCGGCCTTCCATAAATATCCTCTTGAGTGGGAGACACGGTTAAACTCGCTCTTATGGGAAGATTATAACGCGCATGGAACCGCCTTTGTCCGTTGGGTATTATTCGTCGCGCCCGGTCGCTAATTTTCGGTCTCAGCAACCAATCTGCTATCGTGAATTTTGTTGACTGGTGCATATCGCAGGAGTCCGGCTAGACGAATGACTCTCGACTTATCCGGGTCAAACTGAATAGGAGGATCGGCGCGTGAAGGACCTGTCTCGCATCTTGGCACTTATCGAGAGTGGCTTTCGATCTATCCATGTTTTGGTGATCGGCGACGTAATGCTGGACCGATACGTGTGGGGCAGCGTCGATCGGATCTCGCCGGAGGCTCCGGTTCCAGTGTTGCGTTCGGTGCACACAACGCGGGTTCCAGGAGGAGCCGCCAACGTGGCGATGAACCTTGTAGGGCTAGGAGCGCAAGCCACGCAAGCCGGATTTTGGGGCGATGATCCGGAGCAAGGCGAGCTGCGCCAGATCTTGAATAACGCGGGCGTAGAGACGTCCGGGATGACGATATCCGCGCACCCCACCGTTTCGAAGACCCGCGTGATGGCGCGCCACCAGCAGCTTTTGCGTATGGATGTTGAGAATCTTGGCGACCGGCCACGAGATGAACACGATGCGTTGCTGCGGCAGGCTTTGCAACTTGTAAACAAGGCCGATGCGGTAATTCTGTCCGATTATGCAAAGGGAACATTGAGCCTGGCCCTCTGTCAGAGTGTCATTGGAGCCGCGCGCGAGCGCGGTATCCCTGTCTTGGTTGATCCCAAGAACAAGAATTTTGCCAAGTATGCGGGCGCTACGACCATATGTCCGAACCTGGCTGAGCTTTCTTTGGCGACGGGAATCGATCCCAGTCAGTTTGACGAGCTGATTGCTGCCGGCAAACAACTTCTTATTGAGGCACGCATCCAGTTCTTGACCGTGACCATGAGCGAAAAGGGGATTCTGCTTCTCTTCCCTGACTCGTCATTCCATTCTCCCGCCCGGGCCCGCGAAGTGTTCGATGTGTCTGGAGCTGGCGATACCGTAATCGCAACCATGGCTGCCTGCCTAGCCGGCGGTTTGGCGGCAGAGTCTGCTGCCGACCTGTCGAATATTGCAGCGGGAATCGCAGTCAGCAAAGCTGGAACGGCGCCGATCACTCGGGATGAACTTGTGGCAGAACTAACGATATCCTCCACAATGGCCAGTTCAGAGAAGGTGTTGGACAACGACCAATTGCTGTTGAGAATCACAGAGTGGCGAGCCACGGGTCATCGAATTGTGTTTACAAATGGCTGCTTTGATATTTTGCACGTTGGACACATTACGCTGCTCGAGCAGTGTCGGCAGTTCGGAGACAAGCTCATCGTAGCGATCAATAGCGACGCATCTGTTCAGCGCCTGAAAGGACCCACGCGCCCGGTAGTCGGCGAAACCGAACGCGCTAGGGTGCTTGCCTCGCTGGCGGCGACCGACGCGGTAACCATCTTTGACGAAGCCACGCCCTTGAATCTGATCCGCCGCATCCGTCCGAACGTTCTGGTAAAAGGCGGAGACTACACAACCGCCACGGTGGTGGGCCACGAAGACGTCATGAGTTGGGGAGGCCGGGTAGAGATTGTTCCGACGGTTCCTGGATACAGTACGACCAGCACCATCGCCCGCATGAAAGCACCGGAAACGCCCGTCGTCAACTTATAGGCGACCCGGCTTCCGGGCTTAATCTATATGGCAAAGAGAAAACAAGATGGAGATCCTCGATACTCGATACGCGAATCTCATTGAGGTAAACGACGCCTGGATTGTGTCGAAACATGGGCCATGCCGCGCGCAACACGCTCTCCCCGGCTCTGCTGTGAAGACGGATAACGTTCAAACAGATCATCGAGGGCAGCAATGACTTCATCGACTCCAATTTCATCCATCACGTAGTTGGGAGTTGCATGGGGAATATCCGCACCCTTGAAGATACGGTACTGGTCAAAGCCCAGAGGCAGCCACTCGATGGCCGGCTGCCATGCCGGCGCCAGGATCACCATCGGCAATCCTACTGAACGCGCGATGTGCATATTGCCAGTATCGAGACTGACAGCGTAATCGCATAGGCTCAACAGCGCCGCTAAGTGCGGGATGGTGGTCTGGCCGGCGAGATTGATGCTTTCACCCTGCACGTCGGCCCGAATTGATTCGATATTTTCCGATTCGCTGGCAGTACCCACAAAGATAGCTCTTGCACCGTGCACGTTCAATGTGTGGTTTATAACCGATACAAAGCGTCCGCGGGGCCAGCTCTTTCGCTGCGTCGGGCTTGTCTGCGTAATGAAGACCACGCGGGGCGTAGCATCGTTCCAACTCGCGCGATCAAGCAGTCCCCTCGCCTTCTGGAGGTCCTCCAGGCTAAACGAGACGCGTGGCTCCACCGCAATGCTTGGATAGCCTAGCCGTTCGACTACCCGCAGGTTGTTGTCGATCAGGCTTTCTTCCCGGTCAGGTTGAAGCAGCACGTCATAGAACTCGGGTGCGCCTGTGTATCCCATTCGCGTGGCTTTACCCAGAAATAAACTCAGCAGGGCTATACTTCTCTGCTCGTTGCCCTTGCTGGTGATGATGACCTCGGGGACGAAGCCGGTGTCCTTCAGGTGTCCGCGCAGACAACGGATGGCCGCGCCGGTATTCTCAGTAGGCCTGCGGGTTTCTACCAGATAATCGATAAATGGATTGTTCTGCAAGACCTCGAAGGCCATGCGACTGCAGGCCACCATCGTCACCGCGTCGGGAACAGCGCACTTGAGAGCTTCATAAAGAGGCGAGGCATGAACATTGGATCCGAGCGCGGTTCCATATTCGAGAAAGAGGAAGTGCCTGAGACGGTTCAGATCATGTACATTCGTGAGCGCCTTCCCTCGAATTCCGCGCTCAAGGAATCGCAGCATATGAAAGCCGCAACTGATCATCCGTGCTGGAATTTTCGATGTCGGCATAGTTACATTAGTGCAACCGCTCAAACGCTGAGCGGATCAAGTCGGCACCATGAATTCCGTGAAGGCTTATCACGGTTGCTTTCACAAAAGCAACGCGAACATTCTTGGATGCAATGTTTTTGGGAATACGCTGACATAAACTTTGAGACGAGCGACAATTCAAGCGTTTAGGGGCCTTTTTTGCGCTGTGAAATGATGATACGGAGCGCATCATTTCACAAGAATATCCTTGGCGCCTTGATCATCTTTTGTAGAATACATCATTATAGGAGTTGGCAAATGGCTCACACTGCAAGCCGCGGTAATCTTCAAAGGTTTCTGGAGATGAATCCGAGGAAAAAACTCAATTCCATCAGGTGGTGGATTACTTATTTGCGCTTATCGATCATCGCCAAAGCTGCGTTCGGTGTTGTCTCATGGCATCCGCGTGGCAAGTTGCCGCTTTACATGGCTTATTATCCTGAGTCCCTTCGAGCAGATCGCTCAGTAGATAAACTTTTCGCAAAATGGATCCGCGGAAATCGGGTGAACAACAATGGAGATGCAACACGATTCGTTTCCTTCCTCCTGAATATAAGGAAGACAATGGAAGACGGAATCCCCGGGGACATGGCGGAACTGGGTGTATGGAGAGGCAATTCGGCCGCAATGCTGGCGAAAGCAGCCGAGCAACATAGTCGTACATTATTTCTGTTCGACACATTTGAAGGATTTGACGGCCGCGATCTCAAGGATGTCGATAGCAAAAGCCGCAGAGGACAGTTTGGGAACACCTCGATCGATTACGTGAAGGAGACCGTCGGTTGCGAGGCCCACGTTCGATATATTAAGGGGTTCTTCCCGGAATCAATTCCAAATGACTTGGAGAATTCGAGGTTCTCGATCGTTCACATCGACTGTGATCTATATGGTCCCATGAAGGCCGCTCTCGAGTTCTTCTATCCTCGCATGTCAAAGGGTGCACTTTTGATCATGCACGATTACCATTCTGGCACATGGCCAGGTGCCACGAATGCGGTAAACGAATTTTGTGCCGCGACCGGCGAAACATTGATCCTTTTGCCCGATAAGAGTGGCACAGCCGTATGCCGGAAGACTGTTTAGAGAAATTTAATTAGGCAGGATTTCAGAAGCTGTCCTCTGCCGGTCGCGCAGGTAGGTACGCACCTCTTTCAAACCGAACAATGGAAAAGAGATCGCCAGAAGAACTACCACGAAGATAATGGCGATCGACGCGACCTGCAACAGAGATCTATGTACGTCTTGAATTGCAAACCACCAGCCTAGAGCCGTCGCTGCACCCATGAATAAAAAGAGTTTGTAGACCGGCGAATGGTCGAGTTTTGCAACGTTGGCAAACAGGCGCTCATTGACGCGAAGAATGACCAGCACCTGAACGACTTCGGTTATGAACCACAGCGAGAGAAAACCAAGAATACCGAAGAAGTGAATTGCTGGAATCGAAAGAACGACCATGATCAGGTAGCTGTAGAAAGTAACGCGCGCCAGATCAGAATGCTCATTGCTGGAAGTCTGAAACGTATACTTGTGCTCCTTAATGCCCATCGTCCCTGAGATCACGGCCATTACGATGCACACATACGGATCGTACAAGGACCGTTTGTGAATCCAAAAAGTCATCAACAGCGGGGTGGCAATGAGAGTTCCAATAGATACAGCCGGCACGAGCGCGAAAACAACACGCTCCGAAAGCTCGTAGAGGCGAACAAGGCGCGGCCAATCGCGCTTGCCATACAGTTCCGTGATTTCGGGTCCCATGGCCTGGGTCACGGCACTTAGTGCTTGCCGTGACATTGAAAAAATAGTGCGGGTAAGCGAGAAGACCACCACGCTGGTCGGGCCGAGCATACGTTGCATCAGCATGACCGGCAATTGATAAACCAGGAAGTTGGCAGCGAACAGCATACCAAAATACCCGCTGGGCTTCAGAATTTCGGCGAAACGTTTGGGGTCGGCATAGCGAAGCCGCGGAAAGATCTCGGGGCCCTTCCTGTAGAGGTCGACCATGACGAGGCCGCAGAAGAACACGAGGGTGAGCATTTGCTGCGCGGCGATCAGAGAAAATGGTGCATGTCCAAATGCCAAGGCGACAGTGCCTAAGGTATTGATCAACGCCTGTGTTGTGGTCCAGTTTGTTCCGCGATGGGCGGCGCCAAGCGCAAGAAACGTTCCGCCAAAGTAGCCAAAAAGCATTCGTGCCAGAACCTGGAGGCCGAGAAAATAAATTGTACAAGACACGACGAACTGAGGAGTCTTAAGTCCAAGCCATTGATTCACCGGCAACACAAAAACAAGGGCGGTAATCAAGCTGATCGCAGTAATGATACCCAGAAGCAACACGAGCGATGTGGCCTGGATCGTATTCGCCTCTTCCAGTTCTCCCCGGTTGTAGAAAATTGCAACCTGGTTATTGGAGTACCACGTCAAGCCGAAATTTAAAGATGAGAGATAGCCAACAGTCGCGGCAAGGGTGAGCCACTCGCCATAAGCCTCAATGCCATAGTGCCGCAAGAAAATAGGCGGTAGTAACAGCTGAATGAGAAGGTTTATGCCCTGAAAACTCATTAGGGCGCCAGTCGTTTTTACGATACGGCGAAGGCTCATAGTCTCCCGAAACAAGAATTTTCAGCCACAGACGTGGGACTCAGGCTGCATTTCTCAACCCAACTTATTACATCGGATCTGCAGAGCCCCACGCAGACTTAAAGTGTTGCAGGCTTTCGGTGTTGCGATCTCCCTTCGGTTGTACGCTGCCAAAGATGCGCTGGCGCGCAGGCGATCTCTTTGAAGGAAATCCGGTGTAGCGATTGTGTGGACGCATTCGCGAAGGCACTTGGTCCATCCGCGCGATGCTCGGCCTGCCCATTCCTCTTGATTCCTTTATCTTCGCACGAGGATTGTGATTCGGCCAATTACCAATTCGTAGGCGTCTATGCCGCAGAAGCGAATACAGCTTGTGGATGCATGCATGGACAACAAGAAATCCTTATACTATTCTAAATTCACGCACAAGCCCGAACTTGGCGACCACTACATCTAACCAGATTAACTGCTGTTGGGGCGCGATTTCCGGACTGCAGGACGATTGTTTTCCTCGCCCCTTTATAGCCATTCGATTGGAGAGGTCAATTTCTTTAGAGAAGGCAATGAGCCAATCGCTCCCTGACAGCTTCCCGATTAAACCTCGCTTCGGCGTCATCGATGCCATAAAAGGCGTGGCAATCCTCCTGGTGGTGTTCGGCCACACTGTGCAGGGGGGGATGCACCGCCAACTTTGGGATCATATTCCTCGCCTTGCGAACGGTCTCAACTTTACGGATGTTTTTATTTACAGTTTTCATATGCCCGCTTTTTTCTTCGTCGCGGGCTTGTTCCTTGAAAAGAGCGTGGAGCGCCGAGGCCGGCTCGACTTCATCCTGGAAAAGTGCCGGACTCTTCTCTACCCCTATATCCTCTGGTGTCTTCTGTCATTCATAATCGATCCCCTCACCGCCCCTTTCCGACTTGCCGCCACGCAACCAACCTGGCAGGAGCGGGTGTATGCGATTGTCAGCGGCAACGCCAGCTGGTTCCTCGTTACCTTATTCCTGAGTCAAATGTTGGTGCTTTTGATTCTGCGATTCCCTCACTGGCTACAAACGCTCCTTGCGACTGGAATTGCTTTGCTCGTTCCCATTTCGGACGTCACCATTTTCTACAAGCCTCTTCAATATCTACCTTTCCTTGTGGCCGGGATGTGGATATCTCAAAATCGAATTCCGATGCTGGAAGAATGGCCAAAGCGCCTTGTGTGGTTGGGCTTTGCTGCCCTTCTGATGGTGCAGTTGGCGGCCATTGCTTTGGGTCCTCAGAACCGGTGGACGCTGGTTCCTTTCGGTCTCGTTGGCATATTCATGTTGGTGCTGTTTTGCTTGGGAATTCAGGATACGCCCGGTGAGAGAATAATGATCTGGTGCGGCGAAGCCTCGCTTGCGATCTTCCTCCTCTCCGGTCCTTTCCAAGGCATGGGCCGAGAGTTTGTTACCCGGGTCCTGCACACAAACAATCCCGTGCCTTACCTAAGCATCACGAGCCTCTTCGGAATAATCTTCCCGGCTTTGCTGTGGGTTTATAAGGAAAAGCTCCACATAGTCTGGTTATTCCGTTGGCCTTCAAGAACGACGCCCAGTGTGTCCTCAAAACGCGAGCCAATCATGAGATGAAGCCGGGTTCAAGCTAGCATGACTGGCCTGTTCCCTGCCGTTGGCAATGTTGACCCCATCAGAGTCCCACAAGCGATCTTCTTGGCATACTTCACGTAATAAAGCCGGAACTTAAATCCTAGAGCGGGGATCGAACCGAGGTCATCAGTCTCTGATGAAGTGGCGGTTGGATCAAGGGCTTCGGCGCACAGGGAATGCGCAAGGTGCATACCCCGACTCGCGGTACGAAGAAGGTTCTATTTAGAAGGCCGGAAAGACGATCGTGGAGACTGCGTCAAGGTTCCGTATTTTCGTCTAACTCTCGACTTCATCGCGGCGCCTAGGCATGAGCGAAAAGAAAGATTGTCTTAACATGGGCAGCCCCGATCCATTGGCGTGTGTTCAATATTTTGCAACGCCCGATATGCACCGCCCCCACCCACAGCCCCGCCTGCAACCGTCTATGGGCCGGCGCGCCCAAGTGCTGAACCAAGCGCTCAGATTTCCTAGTTTCCACAGGGCACAATCAGCGTAAGCGTCCGAAGGTCCCCTCTGGCGGATCGGCCTTTCGCGGGGTGAGTATCTCTGCATGGATGCGCGAGCAGTCGGTGTGGAACGTCGAAGGCGGCGGTCAGTTGCGGAGAAGCTCCAGATTGTGCAGTTGACGCTGG